>NZ_LQMT02000019.1:0-328556 GCF_001620365.2 Amycolatopsis keratiniphila subsp. keratiniphila
GAAAGTGGCTTTCGCAACAACCCCCGGCTCCCGACGAGACACGACCCCAACGCAGACAAGGAGTCCCATGCCCACCGCGTCCGAAGTCACCGAAAAGATCAACGAGCGCGCGAAGGAGGTCGGCGTCCGCGTCCGGCTGCACGCGGCCGAAATCGACGGCGCCCGGCAAATCGGCGTCGACGAACACGCCCCGGTCGTCACGGCGTCGGTCTTCAAGGTCCCGATCGCGCTGGAACTGGCGAAGCAGGGTGCCGAGGGCGCGCTCGACCTCGGCGAGCGGATCACCGTCCCGCCGGGGCATCCCACGCCGAGCCCGTACGGCCTGGCCACCTTCCGGCACGAGATCACGATGTCCTGGTACGACCTCGCGATCCTGATGATCGGGATCAGCGACAACGTCGCCACCGACCTGACCCTCGACCGCGTCGGTAAGGAAGCGACCGAGAAGACGTTGCGCGACCTCGGTTTCGAGCACACCACCGTTTCACAGGACTGCGGAGAGGTGCTGCGCGGCATCGGGGACGACCTCGGGATCTCCTACGAGGACGACGAAAGGCTGCTGACGGAGCTGCCGATCGAGCGCATCACCGCGTTGCGCGCCCTGCAACCGGAGCACAGTTGCGCCACGACCGCGGAGGAGATCACCCGGCTGCTCGGGCTCATCTGGCGCGACGAGGCGGCGGCTCCGGCGGCGTGCGCGGACGTCCGGCGCTGGATGGACCTCCAGGTGTGGCCGCACCGGCTGCGGTCCGGGTTCCCGGACGACGGGATCCGCGTCAGCGGCAAGACCGGGACGCTGCCGTCGGTGCGCAACGAGGTCGGTGTGGTCGAGTACCCGGATGGCGGCCGTTACGCGGTAGGGATTTTCACCGACGCGGTCGACGGGCGGTCGCGGGTGCCGGAGCGGGACGCGTTCATCGGGTTCGCCGCGGCACAGGCCGTCGAATGGCTCAGGCTTCCCGAGGCCGACCGCGAATGATTCGTCCGGCCGGATGAATTTTCCCGCCGCTCTCGTCGTTCCGCACGAACCGGTGACGCCCGTCACCGGCCTAGCATTCCGGGAACCGCCGGACCACCCTTTCCACGGACAAGAGGTGCGCATGTCGAAACTTTCCGAAATCGATACCTGGCTCGCGGAGAACTTTTCCGCTCTTCTGGCCGAGCATCAGGTGCCCGGCGCCGCCATCGCGGTCTTCGCGAACGGCGAGGTGATCGACCACGCGGCCGGAATTCTGAACAAGAACACCGGCGTCGAGTCCACAGTGGACTCCGTGTTCCAGATCGGGTCGATCACCAAGGTGTGGACCACCACCCTGGCGATGCAGCTCGTCGACGAAGGCAGGCTCGACCTCGACAAGCCGGTCCGCGATTACCTTCCCGAGTTCACCCTCGCGGACGACGACGCGGCGTCGCGGATCACGGTGCGGCAGCTGACCTGTCACACCTCCGGATTCGAGGGCGACATCTTCACCGACACCGGGCAGGGCGACGACTGCGTCGCGAAGCTCGTGGCGACGCTCTCCGACGTGCCCCAGCTGTTCCAGCCGGGGGAGATGTTCTCCTACAACAACGCCGGGTACTGCGTGCTCGGCAGGATCATCGAAGTCCTGCGTGGCAAGTCCTACGACGACTGCCTGCGCGACCACCTCTTCACGCCGCTCGGTCTGACCCATGCCGCGGCCGGGCCCTACGACGCGATTCGGTATCGCGCGGCGATCGGTCACCTCCAGCCGAAGCCGGACGACGAGCCGGTGGCCGCGCCCGCCTGGGCGTTGACGCGGTCCAACGTGCCGGCGGGTTCGCATGTGGCGATGCGCCCGCGCGACCTGCTGACCTTCGTGCGCATGCACCTCAACGAAGGCCGCGCGGACGACGGCACCCTGGTCCTGCGGCCCGAAACCGCGCGGGCCATGTGGGAACGCCAGGTCGAACTGCCCTACCTCGGCCTGATGGGCGGGGCGTGGGGCCTCGGCTGGATGATCTTCGACTGGGACGGCGGCCCGGTGATCGGACACGACGGCGGCACCATCGGCCAGTCCGCGTTCCTGCGCGTGGTGCCGGGCAGCAACGTCGCGGTGGCCCTGCTGACCAACGGCGGCAAACCGTTGCACCTGTACCTGGACGTCTTCCGGAAGGTGCTGGGCGACCTCGCCGGCGTCGAGGTCCCGTCGCTGCCGGAGCCGAACGCCGCGGAGGCCCCGGCGGACCCGTCGCGGTATGTGGGCGAGTACTCGTCTCAGGTGGCGGACATCGTCGTCACGCAGGACGAAGAGGGCGGCCTGTGGCTGGAACGCACGATGAAGGGCATGTTCGCCGACCTCGGTTCGGCGCCGGAGAAGAGCAGGCTGCTGGGCTACAAGGGCGACACCCTGGTCGCCGAGCACGACGGTCTCGGCCTGCACATGCCGCACGCGTTCGTCGGTGACGACGGCACCGGCCGCGCGTTGTTCGTCCACACGGGACGGGCCGACCGCCGGGTGAGCCAGTGACGGCGATCGCCGACGAGATCGAGGCCGTCTTCGCCGAGGCGGGGGCGCGCGGATTCGTGCACGCGCGCGAGATCGGCGTCCCCGACGGTCCCGAAGTCGGTGTCGGCGCGGACGATCCGGTCGTGCTGGCGTCCGTGTTCAAGATCCCGGTGGCGGTCGCCTTCGCCCGCGAGGTGGTCGCCGGGCGGATCGACGAGACCGAGCGGACCCGCGTCACCGCGCGGTACCGGATCGGCGGGATCGGGACCGCCGGCTGCGCGGACGACGTCGAGATGAGCTGGCGTGACCTGGCGCATTTCATGCTGACGATGAGCGACAACGCCGCGACCGACGTCGTCTACCACCGGGTCGGGCAGGAAGCCGTCGACCGGGTCCTCGCCGACCTTGGCCTCGCCAGGACGCGGCTGATCGGCTGTTGCGAAGACCTCTTCGCTTCGGTGATCGCCGATCTCGGCGCGCAACCGGATGACGATCTGGGAGCCGTGTTCGCCGCGGCGACCGAAGAGCAGATGTGGAAACTCGCGGTGCTCGACCCGGAACGCACGACGTCGTCGACGCCGAGGGAGATCACCGCGTTGCTCGACGCGATCTGGACCGACCGCGCGGGCGACCCGGCCGCCTGCGAACGCGTCCGGACGATCATGGCGCAGCAGATCTGGCCGCACCGGATCTCGTCCGGTTTCCCCGCGGGTGTCGCGATCGCGGCCAAGACCGGGACGCTTCCCGCCGTCCGCAACGAAGCGGGGGTGGTGACCCATGTGGACGGTCGCCGCTACGCCGTCGCGGTGTTCACCCGCGCCGAATCCCTCGCCGACCGCCAGCCCGCGGTCGACTCCGCCCTCGGTGAGGCCGCCCGCCTCGCCGTCGATCACCTCCGTGCGCAGACCGTCGGGTCGTGAGGAAGTCGTGAGTGATTCGGGTCGTTAGAACGGCCCAAATCACTCACGACCCCTGGCACCGTCGACCACCCCCTCACTTCACGTGATGAAGGGCGCTTCGCCCCCGTCGCATGCGGTGAAAGTCCCCTTCAGCCACCCCACGACCAGAAGTGCTCAGGACGCGAACCAACGACTCGGGACAATAGGAGAAACCGCATGAAGAAAGCCCGGCTCACCGCCGCGATCACGAGCGTGGTGGCCTTGACCGTGAGCGCGTGCGGGGGGACGTCGCAATCCGGGCAGGACCGGACCGCGAACCAGAAATTGACCGAGGGCAAGACCTTCACGATGGCGATCGGCACCGATCCGGGAGCGCTCGACCCGGCGATGACCGTGCTCTCGGTCGCGCTCGACATCGGGCGCTACCTCTACGACAGCCTGATCAACCTCGACGAGGCGGGCAAGCCGATCGCCGGCCTCGCCGAGAAGTGGGAGGCCACCACGACCACGGCCTCCTTCACCCTGCGGAACGGGATCACCTGCGACGACGGCACTCCGCTGACCGCGAGCGACGTGGCGGCCAACATCAACTTCGTCGGCGATCCCGCCAACAAGTCGCCGATGTCCGGGCTCACCGTCGCGCCGGGGACCAAGGCGACCGCCGACGACGCGGCGCGGAAGATCACGCTCACCAGCGGTGCGCCGGACGCGTTCCTGCTGCGCAACGTCGGCGGTCTGCCGATCGTGTGCGGCAAGGGCGTGACCGACCGGCAGGCGCTCGCCAAGGGCAAGTACGGCACCGGCATGTTCACCATGACCGAGATCGTGCCGAACGACCACTACACCCTCACCAGGCGCAAGGATTACGCGTGGGGGCCGGGGGATTGGCAGCGTGAGCAGCCCGGACTGCCGGAGAAGGTGACCTTCCGGGTCATCCAGAACATGACGACCGCCGCGAACCTGCTGCTGTCCGGTGAGCTCAACGGCGCCCGGATCACCGGCCAGGACCAGCAGCGGCTGCGCGCCCAGAAGCTGTTCCACGGCGAGCAGGTCGTGCCGATGGGCGAGATGTTCTTCAACCAGGCGCCTGGCCGTGCGGGCGGCGACCAGGCCGTGCGCCGCGGGCTGGTGCAGGCGCTCGACCTCGCCCAGATCGGGAAGGTGCTCACCAGCGGCTCGGGGGCACCCAGCCAGGGAATGGTCACCACCGAACCCAGGGCCTGTGCCGGGGACGCGGTGGCGGGCAAGCTCCCCGCGTTCGACGTCGCCGCCGCGAAGTCGACCCTCGACGCGGCCGGCTGGAAGCCGGGAGCGGACGGGGTGCGGGTCAAGGACGGCAAACGGCTCGCGCTGACCGCCATCTACGGCACGCAACTCGGGCCGACGATGGCGCCCGCCGCGGAACTGATGCAGCAGTCGTGGAAGGCCGTCGGCGCCGACGTGACGCTCAAGGGTCTCGACAGTCCGGGGACCAGCCAGGTGCTGTTCAACACCGGTGAGTGGGACATCTCGCTGGCGCCGGTGACCTTGCTGCTGCCGAGCCAGGTCGGCCCGTTCGTCTCGGGACCGAAACCGCCGGCGGGCACGAACTTCGCCCACATCGAGAACGAGAAGTACACGTCACAGGCCGCGCAGGCGGCGCAGATGTCCGGTGAATCGGGCTGCGCGACCTGGCTCGCGGCGGAACAGGCGCTCATCGAGCGGCTGGACGTCGTGCCCTACGTCAACTCGGTCATCCCGACCTTCGGCAGCAACGCGCGGTTCAAGGTCATCTTCGGTTCGGTCGAGCCGTCGTCGATCCGGATGTACAGCTGATGGCCGTCGCGGTCGCCCCGGCCGGGTTGCGCGGCAGCCCGTGGCTGTCGTTCGCCGTGCGCCGCCTCGGCCGGTTCGCGATCTCGTTGTGGGTCCTGATCACCACGGCGTTCTTGATGATCCAGCTGATCCCGGGCGACCCGGTCCGGGCGGCGCTCGGGCTGACCGCGCCGGTCGAGCTGGTGAACGCTCGGCGGGCGGCGCTCGGCCTCGACGATCCACTGTGGCTGCAGTACGTCCACTACCTCGGCGGGCTGGTCACCGGTGACTTCGGGACGTCGATGACGAGCGGGCAGCCGGTCTCCGAGGTGATCGGCGACCGGCTGCCCGCCACCCTCGAATTGGCGTTGCCCGCCTTCGTGGTGGTCATCGCGGTCGCGATCCCGCTGGGCCTGCTGTTCGCCGTGCTGACCCGAGGTGGACGCCGTCGGGGCGGTGAGCTGGCGTTCACCTCGACGACCGTGCTGCTCGCGGCCATCCCGGAGTTCCTGCTCGCGGTGGCGCTGGTCGCGTTCTTCTCGGTCCAGCTGGGCTGGTTCCCGGTCGCCGGGAACGCGGGCGCGAGCTCGTTCGTGCTCCCGGTGATCGCGCTGGCGCTCGGTCCGGCGTCGGTGCTCGCGCGCATCGTCCGGGTGGAGACGCTTTCCGTGCTGGGCAACGACTTCATCCGCACGGCGAGAGCGAAGCGGCTGCCCGCCCGGCTGGTCTACCTGCGGCACGCGCTGCCGAATGCGCTGACCGCGACGCTCACCATGGGCGGGCTGATGCTGACCGGGATGGTCGCCGGGACGGTGCTGGTGGAGAACGTCTTCGCCTGGCCGGGCCTCGGTTCGACCATCGCCCAGTCGATCCTGCAAAAGGATTATCCGCTGGTACAGGGGATCGTGCTCGTCTACGGCATCGGGGTCCTGCTGGTGAACCTGACGGTGGACGTGCTGCTGGCCGTTCTCGATCCGCGTTCGACGATCCGGGAGAACTGAGATGGCGAAATGGTTCGCGGCGCTGCGCACCCCGGTGGGCGGGTTCGCGGCGGCCCTGCTGACGCTGGTGCTCGCGCTCGCGGTGTTCGCCCCGATCCTGTGGCACGACAACGCTTTCGCGATCGACACGAACGCCATCGGGCAGGGACCGTCGGCGGCGCATTGGCTCGGTACCGACGACCTCGGCCGCGACATCCTCTTCCGCGTCCTGGTCGCGACCCGGCTTTCGGTCCTGCTGGCCGTGCTCGCGACGGTGATCGGGGTGGTGACCGGACTCGTGCTCGGCACGTTGCCCTCGCTGCTGCCGCGCCCCGCGGCACGGCTGGTGACGTCCGCGGTGAACATCGCGGTCGCGTTCCCGGGGCTGTTGCTGGTGTTGTTCTTCTCGGTCATCTTCGGGGTCGGGACGCACGGCGCGGTGTTCGCGGTCGGTTTCGCGCTCGCGCCGGCGTTCGCGCGGCTCGCGCAGACGCTGTCCGCCTCCGTCGCGGGGCAGGACTTCGTGTCCGCCGCGCGGATCTCCGGGGTCGGCCGGATACGGTTGCTGCTCCGGCACATCCTCCCCAATATCGGCGAACCACTGGTGGTGAACGCGACCATCGGCGCGGGTGCCTGCCTGCTGGCGTTCTCCGGGTTGTCGTTCCTCGGCATCGGTGTGCAGGCACCGGATTACGACTGGGGACGGCTGCTCGGCGAAGGGCTCAACGGGATCTACGTCAACCCGGCGGCCGCGCTCGCGCCGGGCGTGGCCGTGGTGCTGGCGGGACTCGCCTTCAACCTGGTCGGTGAGACCGTCGCCGGGGTGATCGGCGTCCGCACCGGCCTGCGCGAACTCGCCCCGCGGCCGGTCACGCCCGCGAGGGAGGACGCCGCCGACGTCCGCGACGACGCGGTGCTGGTGGTGGAGAACCTCCAGGTGGCGTTCCCGCGTCCGGCGGGCTGGACCGTTCCGGTGCGCGGGGTGAGCTTCACCGTCCGCGCGGGCGAGGCGATCGGGGTCGTCGGCGAGTCCGGCTCGGGCAAGAGCCTGACCGGGCTGGCGGTGTCACGACTCGTCGAATCGCCGGCCGTGGTCACCGCGGACAAGCTCGAATTCGCCGGGAAACCGGTGCTGACGACCCCGGAACGGGAGTTGCGCGGGTTGCTCGGCACCTCGTTGGCGATGGTGTTCCAGGATCCGATGACGTCGTTCAACCCGACCAGGCGGATCGGCCGTCAACTGGCCGAAGTCGCCGAGCAGCACCAGGGACTCCCGCGTGCCAAAGCCTTCGAGCGGGCCGTCGACCGGTTGCGCGCGGTGCGGATCCCCGCCGCCGAACGCCGAGCGCGGCAGTACCCGCACGAATTCTCCGGCGGGATGCGACAGCGCGCGATGATCGGCATGGGCCTGATGGGCGACCCTAAGCTCATCATCGCCGACGAGCCGACCACGGCGCTGGACGTCACGGTGCAGCGGCAGTTGCTGCGCCTGCTGGCGCGGACCAGGGCGGAGCGGAATACGGCGATCATCCTGATCAGCCACGACATCGCGGTCGTTTCGCAGACGTGCGAACGGATGCTGGTCATGTACGCGGGCCGGGTGGTGGAAGATCTGCCGTCCGCCGCGACGCCGCGGCATCCCTACACACGGGCCCTGATGGCCGCGACGCTCGACCTCGAGACCGATCGTGAGGCGTCGCTGGCGGTGATCCCGGGCCGTCCGCCGGAGCCGGATCGCGTGCCCAACGGCTGTGCCTTCGCCGACCGATGCCCGTCGGCGACCGACCGGTGCCGTCTCGAAGACCCGGCGTTGGAGCGCGTGGGGGCCGAGCATCGCGTCGCGTGCTGGTATCCCGCGCCGCTTTCCCAACCCGCCAAGGAAACCGTGACCGCCGGAGGTGCGGAGTGAGCGATCTCGTGTTCGACGCGGTGAGCGTGCGGTACGGCGGCAGGCGCGGGCTCACCGCCGTCGACCGGGTCGGCCTGACCGTCCCTTCCGGACAGGTCGTGGGGCTCGTCGGCGAATCGGGCTCCGGGAAATCGACGCTGGCTCGCGCCGCCGTCGGGCTCTCGCCGATCAGCGCCGGACGGGTCCTGCTGGGCGGCGTGGACGTGCGCAAGCTACCCCGGCGTCCTCCGTTGCAGATGGTGTTCCAGGATCCGTATTCCTCTTTGGACCCCCGGATGAGCATCGGGGAGTCGATCACCGAAGCGATCCCGCGCGGCGTCCTGCCCGGCCGCGGCGCACGCCGGGACGAGGTCGCCCGGCTGCTGGAACTGGTCAACCTCGACCCGGATCGGGCCGGGCATCTGCCGGGGCAGCTTTCCGGCGGCCAGCGGCAGCGGGTGGCGCTCGCCCGCGCGCTGGCCGGGCGACCCGAAGTGCTGATCGCGGACGAGATCACCTCGGCGCTCGACGTGTCGGTTCAAGGCGCGGTACTGAATCTCGTCCGGTCGGTGCAACGGCGGCTGGGCCTATCGATGCTGTTCATTTCGCACAACCTCGCGGTGATCCGCTATCTCAGCGACATCGTCGCGGTGATGTACCTCGGGCGGATCGTCGAGGTCGGCCCGGCCGAACAGGTGCTGACGGACCCACAGCACCCGTACACCCGTGACCTGCTCGCCGCGGCGCCGTCGGCGACCGGTTCACTGCTCGACCTCGGCGACGCGAGCGAGACCGCCGACGTCGAACCCGCCGACCCGCACCATCCACCGGCCGGATGCCGCTACCACACCCGCTGTCCGGTCGGCCCGCTCGTGCGTACCGGCCGCGAACTCTGCCTCCAGGCGGATCCCGCTGACGACGCGGCATACCGACGTCATTCGGCGGCCTGCCACTTCAGCGAAAACGAGCTCACGATTTCCAGAGGAGCAAGCGCATCATGACCCGACGTCTCGGTCTCGACGACCTGTACGACATCGCCGTCCCCAGCCAGCCTTCGCTTTCCCCGGACGGCGACCGGATCGTCTACGTCCTGCGCACCGCCGACCGCGACGAGGACCGGAACGTCCACACGCTCTGGGAGGTCGGCGCGGCCGGTGGCGAAGCACGGCAGCTCACGCGCGGAACCGCCGACATGGCACCGAAATGGGCGCCGGACGGCACGCGGATCGCGTTCCTCCGTGCCCAGGACGGGCCGCCGCAGGTGTGGTTCCTGCCGTCGTCGGGCGGGGAGGCCGAGCGGATCACCGAACTCCCGCTGGGTGCGGGCGCCCCGGTGTGGAGCCCGGACGGCGGCAAGATCGCGTTCTCGGCCGCGGTCGACCTGGCGGGCGGGGAAGCGGCGCCGAACGCCCCGGTGGTGGCCGACCGCCTGGACTTCAAGGCCGACGGTGCGGGGCTGATCAAGACCGTCCGCAAGCATCTGCACGTCCTCGACGTCGCCACCCGGGAAGTCCGGCAGGTGACCTTCGGCGATTGGCACGCCGGCGACCCGGCCTGGTCGCCCGACGGAACCCGGCTGGCCTTCTCCGCCGGTCGTGACGGTGACGCGGATCTGACGTTCCGCTCCGGTGCTTACGTTCTCGACGTGACCACGAAGACCTCCGAGCCGCAGCTGATCGGCTCGGGCGAAGGGATGGCGGGCACGGTCGGCTGGACCGCCGACGGCACCGCGCTGCTGGTGGTCGGCAGGCCCGACACCGAGGTCGGGCACCTGGGGCTGTGGCGGGTGCCGCTGGACGGTGGCGATCCGGTCGACTTGGCCGCCGCGCTGGACCGCAACGTGATGTCGGGCGGCCCAGGCTATCCGGGAGCCCTGCCGCAGGTGACGGCCGACGGCGCCGTGCTGTTCGGCGTCCGCGACCGCGGCTGCACCCATCTGTACGAAGTGGACACCGAGGGCGGGGAGCCGCGCGCGGTGCTGGCGGGCGCGGACCGCGTCGTGTCCGGAATGGACATCGCGGGCGGGCGCGTCGTGGTCGTTCTGGCCACGGGCACGTCGTTCGGGGAGGTCACCGTCGTCGACCCGGCCACCGGCGCGGTCGACGTGCGGACGAAACACGGCGAGTCCGATATCGAGCTTTTTCGTCATGAGGAACGGGAATTCACCATCGGCGACGGCACCGTCGTGCACGGCTGGCTGCTGCGGGACCCGGCGCGATCCGGCGCCGCCCCGCTGCTGCTCGACATCCACGGCGGACCGCACAACGCCTGGAACGGCGCGGCCGACTCGATCCACCTCTATCACCAGGAACTCGTGGCACGAGGCTGGGCGGTGCTGCTGCTCAACCCGCGCGGGAGCGACGGCTACGGCGAGGACTTCTACACGGGCGCCGTGGGAGGGTGGGGTGTCGCCGACGCGGCCGACTTCCTCGAACCTCTCGACCACCTGGTCGCCGAAGGGATCGCCGACGCGGACCGGCTCGCCGTGGCGGGCTACAGCTACGGCGGGTTCATGACCTGCTATCTGACCAGCCGGGACGACCGCTTCGCCGCCGCTGTCGCCGGCGGTGTGGTCAGCGACCTCACCAGCATGGGCGGCACGTCCGACGCCGGGCACTACCTGGCCGTCGGTGAACTCGGCGGTCCGGCGTGGGACAAGGCGAACGAGCGGTTCTCGCCGTTCGCCCGCGTCGCCGACGTGCGGACGCCGACGCTCGTCGTCCAGGGCGCGAACGACGACCGGTGCCCGGTCGGTCAGGCCGAGCAGTGGTTCAGCGCACTACGCGTCCGGGGTGTCCCGTCGCGGCTGGTGCTGTACCCGGACGCCTCGCACCTGTTCATTCTCGACGGGCCGCCCTCGCAGCGCGTCGACTTCAACCGGCGCGTCCTCGAATGGGTCGAGCAGTACGCCGCGCCCGCGGACGGGGTGTCGCGGGTGCCGATCGAAGCGGCGCATTGGCGGCGACGACTGGCCGAACTCGCGCGCAAGCACCGCGTTCCCGGAGCGGCGCTGGGCATCACGCGGGTCGGCGACGACGCCGAGGTTTTGGCTTCCTACGGCGTGCTGAACACGAAGTCCGGGGTCGAGGTCACCGACGATTCGGTGTTCCAGATCGGCTCGATCTCCAAGGTGTGGACCGCGACCGTGGTCATGCAGCTGGTCGACGAGGGCCTTCTCGACCTCGACGCGCCGATCGCCGACGTCGTCCCCGAACTGCGGCTCGCCGATCCGGACGTCGCCAAGCAGGTGACCATGCGGCATCTGCTGACACACACCAGCGGCATCGACGGAGACGTCTTCACCGACACCGGCCGAGGTGACGACTGCCTCGAACGCTACGTCGAAATCCTCGACCAGGCCGCGCAGAACCATCCCCTCGGCGAGACCTTCTCCTACTGCAACTCGGGTTTCGTGCTCATGGGCCGCGTGATCGAGAAGCTCACGGGGCAGACCTGGGACGCCGCGATGCGGGAGAAGCTGTTCGCGCCGCTCGGTCTCACCCACACCGTGACGCTGCCCGAGGAAGCGCTGCTGCTCCGTGCCGCCGTCGGGCACGTCGGTGGCGCGGACGAAGACCCGAAGCCCGCGCCGGTGTGGGGATTGCCGCGGAACATGGGCCCCGCGGGCCTGATCACCGCCACCGCCAAGGACGTGCTCGGCTTCGCGCGGCTGCATCTGACCGGCGGGCTCACCCTGTCCGGTGAGCGGATCCTGACCACGGCGTCCGCCGCCGCGATGGCCGAGAAGCACGCCGACCTCCCCGACAAGCACTCCCTGGGCGATTCCTGGGGCCTCGGCTGGATCCGCGACGAGTGGAGTGGACGGCGGGTCATCGGTCACGACGGCAACACGATCGGGCAGTCCGCGTTCCTGCGGCTGCTGCCCGATCAGGGACTCGCCGTCACGTTGCTCACCAACGGTGGCAACACCCGCGACCTGTTCGAGGAGCTGTACCGGGAGATCTTCGCGGAACTGGCGGACGTGGCGATGCCGCGACCGCTGACGCCGCCCTCGCCTCCGGTCACCGTCGACGGTTCGAGGCACGTCGGTGTCTACGAGCGGGCCGGGGCGCTGATGGAGGTACTGTCCGAAAAGGACGGTCTCCGGCTGCGACAGACCGCAACGGGACCGCTGGCCGAGCTGATGCCGGAGAAGACGATGGAGTTCGACCTCGTCCCGGTCACCGACTCGCTCTACGTGTGCCGTGAGCCGGGCGCGCAGACCTGGATGCCGGTCACGTTCTACACGTTGTCGACAGGGGAGCCGTACATGCACCACGGCGTGCGCGCGACGCCGAAGGTGTCCTGAAAGCACTCGGCCCGCCCGGACCTCCAGGCGGGCCGAGTTGTTCAGGCCCTGCGCCGGGCGACGTAACGGACGATCAGCAACACGATGCACACGACCGCGACGGCGCCCGCGATCGTGCGGAACGTCCAGTCCAGCCCCGCGAACTGGCCGATCGCGTTGATGGCCGAGCTGACGAGGAGGGCGAGCCAGAGGGAGGCGGTGACGAGCGCGCCGCCGGCGTTTTTGGTGTCGTTCATGGGAAAGACGCTATGGTCCGGCGGATCGGGGAACCAGGGGAGTGACCCCCGTCGTGGGGTGGTGCCTGCGCTACCGCGCCTGCCGGACCGGTCGTTGGAGGTTGCGAAAGCCACTTTCGCAACCTTCAGCGTTGCGAAAGTGGCTTTCGCAACCCTCCGCTTTGGGACCTTACGCGGGCGTTGCCAGGATGTCGCCATGCTGCGGATACCGGGCGGCCTGGGCGGGGCGAGCTGGCGAAGTTCCATCGGCCGAAGGCCATAGTGCCCGAGCCTGCGCGATCTCCGGTCCACTGCGCTCGGGTACCCGGCAAGACCTTGATCAACGGAGGATTTGGNNCCAAATCCTCCGTTGATCAAGCTCCGAGACCCGTGTGGCGCTCGACGATGCGGGAATCGGGACATTCACGTCCCAATCCTCCCCACTCGACCTTGCCACTTACGTGGGCCTCAGCCCTTACCGCCCAAGTAAGCCAGCACCGCCAAGACCCGCCGATGCCCGCTGTCCTCCGGCAAGCCGAGCTTCGCGAAGATGTTCCGGATGTGCTTGTGCACCGCGCCGTCGCTCACCACCAGCAGCTCGGCGATGGTCGTGTTGTTGTAACCCTCCGCCATCAGCCCGAGCACCTCGCGCTCGCGCGCGGTCAGCCCTTCGAGCGGATCGGTCGCCCGGCGGTGCGCCATGAGCTGGGTGATCACCTCGGGGTCCATGGCGGTCCCGCCCTTGACGACCCGGTCCAGCGCGTCGAGGAACTTCTCGACCTTCCCCACCCGCTCCTTGAGCAGATATCCGACAGCCCCCTTGCCATCGGCCAGGAGTTCCGCCGCGTAGCCGGTTTCGACGTGCGCGGAGAGCACAAGCACGGGCAGCCCGGGGTACATCTTTCGCGCCTTGACGGCCGCGCGGAGGCCTTCGTCGGTGTGGGTCGGCGGAAGCCGGACGTCGGTGATCACCGCGTCGGGCCGGTCCTTGGCGACCAGTTCGAGGAACTCCTCCACATCGTCCACCGCGGCGGCGACGTCGATGCCCGAGGTGTTCAGCAGCATCACCAGGCCTTCGCGCAGCAGCGCGTCGTCCTCGACGATCACGACCCGCATGGCAACTCCACTTTCAGTACGGTCGGCCCACCGGCGGGGCTCGACAGTTTCAAGGTCCCGTCGAAGGCCTCGGCCCGTTTGCGGATCCCGGACAGACCGCTGCCGCCCGACTCGTCGGCGCCGCCGTGGCCGTCGTCACGGATTTCGATGAGCAGGGTGTCGGCGGTGCCGTCGAGGGTGATCCAGGCGTGTTCGGCGCCGGAATGCTTGGTGATGTTGGCCAGCATCTCGGCGACGACGAAGTAGGCGGCCGCTTCGACGGCGGCGGGACGACGACTGCTGCTGCGAACGTCCACAGTGCACGGAACCGGGCAGCGGTCGGCCAGCGCGGTGACGGCGCCGTCGAGGCCCCGGTCGCTCAGCAGCGGCGGATGGATGCTGCGCACGACGGTCCGGAGTTCGGCGAGCGCGCCGGTCGCGGTGTCCTGCGCCTTGCCGAGCAGTTCCCGCGCCCGCTGCGGATCCTTGTCGAAGAGCGAATCGGCGATCCCCAGCTGCAGGACCACCGCGGCGATCCTCGCCTGCGTCCCGTCGTGCAGGTCGCGTTCGAGGCGACGGAGCTCGGCGCCGTGCGCCTCCAGCGCCGCGGCCCGCGACGCGGCCAGTTCGACGACGCGGTCGGTCAGCACCACCCCGGGCGCCGGCGCGAGCAGCCTGCGCGCGATGGAAGCCTGCCAGCGGGCCACGCGGGGGAACAGGAAGATCAGCGCGATCATGCCGGCGCCGGTGATCGCGCTGAGCGCCGCCAGCGGCCACGACGTGACCATGAACCCGAGGGAACTTTCCACCCCGCCGGGGACCGTCGGCCAGATGAACGCCGTGACGATCTGCCGGAGCCCGCCGAGCGGCAGGGCGACGGCGAAGATGCCGATGACGAAACCGGTGGCGCCGTGGAAGACGAGCCAGCCCAGATCCCGTCGCGAGGCCGGGTCGGTCACCGGGTTCCCGGACCGGTACGGCTCGGGGATCGGCTCACCGAGCAGGCGGGCGGCCCGGCGCCGTTCGAAGTTGACCGGACGCCGGATCAGCTGGAGCGCGACGGGCAACGCCGGGATCCCGACGCCGAACGGGCACATCAGCAGCACGAACAGCATGCCGACCAGGACGAACCAGGCGAACATGGAGGAGGCCGCGCCGACCGCCAGGTACCGGATCGCGGACCAACAGGACCGGAGCCGGGTGATCACCCCGTCAGTCTTTCATCCCGCCCTCGGCGGCGTCGGAGCGGAGCGCGCGAAGACCCGCTTTGCGATACTCGGACCATGATCCTGATCGTTCTCAAAGCACAGATCCGCCCCGAGAAGCGCACCGAATGGCTCGAGGGTATCGAGCGCTACACGCAACAGGTGCGCAGCGAACCCGGCAACATCTCGTTCGACTACTACCAGAACGCCGGCGACGAGAACGAATTCGTCCTCGTCGAGGTGTTCGCCGACAGCGCCGCCGGTGACGCGCACGTCGCCACCCAACACGCTCAGGACTTCTTCCCGTTCATGTCGACCGTCGTCGCCGAGAAGCCCCGGATCAACTACCAGAACCTCGACGGCGACGCGTGGTCGGAGATGGCCGAGGTCACGCCGGTCGACTGACGGCGTCCGTAGCGGTGCGGTCGATGATGGCGGCCAGGGTCGTGGCCGCCTCTTCGGGGACCCAGTGGCTGACGCCGGTCAGGATTTCGAGCCGGTAGGCCGCGTCGACGTACTGGCCGGCCAGCTCGGCGCTGCGCCGGGACAGGGCGGTGTCGCCGTCGCTCCAGACGTGGGTGGTCGGCACGGTGACCCGGGCGCGGAGGGCGGCCGGGTGCTGGAAGAGCATCGCGCGGTACCAGTTCAAGCCGCCGGTGAGGGCGCCGCCGTCGATGATGTCCTGGCGGACCTGGCCGATCTGGGCGGGTGTCATGCCGGTGCCGGCCAGCGTGCGTTCCAGTACGCGTGGCCGGCTCCGGATGGCGAGTTCGGGCAGCCAGGGGAGCTGGAACAGGAACATGTAGTACGACCGGACGAGCTGGTCGCTGCCGAGCATCGCGCGGAGGAACGCCGCGGGATGGGGGACCGACACGGTGGTCAGGGATTTGACCAGGTCGGGCCGCCGGGCCGCGGTCGACCAGGCGGCGACGGCACCCCAGTCGTGTCCGACGAGGTGGACCGGCCCTGAGCCGAGGGTGTCGATGAGGGCGACGGTGTCGGCCACGAGACGGCCGGCCCGGTAGGCGAAGCGGCCTCGCGGGCGTGCACGGGGCGAGTAGCCGCGCTGGTCGGGCACGATCGTGCGGTATCCCCGCTGGTGGAGCAGCTCGGCCGTGTCGGCCCAGGAGGTGCCGGTCTGCGGGAAACCGTGCAGCAGGACGACGACGTCGCCATCGAGCGGGCCGGTGTCCCGTACGTCGAAGATGAGTCCGTCGTGGTCGAAGGTGGCGATACGGCGGGGCGCGGTCATGGGCGGGTTCCCCTTCTTTCGTGGACTGCTCCTATATGTTACCTTGAGTAACAGTGAATCGCGGTAACAGGTAGCCGCGCACTCTGTCGACGTCGTCAGGGAGGTCCGTATGACCAGCACCGATGTGCCACGAACGGCCGGGGCAGGCCGCCACGAGACCGCGCAGCGGCTCCTCGATTCGTCCGCGATGCTGTCCTACGACCCGGCCACCGAGGTGGACTGGGAGACGCCGCTGGACAAGGACTTCCACGGCGCCAGCCCGGAGTGGAGCACGCTCTACGGCACGAGCTACTGGGCCGAGATGAGCCCGGAGCAGCAGAAGGAGCTCACCCGCCAGGAAGCCGCTTCGGTCGCCAGCACCGGCATCTGGTTCGAGATGATCCTTCAGCAGATGGTGCTGCGCGATTTCTACGCCAAGGACCCGACCGATCCGGCGTTCCAGTGGGCGCTGACCGAGATCGCCGACGAATGCCGCCACTCGATCATGTTCGCCCGCGGCGCGGCGAAGCTCGGCGCGCCGCCGTACCGCCCGCGCAAGCTCGCCGTCGAACTCGGCCGGATCTTCAAGGCGACGGCCACCGGCGAAGCGGCATACGCGGCGATCCTGGTGGCCGAAGAGGTCCTCGACGTCATGCAGCGCGACTGGATGCGTGACGAGCGTGTGGTCCCGTTCGTGCGCACCATCAACAACATCCACGTGGTCGAAGAGTCCCGGCACATGAAGTTCGCCAGGGAGGAGACGCGCGAGCAGCTGGAGGGCGCGGGTTTCCTGCGCCGCCGGATCAACGCGCTGGTCATCGCGATCGCGTCGTACTTCATCGTCAGCAGCATGATCAACCGCGACGTGTACAAACACGCGGGGCTCGACACCAAGCGCGCGTTGCGTGAGGCGAAGGCCAACGAGCACCACAAGTCGATGATGCGGTCCAGCTGCGCCGGGCTGATGGAGTTCCTCGGCTCGTGCGGTCTGCTGACCCGGCCCGCGCTGGTGTTCTACAAGCGGGCGAACCTGATCTGACATGGCCTTCGCGATCACCCAGACCTGCTGCAACGACGCCACCTGTGTGTCGGTCTGCCCGGTCAACTGCATCCACCCGACGCCGGACGAGCCCGATTTCGGCACCACCGAGATGCTCTACGTCGATCCCGCCACGTGCATCGACTGCGGGGCCTGCGCGGACGCCTGCCCGGTGGACGCCATCTTCCCCGCCGATCTGCTGACCGGACCGCTGCAGGTCTACGCGGGAATCAACGCGGCCTTCTACGCCGACCGCGAGCCCGCCGCCTCGGTGGATCCGGCGCCGAACTTCCACCGGTGGGGCCCGCCGACGTTCGACCGGGCCATCCCGAGCGACTTCGCGCCGCCGGACATCGCCGTCGTCGGCACCGGCCCGGCCGGGATGTACGCGGTGGAGGACCTGCTTCTCCACACGAACGCGCGGGTCACGCTGATCGACCGGCTGCCGGTCGCGGGCGGCCTCGTCCGCTACGGCGTCGCCCCGGACCACCCGGCCACGAAGCGGATCGGAGAGACTTTCTCGCGGCTTCACGAGCATCCTCGGCTGAAGATGCGCCTGGGCACCGAGATCGGCCGCGACGTGTCGGTGGACGAGCTGGCCGAGCGGCACGACGCCGTCGTCTACGCGGTCGGTGCCTCGTCCGCGCGCCGGCTCGGCCTGGACGGCGAGGAGCTGCCCGGCAGCATCGCCGCGACCACCGTCGTCGCCTGGTACAACGGCCATCCGGACGTGCCCGCGAACGCCGTCGACCTGTCCGCGGAACGTGTCGTACTGGTCGGCACCGGGAACGTCGCGCTGGACGTGGCCAGGATCCTCACCGCCGACCCCGACGACCTCGCCGGGACGACGATCGCCCCGCACGCACTGGAACGCTTGCGTACCAGCAAGATCCGGGAGGTCGTACTGCTCGCCCGGCGCGGGCCGGAGGACGCCGCGTACACGTCGCCGGAGCTGCTCGCGCTGGCGGGACGCGCTGGTGTGCCGCTCGTCGTGGATGACGCCGACCCGCGCACCACGGCCGCGATCGACGCGGGCAGCGGCAAGGCGGCGCTGCTGCGGGAACTCGACCGCGAGGCCGTCGACTGGACCGTTCCTCCGGAGTCGGACGCTCGCCGGATCGTCCTGCGGTTCCACTCCGCGCCGACCGAGATCGTCGGCGACACCCAGGTGCGCGGCCTGCGCGTCACGGGACAGGACGGGCCGGTGGAGATCGCCGCCGGTCAGGTCGTCCGCGCTGTCGGCTATCGCGGAGTCCCGGTGCCGGGGCTTCCGTTCGACGACGACCGCGGCACGATCCCGAACACGGCCGGTCGCGTCGACGGGCGCCGTGGCGCGTATGTGGTCGGCTGGATCAAACGCGGTCCTTCGGGCGGGATCGGCGCGAACCGCACTTGTGCGCGGGAGACCGTGGCGACGCTGCTGGAGGACATCACTTCCGGCGCGCTTCCGGTGCGGGCGCGGCGGTCGCCGGTGGCCGCTTTGGCGGCGCGCTTCCGCGGTCGGTGACGCGACGATTCCTTGCTGTCGTGCGTGGGGTGAATATGGGTCGTGAGCGGCGATTCGGGTCAGAGCCGTCAGGCGCGGCGTGCGCAAAGGCGTGACTCGCGTGATCAGGCACGTAACTCGCGTGACTGGAGGCCGCACTCGCGTGTTCCGCCGCTGATCACGCGAGTTCCGCCTTCGATCACGCGAGTGCGGTGCCGCGGCACAGGGCGATCAGCTCGGCGTGCCAGGCCGGCGATGTAGGAATCGGGACGTTGAGTGTCCTGATTCCTACATCGTCGAGCGCTGCTCTGGTTTCGGACCTTGATCAACGGAGGATTGGGGACACTCAATGTCCCCCATCCTCCGTTGATCAAGGTCATACCGACCGCTCGCTGTACGTCCGCTACGCCGCGGCGACCATGGGGGAGCAGCGTGCTGGCACCCGGGCTACGGGGCTGACGCCGGGCGCTTGAGCGAGACCGGCAGCGATCGATGGCCGTTGGAGATGAACGAGTCGAGATGCCGTAAAGCGTCCGGCGAGGCCGCGAGCGTCATGTCCGGGAAACGCTCGAACAGGGCCGGAAGGGCGATCGCCGCCTCGAGCCGGGCCAGCGGCGCGCCGATGCAGTAGTGCGCGCCGTACCCGAACGCGATATGCGCTCTGTCCTTCCGCAACACGTCGAAAGCGTCGGCGTCCTGCCCGTGCAGCGCCGGATCCCGTCCGGCGGCGGCGTAGCCGGCCAGGATCGCGTCGCCTTGCCGGATCACCACGTCGGCGACGGCGATGTCTTCGACGGCGTAGCGCAACGGCAGGTTCGCCACGGGAGCCTGCCAGCGCAGGGTTTCCTCGATCGCGTCGGTCCAGGAGGCCTGTCCGGCGCGGAGCAGAGCGAGCTGATCGGGATGGGTCAGCAGCGCGGTGATGGCCTGGTCGAGGAGATTCACGGTGGTTTCGTGACCGGCCGAGATGAACAGGATCAGGGTGTCGATCAGTTCCGTTTCGTCGAGCCGGGCGCCGTCGTCCTGTGCGGCGATGAGCGCGGTGGTGAGATCCTCGCCCGGGTTCTCCCGCTTGGCGGCGACGAGTTCGGTGAAGATCGAGTGGATTTCCTGGTAGGCGGCCAGCATCGCTTCTTGGCTGGCCGAGGTCCGGAAGAAGACGTCGACCGAATGCCGCAGTCTGCCGCGGGCCGCGTCCGGTACGCCGAACAGGTGGCAGATCACTTCGATGGGCACCGGATAGGCGAAGTTCTCCCGCAGGTCGACGGGATCGCCCTCGGGCAGGGCCGCGAGCCCGTCCAGCAGATCGGTGACGATCCGGGTGATCCAGGGCTCCAGCGTGGCGATCCTGCGTGCCGTGAAGGCCTGCGTGACGAGGGACCGGAGCCGTTTGTGGTCGGCGCCGTAAGCGGTGAACATGTTCCGCACGTTGACCCACACCAGCAACGGCCAGTCCGCGCTGACCTCGGCAAGCGCCGGCCAATGCTGCCGGGCGTCCTTGGAAACACGCGGATCGCTGAGCAGGTCACGCAGCAGCTCGTAACCCGTCACCGACCAGGCCACGACACCGCCCGGCAACTCGACTCGGGTGATCGGGCCTCGTTCACGCAGTCGTGCGTTCTCGGCGTGGATGTCTTGGCCGTTCGGGTCCAGAACCAGGGGACGCGTCACCGGGGATCACCCTTTCTCGGCGGAGCGGACCGGGTCCAGCGTGCCAGCGGTGCCCGTCACCCGGCTATTCGCCAAACGGTGGTCGCTCAGTACAGCTCGATGACGAGCCGGTCGGTCAGCGCGCGTGAGACGCACAGCGCCATTTGGCCTTCACGGTCGGCGGCGGTCAGGCAGTTGTCCCGATGGTCCGGGGTACCTTCGAGCACGCCGGACACGCACGAGCCGCAAATCCCTTCCTCACAGGACTTGAAGACCTCGATGCCGTTGTCCTCGAGCACCGCCAGGATCGATTTCCCGGCCGGTACCTCGAATTCCTCGCCGGTGTCGAGTTCGACGGTGAGGGGACGGTCGCCCGAGGTGTCCACTTCGGCGGCTTCGAAATGTTCGACGTGCACGTGGTCGGCGCCGACGACGGGGCCGAGCACGTCGCCGACCTGTCGCATGAAACCGTCGGGGCCACAGGTGTAGATGTGGGTCGACGGGGTAAGGCCCTCGGCGATCGTCCGCAGCACGGCGGGATGTTCAGTGCGGGGAACGCCGAAATGCGGCCGGATCCGGTCGGCGAACTCGACCCGTTCTTCCAGAAGTTCCACGAACGCCGCGGTTTCCCGTGAGCGCGCGAAGTAGTGCAGCTCGAATTCACTGCCCCAGGTGTAGAGCTCGTAGGCCATCGAGAGCAGCGGCGTGATGCCGATACCGCCGGCGACGAGGACGTGCCGGTCCGCGTCTTCGGCGACGGCCAGCAGGTTGCGCGGCTCGCTGATCTTGAGGTGATCGCCGACCGAGACCTGATGCATCGCCACGGACCCGCCGCGCGAGTCCGGTTCCCGTTTGACCGCGATCAGGATCGAGCGCGGGTCGTCGGGGGCGCCGCACAGCGAATACTGCCGCAGCACCCCCGTCGGGCCGACGACGTCGACGTGCGCCCCGGCCCGATAACGGACGCGCAGCGGCTCGTCGTCCTGCCGCACCAGCCGCAGGGTACGGATTTCCGGTGTCTCGTCAGTGATTTCGACGACGCGGAAGAGGACGTTCGTCATCTGGGTGCCTCCTGGTCAGCGCATGAACAGGCCGCCGTTCGCGTCCCAGCAGGCGCCGGTGACGGAGGCGGCTTCGGGGGAGGCGAGCAGCGCCACCATCTCGGCGATGAACGTCATGCTGCCCAGCCGTCCGACCGGGATGCCGGCCGTCAGCTTCGCGAGGTTCTCCTCACCGACGATGCGGTGGACCATGGGGCTGTCCTGCGGTCCGGGGGAGACCGCGTTCACCGTGACTCCCCGTGCGGCGAGCTCGCGGGCGAACACCTTGGTCGCGGTCAGGATCGCGCCCTTGGAGGACGCGTAGTGCCCGCCCGTCGAGGTGCCGCCGTTCTGCCCTGCCAGCGAGGCCAGATTGACGATCCGGCCGTATCCGGCTTCGGCCATGTGCGCGCCGAACAGCTGGCAGGCGTGGAAGGTGCCGTTGAAGTTCACCGCCATCACCTCGTCGAGCTCCTGCGGCGTGATCTCCAGCAACGGTCGCGCCTGGGTGCGGGCGGCGTTGTTGACCAGCACCTGCACCCCGCCGAAGTCACCGAGCACGGACGCGAGCAGCTGGTCGATGTCCGGGCGGCTGGCGACGTCGACCCGGTAGCTCTGGGCGTGCGCCCCCGTCCGGTCCAATTCGGTCGCGAGCCGTTTCGCGGCCGCCTCGTCGAGGTCGGCGATCGCCACCCGGTGGCCGCCGCTGTGCAGGCGCCGGACGATCTGCTCGCCGAGCCCGGTCGCCCCGCCGGTGACCACGGCGACCGGCGCGTTGCCGCTCACAGCAGGAATCCCGCGGCGGGGACGGCTTCGTCGGCGTTGACCAGCCGGACGACTTTGCGGGCGAAGCGGTCTTCGCCCGCACTGGCGCCGAGGCGGACGACGTAGTCGACGTCCGCGGCCCACAGGTCGTGACGGCCGCGTTTGTACGCCACGATGATCTGGGCGGCCCTGAGCGTGACCGACCGGTCGTCGACGCTCGTGGGGATGAAACGCGAGACGGTCCGCACGGTGATCGCCGAGTCCACCGCGGCGATCGCGTAGCCCTCGGTCATCCGCCGCACGCGCAGTCCGCGCATCCGGGCGTCGTCGTTGACCATGTTGAGGACGTCGTCGAAATCCTCGGCGTCGCGTTCGATCGGGATGACGTACCTCGCGTCTTCGGCGTAAAGCCCTTGCCAGGTCTCGTATTCCTTGGCGTCCAGCAGCGCGGCCTCGCGCCACGCCAGTTCGATCGCGCGGACCACACGGGGATCGGTGAGGGTCTCAGTCATCGCTCATCATCCGTTTCCATTGGGCGTACGCCGCCCGCATCCCGGTCTCGTCGGTGACATGGCTGGTCGGCCAGCCCTCGGCGGAGGGCTTCTCGCGACCCAGACCGCGGTTGACCATGATCGGCAGTTCGGGTGCGCCCTGGGCGCCGCGCTGCACCCGGTCCCAGCCCTCGGAGTCGTCCGGGGTGCCGAATCCGAACGGCCCCTGGAAATGCTCGTGGGCGCGCAGTCGCTCCCGGTTGACCGGCCCGACGATCTCGGCCGGGCCGTCGCTGCCGAGGGCGACGTGCTCGATCACCGTCTCGTCGACGCTGATCGGCCGCAGCACCCGGAAGAACGAGATCGACATCGACACGTTCGGGAACAGGTTGAGGTTGAACCCCGTGCCGTGCACGGCACGGACGAGCCTGCGGATCTCGGCCTCGTCCGCCCCCGCGGCTTCGAGGCTGGCGACCAGGCCGTCGAACCGCGGCTGGAGCGGCTCGCTGCCGTCGTCAGCGTCCAGATCGGAGTGCTCGGGGACCATCTGCATCACCGAGTGGCCGTTCCCCAGATCGTGGGTGACCGCCGTCGGATCGGTCATGAACGACATCATCTCGGCGGTTTCCGCGTCGACCGAGGCCATCCAGGAGCGGTGCACGATGGGGAAGTGGTATCCGTCGGTGGTGTTCTCCAGCTGGATCTTCCAGTTGCCCCGATAGGTGAACCGGTGGGTGCCGAGCACCTTCACCGGGTAACCGCCGCCCTGCGCCATGAAGCGATCGATCCACAGTTTGACGTCGCCGAGGAAGTCGGCCAGCGGCTCGGCCTCGGTGTTCAGGGTCGCGAAGATCATCCCGCCGTAGGACTCGGTGCGCAGGGTCTTCAGCCCGAGATCGGCCTTGTCCATGACGCCCTCGTACCCGTCGGGATACGGGATACCGCGGAGTTTGCCGTCCAGGCCGTAGGACCAGGCGTGATACGGACAGGTGAATCCGTTGGCGTGGCCGGTCTTCTTCTCGCAGAGCGACGCGCCCCGATGGCGGCACCGGTTCACGAGCGTGCGGATCTCGCCCTTACGGTCCTTGGTGACGATGACCGGATGGCGTCCGACGTGGGTCGACTTGAAGCTGCCGGCCTTGGGCAGCTCCGATTTGTGGGCGACCCAGATCCAGGACCGCTCGAAGATCTTCGTCATCTCCTGGTCGAAGATCGCGGGATCGGTGTACATCCGGCCGGCGACCCGGTCGCCGAGGACGAGGTCCGCGGGCGGGAGGTCGTACACGGTGGCGGCGGTGAATTCGGTCATCGCGATCAGCCCCGGTATTCGCGCGGTGTGAGGGCGCGGCCGATGCGCGCTTCGATCTTGGCGTACTTCCACAGCTTCCACGGGCTGTCGCCGACCGGTGTGGTGCGCAGGAAGTCGCACGCCTTCTTGACGGTCTCCTGCGTGTCGACGTCGCAGAGCAGGTAACAGGTCCACGGCCAGCCGTCGGACGGGCCGACCATATGCGAGTCGTCGTCGATGTCGCCGATGAAGTCCACGCCGGGCAAGCCCTTGATGCCGTCCATCAATGCGACGAAGGCGGTCCAGACGTCTCCAGCGGCGACGCCGCCTTCGGGCAGGTCGAAGAAGTTCTGGTTGATACCGATGCAGAACAGCACGCGCAGCGGGGTATCGCTCATGGTGGTGGTCCAACTCCTCGTCAGCGGTCGGTGGTGGGTCACTGGAAGCCGGGAACGGTGGGCGGATGGCCCATCAGCACGGCACCCGCGGCGTCGTACATGGCCGGCCCAAGGAAGGCGTGCTGCTGTGGGACCAGGGCGTCGCCGAGCAGCCACTGCAGCGGATGGTCCGTGGCGATGGCACCCGTCCCGGACAAGCCGATGACCCGGTTGACGGTCTCGGCGGCGGTCTTCGCGAGGTGGGTCGAGGCGAGCCGGAGATGGGCGTTCTGATGCGGCGCGACGGGATCGCCGTCCAGCACGGTCTGCCACGCCCCGTCGGTGACCTCGTAGAAGTACGCCCGCGCGGACCGCATCGTCGCCTCGGCTTCGGCGAGTCCCATCCGGTAATAGGCGCGGTCGGCGAGTTTCGGCGCACCCGTGACGCCCGAACGGCCGCTGCCGACCTCGGTCGCGAAGTCGAGCGCCGCGCGGGCGACCCCCGCGCCGACGACCGCCAGCACCTGGGAGGCGTACGCGAGCGTGGGGTAGCGGTACAGCGGCTCGTCGATGGTGGGCTCACCGCCGCGGATGAACGTCCATTCGCGTGGCACCTCGACCTTGTCGACGACCAGATCGAAGGAACCGGTGCCCTTCATCCCGACGACGTCCCACTCCTGGACGATCTCGACCTGCTCGGGCCGCAGCAGGGCGGTGCGCGGCTTTCCGGCGGTCGTGTCGTCCCCCGGGATGCCGACGCCCAGGACGTCCGCGCCCATACAGCCGCTCGCGAACTTCCAGCGCCCGTCGACCAGGAAACCGGAGGCGGTGGGCTCGGCTCGTTGCACGGGGAAGAGCCCACCGGCGAAGCACACGTCGGGACCGTCGGCGTAGAGCTCGGCCTGCGTCTCGACGGGCAGCGCCGCGAGATAGACCAGCGCGGAGCCGAAGCTGGCCACCCAGCCGGTGGACCCGTCGACGACGGAGATCCGCTCCACCGTCCGCAGGAATTCCGCCGGGGGCAGGGGCCTGCCGCCGAACCGTTCGGGCGTCGCGGACCGGTAGACGCCTGCCGCCTTGAGTCTGCCGACGAAGTCGCGGGAGACGTACCGCTGGTCGCGGAACTCCTGACGGCGCTCGAGGAGTTCGGCCAGGACGTCGTCGAGTGTCACGGCCGGGCTCTCCTGGATCTGGGCCATCGGGCGCTCCTCGCGTCGTAGGGAAGATGTCTCCGACGCTAGGGATCACCGCCGCGCGTGGCCATTGGTCATTGCCTGCCGGTGGCCGGGGATTCCCACGCAGAGGGGTAGGGGAAATCCTTACCGGAGGGTCCGGCGGCGAACTCCTATGCTGAGCCCGTGGAGGTCGACCCGATCGCGCCCGAGCTGGCCACCGGCGACTTCGTGGCGATGATGAACGCCTCGAAGGTGTGCGTGCTGGTCCACGACGCGGCGACCAAGAACATCCTGTGGGCCAATCCCGCCGCGTGCGAAATGCTCGAATTCAGTCTTTCCGAGCTGCGCCCGCTCAAGGCCAACCACATGAGCAGCTCCGCCCAGCAGTACGACCGGGTGATCGGACGGGCCTGGCTCCAGGCGGCGGTCGAACACGGTTCGAGCCGGATCGTGTGGCACTACCGGAGCAAATCCGGCCGGGTCATCCCCACCGACGCGGTCGCCATCCGGGTCGAGCTGGAGCGCGGCCCCGCGGTGATGGTCCAGTTCCGCGACATCCAGCGCGCGGAGGAGATCGAACGAGAGCTGAAGCTGACCACGTCGTACGTCGACGCGCTGGCCCGGCACACCTCGACCGTGGCGTTCATGCTCGACGCCGCCGGCGCGGTCCGGTTCGCGACGGACAGCGCGCTGACCTTCCTCGGCCTGACCGGCGACGACGACCGCCTGGCAGGCGAGCCGCTGACCGCGTACGCGCGGTTGTACCTGGGCGGCAGGCCGGTGCGCTGGGCCGAGGTGGTCGCCGGTGCCGATCCGGTCGGGCCGGTGCAGCTGGAGTTGCCGGGGGAGAGCTCGACCTGGCTGGAAGGGAGCCTGGAGCGGCTTTCCGAGTCCAAGGTCGACGCGTATCTGATGATCCTGCACGACGTGTCCGAACGCGTCCGCGGCGAAGCCCGGCGAGAGCTGGAGCTGCGGCACGAGAACTACCTGGCGCGCTACAACGCCATGGGGGACATGGCGATGGCGATCGCGCACGAACTCGGGCAGCCGCTGGCCGCCGCCGCGAACTTCATCGCGGGTATCCGGGCGCGTGCGGCCACGATGGCGGACGGCGGCGACGTCCGTGAGCAGATGGGCTACGGCCTGGACAGCGTCGCCCGTCAGATCGACCGGGCCAAGGACATCGTCGGTTCACTGCGGTCGTTCGTCGGGCATCTGGAACAGGTCGAGCAGGTGGTCGACCTGAACGAGATCGTCCGGGAATGCCTGTACTTCGTCGAGCTGAGCGCCGCGCCGAACTCGGTCACCGTGCAGGTCCGGCTCGATCCGGCGCCGGTGCTGGTGCGGTGCGAACGCGTCCTCACCGGGCAGGTGGTGATGAACCTCTGCCTCAACGCGATCGACGAGACCACCGAATGCGAACCCGTGCAGCGGCGGATCACGGTGGGCACCCGGGCCAAGGAGGGGGTCGGCGTCCTCACCGTCGACGATCACGGCCGCGGCGTCGCCAGGGATCCGTTCGCCGAGTCGTTCACCAGCAAACCCGGTGGCAGCGGGATCGGGCTGGCGCTGAGCCATCGCATCATCACCCGGCAGCACGGGAGCATCTGGGCCGAGCGGCGGGACGGCGGCGGCTCGCGGTTCGGCTTCGCCCTGCCGCTGGCCACGTAAGGGAAATCCTCAGGCGGCGCGGTGGAACTCGGGATATCGCCGGTTTCGGCCACGGCTCTAGCGTCGGGGTATGCCCGATGAGCTGACCACCACCCAGCGACGGTTCCGCGCGGCGATGGCGAACCTTTCGACGGCTGTCAACATCGTCACCACCGACGGCGTCAGCGGCCGCGCCGGCATCACGGTGAGCGCGGTCTGCTCGGTCACCGACTCGCCGCCGACGCTGCTGGTCTGCGTCAACCAGTCGAGCTACACACACGACATCTTCCGGACCAACGGCAGGATGGCCATCAACGTCCTGGCCGCGCAGCACGAGGATCTCGCCCTGCAGTTCGCCGGCGCGACGGACGTGCCGATGCTCGACCGGTTCCGGTTCGAGGTCTGGGATCACGACAGGTTCGGCATCCCCGTGGTCCGCGACGCGGCCGCCGTCCTCATCGGAGGAGTCGGCGCCGAGTTCACCCAAGGGACGCACACGGTGCTCTTCGTCGAGGTCGAAGACGTCTTCGTCGACGAGGAGGCCGGTGGTCTCGCCTACTTCCGGCGCGAATTCCACCGGATCGCGCCATGAGTGAGCGCACCACGTTGATGTGTTACAACGACAACCACGGCTACGGCTGGCGCCATGTGGACCTGTTCGTGCACGACTCCGAGGGCCGTGAGCTGAACTGGGTCCATTGGCAGGCCCCGGCCGACGGTCCCGAGGCCGCCGACGAGGTGACGGCGCGGGTCGAAGCCCGGCTGAAGCGGACGTCGGAGTGGCGGCACGGGGTCAGCGCGGGCGGCGTGGACTATTGGGAAGCGGATGCCGCGTGGGAGGACGAGTGAACCTCATGCGCCCGTGGTCGCTGCGGGAACTCGTCCAGGACCTGCGGCTGGGGCGGACCACTCCGGAAGCGGCCGCGAAACGCGCGCTCGCCCGGATCGCCGAGACGGACTCGGAGCTGCGCGCCTGGGTCGACCGGACGGACTTCCTGCCGGGCGCGGGTGTGCCACTCGGAGTCAAAGACATCATAGATCTGGCGGGTGTGCCCACCCGTTGCGGTTCGACGCTGCGCGCGGAAGCCGCTCCGGCGGCTTCGGACGCGGCGATCGTGACCGCGTGGCGCGCGGCCGGAATGGCTCCGCTCGGAAAGACGGTCACGACCGAGTTCGCGTTCTTCGCCCCTGGCCCGACCCGAAATCCCGCTGCTCCCGGTCACACCCCGGGCGGCTCGTCGAGCGGGTCGGCCGCCGCGGTCGCGTCCGGGCAGGTACCGTTGGCGCTCGGTTCGCAGACCGCGGGGTCGGTCACCAGGCCGGCGTCGTACTGCGGGGTCGCGTCGCTGGTGATGAGCCACGGCCGGTACCCGGTCACCGGTGTGACGGGATTGAGCCCCAGCCTGGACAGTCACGGTGTCTTCGCGGCCACGGCCGCCGACCTCGCGATCGCGTGGGCCGCGCTGACCGAAGAGCCCGCGCAGGAAGCGCGTCCACCGCGGATCCTGGTGTGGTCCGCCGACGCGCTCGACGTCGTCGAAACACCGATGCGGCATGCGTTGAACCAGGCGGCGAAGCGTCTGCACGAAGCAGGGGCGATCGTCGAGCCGTTCTGTGACGAACGGCTGATGGCCGAGCTCACGGCCGCGCATCCGGTCGTGATGGCCTATGAGGCTGCGCGGGAAAGGGCCGCGGAACTCGCCGTGGCCGAGCGGTTGAGCGCGCCCTTGGCGCAACTGCTCCGGGCCGGTGCCGCGACCTCGGCCGACGAGTACGAGGCCGCCCGCGCGACCATCGCCGACGGCGCGGTGCGGCTCGCGGAGATGTTCGACGTCGTGCTCGGCCCGGCCGCGCCCGGCGCGGCGCCACCCGGACTGGAGGCGACGGGGAACCCGGTGCTGAGCCGGGGATGGCAGGCACTCGGCCTGCCCGTGGTCGCCTTGCCCGGATTCACCGACACGGCGGGGCTGCCGCTGGGTCTGCAACTCGTCGGCCGCCACGGCGGGGAGAACGAACTGCTCGGCCACGCGTGCTGGGCGGAGCGGGTGCTCGCCGGGGATTCATGATAGGGAGCTCTCCATGGTCACCACCGATTCCGCGTCCGGCGGCGAGACGTCGCCGGTGGTCTACATCGTCGACGACGACGAGGCCATCCGCCAATCCCTGGTGTTCCTGCTGGAGAGCGTCGGCATCCAGGCGCTCGTCTACCCGGACGGGCCGACGTTCCTGGAGGAGTTCGACCCGGACGAGCCGAGCGTGCTGATCGTCGACGTCCGGATGCCGGGGCTCAGCGGCCTGCAACTGCAGGAGAAACTGGTCGCCCGCGAATTCCCGGCCCCGGTGATCTTCTGTTCCGCGCACGGCGACATCCCGATGTCGGTACGGGCGCTCCGCCTCGGCGCCGTCGACTTCCTCGAGAAGCCGTACGAGCCGCAGCGGATGCTGGAGGTCGTCCAGGCGCAGCTGGTGGTCGCGGCGGAACGGTTCTCTGAAGCCGCCTGCCGCAAAGCCGTCACCGAGCGGATCGCGACGCTGACCCCGCGCGAACGCGAGGTGCTCCGGCTGGTGATCGACGGTCTGCCCAGCCAGCTGATCGCGCGGCAGCTGGGCACGAGCGTGAAGACCGTCGATGTGCACCGGGCCCGGATCAAGGCCAAGACCGAGTCGGACAGCCTCGGCACTTTGGTGCGCGATGTGCTTCAGCACCAGGTCACGGTGTAGGTGCCGATCGGTCCAGGTGGTCGTGAGTGGCGATTCGGGTTAGAACACGAATCGCCACTCACGACACGCGATCAAGCCATCAGCACCGAAGCCGTCGGAAAGTCCGAAGCGAACCCCGCGGGCAGCGGAGCGATGAAGACGTTCTCGGTCCGCGTGCGGGTGATGAGCCAACGCCCGTCCTGACGCCGGAACGTGTTGTTGAGCCTGCTCGATCGCAGCAGCCCCGTCCCGTCGGCGTACAGCCAGGGCTGGACGTGGATCCATTGCCCGTCGGCCCGATCGCCGTCGACGTGGATCTGCTCCGAGGTCAGGTAGTGCGCGTTGAGGACCAGCGCCGGGTCCCGTTTCTCACCCCAGAACCGCCCGAAATGCGCCCGGATCGCGTCCTTGCCCACCGCACGGCCGAACTGTCCGTCGTAGTACTCGCCGACGCCCTCCCAGACCGCGTCCTCGGCGTACAGGTCGAGGATCAGGTCGATGCGCCGGTCGTCGTCGGTGACGCCGTACTCCGGGCACGGCGTGTCGCAGAGGAACATGTAGCGCGCCTGCACGCGGCGGATCTCGGCCTCGGCCTCCAGCATCTCGACGCGGCGCCGGAGTTCGGTGAGTTCGTCGTTCATCGGTGTGTCCTCACGGGTGCGGTTTCGGGAAGAGCCAGCAGACAGACGACGGTCAGGGCCATGCCGCCCGCCAGGTAGTAGCCGACCGACGTCGAGGTGCCGGTCCATTCGATGAGCCGGTTCGCCATCGACGGCGCGAGGCCGCCACCGAGCACCGCACCGATCTGGTACGCGAGCCCGGCGCCGGACTGCCGTTGTTCGGGCGTGAACAGTTCCGTCAGGTAGGTGATCAGCGGGCCGAACAGGAATCCGGTGAGCGCGAAACCGCCGGCGATGGCGAGCGCCCAGGCGGTCAGCGTGCCGACCCGCGCGATCGGGAAGAGCACGAACATGTACGCCAGGACAGCGACCGACGCCGCGAGCATCACCGGTTTGCGGCCGAGCCGGTCGGAGAGCCGGGCGCCGAGCACCACCGTCACCGCGTGGATCGCGAGGCCGGGCAGCGTGCACCACAGCACGTCCTGGATGTCCAGGCCGAGACCCTTCGGCGCGGGGCCGGCGGCGTAGGAGAGCATGAACCCGGCCAGGACGAACATGACGCCGTTGAGCCCGGTGTTCGCACCGGCCGCGAGCAGCAGCCTGCCCCAGTTGTCGCGGATGACGTTCCAGATCGGGATCTTGACGATCTTCTCGTCCAGTTTGCTGGCCGCGAGCTCCTGGAACACGGGCGATTCCTCCAGCGCCCGCCGCGCCCAGACACCGATGGCGAGGACGACCGCGCCCGCGATGAACGGGATCCGCCAGCCCCAGCTGGTGACGACCCCTTGCGGCAAGTAGAAGATCAGCACGAAGGCGAGGTTCGCCAGCAGCGCGCCGAGCGGTGAACCCAAGGCGACGAAGGCGCCGAACGCCGCCCGTCGTGACGGCGGCGCGTGCTCGACGGCGAGTACCGACGCCCCGCCCAGCTCACCGCCCCGGGAGAAGCCGTGCACCAGGCGCAACAGGACGAGCAGGAACGGCGCCGCGACACCCATGGTGGCGTAGCCGGGCAAGAGTCCCATGAGGACGGTGGCCGCGCCCATGAGGTAGAAGGTGATGAGCATGGCGCGGCGGCGGCCGTAGCGGTCGCCGACCCAGCCCATCACGATCGCGCCGAGCGGCGCGACGACGTAGCCGATCGTGTAGGTCGCCAGGCTCATGAACGAGGCGAACCAGGGATCGGTGTCGCCGGAGAAGAACACCTTGGGGAAGACCAGCGCGGAGGCGACGGTGTAGATGGAGAAGTCGAAGAACTCCAGCGAGGTCCCGGCACCCGCGCCGATCGCGAGCCGGCGGGTCTGGGTCGAGGTGGTCGTGGATGGAGCGGTGGATGCTGTCATGCGCGCTCTTCCTTGAACGGTGACGGGCGGTCGACGTTGCACCCCTCCCGGCAACGTTCGTCTCAAGGTAGGAAGGTCGAAGTACCGCGCCAAGTGGAGGAACCCGTTCCCCGGCTGAAGGTTTTCCCTACCCGGTTCCCGACATAGAGGAGGTCCGCGCGTGAGCGCCGTCAACGATCTGCCCGCCACCACCCAGGCCGAGTTGCTGGCCACCGGCGAGTTGTCGGCGAGGGAACTGCTCGACGCCACTCTCGACCGCGTGGCGGAGCTGAACCCGGTTCTGAACGCCGTCGTCAGCATCGACGAGGAGAGCGCGCGGGCCGCCGCCGCGGCGGCCGACGAGGCACGGGCGGCCGGTCGGTCGCTCGGACCGCTCCACGGGCTTCCGCTCGCCGTGAAGGATCTCCACGCGACGGCCGGGATGCGCACCACCTTCGGCTCGCCCGCGTTCGCGGACAACGTTCCCGACGCCGACGAACTCGTCGTCGCCCGGATGCGCGCCGCGGGCGCGATCGTCTTCGGCAAGACGAACGTCCCCGAGTTCGGCGCGGGCTCGCACACCTTCAACCCGGTGTTCGGCCTGACCCGCAATCCCTACGCGCCGGACCGTTCGGCGGGCGGATCGAGCGGGGGCGCCGCCGCCGCGCTCGCGGCCGGGATGGCGTCGCTGGCGGACGGCAGCGACATGGGCGGATCGCTGCGGAATCCCGCCTCGTTCTGCAACGTCGTCGGCCACCGCCCGAGCCCAGGGCGGGTCCCGACCTGGCCGGCGCGGGACGCCTGGTTCACCCTCGGTGTCCAAGGCCCGATGGGACGCACGGTCGCCGACACGGCCCTGCTGTTGTCCGTGCAGGCGGGCCCCGACGATCGCGCCCCGCTGTCGCTGGCCGAATCCGGCAGCGTGTTCGCGGCCGGATTGCCGACCCGGCTTGACGGGTTGCGCATCGCGGTGTCGCCCGATCTCGGCGGCCGGGTGCCCGTCGACACCGAGGTCGCGGCGGTCGTGGAAGACCAGGTGAACGTCCTGCGCCGCCTTGGCGCCGAGGTCGTCTCGGGCTGTCCGGATCTGACCGGGGCGGAAGAGGTCTTCCGTACCTTCCGCGCCCTGAACTACGCGCAGTCCGTCGGTGATCTCGTCGACGGTGAACCGGACAAGGTCAAGGAGACCGTCCGCTGGAATGTCGCGAAAGGACGCGCGCTCACCGGCGCGGACATCGCGACCGCCAACCGGCTGCGCACCGAACTGTTCCACCGCGTCCGCGCGTTCTTCTCCGAAGTGGACGCCGTCGTTCTCCCCGCCAGCCAGGTCCTTCCCTTCGACGCGGAGCTGGAGTACCCGAAGAGCGTGGGCGGGACCGAGGTCGAGGACTACCTGCACTGGATGCGGGCGGCCTATCTGATTTCGGCCACGGAATGCCCGGCCACGGCCGTCCCTGCGGGTTTCACCGCCGGTGGGCTGCCGGTCGGGGTCCAGGTGGTCACGCCGCACCATGCCGATCTTCGCGCGCTCGGGATCGCGCACGCGCTGGAGAAGGCGAACGGTCACACCGCTCGCAGGCCGGTCTGACCGGCTCGTGGTGGTGCCAGCGCTACCACGAGTCTTCCCTCACGCGGGATCGATCCGAGCCCTCGCCGACCGTACGTTTGGCGGGAGAGATCACCACCGCTAAGGGGAAACGATGAATTCAGGGGGCGCGTGCGCCTTGACGCTGGAATCCGTGAGCAAGGTCTACGGATCCGGCGACGGCGCGGTCACGGCGTTGAACGGGGTGACCGTCGAAGTGCGCCGGGGCACGTTCACCGCGGTGATGGGACCGTCGGGCTCGGGCAAGAGCACCTTCCTGCACTGCGCGGCCGGGCTGGACAAGCCGAGCTCGGGCCGGGTGCTGCTGGGGGACACGGAACTGAGCAGGATGCGTGAGAAAGCGCTCACAGAGCTGCGGAGGACGCGCATCGGGTTCGTGTTCCAGGCCTACAACCTGCTGCCGTCGCTGAACGTGCTGCAGAACATCACGTTGCCGATGCGGCTGGCCGGGAAGAAGCCGGACCCGCAGTGGCTGCGCGAGATCGTCGAGGGCGTGGGGATCGCGAAGCGGCTCGAACACCGGCCGTCCGAACTGTCCGGTGGCCAGCAGCAGCGGGTCGCGATCGCCCGCGCGCTGGTCACCCGGCCGGAGGTCGTCCTCGCCGACGAGCCGACCGGGGCGCTGGACACGCGCACCGCGAAACAGGTCCTCGACCTTCTTCGCTCCATTGTGGACGGTATGGGGCAGACCGTGCTGATGGTCACCCACGACCCGGTCGCGGCGTCGGCCGCGCACAGCGTGCTGTTCCTCGCCGACGGCAAGCTGGCGGGTCACCTCCCGGCGCCGACGCCGGACCGCGTCGCCGAGCGCATGACCCACCTCGGGGAGTGGTGACGTCATGTGGGATTTGGCCTGGCAGACGACGAAGACCCGGTTGAGCGGTTTCGTCGGCGCGTTCGTCGCGATCCTGTGCGGGACGGCGCTGGTCGCCGGTTGCGGCGTCCTGATGGAATCCGGTCTGCGCGCCGGTGTCCCCACCCAGCGGTACGCCGACGCGGCGGTCGTCGTGGGCGGCGGGCAGACGGTCGCACCGCCCGGTACCGGAGCACTCGACAGCCAGCAGGTCGCCGAGCAGGCGTCGGTGCCGGTGACGCTCACCGGGGCGATCACCGCGCTGCCCGGCGTCCGTGGTGTGGTGGCGGAGCAGAGCTTCCCGGCCACCGTGGTGACCGCCGACGGCCGGGCGCTGAACGGGCCGGAAGGCGGCCAGTCGCTCGGTCACAACTGGGACGCCGCCGTGCTGGCGCCGTTCTCCCTGCGTGACGGCCGCGCGCCCGCCGGTGCCGACGAGGTGGTCCTGGACGCGGACTTGGCGTCACGGAGCGGCGTGTCGGTCGGGCAGCGGGTGAAGATCGCCGTCCGTTCGGCACCGGTCGAGTTCCGGGTCTCCGGGATCGCCGCCCCGAAGACGGGCGACGGCCTCACACGGCAGTCCGCGCTGTTCTTCTCGCCGGAGAAGGCCGTCGAACTCGCCGGGACGCCCGGGCAGGCGCACGCGATCGGCGTGCTGGCTGAGCCCGGTGTCACGCCGGGCGACCTCGCCGAGAAGATCAGCGCCGCGGTCGGCGACAAGGTGACGGTGGCGACCGGGGTCGAGCGCAGCACGGTCGAATTCCTCGACGTCAGCCAGACCCGGATGCTGCTGATGGCGCTCGCGGGCTCGTTCGGCGGTTTCGCGCTCCTCATCGCGGTGTTCGTCGTGGCCAGCACGCTGGCGCTCGTCATCAACCAGCGTCGCCGGGAGTTCGCCCTGCTGCGGGCGATCGCGGCGACACCGCAGCAGATCCGCAAGCTGATCGGCGCCGAGACGATGCTGGTCGCCTCGGTCGCCGGGGTGCTGGGCAGCGGACTCGGGGTGGCGGTGGGCTTCGGCCTGCGGAACGCCTTCGGTGCCATCGGGGTGATCCCGCCGGACTTCGAACTGGCGATCAGCCCGATCCCGCTCGTCGCCGCGCTGGTGCTGGGCCTGGGCACGGCACGGTTGGCCGCTTGGTCGGCTTCGCGGCGTCCGTCGTCGATCCGCCCGGTGGAGGCCCTCGGCGAGGCCGCGGTGGAGCGGCGCGAACTCGGCCGAGTGCGCCTCATCGTCGGCTTCGCGCTGGTGGCGGCCGGTTTCGCCGGGTCGATGGTCCCGATCTTCGTGCGCGGTGAGGCGGGACTGGCGGCTTCGGGCAGTTCGGCGCTGGTGATCGTGATCGGACTGGGCGTGCTCGGCCCGAAGGTGGTCGCCCTCATGACGAGGCTGATCGCCCCGGTGCTGAACCGGACTTCGCGGATCAGCGGCTACCTGGCCGCCGCGAACAGCCAGGCCAACTCGCGACGGCTGGCGGCCGCGGTGACGCCGGTGATGCTGGCGGTCTCGTTCGCGCTGACGATGTTCTACAGCCAGACCTCGGCGGCCGCCGCGCGCCAGGAGGAGACCGTCGAGTCGACCACGGCGGACTACGTGCTCGCCAGCGGCGCCGGCGGGCTGTCCCCGGAGGTCGCCGAGGCGGCACGGCGCGTCCCCGGTGTCGCCGCCGCGACGCCGGTCGTGCGCACCGAGGTGCTGAACACGGTGCAGGAGCAGGACAAACTGCGCGTCGAGCGGTACCCGGCGCAGGGACTGGACGGCGCGCAGGTCCGCGGGAACGTCGACCTCGGCGTCGTGTCGGGCAAGATCACCGACCTGACCGGGAACACCGTGGCGATGAGCGAATCGGAAGCCGGCTGGTACGAGAAGAAGATCGGCGACGAGGTCGAGTTCTTCTTCGGTGACGGCGCTCCGGCGAAGCTGCGGCTGGTCGCCACCTACACCCGCGACCAGGCTTTCGGCCGGTACGTGCTGCCCGCCGAGCTCGCGAGGGCGCACACCGGCGACCGGATGGACGATTCGGTGCTGGTGCGGCGGCAACCCGACGCGGATCCCGCCGCCGTGACCGCCGCGCTGAACCGACTCGGGGCCCGCTATCCCGGCCTGGCCGTGACGCCGGGGTCGGCGGTGGCCGCGCCCGCGAACGGGCAGCAGGACGCCCAGTTCTACGTGAACCTGGTCGCGGTCGGGGTGATCCTCGGCTACGTCGTGATCTCGGTGGCGAACACGCTGGTGATGAGCACGGCGCAGCGCTCGCGGGAGTTCGCGCTGCTGCGCCTGATCGGCACCACGAAACGCCAGGTGGTGCGGATGATGCGGTTCGAGGCGCTGGCGACGGTCGGGGTCGCGGCCCTGCTGGGCACCGTGGTGGCGGGGATCCCCCTGATGCTGCTGAACCTCGGCCTGCGCGGGACACCGCTGCCGTCGGGCACGGTCACCGTCTTCGGTGGGGTCATCGCCGGGGCGCTCCTGCTCGGCCTGCTCTCGCTCGGCCTCGCCACCCGTGTGGCGCTGCGGTCGAAGCCGATCGAGGCGATCGGTCTCCGCGAATAGCCGGTCCTCGTCGTCCGGTCAGCCCTCCGCGGCCGGCCGGACGGCGGGGATCTTCCCACTGCGGAACGCGTCCACGAACAAGCGGTGGTCGTCCCGCGACTGCTCGGCGTAGGCCATCCCGAACTCGGTCAGCGTGCGGACGAACTCGTCCTCGCGGTCGCCGATGACCCCGGCGATGGCCTCTTCGCTCTGGAAATCGACCAGCGTCTGCTCGGAGTCCGAATCGGACACACAGTGCATCTTCGCGGTGGCGCGGCCGAGATAGTCGAGGACCGGCCCCATCTCCGACGGTTCGGTCAGCTCCGACCAGTCGAGGTCGTCGACGTAGGGCGACAACTCCGAGACGACGAATCCGGTCCCGTCGATCTCCGTGTGCCCGAGCCACGGGTCCGCGTGCGCTTGCAAGGCGCGCTGGGAGACGGCGGTGCGATGCCCCTCGTTGGTGAAATAGCCGCGGATGCGTTCCTCGGCGACGATGCGGCTCGGTGCCGCGACGTTCCCCTGCTTCATCGACAGGACGACGTCGTTCTCGAGCGCCTGGGTCCGGCCTTCGACGAGGATGTTGTACGCGGGCAACCCGGCGGAGCCGATGCCGAATCCGGTCCGGCCGACGATGTCCTTGACCCGGTAGGTGATGCTGCCGAACCGCTTGTTCTCCGGGATGGTATCCAGATAGGACTCGAAGGCCTTGGTCGCGATCTCGCGCTCGGCCCGGTCGAGGACCCGGACGCCCGGCCCGTGCCGGAACCTGCGGTCGTAGTCCTCCACGGTGGTCAGCTCGTCGAGCAGATCGATCCGGGTCTTGAGCCGGGCCCGGAGCAGGACGTTGTGCAGGACGCCCTCGGTGCTGTCCAGCTGGAGCCGGACGAGTTCGTCGCCGGGGCGCTCGGCGTACTCGCGGACCTGTTTGACGTAGGCACGCAGATAGGTGCCGATCAGCGCCTCGATGTCGTCGTCGGAGATCGCCTTGCTCCACGCCAGCAGCGCGACACTGGCGGCCAGCCGTTTGAGATCCCAGGTGAAGCAGCCGAGGTAGGCCTCGTCGAAGTCGTTGACGTCGAACACCAGCGTCCCGGACGAATCCATGTAGCTGCCGAAGTTCTCGGCGTGCAGGTCGCCCTGGATCCACACGCGACCGGTCTCGGCGTTCGACCACGGGTCGTCCTCGTTCGCCATGTCCGCGTAGAACAGGCACGCCGAGCCCCGGTAGAAGGCGAACGGGGCGGCGGCCATCTTGCGGAACTTGCGGCGGAACGCGTCGGTGTCCGCGCGCATGAGGTCCTCGAAGGCCTCCACCAGCACCTCGACGATCCGCGCCTGACGAGCGTCCTCGCCCTGCTGACGGATCGACTCGACCACACCTGCCATCACGACCTCCAGACGTCGTTCACGGTGCCACAGGTCGGTTCGCCGGGCAGATCAGATCTTGCGGAAACGCGCGTCCAGTAGCGCGAAGACACCGAACGCGGCGATGCCTGCCGCGAGTGCGAGGAGCATCGGGCCGCCGTAGGGCTGAGCGGAGAGCGTCTTCAGCGCCGCGTCGAGGCCACTCGCCTTGGCCGGGTCGAAGGTGACCGCGGCGATGATCGTCAGCACGCCGATGGTCCCGTACGCGGCGGAGAGCGCGATCCAGCCGATCTGCCCGAGCCGGATCGTCAGTGTCCTGGCCGTCCCGGCGGCGCCGCCGAAGTCGAGCTCCCGCACGAAGGTCTTCCGGAGTCCGCGTTGGGCGAGGAACACCGCCACCGCGACGACGGCGACTCCGGCGATGGTCACCAGTGCGGGCCCGTAGGACTCCGCGAGGATCCCGGCCACGAGGGAGCTTTGGCCGTCGTCGGCGCCCGCGAGGGCGATCTTCACCGCGCTGTAGGAGACCAGGCCGTACAACACCACCTCGATCCCGCTGACGAACCTGCGCACGGTCCGCCGCCGCGTCTTCACGTGCCGGTGCCCGGTGATCACCTCGCCGAGCTGCCACATCGCCAGCACGGCGAGACCGGCCGCGATCAGCCACAGCAGCCACGCGCCTCCTTCGGCGACGACGATCTGCAGTGCTCCCGCCTTGTCCGCCCGCGCGTGGTCGCCGAGCGCGACCTGCGCCGCGAGCCACGCCACGAGCAGATGCACGACGGCGTAGCAGACCAGCCCACCCCGGGCGATGAGGCCGAACACCTTGCTGTCGCGCATCGGGCGATCCTCGCCGAGCCGGTGTCCGCTCACCAGGCCCGGCCGGAGCAACCTGTCCGGTTCACCGCAGTTTGGCGAAGGTCTCGGGAAGCCGTGCCGCGAGCCTGCGGGTCGCGAGAACACCGCCGAGCCAGGCGCCCGCCACCGCGTTGAGCAGCGCGACCGCGATCGTCGCCGCCCCGAACCAGGTGGGGAGCGAGTCTCCGGCGAAGGTCAGCACCGCGGCCATCGCGGACGTCGGCGCGGTCGCCCACAGCTGGATCTGGAACGCGGCGAAGATCCCGACGGTGTTCTCCCCGGCGTCCGTGGCGTTGACGCGCCGGTGCGGATCCACTCCGGGTGTCGCGCCGAGCACCGACATCAGCAGCGCGGTGCCGCAACCGACGCCGAGCAGCGCGATCAGTACCGCGAGGATCGGCACCGCGTAGGCGAAGATCCCGGTCACGGCCATCATCGCCGCCGACAGGACGAGCGCGGGGAGTCCGAAAAGGACGGTTAGACCGAGCTGGCGGCCCAGGACGTCGGCGCGGACGGCCGTCGGGCTCTCGGCCACCACGAGCTGCCACAGCGCGGTGCCGTCCTGGCCGTAGAGGTTCGCGCCGCTGAGCGCCACGGTGAGCGCGACGGCGACCCCGGCCAGCCCGGCGATCTCGGGCACCCCGGCGATCGCACCGTAGACCGCGATGAACACGCCGAACCAGATCGCCGAACGCACCTCCAGGCTTCGCCACGGATCCCGCCACCAGGTGCGGAGTTCCTTGCCGACGACGGCGCCGAGAGGGCTCGAGGGGAGGCGCCGGGCCCGTGTGAGGACGCGGCTGCCCAGTGGCCGACGGCGGCGCCGCACCGTCCGATTCCCGACCTGCGGGGTCGACAGCGCGATCGCGGCCGCCACCACGACCGCCGTCGCGGCGGCAAGGATGGCCAGCGAGCCGAGCGCGGGGAACAGCCGTCCGGCCCCCATCTCACCGGCGGCTCGCAGCGGAAGCCCGAAAGGCGTCCATTCCAGAACCGTGCGGGCGGGGATCGCGCCGAAGCCCTCACGCAGGAATACCGGGACCGACTCCAGCACCGGCCGGACGACGGCCCAGCCTGCCGTCATCGAAGACAGCAGCAGGCCGTATTGGACGGCCGCCAGTTCGACACCGAGGTGTGTGCGCATCGCCGCGCCGAGCAAGGCGTAGACGGTCCGGGAAAGCGCCACCACGAACACGACCAGGAGGGCCGCTCCGACGATCGCCGTGGCGGCCGAAGCGATCGCCGTGGTGCCGTCCGCTTCGGTGAGCGCGTACGGGACGAGCGCCAAGGCCGCGATTGTCGTCACCACGCCGCCGACCCCGGCGAACGCGGCCGCCAGGAGACCGGCCCCGAGCCCGCGCCGCGGGAGGGGCAGGAGGGTGAAGTACTCCGGGCGCAGCATCGCGGCGCCGGAGGTGAGGACGGGGCCGATCATCCAGCCCGCCGTCCAGCATGCCAGGACGAGCAGCAGCACGTCCGTGCGGGCGGCGGGCTCCGCGACGAACACGACCGCCCAGGTGACCGCGGCCGCCAGGACCCCGGCGACGAGGCCGAGTACTCGTTTCCAGCCGAGGGTGTGCCGCTGGATCGCGAGCTTCAGCCGGATCAAGTCGCCAACCACAGCAGATCCTCCTCCCCGATACCGCGCTCGCCGATGAGCCGGACGAAGACGTCCTCGAGGGTCGACTCGCCGCGTACTTCGGCGAGCGTGCCGCTGGTCACCACCCGGCCGTCCGCGATGACGGCCACCCGGTCGCACAGGTCCTCGACCAACGACATCACGTGCGACGAGATGACGACGGAGCCACCGGCGGCGACGAACCGCAGCAACATCCCCCGCAGCACCCGCGCCGAGACCGGGTCGACGGCCTCGAACGGCTCGTCGAGCACGAGCACCTTGGGCGCGTGCAGCAACGCCGTCGCCAGACCGATCTTCTTGCGCATCCCGGTCGAGTACTCGATGACGAGCACCCCGTGTTCCTCGGCTTCGTCGAGTTCGAGGAGCCGCAGCAGTTCGGCCGTCCGGGAGCGGACGACGGCGGCGTCCATACCCCGGAGCAACCCCCAGTAGGTGAGCAGTTCGGCACCGGTGAGGCGTTCCGGGAGGGCGAGGCCGTCGGGCAGGACACCGAGGATCGCCTTGGCCTTCACCGGTTCCGCCCAGACGTCGACGCCGTGGACCACGGCGGTCCCGGCGTCCGGGCGGAGGAGCCCGACCGCCATCGCGAGCGAGGTGGTCTTGCCCGCGCCGTTCGGGCCGACCAGCCCGGTCAGCGACCCGGTCGGCACGGCGAGGGTGACGCGGTCGGCGGCCGTCTTCCCGGAGAACGTCTTCGTCAGCCCGTCCAGCCTCAGGGCGGGCGCGGTTTCGGTCTGCATGGGGCCACGATGACCTGAGCCACGCGGGTGGCACCGCGGTCCCCGGGACGGAACCGATGGCCGGATGGCCTGGAAAATCGTGGCCACCCGGCCTGCCCGCCCTTGCCTACACTGCGAGGGTGGCCGTGACGGTGGACCGCTGGATGCTGCCGGGCGAGCTCGCCCGCGCCGACGAGCAGGGGGAGTCGTCCGGCAGGCGCACGCCCCGGGACTGGGCCGTGGACGTCACGATGTTCTCGATCGCGGCGCTCGTCTGGTTTCTCGAATTCGAGTACTTCGTGCTGCCGAACGTGCTGGACCTGCCGTATTGGGCGCGCGTGGCCGACCCGGTCGCGGGCGCGGTGGTCTGCCTGGCGATCTGGTGGCGGCGACGGTTCCCGGTGGCAGGCGGTCTGCTCGCGGCGACGGCCGGGGCGCTGGCGAACACCGCCGCGGCCGCGATGATCCTGCTGCTGTTCTCTCTCGCGTTGCACCGCGGCTGGAAACCGGCGGTGCCGATCACGTCGGTGGCGGTGCTGATCAGCGTCCCCTACATCCACTCGTACTTCCCCGGCGCGGCGGGCAGGCCGCTGCCGTGGCTGATCAGCCTGGTGCTCGGGGCGGCGCTCGTGGTGACGACCGGGATCGGGGTGCGCGCCCGCCGCCAGGTCGTACTGGCTTTGCGGATGCGCGCGGACGCCGAGCGGCGAGAGCACACGCGCGAACTGGAGGAGAGCCGCCGCGCCGAACGCCAGCGCATCGCGCGCGAGATGCACGACGTGCTCGCACACCGGATCTCCCTGCTCGCGGTGCACGCCGGTGCCCTGGAGTACCGCACCGCGCAGGCGGAACGCGGGGCCGCGCCGGAACCTTCGGCGGCCGAGGTCCGTGACGTGGTGGCGGTCGTGCGGTCCAACGCCAATCAGGCTCTGGAGGAACTGCGGGAGGTGCTCGACCTGCTGCGTCAGCGGCCCGACGGCGAAGACGGTCGTGAGGCGCCTCAGCCGACAGTGGCCCGGCTCCCGGCCCTCGTCGACGAAGCCCGGCTCAGCGGACAGCAGGTCCGGGCCGGGTTCTCCGGAGGACTCGGCGACCTGAGGCCGCAGGTGCAGCGGACGATCTACCGGATCGTCCAAGAAGGACTGACGAACGCGCGCAAACACGCTCCCGGCGCGGCCGTCGAGGTGCTGGTGAGCGACGCCGCGGCAGGCGAAGTGGTGGTGCAGGTGGTCAACGTCGCCCCGATCGGCGTCACCACGAGCGAGATCCCCGGTGCCGGAGCGGGTCTGACCGGGCTGGCCGAGCGGGTCGCCCTGCACGGCGGGGAACTCTCCAGGGAGATCACCGACGGCGAGTTCCGCCTGCGGGCCCGGATACCGTGCCCGTCGTGATCAAGGTGCTCGTGGTCGACGACGATCCTCTGGTCCGTGGCGGGCTCAGGCTCATGCTGGGCGGGGCGACCGACGTGGAGGTCGTCGGCGAAGCGGCCGACGGCGCCGAGGTGAGTGACGCCGTGTCCCGGCTGAGCCCGGACGTCGTGCTGATGGACGTCCGGATGCCGGTGCTCGACGGCATCACCGCCACCGCCGCCGTCGGCAAGCGCACCGGCGGCCCGGCACCCGCCGTGGTCATGCTGACGACCTTCGACGCCGACGAGACCGTGCTCGCCGCCCTGCGCGCGGGTGCGGCGGGTTTCCTGCTCAAGCACACCCCGCCGGAGCAGATCGTGGACGCGGTGAGGCGCGCGGCGGCGGGGGAGCCGGTCCTGTCGCCGGACGTCGCCCGGACGGTGATCGCCATGGCGGCGCGGCAAGGGCCGGACCCCGGTGCCGCGAAAACCAGGATGGACCTGCTGACCGAACGGGAACGCCAAGTCGCGGACGCGGTCGCGGAAGGGCTGAACAACGCGGAGATCGCCGAGCGGCTGCACCTTTCGCGGTCCAGCATCAAGGCCACGATCTCCAGCGCGCTGACCCGGCTCGGCCTGACCAACCGGATCCAGCTGGCGATCGTCGCCCATGAGGCGGGCCGTACTTGATCTCCACCTAGGTGGAGGGTGAAGGCTCGGGTTCACCATCGGTTTCGAGGAGTGAACATGAGCGAGGACAAGGGTTTCTACTCGATCATCGAGTACGCGGTCGACGGGCCGGAGACCCAAACGGCTTTGGTGGAGGCCTTCGCCGCCATCCAGGACCGCTGGGTCCGGTTCTATCCGGGATACGTCTCGGCTCGCTTCCACGCGAGTGTGGACGGCACGCGGGTCGTCAACGTCGTCAGCTGGGCGAGCGAGGCGGACTACCGGCATTTCGAGGAGACGTCGGACACCGCCGGACGGCTCGCGGCCATCCAGGCGGCGCTCGACGGCCTGCCCGGTGAGGTGGAGTCGCTGGCGAGTGCGAATCCCCGCTACCGCGTCGTCCGGGAGACCGGCCCCGGCCCGCGGACCGCTGACTGACCCGAGGCCGGAAGTCCGGTCCGAAGAGGACGGCGGGCACGGCGGTAGCGGGCTCGGAGGCCGAGGGCCACGAGCAGGCCGAGGACCGCGAGCGCGAACGGGCGGAGCGTGACCTTCCACGGCCACGCTCCGCCGTCGAGCGCGAGATGTTCCGTCCCGTACTCCAGTGTCCTGGCCGTCCACCGCGTGGTCGCGGTGTCGGTGGTGCGCGCCAGGTCTTCGAGTACGGCGTCGAACGGGAACCCGGGGCCGGTGTGCAGGTACACCGGTGAGAGCGCGGAGTACCGGTCGGCGGCGTGACTCGCGGCGGCGTCCGCGCCGGGGACGACGAGCCGGTCTTCCGGCGCCGGCGTGCCGCGTGGGACGAAGGTCAGTCCGTGCCGGGACCGGATCGGCGAGCCGTCGAGACCGACGGCCGTCGTCTCGACCGCCAGCGACTGGCCGTAGGTGTCGAACACCGCGGCGAGTTCGAGTTCCCGGATCCCGGGAGTCAGCAGGACCCCCAGCATCGGCTTGTCCCACCGGAAGGCGGTGTTGAACCCGACGACGGTGTCCGCCGCTTCGAAGCCGTTTTGCGTCATCGGTGCGCTCGATCCGGGGGAGTAGTGGGTCCAGCCGACGGTTTCGGCCGCCTTCCGCGCGGTTTCGGTGCCGGCGAACCGCTCGGTGACGCGGAGCGCGCCGTCGATCCCGGAGAGGATCCCCGCCGTGGTCACGATGTTCCCGTCGTCGACGTAGCGAGTGCCGCGGATCCAGTCCACGGCGGGGAATTCGTCGTCGAAGCCGCCGATGCGGATCCAGTGCGCGGTGGCCTTCCGCCCGTCGAGGAGCCCGGCCGAGGCGAGGACGCCCGAACCGTTGCAGACGCTCATGAGCAGCGAGCCCCGCGACGACTGCCGCTTCAGCCACTCGGTGACCGGTCGCGTGGTCGGCTCGCCGAGATCCGGCAACGCGGGTACCACCACGACCTCCGGGGCTTTGGCCGGGAGCAGCCGATCGAGTTCGGCGAAGTCCAGGTCCGGGCTCAGATCGAGCCCGCCGGTCAGGGTGACCGGCCGGGCCTGCGGCGCGACGGTGTAGACGTTGAACGCGCCGGACGCCGCCAGGACCTCGTACGGTGCGAGCGTGTCGGAGACGACGGCGCCTTCGTTGCCGACGACGACCACCGCGGTCGGCTTGGCGGGATCGTGCGCCTTGCGTACCGGCGGCGGCGCGATGCCATCGGTTCTCGATGTGTAGCGATTCTCGAAGCCGGCGTCGAGCGTGACGGCGCCGAGCGTGACCGGGAGTGCCAGCGCGGCGACGGTGAACGCCAGCACGGTCAGCGTGACACGGACGATGGAGCGCATGGTCAGGCTCCGTACTCGGCGCGGCGGCGGAACATGGCGGCGAGCATCGCGGGCACCATCAGCACGTGGCCGGCCGTCATCAGGGTCGACCCCGAGATCAGGCCGGTCCAGAAGAACGGCAGGAACAGCAGATAGGGCACGTACATCGCGGCCGACATCTCCGCGATCGAAGCCCAGCCGTGGCGCCGGATCCGCATCCACAGCGCCATGCCGATCGACATGTTCGTCGCCATCACCAGCGCGTTCGCGGTCACGTTCCCGGCGAGGCCCGGCCACAGGAACGACCAGACCGGTTCGAGGACGATCATCCCGGCCACCATCGAGATCAGCATCTCCACGGCGTGGCGGGTGAAGTGCAGGACGGCCTGCTTGCGGGTCTTCTGTTCGGTCGTGTGGTTCATTTCCGGCTCCCTCGGTCGTTGCGACGGGAGCAATGTTCGGTCGCGGCGGGGCACGAACGCAGGTGCCGGAAGTCATGTGCGAGGTCATGTGACCGGGTCTTCGGATCGGTTTGGGTTCCTGAAGCGCGTGAAGGCCCCCTTCCCTCGGCTGAGCCGAGGGAAGGGGGCCTTCACGGACCGGACCCGCGATCAGCCGCGGCCAAAGTCCGGCAGGTACTCACGGAACCCTTCGCCCTAACCCGACACGCCACTCACGAGGCCGACGCTCAGAACAGGCCGAGTTCCTTCGCGCGCAGCGCGGCCTGGGTACGGTCGCGCACCTGGAGCTTGGACAGGACACTCGTCACGAGGTTCTTCACCGTGCCCTCGGCGAGGAACAGCGTCTTGGCGATCTCACGGTTGCTGCGGCCGTCCGCCAGGAGCCGGACGACCTCCAGTTCCCGGTCCGAAAGCGGGGTCACCGACGGCCGGGGTGTCTCGGCGGGCAGCCGGGCCACGCGCGCGACGAGTTTCGCCGCGACGGAAGGCTGCAGCACCGATTCGCCCCGTTGGGCCGCCACCAGCGCTTCGACCAGCCGCGTCGACGAGACGTCCTTGAGCAGATAGCCGACGGCGCCCGCGCGCAACGCGGCGAAGACGTCTTCGTCGTCGTCGAACGTCGTCAGCGCCAGGACGCGCACGCCGGGCTGCTCGGCGCGAAGCCGTGCGGTGGCCGCGATCCCGTCCAGCACAGGCATCCGCAGATCCATCAGCGCGACGTCGGGGCGGAGTTCGGCGCAGAGCCGCACGGCCTCCTCGCCGTTCGCCGCCTCGCCGACGACGTCGATCTCGGGCTGGACTTCCAGGAGGGTCGCCAGCGCTTCGCGGAACAACGCCTGGTCGTCGACGATCAGCACGCGGACGGTCATCCCGGCACCTCCACGGTGAGCGTCAGGCCTTGCCCTTCGGCGGAGTCGACGGAGACCCGGCCGCCGAGCCCGGCGACCCGCTCGCGGAGTCCGACGAGCCCGAAACCCTTGTCGGGTGGGCAATCCGCGGCGATCCCGAGACCGTCGTCGCGAACCTCGAGGCGCACACGATCGGCGACGGCGTAGTCGAGCACCACGGTCGCGGCCTTGGCCCGCGCGTGCTTGCGCACGTTGGTCAGTCCCTCCTGGGCCGCCCGGAACAGCGACTCCTCGACGTCGGCGCGGGTGTCCCGTGCGGTGCCCTTGACCTCGAACCCGGTCGGCACGCCCGCCGCGGAAGCCTCGTCCGCCAGGGCCCGCAACGCGTCCGTGAGCGGCTCGGAGCGCGGCTCCCGCAGCGCCGACACCGACCGGCGGACCTCCGCCAGCGCCTCGCGCGACTGATCCTGCGCCTTGGCGAGCATCCCGTCGGCCCGCTCCGTGTCCCCGGCGTCGATCACCGCGCGGGCCGCCTGCAACATCATCTGGACGACCGTGAGGTGGTGGCCGAGCCCGTCGTGGATGTCGCGCGCGAGCCGGTTGCGTTCCTGGATGGTCGCGAGCTGTTCGGCTTGCGCGGCGTGGTCGCGAAGCCGTTCATGCGCCTCGGCCAGCTCCTCGCGCGCCCGCTTCTCCCGGACGACCAGTTCGGTCACCACGGCGGCGAAGACCATGACCGCCAGCGTTCCGAGCCCCTCACGGAGCCCGTCCATCGGCGCCATCGGCAGGTGGATGAGCGGGATCACGACCGCGACCCCGAAGGCCACCGGCAACGGCAGCAGCAACACGGTGTGGCAGACGAGGACCACGAGGAGCAGGACCGCCCCGACGGCGGCGCCCGAAAGCGAGAACAGGGTGAAGCCCAGAGGCAACTGGACGCAGACGTACGCGATCGCCCACACGCGTCCGTGCTTCTGCACCCACGGGAAGCCCACGATCGCGATCGCCGCGTAGACCAGCCCGGCGAGGAGCGTCGGCAGCACGAGCGTCTCGTACTTGGCCGAGCCGAGCGGCAACGTCACGTACGCGACGAGGGTCAGCACCGCCAAGGCCCGGTTCACGGACACACCATGCCACGCCTCCCGCATTCAGAGGACGAAATGCGGGGATCAGGCGATCGTGCTGTTCCGGATCTCCAGCGAGAAGGGGGTCTGGACGTCTTCCGGTTCGAGGTCGCTCCCGCCGGCGATCCGGCGGCGCAGGAGGTCGACGGCGGCCCGCGCGATCGCCGCCTTGTCCGGCGCGATCGTCGTCAGGGACGGGAGGCTGTACGCGCTCTCCTCGTTGTTGTCGAAGCCGACGATCGCCATGTCCGACGGCACCTGGACGCCGCGTTCGGCCGCGGCGCGAAGGGCGCCGATGGCGAGAAGGTCGTTGAAGCAGAAGACCGCGTCGGGCGGTTCCGGCAGCGCGAGGAGATGCGCCATCGCCTCGGCGCCGTTGGCGCGGTGGTACCGCAGGGCGGGCAGGACCAGTTCCGGGATGGGCGCGAGCCCCGCCTCGGCGAGCGCGGAGTGGTAACCCTCCAAACGCTGAGCGGCGGTGTGCCGGTGCGGATGCGCACCGATCGCGGCGATCCGCCGGCGGCCGAGCGAGATCAGATGCCGTACCGCGATCCGCGCGGCCTGGACGTTGTCGATACCGACGTGGTCGATCGGGACGTCGACGACGTGCTCGCCGAGCATCACCAGCGGCACACCCGGCGCGAGGTCCTCGAAATCGTTGGTGTGCAACGCTTCCGGGCTGATGATCGCCCCGTCGATCAGATGCGGGCCCAGTGCGGACAGCGCGTTGCGCTCACGTTCCCTGGTGCCGAGGGTCTGTTCGATGAGGACGTTCCACTCGTGCTCCTGCGCCGCCTGCAGTACCAGGCCCGCCAACTCGCCGAAGTACGGGATGCTCAGCTCGGGCAGCATCAGCCCGAGGAACCCGGTGCGCCCGCGGCGGAGGTTGCGGGCACCGAGATTGGGTCGATACCCGGTCGACGCCAGTGCCTCCTCGACGCGTTTGCGGTTCTCCGGCTTGACGAAGTCGTAGCCGTTGACCACGTTCGACACGGTCTTGACCGAGACGCCCGCAAGCTTGGCGACGTCCTTGAGCGTGGCCACCCTCGCTCCCCTCCGCAGTGCTCCGGTACCGATCCGGCACAGCCTAGCCGCGCGAACGGCGGATTTACAACGTTGTACCAACGATGTAAATCTGGCATCGTCCCTATGAGTGACATGGGTCACCGCAGATCCGTGTGCTCGACTTCCCCGAGGAGCGATCGATGTCCCTGCCCATTCGCCGCACCCTGCTCCTGGCGACCGGCCTCGCGCTCGCGCTGACGGCCTGCACCAGCCGTGAGACCCAGCAATCCGCCCCGTCGGGGGCGGGGCCCGCCGCTTCGGCGGCGCCGAACCAGGCCGCGGGGCCGGGCTGCGCCCGCGAGAAGACCGGCTACCCGCAGGTGGACGTGAAGAACGCGGTCATCGGCTTCTCCCAGTCGGAGAAGGAGGCGAACCCGTTCCGGATCGCCGAGACACAGTCCATCAAGGACGAAGCGAAGAAACTCGGTGTCCCGGACGACAAACTCCTGGTCACCAACGCGCAGAGCGATCTCAACAAGCAGGTCAGCGACATCAAGTCGTTGCTGGACCGGGGTGCGCAGCTGCTCATCGTGGCCCCGCTGAACTCCGACGGCCTCCAGCCCGCCCTCGACGCGGCGAAGGCCAAGAAGGTCCCGGTCATCACGATCGACCGCAAGGTGACCTCGCAGCCGTGCACCGATTACCTGACCTTCATCGGCTCGAACTTCGTCGAGCAGGGCAAACGAGCGGCACAGGAGATGGTGAAGGCCACCGGCGGCACCGGAAAGGTCGCGATCCTGCTCGGCGCGTCCGGCAACAACGTGACCACCGACCGCACCAAGGGGTTCAAGGACGAGATCGCCGCGACGCCGGGCATCCAGGTCGTCGCCGAGCAGACCGGCGAGTTCGATCGGTCCAAGGGCCAGGCGGTCATGGAGCAGCTCATCCAGAGCAACCCCGAGATCACCGCGGTCTACGCCGAGAACGACGAGATGGGCATCGGCGCGGTCACCGCGCTCAAGGCCGCGGGCAAGACACCGGGCAAGGACGTCAAGATCGTCTCGATCGACGGCACTCGCAACGCCGTCCAGCTCATCGCCGACGGCAGCTACAACGCGGTGATCGAGTCCAACCCGCGTTTCGGCCCTCTCGCCTTCTCCACGCTGCAGGACTTCGCCGCGGGCAAGGAGATCCCGTCGACCGTCGTGATCTCCGACGACCAGTACGACTCGGCGAACGCCGCGCAGAAGCTCGGGAACGCGTACTGACGATGGAACCGGTTCTCGAGGTCGAAGGCGTGACGAAGACGTTCGCCGGAGTGCGCGCGCTCGACGACGTGTCGTTCGCGCTGCGGCCGGGCGAGGTGCACGCGCTGGTGGGCGAGAACGGCGCCGGCAAGTCGACGCTGATCAAGGTGCTCACCGGCGTGCACAAACCGGATTCCGGCACGGTCCACGCGCGGGGCGCGATCTCCACGATCTACCAGGAGGTCAACCTCATCCCGCTGATGAGCGTGGCGAGCAACGTGTACCTCGGCCGTGAGCCGAGGAAGCGGTTCGGGCTGGTCGACCGGGCGCGGATGAACTCCGACGCGGCGGCGCTGCTGGCGGATTACGGCATCGACACCGACGTCCGCCGTCCACTCGGGACACTCGGGGTCGGCGCGCAGCAGATGGTCGCGCTGGCCCGCGCGGTGTCGGTCGACGCCGACGTCGTGATCATGGACGAGCCGACGTCCTCGCTGGAACCGCGCGAGGTCGAGACGCTGTTCGAGGTCATCGGCAGGCTGCACGAACGCGGGATCGCGATCGTGTACGTCAGCCACCGCATGGACGAGCTGTACCGGATCTGCGAACGTGTCACGGTGCTGCGGGACGGCAAGCGAGTCCACACCGGACCGCTCGCCGATCTGCCGCGGCTGGAGCTGGTTTCGATGATGCTCGGCCGCAGCGTCGGCGATATCCGCAGCCACGGCGCGACAGCCTTCGAGGGCGACCACGAGGCCGGCCGGGAACCGGTGCTGCGCGCGGAGAACCTCACCAGCGGCAACCGGCTGGGCGGCGTCTCGGTGGAGATCAAACCCGGCGAGATCGTCGGCCTCGCGGGGCTGCTCGGCTCGGGCCGCACGGAGACCGCGCGGGCGATCGTCGGCGACCTGCCGCTGTCGGGTGGCACGGTGCTCGTCGGCGGAAAGCAGGTCCCGCAGGGGAATGTGGCGGCCGCGATGCGCGCGGGCGTGAGCATGCTCGCCGAGGACCGCAAGATCGAAGGGATCATTCCCCATCTTTCGGTGCGGGAGAACATCGTGCTCGCCGCGTTGCCGAAGTTGTCCCGCTTCGGCCTGGTCAGCCGGACCCGGCAGGACAGGATCGTCGACACGTTCGTGAAACGCCTGCGGATCAAGGTGTCGAGCCCGGATCAGAAGGTCGCCGAGCTCTCCGGCGGCAATCAGCAGAAGGTGCTGCTGGCCCGCTGGCTGTGCACCGAGCCGAAGGTGCTGCTACTCGACGAGCCGACCCGGGGTATCGACGTCGGCGCGAAGGCCGAGGTACAGGCGCTCATCGACGAACTCGCGAAAGAAGGGCTCGCCGTCCTGCTGATCTCGTCGGAGATGGAGGAGCTTCTCGACGGGGCCGACCGGCTGATCGTGCTCAAGGACGGCGCGGTGGTCGGGGAACTCGCGGGGGAGCAGCTGACGCAGGACCACGTGCTGGCCGCGATCGCTTCGGGCGGCACGGATGACTAGCACCCAGCGGAGAACGGAGGAACCGGGGCCCACCATGACGGATACGGCGAAAACGGTGGACCGGACCCGGGTGGCGCGGTGGCTGCAGGAGTACGGCGTGTACGTCGCCGTCGTCGCGCTCGTGCTGTTCAACATCGCGTTCACGGCGAACTTCCTGACCGTCGGCAACTTCCGCACCCAGCTCATCCAGGCCGCGCCGGTGCTGGTGGTCGCGCTGGGGATGGCGCTGGTGATCGGCACCGAAGGCGTCGACCTGTCGGTGGGCGCGGTGATGGCCCTCTCGGCCGCGCTCGTCCCGCTGTACCTCGGCGCCGGGACCCTGCCGGCGGTGGCCGTCGCACTCGCGGCGGGGCTGGCCGCGGGGACGCTGAACGGCGTCCTCGTCGCCAAGGTCGGGATCCAGCCGATCGTGGCGACACTCGCCTTGCTCGTCGGTGGGCGCGGGCTCGCGCTCGTCCTCGCCGACGGCCAGCTGATCCAGTTGCACGACCCGGATTTCCTCGCCCTCGGCAACGGCGACGTACTCGGGATCCCGGTGAGCGTGCTCATCGCGGCCGTACTGGCCGTGCTGGTGTCGGCGCTGGTCGGGAAGACGGCGTTCGGCAGGCGGCTCGTCGCCATCGGCGGCAACCGGCGGGCAAGCGTGCTCGCCGGGCTGCCGGTCAACCGCGTCCTCATCGGCGTCTACGCGATCTGCGGGTTGCTCGCGGCGCTGGCCGGGGTGCTCTCCACCGCGCGGCTCGGCGCCGGTGACCCCGCGGACGCCGGGTTGCTGATGGAACTGTCTGCGATCACCGCGGTCGTGGTCGGCGGCACCCCGCTGACCGGCGGCCGCGTCCGCATCCTCGGCACGGTGATGGGGGTCCTGCTCATGCAGCTCGTCCGCGCCACGCTCATCAAGCACAACCTGCCGGATTCGACCGCGCAGATGATCCAGGCCGCGATCATCGTCGGCGCGGTGTACGTCGCACGGGAACGGAGCAGCCGATGACCGCGGCGCCCACGATGGCCGCCCAGGACTCGACCCGGCGCGAGCTCATGACCGGGGTCCTGCAGAAACAGGGCGCGGCGATCGCGCTGGTGCTCATGGTCGCCGTCGCGTGGCTGCTGTTCCCGCGGTTCGGCAGCCTGGACAACCTGCGCGACATCGCGTTGCAGAGCTCGTTCCTCGCGATCATCGCGCTCGGGATGACGTTCGTGATCATCACCGGCGGGATCGACCTCTCGGTGGGTTCGGTCTACGCGCTCGGCGGGGTCCTCGCGGCCTACGGGTCGCAATGGGGATTCCTCGTCGCACTGCTGCTGCCGTTGGCGGTGTGCGGGCTGATCGGCCTGATCAACGGGTTGCTCGTCGCGAAGACCGGGATGGCTCCGTTCATCGTCACGCTGGCGTCGCTGCTGTTCGCCCGCGGGCTGCTGCTCGCGATCACCACCGAGGGCGCGACGACGTACAAGATCCCGGAGGGCGAGGCGTTCGTCGAACTGGGGCGCGGCACGCTGTTCGGGTTCGGCTATCCGGTGTTCATCGCGGCGGCGCTGTGCCTGATCGGCGGGCTCCTGCTGCGGCGGACGCGGTTCGGGCAAGCGGTGTTCGCGACCGGCGGCTCGGAGCAGTCCGCGAAGCTGATGGGGCTGCCGGTGGGGCGCACCAAGGTCACCGTCTACGTGATGAGCGGGGTGCTCTCCGGGCTCGCGGGCGCGCTGACCGCGGCCTATCTGCAATCCGGTGTCACGGTGATCGGGGTCGGCCTCGAACTGGACGCCATCTCCGTCGTCGTCATCGGCGGCACCCTGCTGACCGGCGGGATGGGCACGATTCTCGGAACGGTCATCGGCGTGGGCATCCGAACGGTCATCCAGAACGTCATCAACCAGATAGGAACTCTCGACAGCAACTACCAATCGGTGGTCAGCGGTGCGTTCCTGCTGGTGGTCGTTGTGCTGCAGCGGTCGCTGGCCCGCACGACCGCCCGGAGATAGGGGAGATCGCATGCACCGAAGAACCGCGCGGGCCCTGAGCGTCGTGGCCGGCCTGCTGGCCGCCGCGACGACACTCGTCCCCGTAGCCCAAGCCGCTCCTGTCCCGCTCCCGACGCCGTGGACGGACCAGGTCTCACCGTCGAACGCGCTGCCCGAGTATCCGCGTCCGCAGCTGGTGCGCTCGGAATGGCTCAACCTCAACGGGACCTGGGGTTTCACCGGCGCGCCGAACCTGAATTCGCCGCCGATCGGCGGGCCGTTGAGCGAAAACGTACTCGTGCCCTACCCGATCGAGTCGATGCTTTCGGGGATCAAACGGCATGAGGACAACATGTTCTACCGGCGGACGTTCACCGTTCCGTCCACTTGGGACGGTCGCCGGGTGAAGCTCAACTTCGGCGCCGTCACCTGGGAGACCAGAGTCTGGGTCAACGGGACCTCGATCGGCAGCCACACCGGCGGTTTCGACGCCTTCTCCTTCGACATCACCCCGGCACTGAAGGCTGGGGAGAACGAGATCGTCGTCGGCGTCGCGTCGCCGGTCGACGGCAGCCGGTATCCGGTGGGGAAGCAGCGCAAGTCGCCCAGTGGCATCTTCTACACGGCGGCGTCGGGAATCTGGCAGACCGTCTGGCTGGAACCGGTCCGGACCGAGCACATCACGCGCCTCGACACCACGCCGGATGTCCCCGGCGGCGCGCTCGACCTCGTCGTCCAGGGCACTCCCGGGCAGCAGGCGACCGCCGAAGTGCTTTCGGGCGGCCAAGTGGTCGGCACCGCCACCGGTGCCGTCGGTTCCCATCTGCGGATTCCGGTGCCGAACGCGCGGCTGTGGTCGCCCGACGATCCGTTCCTCTACGACCTGCGGGTGCGGCTGCCGGGCGGCGACGTCGTCACCGGGTACTTCGGCATGCGTTCGCTGGGCAAGGCGATGGTCGGCGGCGTGATGCGGCCGCTGCTCAACGGCAAGTTCGTCTTCCAGCTGGGCACGCTGGACCAGGGATACTGGCCGGACGGCATCTACACCGCGCCGACCGACGAGGCGCTGCGGTTCGACCTCGAACGCCAGAAGGCCTTGGGCTTCAACATGGTCCGCAAGCACATCAAGGTCGAGCCGGCGCGGTGGTTCTACCACGCCGACAAACTGGGGCTGATGGTCTGGCAGGACATGCCGTCGCTCGACTCGATCGACGAGGTCCCGAACGGGCGCGCGAACTTCGAGTCCGAACTGCGGCGGATGATCGAGCAGCACAAGGGCATCACCTCGATCGTGCAGTGGGTGCCCTTCAACGAAGGTTGGGGCGAGTACGACGCCGGCCGCATCGTGGATCTGGTCCGCTCGATCGACGACACCCGGCTGATCAACCACAACTCGGGATCGAACTGCTGCGTGTCCGATCCGGATCCGGGCAACGGCGACGTGATCGACGACCACGCGTATCAGGTCTCCACCGGCACGAGGCAACCCGACGCGCGAAGGATCGCGGTGCTGGGGGAGTACGGCGGCCTCGGGCGGCGCGTCACCGGGCACGAATGGGAACCGGGCAAGGGCTTCGCATACGGCGCGCTGTACCCGGACGAGACGTCGCTGACGAACCGGTACGTCGAGATCACCAAGCAGGTCGGGCGGTTCGTGCACGGCCGGGGGCTTTCCGCGTCGGTCTACACCGAGCCGTACGACGTGGAGAACGAGGTCAACGGCTTCTACACCTACGACCGCCGTGTGCTGAAGATGACCGAAGCGCGGGTACGCGAGATCAACCAGAAGGTGCTCGCCATCGCCAAGGGCACCGAGGTCGGCCGAGGCGAACTCCTGTCGCTTCGGGTCACGACGGCCGGGTACACGGATCGCTATCTGCGGCACCAGGACGACTTCGTCCGCACGGACGTCCTCGGTGAAGGCAGTGCGGACCTCGGCAAGAAGGACGCGACGTTCTGGGCCCGACAGGGACTGGCCGACGCGTCGTGCCTGTCGTTCGAGTCGCGGAACTACCCCGGGCACTTCCTGCGGCACGCGTCGTCGCGGATCCGCAAGGACGCGAACGACGGTTCGGCGTCGTTCGCCGGTGACGCGACCTTCTGCGCGAGGGAAGGCGCCGGAGGAACGGCGCTGGAGTCGTTCAACCAGCGTGGCGCCTTCATCCGCCACTACGCCGCGACCGTCTATCTCGCGCGCAGCGGTGGGCCGAACCCGTGGGACACGCCGTCCGGCTTCGCGGCGGACACGACGTGGGCGGCGTCGGTCCCGCTTTGGCGCAGTGGCGCGGATCTGCCGCTCGACCAGGCGCGGTCGTTCAAGGTGACCACGCCCGGCTTCACGGACCGCTTCCTGCGGCACCGTGACGGCCTCGCGCGGACGGACGTGGTGAACGCGGGGAGCGCGGCGTTGCTGAAGGCGGACGCGACGTTCGTCGTGCGGCGCGGTCTCGCGGACCCCTCTTGCTACTCGCTGGAGGCGCGGAACTATCCCGGCAATTTCCTGCGGCACGCGGACTTCCGGGTGCGGCTCGGCGGGAACGACAACACCGACCTGTTCCGGAAGGACGCGACGTTCTGCGCCCAGCCAGGGGCCGGCGGCGTGCGGCTGGCGTCGGTGAACGAACTGGGCACCAACATGCGGCATTACGCCGAGGAGGTCTACGTCGCCACCAGCGGCGGCGGCCACCCGTTCGACAACCCGGTCTCGTACGACCAGGACGTCACGTGGGCGGTCTCCGGGGCCTGGGCTCCGTAGCCGGTCTCGTGAGTGAGTGGCAGGGACGGTCAACGCCAACCGCGTCCTCTGTTCCTGCTGGTCGAAAGTCCGTGAAGGCCTCCTTGAGGGACTCTGGATCCCTCAAGGAGGCCTTCACGGACTGGGCACACAGGGGCGGCGTGATCGAAGGCGTGACTCGCGTGATTGGAGGCCGCACTCGTGTGTTCCGGCTCTGATCACGCGAGTTCCGGCTTCGATCACGCGAGTGCGGTGCTACGTGCTCGTGAGTGGTGATTAGGCGACTCGCCGGTCCCGCTGGGCACCGGCCTTGACCCGAAGGTTGCGAAAGCCACTTTCGCAACGTTGAAGGTTGCGAAAGTGGCTTTCGCAACGTCGGCCGTGGCCGGGCCCGGTAGGTAGCCAAGACACCCTTGGCTAGAACACGAATCGCCACTCACGACCCTGCCGACCACGCCCGGTAACCTTGCCCCCATGACCGGCCCGGACACCCCCGCCTCCTTCAAACTCGCGTACGTCCCCGGCGTGACGCCTTCGAAGTGGGTCCGGATCTGGGACGAGCGGTCGCCCGACGCCCCGCTCGAGCTCGTCCAGACGACGGCCGCCGACGCGGTCGCGCTGGTCCGGGAGCGTGAGGTGGACGCCGTCCTGCTGCGGCTCCCGATCGATCGCGAAGGGCTGCACGCGATCCCGCTCTACACCGAGACGACGGTCGTGGTCGTCCCGAAGGACCACCTGGTCGCCGCCGCGGACGAGGTCTCCGTCGACGACATCGCCGACGAGGTCGTGCTGCACCCGCTCGACGACACGCTGGACTGGGAAACGCCGCCGGGCAAGCCCGCGCTGGAGCGGCCCGCCACCACCGCGGACGCCATCGAACTGGTCGCCGCCGGGGTCGGGCTCCTGATCGTCCCGCAGTCGCTCGCGCGGCTGCACCATCGACGTGACCTGACCTACCGGCCGATCTCCGGCACTCCGGAGTCGGGTGTCGCGCTGTCCTGGCCGGACGACGAGACCACCGATCTGATGGAGCAGTTCATCGGGATCGTCCGCGGCCGGACGGTCAACAGCACGCGCGGACGGCAGCAGGCCCAGGAAAAGCAAGCGCCGGTGAAGAAGAGCCCGGTCAAGAGCAACCGTCCCCAGGCCGGCGGCCGGAAACCGCAGCCTGGGAATCGCCGCGCTTCCCAGGGCGGGAAACGCGGGAAGCCCCGTCGTCGCGGCTAGCCTCCGCCCGCGCCGGGTCACGGAGGGTGTCGCGAAAGAGGCTTTCGCGACGCGGTCGCCGAACTAGCGGGGCCGGCCAAAGAAGGGGTTGCGAAAGCCACTTTCGCAACCTTCACCGTTGCGAAAGTGGCTTTCGCAACCCCTGCCGGCTCGGCAAGCCCCGTCGTCGCGGCTAGCTCTCGCTGCGGGCGGCCTTGAGGCGCGCCTCCTCCTTGCGGACCTCGGCCTGGGTCTCGCGCTCCCGCTGCAGCCAGTCGGGGTTCTCGGACTTGATCGCGTCGATCTCTTCGGTGGTGAGGGCGCCGGTGATCCCGCCGCGCGCCAGACCGCTGATGGAGACGCCCAGCTTCGCCGCGATGACCGGACGCGGATGCGGCCCGTTGCGGCGCAGGTCCCGCAGCCACTCGGGCGGCTCGGTCTGCAGTGCGTTCAGCTCGTCGCGGGAGACGACACCCTCCTGGAACTCCGCCGGGGTCGCCTCCAGGTACACACCCAGCTTCTTCGCCGCTGTCGCGGGCTTCATCGTTTGAGGGGTTTTCTGCGACGTCATTGCCTCAGGGTAACGCCCTGTGATCAGGTGCCCTTCTCGGGCAGTGTGACGATGCCGAGCGCGGTGAGCACCCCGGCCACCGCGACCACGGCGAGGACGACCCAGGCGATCGGATGCCCGAGGTTGAGTGTCCAGTAGGTCCCGACCCGCCGGTGTACCAGCAGCGCCGGATCGTTCCGGTTCAGGTAGACCATCCCGGCCGCGTACCAGTGGCGGTCGTCGTCGCGCTGTTCGTAGCGGGTCTCCGGTTCGTCGCCGGCGCGCGGCAACCGATGCCCGGCGTCGCCCGTCCGGACGGTGAAACCGAGCCACGCGATGAAGGCGGCGGCGAGCGGGAGGTACGCCACGATCGTCACCGGCACCGTCGTTTCGACGACACCCCACCGCTGAAGCGAGACGACGAGCAGGGTCGCGTTGACGCAGCCGGCCGAGATCAGCAGCAGAGCGAGCACGCCGTGCAGGTACTCCCGGTACCGAGATGCTGAAACCGCAGGTTGTGCGGCATCGATCTCCGGCCTGGCCCGTGCGATCGCGACGGCCATGAGCGAGGTCAGCACGATGACCGCGACCTGCGCGAAGACCGTCGAGAAGCCCGCCGCACCGGTGAACCATCCGCTGACCACCGTGGCGCCCGCGAGCACCACCGCAGGTGTCAGAAGGATCCACTGTGGACGGATAGGATCCGAGCGCAGCGAGGTGTCGGTGGAGACCGCCTGCCGAGCGCCGGCATACCAGCCTTCCTCGCGTTTCGCGGCGGCGATCGAGCGGTGAGCCAGGCCGCCGAGCAGCGAGTAGACGGCGGCGAGAGCGAGCACGACGACCTCGGGCGTGAGCCAGTCGAAGAGCACCACGGCGCAGGCCACGATCGCACCCAGCCCGATACCCCGGTTGTAGCGACGGCGAGCGAGAAGGATGACGGCCTCTCCGGAACGGCCGGCCGGGATCCGGACACCGAAGGGGAGTGTCGGCCGGGCGAGCGTTGGCGCGGAGCCGAAGGCCGCCGCGATGAACGCGATCAGGGCCAGGTGCAGCCAGATCATCGCCGCGCGCTGACCGCGAAGGAGTCCAAGACCGCTTCGCATCGCTTCGTCACTTCGCGCGGGCCCACGCCGAGAGCGACGGCCTCGGCGAGCAGGGTGCGCAGGCGCTCCTGCCACTCGTCCGCGTAACCGTCGTCGGCCGGACCGGAGGTCGCGTCCCGCCGGACGACGGCGCCGGTCTTGCGGTTGATGCGGATGAACCCCTGCGTCCGCAGCAGGTCGTAGGCCTTGTTGACGGTGTGGAAGTTGATCGCCAGGTCGGCGCCGAGCTGCCGGGTGGACGGCAGGGCGCTGCCCTCGCTGAGCGTGCCGTCGGCGACGGCTTCGACGATCCGGTCGCGGATCTGCTGGTAGATCGGAACCTCGCTGTCGAGGTCGAGAGTCAGCAACACCCACCAAGGATATCTGCTATACACTTGCTATAACAACTACATCAGCTGGCTTGAGCGGAAGGTGGTCATGATGGCGACGATCGACATCGCCGATGGCGGGATGCGGGTGAGGTTCTCGTCCTGGGAGCGGCTGGCCGTGTGGCGCGACGAAGTGGTCGTGCCACCGTCGGCGATCAAGGCCGTCGAGCTCGTCGAAGAGCCGCTGCGACGGACGCGTGGGGGACGGGCCGGGGCGCTGATCAGCGGAGTGCTGAAGGTGGGTTACTGGGGGCTGGGGACGGGAACGCGCCAGCTGGTCTCGGCGCGCAGGGGTGTTCCGGGGCTGCGGATCGAGATCGACCGCGCGGTCGCCGGGCTCCCGTTCGACGAGGTACTCGTCAGCGTGCCGAATGCGGCGGATCTCGTCGGTGTGCTCGTCTAGAGATAGTCGAAGAACCGGTCCCACCACGAAGGCGGCCGGTCCGGCGGATAGAGGGCGTCGAAACCGCTGATCCCGGTGTACTTGGTCCAGAGCGGGTGTTCGGAGACGGGCAGGTAGCCGAGTGCTTCCAGCTCGTCTTCGAGCCGTCTTCGCACCGGTGCCGGGAAGTACTCGCGTTCCTCGTCTTCGTCGTAGCTGCCCGGATTTCCCAAGGTCACCGCGACGAGACCGCCGAAGTTGCTGACCGTCACGGTCACCTGGTCCAGTGCGGCGGTCGCGTCCGCCGGGATCACGATCCGGCCGAGGTGGCTGGCGTCCTGGACATGACGGTCGACTTCGCACGAACAGTCGAACAGTCGCTCGAGCCGTTCGGCCAGCCGCTCGAACCGGGCCCGTGCGGCCGGTCCGTCGAAGTCGTGCGGCACGTCCCAGTGGCCGGGTTCGTCCAGCTCTCGCAGCAGTGCCCAGGTCTGCTGTTCGTCGAGGGGCATCGTCGCCTCCCGGCCTCGGGTGGTCTAGTCCACTTACCGAACTGACCTTAGCCAGCCGCGTCCCGCCCGGACAATGGTGGGACGAATTCCGGTCGAAAATTTTCGTGGGGTAGCGCCTGCACCACCCCGGATTCGGGAGCCTGCACTCCTGATCTTCGCACCCGGTTCGGCCAAGGTCGTCAGTGTCGATCTCGTCGGAGAAGGAGTGCGAATGACGGTACGCAAGGGTGTGGTGGTCCTGACGGTGGCGGGGCTGTTGGGCGCGGCGTGGACGACGGCGGCGGACGCGGCCCCGGCCAAGGGGGCGGAACTGCGGAAGAGCCTCGACTCGTTGGTGCGTCAGGAGAAATTCCCCGCCGCGCTGGTCGCCGTGAGCGACGGCAGGCGGACGACGTCGCTGGTCGCGGGCTCGTCGCGGATCGACCGCCAGGTTCCGGTCCCGCGTGACGGAAGGGTGCGGGCGGGCAGCAACACCAAGACGTTCACGGCGGTCGCCGTCCTGCAGCTGGTGGCCGAGGGCAAGGTGGAACTGGACGCGCCGATCGAGAAGTACCTGCCCGGCATCGTGCGCGGGGAGGGCATCGACGCCACCAAGATCACCATCCGGCATCTCCTGCAGCACACCAGCGGGCTGCCGAACTACACCGAGTACCTGGGACTGCAGGATTTCGAGCAGGTGCAGCACCGGTATTTCCCCACGCACGAACTGCTCGCCGCGGCCTTGAGTCACCCGGCGAAGTTCGCGCCCGGCACCAAATGGGAGTACAGCAACACCGGGTACCTGCTGGCGGGCATGGTGATCGAGAAGGTGACCGGACGCCCGCTCCCGGAGCAGATCACCGAACGCGTGATCAAGAAGGCGGGCTTGAAGAACACCTCCTGGCCGCAGGTCGGTGACCAGACCATCCAGGGACGGCACCCGCAGGGCTATGCCATCGGCAACTCCGCCACCGGCAAGGTGATCGACGCGACCGAGCTGGATCCGTCCTGGGGCGGCGCCGCCGGTCAGCTGATCTCGACGCCCAGCGACCTCGGCGAGTTCTTCCGGGTCCTGCTCGAAGGCAGGCTGCTGCCCGCCGCGCAGCTGACCGAAATGCGGAAGACGGTCGACGCGCCCCTGTTCCCCGGCACGAAGTACGGCCTCGGCCTGATGAGCAACCCGCTCAGCTGCGGCGGTGTGTACTGGGGCCACGGCGGGGACATCCACGGGTTCGAAACCCGCGGTGGCGCCACGGAAGACGGCCGCACCGTCGGGCTCGCGGTGACCGCGATGCCGGGGACCTTCGGCGACGGGGAGAAGGGCTCCAACGCCGTCATGGCCACTGTGGACACCGCGTTCTGCAAGTGACGACGCGAAAGCCACTTTCGCAACGGTTGCGAAAGTGGCTTTCGCAACGCCTCATCCCGCTAGATTCCCGATCGCGGTGCGGAATCCCTCCAGCGCCGCACGATAGAAGCCGGACCGGTGATCGGTGTCCTCCAGATTGCTGCAGACGGCTCCCGTCGCCGGCAGCCGGTCCACGAGTTCCCCGAAATCGCGGAAACCGGTTCGCGGTCCGCATCGGAGTGGCTACACTCGCCACGAAATCACCCCGGCGAGGAAGGACAGGACCGTGCGTCATCACCACGCCGTCGTCGTCCCCTCGGCTCGCTACGAGGTGATCCTGGTGTCTCCGCACACCCGGTGCCTGCCGCGCGGCTAGCACCGGTCCGTCTCACGAACGCCTGACCCTTCTTCCCGTTGCCCCGCACCGGTGAGAGGCGCCTGTCCGCGTTCGCCGAATCGCGCCGTCGGAGTTTTCGCCAGTTCATCCCGAAAGGCCCGCGCCATGCGCACCGTCCCGCTGTCCGCCGTCCGCAACCTTGGCATCCTCGCCCATGTCGACGCCGGCAAGACGACCCTCACCGAACGGATCCTGTACGTCACCGGCACCACCTACAAACGAGGTGAGGTCCACGACGGCACGACCGTGACCGACTTCGATTCCCAGGAGCGAGACCGTGGCATCACCATCTTCGCCGCCGCCGTCAGCTGCTCGTGGGACGGCCATCGCGTCAACCTGATCGACACCCCCGGCCACGTCGACTTCTCCGACGAGGTCGAACGGTCGCTGCGGGTACTCGACGGCGCGATCGCGGTGTTCGACGGTGTCGCCGGGGTCGAGCCGCAGAGTGAATCTGTATGGCGTCAGGCCGATCGGCACGGCGTGCCGCGGATCGCGTTCGTCAACAAACTCGACCGGGCGGGTGCCGACCTGGACGCGGCCGTGGCGTCCATCCGGGAGCGGCTGCATCCGCGTCCGCTGGTGGTCCAGCTGCCGATCGGGGTGGAAGACGGCTTCGTGGGCGTCGTCGACCTGCTGCGGATGCGGGCACTCGTCTGGGCCGATGGTGCCGAGACCGCGGAGGAAGGACCGATTCCGGAGTCCCTTGTGGACGAAGCGGACCGCCGACGGCGTCTGCTCGACGAGGCCGTGGCGGAAGCCCACCCGGGCGCGCTGGAGGAGTTCTGCGTGTCGTCGACGGTGTCGACGAAGACGCTGGTCTCGGCGCTGCGCGAGCTGACCCGGACCGGCGACGGCGTCGTGGTCCTGTGTGGCTCGGCCTACCGCAACCGCGGGGTGGAGCCGTTGCTGGAAGCCGTGGTGGCGTATTTGCCCGCGCCGTCGGATGTTCCGCCGGTTCGGGGCGAGTACGACGGCACGACCCAGGAACGTCCCGCCGATCCGTCGGCGCCGTTCGCGGCACTGGCGTTCAAGGTGACCTCGACCGCCACCGGGCGCTTGACGTTCTTGCGGGTGTATTCGGGCACGATCCGGACTTCGGAGGCGGTGATGGACGTGGAGAGCGGGCGTATCGAGCGTATCGGCCGCATCCTGCGGGTCCAGGCCGACCGGCACACCAGGGTCGACAGCGCCGTCGCGGGCGACATCGTCGCGGTGGTCGGGCTCAAGACGGTCCGTCCCGGCGCGACGCTGTGCACGCCGTCGGAACCGCTCCTGCTCGAGCCGCCCGTCACGGCCGATCCGGTCGTGTCGGTCGCCGTCGAACCGCGGACGGGTACCGACACCGAACGCTTTATGTCGGCGCTGGCACGGCTGGTCGAGGAGGATCCGTCGCTGCTCGCCCGCACCGATCGCGAGACCGGTCAGACCCTGCTGTCGGGCATGGGCGAACTGCACCTGGAGGTGGCGGTGGAGAAGATCCGGCGCGACCACGGGCTGGACGTCGGCGTCGGGCGGCCCAGGGTCGCCTACCGCGAGACCGTCGCGCGTGGGGTGTCCGGATTCGTGCACCGGCATGTCAAACAGGACGGCGGTGCCGGGCAGTTCGCCCACGTCGTCATCGACACGGAACCACTGGAGGAAGGGGAATTCGAGTTCGAGTCCACTGTGGTCGGTGGGCGGGTGCCGAGGGAATACGTCCGTGCCGTCGAAGCGGGTTGCCGTGACGCGCTGGCGGAAGGCCCGCTCGGCGGGCATCCGGTGACCGGTGTCCGGGTCACGCTGACGGACGGGGCGACCCACCCGAAGGACTCTTCGGAACTGGCGTTCCGGGCGGCCGGGCGATTCGCGCTCCGGGCGGCGTTGGCCGCCGGCGGGATGACACTGCTGGAGCCGATCGCCGAAGTGACCGTGACGGTGCCCGAAAGCGCCGTCGGCGTGGTGCTGGGCGACCTCGCCGCCCGGCGTGGCCGGGTGCTGGGGTCGGTGGTGCGCGCGGGAACGACCGTGGTCACCGCGACCGTGCCGCTGGCCGAACTTTTCGGCTACGCGACGCGGCTCCGCAGCCGGACCCAGGGGCGGGGCACGTTCACCGCGCGGCCGGTCGGCCACGCTCCGGCACCGGAGGGCCTGCCGGTCCGGTAGTTGGCGCCGGTCCGAAGTCCGACGATGGCCCGCCCACGACGCTGTGGGCGGGCCATCGCCCGAATCGCTGTCACCCGGCTATCGGGCGCCGGGCGACAGCCGTCTCAGCCGGTCACACCGAAGGCCACGGAGGACGGCAGTTCTGCCGCGGCAGCGCGTGTGATCCGTTGGTGTACACGCCGTCCGCGATCGTGTCCTCCATGATCGAACGGTGATCGGTGGGACGGGCCCACTGGTAGCAGAGGTGCTGGGCGAAATAGCCGCCGGGCGCCTCGATGGTGTCGAAGTGGCAGACACCGTCGGTTTCGATGCAGTAGCGGATGAACGGGATACCGCCGAAGTCGGTGCGCCCGGGCCCGAACGACACGTAGCCGCCGAACGGCGACGGCGCCCCGGTACCCGCCGGGAGCACCGCGCTGATCCCGCGTCCCGGCGGACCGACGGGCTGCATCGGGTCGGCGAAGATCTTCGCCCGGAACCGCGACTTGTCCACAGCCAGTTTCCCGTCGGCGATGTCGTTCAGCACCAGGTTCGCGACGAGGGCACCCTGCGAGTAGCCGACGACGGTGAATTCCGCCCCGGGGTTCTCGTCGAACGAACTCTGGACGACACGCCGGGCCTCTTCGTGTCCGCGAGCGACGCTCTGGTCCATGGGCGTCTGGTCGCAGTTCGGTGCTCCGGCGGCCCCTGCCGGGTAGTGGACCACCTTCTTGATCCCGCCCCGCAACCAGGCGTCGTTGTACACGGTCGCGGCCCCGTCGCAAGTGCCGCCGACGAGGATGTAGTAGCGCGCCTGGTCGGCCTGGGCCGACGGCGCCATGACGCTGATCAAGCCGGTGGCCAGTGCGGCCGCCGCCAGGACCCCCCTGAGCTTCTTCACATTCATCGTCCTTTCGTTCGACTACGGTGCGTGGTCGAACGCTAGGGACGAGTCATGAAATTTTGATGAAACCCCCTTCGGACATCAGCGGTGGGACAGGACGTTGATCACGTGGCCGCTCGGATCCCGGACGAAGAACCGCCGGACACCCCACGGCTCGTCGGTCAGTTCGTGCACGATCTCCGCACCGGAGGCCTTGGCCGCCGCGTAGCGCGCGTCGACGTCGTCGACCTCGATCGAAGCGATCGGCACGACGGGCGCCGTCTCGTCATGGGTCATGAGGCTCAGCTGGACCTCCGGCCGCTCCGGATCGGCCAGGGTCACGATCCAGCCGTGATCCATCACCACCTCGAAGCCGAGAACCTGTACGTAGAAGGTCTTCGCCTCCTCCAGCGTCCGTGTCTCGAGGTCGGTGACCACTCTCTTGATCGGCATGTCCGGATACTGGCACAGGGGTCCGACGGTTTCGGGGGAGCAGGAGCGGCGTCGCCAGCATGAGCGCCCCGGCGATGCCGACCGCGGCGCGCGGGCCGGTGAACATGGCGAGCAGACCCCACAGCGCGGTCAGGCCGGCGGTGGTGAGCTTCCCGGCGATCGACCAGGCCGACAGCGTGCGGGCCGCGCGGTCGAGGGGCACCTGTTCGAGCCTGCTGGTGGCGAGCACCGGGTTGAACACACCGATACAGGTGATCAAGCAGAGTTCGACGACGATGACCAGGATCAGGCCGGGCACACCAGGCTGGATGAAGACGAGCCAAACGGGCCAGCAGACCCGCAGCCAACCGGAGACGAAGAGGACCTTGTCCCGGCCGTACCGCGCGACCAAGGGCCGGGAGAGCCGCGCCCCGATCAACCCACCGAGACAGGGCACGGCGAAGGCGACCGCGTACTCCCATGGCGCGAAGCCGAGTTGCCCGAGCATCAGCACGGCGAACAGCGGCGCGGTCGCCATGATCAGGCCGTTGACCACGATCGTGTTGACGAACAGGGGCCGCAGCAACGGATGGGCGAGGATGAACCGCCAGCCCTCCCGCAGGTCGCGGCCGGTCAGCCGGGTACCTACCGGCTTCGCGGGCGGCGGTTCCGCACCGCCCACGGCACGGATCCCGAGCGCCGAAAGCAGATAGCTGACCGCGTCGGCGGCGATCGTGACCACCGGCCCGAACAGGCCGACGGCGAAACCGCCGAGCGGCGGCCCGAGCACGGTCGCCGTCCAGGTCGTCGATTCGAACCTGGCGTTCGCGACCAGCAAGTCCTCGCGGGGCAGCAGGGTTTTGAGGAAAGCCCCGCTGGCGGCCAGGAATGTGATGTCGGCCGCCGCGACGACGACCGACACCGCGAGAAGCTGGCCGAAACCGAGCAGCCCGAACGCGTACGCCACCGGCACGGTCAGCAGCGCCCCGCACCGGACGAGGTCCATCGCGATCATCACCGGCCGTTTGCACCGGAACTCGACCCATGGGCCGAGCGGCAGCGCGACCACCGCGCCGACGACGAGGCCGGCGGCCGCCAGCAGCGAGACCTCGGCGGTGCCCGCGCCGAGCACCACGATCGCGATCAGGCTGAACGCGTCGAACGCGAATCTGGTCCCGAACGCGCTCGCCGCGTATGCCGCCCACAGCCAGCCGAACCGTCGCCCCAGCGATCTCCCACCCACACGCGAGATCAAAGCAAGCCGGAGCCCCGGAGTCGAACAACGGGTCGTTGGCGGGTCACAACCGCGGGTTGTGCGACCCGCTCAGAGCTCCCCGAGCGCGGTGACCGGCGATTCGACGCAGTCGGCGACGAACCGCAGGAACCCGCCGGCGGTCCCGCCGTCGCACACCCGATGGTCGAACGCCAGCGTCAGCTCGCAGATCTTCCTCGCCACCAGCTCGCCGTCGACCACCCAAGCGCGGTCGATGATCCGGCCGATGCCGAGGATCGCCGCCTCCGGGTGATTGATGATCGCGGCCGAGCCGTCCACCCCGAACACCCCGTAGTTGTTGACCGTGAAGGTTCCGCCGGTGAGGCCTGCCGGGCCGAGCTTTCCTTCCCTGGCCTGTGTGGTCCGATCGCCGATCGCCGCCGAAAGCTCCCTTGTGGACAGTGAGCCCGCGTCGCGGACGACCGGTACGACGAGCCCGCGGTCGGTCTGCGCGGCGAAACCGAGGTTGATGTCCCGGAGCTGGACGATCTCGTCGCCTTCCACACGGGAGTTCAGCTCGGGGAACTTCCGCAGGCCCGCGACGGCGAACCGGGCGACGAGACCGAGCAGGCTGACCGGCCGATCCGGCGCGGAGGCGTTGAGCGACTTCCGCGCGGCGACGAGTCCGGTCGCGTCGACGTCGACCCAGACCGTCGCCTCGGGGATCTGCCGCCGCGAGGTCGTCAGCTTGTCCGCGACCGCCTTGCGGACGCCCGTCAGTGGGATCCGTGTCTCGCCGTCTCGCTGCTCCGGGACGGCGAGGGCCGCTTCGACGTCGGCGCGCCGGATGATGCCGCCCGGGCCGCTGCCGGTCAGCTTCGTGAGGTCGATCTTGTTGTCCGCGGCCATTTTGCGGACGAACGGCGAGATCACGCCCGGCGCTTTCGACGGCTTCTCCGGGGTGGCGACGACGGTGCGTGTCCGGCGCCGCCTGGTCGTGGTGGTCGTGCCGTAGCCGATGAGGACGTTGCCGCTGCCCTCGCTCGCGGTCGTCACGCCGGGTTCGGTGAACCCGGGTCCGATGGTGAGCAGGGGAGCGCCGACGGGCAGCGACTGGCCGGGTTCGCCGTGGAGGCGGGTGACGACGCCGGCGAACGGCACCGGCACCTCGACGGCCGCCTTCGCGGTCTCGACTTCGACGACGGGCTGGTCGACGCCGACGGTGTCGCCTTCCGCGACGAGCCAGGTGACGATGGTGCCCTCGGTCAGGCCCTCGCCGAGGTCGGGGAGCAGGAAGTCAGGCACCGGCCACCACCGGTTCGTCGTTCCACTGCAGCCGGGCGACGGTGTCCAGGATCCGGTCGACGTCCGGAAGCTGATGACGCTCCAGCTTCGGCGGCGGGTAAGGGATGTCGAGCCCGGTCACGCGCAGGACGGGCGCGTGCAGCTGATGGAAGCACTGCTCGGTGATCCTGGCGACCACCTCGGCGCCGTAGCCACCGAACCCGGCGGCTTCGTGGACGACGACGGCGCGCCCCGTGCGGCGCACCGAGGCGGCGACGGTCTCGTCGTCGAACGGGCTCAGCGACCGCAGATCGACCACCTCGACGTCCCAGCCCTCGGCGGTCGCGGCCTCCGCGGTCTCCAGCGCGGTGGCGACCATCGGGCCGTACGCGATGAGCGTGACGTCCTTGCCCTCGCGGCGCACGACCGCGCGGTCCATGGCCGCGCCCTCCCGGGTGAAGGACACGGGTTCCTTCGACCAGTAGCGGCATTTGGGTTCGAGGAAGATCACCGGATCCGGCGAGTCGATCGCGTCGCGCAGGAGGTCGTAGGCGTCCTGCGGAGTACCGGGTGTGACGACGCGCAGGCCGGGCGTGTGGGTGTAGTAGGCCTCGCTCGAATCGCAGTGGTGCTCCACGCCGCCGATCCCGCCCGCGTAGGGGATCCGGATGACCATCGGCAGCGACAAGGCACCGCGGGTGCGGTTCCGCAGCTTCGCGACGTGCGAGGTGATCTGCTCGAAGGCGGGATAGGCGAAGGCGTCGAACTGCATTTCGACCACCGGACGGAATCCGCCCATCGCCATCCCGACCGCGAACCCGACGATGCCGGACTCGGCCAAGGGCGTGTCGAAACAGCGTTCCTCGCCGAAGTCGGCGGTGATGCCGTCGGTCACCCGGAACACGCCGCCGAGCGGGCCGACGTCCTCGCCGAAGATCAGCACGCGGTCGTCGTCCTTGACCGCGTCACGCAGGGCGGCGTTGAGCGCTTGTGCCATCGAGAGCTCGGACATCAGGCCTCCAGTTCGGCCGCGACCAGCGCCCGCTGGGCGGCCAGCTGACGGGTCGGGACGGCGTACACGTGCTCGAACAGCGACAACGGATCCGGCTCCACGTCGGCGTTGAGGGTGTCGCGCACTCCGGCGGCGAACGTCTCGGCCTCGGCTCGGAATCGCTCGATGTCCTTGTCGGACAACAGGTTCTCGTTGGTCAGGTAGGCCTCGAGGCGGCGAACCGGGTCGGCCGCGCGCCATTTCTCGACTTCGGCCTGGTCGCGGTAACGGGTGGCGTCGTCGGCGTTGGTGTGCGCGTCGATCCGGTACGTGTGCGCCTCCACCAGGACCGGCCCGCGACCGGAACGCGCGTGCGCGACGGCGTCGTCCAGCACGGACAGGACGGCGAGGGCGTCGTTGCCGTCGACCTGCTCGGAGCGGACGCCGTAACCGACGCCCTTGTACGCCAGCGCGGGCGCGGCGCTCTGCTTCTCGAACGGCACCGAGATCGCGAAACCGTTGTTCTGCACGAAGAACACTGCCGGCGCCTTGAACACGGCGGCGAAGTTGAGCGCCTCGTGGAAGTCGCCCTCACTGGTGGCGCCGTCGCCGATGAGCGCGAACGCGACGGCGTCCTCACCCCGCCGTTGCATCGCGTGGGCGAGTCCGGCGGCGTGCAGGGTCTGCGTCGCCAGCGGGGTGCACTGGGGAGCGACCCGTGTCTTGGCGGGGTCGTAGCCGCAGTGCGCGTCTCCGCGGAGCAGCGTCAGGATCTCGCCGGGTTCGAGGCCGCGAGCGACCAGTGCGACCGAATCGCGGTAGGTGGGGAAGAGCCAGTCGGCGTCGGTGAGGGCGAGCGCGCTCGCGACCTGGCAGGCCTCCTGGCCGGCACTGGACGGGTACACGGCGAGGCGGCCCTGCTTGGTCAGCGCGGTCGCCTGCGCGTCGAACCGGCGGCCGAGCACCATCAACCGGTAGGCCTCGACGAGCCGTTCGGACGGCGGCACGGTATAGCCACCGTGCTCGTCGACGCGTGTGCCGTCCTCGGCGAGGAACCGCACCGGGGTTCCGGACGGCAGCAACGCGGCGGCAGGGGTCTCCCGCGACATGGCGCAGCACCACCTTTCACAGACATATGATGCTGAGATGGTGGTTTCCGGAGTCCCAGTGTTCAAGAGGCGGGCGAAATGAGCGACAAACTGTCCGCGGAATCGGTTCAGTCGGACCGAACGTCCAGTAGTGGCGTGGCTCACGGGCCGGATCCGGGACGAACGGTCCTTGCCCTCGACGACATCGATCGGGCCATCCTCGCCGAGCTGACCACGGACGGCAGGCTCGCCGTCCGGGCACTGGCGGAACGGCTGCACATCTCGCGCACCAACGCCTACGCGAGGCTGGACAGGCTGATGTCCGAAGGCGTCATCACCGGCTTCGGCGCCCGTATCGATCCGCGGCGGGCAGGGCTCGGAACGAGCGCGTACATCCTGATCACCGTCGAGCAGACGTCGTGGCGCACGATGTCCGCCGAACTGCGGGAAATCCCGTTCGTCGAGCACGTCTCGCTCGTCGGTGGCGATTTCGACATCCTGCTGCTGGTGCGGACGCCGGACAACGCTTCGCTGCGGGACGTCGTCCTGGAACGGTTGCAGGCGCTGGACGGCGTGCGTTCGACGCGGACCTGGCTGATCTTCGAGGAGCAGCCGGGTGTCGCCCCTCGTGAGTGGTGAGGATGTGGCACCGCACTCACGAGGCGGCACCTGCGACCAGACCGCCGCTCCCCGTAGCCGACGGGGGCGAAGGCTCCTTTCGTCGCATCAGACTCGGTGAAGGGAGCCTTCAGCCCGCCCAGGCGCAAGGACGGGGGCCTTCATGTACTGGTCGTGGTGGGCAGCGGCCGGTCGTTGACCACCTGCTTCATCACGAGCGTCGAGTTCAGCCGCTGCACCCCGGGCAGCGCGGACAGTACGTCGTCCTCGAGCCGCTGATACGCGGCGAGGTCGGCGGTGACGATGCGCAGCAGGTAGTCGGGGTCGCCGAAGAGCCGCTGCGCGAGCAGGACGTTCGGGATCCGCGTGACGGCGTCCTCGAAGCTCAGCAGCGTCTCGCGGTCCTCTTGCCGCATGGTGACGAACACGAGTGCCTCGAAGTTCAGCCCCAGCGCGGCGGGATCGACCACCGCCCGGTACGCGCTGATCGTGCCGTTCCGTTCCAGCGCGCGCAGCCGGCGGTGACACGGCGACGCGCTCAGCTGGACCCGCTCGGCCAGTTCGGTGAGCGTCAGGCGTCCCTCCTCCTGCAGGATGGCAAGAATCTTCCGGTCGACAGCGTCCATGGGGAAGATTCTTCCACGTCGGACGTACTCCGTGGCAGAAGTCAAAAGCACCTTTGGCCGGATCGCGAATAGCTTTTCGAGCATGCCTCTCGGATCTGTTCTCGCCTTCTGGGGCGTCGCCGCCCTGCTCATCGCGGTGCCCGGCGCCGACTGGGCCTTCGCGATCAGCGCCGGACTGCGCCGCCAGGTCCTGCCCGCCGCCGGTGGCATCGTTCTCGGCTACCTGACCATGACGCTGGTGGTCGCCGCGGGGCTGGGCGTCCTCGTCGCGTCGACGCCGGTCGCGCTGCTCGCGCTCACCGTCGCAGGCGGGCTCTACCTGATCTGGCTGGGTTTCAAGACGGTGCGTCATCCGTCGACGCCGGGCAGCGCTCCCGTCGGGGGCCGGGGCGGAACGCTGCTCGAAGGGATGGCCGTCAGTGGGCTGAACCCCAAGGGACTACTGGTGTTCGTCGCGTTGCTGCCGCAGTTCACCGACCCGTCCGCGCGCTGGCCGATGCCGGTCCAGCTGGCCGTGCTCGGCCTCACCTTCGTCGGCACCTGCGCGATGGTCTACCCGTGTGTCGGCGCGGGAGCGCACGCCCTGCTGCGCGCCCGTCCCGCCGTTTCCCGCTTCGTTTCCCGGATTTCCGGTGCCTCGATGATCGTGGTGGGCACGCTCCTGGTCGCGGAGCGACTGCTGGCGTGAGCCGAATGGTCCATTCCACCGGACAGGTCGCCGAACAAACCTGGCCTCACCGTTGGAAAATCTCATACCCTCCGAGGCAGGACGAAGGGAGCTGACCTGATGCGGTGGACCTGGGTGCGTACGGCGATGGCCTTGGTGGTCGCCGCGGCGATCGTCCAAACGAGTCGACCGGAAACGGCCGAAGCGCAGGCGAGCCCCACCGCGGCCGGCCGGTCCGCGATCTACGGCGGGGGACCGTTCTATCAGGACGGACAAGAGGTCATGGACGTCCTGCGGTCGTCGGGTTTCAGCACGGTCATCCTGTGGAGCATCCACGTCCATGACAACGGGGACCTGTACTACAACGACCATCTCGTGGTCAAAGACGGCCAGTACGTCGGTGACGCGGGGTGGCCCGCGCGGTTGCGGACGCTGAAGCAGGCGCCGGCGTCGGTCGATCGGATCGAAGTCTCGGTCGGCGCGTGGGGCACACCGGACTGGCAGGCCATCGACAACCTGATCACGCGCGACGGCACCGGTAGCGGAACCGTGCTGTACCGCAACTTCCTGGCGCTGAAGAACGCCACCGGCGCGGACGCGATCAACAACGACGACGAAGCGCACTACGACGTCGACTCCACCGTCACCTTCGCGCGGATGGCGAACGCCATGGGCTACCGGAACTTCACGCTCGCTCCGTACACCGCCGTCTCGTACTGGCAGGGCGTGAAGAACGGGCTCGGTGGACTGGTCGATCGCGTGTATCTGCAGGCATACGCGGGTGGCAGCGGCAACGACCCGGCGGCCTGGACGCGGTCGCTCGGTATGCCGGTGGATCCGGGACTCTGGAGCAAGAACGGCTCCGGTTGCACCTCGGGGGATTCACCTGCCCAAGTGGAGAGCAAGATGAGGGCATGGAAGTCGTCCGCGGGGATTCCGGGCGGCTTCATGTGGCTGTACGACGACATCAAGAAGTGCTCGGCGCAAGGCACGGCCGCCGACTACGCACGGGCGATCAACACCGCCACCACGAGCTGACGGTGTAACGCTCTCCGCGCTTCCGCCGAGTACAGGCGGGTTCGATGGCGGAGGCGGAGGAATCGTGGCGCGTGTGCTGGCCCTGATGGCGGTCGCGGCGGTCGTCTTCGCGACGCCTGCCTGCGCGCGGTCGGAACCGGCGTCGCGTCCCGCAACCACGGTCACGACGAGCGTCGAGTCGTCCGCGACCGATCCGCCGAGCACTGAGATGACCACCTCGGTCACCACCGCACCGACCACGAGCAAGGTTCCCGCCAAAACGAAGACGGACCAGCGGAGAGCGGCCTGCCGCAAGGACGAGAATCACTGCTACGAGCCAGGGACGAACACCAAATGCCAGACCGGCGGCTGTTTCGACGCCGGACGCGGGATGACGCAACGCGACGTCGAGAAACAGCGCGACAAATGGCTCCGCGAGCATCCGGGTTGGTGCCCCGCGGGCGAGACCGGAGCGGTGGCACCCTGTTGACCGGCACACGCCATTCGGGTGATAACGGTTCGGCATTCGATGTATCTGACGCTCACCCCATTGACACCTTCCTACGATCGCGGCGACTGGGTGGAGGAATGCGGTGACGGTGGAGGACGCGGGTCAGGACTACCTGACGCGGCAGATCGGGGCGCTGCTCGAAGCGATTCGCGAGGAGGGACCCGTCGGCGAGGGCAGACGTAGTTTCCGGATCGCCGGGCATCTAGCCGCGGAGGGCGGGTTCCACCTCGGCGACATCCTCGCCGCGACCGCGCAACTGCTGGCGGTCCACGCGTGGAACAACGGCTACCTCGCCGCGGCGGAACTGCTGACGCGCCGCATGCGGGAGTTCGGCGCCGAGTCGGCGGAGCTGGTGCGCTACCTCGTGCGGCTGGAGACCGGCTGCGAACAGGGCTGGCTCCCGCACGCGGACCGCGACGAACTCATCGCCTACGCCCGGCGAGTTCAGCGCGCGGACATCGAGGAGCGTGCGTTGTCCATCGAGGCCTCGTTGCCCGGGGTCACCGATCCCGAGCGTCCTGATCGGATGGCGAGTGAGTCGTGAGATGGTGCTCGGGGTCGGCGAGGATGCCGCGGATCACCGAGCCGGCGGCGCCGCGGACGGCGGCTCCCGTGCCGAGCGCCGAGCGGACGACGCGCACCGGCGACCACGCCGTGCTGGGCACTCGCCGTTCCAGTTCGGCGAGGAGTGGCTCGCGCAGCCACGGCTCCAGCCGCGCGTAGGTTCCGCCTAGCACCACCGCCGGGACGTCCATCAGATTGACCACAGTGGACAGTCCGACGCCGAGGTGTCCAGCGGCGGTGGTCACCGCGATAAGCGCGGCGTCGTCGCCGGACTCCAGTGCGGAAACCAGCTCGTCCACAGTGTCCGCGTCCGCGAGCCGAAGGATCTCCTCCTGGCCCGCCATGCGTTCCAGGCAGCCGTTCGCGCCGCAGGAACACGGCGGACCGTCGGGCGCCACCGGCAGGTGGCCGATCTCGCCGCCCGCGCCTCGGACGCCTTCGAAGAGGGCCCGGTCCAGCACGATCCCCGCGCCGATCCCGATCTCGCCCGACACGTGGACGAAATCCGGCAACGCCGTGCCGTGCCAGAGTTCGGCGAGTGCCGCGAAGTTCGCTTCGTTGGCGACGGTGAACGTCCCGCCGAGCCGGTCCGCGAGGTCGACGTCGCGCCAGCCCAGGTTGGGGGCGAGCCGCACGAGGCCGGATTCGACCAGGCCCGGCACCGCGATACCGACGCCGCCGACCGGGACGCCCAGCGTGTCCGCCTGCTTCCGGGCTTTACGCAGAAACGCCGACACGCGCTGGAAAACCCGCGGGGTGCGATTGTCCGCGTATCGGACCTCCTGCGCCCGGACGGCGCCGGTCAGATCGACGAGACAGGACGCCAGGTAGTCGACGCCGATCTCGATGCCGAGTCCGTGCGGGCCGGTGGGGGAGAGCGACACGACGGTGCCGCGCCGTCCGGGGCCGACGCGTTGTTCCGGTTCGCCTTCGGCCACGAGATCCGCCGCGATCAACCGGTCGACCACGCTCGACACGGTCGCCTTCGTGAGGCCGGTGGCGGCGGCCAGGCCCGCCCGCGACGTGCCGGGACCGTCCGCGATCGCCCCGAGGACGAGCGCGGCGTTGTGCTGCCGCACGGTGTGCTGTCCCGCCGGGCGCGTGCCGATCATCGCGCGATTGTATTCGTTCGATGGCTGAACGAAAGCCTTGACCCGCCGGGCCGGGCGTCGATAAGTTCAGGCATCAAACTAATAGGAGGCGAGATGGCTCAGGCACCGACGCGTGAGGACAAGTTCAGCTTCGGGCTGTGGACCGTGGGCTGGCAGGCGAACGACATGTTCGGTCCGGCGAGCCGTCCTCCGCTCGATCCGGTCGAGGCCGTGCACCGCCTCTCGGACCTCGGTGCCTGGGGGATCACCTTCCACGACGACGACCTCGTTCCGTTCGGTTCGGCCGACGCGGACCGCGCGCGGCAGCTGAAGCGCTTCCAGGGCGCGCTCGCCGAGACCGGCCTCGTGGTCCCGATGGTGACCACGAACCTGTTCAGCCACCCCGTTTTCAAGGACGGCGGCCTGACCAGCAACGACCGCGACGTCCGCCGCTACGCGCTGCGGAAGGTGCTTCGGAACCTCGACCTCGCCGCCGAGCTCGGCGCGTCGACGTTCGTGCTCTGGGGCGGCCGCGAAGGCAGCGAGACGGACGCCGCGAAGGACGTCCGCGCGGCGATGGACCGCTACCGCGAGGGCATCGACTTCCTCGCCCAGTACGTCCTCGACCAGGGCTACGGCCTCCGGCTCGCGCTCGAACCGAAGCCGAACGAACCTCGCGGCGACATCCTGCTGCCGACCATCGGCCACGCGCTCGCCTTCATCTCCACGCTCGACAACCACGAGATCGTCGGGGTGAACCCCGAGGTCGGGCACGAGCAGATGGCCGGGCTCAACATCGTCCACGGCATCGGGCAGGCCCTGTGGCAGGGCAAGCTGTTCCACATCGACCTCAACGGCCAGCGGGGCCCGCGGTTCGACCAGGACCTCGTGTTCGGCCACGGCGACGTGCTGTCGTCGTTCTTCCTGGTCGACCTGCTGGAGCACGGCGGCTACGACGGGCCGCGCCACTTCGACTACAAACCGCTGCGCACGGAGAACATGGACGGCGTGTGGGCCAGCGCCGAGGCCAACATGGCCAGCTATCTGCTGTTCGCCGAACGTGCCCGCACCTTCCGTGCCGATCCCGAGGTACGGGCCGCGCTGGACGCCGCTCTGGTCCCCGAGCTCGCGACGCCGACCCTGAACGAAGGCGAGACGGTGGCGGATCTGCTGGCTGACCGGTCGGCGTTCGAGGACTTCGACCCGGACAAGGCGGCGGAACGCGGTTACGGCTTCATCCGCCTGTCCCAGCTGGCCCTCGAACACCTCACCGGAGCCCGCTAGAACCGGTCGACGTCGATGACGGCCTTGGCGAACGCCTCCGGCGCCTCCTGCGGCACGTTGTGGCCGATCCCGTCGAGGACGCGGTGCTCGTACTTGCCGGAGAACTTCGACCGGTACGCCTTGCCGTCGGTGTTCGGGCCGTCGAAGTCGCTGCCGATCGTGATGGTGGGCACCGAAACCGCCGGTCCCTGCGCGAGCTTCTGTTCGAGCGCGTCGAGTTTCGGGTCGCCCTCGGCGAGGCTCAGCCGCCACCGGTAGTTGTGGATCACGATGGCCACGTGGTCCGGGTTGTCGAAGCAGGCCGCCGAACGGTCGTAGGTCGCGTCGTCGAAGGACCACTTCGGCGACGCGATCTTCCAGATCAGCTTGTTGAAGTCGTGCCGGTTCTTCGTGTAGCCGAGGATGCCGCGCTCGGTGGCGAAGTAGTACTGGTACCACCAACCGAGCTCGGCGGTCGGGGAGAGCGGCTGCTTGTTCGTCTCCCGGTTGGTCACCAGGTAGCCGCTCACCGACACGAGCGCCTTGCACCGCTCCGGCCACAGCGCGGCGATGATCACGGCGGTGCGGGCGCCCCAGTCGAAGCCGCCGAAGACGGCCTTCTCGATCTTGAGCGCGTCCAGCAGCGCGACGATGTCGGCGGCGATCGCGGACTGCTGGCCGTTGCGGAACGTGTCCTTCGACAGGAACCGCGTCGGCCCGTAGCCGCGCAGGAACGGCACGATCACCCGGTAGCCGGCCGCGACCAGGCGCGGGGTGACGTCGACGTAGCTGTGGATGTCGTAGGGCCAGCCGTGCAGGAGGACCACCACCGGTCCGTCGGCGGGGCCGGCTTCGGCGTAACCGATGCTCAGTTCCCCGGCGTCGATCTGCTTGAGCGGGCCGAACGAGGTGTTCCCGCCGGTCGTGGCGGGCGCCGCTGCCGGGGCCGCCGCGGGTGGGGCCGAGCAGCCCACGACGGTGGCACCCGCTGTCGCGGCGACGACGGCCTGCGCGAACCTTCTCCTGCTGAGCATCCTGATTCCTCCCGCGAAACGCCTGGTACGGGACGAAATTAGGCGGGCGGCTCCGGACGCGGCGACCGTCGGACGACGTCACCGGTGTAAGTCGCCCTAGGCCACCTCGGGGTGGGCGGCCACGAAGGCCTCTTCCAGCCGGTGGATCCGCGCCCAGAACTCGGCCTCCCGGCCGGATTCGAGAACGCCCAGGTAACCGCCGGGGACGACGCGGCCCACGAACGGGCCGGACGTCCACACCCGCCAGCCGCCCGTGGCGTCGTCGCCCGAAGCGGACGCGGGATCGTCGGCGCCGCGGATCGCCGCGATCGGGCACGAGAGCTGGGCCCTGGCAGGCCCCCGGTACGCGTTCAGGAGCTGGAGATCGCCGAGCAGCAGGTCCAGGGCGTACTCCCAGCTTTCGGGCGAAGCGCGGTAGCCCGCGACGGGGGTGAGCCCGGTACGGCCGAACACCCGCCCCATCGCCGAGGCGCCCGCTTTGGCGTTCTTGTCCGGTGAACGCCGTTGCGGCGCGCACGCGTCCACGACGATCAGCGCGCGGGGCGACACACCCAGCCGTTGAGTCGTTTCCAAAGCGACGAAAGCGCCCATGCCGAAGGCGATCGTCACGGAACGGGAGAACCAGGCCGTCGGCATCGCGGCCGCCGAGTGCGCGGCGAGTTCTTCGACGGAGGAAGCCGGTGGCTCCGCGAGCCTTCCCCCGTGCCCGGCGTATTCGATGCCTCGAACGTCCGCGTCCGCCGCGCCGGCGAGTGGCTCGAATGCCTGGAGCGTGCCGCCGGCGGGCGGAAACAGCAGGTAGCCGCGGCCACGACTGTCTGATGTGGACAGTGAAACGAGTGTGGCCGTCATGATCCGAAAGATACGCGCCATTAACCCGAATGGGGTAACGGTTCGGATTCGACCAAGATCAATTCACCCGCGAGGGGGAGCTCTTCGGGAAAAGATGCCCGGCCGTGTCGTATCTGGCACTCCCCGTTCGACGTCTTGATAAGAGCCGGAAGGAGAAAGCGATGAACACCACGACACTGGCCTCGACCACGCGGCTGAACCCGGTGAGCCGCACCCTGCCGGTTCTGCTGGCGATGGAGGACGACGCGGAAGACGTCGGCCGCCTGTCCCCGGACGACCGCCTGACCTGCCACGTGCACGGCCGCTGGATCCACCAGTGCGTGGCCTCGCCGCTGCACGTCAACCCCGTCACACGGCATCGCTGGTGCCGTTCGTGCGCGACCGCGTTGACCGTCTCCATCGACGAACTGTCCGGTGACGTCACGATGTTCTGCCCTCGGTGCGGCCACGGCGAAAGCGCCGCCTCCGCCCGGCTGATCGCCGCGTGCCGGGCCAGCCTGGCCGCCGCGCGCCGCCGTTCCCGTGCGCTGGCGGCCTAGCCTGCCCACGCGAGGACACGCTCGATGATCCGGTCGCGATCCCGCGGGCGTAGATAGAGGTAGTGCCCGGCGTCCGGGAGGATCTCGACGTCGGCATGGGGGAGCAGGCTTTCGAGTCGTGCGGCGGCGGCGACCGGGTCGTGCACGACACTGCGCCCGCCGAACAGGGCGAGCGTGGGCACTTCGATGGACCGCAGCGCGTCCTCGCCCGGGCGGACCTGGAACGGAATCCGGGCGCGATAGCACCGGATCCCGGCGAGAACGAGCCGGGCGGCGGGCTGGTCGAGAACGTCCTCCCCGGCGGACCACGCCGTGAACCGCCGCCACAGGCGATCGCTGTCGAGCACGGCCGCGGGCAGGCCGTACCAGACCACGCGCCGAGAGAACGGCGCCGAAACGGTGGTGGCGTCGAGCAAGCCGATGGACGCGAGTCTGCCGGGCGCGTGGATGGCCTGGTTGACCGCGTGCCAGCCGCCGGTCGAACCGCCCACGAGATGGACATTCGTCAACCCGAGGCTCTCGAAGACGGCGTCGAGATCACTCGCGCGGTCACGAAGGTCTTTGAAAGGAACCTTGTGCACGCTTCGGCCCGCTTCGCCGAGAGTGTCGATCGCGTAGACCGCGTGCCGCTCGGCCAAGGCGGGAATCAGCGCCGCGAAACAGGCTGAGGTGGCCATGAGCCCTGGCAGAAGGGCGATCGGCGTGCCGCCGTCGCCGTAGCGGTAGACCCGTGTGGTGCCGTGACGCGTTTCGACGTCGAAGACCGCACCCGGCTCCGGGCACTCGGCCATGGCTCGGTCATAGGCGGCGAAATAGCGCTTCTCGGCCGCCGGATTTCTGAATCCCCCGATTTTCCGCATGCGCCGAACGCTAGGCGGAGCCACGGTCCCGGTCTTGAACGAAAGTAAAGTGGAGGCATGGGCGGGTGGGGTCTCGTGGTGCCGCGGCGGGACATCACCCGTTCGCCCGGCGAGCGGATGCTCAGGTGGCCGCATCCCGCGCTGGCCGCCCATGTGGCGAGCTACGTGGCGCACGATCTTCCCGACGCGGGCGCGAATTCCTGGCAGATCACTCCGTTGTCCGTGCTCACCTGGGTGATCGACCTCGACGCTCCGGCTCGCGGTGCCGGGATCCCCGATTCGCCGGTGCTGGGGCTGCGGGACCGGCCGTTGCGCGTCGAACAGGCCGGGGCTTCGCGCGGGATCGTCGTCACCCTGACCCCGCTCGGTTCGTACGCGTTGTTCGGGATTCCGTTGAGGGAGCTGACAAATTCCGTGGTCGCGGCGTCCGATCTGCTGACGGCCGGGCCGTTGACCGAACGGCTGGCAGAGGCGGCGGACTGGTCGGAGCGATTCCGGCTGCTGGACTACTATCTCGCGGCGAAGCTGGCTCGCGGCCCTGTACTGGCGGATCCGGTCCGGCACGCGTGGGACCGGCTTTCGGCGGGCCCGGTCCGTGTCGACGCCCTCGCCGGCGAGATCGGCTGGAGCAGGCAGCATCTCAACGCCCGGTTTCGCGAGCAGATCGGGCTGAGTCCCCGCACGGCCGGGCGGATCGCGCGGCTCAATCGCGTACTGAGACTGCTGGACCGGGCGTCGTCCCTCTCGTGGGCCGACGTCGCGCACCTGGGTGGATACAGCGATCAGGCGCATCTCGTCCGTGAGTTCCGGGCGTTGACCGGATGCAGCCCGACCGAAGTCGGGAAACCGGCGGGGCTGTTCATTCACCCGATCGGAGGTAGGTTGCGGACATGACCCAGGTTTCGCCTGCAGAGGCTGCCACGAGGATCACCGGACGCTCGGTTTCCGAGCAGAGAAGCCTCTCCAGCGGGGTGACCGAAGTAGTGCTGGACAGCGGCGACACGGTGGTCGTCAAACGGGGCCATGCGCGGAACGCGACACCCGCGGAGGCGGCGGGCCTGCGATGGCTGGGAGAGCCCGGCGCCGTGCGGGTGCCCGAGGTTCGCGGTCACGACGACGAGTGGCTGGTCACGGACCTGGTCGGCGCAGGACGGCCGACGCATCACGCGGCGGAGCGGTTGGGGCGAGGGCTCGCGGCACTGCACGCGGCGGGCGCACCCGCGTTCGGCGCGGCACCGCCGGACGGTCCTGTCGACGCGTGGATCGGCCTGGCCCCGATGAAGAACACGCCAGGGGAAGACTGGCCGCGGTGGTACGCCGAGCACCGAGTCCTGCCCTATGTCCGCCGCGCCGTCGACGAGGGCACTTTGACCGCTGACGAAGCCGCCGTCATCGAGCGCGCCTGCGTGCGGCTCCCGGAAGTGGCCGAACCTCCGGCGCGCCTGCATGGCGATCTGTGGAACGGCAATGTGCTGTGGGGACCCGTCGAAGCCTCGCTCATCGATCCGGCGGCGCACGGCGGCCATCGCGAAACCGATCTCGCCATGCTGCAGTTGTTCGGCTGCCCATTGCTGGACCGGGTGCTCGCCGCCTACCAGGAGGTCGCCCCGCTCGCCGACGGCTGGACCGACCGGATCGGCGCGCACCAGCTGTTCCCGCTCCTGGTCCACACCGTCCTTTTCGGACGGTCCTACGCCGGACAGGCGGTCGCGGCGGCGAAGGCCGTCGGCCGGTAGGTCACCGCGCGAGGCGGTCGAGCCATTCGGCCAGCATGGTGTGCTCGGCCGCGGTCAGTGCGTCGCCAGGTTCCTTTTCCAGCGCGGCTTTGAGCGCGATCGCACGGCTGGGGATGTTCGACGCGTCGTCCGCGCTGTCGGTGGTGATGGCCGCGATGACGTGTTCGCGCGCGGCGTCGATCAGGTCCGGGTCGCGTTGCTCGGGCGGACTGGAGAGGAACGAGAGGATCACACCCATCCCGGTCGCGTGCACCAGTTGCGCGGCCTGTTCGACCGGGACGCGCAGCCTGCCGGCCTCGGCGATGCGTCCGACGATCCGGCGGAGGATGGCGTCCGCTTCACGGCGGGCTTCGCGGACGCGGGGCTCGCCGTACATGAGCATGTAGAAGGCGGGCTGCTGCAGCCCGAACTCGACGTGCAGGTCCCAGCCTCGCCGCAGATCACCCACCGGGTCGTCGGTCTCGCCGAGGGCGTGTTTCCCCTCCAGGTAGCTCTTGAAGCCATACGTGGCGACGGCGTCGAGCAGGCCGTCCTTGTCGCCGAAGGTCCGGTAGAGCGTCGGTGCCTGGACGCCGGCGGCGGCGCTGACCGCACGTGTCGACAACGCCTCGCGCCCGCCCTCCCGCAGAAGCTCGGCCGCCGCGCGGACCAACCGGTCTTTCGTCGTCATGTATCGACGATAACACCCAGCTGGTAGCACTGGTTCGATATCGGTGATACGGTTAGTTTGTTACCAATGGAAACGCCTGATGGGAGCATCTCATGGCACGCGTAGCGATCGTCACCGGCGGATCGAGGGGCATCGGCAGGGCGTCCGCCGAGCGGCTCGCGTCGGATGGGTTCGCGGTCGTCGTCGTGTACGGCGGCAACAAGGACGAGGCGCAGGCCGCGGTCGACGCGATCACCGCCGCCGGTGGCCAGGCGATCGCGGCCCAGGCCGACGTCGCCGACGAGCAGGCCGTCGAGGCCGTGTTCGACACCGCGGAGAAGACCTTCGGTGGGGTCGACGTCGTGGTCCACGCGGCGGGCATCATGTATCTCGCGCCGGTCGCAGAACTCGATCTCGACCGGCTGGACCGGTTGCACCGCACCAACATCCGCGGCACCTTCGTGGTCGACCAGCAGGCCGCCCGCCGCGTGCGCGACGGCGGCGCGATCATCAACTTCTCCACGTCGGTGCTCGGCCTCGCCCTGCCGGGATACGCGGCCTATGCGGCCACGAAGGGGGCGGTCGAGGCCGTCACCCTGGTCCTCGCCCGCGAACTGCGCGGCCGCGACATCACCGTGAACGCGGTCGCTCCCGGTCCGACCGCGACGGCGCTGTTCCTCGACGGCAAGGACGAGGCGACCATCGCGAGCATGGCGGCGCAGCCCCCGCTCGAACGCCTCGGCACCCCGTCCGACATCGCCGAGGTCGTCTCGTTCCTCGCCGGTCCGGCGCGATGGGTCAACGGGCAGGTGCTTCGCGCCAACGGCGGCATCGTTTGAGACTGCCCGCTTGGTAAGGCGAAAGGGGCGGGTTGCGAAAGCCACTTTCGCAACGTTGAAGGTTGCGAAAGTGGCTTTCGCAACGTCAGCGGAGGTTACGCCGCCGACGCCCGCCTGTCCTTTGTGGACGGAAAGATCAGACCACGGTGCCTTCGGCGTCGTCGTCCGAATCGGTCTCTTCGATCTTCCACTTCAGCTGGAACTCGACCTCTTCCTCACCGTCGCCGCGCTCGTGCTCGATCGAGAACTGCGCGCGGGCGGGGACGCGGAACCGTTCCCCGGCGATCTGGATGCGGAACGAGGTCTCGGACTCGAGCGCGTCGGCGAGCCGGCGCAGTTTCGCGACGACGTCGGCGGTGGAGTAGACGCGTTCGACGTCTCGGGGAGCGGTTCCGGTCACGGTTTCCTCCAGAGGTCCGACACCCTGGCCGGGTGTCCTGGCGTCATTCAATCGGGTGATCAACACGCACGAGAGGCCGGGGTCACAGTGACCTGGCGAGGCGGAAGCCGACGTCGTCGACCCGGAAGGTCGGGTGGCTGCGCCGCCGCACCGAGGCCCGGCAGCTCCAGTGCTCGTCGAACCAGCCACCGCCCTTCAGGACCCGGTACTCGCCGTACACCTCGGCGTCGTACACGTCCCAGCACCACTCCCAGACGTTGCCGAGCATGTCGTGCAGGCCCCACGTGTTGGGAGTCTTCCCGCCGACGTCGTGCCGGGACTCCGCCGAGTTCTCGCGGTACCAGGCGATCTCGTCGAGCGGCCCGTAGCGGGGACCGGTCGTGCCGGCGCGGCAGGCGTGTTCCCATTCCGCTTCGGTGGGCAGGCGGTAGCCGTTCGCGGACCGGTCCCACGTCGAGGACTCCAGCTCATAGACGGGAGTCAGCCCCTCACGCGCGGACAGCGTGTTGCAGAAGCGGAGGGCGTCCTGCCAGGAGACGTCGACGAGAGGAAGCGTCCCGGTCTCCTCCTGGGTGACCGGAACGGGGGCGAGCAGGAAGGACGCGACGTCGACGGTCCAGCTCCGCTGCGTCCGGCGGTCGGTCAGCCTCACCGGGCCCGCCGGGACGGTGATCATTTCCATGGTCCGGCCGATGTTACCGAGCCCCGCCACAGCACGAGCGGAAGCGCGACGACGGCGATCGCCGCGCTGATCCAGACGGCGTCGCGGTAGTCACCGGTCGACTCCGTGACGAAACCGGCGAGCACCGGTCCCACGAACGCGCCGACGTTGAACGCGACCGTCGCGAACGAACCACCCAGGGCCGGGGCTCCGGGAGCCACGTGCATGACCCGCGCGATGAGCGCGGAACCGCAGCCGAACGACAGTCCACCTTGGACGGTCGCCAGGACGAACAACGCGACCGGCTGAGTCCCGGTCATGGCCAGCGCCGCCCAGCCGACCGGCAGGGCGCACAACCCGAGGACCAGACCGCGCCGGAGTTCGCCGTTCCCCTTGCGGCCCGCCACCGTGACACCGAGGAAAGCGCCGACGCCGAACGCCGCCAGCAGGCCGGAAACCGCTTCGGCGGGAAGGTGGGCGACGTCCGTCGCGATGACGGCGAGAAAGGCGAACGTCGTGAAGGTCGCGCCGTTGACCAGCGCGCCGAGGAGCATCGCCTGCCGCACGGGTGGTGATTTCAGCTCGCACATTTCGCGCTTGATCGAGACTTCGGACGGACTCGCCGCGCCGGCCGGTGCCGAACGGAACACCAGCACCAGTGCGGGAAGGCAGAGCGCGGCGACCGCCCAGAACGCGGACCGCCAGCCCGCGAGATCACCGAGAACGGCGCCCGCGGGCACTCCGGCGACACACGACAGCGTGATACCCGACAACAGGATCGCGGTCGCCCGCGCCTGTTTCCCTTGTGGCGCCAGCGCGACCGCGACCGGCATCGCCACGGCGAGGAAGCCGGCGTTGACCACCGCGGCGACGATCCGGGTGCCGAACAGCACCGGGAAGCTCGTCGTGACGGCGCCGATGACGTGCACGACGACGAAGGCGGTCAGGAACCCGGCCAACGCTCGCCGTCGAGGCCAGCGCGCGCTGAGCACGGCCATCGCGGGGGCGCCGAAGATCATTCCGACGGCGTAGGCCGACGTCAGCGCGGCGGCCGCGCCCACCGGGACGGACAGTTCACCGGCGATCCCTGGCACTAGACCGGAGGCCATGAATTCGGAGGTGCCTTGCGCGAACACGGCAAGGCCGAGGACATAGACGAACAGGGGCAACGGACGACTCCCAAGAGAAAGTGAACAGGAGGAGCCGTGCGCTGGACAGGAGGAAACCCGGCCGGACGCACGGAACAGCGCTCCGGTCACCGGGAGGCGAGAGGACCTAACGGCAGGAGAGGAAGACTCGCCGCCGGATGACCGGCGGCGGGGTTCTGTCCGACTCGGGGCTCGTCACGAGAGCGCACACTACACAGACGCCGCGCGAACGGTCCAACGGGTATTGCCGGACACCGGGAAAACGACGCTCGTTCCGCGTACCGGAACGCTTTCGTTGCCCACTCGAATGAACCCGAGTAATGCGCTCTGACCTGCGTTTTCGTGATTGTTTCGGTACTGGGAACCGAACTCGGATTCGGTTAACCTCGACTTCATGATTCCCACGGTCGTCTGGGGTACGGGCAACATCGGTCGTGCCTCCATCCGGGCCGTCGACGCGCATCCGGCGCTGGAACTCACCGGCGTACTCGTGCACGATCCCGCGAAGGTCGGCCGTGACGCGGCGACGCTCGCGGGGATCGACGGCGAACTGGGTGTGGCGGCGACCGATGACGTCGAAACGGTTCTGGCGGCCGGTCCGCGGGCGGTGGTGTACGCGGCGTCCGGCGACATCCGGCCCGCCGAAGCGCTGGCCGACATCGTCCGCGCGGTCCGGGCCGGGGCGGTGGTGGTGACGCCCGCGCTCTACGCGCTGTACGACCAGCGAAACGCGCCGGACGAACTCCGTGAGCCGGTGCTCGCGGCGATCGCGGAGGGCGGCGGCTCGCTGTTCGTCTCCGGTGTGGATCCCGGCTGGGGCAACGACATCCTGCCGTTGCTGATCAGCGGGCTCGGCACCACCGTGGACGCGGTCCGCTGCCAGGAGATCTTCGACTACTCCACCTACGACCAGCCGGATTCCGTCCGCTATCTGGTCGGGATGGGGCAGCCGATGGATTACCAGCCGCCGATGCTGGCCCCGTCGGTACCCACGATGGTGTGGGGCGGGCAGGTGCGGCTCATCGCCCGCGGCCTCGGCGTCGAACTGGACGAGATCCGCGAGACGCTCGACCGCCGCCCGCTCGAGGAAACCGTGACCACGCGGGCGATGGGCGAGTTCGAAGCGGGCACGCAGGGCGCCGTCCGGTTCGAAGTGCAGGGGATCGTGGACGGCGAACCCCGCATCGTCGTCGAGCACGTCACCCGGATCCACGCCTCGTGCGCGCTGGACTGGCCGATGCCGCCCAGCGGCGACGGGGCGCACAAGGTGATCATCGAAGGCCGTCCCCGCATAGAGGTCTCGGTCGAGGCCACCGACGAGGGCGAGAACCGGTCCGCCGGCGGCAACGCGACCGCGGTCGGCAGGCTGGTCGGGGCCATCGACTGGCTCGTCGACGCCGAACCGGGCCTCTACGACGCACTCGACGTCCCGTTGCGACCGGCCACCGGCAAGCTCGGAAGGAGCGCGCGATGAACATCGACATTCCCGAGGGCAAGGACCCGATCGGCTACGTCTGGGGCGAGATGGTGCCCGGGATCGGTGTCGCGGCATCGAATCTCTCGCTCGCGGTGTACTCGCACACCACGCTGGGGCTCCGCGAGTTCGAGGCGGCCCGGCTGCGGATCGCGCAGATCAACGGCTGCGTCTTCTGCCTGGACTGGCGGACCGAACGCGACGGGGTGAAGGTCGAGGAGGAGTTCGCCGACGCGGTGACCGAGTGGCGCACCACCGACGCGTTCGACGAGCGGACCCGGCTGGCCGCCGAGTACGCCGAACGCTACGCGCTCGACCACCACGGCATCGACGACGATTTCTGGAAGCGGATGGCCGAGCACTACAGTCAGAAGGAGATCGTCGAACTGAGCATGAGCATCGGTTCGTGGCTCGCCTTCGGACGGCTGAACCACGTCCTGGGCATCGACACCGTCTGCGTTCTTCCGAAGATATGAGAATAGGCCGGGGTGGCGGCCCCGGCCTATTTCGGATCGTCGTCACAGATCGGTGGCGACGATCTTTTCGATGTTCCTTTCCGCGAGCGCGGTAATGGTGACGAACGGGTTCACCGAGGTATTACCCGGAATCAGCGCGCCGTCGATGACATAAAGGCCCGGATAGCCGTGGAGCCTGCCGTAATTGTCGGTCGCCTTGCCGAGCACCGCGCCGCCGAGCGGGTGGTAGGTGAGATGGTCGCCCCAGATCTTGTACGCGCCGAAGAGGTCGGTCCGGTAGATCGTGCCCTCCTTGGAGTTGATCTTGTCGAAGATCGTCTTCGCCATCTCGATCGACGGTTGTTTCCAGGCGGTCTGCCAGTTCAGGTCGACCTTGTTCGCGCTCGGGTTCCAGGAGAACGTCGCGCGATTGGGGTTCTTGGTGATCGACAGGTAGAACGACGCGTAGGTCTCGATGCCGGTCGGCAGCGGCGCGACCTCGGCGAACGCGCCACCCGCCGCCCAGTTGTCGATACCCGCGGTGGGGATGGACGACTGCAGCGCGCCGGTGGCGTCCCACATGTGGTTCGCGCGGCCGCACATGACGTTTCCGTTGTCGCCCCAGCCTTTTCCCACCTCGTTGCCGAGGTTGGGGAGGGCGCCGGTCGCCTTGAGCTTGACCAGCAACTTGCTCGTGCCGACGCTGCCGGCCGCGAAGAACACCTTGTCCGCGGTGACCGCCTTCGTCGCCGTCACGGTGCCGCTTGTATCGAGTTGCTCCATCGTCACGGTGTAGCCGCCACCGGACGCGGGCGTGACCGACGTGACGCGGTGCAGCGCCGAGATCGTCACCCGCCCTGTCGCCTTGATCCGCGGGAGATAGGTCTGCTGCAACGACTTCTTGCCCGCGTTGTTGCCGTAGAGGATCTCCCCGGCAAGTGCGGACCTCGGCACCGTGCCAGCCTGTTCCTTCTTCATGTAGTCCCAGTCGTACACGTCCGGGACGAACAGGAACGGGAAACCGGACCGCTGCGCGTGTTTCCGGCCGACTCGCGCGTACTGGTAGCACTCGGCGGTCTCGAACCAGTCCGGGTCGATGGTGGCGACGCCGAGGCCGGCGTTGGCGCGCGGGTAGTAGACGCCGTACATCTCGTCCGCGTCGACCGTGGGCAGGACGGACCCGAAGTTCTCGCGCTTCGGCGTGACGGCCATCCCGCCGTTCACCAGTGAGCCGCCACCGACACCGCGGCCCTGGTAGACGGTGATGCCGCCGAACTCTTCGGCGTCGAGGATCCCGGTGTGCCGTGGCACGTCCTTGTCGAGCGGGAAGCCGAGAAAGTTGCTCAGCGGCTGCTTGGTCCTCGTCCGCAGCCAGAAGGAGCGATAGTCGGGCTTGGTGGTGTTGGCGAAGATCTTGCCGTCCGTGCCCGGGGTGTCCCATGCCATGCCGAGTTCGACGAGGTGGACGTCGACACCGGCTTCGGCGAGCCGCAGCGCGGCGACACAGCCGCCGTATCCGGAACCGATGACGAGCGCCGGGATTCGGGCGGCGTCGGCGATCGAACTTTTCGCGGAAGCGGTCCCGCCGAGGGCGGCGGCTCCCAAGATAGAACCAGTTCCAGCAATAAAGAGGCGGCGGGATAACTGTCCGGAAGCGCTTCTCCGCATGGTTTCGTCGCTCACGTGATCTTCCTCACCGTTGAGGGATTTAGAACAAGTTATACCTGCGTCTATACCGAGTGGCAATAAAGACGGCGGATAGGCCACTATGTACTGCTGTGGAGTCCACTCGAGTTGATCGCTGGCTGTGGGCCGTCCGGCTGACCAAGACGCGTCCGGACGCCGCAGCGGCGTGCCGTGGCGGCCATGTCCGCGTGAACGGCAAACCGGCCAAACCCGCGACCACCGTCGTGGCGGGTGACGAGGTCCGTGCGCGGGTGCACGACACGACGCGGATCCTGGAAGTGACGCGGGTGATCCAGAAGCGGGTCGGTGCCGCCGACGCGGCCACGTGTTTCATCGACCGGACACCGGCGCCGCCGCCCGAGGCCGCCGTGCCGGTCGCGCGGCGGGAGCGGGGCGCGGGGCGTCCGACCAAACGGGAACGCCGCGTGCTCGACCGGTTCCGTTCAGGAGAGCGCTGACCCGTTGGCGCACAAGGTGTCACCGAGCGCCGAGCGCGCGGAGAAGACCTCTCGCCCGCTGCGATGCCGGGTGATCAGTCCGTTGTCGTGCAAGACCTTCAGATGCTGGCTGACCGCGCCGGGCGCCATCGACAGCCGCCTGGGCGCCATCGACAGCCGCCTGCCCAGCGCGGTCGTCGTCACACTCTCGGAGAGTGCCACGAGGACGCGGGCACGGGTCCGTCCGATCAGGGCGTCGAGGGCGCCGGTGGTCGGGATGATGTCGTGTGCCCAGACGGTGGCGACCCCGGGAGCGGGGTAGACGAGGATCGGCTGGTACGGCTCGGCCATCACCGCGGTGTCGGGCCAGTGGAAGACGCTGGGGATCAGGATCAGGCCGTCTACGCCGAGCGGCCCGCGGCGTTTCCACGCGCGGGTGCGCACTTTCAGGCGCCCGTCGTCCCAGGAGATGTTCGGGTGCAGATCGTTGAACAGCGCCCCAGCCCCGTCGCGGGCCAGCTGGCGCGAGCGCCGGACGATCTCCGCTTCGAACAGGCCCCGGATCTGCGGCCAGAATCTGGCCAGCGCCGTGTCCCAATAGAGCCGGAGTTCGTCGGCCGCCCGCGCGACCCCGGCGGCGGGGTCGGCGAGGAACCGCTGCACGACGTCGCTCTCGGCGGCGGGCACCGGGGAGGCTTCCGCGACGGCTTCGTCGAGGTCTGCGCGGGCGATCCGGTCGAGCTCGGCGTCGAGGTCGGGGACCGGGCTGGCCGGTGGCGGGGTCAGGAATTCCGCGAAATAGGCGCCGAGCGGGACCAGTGCGAAGAAGCAGGCGCAGGTCGAGTTCGCGCAGCAGCGCCCGGGATCCTGCAGTAGCCGCAGGCTCGTGATCGCCTCGGAAGCGGGGGAGAACGCGAACCGCAGCCTGGCGAACTCGCTCGACGGGAAGCCCGCCGCGGTGATCGGCGCGTCGCCGGACTGATACACCGACGGGCTGATCACGGACAACGGCAAGGTGGCGGACGAGGGCACCGAAGCGTTCCTCCGCCGTTATCTCGAGGCCTTCCATGCCCACATCTAGACGGTCAGTCGTTCACATACATGGACGTGATTCACATCCGTTGACGGACGCCAGGGACGTGAACTATAAAGACGGGGTCCGGGTGTACACGCCGCAACACCTTCCGTCAGTCCGTCACGGAGGTTTCGGGTGTCCCGAAAAAGTCCTCTTCGTCGTGCCGTCCTACCGGCGGTCGCCGCCGTGGTCGCCACCGCCGCACTCCTGCAGGTACCGCCCACAGCGGCGGACGCGGCGCCGGGACCAGGCGCGCTGACCGGCCTCGACCTCGGCGCGGCCAATCGCCGCGCGCCGGTCGCGGGCCTCTACGACTGGTCCAAAGCCGGGTATCGCGGTGGTGCCGTGCTACCCGGCTCGGGCGAAGTGAATCCGAACGCCACCTGCCAGGTCACCGCGGCCGAACTGGCGAGCCAGTACAACGTCAAGCCCGACGACGGCGCCGACGACACGAACGGGATCCAGGCGGCGATCGACGGGATCAAGAGCGCGTGCTCGCCGTCCGGGAGCTACACGAAGCTGAGCACGATCACCTTCCCGGCGGGCCGGTTCGACGTCACGCACGAGATCCACGTCGACGCCGACTACCTGATCCTGCGCGGCGCGGGCAAGGACGCCACGAAGTTCGTCTACAAGCCGGACGCGAACACCCTTTACGACACCCTCACCCCGGACGGTTCCGACTGGGACGAGGACGGGATGACCTCGGGCGCGGGCAAGGGTGGCTGGCTATGGCCGGGCCGCGGGCTGTTCCGCGTCCAGTCCAGGGGAGTGCACACGTCCTACGCGAGTGACTACGCCGCCGCGCCCGCGAATCGCAAGGACATCTTCGAGGGCACGGTCAACGTCCACTGGAAGGCCGGGGTGAAGCTGCGGGGCAAGCCGGGCGACACCGCGTTCGCCGCGCGGACGGGGGACAAGGTCGTCCACCTGGCGAGCAGCGGTGCCCTGACCGCCCTCGCCGCCGGGAACCTGGTCAACATCCGAGCGGCCAACTCGCGGAAGTTCTACGAGCAGCAACAAGCGACGCCGACGACGTTCCCCTTGCTGAACATGCACATGCGCCAGCAGATCTTCACGATCGCGGCGCTCGACACCACGGCACGCACGATCACCCTCGACAAGCCGCTCGAGTACGACGTCCCGGTGAACTCCACTTCGGACGGTTCGGCCCCGATCGACGGCGCCACCTACGACTCGAAGGCGGCACCGCTGGTCGACCCGGTGCTCGGCGTCGGATTCGAGAACCTCGGCTTCACCCAGGACATGCCGGGCCTGAACCCCGCGGAGGCGAACAACAACTACGGGAACATGGCACCCGCCGCGGAGATGCACGGGATCGTGTTCAAGTGGGCGGCGAACTCCTGGGTCCGCGGTATCCGCGCGGACATGACCGGTTCGCACCCGATCGTCACCGAGGAGGCGAAGAACCTCCAGATCGTCGACAACGAGCTCAACGGTTCGTGGAACAAGGGCAAGGGCGGCAACGGTTACTTCCGCGGCTCCCGGGTCTGGGATTCGCTCTACGCGGGTAACACCTCGACCCTGCTGCGGCATTTCACCTTCCAGTGGTCCGCCGCGGGCAACGTGGTGATCGGCAACTCGTTCGACTCCGACCTGAACCTCCACGGCGGCTGGGAACGCAACAACCTCTTCGAGCTCAACACGGTCAAGATTCCGTACGCGCACCGTTCCGGGAACTGCCGCGCCAACTGCGGTGAGGAAGGCGGCGGCGGTCCCGACGACTCGAACTGGTTCCCGATCTGGTGGGGTGCGGGCAAGAAGGCCGTCAAGTGGTCGGGTGCCTCGGGCTACCGCAACGTGTTCTTCAACAACGCCATGACCAAACAGCTCGCGGACAACGGGCCGTATAACGACTTCTACGCCGACCGGCGCCGCGTCTACTCCTTCGGGTGGGACGGCACCGCCTACAAGCACCTCGACATCGGCGGCACCCCGATCGCCGACTGGGCGAAGAACGAGCAGCGGGACTACACCGGCGGGCACGGGGTGGACGCCTCCAAGACCGACGCCTCGTCGTCGCTGTTCCTGAAGTCCGTCGACGGGACTCCGCCGTCGTCCCCGACCAGCCAGAGCCCGACCACGACCACGCCGACGTCCACCACGACGACGCAGAACCCCAGTGCCTGCCTGAACGCGACCTTCACCCGCAAGTCGGTGTGGGACAGCGGCTACGGCGCCGGCTTCACGATCAGCAACACGTGTTCGGCCTCCGTGGGCTCGTGGGCCGTCGAGTTCGACCTGCCCGCCGGCACGACGATCACCGGTTCCTGGAGTTCGGTGCTGACCAGGACCGGACAGCACTACCGATTCGGGAACGCCACCCACAACGGGAGCGTCGAACCCGGCGGCACGGCGACGTTCGGCTTCAACGCCGCCGGCCAGGGACTGCCGTTCGCCTGCTCGATCGCCGGAACGAAATGCGGAGGCACGGAATGACCAGGAAACGACTGCTCGCCGCGATCGCGGCCACGGCATCGGCGGCGGGACTGTTCGGTGCCGTCGTCACGGCGGAGGCCGCCGCGCCGAGCCTGACCGCGACGTTCACGCAAGGCTCGGTCTGGGACAGCGGTTACGGCGGGAAGTACACGCTGACCAACGCGGGGAACGCGAACAGTACACAGTGGACGATCGAGTTCGATCTCCCCGAGGGCACCGCGATCACCACGTCGTGGAGCTCGGTGCTCACCAGGACCGGGCAGCACTACAAGGTCACCAACGCCGCCTTCAACGGCACGATCAAACCCGGCGGCACGGCGTCCTTCGGCTTCAACACCACGGGACTGGGCCTGCCGACCGGGTGCACGATCAACGGCAGCCCGTGCGGGGGAGGGGCGCCGACCACGGCCACCACTCCGCCGTCGCCGACCAGCACGACCACTTCGCCGACGACGACCACCAGCGTGCCGTCCGGCGACGTCGTCGACGTGGCCACCGCGGCGGAACTGCGGGCCGCGCTGGCCGCGGCGAGCCCCGGCCGGACCATCCGGCTGGCCGCGGGAACGTACCGGGGCTCGTTCGTCGCGACGAAACCCGGCACGGCGGCGGCGCCGATCACGGTGACCGGACCGTCGACGGCGGTCCTGATCAACGACGGACCGTCCGGTGAGGCGCCTTCCTGTCCGGCTCCGACGGCGGGTTGGGACTCCGGGTACGGGTTTTGGCTCTATGGGGCGCCGTACTGGCATCTCAAGGGCTTCACCGTGCAGGAGTCGAAGAAGGGGATCGTCGCGGACGACTCGCACCACACGGTGATCGAAGGTGTGCGGGTGCACCGGATCGACGAGGAGGCCGTGCACTTCCGCCGTTCCTCGGCCGACAGCGTCATCCGTGATTCGACGATCAGCCACACCGGGCTCGTGCAGGCCGGTTACGGCGAGGGTGTCTACCTCGGCTCGGCGAACTCGAACTGGGCCTGCCACGGGAACTCCGGCGGGGTCGACCGAAGCGACCGGATCCAGGTGCTCAACAACCACATCGGACCGTACGTGGCCGCGGAGGGTATCGACGTCAAGGAGGGCACCGAAGGCGGCGTGATCCGGGGCAACACCTTCGACGGTCAAGGGGTTTCCGGGCAGAACTCGGCCGATTCCTGGGTCGACGTCAAGGGATTCGGATACGTCATCGAGGGGAACACCGGCACCTTCGCCTCGCCGGGGACCTTCGCGAACGGTTACGAGACGCACAATCCCGGTACCACGCCGTCGTTCCCGAACGGCTGCGGAAACGTGTGGCGGGACAACAAGTCCGATCTCGGCGGCGTCGGCCAGTACGCCATCAAGATCACGTCGACGTCGAAATGCTCGGAACGGCCGAACGTCGTCTACGCGTCCAACACCGTGTCCAGGGCGGTGAACGGGCTGACCAACGTCCCCGTCACGCCTTGACGGGCGCCGGTGACGGGAGCGGCGCGGCTCCCGTCACCGGCGGGTCAGTCGCGGACCGCGGTGATCGCGACGGTGGCGTAGCGCGTGGTGAACCGGCCGCCCATCCTGTCGATCGCCGCCCCGACTTCAGCGAGGATCTCTTGTCGCACTGTGGATTCGACCCAGGTCAGCGAACCGAACGTCGGGAGCTGGTCCAGCCATTCGTCCCGGGTGTAGACCCGGTCCCAGTCGTAACGGCTTCGTTCCGGCTCGCCGAACCCGCCCGCTTCGCGCAGACCGTCGGCGACCTTCACGATGAGTGGCCCGTACGGGTCCGCGGACTGTTTCGGCACGCTCTTGAGGTCGATCGGGGCGTCCGGCACGAGCCGCCGGTAAGCCTCCGCCAAGGCGTCCGCGACCTCTTCCGGCGGTTCGGGTACGTGCCAGAACGCGGCGAAGAGCCCACCGGGCCGTAGGACTTCGGCGGCCTTGACGGCGCCCGCCACCGGGTCGACCCAATGCCAGGCCTGCCCGGAAACGAGCAGGTCGAACCGGCGTCCGGCGGGCTCCCAATCCTCGAACTTCGCGACTTCGACGGCGATCCCGCTCTGCCGGGCGAATTCGGCCATCCTCGCGTCCGGCTCGACGCCCAGTACGCGACAGCCCGAGGCTTGGAACTGGCGTGCTTCGATGCCGGTACCGACGCCGACGTCGAGGGTCTCGCGGCCGGGAGCGGCGGCGATGAGGTGGCCGACTAGTTCCGGGGGATAGGCGGGGCGGGTCCGGTCGTAGCGTTCGACGTCCACGCCGAAGGATTCCGCGGCCTGTCGATAGCGATGAGGCTCCTGCCGTGAAGGTAGAGTGGGCATGCGCCCACCTTAAGTGGGCGCTTGCCCACTCGTCAACGTAAGGGAGTCGGATGCCGACAGGAGTGGCTTTGCGGGCCGTCCGCGCGCAGTTGTTCGACGCCGCCGAGCGGGTACTGCTGCGGGACGGCCCGAGCGGGCTCACCAGCCGGGCGGTGACCACGGAGGCGGACTGCGCGAAAGGCGTGCTGCACCGGCATTTCGACGACTTCGACGGTTTCCTCGCCGAGTTCGTGCTGGACCGGATCGAGAAGCTCGACGAGAAGGGCCTGCGGGACGCCGTCGGCACCGGGACGGTCGTGGACAACCTCACCGCGGCGCTGGCGGCGGTCTTCGAGTCGGTCGCGGTCGCGATCGTCCCGCTCGTGATCTTCCGCGACGAGCTTCGGGCGCGGCTACGTCGCGAATGGCCCGCCGGGGTTCCGGTGCTGACGCAGGCCGCCGTCATGATCGGCGGCTATCTCAAGGCGGAACGGGACCAGGGCCGGATCGCCGAAAACGCCGACGTCGAGACTTTGGCCGCCACGCTCATCGGCGCCGCGCATCTGCTGTACGCGGACCGCACCGCTCCCGCACCGGAGATCGCGCAGGTGCGGAAGGTGGTGGAGACGGTGATCGGGACGTGACTCGCGTGATCAGAGACGTATCTCGCGTGATTGAAGCCGGAACTCACGAGTTCCGCCTCTGATCACGCGAGTTCCGCCTTCAATCACGTGAGTGCGGAGTCTGATCACGGGGCCGGGCCCGTGCGCGGCGAGTCCTCAGTGGACTCGCCGCCTCCTTCAGTGCCTCAGGACTGCGCGGCGGTGACGGTGTGCCGCAGCAGCAGCGAAGTCGTCACGGGGCCGACGCCGCCGGGGACCGGCGTGATCGAACCCGCGATCTCCTCGACCGCGGCCTGGTCGACGTCGCCGACGAGCCCGCCTTCGGGAGTCGGGTTCGTGCCGACGTCGATCACCACGGCACCGGGCTTGACGTGGTCCGCGCCGATGAAGTGCGCGCGGCCGACGGCCACGACCAGGACGTCCGCGGCCTTGGTGACCGCCGCGAGATCCTTGGTGCGCGAGTGGCAGATGGTCACCGTCGCGTGCTCGCCGAGCAGCAGCAGCGCGACGGGTTTGCCGACGATCGTCGAGCGGCCCACGACGGCGACCTGGGCGCCGGACAGGGCGACCTGCTCGCGCTTCAGGATCTCCAGCACCGCGGCGGCGGTGGCGGGCGCGTAAGTCGGGAGGCCGGCGGTGAGGCGGCCGAGGCTGACGGGGTTCGCGCCGTCGACGTCCTTGCGCGGGTCGATGTGCGCGCCGACGTCGTCGAGCGTCACGCCTTCGGGCAGCGGGGTCTGGCAGATGATGCCGTGCACCGACGGGTCCGCGGACAGCTTGTCGAGCTCGCGGGTGACGTCCGCGCCGGTCGGCTTCTCGAGCTGGACCACCCGGCAGTCGACGCCGACCTTCTTCGCGGCGCGCTCGATGGAGCGTACGTACCAGGCGGTGGCGTCGTCGTCGGTCGGCACGAGCACGGCCAGCGTCGGTGCGGTGCCCGATTCGCGGAGCTTGGCGGCGGTCTCGGTGACCTCGGCGGTGATGGCGGCGGCGATCGCGCGCCCGTCGATCAGGGTCATCGGGCGAGCCTTTCGCGAACCTGGGCGATCAGGGCGTCGGCGCGCCCGGCCGCGGGGGTGAACTCGGTGAGCCGGGCCTCGGTCTCCTTGCGGAGCTGCTCGTCCGCCATGGACGCGAGGTTGACCTCGACGTTGACCACGCCCGACTCGAGCGCGGACTTCGCGGACGAGGCCGCGACCGCGATGTCGGAGATGACGTTGGTGTTGGCGCCCTCGAGAATCGAGGCGGCGACGTCGATGACCTCGGCGGCGAGGGCGGCCGTGCGCAGCGGCACCTCGGCGGCGCCGACCAGCGCGGACTGGATCGCGGCCGTGCGGGCCTGCTTCTCCTCGTCGGTGGCCTTGGGGAGCTTGTACGCGGCGACCACGGCGTCGAACGCGGCGGCGTCGTCGGCGGCGAGGCCGAGCGCACGCGCACGGAGGTCTTCGGCCTTGGCGAGCGCCTCGGTCATGGTGGCCTCGTGCTCGGCGTACTTCGGCTTGCCGATGGTCAGGTTGCACACCATGGAGACCAGGGCGGCACCGACCGCGGCGTTCATCGCGGCACCCGCGCCGCCACCGGGCGTCGAGGCCTTCGATGCCAGCTCGTCGAGCCACTGACCGACCGGTTGAGCCTCCACGCGATGTTCCCTTCCCGCTGATTTCACCGTCGCGCCGAAGCCTACCCGGGGGTTCCGAGACAGCCCGAAGGCCACCTTCGCGACGATCGACGTCGGTGAAGGCGGCCTTCGGAAAGCGTGTTCAGGAGCGCAGGTATTCCTCCCAAGTGAGCTTCGGCGTGACGGCGGGGCCGTCGTCGGCACCGCGGCCGGCGAGACCGTTGTAGCCGAGGTAGTAGTCGCCTGCCTGGTGCTGCGCGCCGGACGACAGGTCCGGATCGGACAGTGCGATGGCGTGGATGTGGTAGGCGAAGCCCTGGGCCGGAGTGCGGACCCAAGCCGCGAAGCCAACCTGGCGCAGCTTCCGCGCGACGTCGGTCCGCGTGGTCGAGGACATGCCCTCGACGCCGATGTCGAGCGCGCCGCCGCCGTCGTGCGTCCCGGCCGAAGCACCGACGCCGCCGGGGTTGTACGAGCCCTGCGTGATGGTCAGCTGCCTGCCGAGCAGACCTTCGGCCTTCACCAGCATCGCCTTGGTCCGGGTGTTCATCGTCTTGCCGTGGTAGGTCAGGCGGCTACCCGCCGAGACCACCGCGGTGACGGTGTAGCGGTTCTCGCCCAGCTTCTCGAGCGACGTCTTCCCTGGCAGGCCCGATGCGTCGATCCCGGTGTAGCCCAGCGACTTCTGGTAGCTGGAGTACGCCGTGATCGTCGAGGTACCGAAGTGGCCGTCGACGTATTGCTGGTCGAGCAGCCCCTTGGCGGCCAGTGCCTGCTCCACCAGCAGCACACTGTCCTTGGCCCCGGGGGTCAACGCGCTGTCGGCGCGGCGCGGGTCGATCTGCGCGGCCTTGAGCACCGCTTCCATGCTGGCCGCGGGCAACGCGGCCACTTCGGCGCCGGCCGGTGCGGCCACGCCGAAGGAGAGCGCGGTCGCTGTCGCGAGCACGGCTACCTTGGTCAACAATTCCTGCCTCCTGAACGGATCCGGTTGTCCGGGCAGCATGAGCAGCGGGAATACAAGGGCCGTACAAACGAACCTTTCTCAGGCCGTTGTCGCCCGGTCGGGTGTCACTCCGGCGAAACCGGGGGTGAGCTGATAAGACTTCCGGTGGACGCCGAAAGGTCGAGACCCACATGGTGCTACGTACTCCGCCACCCTCAAGGGCTCATCTCAGACTGCTCGCGGCGGCGGACACGTCCCCTCCCGCCCGGCGCCGGGACCGGTACGGCGAGATCGCCGACCGGCGGCTGGCCGCGATCCTCGCCGCCGAGGACGTGGCGGAGGAACACGGCCTGAGCGCGCACATCCGGACGACCTGTTACGTACACCGCCGCTGGGTGCATCAGTGCATCTCGGATCCGATGCACATCCTGATCGTCACCGGGCATCGGTGGTGCCGCCGCTGCGATCGCACGGTCGAAGTCCGGGTCGACGAGACCTTCCCGGGAACGGTCGAGCTCTTCTGCGACGGCTGTGGCGTCCCACCGGACTCGGTCGCGAACCGTGAGGTCCTCCGCGCGTGCCGGACCAGCCTGAGCGCGATGCACGGTGGGGAAGCGTCGACGCTCTACGTCGTCCCGGACCGCTGATCGGCACCACCGAACGCCCCGTCCGGTGGTGCCGAATGGCCCTGTCGTCGTGGTCTGCCCGGCGTAGTCAGTGGTTTGGACCACCAGTGTTACCGAAGCGTGATCTGGACATATCGCACGGACGGCTACTTTGTTGTGGCGCGCAACGAATTGCTTCGCCCGTGGATTTCCAACGCCGGAGGTGTCACGACGTGAATCGGATCTTTGTGCAGCCCAAGCGCCGGAAAGGGGTCCGGGGCGCGCTCGCCCTCGGCCTTTCCGCACTGCTGATCGCGGCCGGGTTCGGCGGTGCCACCGCCGCGGCAGCCGACTACAGCCAGAGCGCCGCGTCCTTGAACGCGACCCAGGCGCAGTTCTCCTTCACGCCGGCGACCCCGGCGCGTTACGTCGACATCCACTACACCGGCGTTCCGGGCGTGGGGCAGCAAAACGTCCGCATGACCGACAACGGCGGCACGTGGCGGCACACCGTCGGCTCGCTGTCGGCGGGCACGGTGCTCGACTATTGGTTCACCTACGAGAAGAACGGGCCGCAATACGACACCCCGCACTTCACGTACACCCACGGCGGCAGCGGTACGACCGTCGCGTCGCCGACCTTCGATCCGCCAGGCGGCAGTTACCCGAGCGCCCGTTCGGTGACCCTGTCGAGCGCGACCGCCGGCGCGACCATCCGGTACACAGTGGACGGTTCCACGCCGACGGCGTCGTCCACTGTGTACACCGGGCCGATCACGGTCTCCGCGTCCTCGACGATCTCCGCGATCGCGCTGAAGGCCGGCTCGGCGAATTCCCCGGTGTCCTCGGCGACCTACACGATCGGATCGACACAGGGGACCTGCCCGGCTCAGGCCGAGGTCCCGGACTTCGGCCCGAACGTGCGGATCTTCGACCCCGGGATGTCCGCGGCGTCGATCCAGTCGCGGCTCGACGCGGACTTCAACGCGCAGAAGGACACCCTGACCGCGCAGTTCACCGAGCGCCGGTACGCGCACCTGTTCAAGCCCGGTGTGTACAACGGCATCCACGACAACGTCGGCTACTACACGTCGGTCGCAGGACTCGGGCAGAACCCGGGCGACGTGGTGATCAACGGTGACGTCACCGTCGACGCGTTCAACGAGTCGGACAAGGGCGTGGCGCTGCAGAACTTCTGGCGCTCGGCGGAGAACCTCGCCGTCGTCCCGAGCAGCGGCTCGACCCGCTGGGCCGTCGCGCAGGCCGCGCCGTTCCGCCGGATGGACATCCGTGGCGGGCTCCAGCTCTATCCGGCCAGCTACGGGTTCGCGAGCGGCGGCTACACCGCCGACACCAAGGTCTCCGGTCAGGCCGCGTCGATCTCGCAGCAGCAGTGGTACACCCGGGACAGCAGCTACGGCAGCTGGGACGGCGGCGTCTGGAACATGGTCTTCTCCGGGACGAGCGGCGCTCCCGCGAACACCTTCCCGAACCCGCCGGAGACGACGCTCGGCACCACGCCGGTGTCCCGCGACGTCCCGTATCTCTACCTCGACGGCTCCGGCAAGTACCGCGTGTTCCTGCCTTCCCTGCGCACCAACGCCTCCGGGCCGAGCTGGGCCAACGGCGGCACCCAGGGTTCCTCGCTGCCGATGAGCCAGTTCTACGTCGTGAAGGCGGGGGACACGGCGTCGTCGATCAACAACGCCCTCTCCCAGGGCTGCAACCTGTTCTTCACGCCGGGCGTCTATCACCTGAACCAGACGCTGAACGTGACCAGGGCGAACACCGTCGTGCTCGGTGTCGGCTACCCGACGCTGGTGCCGGACAACGGTGTCGACGCCATGAAGGTGGCAGACGTGGACGGCGTCCGGCTGAAGGGCCTGCTGTTCGATGCCGGAACGACCAATTCGCAGTCGCTGCTCACAGTCGGCCAGGCGGGCTCGACCGCGAACCACGCGGCGAACCCGACGACCTTGCAGGACGTGTTCTTCCGGATCGGCGGTCAGATCGCGGGGAAGGCGACGAACAGCCTGATCGTCAACAGCCGTGACACGATCATCGACCACATCTGGGCCTGGCGGGCCGACCACGGCAACGCGGGTACCTATGGCTGGACGATCAACACCGGCGACACCGGCGTGGTCGTCAACGGCGACAACGTGCTGGCGACCGGCCTGTTCGTCGAGCACTACCAGAAGTACCAGGTGATCTGGAACGGCCAGAACGGCAGGACGATCTTCTTCCAGAACGAGATCCCGTACGACGTCCCGGACCAGGCGGGCTGGAGGAGTCCCAACGGGCTCAACGGCTACGCCGCCTACAAGGTGGGGGACAACGTGACCACGCACGAGGCGTGGGGCCTGGGCAGCTACTGCTTCTTCAACGACAACCCGTCGGTGAACCTGTATCACGCGTTCGAGGTGCCGAACCGCTCCGGCGTCCGGTTCCACAATCTGGTGACCGTCTCGTTGAACTACAAGGGGACCATCACCCACGTGATCAACGACGCCGGGGCGGTGACGCCGCCGGACACGCGGCCGAGCAACCTGGTGAGCTACCCGTAACGGCGGGCTGTCGGTACAGCTGCTCGTGAGTGGCGATTCGGGTGTCTAACCCGAATCGCCACTCACGACCCGTATCCAGCCGGGCTGAAGGCTCCTTTCGCTGCGTCTAATGCGACGAAGGGAGCCTTCAGCTTCTTGTATAACGCTCTATACCGCGCAACGTTGGGCATCCGCCGCGGACCATGGCTAGGCTCGAATCCATGACCAGCAGCGATGCCTCCGCCGTCGTCGACGAACTACGCATGCTCTTCCGTTCCGGCGTCACGAAGCCGGTGGAGTGGCGGCGAACGCAGCTCACCGGCCTGCGGAAGCTCCTGTCCGAGCAGGCCGACGTCTTCCTCAAGGCGCTCTACGCCGATCTGCGCAAGAACACCGCCGAGGCGAAGCGCGCGGAGATCGCGCTCGTACGGAACGAAATCGACCACACGCTGGAGAACCTCGACTCCTGGCTGAGCCCGGAGCCCGCCGGCCTGCCGTACCCGCTGCGACCGGCCGACGGCCGTGTCGTTCGTGAGCCGCTCGGGGTCGCGCTGATCATCGGGCCGTGGAACTACCCGCTGCAGCTGGTGCTCGCACCGCTGGTCGGGGCGCTGGCGGCGGGCAACTGCGCGGTCGTGAAGCCGAGTGAGCTGTCCCCGAACACCTCGGCCGCGATCGCAGAGCATCTGCCGAACTACGTCGAGGGTGTCCGTGTCGTCGAAGGCGCGGTCCCCGAGACGACGGCGTTGCTGGAGCAGAAGTTCGACACCATCTTCTACACCGGCAACGGGACGGTCGGCCGGATCGTCATGGCTGCGGCGGCGAAGCATCTCACGCCGGTCACGCTGGAACTGGGCGGGAAGAGCCCGGCGATCGTCGAGCCGGGGGCGGATCTCGCCATGACCGCCCAGCGGCTGGCCTACGGCAAGTTCGCCAACGCCGGCCAGACCTGCGTCGCGCCCGACTACGTCCTCGCGATCGGCGACACCGGCCCGAAACTGGCGGAACACCTGGCCGAGACCGTCAAAGCGATGTTCGGCGACGACCCGGCCACCAGCGAGTCCTACGGCCGCATCATCTCGACCCGGCACCACGACCGGCTCACCGCCTTGCTGGACAACGGAACCGTGGTCGTCGGCGGCCAGGCCGACCGCGACGAGAAGTACATCGCGCCCACCGTGCTCACGGACGTTTCGCCGGACGCACCGGTGATGCGGGACGAGATCTTCGGCCCGATCCTGCCGATCATCGACGTCCCCGACGTCGACGCGGCCCTGGAGTTCGTCAACGAACGCGACAAGCCTCTGGCGCTGTACGCCTTCACCGAATCGGAGGAAACGAAGCGCAGGATCGAGACGGAGACCTCGTCGGGCGGGCTGGTGTTCGGCGCGGCGATCATCCACCTCGTGGCGCCGGAACTGCCGTTCGGCGGCGTGGGGGAGAGCGGGATGGGCCGCTATCACGGGCGCTACTCGATCGAGAACTTCAGCCACGTGAAGGCGGTGTTGGACAAGCCGCTCGCGGGATGAGTCAGCGGCCCTCGCGGCTGCCCTCGTAGGCGCGCTCGCGTAGGCCGGTGAGCCAGCGGGGCCGCAGTTCCCAGCCCGGCGGAGCGTTCAGCATCGGATCGAAGGCCGGTCGTGAGGCGTCTTCGTCCACCTCGTGGAGGGTCAGCGTCGCGCAGGACTTCCGATGCCCGTTCGCGCGGACGGTTTCGAGGAGATAGGTCACCGGCCCTTCCTTGACCAGCCGGCTCAGGGCGTCCAGCGACGCTTCGGCGTGCCGTGGTGTTTCCGCGCGGGCCGACAGCCAAACCAGTTCGTCGTTCGTGCGGTAAGGCAGCAATGAGCTGTAACGGCCTGCGGTCCAGGATCGCGCCGGCCGCGGCAGCACGCGGCCGGCGGAAGTGGTCAGGGTGAGGTCCCACGGGGCGCCGTCCACGGCGGGGATCCGGACGGCGAGTCCAAGCGCGTCCGGCACGCGCCCGGGAAGACCGGCCCCTTTGGACATGCGCACGGTGACGCGCACCGGCTCCGGCGGAAGTGCGATCTCGTCGCTCCTCAAGGCGTGAAGTTCACCTTTGAGCAGTAGGCCGTTCGGGTGGAACGCTCGCGCGCCACGGAGCGCGGAGAGGGCGTGGAAACCGGCCCGGAAAAGCCTGCCGGTCGGCCCTGCCTGCGGTGCGTCGCGCTCGGCCACGATTTCCGCCTCCTCGTCATGTGAGTGCTCCGCGCTGGCTACCCCGGCAGCACCGGATTACACGGGAATTCCCACGAATTCGAAATCGCCGATTCCCCGGTGTGACCGGCTCCGGCGCGGGTACTCGACCTTCCGGAAGCTCATTCCACCTGGATCGGAGGAAATCATGACTGCATCGCCGGCCACCGTTCGGCGGGCTCCGCGCCAGCTCATCGCCCTCGGCGTGGGCGCGGTCTTCCTGCTCGTCGGCATTCTCGGCTTCATCCCCGGCATCACCACGAACTACGAGCAGCTGAGCGGTGCCGGGCACGAGTCCGGCGCGCTGCTGCTGGGCGTGTTCCAGGTGTCGATCCTGCACAACATCGTCCATCTCGCGTTCGGTGTGGCGGGCATCCTGCTGGCCCGGACGGTGAGCGGCGCGAAGGCGTTCCTCGTCGGCGGTGGGGTGGTGTATCTCGTGCTGTGGCTGTACGGACTGCTGATCGACCACGGGTCGGCGGCGAATTTCGTGCCGGTCAACAGCGCCGACAACTGGCTGCACCTCGGGCTCGCCGTCGGGATGATCGCGCTCGGGCTCATTCCGCTCTCCGGCTCGAAGGCGCCGATAGCCGACTCGCGCTGATCCGTTCGTTCCCCATTATTCGGAGGTAATCAGTGTTCCGTCACACCAAATCTCTCCAGTTCGAGGCCAAACCGGAAAAGCCGGACGCCTTGTACGCCCGTAAGCTCCAGGAACTCATCGGCGGCGCCTACGGGGAAATGACCGTCACCATGCAGTACCTCTTCCAGGGCTGGAATTGCCGGATCGAGGGCAAGTACAAGGATTTGATCATGGATACGGCGACCGAGGAGATCGGGCACGTCGAGATGCTCGCGACCATGGTCGCCCGCCTACTGGAAGGGGCACCCGCCACCACGGTGGCAGAGGCGGCGAAGGATCCGGCCACCGCGGCGATCCTGGGCGGGATGGATCCCCAGCAGGCGATCATCTCCGGCGGCGGCGCGACGCCGAGCGACAGTCAGGGCTACCCCTGGAACGGCCGCTACGTCGTGGCGTCGGGCAACCTGCTGGCCGATTTCCGGGCGAACGCCGCGGCCGAGGCACAGGGCCGGTTGCAGACGGCCCGGCTGTACAACATGACCGACGACCCTGGTGTGAAGGCGATGCTGCAGTTCAACCTCGCCCGCGACACGGTGCACCAGAAGCAGTGGCTCGCCGCGATCGAGGAACTCAAGGCGGACGGCCTGGAAAGCGACATCGCGCCGACGGCGTTGTTCGACGAGGAGAACCAGGACCACAACAACACCGTGTGGCATCTGTCCGACGGGCCGGACGGCGCGAAGGGCGGCTGGAGCTTCGGCGAAGACGGGATCGAGTACCTGATGGAGCCGGAGGCACTCGGCGGTCCGGGCACCGCTCCGAAACCCGATCCCGCGCTGTACGGCACGTACGCGCCGCTGCAGGACGCCGTCGGGACGATCAAGGGGAAGGCGAAGGACGCGAAGAAGAAGGCCACGAAGTCACGGAAGAGCTAGCCCGACTCGTGAGTGGGTGTCTTGGCTACCCACCGGGCCCGGCCACGACCGACGTTGCGAAAGCCACTTTCGCAACGTTGAAGGTTGCGAAAGTGGCTTTCGCAACCCCTCGGGTCAAGGCCGGCACCCAGCGGGACCGGCGAGTCGCCTAGCCCAGAGCGGGCCACGCGTGATCAGGCGGACGACACGCTCGCGGCGGAGCTTTCGCCGTGAGCCGTCCGTCTGATCACGCGTGTCGTCCGCCCGATCACGCGAGATCGCCAGTAGGTACCAGGACACGGTTGGCTCTAACCGTCCTTACCACTCACGAGGCCTGCGCGGAGCCGGAGGCGGCGGGACCGTCTTCGCCAGGACGATGTCCGCCAGCCGGATCGTCGCGAGGCCGCGTTTGGTCTCCACCGTGCATTCGGTCTCGTCACGGGAGCGCAGGTAGCCGAGGGCGTCGGTGAACCCGCCTTCGATCCGGTACCGCACGACGACCCTCGTGCCGACCGGGACGTCCGGGAGGGTCACCGGTTCAGGTGCGCGGTGAGCTCGTCGTCGCTCGGCTCGACCAGGTGGGTGCCGTCCGGCCAGACGATGGTCGGGATCCGCCGCTCACCGTTCTGCAGTGCGCGCACCGTCTCCTCCGCGCCGGAGTCCGCTTCGACGTCGATGTAGTCGTACTCGACGCCCTTCGAGTCCAGCAGGGCCCGGCTGCGTTTGACGTCGGGGCACCAGCCGGCGCCGTACACGATCAGGTCGCTCATGGCTCACAGCATGCCAGGTCGCGGTCCGGCGGCGTGTTCGGCGAGGGCGGCGCGGTCGGCGAACCCGGTCTTGGCGAGCAGGCTCGCGACATGCTTCTCGACCGTCCGGGGCGAGATGTGCAGGCGGGTGCCGATGTCCTTGTTCCCCATCCGCTCCGCGAGCAGTACGAGCACCTCGTATTCACGCACGGTGACCCCGGCCGCGCGCAGGTCGCCGGGGACCCGGTCGACGCCGGACCGCCGCTGCCGCACGGGGGCTCCGAGCTTGCGGAGCAGCGTCCGGCAGGCGGCCGCCACCGCCTGGATGTCCCTGCCGTGGAAGTACTCTTCGGCCTCCTTGAGCCAGCCGGCCGGATCGCCCCAGCCGTCGGCGGCGGCCGGTTCGGCGATCAACCGGAGCCCGAGATGGCGGGCAAGGGGATAGGGCGCCGACGTCTCCAGCGCGGAGGCCAGCGCTCGTTCGGCTTCGGCCGCGTCGCCACGTCTGCCGTGCTCGACTGCTTGTGCGAATTCGACGAACTGGCGGTTCCAGCGCATTCCGCTCACCGCGGATCCGCCGTCCGGGCAAGGCGCTCCGCCGAGGGTGTCGACGAGCGTCCTGAGCCCGTGCTGGCCTGCGAGGTGGAACCGGCTGGGCCGCCGGTCCTCCAGCTCGATGACCTGGCCGAGTTCGCGGCGGGCCCGGTCGAAGTCCTCTTCGAGCAGCGAACAGAAGACGCGTGCCAGCCCGATGCTGAGCACCATCTCCTGCGCGTTCTCGCCGCCGCTTTCGCGGAAGTCGTCGAGTGCCTGCTCCATCGCCGGACGGTCCGCCCGGTGCCCGGCCGACATCGCCCTGGTCATATGCGCGTACTGCAGCAACGCGGTCAACCGGAGCCTGCCGAGCACGGCGAGGTTCTCCGCGAGCAGCGTGTGCGCGGTGCCGAAATCGCAGCGCAGGATCGCGTGCATGGTGCGCACGGAATCGACCGCGCAGTGCAGCGTGATCGACCCGGTCCGCTGGGCGTCGGCACGGGCCAGCAACAGAGTCTGCTCGTCGCCGTTCATGAGCACGCGATGTCCGCCGAGCCGGACCAGCGCCTGGGTGCGGAGATGGTGCAGATGGTTGTCCTCGGCGGTCCGCCGCGCGAGTTGCATGTAGTGCTCGGATTCGCTGAGGTCCCGTGACAGCGCGAGCATCCCGAGCACCTGCAACGCCTGGCAGACGACGAACGGCTGCTCGGTCGCCTCGGCCACCTTCCACGCCTGACGCGCGAGCCGCTCGGCGGTCCCGGTCCGGCCGGGGACGTCGAGCCAGAGGTTCGCCTCGACGGCGTCGAGCGCCGCCTGCTGGGCGGGTGAGATCGCCGACCCCAGTGGAGCGCGGGCGCGTTCGATCTGGCCGAGGCATTCGTCGTGCCGTCCCGCGATGTAGGCCGCCCAGGCGAGCTGGGTGCGCAGTTTCGCGGCCCGTTCGAGCGTGCCGATCTCGCCGAACGCGGCGGAAAGTTCGACGGCGCGGTCGAACTGACCGGTCTGCCCGAGCGCGTGCACCAGGGTCTCCAGCACCTCGGCCCGATCACCCGCGTCGGCACCGGCGAGCAGGTCGAGGGCCTTCGTGAGCATCGTGACGGCGGAGTCCGCGGCTCCGGCGTCGAGCGCGCGACGACCCGTCTCCGCGAACAAGCGGCCCGCAGCCCGCTCGTCCAGGGCGGTCAGCCGGAGCGACGCGACGAGCGCGCACAGGTCGCCCGGCAGGCCTGGGTACAGTTCCTCGACCGCGTCGGCGGTTTGACGGGCGAGTTCCGCCTTTCGCGCCGGTGACTGGCGGGCCAGCAACGCTTCCGCGGTCAGCGGATGACGGAAGGCGTACCAGCCGGGTGTCATCTCGTCGGTGGTCACCAGGTTGGCGGAGACCGCGGCGCCAAGGTGATTGTGCAGCGTCCGGTCGTTGGTCCCGGTGACCTTCTGCACCACCGTCAGCGGGAAGCGACGGCCGATGATCGCCGCGACCGAAAGCAGTTCACCCGCCTGCTCGCCGAGTTGCTCCATCCGGACGCCGATACTGGTGACCAGCGCGGCGGGGACGCGGGCGCGGAGTTCACCGATGACGCGCCAGCCGTCGCGGCCCTCGACCAGCAGGCCGTCGTTCACCATGCCGTGAAGCAGTTCCTCGACGATGAACGGAAGGCCGGCGCTGTTGCGCCACAACAGTTCCGTCGCGGCCGACGGCAGCCGCTCCGGCTCGGTCTCGAGGCAGGCGGCGGCGAGCGCGTGGGTGTCGGCGAGGCCGAGCCTGCCGAGTTCGACGACGGCGCAGCTCATCCGTTGTGCTCCGGAGGTCGCCAGGCGCAGCGCGTCGGAGGGTTCGCTGCGGAGCGTGCCGACGAACAAGGTGTGCGCCGCGGGCAGGTTGTCGACGAGGTATTCGAGGATGAACAGCGTCTCGGCGTCGGCGTCCTGGAGATCGTCGAGCACCAGCAGCGCACCGCGGTCGCGGCTGGTGACGGCCAGCAGCCGGAACACCGCTTCGGCGAGCACCATCAGGGAGCCGGACTCGCGAGGCCGGTCTCCTCGGCTCCAATCGGGGATGAGCTGGGCGAGCACGGGGACGAACGGGTCGAGTTCGGTCGCCTCCGGCGGGCCTCCGCCGCGAAAATGCGACAGCAGTGCCTGGGTGAGCGGCCGGAACGGGACGAGCGGGCCGATCGAACTGGCCCTGCCCTGCAACACCGGGACGTCGGCGGCGACCGCTCGCGATGCGGCTTCGATGGCGAGCCGCGATTTGCCGACGCCACCCTCGCCCACGAGAAAGATCGCGCCGCCGCGACCCGCGATGGCGCGATCGAGAGCTCCGGAGAGCTCGGCCAGTTCGGCGTCGCGGCCGATCATCCGCGACGAACGGATACCCACCGCCGTGACTATAGCGAGCGGATTCCGCTGTCACGGCCAAAAGTCGATCACGAAGGCGGGCGGCGCGAACCCGCCTTCGTGAGCGTTACTCAGATCCAGCCGCCGGTGAAGACGCTGACGACGGACGGAGAACCGGTGTCCGTGGACAGGGTGGCGAGCGGGTTGGCACTCAGCCGCGGCTTGCTGCCCGCCAGCGCGTGGTTGCGCGAGCCGACCTCGAGGGCACGCGGCAGGTTCACGGCGCCGAGGACGTCTTCGGTGGCGGGCAGATCTCTTTCGTACATGTGGTTCTTCTCCTCATACTCGGTTTACCGGCGGAAAAACGGTGGCCGCGGGATGCGGCCGGTCGGGGCGTAGCAGGAGCGCGGAGGGGACCCGGTCGCCGAATCCCAGCCGCAGCAGGCCGTAGCCGATCCCCGCCAGGCCGCTCAGCAGCCCTGGCGAGGGAACCGCGCCGGGTGTGCCGCAGCGGGCACCGCGCTGGTCGATGGCGGCGAGCAGATGACCGGTCCGGCGGCGTACCGCGGCCGCGGCGCCAGTGTGCCCGTTCTCCGCCAGCACGCACAACACGTCCAGCACTCCGGACTCGCCGTGGCAGAGGCTGAGATCCTTCAGCGGTGCCCTGTCGGTCAGCCGTCCGATCGTCCGGTCCAGATCCCTGGCGTACTCGGGATCCGGCAGGTGCGCGGCCGTTCCGAGGGCGTCGCCCGCGAGGCCGTCACACCACCCGCCGGTGCTTTCCGTCCGATCGTCCGCCTTTCCGGGCGGTTCTTCGCCGGGACGTTCGTGTGCCCGCAGGACCCAGTCGATCCCGGCCGAACCGCGGGCGAAGGACTTCTCCACGGGACGTTCGCGTTCGAACAGCTGTGCCGCGTAGCGGTCCGCCCGTGCCAGCGCCGTCTCCAGTCCTGTTTGGACATACACCGAACGCATCGAGGCGACGCCACCCGCGAGTCCGGTCGTGAAACCGGAGGGTGTTTCGGCGGTGGCCTCGGGCATCAGGTCGACGGCCTGCTCGATGAGATCGCCCGCGGGAAGCCCGACCAGCGTGCTGAGCCGGGCGATCGTGTACGCGACGCCGCCGAGCCCGAGCAGCCCGCCGCAGCCGGCGGTGGCGGCCAATTCGCGGTCGGCGCGGAGGGTGGCGAAAAGGCCGGGGAGCGGGCTGATCGCGTACGCGGCCAGATCGCGGTAGCGCGCGATCCCGGTCAGCTCGGCGAGCTGGGCGAGGAACAACGCCACACCGCAGTAGCCCTCGCCGAGCCCGGCGCCCATCGGGAGAACGGTCCAGTAGCGGTCGTCGACGAGCTCGATGCCGAGCCAGTTGGAGCGGTGCTCGTCGGAGAAGGCGCTGGCGACGATCTGGTCGGCGATCCCGCACGCGGTGACCAGTAGCCGCTCCGCGTCGGGCGCCTGATTCGGCACCGCCGTCTCCGCGGTCTCGCCGTCGCCGTGGTGGCCGTCGGCCGCCGTGCTGATGGCGAGGGTGGCGGTGATCAGCCACTCCTGATCCCGCTGATCGAGCGGATCCATGTCGGCGACCTTCGCCAGCACGGTGTCCAGCGACGGCCGCTCGACGACCCCTTCGACGCTGTCGCCACGCGAGTCCAGCAGCGACGTCGAGCCGGGGTTCGAGGTGAACATCGGCACGTCGCCCGCCCACAGGTCGTCCCGCTCGTGCGGCACCAGCCGGAGCAGCTTCTCCTCCCGCACCGAGTCCTCTTCGAGCAGGTCGAACGCGTGGTCGCGGTCGGCGGCGTCGCGAAGCAGGTCGGGGTGGGTGGTCTCGTCCAGGAGGCGGGAGTAGAAGTTCGTCGGCCGGATGAGCACCCGGATGGGATCCTCGGCGCAGCGCCGGAGGAGCTCGGCGAGCTCGTCCCGTCCGGAGGATATCGCGTCGTAGCCGAGCCGGAACCCGGCCAGCAGCGCCGCGCTGTGTTCGGCGGGAGCGACGTCGCGGCCGTCGAGGCGCGGCAGGTTGTGGCTTCCGGCGAGTTCTCCGGGCACTCGGACCAGGCGCATGCGGTCGGTCCCCGCGTCGGCCCAATCGACCCGGTCGGTGGGCAGCTTGCCGCCGCGGCCGGCGAGACCGGAGATGTCGACGGCACCGTGCTCGCCGGCGAAGAGCTGGGGGAGCAGCAGCGTGCGCTGTACCGAACGCGCCAGCATCGCCGCCGCGGGGTCGCCCTCCGGCGGAACGGGTGGGGACGGCTGGAACAGGGTCTCGATGTCGATCAGCACCGGCTGGTCGCCGCAGGCGATGATGTTTTCGTAGTGGACGTCGGTGGCGTCGAGCGCGTGGAGGAGCGCCAGGAGGATGCCCTGCCTGCGGTAGAAGCGGTCGACGTCGCCGAGGTCGGCGCACGGCCGGTGCTCGACGAACCGGAGCCAGCCGTAGCCGTCACGCGGCAGCGCGTCGGCGGTCCGCAGTTCAAGGCCCGGCAGCCGCTTGTTGAGCTGTTCGACGACGTCGGTGAAACGCTCGTGCAGGATCAGCGGGCGGGGTTTGTAGATCACCTTGGCGCCGCTGGAAAAGCGGAGCAGTTTGACCGAACGTCCACCTGCGTGCGAGTCACCGAATCCGCCCGCGACCTCGACGAGCGTGCCGAGTTCGCCGTCGACGACCGTGCAGGGCAGCAAGGCCGCGTCGGCCGAGAACCGGGCGAGCGTTTCGGCGTGGGCTTCGGCGGCGTACAGGCAGGCCTGGGCGAGGAGCCTGGCCAGCACCGGGTATTCGCCGAACAACCGGGTGAGCCCGGCCGGCGTCGATTGACGCCGCACGAAATCCGAGAAGCGTTCTTCGGGTGTCGCGCCCTCGAGGGTTCCGGCCTTGCGGGCACGGTGGAGTTCGAGGACCAGCGTGCGGACCGAAAGGTTGAGCAGGTGCTGGTCGAGATTGGCCGCGAAACCCTGACGAAGCGCATCGACGTCGGCGCCGGGGAGATCGTCCGGGACCGCGTCGCGCGAGGCGGCGTCGACGAGAGACCTGAAGACCCCGGCGAACGCCGCACGCCAGTCACCGACTGGGGGGCGCTCCGGCAGAAGCGTGGTGATGGCGTGTTCGGCGAAGTCGGCCCAGAGAGGCTTGTCCGCTGACCGTTCGCGCGGGGTCCGGCCGTGCTCCCACCACCTCGGCGGCAGGGACGTCGCCGATGGTTGGGGCGTCACGGCGGTAATGCTTTCAGCTCGGCGCGGTACGCACATGGGGGCGGCACCCCCACATTCAGCGCACGCACGAAGATGTCCGGAGAGTGACCACCGGGCACGGACGGTGGCCGTCCGGTGCCGCACCGGAATATGGGGTCCCGGTACCCATGTGCGGGCACCGGCCCCGTCGCACCATGGTGAGGAGGTGCCGGGCGCGGGCCGGTTTCCCTGGGGGTCCGGCCCGCGCCGGCAAGGGGCTCCTCGGGCATGATCGGATCATGCGCGTCTTGTCGGAAAGCCAGCTCGGTTCCGTTCTCGCGGGCGTGCCCGCTACGTGCCCGCGAGTGGTGGTGAGCGGCAATTTCGCCACGCCGATGCGGGCGCTGAAGGTGCTGGACGCGGCGCTGGCGGAGTACCGCTTGTTCGCGTTGAACGCCCAGGCGGGCATGCCGGACCGCGAGGGTGTTCTGCTGGAGACGCCGTTCGTGGGCGCGGGGATGCGCGGCCGTCCCGGGCTGCGGTACTTCCCGTCCCGGCTGTCGCTGGTGCCGCAGCTGCTCAAACACTCGCTGCCGCCGGACGTCGTCCTGCTGCACACCTCGGCCCCGGTGGACGGCGTGGTGTCGCTGGGTACGGAGGTGAACATCCTGCCCGCGGCCATCGAGGCGGTGCGGGCCCGCGGCGGCCTGGTCATCGCGCAGCTCAATCCCGAGATGCCGTTCACCTACGGCGACGGTCTCGTGCCGGTCGACGAGATCGACTACGGCATCGAGGTCGTGGAAGCGCTGCTGTCGCCGGTCCCGCGGCCGGTGGGGGAGACGGCGCGGACCATCGGTGAGCGGGTGGCCGGGCTGGTCGAGGACGGCGCGACCCTGCAGCTGGGCATCGGCGGGATCCCCGACGCGACCCTGGCAGCGGTGACCGGACGGCGTGGGCTCGCGATCTGGTCGGAGATGTTCAGCGACGGTGTGCTCGCGCTCGACCGCGCAGGGGCACTCGATCCGGCGGAACCGGTGACGGCGTCGTTCGTGTTCGGCAGTGCGGACCTGTACCGCTGGCTCGACCGCAATCCGCGGATTCGCTTGCTCCGCACGGAAAAGACGAACGATCCCGCGGTGATCGCCCGCCAGCGCGGTCTGGTGTCGGTCAACAGCGCCCTCGAGGTCGACCTGTACGCCCAGGCCAACGCGAGCCGGGTGAGAGGGGCGATCTATTCCGGATTCGGCGGGCAGACCGACTTCGTGGTCGGGGCGTTGCATTCACCCGGGGGCCGGGCGATCATCGCGCTGCCGTCGTGGCATCCGAAGGCCGACGTTTCGACGGTCGTGCCCCGGCTGACCGGTCCGGTGACCTCGTTCCAGCACAGTTTCGTGGTCAGCGAGCACGGTGTCGCGACGATCTGGGGCAACGACGCGAGCGAGCAGGCGCGGCAGATCGTCGGCCAGGTCGCGCATCCGTCGGCCAGGGAAGAACTCGTGGCGCGGGGCCGGGAACTGGGGTTCGCGCTTTAGCGGTATTCCATTCCGGCGTGAAAACCGGAACCCGGTAAAGGGACACGAACGTGCCCCTTTACCGGGTCGCAAACACGAGGGGCCGACCCGCGCCAACAGATTGGCCCCCGTCAATCCCTGTGCTTAGAGCGTCAGACCAGCCATCCGAGCACGTGGGCCAGGTGCGCGAGCAGACCCGAAATGAGGTCGTGACCGTGGTGCACGTGCTGGGTGAACATCTGCATTGAGGGGCTCCTTGTTCGGATTTCGTGTTCGGTTGTGCTCTCGCGAGGAGCGATCGAAGATTTTCACCACATTGGCACCCTGTCAAAAAACGATTTCCCGGGCTTTCGTCGGGTCGTGAATCTTCCTACGATAAACACGTAAGTCTTTCGTGTTTTGCGCCAGGGGTGGGTTTCGGGAGCGATGACACCGTGCGTAGCGGGGTTGCGGCGGGTCGATGTGGACGCTGAGCCTCCGCTACGGCAAGTGGGCGGCGGGGTGACACGAACCGGTGATCCACTTGCCACGAATGGTGAATCGGCGAGTATCACCGATACGGGTGACGTGACGAGGTCGTCCACCACCCATTCGGCCAGAAGACGGACACCTTTGCCGGGCCCGCGGACGTGCGCGACGGGGCACGACCCGCGGTGGTCAGGCCGAGGCCGAGGTCAGGGCCTGAAGTTCGGCGTCGGACAGTCGCAGCTCCTCGAAGGCCAGCAGTGACGGCAACTGCTCAAGGGTGCGCGCGGAGGCGATCGGCGCGAGCACCGTCGGCTGCCGCGCGACCCAAGCCAGAGCGACGGTCGCCATCTCGACGCCCTTGGCCGACGCGATCTTCTCCAGGGCGGCGAGTACTTTCGTGCCGCGCTCGGTGTCTGCGTAACCACCGGCGAGGCCAGGCAGGTCGCGCACGCTGTCGACGGGCTTTCCGGGGCGGTACTTACCGGTCAGGAAGCCGGAAGCAAGAGCGAAGTAGGGGATGCAGGCCAGCCCTTCGCTGCGCGCGACGTTCCGCAGGTCGCCCTCGTAAGTGTAGCGTGACACGAGGTTGTACGGCGGCTGGAGCGCGACGTAGCGTGCCAGGCCTTCCCGGTCGGAGAAGGCCAGCGAAGCCGACAGTCGCTCGGGGCCGATGTTGGAGGCCGCGATCGCGCGCACCTTGCCCGCCTTCACGAGGTCGTCGAGCGCGGTGATGATGTCTTCGACCGGGACGGATTCGTCGTCGAAATGGGTGTAGTAGAGATCGATACGGTCGGTTCCCAGCCGTCGCAGGGATTCCTCGGCGGCGGCCTTGATGTTCGACGGTGCGAGGCCCTTGTACCGGGGGTGGTCACCGACCTTGGTCGCGACGACCACGTCGTCCCGGCCGCGGCGGGAGGCGAGCCATTCGCCGATGATGGTTTCGGACTGGCCTGCCTCGTTGCCGGGAAAGTGAAACATGTACGAGTCGGCGGTGTCGACGAAGTTGCCGCCGCCGGCGACGTAGGCGTCGAGTACCTCGAACGATTCTCGTCCGTCCGCTGTCCAGCCGAAGACGTTCCCGCCCAAGCACAGCGAGGACACGGTGAGACCGGAGTTGCCGAGTGGGTGACGTGCAAGCATGATCGATTGGACCACGATCCGATCGCGTGAGTCCGCCGGACGGGAAGGTTTGCACGTTCGTACGGTACGGAGTGCACTTCCGTCGGCGAAGCATCAGCAGAAGACCTCTGTGAGGAGCTTGACGAACGCCGGGTTCGAGTCGCCCCCGGTCGGCGCGGTCGTGGCCGAAAGCTCCAGCCGCTTATGGGTGTCCGGCGTGGTCAGCAGTTGCGAGGAATAGCCGGGGATACCGCCGCCGTGGCCCCACACCCGGGTGCCGCACGGCAGGGTCTGCACCTGCAGGCCGAGGCCGTACTCGGGGCTGACCGCGGTGGTCTTGGAGATTTCCTTCTGCTGCGCGGGTTCGAGCAGCCGGCCGCCCGCCACCGCCGCGCCGAAGGTGTCCAGATCGCGGGTCGTCGAGATGATCTCGCCCGCCGCCCACGCGACCGACGGGTTGAGGCGGGTGATGTCGACCGGCTTGCCCGCCACGGACACGTAGCCGTGGGCGTGCGGGCCGCTGATGCCGACGTCGTCGCCGGGGACCTCCGTGTCGTGGAGGCGCAACGGCTTCAGAATCCGTTGCTCGACCGCCTTCTCGTACGGCTTGCCGGTCAATCGTTCCACCAGCAGACCGGCGACCACGTAGTTGGTGTTCGAGTAACTCCACCGGGTGCCGGGATCGAAGTCGAGCGGCCTGCCGGTCGAGATTCTGAGCAGTTCCTGCGGTGTCCAGTGCTTGTAGCGGATCTTCTCGAACTCGGCCGGGTCGAGCGGCAACGCGTCGGTGTAGTTGTAGAGGCCGCTGGTGTGCTGCAGGACCTGACGGACCGTGATGCGGCCGTCGATCAGGCCGGGCAGGTAACGGACGACCGGCGCGTCCAGATCGAGCCGGTCTTCGCCTTCGAGTTGCAGCAACACCGTCGACACGAACGTCTTGGTGATGCTCCCGACGCGGAACCGGCCGTTCTCCGGGACCGGCCGATTCGACCCCAGTTCCGCCTTGCCGGAGCGCGCGGTGAAGCGCTGGTGGCCGTCGGTCACCCTGGCTTGTACGCCGAGCGCTCCTCCGCTTGTGGTGAGCTGGTCCAGCGCCTCCTGCACGACCTTGCGGTCGGCGTCGGTGTCGGCCAGCGCGGTGCCCGTGGTGGCGATCAGTCCGGCTGTGGTGAGCGCGGCGACAAGCCGGATCCTCAGCGAAGGCCGCGAGAGTTTTCTTTGCATGATGCGAAAATCCCCCTTAGACGCCCGAAGGCTCTCCCCGAAAGACCGTGAGCCGACGCTAGCGTCCGACGTTCACCGCCCGCAGTATTCGAAAATCACAACCACCCGAACAGAGCAGATCACGCGGGAGCGGCTGATCCGTTCGCCCCACGTTTCCTCATATCGAAAACCGTGGAACGCCCCTCGTCGCTGCTGGTTTGCTCGACGCGACCAGTGCGAACCAGGGGAGGTTTCATGAAGCGATCATTGGCCACGTCACTGGCGGTCGCGGGGGTCTTGACGACATCACTGATCCCGGTGACCGCGTCCGATGCCGCGCTGCTCGCCAGACCGGACTATCCCGCCGCACGGTGGGTAGCGGCCGATCCGGGCAACTGGGGCAGCCGAAACGGCGACACCATCACGGGTATCGCACTGCACACCTTCGATCCCGTACCGCCGGCGGTACCGGACTACGACAGCACGATCCGGTTCTTCGCCAACCCGAACGCGGCCCAGACGAGCGCGCACTACGTGATCCGCTCCAGAGACGGTGACATCACGCAGATGGTGCAGAATCAGGATCGGGCCAATCATTTGCGCGGTCACAACGGCAATACGATCGGCATCGAGCACGAGGCGACCAGCCGCGAAGAGAAGTGGTACACCGACATCATGATGCGTTCGTCGGCCGCTTTGGTGCGCGATCTTTGCGAACGGTATCTGATTCCGAGGACGGGCAGTTCCGAGCCGGACGAGCAGAGCGGCGGGATCAGAGGGCACAACCAGTTCTCCGGCCACGAGGGCAATTCCGACCCCGGCAGGTTCTGGTACGAACGGCACGACGCGTATCTGCAGAAGGTCCGCGGGGGCAAGCGGGACGCGGCCGTGCCGTTCGGCGGGCAGTATCAGATCTTCCAGCGTCAGCGGGACCACAGCGTCCATCAACGGGTATGGGACGGTTCGGCGTGGCGTGGCTGGGCCGACCTCGGCGGATCGTTCGCGGGCGAGCCGGCCGCCGTCGCGTTCGGGCGGCAGATGCACGTGTTCGGGATCGACAGGGCCACCCGTGAGCTGCGCACCCGGTATTGGGATCCGTCCGGCGGTTGGTCGAACTGGGCCGAGCCTGGCGGAACACCGGCCCGGCTGCGGGGCAACCCGTCCGCGGTCGTGATCGGCCAGAACCTCCACGTCTTCGCCCGCGGTGAGAACAACCAGGTCTACGAGGCACGCTGGTCCGATGGCGCGTGGCGGTGGACGAACCTCGGGGGCACGGTCGTCGGCGACCCGGCCGCACTCGATTTCGGCGGCCAGGCCCAGGTGTACGCGCTCGGCTCCGACCAGAGGCTGTACAGCAACGTCCTCGGTGGCTCGGGCTGGGGCGGCTGGGCGAAGAGCGGAGAGCCCGGTGCGCGGTTGACCGGGACGCCCTCGGTGATCCGTTTCGGCGGTCAGGCGCAGGCGTTCGTGCAGGGGCTCAACGGCAACGTGTATCAGGCCGTGTGGAACCGGGAAGGTGGATGGACGTGGCACAACCTCGGCGGTGCGATCTTCGGTGACCCGTCCGCCACGGTCGTCGGATCCACGGTCCGGGTGACGGCCCTTGGCACGGATAGCCGGCTCTGGACCGACTCCTGGTCGGCGAACGGCTGGACCGGCTGGCGAAAGGCGGCAGGCGGGCCGGCCGGCGGGCTCACCGGGACGCCGACCGCGATGGCCTTCGGGAACCAGCTCCAGGTCACCGTGCAGGGGCTGAACGGACGCGCTCACCAAGCCGCGTGGCAGCCCGGCAGCAACTGGTGGTGGGCCGACCTGGGTGGCACGGCGGCGAACTAGCGGTGAGCGTGCCCTTGCTACGCGACCGCTTCGGCCAAGCGGGCGAAGAACACCGGCCTGCTTGATCCGATTGGCGGGTATTCCGTCCCGCATATCGGCAACATCATGGAAAGCAACCTCGGGGGGCCAGGGTGCTGCGAATTCACTTCACCGACGCGGATATTTCGAGGATCACCATCGCGGAGGACGTCGATGCCTCTTGGGAGACGCTGTTCAGTCTCCACCTTTTGCAAGAACCCGACGAAATCCTTTCCTTCGACCATTGGCGGCGCCGGATAAGAGCGGAACTGCCCGCCTGGATTCCGCTTCTGCTGGAGTTGGCGCCGCCTCGCGGCTATTCCGCGGACTTTCTCACTCCGGGGCGTGGAGATGCCGACTCGGATACGGTGATCGACCGGATCATGTCCACTCCACGCCGTCGGTTGCGGGACGACGTGGCCTGTCTCGTGGATCGCCGGCCGCCGACGCCGTGGACACGCAAGCTGGCGGACGGTGACGTCACCGCCCTGCGGCAACTCGGTACCGCTCTCGATCGGTACTACCAGCGGGCGGTCGCGCCGTATCGGGGGCGGCTGCGCGCGCACGTCGAGGCGGACCGATCGCGGCGCGGTAAGGCGTTGCTGACCGGTGGGGTCGACCGGCTCCTCGCCACCCTTCATCCGCGGGTCGAGTGGCGGCCACCGGTGTTGCGGGTGCTCGACTACGTCGACCAGGACCTCCATCTGGACGGCAGAGGCCTGGTGCTGCTTCCGTCGCATTTCTGCCGCCACCATCCGGTCACCCTGAAAGACGCCGATCTGCCCCCGGTGCTCGCCTATCCGGTGAGCTCCAGTTTCGCCTGGCTCACGCCGGACAGGCCGGCCACGCAGGATCCGGTCACCAGCCTGCTGGGCCGCACCCGGGCCGCCACCCTCCGCGCCAGCACCACCGCGGTCACCACGACGGACCTCGCCCGCCGGATCGGGTTGTCGCCGCCCAGCGCGAGCAAACACGCCAGGGTGCTCCGGGAGGCCGGTCTGATCACCACCCGGCGCGATGGCGGCACCGTCGTCCATCAGGTGTCCGGCCTCGGCGTGGCGGTTCTCAACGGTGAGTTGCCCGCCTGAATCCCCACCCGCCGTCCACGACCTGGTGGCAACGGGTCGGCGGACTCCGCCAATGGTAGGAATGCCTGGTGACCGAACCGAATCTGATCGAAGCAGCCGCCGAAGAGGCAGTCACCCTCACCAGTGAACTGATCCGCATCGACACCACCAACACCGGTGACCCCGACACGCTCGTCGGTGAACGCGCCGCGGCCGAGTACGTCGCCGAGAAGCTCACCGACGCTGGCTACGAGATCACCTATGTCGAGTCCGGCGGCAAGAACCGCCACAACGTGATCGTCCGGCTGCCGGGCGCGGACCCCTCGCGCGGCGCGCTCCTGATCCACGGTCACCTCGACGCCGTCCCCGCCGACGCATCGGAGTGGTCGGTGCACCCGTTCTCCGGCGCGATCCAGGACGACTACGTCTGGGGACGTGGCGCCGTGGACATGAAGGACATGTGCGCGATGACGCTCGCGCTGGCCCGTCACTACAAGATCAACGGCATCGTCCCGCCGCGTGACCTCGTCTTCGCGTTCCTGGCCGACGAAGAGGCCGGCGGCAAGTACGGCGCGCAGTGGCTGGTCGAGAACCGGCCGGAGCTGTTCGAGGGTGTCACCGAGGCGATCAGCGAGGTCGGCGGCTTCTCGATCACGCTGAAGGACAACGTCCGCGCGTACCTCATCGAGACGGCCGAAAAAGGCATCCGCTGGATGAAGCTGCGGGTGCGCGGCACGGCAGGCCACGGCTCGATGATCCACCGCGACAACGCCGTCACCAAGCTGTCCGAGGCCGTCGCCCGGCTCGGCAACCACCGCTTCCCGCTGGTCATGACCGACTCCGTCCGCGAGTTCCTGGACGGTGTCACCGAGATCACCGGCTGGGACTTCCCCGAGGACGACATCGAGGGCTCCGTCGCGAAACTCGGCAACATCTCCCGGATGATCGGCGCGACCCTGCGCGACACGGCGAACCCGACGATGCTCACCGCGGGCTACAAGTCGAACGTCATCCCGTCGGTCGCGGAGGCTTCGGTCGACTGCCGGATCCTGCCCGGCCGTCTGGAGGCGTTCAACGCCGAGCTGGACGAGATCCTCGGCCCGGACATCGAGAAGGAGTGGATGGAGCTGCCGCCGGTCGAGACGACCTTCGACGGTGCCCTGGTCGACGCCATGACCAACGCGGTCCTCGCCGAAGACCCGGGCGCCCGCACGCTCCCGTACATGCTCTCCGGCGGCACCGACGCGAAGTCCTTCCAGTCGCTCGGAATCCGCAACTTCGGGTTCGCCCCGCTGCAGCTGCCCGCGGACCTCGACTTCTCGGCCCTGTTCCACGGAGTCGACGAGCGCGTCCCGGTCGACGCGCTGAAGTTCGGTGTGCGCGTGCTCGACCGCTTCCTGCGCTCGGCCTGATGCCCGGTCTGCTGGCCGCCGACGGGACACCCCTGCACTTCGAGCGCTGGGGTGATCCGTCGGCGCCGGTGACGGTGGTCCTGCTCCACGGGTACGCCCTCGACAGGCGGAGCTGGCGTGCCATCGCGCCGGTGCTGGCGGAAGCCGCGGAGAAGCCGGTCGCGGTGCTCGCCTACGACCAGCGCGGGCACGGCGAATCCGGTGAGGTCCGGGCGGCGTCGGCGACCATGGGACACCTCGCCGACGATCTGGCCGAGGTGCTGGAGAAGGTGATTCCCGACGGCAAGGTCGTCCTGGTCGGCCACGACATGGGCGGGCTCGCGATCCTGTCGCTCGCCCAGCGGCACCCGGAGGTCTTCGCGGCGAGAGTGGCGGGAATCGGATTGCTCGCGATGTCGGCCGGAGGTGTCACCCCGGACGCGATCTGGCCGAACGCGCTCGGGAAGCTCGGTCGCGACCTGGAGATGGTCTTCGGGACGAAACTCATCGGTCTGGTCCGGGAGCACACGAGCAAGGCGGTGACCGCCGGGCTGCGGTGGTGGCTCTTCGGGGACGACCCGGTGCCCGCCGACGTCGAACTGACGGTGCGGATGATCCGCGGCAACTGGCCGCAGACGGTGTCGGCGTTCCGTCCGGCATTGGACGCCTACACACGGGAATCCGCGTTGTCGCAGGTCGGCGCGGTGCCGGTGATCGCGATCGTGGGGGAGCGCGACAAGCTCGTACCGACGGCGGACGTCGAAGAACTGGCGGGCGCGGTGCGGAACGGGACCTCGGTGGTGTTGCCCGGGGTCGGGCATGTCGTCCCGCTCGAAGCGGCTCCGCAGGTGGTGCCCCGCCTGCTGGCCCTGGCGAACCGGGCTCACCGACAAGACTGACCTTCTTGACAAAAACTCTTTTCGGTGACACCTTCTTGGCATGTTCTCCGTTGCGGTGATCGAGGACGCGGAAGCGGCCGAAGTGTCGCTGGATCCGGTCCGGGCCAGGCTGCTCGCCGAACTCGCCGAACCGGCGTCGGCCACGATGCTCGCCGCGCGGGTGGACCTGCCGAGACAGAAGGTGAACTACCATCTTCGCGCCCTGGAGAAGCACGGGCTGGTCGAGCTCGTCGAGGAGCGAAGGAAGGGCAACGTCACCGAGCGCATGATGCGCGCGACAGCGTCCTCGTACGTCATCTCGCCGACGGCACTCGCGGCCGTGCAGCCCGATCCGGCGCAGTCACCGGATCGTCTGTCCGCGCGCTGGCTGCTCGCGGTGGCCGGCAGGCTGGTGCGTGACGTCGGCCTGCTGATCACCGGAGCGACCAAGGCACGCAAGCGGGTCGCGACCTTCGCGATCGACGGCGAGGTGCGGTTCTCCTCCGCCGCGGACCGGGCCGCGTTCGCCGAAGAGCTCACCGTCGCGATCACGAATCTGGTGAGCAAGTACCACGACGAAGGCGCCGAGCAGGGCCGCGATCACCGGATCGTCGTCGCCGTCCACCCGAGTGTCAAAACCGAGGAGCGCTGAGTGGGCCACGAATTCGAGATCACGGACCGCGTCGAGGTCGACGCGACACCCGAACAGGTCTGGGACGCCATCGCGACCGGGCCGGGGATCACGTCGTGGTTCATGGGCCGCAACGAGGTCGACGGCGGGGTCGGCGGCACGGTGAAGACCGCGTTCGGCGGCTACGAACCCACGTCGGCGATCACCTCATGGGACCCGCTGGAGCGGCTCGTCTACGGCACCGAACCCGCGCCGGACGGACGGTTCGTCGCCTACGAGTTCCTCATCGAGGGCCGCTCCGGCGGCAGCACCGTGCTGCGGACCGTGACGAGCGGCTTCCTGCCCGGCGACGACTGGGAAGACGAGTTCGAGGCGATGACCGCCGGTGGCGAGCTGTTCCTCCGCACCCTCGTCGAGTACCTCAACCGGTTCGCCGGCCGGAAGGCCGTGCCGGTGACGGTGTTCGGGCCGATGATCGGGGACTGGGACAGCGCGTGGCTGAAGCTGGGCCGGGAGCTCGGCCTCGCCGGGCGGCCGGGAACGGGGGACAGGGTCCGGCTTTCCACCGATTCCGTGTCCACCGTGGAGGGCGAGGTCTATCACGCGAACGCGCAGACGGTCGGCATCCGGACCGCGGACTCGTTCCTGCGCTTCGTGCGCGGGTTCGCCGGTCCGATGGTCGCGATGCACCACCTGTTCGGCGACGTCGATCCTGCGCAACAGGACGAGCTCTGGGCCGACTGGCTGGGCCGGGTCTTCAAGAGCTGAAGGGGCCGCCCGGTCCGTGAAGGCCTCCTTGAGGGACTCTGGGTCCCGCAAGGAGGCCTTCACGGAATGTGGTCCGCCCACGTGCGCCCCATGAGTACCACCAGTCACAGCAGCAGCGCGTGAAAGACCCCTTCCCTCGGCTCAGCCGAGGAAACTCGACCTTCACACCTTCCCGAGTACGTGAAGGCCCCCTTCATTGCGTCTAGCGCAGTGAAGGGGGCCTTCACGTACTTCAGGCTTCAGGCGCTAACAGACGCCGGGCTCTCAGGTGATGAGGCCGGGCAGCGGTGTGGCGGTGCGCTTGCGGCGCAACCACACCCTCCGGGTCCCGTCCGAGTAGAGCCGGACGGTCGAAAGCTCCCAGCCGGCGAACTCGGCGTGGATCGACAGCTGCGTCGCCGCCGCCCGCCGGGAAACACCGGGCGGAAGCTGCAACCGCCGGTACTCCCAATCCCCTTCGACCACCGCCTCGTCCACCACTGTCATGGCGTGATCACCTGGATCCCTTCTCCGATGGCCGAGCCGACGACCACACGGCGGCCCTGCTCGTCGACGGTGACCGAATCTGGCTGCCGCACGGTGGGGAACCGGTGCTTCTCGATCGGCTCTCCACCGCGGACGTCGAAACCGACGACCTCGTTGCGTTCGGTGAGCGTGACCCAGGCGAGGCCGCGGGTGCGGTCGTAGGCGATGCCGTACGCCCCGCCGGGAACGGGATAGCGCTGGCGCAGCAGCAACGGCGTCGTGGAGAACGCCAGCAGTGCGCCCGCGCGCGCGTCGGTGACGAAGACCCGGCCGAGATCGTCGGTGACGGCGTTGGCCGCACCGTCACCGGCGCGCAGGCCCTCGCCGATCTTGCCTTCGGTGAGGTCGACGGCGAACAGGGCGGTGCGGAGCTTGTCGAGCACGACCACGCCGTCACCGGTGCTCAGCACGTCGTCGGCGCTGTAGATCTGGCCGGTGATGGTCCTCGGTCCCGCGTTCTTCGACAGCACCTCGACGGCCTTACGGTCCCGGACGGAGACCAGCGTCGCGTCGCCGTCGGCGAGGCCGGCCGACGGCTGCCCCGCGACCGCGACCGTCTCCAGCGCGCCACCGGGCAGGGAGACCTTCGCCAAGAGGCTCTTGCCGGGCACGCTGGCGAGCACCTGGGAGCCCGAGACCGTCAGGCGCTCGGCAGGACCGGGCAAGGCCACGGTCGTCTTCGGGGCGTCCAAGGCGGCGAGATCGTAGATGCGCAGTGACGGCGGCTCCGAGACGGCGACGACCAGCGACTTGCTCGCCTCGTCGGTCACCAGGGCCCGCACGCCCGGCACCGCGAACACCGAACCGGCGGGCTTGACCGTCACGGCGGGGGAGACCGCCGCGGTCGCCGCGACGGGGTTCTGCACGATCTGCAAGGAGTCGTTGGGCGTGTCGTCCGTACTACAGGACGAGAGCACCAGGACACCGGCGAGCGGGATCGCGATCCGGGAAACGGCGGACAGCCGACCCACCTTGGTGCCTCCACCTGCTACTCGTCGAACGGACTTGTCCAGCATCCTCCTGGAACTCCACCACGTCACGTCAGCGTCACCCAACAGTCACCTAATCCACTATTCGAGACGGCTCAGAGGCCGCGTTCCGGGTACCCGACCTCGATCGCGCTGACGTCGTCGAGCGCCGAGCGGATGGCGGGCGGGAGCGTGATGTCCTCGGCGGTCAGCGAACCGGTCAGCTGACCGGTGTCACGGGCTCCGACCACGGGCGCGACCACTCCGGGCCGGTCGCGGACCCACGCCAGCGCGACCGCCAGCGGCGAGGTGCCGAGGCCGTCCGCGGCCGTCGCGACCGCCTGCACGATCCGGGCCGCGCGATCGGTCCGGTGATGTTCGACATAGCCCGCGAAAACACTCGAAGCGCCGCGTGAATCGGCGGGGGTCCCGCTGCGGTACTTGCCGGTGAGCACGCCCCGGCCGAGCGGCGCCCAGGGCAGGAGCCCGATGCCGTGGTGCTCCGCCGCGGGGACGACTTCGCGATCGACCCCGCGCTCCAGCAGCGAGTACTCGACCTGCGTGGAGACCAGCGGGGCGACGGCCGAACTGCGGGCCGCGGCGGTCGCCAGCTGCCAGCCCGAGTAGTTGGAGACGCCGACGTAGCGGGCCTTTCCGCTGGTCACGGCGTATTCGAGGGCGGCGAGGGTCTCGTCGACCGGCACGGTGGTGTCCCAGGCGTGCAGCTGCCAGAGGTCGATGTGGTCGGTGCCGAGCCGTCGCAGCGAGCCTTCGAGCGCGCTCAGCAGGGCACCGCGCGAGGCGCCGCCGCCGAACGGGCCGTCGGTGCGGCGGGCGACGGCCTTGGTGGCGAGCACGATGTCGTCCCGGGGGACCAGGTCGCCGAGCAGCGCGCCGAGGACGCGCTCGCTCTCTCCCTCGCCGTAGATGTCGGCGGTGTCGACCAGGGTGCCCCCGGCGTCGACGAACGCGACCAGCTGGCTGGCCGCCTCCTCCGAGTCGGTGTCGCCACCCCACGTCATGGTCCCGAGGGCCATCCGCGAGACACGAAGTCCCGACCGGCCGAGCTGTCGCTTTTCCACGACGGGCGAGCCTAGCCGGAAGGCAAGTGCGGGTCGCGGAGCAGGTGAGCGTGTCGTGATCGAGTACCACCGTGCGGGTTATCGGCTGTCAACACCCTGAACGGAGGAGTGACACTCCGATGGATACATTCACGCCGTGCGACTCGGACTGAACTTGGGCTATTGGGGCGCGGGGAACGACGCGGCCAACCTGGCATTGGCGAAGAAGGCGGACGAACTGGACTACGCGGTCGTCTGGGCCGCGGAGGCCTACGGTTCGGACGCGCCGACGGTGCTCTCATGGGTGGCGGCGCAGACCTCCCGGATCGACGTGGGCAGCGCGGTGTTTCAGATCCCCGCGCGGACACCGGCGATGACCGCGATGACCGCCGCGACCCTGGACACGCTCTCCGGCGGCCGGTTCCGCCTCGGCCTCGGTGTTTCCGGCCCGCAGGTCTCCGAGGGCTGGCACGGCGTGAAGTTCGCGTCGCCGCTCGGCCGCACTCGCGAATACGTCGAGATCGTCCGCAAGGCGCTGAGCCGCGACCGGGTCCGGTACGACGGCGACCACTTCCAGCTGCCGCTGCCCGGCGGACCAGGCAAGGCACTGACCCTGACCGTGCACCCCGTGCGCGAAGAGATCCCCGTGTACCTGGCCGCCATCGGCCCGAAGAACCTCGAACTGACCGGCGAGATCGCGAACGGCTGGCTGCCGGTGTTCTACTCGCCGGAGCACGCCGGCGAGCAGCTGAAGCTGATCCAGGCCGGTGCGGCGAAGGCCGAGCGCTCCCTCGACGGCTTCGACGTCGTCCCCACCGTCCCGCTCGTGGTCGGTGAGGACTGGAAGGCCTGCGCCGACGCGGTCCGCGGGTACGCGGCGCTGTACATCGGCGGGATGGGCAGCCGCGAGAAGAACTTCTACAACCAGCTCGCCTGCCGGATGGGCTTCGAACGCGAAGCGGCCGATGTGCAGCAGAAGTACCTGGGCAAGGACTACGAGGGCGCCATGGCGGCCGTCCCGCTGGAGTTCATCGACGCGACGTCGCTGCTGGGGCCCAAGGAGCGCATCGCCGAGCGGATGCAGGCCTTCGCGGAGTCCGGCGTCACGACGCTGACCGTCGCGCCCGCCATGCCGGATCCCGAGGGCTCCGCACACGCCCTCGAAGTCGCCGCCGAAGCCGTCGAATCGGCCGGTGTCGCCTGATGGGATGGTTCGAAGCACTGGTCCTCGGACTCGTCCAGGGCCTCACGGAGTTCCTGCCGATCTCGTCCAGCGCGCATCTGCGGATCACCGCGGCGCTCGCCGGCTGGGACGACCCGGGCGCCGCGTTCACCGCGGTGACCCAGATCGGCACCGAACTCGCGGTCATCCTGTACTTCTCGTCGAAGATCGGGAAGATCCTCCGCGCCTGGTTCTTCTCGGTCTACAAGAAGGACTGGCGACAGGACCCCGACGCGCGGCTGGGCTGGCTGATCATCGTCGGCTCGCTGCCGATCGTGGTGCTGGGCCTGCTGCTGCAGGACGCCATCGACGAAACCTTCCGTGACCTGCGGATCACCGCGACCACGCTGATCGTGTTCGGCCTGATCCTCCTGGTGGCCGACCGTATCGGGAAGCAGCAGCGCACCCTCGACCACCTGACCGTGCCGCACGGCCTCGGCTTCGGGTTCGCGCAGGCGCTGGCGCTGATCCCGGGTGTCTCGCGCTCCGGTGGCACCACCAGCGCCGGGCTGCTGCTCGGCTACACCCGCGCCGAAGCGGCTGAATACTCCTTCCTGCTGGCGCTGCCGGCGGTGTTCGGCTCGGGTCTGTACAAGCTGACCGACATCGGCAAGGACGGCGCACCGGCGCAGTGGGGGCCGACGATCCTGGCGACGCTGGTCGCGTTCGGTGTCGGGTACGCCGTCATCGCGTGGCTGATGTCCTACATCAAGACCAAGAGCTTCGTTCCGTTCGTGATCTACCGGCTCGTGCTGGGCGCGCTGCTTTTCGTCCTGATCTTCACCGGTGTCCTGGACCCGCAGGAGGGCCCGCACCTGTGACCCGCGCATTTCGGGAGTGGGCAAAGCACGACACGTAGGGTGGGCCACGTGAGTACTGTGATCCTTCTGCGCCACGGCAAGTCCACGGCGAACGGTTCGGGTGTGCTGGCTGGGCGCACGCCCAAGGTCGGCCTGGACGACACCGGCCGGGCGCAGGCGGCCGCGCTCGTCGAGCGCCTGGCCCCGGTCCCGCTCGCCGAGCTGGTGGTCTCGCCGATGCTCCGCTGCCGCCAGACGGTCGCGAAGCTGGCCGAGGCACGCGGTCTGGACAAGGTCAAAGAGCCGGGTTTGTCCGAAGTGGACTACGGCGAATGGACCGGGCGCGCGCTCAAGGATCTGGTGAAGGAACCCCTCTGGCGGGTCGTGCAGGCGCATCCGTCGGCCGCGGTCTTCCCCGGCGGCGAAGGGCTCGCCGAGATGCAGGCGCGGTCGGTCGCGGCCGTTCGCGCGCACGACGCCCGGATCACCGAGAAGTACGGCGAAAACGCGGTATGGCTCTTATGCAGTCATGGCGATGTGATCAAGGCGATCCTCGCCGACGCGCTCGGCCAGCATCTCGATTCCTTCCAGCGGATCGTGGTCGACCCGGCGTCGGTTTCGGTTGTCCGGTACACCGAGACTCGTCCGTTCGTGTTGCGCGTCAACGACAACGGCGGCGACCTGGCCGGTATCGCCCCACCGTCGCCCAAGGCGAAAGCCAAGCGTGGCAAGGGAAAACCTAGCTCCGACGCGGTGGTGGGCGGTACCACCGGAGCGTGACGACTCCTCGTCCGCGGTGTCACGCCACGGACGGCATCCACCGGCCCCTCACTGCCCGTAAGGTGGCCTGAACAGCAGATTCGACGACCCGGGAGCAACACCGATGATTTCGCAGGACAACCCGTTCGCCGCGCCGAGTGAGCTGCCCTACGCCCTTCCGCCGTTCGACCGGATCGCCGACGAACACTTCCTTCCCGCCTTCGAGGCGGGTCTCGCCGAGCACGCCGCGGAAATCGAAGAGATCGCCAATTCCGCGGAGCCGCCGACCTTCGAGAACACCATCGTCGCGCTCGAGAAGTCCGGCAGGCTGCTGTCCCGCGTGTCCAGCGTGTTCTTCAACCTCGCCGGATCGAACGCGAACGACGAGATCCAGCGCGTGCAGGCCGAGATGGCGCCGCGGCTGGCCGCGCACGCGGACGCCATCAACCTGAACCCCGCGTTGTTCGCCAGGATCAACTCCCTGTTCGAGCGCAAGGACGAACTCGGCCTCGACGGCGAGTCGCTCCGCCTTCTGGAGCGCCACCACACCGACGTGCGCCGTGCCGGCGCCGGCTTGCCCGAGGCCGACCAGAAGCGCCTGCGCGAGCTGAACGAGCAGCTTTCCACGCTGTCGACCCGCTTCCAGCAGAACCTGCTCAAGGACACGAACGAGCTCGCCGTGGTCGTCGACGACGTCGCGGAGCTCGCGGGACTGGGCGAGGACGAGATCGCCACGGCCGCCGAAACCGCCGGTGAGGAAGGCAAGTACGTCCTCAAGCTGACCTTGCCGACCGCGCAGGCCGCGTTGGCTTCGCTGGAGGACCGTGCGCTGCGCGAGCGGATCTTCACCGCGTCGGTCTCGCGCGGCAACCGGGGCAACGAGTCCGACAACAACGGGATCGTGGCCGAACTGGTCCGCCTGCGGGCGGAGCGGGCTGCCGTGCTCGGCTTCCCCGACCACGCTTCGTACGTCATCGAGGACGAGACCGCGAAGACCGCTCAGGCCGCTGTCGGGCTCCTGGAACGTCTCGCGCCGGTCGCGGTCGCCAACGCCAAGGCGGAGGCCGAAGAACTGCAGCGCTACCTCGAAGCCGACATCCCGGGCGCGATCCTGCGGCCGTGGGACTGGGCGTTCTACGCCGAGCGCGTGCGCAAGGACCGCTTCGAGGTCGACACCGCCGCGCTGCGCCCGTACTTCGAGCTGAACCGTGTGCTGACCGACGGCGTCTTCTTCGCCGCGTCGAAGCTGTACGGCCTGGGCTTCACCGAGCGGGAGGATCTGCCGAAGTACCACCCCGAGGTCCGGATCTTCGAGGTCTTCGACGCCGACGGCTCGGAGCTCGGCCTGTTCCTGCTCGACTACTACGCCCGCGACTCCAAGCGCGGCGGCGCCTGGATGAACAACTTCGTCGACCAGACGAAGCTCCTGGGCACCAAGACGGTCGTGGTGAACGTGCTCAACGTCGCCAAGCCGCCGGCGGGCGAGCCGACCCTGCTGACCTTCGACGAGGTCGTCACCGCGTTCCACGAGTTCGGGCACGCGCTGCACTCGCTGCTTTCGGACGTCGAGTATCCGATGTTCTCCGGCACCAACGTCCCGCGTGACTTCGTCGAGTACCCGTCGCAGGTCAACGAGATGTGGATGCTGTGGCCCGAGGTCCTGGCCAACTACGCCAAGCACCACGTGACCGGCGAGCCGCTGCCGCAGGAGCAGATCGACAAGCTCCTGGCCTCCCAGCAGTACGGCGAGGGCTTCTCGACCACCGAGTACCTCGCGGCGTCGCTCCTCGACCAGGCGTGGCACGCGCTGGGCACCGAGGACAACGTCGACGACGTCCAGCGGTTCGAGGCCGAGGCGCTGACCAAGGCCGGGGTCGCGCTGGAAGCGGTGCCGCCGCGCTACCGCACCACCTACTTCGCGCACATCTTCAGCGGCGGCTACAGCGCCGGGTACTACTCCTACATCTGGAGCGAGGTCCTCGACGCGGACACCGTGCAGTGGTTCCGCGAGAACGGAGGGCTCACCAGGGAGAACGGCGACCACTTCCGCCGCGAACTGCTCGGACGGGGCGGCAGCGTCGACCCGATGGCCGCCTTCCGCGCGTTCCGCGGCCGCGACCCGGAGATCGAGCCGCTGCTGAAGCGCCGCGGTCTCGCCGGGGCCTGACCTCCTGACGGTCTCCCCGCCCGGGCACCCCCAGTGCCCAGGCGGGGAGACCGCGTTCAGGCGGCGAGTTCGGCGACGGCCGCGGCGACGTCGTCCACTTCCCGCTCGGTGTTGTAGTAGTGCGGGCTCAGCCGCAGGCACCAGTCGACGTCCTTGTCGCCGAAGTCGAACTGCGCGAACTCCCGGTAGCTGAGCGCCGAGTTGATCCGCCTGGCGTCCATGGCCTCCTTGAAGGGCACGGCTTCCCAGCCCTTGATGGAGAACGTCACCAAGGCGCCCAGTTCCGGCCCCCGGTCGAGGACTTCGACGCCCGCGATGGCGCCGAGACCGTCCCGCAGCCTCGCCGCGAGCGCGGGGGTGCGTCGTGAGATCGCCTCCAGGCCGACCTCACGGGCATACCTCGCCGCGACCGCGCAGCCGAGCACGGTGGCGTAAGGGAATTCCCATTCTTCGAAGCGGGAAGCCGACTTCGTGGGTTCGTACGCGCCGGGCGCGCTCCAGCGGGCACCGTGCATGTCGATGAACAGCGGCTCGTGCCCGGCTTCGAGGAACCGGTCGGAGACGAACAGGAACCCCGAACCGCGCGGACCGCGCAGGAATTTGCGGCACGTCGAGGTGAGCAGGTCGGCGCCGATCTCTGCGACGTCGATGGGGTACTGGCCGATCGACTGGCAGGCGTCGACCAGGTACAGCAGGTCGAGCTCCCGGCAATGCCGCCCGATTTCGGCGACCGGCTGGACGAGCCCCGAGTTGGTCGGGATGTGCGTGGCAGCGACCAGTTTCGGTTTCCTCGTACGCATCAGGGCCGCCATGGCCTCGACGTCGACACCGCCCCCACGGGTGTCCGGTGCGTGCACGATCTCGACGCCGAACCGCTTCCGCAGCGACAGGAACGCGATCTGGTTGGAGATGAAGTCGTTGCGGGTGGTGAGCACGACGTCGCCGGGTTCGAACCGGATCGAGGAAAGCGCGGTGGAGTAGGCGTGGGTGGCGCTCGCCGCGAAGGCGATGTTGCGGGGCCGCGCGTTGATCAACGCGGCGATTTCGCGGTAGAAGCCCGCGACCTGATCCGACCGTGCCGCGGCGGCCTCGTAGCCGCCGATCTCGGCTTCGAGCTTCAGATGATCGAGCATGGCGGCGAGCACCGGCTTCGCCAGGAGCCCACAGCCCGCGTTGTTGAAGTGGACGACCTTCTCGCTGCCCGGCGTATCGGCCCGCAGAGCGGCGATGTCCAGTAGTGATTCGGTGCGGTTTCCAGTAGCACTATCATGGTCTTTCATGTCGGATAGTAGCACTTCCGCACTCGTCCTCCAGTTGCGTTCCCTGATCCGCTCGGCGGCCGCGGGGGACCGGCTGCCCAGTAGCCGTGAGCTGATCGAGCGCTACCGGGTCGGCCCGGTGACGGTCTCGCGCGCGATCGCTCTGCTGGCGGCCGAGGGTGCCGTCGTGACCCGGCCCGGGAGCGGGACGTATGTGGCGGCCAGGCCGTCGGTGGCGGAGGGACCACTCGACACGGCTTGGCAGACCGTCGCGCTGACCGACCGCAGCGTCGACACGACGTCGCTCACCGGTGTCCTCGGTCCGCCGCCGGAGGGCGCGATCCTTCTCGACGGCGGATATCCGCATCGCTCACTGCAGGCGACCCGCTTCCTGAGCGCGGCCCTCGCACGGGCAGGACGCCGTCCGGATTCCTGGGACCGGGCCCCCGCCGCCGGTCTGGCCGCGTTGAGGTCGGTGTTCGCGGGACCCGCCGGTGCGTCACCTGACGACGTCCTGATCACCGCCGGCGGCCAGAGCGGGCTGTCCATGGCGTTCCGGGCGATCGCGGCACCCGGCAGCCCGGTCCTCGTCGAATCGCCGACCTATCCGGGAGCACTCGCCGCCGCGCGGGCGGCGGGGCTCCGCCCGGTGCCGGTCCCGATCGACGACGACGGGGTCCGGCCGGATCTGCTGGCCGAGGCGTTCGCGATGACCGGTGCCCGGCTGTTCTACTGCCAGCCCACCTTTCACAACCCGACCGGGACCGTGCTCACGCCGGAGCACCGCACTCAGGTGCTGGAGGTGGCGCGCGCGGCGGGCGCCTTCGTGCTGGAGGACGATTTCGCCCGGCACCTCTCGCATGGGGGCACGGCACCGCGTCCGCTGATCGCCGACGATCGCGACGGCACGGTCGTCCATCTGACGTCGGTGACCAAAGCCGCCGCGCCGAGCCTCCGGATCGGGGCGCTGATCGCGCGTGGGCCCGTTCTCGACCGGATGAAGGCCATCCGGAGGGTCGACGACTTCTTCGTCTCCCGTCCGCTGCAGGAGGCGGCCCTCGAACTGCTCAGCGCGCCGTCCTGGGAACGGCACGTGCGGAAGCTGGGCTCCGAACTGCGGCAGCGGTGCGGAAAAGCGGCCGCGGCGCTGGCCGGGGAATGTCCAGAGTGGACTGTCGCGCGGCTGCCCGAGGGCGGACTCCACCTGTGGGTGCGGCTACCGGCGGGGAGTGACACGAACGCGGTCGCCCGCGCGGCGAGGGAGCGGGGAGTCGTGGTCGGGACAGGGGACCGGTTCTTCGCCGCCGAACCGGCAGGTCCGTTCCTCCGGCTCGGCTTCGCCGCCGCGGCGGACGTCGCCGAACTCGCCGAAGGCATCAGGCGACTGGGAAGCGTATAACGACCTATACGGCGTGGCTCAGATCAAAACAGCGTCAAGCAATAGATAAACACCACCGCCAAGGACGACACCCGCGGCCATTCCGGCCGTGACCTCGGCTTTGGTGTGATCACCGAGCTCGACGCGGGACCAGCAGACCCAGGCGACGCCGAGGAAGACCAGTGCGAGCCAGGGGCCGTAGACGCGGATCAGCATCACGGCCGCACCCGCCGCCACCATCGCGTGCATCGAGATCTTGAACTCGAGGCCGAAGGTGATCGCGAGCGCGGCGACCAGGCAGACGAGCTCGGCGGCCGCGAGCGCGATCATCTGGTGCGGGGCACCGCCGGCGATCAGGCCGACGAAGCCGGCGGTCAGCGAGCCGATGCAGACCGCGAACGGGACGAGCCGTCCGGCGCGATCGGTGACATGGTGGCTGTCCCACTTGCCCTTCCTGGCGCCGCGCACGATCACGGCCATCGGGATCAGCGAGCCGGTGACGCCGACGACGAGACCCCAGAGCACCGTCTCGCCGACGTGATATCCGGTGACCTTCCAGGCGACGATCAGCGGGAGGCCGAGCACCCAGACCCAAGGAGCGAGCACCTCGGTCGCGATCCGCGCGAGACGTCGGCGGGACCCGGGGGCTTCCGTGGTCTGGGTCGGCATCGCGCGTGGTCTCCTCGGGAATCGTGGCCGGAGCGGCTCCTGCCGGACTCGCGCCCGGCAGGAGCGGTGATCATCGTTCCAGACCCCGGCGGCCCGCCCTCGCGAGGATGTCCGCGCCCGCCGGGTCCGCCCGGATGGCTTCGTCGAAGCTCTCCTTGGGCAGCACCGTGTTCCCAGCGACGGTCACCGTCTCAGGTGGTGTGTCGTAGCCGTCGGGCAGGGCGTCCCAGAAGTTGCCGACGAAGGCGACGTTCTCCATCGGCGGCCCCACCTGGAGCACGATCGGGGTGTCGGCCCGGTGGACGATGTTGCCGAGGACGGTGATCCACGCCGCGCCGTAGTCGGTGTAGAGGCCGAAGTTGTACGACGTGAGTACGTCGCGGACGACATTGCCGCGGACCAACGCCCCGCCGGCGAACGACGAGCCCTGCGGAGCCGACAGGTAGATCCCGCCGCCGTCCATGAGCTTCCCCATGCTGCGTTCGACGAGATTCGAGATCACCTGCGTGCCCTTGGCGCGCTCGCCGCCGGTGATCACGATGCCGTTGTGCGGGACGTCGCGGATCTCGTTGTGTGCCACGACGGTCTCCGCGGACTCGACCACGAGGACGGCGGGCGAACCGCGGTACTCGGTGCCGATGTGGTGGACCAGGTTGTCTTCGACCGTGACCCGGGTGCTCGTGTGGACGGCGATCCCGCTGCCCGAGATCTCGTCGAAGACGTTCGCCCGGATCCGCACGTCAGTGGCGTCTTCGATCAGCAGTCCTCCCGCGCCGAGCCGGGTGAAGTGGTTGCCCTCCAGGGAGACCCGGCTGACGGACGTGAGGCTGACGTTGGCTGGCAGCTGGACCGGCTCCGCGGGCACATGGACGTAGCCCACGTCCGCGCCGAGGTCGATCTTCTGGAAGTCGCCTCGTTCGTAGCGCGCGTTGCCGTGATAGTGCAGGTAGCCGCCGGTGCGGGCAGGGCCGGACCAGGTCGCGTCGGTGAAGCTGAAGCCGCGTAGCACGAGGTCGCGGACACCTCGTGCGCTGATAAGCGTTTCGAGCGCCGGAGCGACGACGCTGGTCTCGCCGATCTTCTCTCCGGGACGAGGGCGGTAATGCAGGACGTGCTCGCCCTTGTCGGTGCGGCTGACGGCGAAGGTTCCTGGTTCGGCCAGGAAAGCCACGTTGTTCTCGAGCGTTGTCGGCGCGGCCAGGCCATCCCAGGCGCCGTCGCCACCTGCGCCGTACCACTTGGCGTCGTAGAGGGATTTGGCGTGATCGAAGGCGGGCTGAGCCATGGTGATCGTGGTCGAGGAGGCGTCACCGGAGATCGACGCGACCGCGAGCCGGGCTTCGGACCACGGGTAGACGCCCGGATACACGAACTCCAGCCCGGAGGGGTCCGGCCACTCCTGAGGTTCAGTGCTGTCCGTGACGTAACCAGACGCTGTTTTCGTCACGTTTCCCGGGGGTCCGTCCATGCGGGCCGCTCTGGTCGCGGGTTTGCCGTCGACGGTGAGCCGTCGTGGCGCCAGGTCGCCGATCGGCGCGGTCCAGACGCCGTCGTCGCCTGTCGTCCAGCCGGTGATCTCGCGGCCGCCGCTCAGCTCCACTTCGGCCTGGTCGGCTGATCCGTAGCCGTGTGCCTGGTAGATCACGCGGAAGCCGTTCGAGCCGGAATCGCCCTGTGTGTCAGCGAAGACAAGAGGTTCGTCCAGGTGGTAGACGCCGGCCGCGAAGGACACGATGACGTCGCCGGTCATGGTGGCCGCTGCGGCACGGACGGCCTTCTGGGCGGCTTTCGGGCCGGCGAACGGCTGTTCGGCGGTGCCGGGCCAGTCGTCTCTGCCGTCCGGGGATACGAAGAACCTGATTTCGGGCATGCTGAAGCGCTCCTGCGAGAGGTATATGGGATATACTGAGGTTTATCAGCTAAACACGAACGAGCGAAGAGCGTCAAGGGAGTAGCGGGTGGCGGAAGACGACGCGCAGCCGGATCCGGAGCGCGCGATCGAGCTGCTGTGGGGGACGTCCGAGCCGGAGCGGCCCGGGTTGAGCCTCGGCCGGATCGTCGCGGCGGCCGTCGAGGTCGCGGACGCCGAAGGGCTCTCCTCGCTGTCGATGCGCAAGGTCGCGGAACGGTTCGGCACCACCACCATGTCGCTCTACCGGTACGTCCCCGGCAAGGCCGAGCTGGTGGAGCTCATGCGTGACGCGGTGTACGGCGAGTTCCCGATGGGGTCTTCGGATGGGCTCGGCTGGCGAGCGGGTCTCGAACGCTGGGCGCGGCGAGCCTGGGAGATGCACCACCGGCATCCGTGGCTGGTCCACAGCGCCGGTTCCCGCCGCCTCCCGGGGCCGAACATCATGGCGGGCTACGACCACGCGCTGGACGTGGCTTCGCGTAGCGGTTTGGCGCCGGCGGAAGTCATCGCGGTGGTGAACCTGGTGGGCGGATTCGTCGAGTCGGCCGCACGTCAGGCGGGGGAGGCCGCGGAGCTCCAGCGGCGCACGGGGGTGACCCATGAGCGCTGGTGGAGTGAACGCGAGTCCCTCTTCGAGCGCCTGGACCGCTATCCGGCACTGGAGCGGCTGTGGAAGGCCGGGGGAATGGATGCTCCGCTGGACGCCTTCGAATTCGGGCTGCGGAGGACCCTCGACGGTATCGAGGCGCTCGTCCGAAGCCAGGGGAGTGAGGTAATCAGTGACGAAACCGGGGGAGGGGAGTGCGTCGTCTGCGGTAAGCCGTTGGACGGGGGAGGGCGGGGCAGGCCTCGGGACTACTGCTCGCGGGCGTGCCAGCAACGCGCCTACCGGCGTCGTCAGCCTCGAAGTGTATAACGACCTATTCAGTCGGGCAGTTGACAACATCAACTTCAAGCTGATGACAAAACCCGCAAAGACTGTCGGGGGCACTGGCTAGGGTTGCGCGGTGGTCACCGAGGTCTTGCTGGAGCAGCTGGAAGAGGACGCTCCGACGTCCGTGCTCTTCCAGGGTTTTGTGGTGCCCGGAGCACAGGCGGCCCAGGCGCTGCTCGTGCTGGGGAAGGTCGCCCGCACCCGGTTCTGGACGCCGCCGTCCATGGTGAAGCGGTTGATCGCCGAGTCCGATCCGGTGTTCACCGCGGATCGGACGACGCTGCGAGCGGAGGCTTTCTCGCCGTGCTGCGGCGTCTACGCCAGGCTCGATCTGCTGGAGGCGGGTGAGCTCGGTGAGGGTTGCACCAACGTGGATCTGTCCGAGGCGACGAGGACCGTTCTGGCCGGGGTCGTCGCCCAGGATCCGTTGCATCTGACCGTTCGTGGCGAGGGAATCCGCCTCCGCACGCTCGACGGGCAGAACGACGAGTCCGTGGTGCCGTTGCCGGATCGCTGGGTGTCGGGGTTCGCCGAGGTCGCCGCTGTCACGGCGGGTGCGGTCGAGAAGGCGGAGCTGGACAAGACGGAGGCGCGGAACTTCCTGCGGAAGCTCCCCACTTCGGTCGGTAACTCTTGGGCGGTGGCGTCGGGCCGTGGGCTCCGGCTGACGTCACGGACGGGCCGGGACTCGATCCCGGCGACCGGGCTCCATCGGTTGCGGATCGTCGAGCCGCTCACCCGGTTCGTCCAGGGGCTGACCGTCTACACGCGACCGGACAGCGAGGTCGCGACTTGGGTGCTCCGGTTGGAGCGTGCGCGGCTCGTCGTAACGTTGTCCCCGGAGCCGTCCCGCGGTTTCTCTGGCGAAGGCGGCTGGCTGAACGTGCTGGCGGAGGGGCTCGAAGCGCCGGAACTCGTCGCGGGTCGCGCCGGGCACGACGTCGTCGACGGCACGTGGTTCCCACGTGAGCTCCCGAGCGGGGCCGCTCCGGCGAACGGCAGGCTGGCGAAAGCCCGGGAGCTCGTTGCCACCGGAGCGGTCCGTATGTTGCCGGACGGCGGCTACGAGATCACCCGCGCGGGCTCGGTGCAGCGTGTCCGGCTTTCGCCCGCCGGGTGCACGTGTGCGTGGTGGGCCAAGCATCAGGAGAACCGAGGGCCCTGTTCGCACGTGCTGGCGGCTCGGATGTCAGCCGCCGAGTCGTGACGCCGCCTTCGCCGCTTTCGAGCTGCCCTTGAAGCCTGTGAGCCATTCCTTCGTTTCGGCGCTGATCGTGCCCGCTCCGCGGTCCACGAGGTCCGCGGCGAGCTCCAGCAGCGCGAAGATGCCGCGGTGGGAGGAGGCCAGCTTCGGCAGCAAAGTGTCCAGTGTGGACAGTACGGCGATCGGGTGTTCGTTCGCGATGACCGCGAGCCGGGGTGCCAGCCGCGTGATGATGAGTTGCGAGCCGAGTACGCCCAAGGCCTCGCCGAGCGCGTGGGGGCCGAGCATCCGCTGCTCCAGCAGGGTGAGCACGGCGTCCGTCCCGAGTTGGACGGCGGCGGGGCGTTTCAGCGCCAGAGTGGTGGCGAGGAGCATCGTGCCGGGGATGCCCGGTACCGAGGGGCTGTCGAGGAACGGTGGCAGCGCGGCCTTCTCCACGGGATAGCCGACTTCGATGTCGTTGAAGTACAGGTTCCCGGCGACGGTGGCTTCGAGGTGGTCGCGGTCGTACGGGGAGGAAACCGCTTCGTGGCATTCGGTGAAGCCGAGCCATTCGGGGGCCCGGCCCTCGAACGGGATGCCCAGCCAAGGAACCCCCGGTGAGACGGGTTCCGGGGTTTGTTCGACGTTCAGTGTGTTCGAGCCGTAGTGGGTCAGGCCGGCTTTCGGCGTCCAGGTGATGGGCGGTCCGGGTTCGCCGCGGAGTGCGGCGGCGGGGTCTGCGGATTCGGGGTGCCGGGCGCGGGCGGCGGCGAGGGCGGTCCAGCCCGTGTTGTCGATGGCCGGTCCGCCGAGGGCGTAGCGGATGGTGTCGGCGTGCGGTCCGGTGAGATCCGTGGCGAGCGCGAGGGCGGCGGATCTCGTGTCGGGGGCGAGCCGGAGCAGTGCGTCGGCGACGTCGTCTTCGGCCGCGTCGGGGTGTTCGAGCATGCGGGCGACGAAGACGACCGGGTCGAGCCAGCCGCCATGGTGGGTGGCGGCGGAGACGGGGACGGCGGTGCCTTCGAGGAGGGCGGTGATCCGGTGGTGGAGTGGGCGGCGCCAGCCGTCGACCTGCGGTAGCGGGGCGACGTCGCGGCCGGTGAGGCCGAGGACGAGGGTGGCGATCATCTTCGGTACCGCCGCGCTGTACTGCTGGTCGGCGATTCGGGCGGCGCGTTTCACCAGCGGTTCGAGTGCGTCCTGGAGCTCACCGGCGACACGGTGGGCGCCGTCGAGGGCGGCCAGGAGGAGGTCTGCCTGGTCGGGGTCGGCGAGCAGGGAGGAGAGGGCTTCGGCGACCGCGGCCGGGGTGTCGGGGATTTCGAGCGGGGCGGTCAGCGTTTTGCGCTGGTTCCAGGGTGTTCGGGTGGGTTCCGGGTACTCGGTGGTCTCGATGACGGGTGGCGCCTCAGGGGTGACACCGAGCCGGGCGGTGGCGATGGCGCGGACGTCGGAGGCGTCGTGGGTGATTGCCGCTTCGAAGACTTCGTTGGCGAGGTCGGTGAGTTCGGGGCGCCGGTCGGCGATGCGGCCGGCGAGTTTGAGGGCGAGTTTGGCGGTGGCGGCGCCGCGTCCGGCGGCCGCGGCGGGGAGGTGCTGGAGTGCGACTTCGTCGTCGAGTGTGCCTTGTTTGTCCACAAGGGACAGTGCTTTGACGGCGAAGGAGACGGTGCGGGGGAGGCTGCTTCCGCACAGCCGGGCGTAGCGGTGCTGAGCCGCTGTGCGTTCGTCCGGGGTGGGGGCGAGCGCTTCGTGGAGCGCGGAGTACCACTGGGCGCGGAAGGCGGCGAAGTCGCGGGCGAGGATGTCGAGAGTGAGGTCGAGGAGCCGGGTGCGGTCGAGTTCGCCGGTCTCGGTGAGTTCGAGCAGCGCGGTGGACCATTTGTCCTCGTCGCGGACGTACTTGTCGAAGGCGGCGAAGCTGGCGTCGCCGTTGCCTTCGATCGTGAGCAGTTCCCAGATTTCGGTGAGGGCTTCGCGTTCGGTCCGGAGCCGTTCGGCCAGCGATTTGCCGCGGAAGCGTCCGGCCCAGCGGAACCAGCCGGCGTGGTATTCCGGTGTCCGGATGGGTTCGAGGTCGCCGTCGAGGATCATGCGGCGGATGGCTTCCCAGGCGGTGTGGTGGCCGATCATGCGCAGCGCGATCGTCTTGCGTTCGGTGAGGGAGCGGTCCTGCAGGACCCGTTCGAGGATCGTGGGCGAGGCGATCCAGAGTTTGCGCAGCAGGGGGTCGCTGGCGGGGAGCGCGGTCCAGAGGGCGGTCGCGGCTTGCTGGGCCCTGAGCGGGTTGCGGGCGCCGTAGGTGTCGGGCTTGATCTCGACGAACTCGCGGCTGTCCTTGAAGGCGGCCAGGAGTTCGGGGACGAGGGCTTTCCGCTCGGCGGAGGGAAGCTCGAGGGCCCGGGTGAGGACTTCCGTGGGCTGGCCGGTGAGGAGTTCGTCGAGGTGCACGGGCCCATTGTGTCGTGAGTGGTGAGGACGGTTCTGGTGAACCTGTACTTGCTCACCCACTCGGCTTGACACTGCTGTGGCGGAGCCGATGCCGGCGAGTGGGGAGGATTGGGGACGTTCAGTGTCCGGAATCTTCCCCGCTCGGTATGACCTTGATCAACGGAGGATTCGGGACGTTCAACGTCCCCGATCTTCCGTTGATCAAGGTCCTCGACCCGAGCAACCCCTCGACGATGTAGGAATTAGGACACTCAACGTCCCGATTCCTACATCGTCGGCACCTGGCACGCCGAGCTTCCGGCTCTATCAACCCCGAGACCCGCACGACCCTCAACATTCAAAACACCGATCCGCTCTAACCGTCCTTACCAGTCAGGACCCGCGTCGAGTGTGGGAAGGGGACCTTCACGCGCCGCCGCTGTGACAGTTGTGGTCACTGATGCAGATGAGCTGCCGGTGACGAACCTTGAGGGTCCGTGAAGGCCTCCTTACCTACCTTCAGAGTAGGCAAGGAGGCCTTCACGGGCTTCCGGCCAGCAGACTCAGCAAGACACAGTTGGTGGTCAGGGGACGAGGATGGCGCGGCCCCGGATTCGCCCGGCGTCGAGGTCGTCGAGCGCGGTTTGGAACTCTTCGAGCGGGTACCGCGCGGTGTGGAGTTTCACGCGGCCTTGGGCGGCGAGGACCATGAGTTCGCAGAGGTCGGTGTAGGAGCCGACGAGGTTGCCGATCAGGTTGATCTCGGTGGAGATGACGTCGATGGTGGGGACGTCGATGTTCTCGCCGTAGCCGACGACGTGGTAGTCGCCCGCGCGGCGGAGCATGGCGAGGCCGTCTTTGGTGGCGCCGCCTTCGCCGACGAAGTCGATGACGGTTTCGGCGCCTTCGCCGTCGGTGCGGTCGAGGACCTGGTCGATCTGGGTGCCGTCGGCGATGACGCCGTGGTCGGCGCCGATGGTGACGGCGAGGTCGACGGCGTCGGGGTTGCGGTCGACGACGACGAGTTCGGCGGCGGTGAGGGCTTTGAGCACCTGGATGCCGATGTGGCCGAGGCCGCCGGCGCCGATGACGACGCAGCGGTCGCCGGGCCGGAGCCGTCGGGCTGCTTTCGCTGCTGCGTGGTAGGCGGTGAGGCCCGCGTCGGCGAGGGCGGCGACGTCGGCGGGTTCGAGGGTCTCGTCGATCTTGACGACGCTGCGGGCGGAGGTCTTGAGGTATTCGGCGTAGCCGCCGGCGGTGTCGATGCCGGGGAACTGCGATTGGGCGCAGTGGACGTCGTCGCCGGAGCGGCAGGCGCGGCAGAGGCCGCAGGTGATGAGGGGGTGGACGATGACCTTGTCGCCTTCGGTCACGTTGGTGACGGCGCTGCCGACGGCGTGTACCCAGCCGGCGTTCTCGTGGCCGATCGTGTACGGGAGGGTGACGCCGGATTTCTCGGCCCATTGGCCTTCGAGGATGTGGAGGTCGGTGCGGCAGACGCCGGCGCCGCCGATGCGGACGATGACGTCGTAGGGGCGGGTGGGTTCGGGTTCGGCGACCTCGGTCAGCTGGAGCTTTTCGTGGTAGCCGATGACCTGGATCGCTTTCACGATGAGTGGACCTCCTGGTCGCGTGGTGTCTGGTCGGTGGCGGATTCGGGGTAGCGGGTGCGGAGCAGGCCGCGGCAGAAGTGGGCGTTGCCGTCGATCGAGATGCGGACGGAGCGGGCGAAGCGCAGTCGTAGCGGGACTTCTTCGCGGGGGTAGGGCGTGCCGTGGTCGTCGACGAGGACCGGTGCGTCGGGTGTGGTGTCGAGTCCGAGGGAGGTCCGTCGTCGTAGGAGTGCGTGGGTGGTGCGGTGGTCGGGAAGGTCGGCGAGGGTGATTTCGTGGAGCGCTTCCTCGGTCAGTTCGCGGTTTTCGCGCAGGAGCCGGGTGAGGGCGCGTTCCATGGCCGCGGTGTGGGCTTTGCGGCGGAAGGTGAGCCGGAGTTCGTCGAGGTCCTGTTCGGCTTCGTCGCCGAAGGTCCCGCGGTAGCCGGCGTCGGCGGCGAGGCCGCGGTTGATGAGGTCGGAGTCGTGGTGGTCGTCGAGGACGACGTGGGCCTGCTCGACCCAGTCGAGTGCGGTGAGGACGTCTTTGGCGTCGGAGGCCATGAGGTAGGCGAAGTTCGGTGAGCAGAACGACGTCGGGAGCCTCAGGTGGACGGTGACCGTCGTTCCTTCGACGGTGAGGGAGCGGACGAAGCCGAGGTCGGTCACAGGCTCGTCGAGTTCGGGGTCGAAGACGGCGTGGAGTGCGGCGTAGGCGTCGTGTTCGCGCATGTCAGGCCACCGAGACGGCTTGGGTTTCGATGCGCCGGACCTGGAGTTCCCCTGGCACGGGGAGGTCGTACATCGCGGCGGCGTTGAGGCCGAGGATCTTGCGTTTCTGGTCGGTGGTGAGCGGCGCGTACTCGGTCATGTCCTCGGGGATCTGGAAGTCGACGAACCGTTCGACCAGCCATTTCGGGGTCCAGAGCGCGTAGTCGCTGGAGAACTGGATGCGGTCTTCGTCGAGCCAGTAGAGGAGTTCGCCGATGATCTGGGCGAAGTAGCGCGGGCGGGTGTGGATGAACGGCATCGCGACGGCGAGGCCGGCGTGGACGTTGGGTTCCTGGGTGGCGATCCAGCAGAAGTCTTCGAGCCGGGGGAGTCCGCAGTGTTCGACGACGAAGTTGAGGTCGGTGTAGTCGGTGGCGACCTTGTCGATGTCGGCGACGTCGAAGGCGTCCCGGTCGAGTGGGCGGATGGTGGGGCCCTTGTGGACGTGGATGTTGCGGATGCCGAGTTCGAGGCAGGTTTCGAGGTAGCGGCGGCACCAGGGGTCGTCGAGTTCGTAGCCGCGGGAGTCGTCGCGCCATTCCGCGGTGTAGAGCTTGACGCCTTTGAGGCCGAAGCGTTCGGCGTCGCGGCGTAGCTGGTCGAGGCCTGCTTGTTCGAGGCGTGGGTCGAAGCAGTGGTTGTAGGTGAGCTTGTCCGGGTGCCGCCGGGTGAGGGCGAAGGCTTCTTCGGTTTGGCCGAAGCCGTTCTTGTAGAAGGCGCCGAGGTGGGCGGGCTGGAAGATGGCGTGGTCGACGTAGCCGTCTTGGAAGAGGTCCTTCATCAGGCGTGCGCCGCCGTAGTAGAGGTATTCCTCGTAGGACCACAGTTCGGATTCGGGGCTGAGGTTGCGGTGGTAGTCGTAGAAGCAGTCGATGAACTGTTTGCCGTGGATGTTGGCCTGGTTCTCCGGCCGGGCGTCCCAGAGCGCGACGTGCGCGTCCACGATGTAGTAGGTCTCGCCGTCTTTGGTGTACATGGGTCTTCCTCCGCGTTCGTGACCGCCGTTGGCACGTTGGAGGTGAACGGTAGGGGCGTCGGCGCAGGTCAGGGAGTCGGTCGGTGTCTCAGTTTGAGACACCGAGCAGGCTGTGAGTCGCGGGTCGCGCACGTACGCTGAGCGGAGGTCCGAACGCACTGTCGCGTCCCGGGAGGTCGATGTGGAGAGCGCGAATGCGGTGATCGCGCCGCGGTTGCGGGCGTCCTGGCAGCGCAGCGCCCGGTACGGCGCGCCCGAGGACGAGGTCCGGCCGGTGTTCACCGGTTCGCTGGACACGGGTTCGTTGTTGTACGAGTGCGGTAACGAGGTGTTGCGGGGGTTGCAGGCGACGCTGGCGAATGAGCCGGTCAGCTTGATGATCACCGACAGTGAGGGTCTGGTGCTGAGCAGGCTGTGCACGGACGCGTCGATCGTCCGGTCGTTGGATCGGGTGCATCTGGCGCCGGGGTTCTACTTCGCGGAGAGCAATGCCGGGACCAACGGGCTGGGGTTGGCGCTGGCCGATCGCGCGCCGACGCTGGTGCGGGCGGCGGAGCACTACTGCACGGGGTTGCGGGGTTATACGTGTGCGGCGGTGCCGGTGCTGGATCCGTTGACCGGTGCGCTGGCCGGGAGCGTGAACCTGACGACGTGGTCGGATCAGTCGTCGGAGCTGCTGCTGGCGCTGGCGCAGGCGGCGGCCGGGAACACGGCGGCGTTGATGCTGGCGCGGGCGTCGGGGCGGACTCCGCGGCCGGCGCCGCGTGGTGAGGTGTTTCGGGTGCATTCCGATCGGTTCGATCCGGCCGACGTCCCGAGTCTGTCGCCGGGCTGGTCGGAGGCGCTCGACGAGGCGAGTGTGGCGTTGAGCCGAGGGCGGGTGGTCGCCGTCGTCGGGGAGGCCGGGGCGGGGAAGACGGCGCTCGCGTCGGCCGCGCGGCGGGCGGCGCGGCCGCGTGACCGGGTGCTCAACGCGCGTCCGCCCGCGCCGGACGACGTGGACACGTGGCTGACGCTGTGGACTCCGGAACTGCTCAAGGACGAGACCTGCGTGATCGTTTCGGGGGTGGACACGCTTCCGGCGTGGGCGGCCGCCGAGCTGGCGGGGTTGTTCGCCCAGGCGCACAGGGAAGGTGAGCCGCCGCCGTTCGTGCTGACCGCGCAGGACGCCGGTGGGCTTCCGGAGGCGCTCGCCCCGCTGGTGGAGGTCGTGGTCGAGGTTCCGGCGTTGCGGTTCCGGCCGGACGACGTGCTTCCGCTTGCCCATCATTTCGCCCGCCGCGACCGGGGCCGCGAGGTGGTGTTCACCCCGGCCGCGGTGCGGGCGCTGACCGCGTGTGACTGGCCGGAGAACGCCAAGCAGCTGCGCCGGGTGGTGCGGGAGGCGGCGTCGCGGTCGGACGTGATCGACGGCAGGCATCTGCCGGCGGAGGTGTTCTCCGGGGTGGGGCATCGCCTGAGCCGGTTGCAGGCGATGGAGCGGGACGAGATCGTGCGCTGCCTCGCCGAGCCGGGGTCCACTGTGGTCGGTGCGGCGGAGAAGCTCGGGATGGGCCGGGCGACGCTGTACCGGAAGATGGGTCAGTACGGGATCAAGGCGCGGCAGTTCCGGTCTTAGCGGGCGGCGAGCCTGGCGAACCCGTCTTCGCCGTGTCCCGCGTCGATGGCGCGCTGTACTTCGGCGCGAGCGGCGGCAAGGACGCCGTTGTCGAGGTTTTGTGCGCGGATCGCGTCGAGGATGTGGTCCATCGTCGCGGCGGTGGCGTGGAGGGTGCCCGCGTCGCCGGAGTAGTTCGCGGTGGCGACCTGTCCGGCGAGCAGGTCGATCATGGCGGGGAAGAAGCCGAGGAGGGCTTTGGCGTGCGCGGCGATGTCGGCGGCGGCGATCCCCTCCGCCTTGGCGAGCGCGAGCATGTGGATCACGCCGCTCATCGAGGTCCAGAGCATGTCCTGCAACGACGCGTCGAACGCGGCGGCCCGGCCGGGGGAGTCGCCGACGTGCAGCGAGTTCTCGCCGAGCGCGGCCAGTGTGGATCGGTGTGTTTCGTAGACGTCGGCGGGGCCGCTGAAGAACAGGGCCGCGTCCGGGCCGCCGATGGCGTCGGTGGTCGCCATGATGACGCCGTCGAGGTAGTCGATGCCGTGGTCGGCGGCCCAGGTCGCCATCGCGCGGGCCTGTTCCGGTGATCCGCCGCTGAGGTTCACCAGGGTGCGGCCTTTGAGCGCGTCGGTGTCGAGGATCGACCGTGCGACGGCGTAGTCGCGCACGCAGACGATCACGAGCGGGCTGGCCGTGATCGCTTCGGCGGTGGTCGCGGCGACGGCGGCGTCGAGGCCGTTTTCTTTGCCAGGAGTGCGATTCCAGACGGTGGTGGGGTGGTCGGCGGCGGTGAACGCGGCGGCGAGGGCGTGCCCCATGGGGCCGAGTCCGAGGACGGTCACGGTGGTCATGGCGGCTAAGCTAAACCTTGACATTGACGTGAGAGTCAAGTCTGGAGTGCGGATGCGGATCGGGGAACTCGCGCGGCGGACCGGCGTCAGCGAGCGCGCGCTGCGGTACTACGAGGAGCAGGGTCTGCTCACGCCGGAGCGGCGTCCGAGTGGCTATCGCGTCTACGGGGACGCCGACGTGGCGGCGGTGCGGCGGATCAGGATCCTGCTCGGGGCCGGCCTGAACACCGCGCAGATCCTGGAGATCCTGCCCTGCATCGTCGACGAGGACGGCTGGTTGACCCCCGACTGCCCGGAGCTGGTCGACGCCCTGCGGGAGCAGCGTGCCCGGATCGACAGCGCGATCGGCGAGCTGGAAAGCACCCGCGCGAACCTCGACACGATCATCGGCCGCGAAAAGGCGGCCGTGTCCCGGGGGACACGGCCGCCTTCGTGAGGTGGTTCAGGCTCAGATGAGGCCGAGCTTCTTCACCGCGTCGCGCTCTTCGGCCAGCTCGTTGACCGAAGCGTCGATGCGGGCGCGCGAGAAGTCGTCGATCTCCAGGCCCTGGACGATCTTGTACTCGCCGTTCGCGGCGGTGACCGGGAACGAGGAGATCAGGCCCTCCGGGACACCGTAGGAGCCGTCGGACACGACCGCCGCCGAGGTCCAGTCACCCTCGGGGGTGCCGTTGACCCAGGTGTGGACGTGGTCGATCGCCGCGGAGGCGGCCGACGCCGCGGAGGACAGGCCGCGGGCCTCGATGATCGCCGCGCCGCGCTTGGCGACGGTCGGGATGAAGTCGTCGGTCAGCCACGCCTGGTCGGTGATGACCTCGGTCGCGGCCTTGCCGGACACCTCGGCGTGCGCGATCGACGGGTACTGGGTCGCGGAGTGGTTGCCCCAGATCGCGACCTTCTTCAGCTCGGTCACCGGTACGCCCAGCTTCTTCGACAGCTGCGCGAGGGCGCGGTTGTGGTCGAGGCGGGTCATCGCGGTGAAGCGGTCGGCCGGGACGTCCGGCGCGTGCGCCTGCGCGATGAGGGCGTTGGTGTTGGCCGGGTTGCCGACCACGAGGACCTTGATGTCGCTCGCCGCGCCGGCGTTGATGGCCTCACCCTGCGGCTTGAAGATGCCACCGTTGGCCTCGAGCAGGTCGCCGCGCTCCATGCCCTTCGCGCGGGGACGGGCGCCGACGAGCAGGGCGACGTTCGCGCCCTCGAAAGCCTGCTTCGGGTCGTCGAAGATGTCGATGCCCGACAGCAGCGGGAACGCGCCGTCTTCGAGCTCCATCGCGGTGCCCTCAGCCGCCTTGACCGCCTGCGGGATCTCCAGGAGCCGCAGCTTCACCGGGGTGTCCGGGCCGAGCAGCTGACCGGACGCGATGCGGAAGAGCAGCGCGTAGCCGATCTGGCCGGCCGCACCGGTGACGGTGACGTTGACAGGGGCTTGGGTCATTGCGGTTCTCCAGCTTGAGGCGACATCGACTTTGTACCGCGATGCTAGTCCTGTCCCGAGTCGCCGTCCGGGTGCGTCCAGTCACTGTTTTCTTGATCGATGCCGTCGGCGGCCACGTTCGCGGCGAGTCGCGAGAGCAGCCCGGCCAGCATGGTGATCTCGTCGTCGCTGAACCCGGCCCGGATCCGTTTGTCGTGCGCGATCGCCGCCTTCGCCAGCCGGTGGAAGACCGTTTCACCCTCGTCGGTGAGTTCGACGACATGCACCCGCCGGTTGTCGGGATCGCGCCGCCGCGTGATCAAGCCAGCACTCTCCATGGCGTTCAGGTGATGGGTGAGCGTGGCGCCTTGGATGCCGACCGCGGCCGCGAGTTCTCGCTGGTTGGCCACGCGCCGGGTCTTCAGCGTGATCAGGATCTGCCAGACGGGCTGTGAGCCGCCGTCGGCGGCCAGTGCCTGGTCGAAGGCGCGCCCGACGGATTTGGCGGTCTTGGCGAGGACGACCCCGATGGGCGCCGCGGTGGGTTTCTGCACGTCCGGAGCATAGCGCATGCCCCTAAAGGTTTGACGTCTAATCATTCGAGATCTAACGTAGAAGTCGTCGAACGAAAGGGAGGGAACACCATGCGCAGTACGGAGAGCGAGATCCGCGACCTCGGGGCTCGCTGGGCCGACGCCGAGGTCCGCGGCGACACGGAAGCGCTCGACGCGATGACCACCGCCGACTTCACCCTGGTCGGGCCGCTGGGATTCGTGCTCGGGAAACCGCAATGGCTGCAGCGCTACCGCGGCGGCGACCTGGTCACCGAGAAACTGGAGTGGACCGAGGTCGACGTCCGTGACCACGGCACGGCCGCCGTGTCCGTCGGCGTGCACGCGCAGGAGGGCACGCATCAGGGGAACCGGGTCGACGGCCGGTTCCCCGTCGCCCACGCGTTCGTCCGCGACGACGACCGCTGGCTCATCGCCGGCATCCACCTGAGCCCGATCGGCGGCTTGCCGCCTTTCGCGCGCCCCGAAGCCTCCGGAAGGTGACGGTCGCCACCGGAACCGGCTTGTCTCCACGGAATCGTCAACGGCGAAGCCGCGAAAGCCTTTTTCATATCGTGCGAATCGAATGGTGTTTTCCGGGGCCTGCGGTGTTCGCAATGGCTCCGGAAAACGGTTACAGTCCATAATACGTTTTCATGAACCGATTGCCGAGACGGTTTCGTCCGATCGGCGGGCGGCATCGTGATGATCGACTCGCTAACATGAGTCCGCCCAGTTCCCCGCCCCCCGTGTGGAAGTTTCGGGAAGGACCCCATGCTCAATGCAGTGGTTGCCGCCGTATCTCTTTTCTCGTCGATAATAACGCCGAACAGCATGTCCCCGCCGCCCGGACCGCCGCCCGACCGGGTCGTCATCGACGTCGTCACCGTCAACGGATCCGGCTGCCCGCCGGGTTCGTCCGCGGTGGCCGTCGCCAGGGACAACACTTCCTTCACGGTCACCTACAGCGAATACACCGCACAGGTCGGCGTCGGCTCGAAGCCCACCGACTTCAGGAAGAACTGTCAGTTGAACCTCAACATCCACGTGCCGCAGGGATTCACCTACGGTATCGCCAGCGCCGATTACCGCGGTTTCGCCTCACTCGAATCCGGGGCCAAGGCGCTGCAGCGGGCGAATTACTACTTCCAGGGTAATTCGCCGACCGCGCAGGTGAGCCATCCCGTCAACGGGCCGATCTCGGACAACTGGCAATTCCGTGACGAGGCCGAAGGTGGCGTCATCATCTACAAGCCGTGCGGCGAGGACCGGAATCTCAACGTGAACACGGAACTGAGGGTCGGCGCGGGTTCGTCGGATCCGAAGAAGACCACCAGTTTCATCACGATGGATTCCACCGACGGCGCGTTCAAGACCACCTACCACTTCTCGTGGAAGACCTGCCCGACCTCCTGACCTCTCCTCCATGGTGACGGCCTGCTTCCCGGCCCGGAAGAAGGCCGTCCCACCCATGCCCGGTCAGGGCCTTGGCCGCTCTGAACGAGGACTTCACCGCTCGTCGCCGCCTTGCCCGGCGGCGACGAGTCTTCTCGACGACCCCATTTCCGGCGGGCGGCAGGGAGAAATCGTCTCGCTGAATCCGCCGATCCCGCCGTTTCGAAGCTTTGGGAAGGATCCCATGCTCAACGTGCTGGTCGCTGCCGTAACGTTTTTCTCCTCGGTCGTCACCCCGAACGCCTGGGTGCCGCCCCCGTTGCCGGCCGACAAGATAGTCATCGATGTCGTGACGGTCAACGGAACCGGATGCAAACCCGGTACGGCGGCCGTTTCCGTATCGCCGGACAACACCGCGTTCACGGTCACCTACAGCGAATACACCGCACAGGTCGGCGTCGGCGCGAAACCGACCGATCTGCGCAAGAACTGTCAGCTCAACCTCTATGTCCACGTACCGCAGGGATTCACCTACGGTATCGCGGGCACCGACTACCGCGGATTCGCCTCCTTGGCCGCGGGAGCCACCGGACTGGAACGGGCCAACTACTACTTCCAAGGCAATTCGCCGACGTCGTATGTGAACCACAGCCTCAAAGGCCCGTTCGAGGACAACTGGCAGTTCACCGACGACATCGAAGTCGGCGCCATCGTCTACAAACCCTGTGGTGAGGACCGGAACTTCAACATCAACACGGAACTGCGGGCCGCGGTCGGCACTTCCGATCCGAAGAAGACCACCAGCTTCGTCACCATGGACTCGACCGACGGTTCCATCAAGACCACCTACCACTTCTCGTGGAAGACCTGCCCGAAACCGAAGAACTGATCCCTGAACCTCGTGAGCGCTCGCGGATGGTTCGAAGTACATGAAGGCCCCCTTCCTTGCGCTAGGCGCAAGGAAGGGGGCCTTCATGTACTTGGGGAAGGTGTGAAGGTCGAGTTCCCTCGGCTCAGCCGAGTGAAGGAGGCCTCCACACGCTGCCGCTGCGACTGCCGGGGCTTATGGGGCGCGTGTGAGTGCCCGCTGGTCCGTGAAGGCCTCCTTGAGGGACCCAGCGTCCCTCAAGGAGGCCTTCACGGACCAGCATTTTGTGTACCTACGTGTGACCGGCGTGGGAGCGAAAGTCCGGTTGTCGTCGCGGTGGCCGTCCTGGTCGTGAACGTTGATCGTGCCGGTCACGCCCAGGGGCTGACGACCGAGCGGGGAAGATTCCAGACGTTGGACGGCCGGAATCTTCCCCGCTCACCCAAGACCACAACCAGCATTACGCCTCCCTCACCAACGGGGTCGACCGTGGAGGGTTCAGGACGCACAACGTCCCGAATCCTCCACACTCGGCCCGGCCACACCATCGGGTCAGCAAACACGGGTCCCTCAAGGAGGCCTTCACGGACCGACCTGGGCCGTCACGACTTCCCCGACGGCACCGGATCCGTGGCCTCCACCCCGAACACCCGCCCCAGCGCGATCACCGTCTCGTCGAGATGCCCGAGACTGGTCAGCACCGAACGCGCCTGAGGATCGTCGATCCGGTCCGCCACCGGCGTCCCGTCGTCCCGCACCAGCGTCCCGTGCCCGGAACCGCCGGGATCACCGATCGCCTCCCGCAGCACGACGATGTTCGCCCGGATCCGCCCGGTGTACAGCAGGAGCCGGTCCGCCTCGTTGAGCAGCAGGCCCGGCTGCGACCGCGCCGCGACGTGCCGGGCGCGGAAGGCGATCGTCTCCACCGTCGTGAGCACGTGCCAGCCGTAGTCACGACGGCTGCTGAGATTCACCGGATGCGTCAGCGGCTCGATCGTCGTGCGGACCTTGTCCACCGCACGGTCCAGATCACGCGACTTCTCGATCACGCTCACGTTCTCCGCGCCGGACAACAGGCCCGCGGTCTTCTCGACGAACTCGTCCAGTTCCTCCAGCAACGCCGAGACGTCGTCGAGCATCACCGCGCGCGTGCGCACCGGCACGATCACCACCGCCGCCAACACCCCGGCCGCCGCGCCGACGGCGGTCTCCGCGACCCGGATCCACAGCACCTCGAGGCTGAACGTCCCCAGCAGGCTGTACAGCAACCCGAGCATGCTGGTGATGAAGAACGCCATGATCACCTGCGACACCCGCGCCATGTACACCATGCCGAACACGCACACCAGGATCAGCGCCAGCGTCGCAGGCACACTGCCGGACACGAGCAGCGTCAGCACCAGCCCGCCCACGATCCCGATCAGCGTGCCGCCGATCCGCCGGACCCCCTTGACGAACGTCGCCCCCGCGGTCGACGAGCCGATGAACACCACGAACACGGTCAGCACCGCCCAGTACCACCGCTGGCTCGACACCAGTTCCCCGCCGAGCACGGCGAGCCCGCCGCCCACCACGGCCTGGATGGCGCTTCGTGTCTGGTTGTCGTAGGCGAACGCCGACGACTTCTCCTCGTCGGGGTCTTCGGGATCGTCGACGGCATCGGAGACGTCGTGTTCGGCGACCCGCTGCGCGCGGACGTCGGCCAGCGCGAGTTCGGCGAGCGCGCGCCGGACGCCGTCGCCGGGTGCGGCGTGCTCGTCGATCCGGCTGCCTTCCACCAGCATCTTGCTGAACTCTTCGGTCTCGCTGATCAGCGGCAGCTCCCGCGGGTCGCGCTCGATCAGCGACCGGAATCGCCGCATCCGCGCGATCAGATCGTCGCGGACGTCCTCGTCGAGATCCTCCGCGCAGGTGCGCTGCACCGTGATCGTCAGCCACTGCACCGCCAGCTCGACCTCGATCGCCCGGCGGCGCAGCCGGTTCACCGAATCCGCGCCGGTCACCTCCGGCGCCGTGTCCTCGATGAGCAGCACCGACTCGTGCATCCGGGCGTTCGTCGTGCGGAGCCGCTTGCGGGTGCGCTCACTGCCGCCGACCGCGAGGTGGTCCTCCGCCGCCCGCACCACGGCGGCGAGCCGGGCCCGGAACGCCCGCCGGATCCGCAGGAACTCCGCGTCGGTATGCCGTCGCAGCAGCACGAAGCGGACCACCGCGTTGGCCGCGATCCCGATGGTCAGCGCCAGCAGCAGCACCGGGACCTGCTTCAGATGCGTCTGCAGGAACATCGCGAAGAAGAACAGGAAGAACGACAGCGAACCCAGCGCGATCCCGCGCGAACCGAATCGCTGCGCGTAGACCGCGACGAAGATCAGCAGCACGAACACGATGCTGTCCAGCGGCGGCACCGCCGACCCCACGCTCGCCGCGGTGAGCGACGCCGCGCCGAGCACCAGCCCCAACGCCAGGGTCACCGCCTGCTTCCCCGGGGTCTCGTCGTTGACGGTGAAGGCCGACGTCATCGCGGCGATCGCGGCGACGAGGACGATCGTGAGCGGCTGATGGAACGGCAGGATCGCCAGCACCGCGACTACGATGCTGAGCACGGCCGAGAAGCCGAGCCGGAGCCGGACCAGGCCGGGATCGGAGGCGACCAGACGGTCGGTCGTGGCCTGGGTGATGCGGGAGATCATCGGGCGAGCAGCTCTCCTTGGGCGAGGGTGACCCGCCGGGCGGTGGACGAGGTGACGCGAAGACGGTATCGGGCGTGCTTCACCGGCCCGGCGAGGGCGAACGGCCGCGTCTGACGGCGCCAGCGGAACTTCTCGCCCTCGCGCTGGTCCAGCAGCGTCCAGTGCTCGCCGTCGTCGGAGCCCTCCAGCACCCACGACCGCGGATCACCCCGACGGCTTCCCGAGGTCAGCGTGTACATCATGACCTCGCGCGAGGCGTCCTCGACGGGGAACTCGATGACGGGTTCGCGCGCGGGGAAGGTGATCTCGGTCTTGGTGGTGTCGTCGAACAGGGGGCCGTCGGTCACCGTGATGTCCATGAGCGGGCTCGGGGCCGCAGGCTCGGCGGGGGAGCGGCCCCACTCCGACGGCTGCTCACCCATCGTGAACTTCAGCACCGCGCCCTCGGCCAGCACGGAATGCGCGAGCGTGCCGCTGTCGTGCGGTTGCCCGTCGATCGTCAGCCCCTGGACGTACACGGTGTCCTCCGTGTTGCCGGGCGCCTCGATGACCAGGTCCTTCCCGTTCTCCAAGTGGACGGTCGCCTTCGTGAACAGCGGCGAGCCGATCACGTACTCGGGGCTGCCCATCGCCAGCGGATAGAACCCGAGCGCGGCGAAGACGTACCAAGCGGACATCTCGCCGTTGTCCTCGTCGCCCGGATAACCCTGACCGAGGTCGCTCCCGACATAGAGCCGCCGCAGGACCTCTCGCACGATCCGTTGCGTCTTCGACGGCGCGCCCGCGTGGTGATAGATCCAGGGGATGTGGTGCGACGGCTGGTTGGAATGCCCGTACTGTCCCATCCGGACGTCGCGGGCCTCGGTCATCTCGTGGATCAGCCCGCCGTAGGAACCCGGTTTGCGGCCGGTCTCCGGAGTCGCGAAGAAGGTGTCCAATTTGGACTCCAGCGCTTCGGTGCCGCCGTGCAGCGCGGCGAGCCCGGCGCCGTCGTGGGGGACGGAGAACGCGGTGTTCCAGGAGTTCGTCTCGGTGAAGTCGCCGCCCCACGCCTCGGGGTCGTAACCCGCGGCGCCGAAATGACGGCTCCCGTCGCGGTTGCGGCCCTGGAAGAACCCGATCAAGTGGTCGAAGTGGTTCGCGTACTGCTGCGACCGCTGCCGGAAGTACGCGGCGTCGTCGCTCTGCCCGAGCACCTCGGCGAAATTGGCGAGGCCGAAGTCGTTGACGCAACCCTCCAGTGCCCACGACAGGCCTTCGTGGACCGACGTCGGCGTGAACCCGAGGAAGATCGACTCGTGCAGCCCCTTCCGGCCGACGCTCTGGCCGCGCGGTGTCACGGTCGCGTTCTTCAGCGCCGCTTCGTAGGCGGCTTCGACGTCGAAGCCGCGCACGCCCTTGAGATAGGCGTCCGCGAACGCCACGTCGGAACTGGTGCCGGTCATGAGGTTGGCGTAGCCGGGGGAGGACCAGCGCGAGATCCAGCCGCCCTCGCGGTACTGCTGGACGAACCCGTCGATCATCCGCCCACAGCGGCTCGGGGTGAGCAGGGCGTACGCCGGCCACGTGGTGCGGTAGGTGTCCCAGAAGCCGTTGTTGACGTACATCTCGCCGTCCACGACCTTCGCGCCGGTCCTGGTGCGTGAGCTGGGCCAGAGGCGGCGGATGACCGGGCTCGCGTGACGGACGCCCTTCGGCGTGTCCTCGTGCGCGGAGTTCGGATAGAGGAAGAGCCGGTAGAGGTTGGAGTAGAACGTGGTGCGCTGGTCCTCGGTCGCGCCCTCGATCTCCACCCGGTCAAGCACCTCGGACCATCGCGCACGGGCCTGGTCACGGACCTGCTCGAAGCTCGTGCCGGCGGGGATCTCCTGGTCGAGGTTTCGTTTCGCCTGCGCGAGGCTGATCAGCGAAGTCGCGATCCGCATCGTCACCTCACCCGCGGCGAACTCCAGGAACCCGGTCACCGTGCGCCAGACCGGACGCCGGATCCTCCCGCCGCGTTCTGCCGGGACGTCGAACTCGGCGTACACGAACATCCGCCGCGCCCCGGCCGACAACCGGCTGCGGACCCAGGTGTGCCCGGTGACCACGCCGTTCGCCGCGTGCAGGCGCAGGCCACCCCGGTTGCGGGCGTTGTCGAACAGCAGCCAGCCGCGATCACCGGGGAAGGTGAAACGGAACAGGGCCGCATGGTCCGCCGGGGCGATGTCGGTGGTGACACCGTTGATGAACCGGACGCCGTAGTGATGCGGCCGGTCGATCTCGTCGTCGTGAGAGAACGCGAGCGCGCGGCGGGACCGGTCGGCCTCCACCTCTCCGATGCCGGGCATCACCTGGAAGGTGTGCCGGTCGCCCATCCACGGACTCGGCTGATGCGACAGCGCGAACGCCTGCAGCGCCGGGCGGTTCGCGGCGTCGTTGTGCCGGTGGTAGCTGTAGATCCAGTTGGTGACGCTCGCGTCGGTGACCGGGGTCCAGAAGTTGAAGCCGTGCGGGATCGCCGTCGCGGGGAAGTTGTTGCCCCGCGAGAACTTGTCGCTGGAATGCGTGCCGCGGGTGGTGCGGACGTGATCGACGGGATCGCGGCTCTCGATCGTGCGCTCGGTGAGCCGGACGTCGTCCACCCAGCCCGCGCTCTCGCCGTCCGGCGGTTCGCTGACCAGGACGATCCGGGTGATCCGCCGTCCGGCGAACTCGCCCAGCCGCCGGCGCACGAGATTCCACTGGTCCACGTACAGCGTCTTGCCAAGGCCTTGCTCCGTGGCGCTGAACCCGGCCGACGTCCCGTCGTCGAACTCGACGTCCAGCGCCACGAAGGTGCTGCGATAGCCGGGCACGTCGGACTCGGCCTCGGGGAAGACCACATAGGACAGTTCGGTGTGGCCGGTGACCTCGACGTCCACTTCGAACAGCGTCGCGCGCAGCGTGTTCTCGTATCGGAGCGCGTGCGCGCCCGTGAACCCGACGCCAGGCTTCGCCGTCGGCGACGAACGCGGCCCGGTGCCGACGCGCAAGGCCGGATCCACCGGCTGCGGATCACCCGTTTCGAAGGAGGAGAAGAACCCGGTGATCGTCACCAGGCCACCGTAACTCCCGCGCGTGCGCCCGGCTCGGTGTGCCGCATCCAGAGGACTAAACGCGTGAGGAGAGGAACTCTTCGAACGTGCCCGCACCGGTCGCGTTCTCCGGGGTCAGGTTGCCGCCCGCCCGGAACGTCCTGGCCACCTTGCCCGGCACCCACAGCGACACGATCGGCTTCCGGCGCCCGACCGAGCACTGATACGCCTCGGCCAGATCACGCGCGGTCCGCACCTCCGGGCCGCCCATGTCCGGCACCCGCCCCGACGGCTCACCGGACGCCAGCGCGACCAGCCTGTCCGCGACATCGCCGGTGCTGACCGGCTGGAACCGGAATCCCGACGGCATGATCGTCACCGGCAGCCGCCGCTGGGCCGACGACGCCCGTGCGACAAGTTCGTGGAACTGTGTCGCGCGCAGCACCGTCCACGGCAGACCGGACTCCTCGATCACCTTCTCCGAGGCCAGCTTCTCGTTGTAGTAGAAGAACCGGATCACGTCGATGCCGACGATCGAGATGTACACCACATGCGGATTTCCCGCCCGCTTCGCCGCCTCGACCAGGTTCCGCGTCACCTGCTCGTCCCCGCGGCCCAGCGTCGACGCGCAGTGGATGATCGTCGACACACCGGCGACCGCCTCGGCGAGACCGTCTCCGGTCTTCAGGTCGCACCGCGCCCACTCGTGCCGCTCGTCCGCGGGCCGCGGCCGCCTGCTCATGATGCGGACCCGCCGCTCTTCGGCCGCCAGCCGCCGCACCACCTCACGGCCGAGGTCGCCGGTCCCACCGGTCACCAGAATCGGGTTCGTCACCTTGGTCCTCCTTCACGAGAGCTTCCACCCTCAAGAACCAGCGGGCCACCCGGAACGTGACAGCTGCCCCGACAGGAAGGCGAGCTTGTCCGGATTGCCGACCGCGCGCAGCCCGCGGATCCGGCCGTCCACCACCTCGAACCCGAGAATGCCGAACAGGACGTCACCGGCCGTCGCGACCACCGCTGGGCCGCCGTTGACCTCCAGGATCTCGATCGACACCTGGCCGGCACCGGCGAACATCCCGGCGTACAACCGCGCGACCTTGGCCGCGCCGTGCACCGGACGACGCGCCGCGGTGACCTTGCCGCCACCGTCCGACCACGCCGTCACGTCGGCCGTGAGCAGGCTCTCCAGAGCGGGTAAATCGCCGTCCCGTGCCGCCGACAGGAGACTCTCGACCAGCTTCTCGTGCTGTCGCGGGTTCGAAACCCGTCGCTCATCCGAGCGGTCCAGCGCCTTCCTCGCACGGCTGTGCAGCTGACGCGAGTTGACCTCGGAGACGTCGAGGATCCCGGCGATCTCCCGATGGCTGTAGGCGAACGCCTCCTTCAGCACGAACACCGCGCGCTCCACCGGGCTGAGCTGCTCCAGCAGCACCAGCATCGCCAGCGACACCGAATCCCGCTGCTCCGCCGTCTCCAACGGGCCGAGCACATCGGTCGAGGTCAGCACCGGTTCGGGCAACCACGGACCGACGTACCGCTCGCGCTGTGCCCTGGCGGAGGTCAGCCGGTTCAGGCAGAGATTGGTGACCACCTTCGCCAGCCATGCCCGCGGCGAGCCGATCGACTCGCGCTCGGCGCCCGCCCATTTCGGGTAGGCGTCCTGAACGGCGTCTTCCGCCTCGGCCGCCGAACCGAGCAGGCGATAGGCGAGCCCGAACATGGCGGGCCGCAGCCGCTCGAATTCCGTGGCGCTGTCCATCGTCCCCTACGAATCCCTCTTGATTCCACTGTGGACACCATCGTGCCAGGGGTACCGCTCACCGGGATTTCCGTACCTGATCGGCGCTGACGTCCACTGTGACTGTATCGGTACGAATGGAACGTCTGCGTCACCACCGAGAGAGGGGTCTGGAGTGACGTCACGTTCGTCGCGTTCGCGTGCCTCGCTGTGCGCCGCGACCGCCATCACCGTATTAGCGCTGGTCACAGCGCCTCAAGCCGGTGCGGCACCGGCACCGGGCGCCGTGCACACCACACCGGACAGATCGGGGAAGGACGTCGATGTCCGTGACACGGCGAGAACCAGTCCGCGCGTCCTGGCCGCGCGGGATCGGCTCGCGGCGTCTCGGGCGAACTCCGTCGCGACCGCGCGGGCGGAACTGGGCAACCAGGCCCTGCTCGATTTCGACGAGCTGACCGGCACACCCCGCGTCCTGGCCCGCACCGACGGTTTCCTCACCGGACCGAGCGGAAAGTCACCCCGCGACGTCGTGCTGAACTATCTGCGCGACAAGGAAGGCCTCGTCGGCCTCAGCGCCGCCGACACCGCGAAACTGAACCTCCGCAAGGACTACGTGGACGTCGAAGGCACGCATCATCTGTCCTTCACCCAGTCCGTCGGCGGGGTTCCCGTGTTCGGCAACGGGTTGAAGGCGCACGTCACCAAGGACGGCAGGCTGATCCAGCTGGACGGCGCGCCCGTGCGCGACCTTCCCGCGTCGCTCGGCGCGGCGACCCTGGCCGCACCCGGCCCCGACTCGAAGCAGGTCGCGTTCCTGACCGGCGACGGCATCCGTCCCGCCTGGTACACACTGGCCAAACCCGCCGTGGACCAGATGTTCCAGGAAGTGACCGACGCCGGCACCGGGAAACTGCTCTATCGCAAGAACCTGGTGAACCATGCCAACGACGCCGACGGAGCCAAGGGGCTCGCCTGGGAGGCGCAGCCCGGTCCGCAGAAACAGGTCGACCTGAGCCAGAAGGGCTGGCTACCCGCCGACGCCAAGACACTGGACGGCAACGTCGCGCACGTCGCCGCCGACGTCAACGGCGACCAGAAGTTCCAGCCGCAGGAAGAGATCGGCCGCAACACCGACGGAACCTTCCGCTACAGGTTCACCGACTTCAACGCCGTCGTCGGCCCGCCGTGCTCGACGGCGAGGCCCTGCTCGTGGGACCCGAAGACACCTGGTTCGTGGGCGAAGAACCGCGAACAGAACGCCGTGCAGGCACTGGCCTACGTCGGCAGCTTCCACGACCATCTCGCCTCCTTCCCGATCGGCTTCACCCGCGAGGCGGGCAACTTCGAGAAGGTCGACGGCGACGCCGTCCAGGTCCACACCCTGCTCGGCGCGCAGACGCCGGGCTACTACAACAACGCGTTCATGGGTACTCCGCCGGACGGTCAAGCGCCGACGATGGGGATGTTCCTGTTCCGCGACCCGAGGGATCCGACCGATCCGTTCCTCGCGGCGAACTCCGCGGACGACGCCACGATCATCCACCACGAGTACACCCACGGCCTGTCCAACCGGCTCGTCGTCGACGCGCAGGGCAACTCCACCCTCAGGTCCCTGCAGTCCGGCTCGATGGGCGAGGCCTGGAGCGACTGGTACGCCTTCGACTATCTCGTCGGGCGCAACGCGATCAAGGACACCTCGGCACCCGGTGAACTCCTCGGCGGCGACTACGTCAGCAACGGTGTTCCCCTCGCCCGCACCCAGCCGCTGGACTGCCCGGTCGGCGCCGGTGCGCCGCAGTGCCCCGGCACGCCCGGAGCCGGCCCCGGTGGCTACACCTACGGCGACCTCGGCCGGATCATCGGCTTCCCGGAGGTCCACGCCGACGGCGAGATCTGGGCGAGCACGCTGTGGGACCTCCGCTCGGCGCTCGGGGTGCAGCTGACCCGAGCGCTGGTCACCCGCGCGATGGAGCTTTCGCCCGCGGCGCCGTCGTTCCTCGACATGCGGAACGCGATCCTGCAGGCCGACACGGTGATCAACGGCGGCCGCGCGCACGCCAAACTGTGGAAGGCGTTCGCCGCCCGCGGCATGGGCTACTTCGCCGCGTCGATCACCGGCGCCGACACCGCGCCCGCCGAGGACTTCTCCACCCCGCCGCCGGCAGGTACCCCGACCGGGACCGTGACCGGCAAGGTCACCAACCGCGACAGCGGCACCCCGATCGCGGGCGTCGCGATCCGGTTCAGCGGGCACGACTCCGGTTTCGCCGGTTCGCTGTCCGCGGTCACCGACGCCTCGGGGGCTTACACCATTCCCGGCGTGCTTCCCGGCACCTATCCGAAGGTCTACGCCTCCGGAGGTGGCGCGGACAGCGAGACCCGGGCGGTCTCGGTGCGCTCGGGAACCACCAAGGTCGACTGGGCGCTGCGGTTCAACTGGGCGTCCCGCGACGCGGGTGCCGGCGTCACCGCGTTCAACGGTGAGGACTTCACCCCGTACGGCTGCGGCCCCGGCGACCTCGTGGCCTCATCGGCGCTCGGCGGTGGCGGCTGGTCGACCGACAAGGTCGTCGGCCCCGACGGCAAGATCGAGACGCGCTTCGTCACGATCAAGCTGGGCAAGCCGATCGACGTCAGCGCCATCGAAATCGACCCGACCAACGTCTGCGGCGACGACCCGCCCGCCGCGGCCAAGGACGTCACGGTCGAGACCTCGGTGGACGGCACGACGTGGGTGAAGGCGGGCACCGGCGACTTCAAACCCGCCGACCTGAACAAGCTGACCGCGCTCCAGCTCGCGCCGGGCAGCGCGACCGGGGTGCGGTTCGTGCGGCTGACCGTTTCGTCCAACCAGCTGTCGTTCTATCCGGACAGGCCCTGCTCGCCGCAGCCGACGACGGCCGGGTGCCTGTACATGGACGTGCAGAAACTGGCGGTGCGGGGCGCCGCCGCCTGACGGCCCCACGTGATCGAAGGCGGAACTCGCGTGATTGAAGGCGGAACTCGCGTGATCGAAGGCGGAACTCGCGTGATCAGAGGCGGAACACCGAGTTCCGCATCCAGTCACGCGAGTTACGTCCCTGATCACGTGAGTCACGCCCTCAATCACGCCGAGCCCTGAGTGGCCAGTCCGTGAAGGCCTCCTTGAGGGAACCAGAGTCCCTCAAGGAGGCCTTCACGGACTTCCGACCAGTAAGTGCGTCGGCCCTAACCGTCCGTGACACTCACGAGTGCAGTAAGCTGGAGGCATCGGGGTAGAAACGTGCTCCTCGCCGAGCACGCGCATACGCGGTATCGGATGAACCGTCACTCCTTCTTTCCGGAGGAGTAGACCCCTTGCGTACCCCTGTTCTCGCCGAGAAGTGGCCCGCGCTGGCCGGGCTTTCGGCCGTGTTCCTGTTCGAGATGCTCGACAACTCGATCCTCAACGTCGCGCTGCCGACCATCGGCCGCGAACTCTCCGCCTCGACGACGACCCTGCAATGGGTCACCGGCGCGTATTCCGTCGTGTTCGGCGGCCTCATGCTCGCGTTCGGCGCGCTGGCCGACCGGGTGGGCAGGCGCAAGATCATGCTCACCGGTCTCGTCCTGCTCGGCGTGGCGAGCCTGGCCACGATGTTCGTCACCGCCGCGTGGCAGCTCATCGCGGTCCGGGCGCTCATGGGTGTCGCGGCCGCGATGACGACGCCGGGTTCGCTCGCCCTCGCGTTCCGCCTGTTCGACGAAGACGTGCAGCGCGTCCGCGCGACCACGCTGATCTCGACGGTGGGCCTGATCGGTCTCGCCGTCGGCCCCACCGTCGGCGGGCTGGCACTCACCGTCGCGCCATGGCAGGCGCTGCTGCTGGTGAACGTGCCGGTCGCCGCGCTCGCGTTCCTCGGCATCCGGACCGGTATCCCCGCCGACGACCCCGCCGGCCTGCACCGCGAACCGATCGACGTCGCGGGAGCGGTCCTGGCAACCGCGACGATCGTCCTCGTTCTGCTCGCCCCCACGTTCTTCGTCGAAGCCGGCACCGCCTCGCCTCTGCCCTGGAGTGCCGCCGCGGCCGCCCTCGTCGCCGGAGTCTGTTTCGTCCTCCGTGAGAAGACCGCCCGGCACCCGCTGCTCGATCTGGCCCTCGTCGCCAGGCCGCTCGTGTCCAGCGGCCTGGCGACGAAGGCCGCGGCCGGATCGGCGACCGCCGGGCTGAGCTACCTCGTGACGCTGCACCTCCAGTTCGGCCTCGGCTGGGCGCCCGCCCAAGCGGCGCTCGGGATGCTGCCCCAGGTCGTCGTCCTCATCGCCGGTGGCGCCCTCATCACGCCGCTGATCACCCGCGTCGGGCTCACCAAGGCCGCTTGGCTCAGCGCCGCCGCCGTCGTGTGCGGACTCGCGGTCTACACCGTGTTCGGCGGGTTCGGTTACGTCTGGATCGCGGTCGCGCTCGCCCTGGTCGCGGTGGGGATGCGGGTGGTCGGCGTCGTCGCGGGCACCAACGTCATGCGGGGCCTGCCCGCGGACCGGACCACCATCGGAGCCGCGCTCGTCGACACTTCCGGCGAGGTCACCACCGGGATCGGCATCGCGCTGAGCGGCACCGTCCTCGCCCTCGCTTTCCCCGGAGCCCTGACCGCGGCCCTGCAGTCGGCTGACTTCCTGACGGCGACCAGCTACGCGGGTCTCGCTCTCACCGTGCTGTCCGCGGCACTGGTCGGGTTCGGCATCCTGCGCTCCCGAAGCGCGTGAAGGCCCCCTTCCCTCGGCTCAGCCGAGGGAAGGGGGCCTTCACGCGCATACCGGAGGACTACAACTTCGCGCACTGACCGGCGGCCGGACCGCGGACGGTGTTCTGCAGGTCGTAGTCCGTCGGAGCGGGGGAGTTGGCCGCGCACGCCAAGGGGCCGCCGATCGTGCTGGAAGTCAGCACCGGCCCCTTGTTGCCGGTCAACGCCACCGGTCCGCCGATCTCGGTCAGCTCGATCGAGACCGTCCCGGTCGTCCCGGTGATCGCCACCGGGCCGCCCACCTTCGTCCGGTCCAGCAGCACCTGCGCCGCACCGTTCGCGGTCACCGGACCGGAGATCGAGCCGCCGCGGACGATCAGGCTCGCACCCGCCGCGACCGACACCGGACCGGACACCGTCGCACCGTCCACGCAGGTCACCCCGCTCTGCACGGTCAGCGGCCCCTTCCGCTCGCCGGTGATCGTCTGAGTGCACGCCGCGTCGGGCTTGCCCAGCACCTCGAACTCCGACAGCGACGCCTCCCCGCCCGTGGTCGCGGTGACCTCGAGCCGGTAGTAGGCGTAGTGCGCCGGGTTCGCGATCTTGAACGCCCTGGTCTGCTGCCGCCACGAGAACTTCTGATCGGTCCGCTGATCCGCGACCGCCCAGTTCTTCCCGTCGTAGGAGCCCTTCAGCACCCAGCTCTTCGCGTCGCCCGCACCCTTGCCCGAAGTCAGCGTGTAGAACGAACCCGCCTCGTTCGCCGAGGGCACCTGGTACTGGATCGGCGCCGTGACCTTCGCTTCGGTCCGCGACGTGTTGTCGAAGAACGCCGCGTCCGCGCCGGAGACCGGCTTGGTCAGGTCGTGCACCGGCGTCGGCACCGCGTCGCCCTTGGTGATCGACTTCGGCGCGTCGTCCGGGCCGGTACCCCACGACGACGGGTTCGGACCCATGTCGAAGTCGAGCGTCCCGCCGTTCGCGATCGCCGAGTGCGCCAGCGACGTCGAGGTCTGCGCCTTGCCGTTCACTTTCAGGCCCTGCACGTAGACGTTCTTCGCGCTGTTCTTCGGCGCGTTGACCACGATCTTCTTGCCACCCGGCAGGTTCACGGTCGCCTTGGTGAACAGCGGCGAGCCGATCGCGTAGTCCGAACTGCCGACCTGCAGCGGGTAGAAGCCCAGCATGCCGAACAGCCACCAGGCCGACTGCTCACCGTTGTCCTCGTCACCGCCGTAGCCCTGGCCGAGCTCGCTGCCGACGTACAGCCTGGCCAGCGCCTCGCGGACCTTCGCCTGCGTCTTCGACGGCTGACCAGCGTAGTCGTACATGTAGAGCGTGTGGTGCGCGGCCTGGTTCGAATGCGCGTACATGCCCATCCGCACGTCCCGGGCCTCGGTCATCTCGTGGATGACCCCGGGGTAGGTGCCGAATTTGAGCCCCTGCTCGGGTTTGGCGAAGAATTCGTCCAATTTGGACGCCAGCCCCGCCTTGCCGCCGAAGAGGTTCGCCAGGCCCTGTCCGTCCTGCGGAACCGAGAACCGCATGCCGTACGCGTTGGTCTCGGTGTAGTCGATACCCCAGACCTCCGGGTCGAACTGCTCCTTGCTCCGGGTGAACTTGCCCGCCGCGTCACGGCCCTGGAAGAAGCCGACACTCGGGTCGAACACGTTCACGTACTGTGTGGCCCGCTCGGTGAAGTACCCGTAGTTGTCCAGGTACTCCTGCTTGCGCGGGTCGTTCGCCGGGGCCTCGTCGTAGAGCTTCTTCGACATGTTCGCGATGGCGTTGTCGTTGACGTAGCCCTCGATCGCCCAGGAGAACCCGTGATCCGCGGTATTCGGCGCGTACCCGAGGAACGTGCCCTCGTCGATGCCCTTGCGCCCGACCGCGCCGTTCGGCGGGGTCACGGTGGCGTTCTTGATCGCCGAGTCGTAGGCCGACTGGACGTCGAAACCCTTGACTCCCTTGAGATAGGCGTCCGCGAACGCGGCGTCCGAACTGGTGCCGGTCATCAGATCCGCGTAGCCGGGGGAGGACCAGCGCGAGATCCAGCCGCCGTCGCGGTACTGCTGCACGAAACCGTCGACGAGCCTGCCCGCGGTGTCCGGGCTGAGCAGCGAATACGCCGACCACACCGTGCGGTAGGTGTCCCAGAACCCGTTGTTGACGTAGAACTCGCCGTCGACCAGTTTCGCCCCGGTCTGGGTCGGGGTGTCCTGACCGGCTTTGGGCGACACCGGGCTCGCGTACTTCTTCACCGGCTTCTCGACCGTGCCGACGTTCTCGAAGCCCGAGTTCGGGTACAGGAACAGGCGGTAGAGGTTGGAGTACAGCGTGATCAGCTGGTCCTTCGAGGCACCTTCGACCTCGATGACCTTGAGCTTCTGATCCCAGGCGTTCTGCGCGGCGTCGGCGACGGACTCGAGCGTCGCGTTCGGCGCGAGCTCCTGTTCCATGTTCTTCTTCGCCTGGTCCACGCTGATCAGCGAGGTCGAGATCCGCATGTTCACCGTCTTGTCGGCACCCGCGTCGAACTTCAGGTAGCCGAGGACGTTGTCCCGCTTCTGGTCACCGGATCCGGTGGACAGCTTCGAACCGGCGGTCACCGGCTTGTCGAAGGTGGCGTAGACGAACATCCGGGTCGCACCGGCCGACAGTCCGCTCCTGACGTCGCTGTAGCCGGTGATCGCCCGGCCCGCCGGGTCGAGGGTGAGCCCGCCGTTGTTGTTGACGTTGTCGAAGATCAGGTTCGAGTCCGCTCCGGGGAACTTGAAGCGGTACAGCGCGGCGTGATCGGTCGGCGCGACCTCGGCCTTGATCCCGTTCTCGAATTCGACGCCGTAATAGTGCGCCCGCGCCGTCTCGTTGGAGTGCTTGAACGGCAGCTTCCGCGCCTCACGGTCGGGATTCGGCACGCCGCTCGCGGTCGAGGGCAGGAACTGGAAGGTCTGCCGGTCGGCCATCCACGGGCTCGGCGCGTGGCTCGCGGAGAACGCCTGCAGCGCCGGGAGGTTCTGCTCGTTGTTGCGCGAGTGGTAGGAGTACATCCAGCTCAACGTGCCCGCGTCGGTCGTCGGGATCCAGAAGTTGAACCCGTGCGGGACCGCGGTGGCGGGCATGTTGTTGCCGCGCGAGAACGAGCCGTTGGACAGCGAACCGCGTGTGGTCAGCACGTTGTCCGACGGGCGCAGGCTCGCCGGCGGCGTGGGCGTGGCGGAGACCTTGATGTCGTCCAGCCAGCCCTGCAGCGAACCAGGACCGTCGGCGTTGTCGTAGCCGACCAGGATCCGGTCGATCGTCTTGCCCTTCGCGACCACGCCGATCTGCGAGCGCACCAGGTTCCACTGGTTGGTGTAGAGCACCTTGCTCGCGCCCTGGCCCTGCGGGGAAAGACCGAAACCGTACTGGTCGACCGCGCCGAGCTGGCTCAGGTACGTGCCATCGGTGAACGCCAGGTCCACCGCGACGTTCGTGCTCGGGTACTTCAGATCGCCGCGGATGAACTCCGGCTGGACCTTGTACGACAGCTCCGAGGTCGCCGCCACCGGGATGTCGACGTCGAAGATCTTGTTGTACGACCAGCCGTGGCCCTGCGCCTTGTGGCTGCCGGAGTAACGGAACGCGCGCAGGCCGGTGAAGCCGACCCGATTCTTGCTGGTGTAGCCGCTGCCAGGGCCGCTGTCGGTGAAGCTGCGCATGTTCGGCAGCGCGGGCGGGGCCGGGTCCTCGTTCGCCAGGAGCAGCTCCGAGAGCTGCATGATCGGGCCGCCGTTGTTCTTGGTGACGTCGAGCCGGAAGTACTTGTACGCGGCACTCGCGGCGGCGAGGCGGTACTCCTTCTTCTGGAACGGCTCGCTGAACTTCTGCCCGGTCTGCTTGTCCAGATCGGTCCACGACTTCCCGTCGACGGACCCCTGAAGCGTCCAGTCCTGCGGGTTGCGGTTGTCGAAGTCGTTAGCCGAGGACAGTGCGTACCGGGTGATCGACGTCGGCTCGGACAGCGTGACCTGTGCCCAGCCGGTCGGCGTCCAGGCCAGCCACTTGGTGTCGGTCGAACCGTCGACCAGGTTCGCCACACCCTCGTTCGGGGTGTTCTCGCTGTTGGCGGAGACCTCGGTGACCTTGCCGCGGATGTCACCGGGGATGGTGGTGGCGTTCGCACCGTCGACACCGAACGCCTTGGGCTTGCCGGACGGGTCGACGTCGACGGTGTCGCTCCACGTCGGCTCCGGCTCGCCTTGTTCGAAAGAGGAGTAGAAGTCCGGTGGGAGCTGTTCGGCCGAGGCGGTGGCCGGGAGGGCTACCAGCCCGGACGCCACCACCGTGGCACTCAGGAGGCTGCAGACCCAGGGTCTGACGCTTCGGGGCATCGTTGCACCAATGCTTTCTCGCAGGGGGACCGGTGACGCCAGGAGAGAAAAACTCGGTTGTGACATCGATGTCAAGACACTCGGACAAACCTGGCCCGAACTGGACAACCCGGATGCCCGGAAACGTGGTGGACAACCGACGGGCCCGGGGCCAGGGTGAAGACACGACTGAAGCCGATCCGGGAAACTGGGGTGGGGACATGCGGCGGTTGTCCATGCTCGGCGTGGCAGCGCTCGTCACGGCAGGCTCGATATTCACGGCTCCGGCGGCCACCGCCGGCGAAACGACGTTCCGCCCGGTGCGCACCTGCGCCGACCTGGTGCGGACCTATGACGTTCCCGGCGCGACCACGCACGTCGAGACCGCGACCGTCGTACCGGCGACGGCGACCGAACCGGAGAACTGCGACGTCCGCGGCTACGTGGAGCCGGCGGTGCGGTTCCAGCTGCGGCTGCCGACCAAGACCTACGCCGGCCGGTACCTGCAGTTCGGCTGCGGCGGCTTCTGCGGAGTGGTCACCACGCCGCCGTTCGCCGACTGCGGTCTCCCGCACGGCGGCGACGTCGCCGTCGCGGCCACCGACGACGGGCACGTCGGCAAGACCCCCGCGATCGTCGACGACGGCAAGTGGGCCGAGAACGACCAGGCCGCCCGCGACGACTTCGCGTTCCGTGCACCGCACGTGGTCTCGAAGGCGTCCAAACGGCTGATCACGGCGTTCTACGGCGCTCCGCCGAAGAAGTCCTACTTCAGCGGCTGCTCCGACGGCGGCCGCGAGGCGCTACTGCTCGCGCAGCGCTATCCGCACGACTTCGACGGCATCATCGCGGGCGCACCGGCCGGATACTGGGGGCCGCTGCTCGGGGTGTACCAGACCTGGCTCGCCAAGGTGAACACCGGCGCCGACGGCAAGCCGATCCTGACCGCGGAGAAACTCCCGGCGTTGCACGCCGCCGCACTGTCCTCTTGCGACAAAGCCGACGGGCTCGGCGACGGCGCCATCGACGACCCGCGCACCTGCCGGTTCGACCCGGCCACGATCGCCTGCCCGCCGGGCAGCGACAACGCCGGCTGCCTCACCCCGACGCAGGTGAACGCCACGAAGAAGATCTACGCGACGCCGACCGACGAACGCGGCCGCAAGCTGTACCCGGGCGGCCAGACCGTCGGCTCCGAACTCTCCTGGTACGGCTGGATCATCCCGTCGCCGGAAACCGGCGGCATCCCGTTCGCGCACGCGCTCGCCGACAACTACCTGAAGTACATGGCGTACCCGATCGGCACACCGCATTCGTCGGTCGAGAAGTTCGCCTTCACCGCCCGCGAATTCGACCGGCTGACCCCGGAAGGAGTCCGCTCCAACGCGATGTCGACGGATCTGCGCGAATTCCGTCGTGCGGGCGGGAAACTCGTGATCTGGCACGGCTGGGCGGATCAGGCGATCCCGGCCGCGGGCAGCATCGACTACTACGAGCGGCTCACCCGCGCCAACGGCGGCCCGGCCGCGACGCGGGACTGGGCGCGGCTGTTCATGGTGCCCGCGCTGTACCACTGCGCGACGGGCGACAAGCTGACCGAGTACGACCCGTTGAAGGAGCTGGTCTCCTGGGTCGAGCGCGGTACCGCGCCGGACCGGACGATCGCCACCGGCCGCGACGCCGACGGCAAGGTCTTCCGCACGCGGCCCGTGTTCCCGTACCCGCTGCAGGCGAAGTACGACGGCACGGGAAGCGTCGACGACGCCGCGAACTTCGTGCCTGTCCCGCCTTCGCGGCCTTCGCACGATCTCGTGAACTGGGCTGGGAACGGGTTGTACGGCAAGGCGGGGCCGGTCGCTCCGTAGCCGCGCCAAATGTCATGAAAGGGTCGTTCAGGACGAAAAATGTCCTGAACGACCCTTTCATGACATCCGGAAGCTACGAAAGGACCCCGTCCAGCAGCCGTACCCGCCGGTCCGCGATCCGGTGCACCTCGTCGTCGTGCGTCGCCACGATCACCGCGGCACCCTCTTCGGCACAGCGCCGCAACAGCCGGAGCACCCGCGGGGTGCTCCCCGCGTCCAGGTGCGCCGTCGGTTCGTCGGTGAGCAGGACCCGGGGCCGCCCGCTGACCGCCCTCGCCAGCGCGACCCGCTGCTGCTGCCCGAACGAGACCTCGAGCGGGTAGCGGTCGCCGAGGTCGCCGATCCCGAGTTCCTCCAGCAGTTCCGAAACCCGCGCGTGGATGTCCTTCGCGCTGGGCTTGGGGACGTCGGACCGGAGCCGTAGTGGCAGCGCCACGTTCTCCGCGATCGTCAGCTCGTTCGCCAGGCCCAACGCCTGCGGCAGGACGGCGCAGGTGTGCCAAGGCGGCGCGCCCGCTATCGGGACGCCGTCCAGCAGGACACTGCCGGAATCGGGCGAGTCGAAACCGCACAGCAGGGCCAGCAACGCGCTCTTGCCGGAGCCGGACCGGCCGGACACGGTGACCAGCTCACCCGCGGCCACCCGCAGTTCGAGCCCGCGCAGGACTTCGACGTCCCCGCTGGGATGGGGGAACCGGCGGCGTAACCCGACGGCCTCGAGGGCGGGTTCCGCCATCACGGCACGACCTCCCGTTCTTCGACCTTTTCCAGTCTGCCCTTGTGCATCCGCGCCACCCGGCTGCCGAGTTCGATGAGCCGGTCGTCGTGCGAGGCGACGATGACGGCGAAATCCTGCCCCGCCAGGTACCGCAAGGTGTCGAGCACGCGGTCGGCCGAGGCTTCGTCCAATTGGGACGTCGGCTCGTCGGCGAGTACGACGGTCGAGCGGCGAGCGAGCGTGCAGCCGAACGCGAGACGCTGCTGCTGCCCGCCCGACAACGCGGAGATCCGCCAGTCGCCGGTGCCGCCGAGCCCCAGCTGATCGAGGATGTCGTCGGGAAGGCACTCGGTCCCGGCCGATTCCGCCGCCGCGCGGAGGTTGTCGGCGACGCTCAGATATCCGAGCAGGTTGTCGGTCGGGTTCTGGAACACCAGGCCGAGGTGGTGCCGCCGCAGCGCCCGCCGGTCACGATGCCGGAGCTTTCCGGTTTCGGTGCCCTGGAAGGAGATCGTGCCCCGCACGGGCTGCTCGAACAGGCCGAGCGTCCGCAGCAGGGTGGACTTCCCGGAGCCGGACGGCCCCGCCAGCACGGTGATCCCGCGCGCCGGGATGTCGATGGTGACGTCGTCGACGCCGGTCACGGTGCCCGCCGGCGTCTGGTAGTCGACGCCGATCCCGCGCAGCCGGAAGATCGGTTTCTCAGGCACGGATCAACTCCGCGGTCCGGGCGGTGCGCACCGAGCGCATCGCGATCCAGCCCGCCAGCGCCACGACGAGCACGCCGACGGCGAGCACGGTCAGGGCGAGCGGGGTCGGGTCGGGCAGCGCCGACTGTGGCGGGAGGAACGTCGCCGGGTCGAAGCGCGGCACCGAAAGTCCCGCGACCGACACGCCGCAGACGACGCCGATCACCACGGCGAGCCCGCTGAGCGCGCCCAGCTCCATCAGGTGACTCGCCAGCAGGGCACGCGGCCGCATCCCCATCCGCAGCACCAGCGCCCCGGCCAGCGCGTTCTGGCGGCGGCGGACTTCGACCGCGACCAGGAGCGACAGCACCGCCACCACGCCGAGCACGGCACCGAGCAGGGCCATGAACGAGAACGTCCACGACACCACGTAGAACGGGAGCGCGTCGAGCGCGGACTCGCGGGTCACGCGGTTGACCGCGGTCATCACCCCCACGGACGCCAGCGCCTCGGTCACCTGCGTCATCGACGAGCTGGACAGCAGGCTCCACTTGGGAACCGTGCGGAGCTGCGCCTCGCTGAGCGAATCCCGTGAGACCACATACCCGGCCTTGGTGCCGATGATCGGGAACATCGGCAGCTCGCCGACCGCCCTGGCTTCCCCGAGTCCGGCCGGCAACGTGGCTTTCTGAGCGGGGTCGTTCCCGATCCGGATCGCGGGGACACCGGCACCGGGGCTCGACAGATCGCCGAGCAGCCGGTCGACTTCGGCTCCGTCGAGCGGGCCGAACGTGGCCGCGTGCCGGAAGGTCCGCGGATCCACGACCAGCACGACGTTGCCCGCGCCGGTCAGTTCGCCGACGATCGCGGTGCTGTCGGTGATCGAGGCGGGCAGCCCGACCTTGCCGGTGCCGACGACGCTTTCGGTGTCGACCCTGGTCTCGGCTCCGACGAAGATGGCGGACTTCGTCTGCAGCGCCTCTTCCTGGCCACGGGCGATGCCGATCCCCGTGGCCAGCGTCCCGATGGCCAGCGTGCCGATCACGAGTACACCGGTGACCGGGGCGCGGGCGCTGGCGAGCCGCCGGATGGCCAGTTGCAGCGCGGGCCGGGACCACAGCCGCGCGCGATGCGACGCGTGCAGCGCGAGCCAGGCCAGCCGGGCGGCGACGAGACCGACGGTGAGCACGACGAACACCGGATACGTGAGCGCGAGCGGGTCGACCTGGGGGAGCGGGTTGCCGATCCGCGATCCTTTGCTGTAGTCGACCAGCCGGTTCCAGCCGAGCAGCGCGACACCGGCGGTGAGCAGCTCCCACGGGAAGAAGGCCAGGACCTTCACCTTCTTGCGCCGTCCGGAGCGGACCCGGCCGAGTTCGAACTCCCGGTGGGTGCGGACGGAGATCACGCCGGCGAGCAGCGCGAGCGAGACGAGCAGGATCGCGGCCGCGACGAGCGACCCCCACAGTGTCGCCCCGTCGTTCAGTTCACCCGGTGGTCCGTACACGCCGAGCAACAGCCGGGCCAGCACCGCGCCCGCCGCGCCACCTGCGACGATCGGGAGCCCGAGCTCGGCCACCGCGAGCAGCCCGAGCGCTCCCGGACCGCTGCCGCGGGCGGAAAGCAGCCTGAGCTGCGGATGCCGCCGCTGGTACCACTGCAGGGCGACAGTGCCGATCCCGGCGCAGCCGACCAGGATGCTGATGGCCGCGAGCGGCAGGATCGAGACCAGGACGTTCGATTCCGCCTGGTTGCTGATCTCCACGGAGCGCTCGAACGGCAGCGACCCGATGATCGCGTCGCCGAGGCCGCGCGAACCCAGATCCGCCTTGACCGCGGCGATGAGCGCCTTCCCGCGTTCCTGGAGATCCTCGGCCTCGCCAACGGTCTTGGGCGGGGCGTCGTAGAACGACATGTGGAGCGTCTTGATCGTCGGGATGTTCAGCGCGCGGACCGTGTCGTCGAAGGTCTTGCCGTCGTTGGCGAACATGACCGAGTCGAGCGGGTCGTTGGCGAGCCTGCTGACGACGGCGTTCCGCTGTTGCGAGCACCACCAGCGCGGCGCGGGGTCGGGAAGGTCGCGATACAGCCCGGTCACCGGCGGTATCGGCGTGCCCTTGATGCTCGGGGTGGCGCCGGCCTTGATGTTCTCCGCCCCGGCCACGACGGTGCCGAGCAGGAATCCGGCGCCTGTCGAACCGCCCGCCACATCGAGATGGCCCTGAAGCGCCTGATCACGATGAGCGAGAACGACCTTGTAGTTGGGATCGCCGTTGAACTCGGTTCCGAACAGGTACGGCGTGTAGCGGGAGGTGACCGGCGCGGGAAAACCGTGTGCCGGCGCGTTGCGGCGGACCGAGTCGATCACCTGCGGAGCGACCGCGGCGGGAACGTTGTCCTTGCTGAACACGGGTCCGTAGTAGTCCGGGCACACGATGTCGGACTGATACGTGACGGCCGCGCCGCCCGCGGCCGAAGCCTGCAGGACGGCGGCCGTGCCCAGGAAACACGCCAGCAAGGCGGTCACCGCGGCGATGATCAAAGTCAGTGGACTGGTCAGCGCCGCCTTCGGAGCCGCTCGCCACGGCATTGTCACCCTGGGCCCGCCGGGAGCCCCCCACCTCACCCGCATGGATACGCACGCTACCGGTCGAGGCGCCCGGGCGACAGAAAGAAATCACCGTTTGTTGCGGACGTGAAGTAAGGCATGGTCCATTATGGTGATACGGGTGCCTGCCTACTGACTGTCCGTCACCAATTGATCGATCGGAGTGGCTTCACCCGCCTCGGTCTCCGCCGAGAATGCGGTTTCTCCGAGCGCCGCGACGACGAAGCCGGTGATCCGGTCGACGTCGCCGCGTTCGGCCTTCGGCAGGGGAGCACCCACCGAGCGACGGCAAGCCGCCGCCGCACCCAGCAGCCGCGCGGCCAGATGATGCGCGCCCGCCGCCGCTTCCGCGCCGGCGAGACCTTCGAGGCCGAGCGCGATCGCGCGCGGATCTTCGCTCTGGCGCGCGATCGCCAGGCCCTCGAGCTGGAGTCGTTTCGCCGCCACCGCGTCTCCGCGCTGCTCGGCGATGAACCCGAGCTCGGCGAGGACCAGGGTGCTGCCCGCTTCGGATTCCACCCGGCGATGCCAGTCCAATATGGACAGCAGGCGCCGCTCCGCCTCGTCGAACAGCCCTTCGCGCCGCGCGCCGAGCGCCAGCCCGGTTTCGGCGTAGACCTCGCCGGGTTTGAAACCGTGTTCGACTGCCAGCGCCCTGGCCCGCTCGTGGAACTCTTTCGCTTCCTCGAAGTGGCCCGTGAGCAACGCCGTCCGGCCCAGCCACGACAGTTTGTAGGTGACCTCCGGCCACAGTTCGAGTTCCTCCGCGCGGCGGAGGCTTTCCCGATGGACGCGGGCGGAGTGGTCGTAGTCCCCGGCGATCGAGGCCAGCATGCCGATGACGAACGACGCCTGCAGCCAGCCCCAGCGTTCGCCGAGTCCGTCGAAGATCGCGGCGCTCTGCGCGGCGATCCGGCCGCCTCCGGTGAGGTCGCCGCCGGAGATCAGATGGGACGCCCGGTCGCTCAGCGCCGCTGCGGCACTCCAGTCGTCGCCGATGTCGCGGGCGGTTTCCAACGCGTCGAGCGTCAGCTTCTCCGCCCGGCACAGGTCGCCGACCGTCGACCACGCGTAGCCGAGGAACCACGACATCCGTGCCCGGACACCGGCGTCGGCGATGCCCCGCACGGTCTCTTCCACGGCGGCGTCCGTGCCGGTGCCGTCGAGCACGGCGATCCCGGTGCGCCAGCCGAGAGCCTGGGCGTACTCGTCGCCGGCGTCGACCTCCGTTGCGAGCACGAGGTCCAGCGAGCGCCGGGCCTCGGTGAGCCGTCCGCGCAGGAACCAGAACCAGGCCGTCGCGTTCACCAGCCGTGCCGCGAGCCGGTGTTCTCCTTGCCTCAACAGCGTTTCCAGCGCTCGCCGAGTGTTGGCGCCCTCGGCGTCCAGCCTGTCGAGCCAACGGCGCTGCTCCCGGCCACGCAACCCCGCGTCACCGCGTTCGGCCAGCTCGACATGGAAGCGGGCGTGCCGCAAGTACAGCTCGTCGAGTTCGCCCGCTCGCTCGGCGTGGTCCAAGGCGTACGCCGAAACGGACTCCAGCAGCCGGAACCGCGGTTCGCCGGAGCTGCCCGGCCTGCTGACCACCAGCGACCTGTCGACGAGCCGGGACAGCAGATCCAGGACGTCACCGGCGGCGATCTCGCCGCCCGCGCAGACCGATTCGGCGGCGTCGAGCCCACACCCCTCGGCGTGCACGGCGAGCCTGCGCAGCACGATCTGCTCGGGCTCGCTCAGGAGGCTCCAGCTCCAGTCGATCATCGCGCGGAGGGTCTGCTGGCGGCGTGGCCCGCCTCGTCTGCCCGAGGACAGCAGGCCGAACCGGTCGTCCAAGCGGGCGAGGAGCTCGTGCACGCCCAGCGTCCGGACCCGGGTGGCGGCGAGTTCGAGCGCCAGTGGGATGCCGTCGAGGGTGTGGCAGATCCGGGCGACCACCGCGGCGTTCTCCGCGTCGAGCGCGAACCCCGGCGCAGCCGCCGCGGCACGGGCCGCGAACAGCCGGACCGCGCTCGACTCCCGCACGGCGGCGAAATCCGCGTGCTCGGGCAGTTCGAGCGGCGGCACCGCCCAGACGTTCTCTCCGGGCAGCCCGAGCGGTTCCTGGCTGGTGGCGAGCACGCGCAACCGGGGCACCGCCGCGAGCAACCGCTCCACCATCGCCGCGACCGGCTCGACGACCTGCTCGCAGTTGTCCAGGACGAGCAGGATCTCCTTGTCCCGCAAGGCGGCGGCCATCGACTGGGTCAGCGTTCCGGTGGACGTCGCCTCCTCGCGAAGATCCAGCACGGCCGCGACGACCACGGCGACGAGATCCTCGGGCGGGCACGTCGGGCACTCGACGACGTCGAGCCCGGCCAGCTCGACGAGCCAGGTGCCGTCGGCCATCGCGAGCTTCGACGCGGCTTCGATGGCCAGCCTGGTCTTGCCCACACCGCCGGGGCCGGTGAGGGTGACCAGCCGCGTGTCGGTGACGAGCGCCTCGACCTCCTTGACCGCGTTCGTGCGGCCGATCAGCTCGGTCAGCGCCTCCGGGAGGTTGCCGCGCACCGGCTCGGCCGCGCGAGCCGGCTCAAGCTCCGGGCTGCGGGTGAGGATCGCCTGGTGGAGCGCAGCGAGGTCCGGGCCCGGTTCGAGCCCGGACTCGTCACGCAGGCGGGCACGCAGCTCGGCATAGGTTTCGAGCGCCTCGCTGTGCCGACCGGCCGCGTACAACGCGCGCATCAGCAGGCCGCGCAGCCGCTCTCGCAGCGGATTCCGCGAGACCAGACCGGCCAGCTCCCCGGTGAGGACGCCGTGTTCGCCGAGCGCCAGCCGGGCTTCGGCACGGTCCTCCTCGGCGAGCAGTCTTTCCTCCTCCAGCCGCTGGGCGGCGGCGACGGCGAAGAGTTCGTCCTCGAAGCCGGCATAGGCGTGCCCTCGCCACAACGCCAGCGCGTCGGCCAGCAGCGCCGCACGGGCGCGCGGATCGACCGCGTCACGGGCGCGGGCGGTGAGCGCGCGGAACCGATGGACGTCCAGGTCTCCGGGCTCCACGGCGAGGACGTAACCGGCCGGCTGGTGCGTCACGAGCTCCCTGGCACCCGGCTCGGCCTTGTCCAGGGCGCGGCGCAACTGGGAGATCTTGGTCTGCAGGGTGTTCCCGGGATTGCCCGGTGGATGCTCGCCCCAGAGATCGTCGGTCAGCGACGGCACCGACGCCGCCCTGCCCTCGCGGGACAGCAGCGCGGCGAGCAGGAGGCGGACCTTCGCCTCGGGCACGGCGACGGGCTCGCCCGCGGTCGTCCACGCGGCGAGCGGCCCAAGCACTCCGAAACGCACGAAACCGACGTTAGCGTGGACCACCGACAAGACCGTGCGTGAACCCGCAGCGATCCGTGCGCGGGCCGCGTCACGGTGGTCCCATGAGCGAACACGGCAAGACCCCGGTGACGGTACTGGGGCTGGGCGCGATGGGAACCGCGCTCGTAGAAGCACTACTGACGGCGGGCCATCCGGTCACCGTGTGGAACCGGACCGCGAGCCGGACCGAGGCGGTGGCGGCGAAGGGAGCTTCGGTCGCTTCGACCGTCTCGGAGGCTCTCGCGGCCGACACGAACGCGATCGTGATCGCCTGCCTGCTGGACTACGACTCGGTGCACGAGGTCCTGGACCCGGTGGCGGCGGAGCTCGCGGGACGGCAGCTGATCAACCTGACCAACGGCACCCCCGGCCAGGCGCGCGAAATGAACGCCTGGGCGGAGGAACTGGGCGCGGCCTACCTCGACGGCGGCATCATGGCCGTCCCGCCGATGATCGGCACGCCCGCGGCGTTCATCTTCTACAGCGGATCGGGCACCGTCTTCGGCCGGGCGCGCACCGCGCTCGAAACCTTCGGTGGCGTCAACTACCTCGGTGCCGACCCCGGCCTGGCGCCACTGCACGACATCGCGCTGCTCAGCGGGATGTACGGGTACTTCGTCGGCGTCATCCAGGCATACGCGCTGGTCGGCTCCGCCGGAGTCAAGGCACGGGAATTCGCGCCGCTGCTCCGCGGCTGGTTGGACGCGATGGGCGGCTTCTTGGAGCGCTCGGCCGAACAGATCGACGACGGCGACTACGTGACCGATGTCGTGTCGAACATCGAGATGCAGGCCGCGGCCTTCCCGAACCTCGCCAAAGCCGCGGCGGACCAAGGCATCAGTGCCGAACTGCTCACCCCGTTGCAGCCGCTGATGGACAAGCGGGTCGCCGACGGACACGGCGCCGAAGACCTGATCGGCGTCATCGAACTCCTCAAGAAGTAAGGAAAACACAATGATCACATTGATCGGTCTCGGACCGATGGGACAGGCCATGGTCCGCGTGCTGCTGGAGAACGGCCACGGAGTGACCGTCTGGAACCGCACCGCCTCCCGCGCGGACGGCGTCGTCGCCGCCGGTGCCGTGCGTGCGGAGACCCCGGCGGACGCGGTGTCGGCGTCGGAACTGGTGCTGTTGAGCCTCACCGACTACGCCGCGATGTACGACATCCTCGGCAAGGCCGAAGACGCCTTGGCGGGCAAGGTGATCGTCAACCTCAGCTCGGACACCCCGGAGAAGACCCGCGAAGCCGCCGAGTGGGTCGAGGCCCGCGGTGCGCGGTTCGTCGCCGGCGGAGTGATGGTGCCCGCCGAACTGGTGGGCAAGGACGAGGCCTACGTCTTCTACAGCGGCCCCACCGACGTGTTCGAGAAGCACCGCGACACCCTGGCGCTGATCGGGCGACCGGACTACCTCGGCGAGGACGTCCGGCTGGCGCAGCTGTTCTACCAGGCGCAGCTGGACATCTTCCTCACCTCGCTCTCGGTGTTCCTGCACGCGAGCGCGCTGATTCGGTCGGCAGGGGTGCCTGCGGAGAAGTTCGTCCCCTACGCCAAGGACAACTTCAAGATGATGGATTTCTACCTGGACGCCGCGGCCGAACAGATCGAGAAGGGCGATCACCCAGGCGACGACGCCAACGTCACGATGATGGGCGCGACGGCCGACCACATCGTCCAGGCGAGCCGGGACGCGGGCGTCGACGTGCTCCTGCCGGAGGCGGTCAAGTCCCACTACGACCGGGCGATCGCCGCGGGCCACGGGCGTAGCTCGTGGACCAGCCTGTACGAAATCATCAAGGCGGAGGGCAAGTAGGGGACCCGCGCTCGTGAGTGGTCAGGACGGTTCTAACCCGAATTGCCACTCACGAGGACGTGGCACCGAACTCGCGTGATCGAAGCCGTAACTCGCGTGCTCAGCGGCGGAACACGCGAGTTCGGCATCCAGTCACGCGAGTTACGTCCCTGATCACGCGAGATCCGCCTTTGCTCACGCCGCCCGCCCTTCGCTCGCAGCCGCAGTACGTGAAGGACCCCTTCACTGCGTCTAGCGCAGTGAAGGGGTCCTTCACGTACTTGGGAAGGTGTGAAGGTCGAGTTTCCTCGGCTGAGCCGAGGGAAGGGGGCCTTCACGCGCGGTCGCTGTCCTCCCCACTCGCGACCCCCAGCACCTCCAGGAAGGCCTTCGCCGCCGGAGTGACGGTGAAGCGGTTCCAGACCAGGTGCTCGATCCGCGCGGGCGCGTCCCGCACCGGCACGGTGACCACATCGGTCAGGTTCGGCACGTACTTCGACGGCAGCAGCGCCACGCCCAGTCCCTGATGGATGAGCCGCGCCATGAAGTCGGCGGCCGTCACCTCGAACGCGACCTCCCTGGTCACTCCCGCCGCGGCGAAGGCCTGATCGGTCTGAGCCCGCCCCGCCGAGCCCGACGGGAAGTCCACGAACACTTCGGGCGAAAGCCGCTTCAAGTCCACTTCGGACTCGACAGCGAGTGGATGCCCCGGAGCCACAACGGCGATCAGGTCGTCGCGGCCCAGTTCGCAGGTGCCCACGCCGTCCGGTCGATCGGTCACCGGGAGGCCGAGGAACGCCACCTCGATCGCACCCTCCTTGATCTGCTCGACCAGTTGGCCGCTCGCCCCGACCCGCAACCCGATCCGGACATGCGGGTACCGGCTGCGGAAGGTCTGTAGAGCGGCCGGGACGTCGACCGCCGCGACGGTCGGGATCACTCCGACGGTGAGCCGTCCGCGGATCTCGCCGACGGCCGCGGCGACCTCCGAGCCCGCCCGCTCGGCGGCTTCGAGGCATTGCCGGGCGGCGGGTAGGAACGCTTCGCCCGCGGCAGTGAGGCGCACGCGGCGGCTCGTGCGCTCGAACAGCCGCGCGCCGAGTTCCCGTTCCAGCCGGGCGATCTGGTGGCTCAATGCCGACTGCACGACGAGGCACCGTTGCGCGGCCCGCGTGAAGCTGTTCGTCTCCGCCACCGCCACGACGTACCGCATCTGCTGAAGCTCCATGGATCCATCTTGAATCACGATGGATCACGTGACAAACATGTGTTGGACTCATTGATCGGCAGCGTCGAAGCTGAGAAGCGTGAAAACGCTGACGACCACACCGCTCGCCGCCGGGCTCGCCGGTACCGCGCTAACCGCCTTCGCTCCCCTGGTCTGGGGGACGACCTACGTGGTCACCACCGAACTTCTCCCGCCAGGGCACCCGCTGTTCGCCGGGCTCATGCGCGCCCTGCCCGCCGGGCTCATCGCGCTCGCCATCACCCGCAGCCTCCCGCGCGGCAGCTGGTGGCTGAAGGCCGCCGCGCTCGGTGTCCTCAACATCGGGATGTTCTTCCCCCTGCTGTTCGTCGCCGCCGAACGGCTGCCCGGCGGCGTCGCCGCCACGCTCGGCGCCGCCCAGCCGCTGCTCGTCGCGATCCTCGCCGTGGCCGTGCTGCGGCAGAGCCCGTCCGCGTGGCGGTTCGCCTGGGGAGTCGTCGGGATCGTGGGTGTCGGCCTGGTGGTGCTCGGGCCGGCGGCGGGCTTCGACTTCATCGGGGTGATCGCGGGTCTCGGCGGCGCCGCGACGATGGCGCTCGGCGTCACGCTCACCAAACGCTGGGGACGCCCGGTGGACGTCGGGCCGACCGCGTTCGCCTCGTGGCAGCTCACCGCGGGCGGGTTGTTCCTGGTGCCGGTGACCTTCCTGTTCGAAGGAGCACCGCCCGCCATCGACCTGAACGCCGCTCTCGGCTACCTCTGGCTCGGCCTGGTCGGCGGATTGCTCGCCTACGTCCTGTGGTTCCGCGGCATCACGTCGCTGCCGGTCACCTCGGTCGCCGTCCTCGGCCTGCTCTCGCCGATGGTCGCCGCACTGCTCGGCGCCGCGCTGCTCGGGCAGTCGCTCGACTTGATCCAGCTCGTCGGCTTCGCGCTCGCGCTGGCCTCGATCGTCGCGGGCCAGGTCACCCCGCGTCGGCTACCGAGGTAGTCGCCACTTCGGTTCGGGAGGGTCGCCCGGCGAGGGCGTCTCCGGACTCCGTTCGGCCTCGATCTGGATCTCGATATTCGTCTTGTGCGCGATCGGATCCCAGATCTCCTCGATCGGCGCGAGCAAGGACTGGCTGACACCGCAACGCCGGGCACGGACGGCGTACCAAGCGAACCCGGCCAGGAAGAGGGGAAGGCTGAGAAACGCCGCCACGGGTGCCAGGAGGTCCATGCGTACGACGGTACAGTAACGTCGCGTTTCCAGAAACACGATGTTACTGAATGGGAGACGATGACCAGGCTGACGCGGGCCGAGCAGCAGCGCCGGACCCATGAACACCTGCTTGCCGCGGGGCGCCAGGTTTTCCTGCGGCGTGGTTTCCTCGCGGCGACGGTGGAGGAGATCGCGGCCGACGCCAGGTACACCCGCGGCGCCGTCTACAAGCACTTCGGCGGCAAGGAAGGGCTGTGGCTGGCGATCATCGAAGCCGACGCGGACGGCCATCTGCGCGGACTGCGCGAAGCGCTGGCCCAAGCCACTTCGCGCGACGAGGTGATCGCGGCGCTCAACCCCGTCGACGTGGCGGACAAGGACGCGGCGAAGTGGAGCGCGGCGGCCGCGGAGGTGCTCGCGGCGACGGCGCAGCAGCCGGAAACGGCCGCACTGATCGCGGCGATCCAGCGACGGCACGACGACGAGGTGGCCTCCCTGCTCGCCGAACACACCCGCCGCCTGCGTCTCGAACCCGCGATGCCACTGGATCAGGCCGTCGTCATGCTGGGCGCGCTGGGCATCGGGCTCGCGCTGCGGCAGACGGTCGCCCCCGCCGCGGATCCCGCTGCCATCCTCACCCACGTTCTGGACACGCTCTTTCCGCCCTACACTCGGGAACCGTGATCGATTCCTTCACCACCGCCGACCTGGTCGACGAACACGGCGACCGGCTGCGCGTCTGCGACACCCAGTTCCGTCAGTTCGGCGGGCACCGATCCTTCTCAGGCCCGATCCGCACCGTCTCCTGTCACGAGGACAACGGCCTGGTCAAGAAACTCCTGGCCACCCCGGGTGACGGCGCCGTCCTGGTGGTCGACGGCGGCGGTTCCCTGCACAGCGCGCTCACCGGCGACATGATCGCGAAGTCCGCGGTGGACAACGGCTGGGCGGGCATCGTCGTCAACGGTGCGGTGCGCGACAGCGCCGAGCTCGCCGGGCTTCCGCTCGGGGTGAAGGCGCTCGGCACCAACCCGCGCAAGAGCTCCAAGGCGGGCGCCGGCGCTGTCGACGTCCCGGTCGGCTTCGGGGGAGTGACCTTCACTCCCGGCGACACGCTCTATTCCGATGACGACGGCGTCGTCATCCTTCCCGCTGCCTGAACCCGAACCCGCTCAGACGACGATGACCCGGCGGCCGCGGGTGTGCCCGGCATGGCTGTCGGCGTGTGCCGCCGCGGCGTCGGCGAGCGAATAGGACTTCTCGACCGGGATGTGCAGCTTCCCCCGCGAGATGAGGTCGACGGCCTCGGCCAGCGCGTCCGGCACGCTCCCGGCCACGCCGGAGAAGCGGACACCGAACTCGGGCGCACCGAGGTCGGCGATGGAGAGCACCTTCCCCGGATCGCCGGTCAGCTCGACCAGTTCCGCGATCACGCCCGACCCGGCGAGATCGAGGGCTGCGTCGATCCGGCCGAGCTGTCGCACCCGGTCCACCCAACCTGCGCCATAGGTCGTGGCGAGCGCGCCCAGCTCGCGCAGATAGGCCTGGTTCGCGGCGCTCGCCGTGCCGATCACCGTGATGCCGCGTTCGCGCGCGATCTGCAGTACGGCCGAGCCGACCCCGCCGGACGCGCCGCTGACCAGCAGTGTCTCGCCCGGCCGCACATCGGCTTCGCGGATGAGACGCAGCGCGGTCTCGACGACGGACGGATATCCGGCCGCCTCCTCGAAGGTGAGCCCGTCGGGCATCACCGCCCAAGCCGACAGCACGGCGAACTCGGCATAGGTGCTCGCACCCTCGCCGAACACGGAGTCGCCGACCGCGACCCCATCGACGCCTTCGCCGACCTCGTCCACCACGCCGGCGGCGTCGAGGCCCACCCCGGACGGCAGCACGGTCGGATGCGCGCCGAGGACCTGGCCTTCGCGAATTCTCCAGTCGACGGGGTTCACTCCTGCCGCTCGCACGGCGATGCGCACCTGGCCCGGCCCCGCGTGCGGCTCTTCGGCGTCGACGAGTCGCAGGACTTCCGGTCCACCGAACTCGGTGAAGATCACTTGCTTCATGCGACCGACCATAGCACTAACCGTTAGCCTTTTGGAACGGTTGTTGTTTCGTATCTGGTAGCTTCACCGCATGACAGCGCCGACCGGGCGTCGCGAGCGGAAGAAGGCCGCGACCCGTCAGAAGATCGCCGAGACCGCCCTGCGGCTTTTCCTGGAGCGCGGGTACGACGCGGTGGGCATCCGCGAGGTGGCCGCGGAGGCCGATGTCGCCGTCACGACGCTCTTCTCGCATTTCGCCTCGAAAGAGGCTTTGGTGTTCGAGCAGGACGCGAACTTCGAGCAGGGCCTCACGCGGGCGGTCACCGAAAGGCAGCCAGGAGAGCCGCTCATCCCCGCGCTGTGCCGCGAGGTTCACGCGATGGTGCGGCACTGCACCGCGGACGGCGCCGCCCCGATCTGGCGCATGATCGACGGATCGCCCGCTCTGCGGGAGTACGAGGATTCGATGAGGCTGCGCCACGCGGAGTCCCTGGCGGCGGCCATCGCTGCCGATCCGGAGTCGGCGCGGTCCGCGACCGCCTGCCGGACCATCGCGAGGTTCGTGATCGACGCCTACTCGATCGGCCGGGAGGCGGCCGATCCGGAGGCCGCGGTGGACGAGATCTTCCGGATGATCGAAGCGGCCTGGGAGGTGACCGGAGCATGTTGACCCAGGTCGCGGCGGGTGTGCTGGTCCACCAGAGCGCCTTGCTCCGCAACAATACGGTCGTCGTCGAGGGCGAGGAAGGTGTGCTGCTCGTCGATCCCGGGATCACCGAAGACGAGATGGCCTGCCTCGCGAACGACCTGGCCGAGTCCGGCCGGACCGTGGTGGCGGGTTTCGCGACGCATCCCGATTGGGATCACGCGCTCTGGCATCCCGCGTTCGGCGACGTGCCGCGCTACGGCACGGAACGCTGCGCGGCCTATCTGCGAGATCTGCGGTCGAAGTCGGACTGGAAGTCCGACTTCGCAGAGGGGCTGCCGCCGGAGATCGCCGGCGAGGTGCCGGTGAATCTGTTCGGCCTCATCACCGCTCTGCCGGCCGGGAACACGCGGATTCCTTGGGACGGCCCGGAACTGCGGCTCATCGAGCATCCGGCCCACGCTCCCGGCCATGCGGCGCTGGTGATCGGGGGAAGCGGGGTTCTCGTCGCGGGCGACATGCTTTCCGACGTCCTGGTCCCGATGTTCGACGACACCGCCGACCCGCTCGCGGACTACCTGGCCGGGCTCCGGCTGCTCGACGAGGTCGCGGGCGACGTCCAGGTCGTCGTGCCGGGCCACGGGGCGGTCGGCGGCGCCGGCGAGGTGCGCGCACGGATCGACCGCGACCGGGCGTATGTCCACGCCGTTCGCGACGGCCGCACTCCCGAAGACCCGAGGATCGGCTCGTCGGCCGAACCCGGATGGGAGTGGGTGAGCGATCTGCACGCCGGGCAGGTACGGCGCCTCGCTCAGCCCTTGGGCATGACGCAGAGCTCCCGCGACTGACCCGACGTGAAGTCGTAGACGACGGGGTTGCCGTACTCGTAGCCGGGCACGGCGTTGCAATCCGAACCGGACCCGCTCGAAAGCTGTGCCATCACCGTGTAGTTGGCGGAGCTGTCCGAACAGTGCACCCGCACGGCGCTGGAGCTGAACGCGCCATTGGAGCCGGCGTCTTCGTCGGCCGAGAGGCAATCGCCTGCCTGTGCCGAAAACGGGTCGGGGTCGACCTCAGGAGCGCTGCCGCCGGTGGTGAGCGCCACGGTCACCGCGATGGCCCCGCCGGTCACGACGAGCGCCGCGGCGGCGATCCCGGCGATCAGTGGGGTGTTGGGCGTCTTCTTCGGCGGGGCGACGGGGTACTGCTGCCAGATGGGCGGCTGCTGCTGGGGGTAGGTCACGTCATCAGGATCGTCCGTGCCGATGAAATTTCGATGACACGGCTCATTTGCGGGCGACGAGCCGTTCCACCAGCCCGAGTTTGAACCGCTCCCGCTGTTCGACGGCCAGGCCGAGGTCGCCGATCTTGTCGAACGGCCGCCGGAGGAAGTGCTCGCCTGCCATCGGCACGGTGATCTTCTCGGCGATCCATTGCAGACCGCGGACCGCGCGGGACGAACTCACGATGTGGTCGAGCAGGATGAGCCTGCCGCCCGGCCGGAGGACCCGGGCCATCTCCCGCAACGCCTTGCCGTCGTCGGGGATGGCGCAGAGCCCGAGGGTGCAGACGACGGTGTCGAACGAATCGGCGTCGAAGGGCAGGTCGTGCGCGTCGGCGCGCCGTAGCGTCACCGGGTGGCCGAGGCGTTCGGCGCGGTCGCGGGCGATGGCGAGCATGCCGTCGCTGAGGTCGATGCCGGTGAGCGTGACTTCGCCTGGATAGAGCGGCAGGTTCAGGCCGGTCCCGACGGCGACTTCGAGGACTTCACCGGTGGCCTGCCCGCAGGCCCACGCCCGCGAATCGCCGAAGAGTTTCCGGTCCATGAACTGCATTTCCCGGTCGTAGTTCCGGGATTTATCGTCCCAGTACCGGTTCCACCGAGCGGGCGGGGTCATGGCGCTCCTTTCAGCAGCAGTGCTCGCCGCGCCAGGCCTCGCGGCCTTCCTTGATCGCGACGGCGGCGATGACGAGCGCGACCACGGGATCGGCCCAGTGCCAGCCGAAGAGGCTGTTGAGCAGCAACCCGACGAGCAGCACACCGGAAAGGTAAGTGCAGAGCAAGGTCTGCTTCGAGTCGGCGACGGCGCTCGCGGAGCCCAGTTCGCGCCCGGCCCGGCGCTGAGCGTAGGACAGGAAAGGCATCACGAGCAGGGAAACCGCCGCCAGCACGATGCCGACAGGGGAGTGCTCGGCGGGATCGGCTCCGAACAGGGTGCGTACCGACTCGACGGTGACATAGGCGGCCAGCGCGAAGAAGGACACCGCGATGACCTTGAGTGCGGTGCGTTCACGGGCTTCCGGGTCCTTGCCGGAGAACTGCCACGCGACGGCCGCGGCCGAAGCGACTTCGATGACCGAGTCCAGCCCGAAGCCGATCAGGGCGGTCGACGAGGCGATGGTGCCCGCCGAGATGGCGACGACCGCCTCGACGACGTTGTAGGTGATCGTCGCGGCGACCAGGAGCCGGACGCGCCGGGACAGCACCGCACGCCGAGCCGGGGCCACTGTGGACTCCTTGGCGCAGCAACCGTCCGTACACGAGCCGCTCTCCGCACTCACCGGAGCACCTCGTCCACACAGGGCTCGGCGGTGTCGACCGCGAGCACCACCTGGACGAGCTCCCGCAGCGCGCGGGCCAGATGCGCGTCGGCCAAGGAGTAGCGGACCTGCCTGCCTTCGTAGGTCGCCACGACCAGCCCGCAGCCACGCAGGCAGGCGAGGTGGTTCGACACGTTCGAGCGGCTCAGGCCGAGTTGATCGGCCAGCCTGCCGGGGTAGCTCACCCCGTCGAGGAGGGCGACCAGGATCCGGCACCGGTTCGGGTCGGCGAGGGCACGACCGAGCCGGGCGAGCGCGGCACCCTGGGTCTCACATGTCAGCACACGCAGGACAGTACAGTCTTTGCTGATATGTCAGCAAGGGCTGAACCATGACCCGACGGAGTGTCCGGACGCGACCCTCTGTTTCGTCGCCGTCTGTCAAGCCAGTGTCGAACGAGGACGCGGAGGCGACCCGAAAGAGTCCTGTGTGGCCACTCCAACGGCCGTGTCGCGGGCACGCCGGGGAGTTTCGGCGCGGCCCCGCGTGACACCTCAGAACAATTACTGGCCCGAATGCGTGGCGGTCATAAAACGTCGAGTGAGATGAACAAAAGCTTTCCTGCGTAATGGGAAAACCGGCATTCGGGTGGCCTTGTCGTATTACCTGATAGTGCGCTTGTGCGGGAAAAACCCCTTGCTATGTTGATCCTGCGGGGCCGCACTTCGGGGCATGACCGGCACGCCGCGATTTGTGGATCTTGTTTGTTCACACGACTATCGAAGGGTGGACCTTGCTGTGACCGTGACCGAATCGGGCACTTCCGCCGAAGGTGTCCAGGGGTCGGAAAACCCGCAGCTGAGTTTGGGTCGCGCCGCCGCGCGCAACCTGGCGACGACGACCAAATCCGTTCCGCAGATGCAGGGAATTTCGTCCCGGTGGCTGCTGAAGTCCCTCGAATGGGTTCAGGTGAACGGCGGTGCCTACCGGGTCAACCGGCGGCTGAATTACGCGGTCGGCGACGGTCGGGTGACCTTCTCGAAGGCGGGCGCCGAGGTCAGCGTGATCCCGGCGGAACTCGGTGAACTGAAACCGCTCAAGGGATATGACGACGAAGATGTCCTCGCCGAACTCGCACGCCGTTTCGAACAGCAGGAAGTGGCGGCCGGCGACGTACTCGTCGAATTCGGGCACCGCGCCGATCGGGTCTTCCTCATCGCGCACGGCAAGATCAGCAAAACCGGTCCCGGTCACTACGGCGACGAGACCGCGCTCGGCGTGGTCAAGGACGGCGACTACTTCGGCGCGCAGGCACTCGTGGACGACGATGGCATCTGGGAGTTCACCGCGAAGGCGGCCACCGCGTGCACCGTGCTCACCCTGACCCGTCAGGACTTCGAGCGCGTACTGGAACAGTCCGAATCGCTGCAGGCGCAGATCGAGCAGGCGTCACAGGATTCCGGACGTTCCAACGACTTCGGCGAGGCCGAGATCGACATCTCGTCCGGACACGACGGTGAGCCGCTGCTGCCGGGCACGTTCGTCGACTACGAGACCTCACCGCGCGAATACGAACTGAGCGTCGCCCAGACCGTGCTCCGGGTCCACAGCCGGGTGTCCGATCTGTACAACCAGCCGATGGACCAGACCGAACAGCAGTTGCGCCTGACCATCGAAGCGCTGCGTGAGCGGCAAGAGCACGAAATGATCAACAACACCGACTTCGGCCTGCTCCACAACGCCGACTTCTCCCAGCGGATCGCGACGCGCACCGGCCCGCCCACGCCGGACGACTTCGACGACCTGCTCGCCCTGGTGTGGAAGGAACCCGGCTTCTTCCTCGCGCATCCGCGCACGATCGCCGCGTTCAGCCGCGAGTGCAGCAAACGCGGCATCTACCCGACCGGCACCGATCTCGGCGGGCACAAGGTGCCGTCGTGGCGCGGTGTCCCGATCCTGCCGTGCAACAAGATCCCGGTGAGCCAGACCAGCACCAGTTCCGTGCTGCTGATCCGCACGGGGGAGAAGAACCAGGGTGTCGTCGGCCTGCGCCAGATCGGCCTGCCGGACGAATACGAGCCCGGGCTGAACGTCCGGTTCATGGGCATCTCGGAGCAGGCGATCATCTCCTACCTGGTCAGCACCTACTACTCCGCCGCCGTGCTCGTACCGGACGCGCTGGCCGTCCTCGAAGCCGCCGAACTCGGCCGCGAAGGATGACCGCCGCGACGCCGGAGGCCGACCGGCGGCTCAGTCTCGGCCCCGCCGCCGCGCGGAACCTGGCGACGACCACCAAGACGCGGCCGCAGATGCAGAGCATCACGCCGCGCTGGCTGCTGAAGATGCTGCCCTGGGTCGAGGCGACCGGTGGTACCTTCCGGGTCAACCGGCGGTTGACCTACGCGATCGGCGACGGACGGGTGAGCTTCACCAACGTCGGCACGGAGGTCCGGGTCGTTCCGCAGGAACTCTCGGAATTGGCTCTGTTGCGCGGTTTCGACGACGAGGACACGCTCACCGCGCTCGCCGACCGGTTCGTGCAGCACGAGTACCAGCCCGGCGAGACGATCGTCAGCCACGGCGCTCCGCTCGAAGAGGTCGTGCTGGTCGCGCACGGCAAGATCGCCAAGGTGGTGCCGGGTGAGTACGGCGCGGAAGCGTCCGTCGGCAGTATGGCCGATGGAGACCATTTCGGCGACGAGATGCTCGCCGGCATCGACCGGAACTGGCCGTTCACCGCCAAGGCCGTCACCCCGGTGATCGTGCTGACCCTGCGCGCCGAAGACTTCGCCGACCTCAACGGCCGGTCGGAGGCGATGCGCCGCCACGTGCAGGACATGCTGTCGCACAAGGGAAAGCCGCAGAACACCAAGGGCGAGGCCGAGATCGGCATGTCGTCAGGGCACGACGGTGAGCCGTTGCTGCCGGGCACGTTCGTCGACTACGAGATCTCGCCGCGCGAGTACGACCTTGCCGTCGCGCAGACGGCGCTCCGGGTGCACACGCGGGTGACCGATCTCTACAACGGCCCGATGGACCAGTTCGAGGAGCAACTCCGGCTGACCATTTCGGCGCTGCGTGAGCGGCAGGAGTACGACCTGATCAACAACCGCGAGTTCGGCCTGCTGCACAACGCCGACCTCAAGTCGCGGTTCCAGACCCGGTCGGGCCCGCCGACGCCCGACGACATGGACGAACTCGTCAGCCGCCGCCGCAAGACGAAGTTCTTCCTCGCCCACCCGCGCGCGATCGCCGCGTTCGGGAGGGAATGCACGCGCCGCGCCCTGTACCCGGAGGGCACCACCGTCGACGGCAAGGTGGTCGCCGCGTGGCGCGGGGTGCCGCTGCTGCCCTGCGACAAGATCCCGATCACCGAGAACGGCACGTCCTCGATCCTCGCCATGCGGACCGGCGTGGAGGACAACGGCGTGATCGGGCTGCACCAGACCGGCCTGCCCGACGAGTACGAGCCGGGCCTGAACGTGCGCTTCGACGGAATCTCCGATCAGGCGGTCGCCAGCTACCTGGTCAGTACCTACTACTCCGCCGCCGTGCTCGTGCCCGACGCGCTCGGTGTCCTGGAGAACGTCGAGGTCGCGCGGTGACCCCTCGCCCCGCGACGACAACGAACAACAACGCTCCAGAAAGGACCACCCACGTGACCATCGCCCGCACTCCCGCTCCCGCAAAGGTTCTGCGCACCGAGTACCAGAAGTCGGTGGCGTCGTACTGGAACAAGGAGAAGGACCCGGTCAACCTGCGGCTGGGCGATGTGGACGGGCTCTATCACCACCACTACGGGGTCGGCGAGGTCGACTGGTCGGTGCTGGAAGGCCCCGAAGACACTCGCGACGAGCGGATCATCGCCGAAATGCACCGCCTGGAGACGGCGCAGGCCGACGTCCTGCTCGATCACCTCGGCGACGTCAAACCGGACGACCGGCTCCTCGACGCCGGCTGCGGGCGCGGCGGGACCAGCATCATGGCCAACGCGAGGTTCGGCTGCCACGTCGACGGGATCTCGATCTCCGAGAAGCAGGTCGAGTTCGCCAATCACCAGGCGGACATCCGCGGCGTCGCCGACCGGGTGCGCTACCACTTCCGCAACATGCTCGACACCGGCTTCGAGACCGGCTCGCGCAAGGCGATCTGGAACAACGAAAGCACCATGTACGTGGACCTCCACGAACTGTTCGCCGAGCACGCGCGACAGCTGGAGTTCGGCGGCCGCTACGTCACCATCACCGGGTGCTACAACGACGTGACCGGCGGCCGGTCGAAGGCCGTCGCGCAGATCGACCAGCACTACACGTGCAACATCCATCCGCGCAGCGAGTACTTCAAGGCCATGACGGCCAACGACCTGGTGCCGATCTCGGTGGTGGATCTGACGCCGGACACGATCCCGTACTGGGAGCTGCGGGCGAAGTCTTCGGTGGCGACCGGGATCGAAGGGCCGTTCCTGGACGCCTACCGCGAAGGCAGCTTCCACTATCTGCTCATCGCCGCGGACCGCGTCTGAACCTGGAGAGCGAAGCGATGACCGAACAGGGTGCGCTCGCCACGCTACTGGCCGGTCCGAGCGGGCTGGGCACGTCGGCCGCCCGGCTGGCGGCCCGGCTGACCGCGGTTCCTCAGGAGGCTCCGCCGCCTGAGGAACCCGGTCTCGACCCGGCTTACGCGTACCGGCCGTGGGGCGACGGGTCGGCGCCGCCGCTGTACTGCCCCGTCACCGAACGGATCAACGACCCGCTCGCCGTGGAGGTCGACCGGCGACTGACACTGTGGGCGGGGGAGTGCGGATTCGACGAGGAGGAGTGCGAGCAGATCGGCAAGGCGGGCTTCGGCAGGCTCGTCATGCTCGCCCACCCGGACTGCGAGGATCCCGAGCGACTGTTGATCTCGGCGAAGCTCAACGCGGCCTGGTGGGCGGCCGACGACCTCTACGCCGACGACACGTCGCTCGGCGCGGTGCCGGCCGAGCTGCCGCCGAAGCTCGCGCTGGCGATGGCAGCCATGGACCCGGTGCCGTCGCTGGGCGAATTCAGCCGAGACCTCGACGAAACGCTGCTGAACGACCGGGTCCTGGTGGCGCTCGGCTCGGCGACGGACTTCCTGCGGCGATCCGGGACCGCCGCGCAGGTCCAGCGTGTCTGCTATTCGACCTTCGCGATGTTCGTGAGCTGGACGGCCTACGCGGCATGGCGGCACAGCGGGAAGTACCCGCCCGCCTGGGAGTACCTCGCCGCCCGGCAGCACGACAGTTTCTACACCTCGATGACGTTGATCGACGTCCTCGGCGGCTACGAACTGACCGCGAACCTCTACTACGACCCTCGGGTGCGCGAGGCGGCGATCCAGGCGGGTACGGCGGCAGTGCTCGTCAACGACGTGCATTCCGTCACCAAGGATCTGGAGGATGAATCACCGCCCTGCAACGCGGTACTGCTGATCGCCGACGACCGGAAATGCACGATCGAAGAGGCCACGGCGATCACCGTCGAGCTGCACAACGACGTCGTCCGGGACTTCCAGGCCGCCCACGAGAAGCTGAGCGCTGTTCCCTCCGTTGAACTGCAACGGTTTCTACGCGGATTGCGGGGCTGGATGGGCGGCGGTTTCGAATGGCACTCGACCAGCCCGCGCTATCGGACGAAGCCGAGCGTTTAGTCCTCTGGATGCGTGATCAGACGACGCCGGCTTCGATCAGCTGACCCCAGATCACGCCCTGGTCCACGACCTCGACTTCGAGTTTTTCGGCCTTGGTGAGTTTGCTCGCGCCGACGTCCGCGCCGGTGATGAGCAGGTCCGTGTTCGCCGAGACCGACGACGCGATGGTCGCGCCCGCCTTTTCGCACAGTCGCTGGAAAGTCGGGCGCGGCACCTTCTCGCCGGAACGCGGATCGCTGATCGACCCGGTGACCACGACCGTCTTGCCTTCCAGCGGCGCGCCGGCCGCGACGACCGGCGGGAGGTCCTCTTCACGTACGTCCAGCGAGACGCCGGCCTCGCGCAGCCGCTCGAGCTCGGGACGGAGCCGGGTGAGGTGCTCGATCAGGGACGCGGCGACCTTCGGACCGATGTCCTCAACGGCGACGAGCCCCTCTTCACCCGCGTCGGCGACGGCTTCCAGCGAACCGAACCCGGCCCGGCACAGCCGCGCGGCAGTGCCTTCGGAGGCCATCGGGATCGCGAGGCCGATCAGCGCCCGGCGCAGGCCGACGGCCCGGCTCGCGTCGATCGACTCGATCATGCGGGTGGCGGAGATGTCGCCGATGCGATCGAACTCCAGCAGCTTTTCCTTGGTGAGACGGTAGAAATCCGACGGGTGTTCGAGAATCCCGGCTTCGGCGAGCCGCTCGATCCAGACGCCGCCGATCGCGTCGATGTCCGCGGCCGCGCGCGACGCCCAGTGGATCAGCCGCCGGACGGTCTGGGCGGGGCAGGCGACGTTGGTGCAGAACAGTTCCCGGCTGTTGCCCTGTTCGGTCAACGGCTCTTCGCACGACGGGCACACCGACGGCGGCACGATCTCCCGCTCCTCGCCGGTGCGCTTGGCGGCGTCGAGGACGCCGGCCACGAACGGGATCACGTCGCCGGCGCGGCGCACGAGCACGGTGTCGCCGATCTTGATGCCGCGGGCCTTGATGACCTCCTGGTTGGCCAACGTCGCCCGCGTGACCGTGGTCCCGCCGACGAACACCGGCTCCAGCCACGCGACGGGGGCGATCTTGCCGGTCTTGCCGACATCCCAGACGACGTCGGCGAGCACGGTGGTCTTCTCTTCGGCGGCGAACTTGAAGGCCAGCGCTCCGCGCGGCGAGCTGGACCGGGTTCCGGCGGCGGCGTACGCGTCGCGATCCGCCAGGCGCAGCACCGCGCCGTCGAGGTCGTAGTCGAGGTCGTTGCGCTGCTGCTCGATGGTCGTGATGACGGCCTGCGCCGACGCGGCGTCTTCGCAGTGCCGCATGTCGGCGGCGGCGAATCCGAGCGTCCGCAGCGCACCGTCGAGATCGGTCTCGGCGCTGTCGGGCTCCGTGGAGAGGTCGAACGCGAAGAACTGCAGACGCCGCTCGGCGACGGTGGCCGGATCCTTCGCGCGCAGGGTGCCGGCGGCGGCGTTGCGCGGGTTGATCAGCGGCTTGTCCGGATGGACCTTGTTGTAGGCGGCGAAAGTGGAGCGCAGCATGACGGCCTCGCCGCGGACCTCGACCCGGCCGGGCGCGTCGACCTTGTCCGGGACGCCGTCGGTCAGCGCGCGGACCAGCATCGTCACGTCGTCGCCCGTGGTCCCGTCGCCGCGGGTGACCGCCCTGGCGAGCCGCCCGTTTTCGTAGACGAGGGCGAGCGACAGGCCGTCGAGCTTCGGCATGACGACCACCGGCTGCCCGGGGAACCGGGCGAAGAACGCCTCGACCTGCTCGGGCTTGGTCGCCTTCTCCAGCGACAACATCGGCCGCGAGTGCCGGATGGGCGCGTGCAGGACGGCGGGCGCGCCCACCTGGTCGAGCGGGTTCGGCTCCGGGGTCAGCTCGGGATTCGCCTCGATCAGCCCGCGCAATTCGTCTTCGATCGCGTCGTAGTCGGCGTCGGCCACCTTCGGCGAGCCCCGGTAGTAGGCGTCGCGAAGGACGACGATCTGATCGGCGAGTTCTTGGATGCGGTCCCGAGCGTTCACGGGGCTGAGATTACCCGGGACCCCTGACAGAACCCGGTCCGAAGAGGACTCGTGTCACGGGTTGATGGCGAGCACCAGGAACGAGGCCAGCAGGACCAGATGCACCCCGCCCTGCAGCCGGGTCGCACGGCCGGGGACGACGGTGAGCACGCTGACCGCGATCGTCAGCGCCAGCAGCACGATGTGGGTCGCGCCGAGGCCCAGAAGCAGCGGCCCGTCCAGCCAGATCGACGCCAGCGCGATGGTCGGGATGGTGAGCCCGATGCTCGCGATCGCCGAACCGTAGGCGAGGTTGATGCTGGTCTGCATCCGATCGCGCCGCGCGGCCCTGGTCGCGGCCAGCGTTTCCGGCAGCAGCACCAGCATGGCGATCACGACGCCGACGAACGACTGCGGGAAGCCCGCCGCGCTGACCCCCGCTTCGATGGCGGGGGATTCGACCTTCGCCAGACCGACGACGGCGACCAGCGCCACGAGCAGCAGCCCGAGGCTGGTGAGCGCGGCCTTGTTGGTCGGCGGCTCTGCGTGTTCCTCTTCCTTGACCGAGCCCTCGCTGTCGACCGGCAGGAAGAAGTCCCGGTGGCGGACGGTCTGCGTGAGCACGAAAAGGCCGTAGAGCAGTAACGAGGCGACGGCGGCGAAGGTGAGCTGCGTGCCGTTGAAGGCCGGACCCGGGGTGCTGGTGGTGAAGGTCGGCAACACGAGGCTGACGGTGGCGAGCGTCGCCACGGTGGCGAGCGCACCGCCGCTGCCCTCGGGATTGAAGTGCGTCTCGCCGTAACGACGGGCGCCGACCATGAGCGAGATCCCGGCGATGCCGTTCATGGTGATCATCACCGCGGCGAACACCGTGTCACGGGCCAGCGTCCCGGCCTCGGGGCCGCCGGAGGACATCATCGTCACGATCAGCGCGACCTCGATTACGGTGACCGCGATCGCCAGCACCAGCGAGCCGAACGGTTCCCCGACGCGATGCGCCACCACCTCGGCGTGGTGCACCGCGGCCAGCACCGTACCGCCGAGCGCGAGCGCGACGATGATCACCGGCACCGCGCCCAGGTCACGGCCCCAGCTCAGCGCCAGTACGACGATGGCGACGACCGGCATGACGGTGGTCCAGGACAGCGGGAATCGCCTTGGGGAAGCGGCCATGCCGCCACCTTCGCACACTCTGCGTGACGTCGCCGCTCCATGAGGGTCGCGGGGTGACGAAGTTCTTAGCCAGCGCCGATCCCGCTCAGGAAGGTATCGACGAGCAGATCGGCGGCGCGCGGGGCGTCCATGTCCTCCTGTGATGCGAGGTGGAGAAGCTGGATCAACAGCCTGCCCGCCCAGCCGTCCGGCACGTCCGCGCGGAGGAAACCTTCGTCGGTGGCCCGTTGGAGGAACGTGTCCACCTCGGCGGAGAGCCGGTTCCGGCGGTCCTGGATGGTGGGTTCGGCCCGCATCCGGGTCAGTTCGACCGGCCAGGCGCGGTTGACCTCGATGATGCCCTCGACGTAGCGGTGCAAGGCCACGGGGACCGCCGTCTCGGTGAACCGGGCGGCACGGACGACCTGCTCGACCGCGTTCAGTCGTGAGTCGTAGATCGCGGCCAAGAGCTCTTCGCGGGAAGCGAAGCGGCGATAGACGGTGCGCCTGTCGACACCCGCTTCGGCGGCGATCGCGCCGATGCTGGCCGAGGGATCGTGAGCGAGCATGCGCGCGCCGGTGGTCAGGACGGCCTCGATATTGCGCGTCGCATCGGCTCTCATGCCGGGAATGTATCACGCACCTGTGTCGTTAACCGCCTTAAGTGCTACTTTGATGTGACATTTGTGGAGGCGAAACGATGATCACGAACGACAGGCTCTTCATCGGAGGCGAGTGGACGGCGCCGAGCGATCCGGCACGACTGGACATCGTGTCCCCGCACGACCAGTCGGTTCTCGGACGCGTCGTCCAAGCGCTTCCGGCCGACGTCGACCGTGCTGTCGCGGTGGCGAGGGCCGCCTTCGACGAAGGTCCGTGGCCGCACACCTCGCCGGAGGAACGCATCGCGGTGCTTCGGCGGCTGAACGCGCTGAGAGAGGCCCGCGCGGACGAGATCGCCGAGCTCATCTCGGCCGAGAACGGCTCCGCGCTCTGGTTCACCAAGGCCGGACAGCCCGGAGTGGGACGGCTCACCGTCTCGTATCTGAAGGCGGCGGAGGAATTCGGGTGGGAGGAGACGCTCACGCCCTCGGACCCGGCTGCGCCGTTCCGTTCGATCGTGCGCCGGGAGCCGATCGGCGTGGTCGCCGCGATCATCCCGTGGAACTCGCCGTTTTCGGCGTCCATGGCCAAGATCGTCCCGGCGCTGCTCGCGGGGAACACCGTCGTCCTCAAGGTCTCGCCGGAGAATTCGCTCAGCATGAACCTGCTCGCGGACCTCCTCGCGGAGGCCGGGCTGCCGTCCGGAGTGATCAGTGTCCTGCCCGCGGACCGGGAGACCAGCGAGTACCTGGTCAAGCACCCCGGCGTCGACAAGATCGCGTTCACCGGTTCGACCGCCGCCGGCCGCCGGATCGCGTCGCTGGCGGGGGAGCGGCTGAAGCGGGTCAGCCTGGAGCTGGGTGGGAAGTCCGCGGCGGTGATCCTGCCTGACGCCGTCCTCGAAGACGTGATCGCCGGGCTGAAGTTCGGATCGTTGCTCAACAACGGCGAAGCCTGCATCGCGCAGACACGGATCCTCGCGCCGCGCAGCCGGTACGAGGAGGTCGTAAGCGGGCTCAAGGAGATGATGGAGTCGCTCGTGGTCGGCGACCCGGCCGACGAGAAGACCTTCATCGGTCCGATGGTGCGGCCGGGCCAGCAGCAACGGGTGCGCGATTACATCGAGATCGGGATCGCCGAGGGCGCGCGGCTGGTCACCGGCGGCTCCGAGATCCCCGAAGGGCTGGAGAAGGGCAACTACGTCACGCCGACGTTGTTCGCCGACGTCGACAGCACGATGCGCATCGCCCAAGAGGAGATCTTCGGACCGGTGCTGGTCGTGATCCCCTATACGGACGAGGACGACGCGGTCCGCATCGCCAACGGCTCCGAGTATGGGCTCTCCGGCGGCGTCTGGTCGGCCGACGAGGCCCGCGCACTCGCCGTCGCACGGCGGATGCGCACCGGGACGGTCACCGTCAACGGGGCGCCGATCGGCTTCGACGGGCCCTTCGGCGGCTACAAGGCCAGCGGCATCGGCCGCGAATACGGGGCGGCGGGTCTCGCCCAGTACGTCGAGCTGAAGACCATCACGACAGGCGAGCGCCGGGGATCTTGACCGTGATCCGCTCGTCCGCGGCAAGGATCCGCTGAAGCCGGAAACGGCAGAGGGTATGGAACATCTCGCCCAGCTCCTCGGGGTCGATGCGGCCTTCGAGGTCGCGCTTGCTCGCGTTGAGCACCCGGCTGATCACGTTCGCGGGCAACCGGCCGCCGAACTCGCCCATCAGCCAGACACCGATTTCGCCGATCTCGTCCGTGATCGTGCGCTGCGCGGTCATCAGCCGTACCCCTCTGCGTCGGAGTGTCGCCGGTTTGCCCCGGCGACACTCCGACGGGCGACCGCATCACCCATGACGGGGATCCCGCGAGATTGCTCTGCTCGGACTAGCCGCCGGCGCCGATTGCACCGAACCGTGCAGTCGGCGGAGCGATCTCCGGGGAAACCCCGATGTGATCGACATCGGGGTGTGCCAGCCTCGATGGTGACCATTGTGGACAGTCGGAGAGGAGGGCACACGAGTAGTGGCCCCGGCAAGTGATGAACAAACCGACCAGTGGATCGCGGAACTGACGGCCCTCACCGAGCTTTACCGATCCTCGGGATCGGCGGAGCAGGTGTCCTACGAGGGGTGGCACACCGGAGCCCGGATCGGGACCAGCACCGGAGACGGGCGGATGCTGGCCTACAAGGATTCGGGTGTCCAGGCGGAATGTATCTTCCGGGCGGGAGAAAGCACGCTGTTCAACATCATGAGCACCGGATACGGGAGTGACACCACCGAGCGAGGGTTCGCGGTGTGGAGCGCCCGGCCGGGCGCGCTGGGCGCGATCGACCCCGGGGTGACCCGGCTGGAGGTGACCGACGCGGACGGCGTCGTCGTCCAGGCCGAGATCGTGGCGCACACCTTCGCCGTGGACGTGGACCTGGGGCCGGTGCCCCGGACGATCGACGAAGTGTTCGCGCCCTGGGAGCCGCCGGAGTTGACGGTCCGGGTGTACGGCGAGGATGACGCGTTGCGCTACGAAGGCCCCTTGCTGACCAGGTGACGCGAAGGCCCCCTTCACCGCGTCCGCGATGAAGGGGGCCTTCCGGAGATCAGCCGTTCGGAGTCGTGATCACCGCGAAGGTGGATCCCTGGCCGGCGATCCGCTCGCTGAGATCGGTGGTGATCGTCTCGATCGGCGCGTAGTTGTTCAGCTCACCGGCCTGGCAGGGGCCCGACCGGGACTGCTGGTTGCCGACCAGGATGCCCAGCGCCGCGTGGTCCGCCTGGCTGAACAGCGGTCCGCCGCTGTCGCCGGGACGAGCGCACAGGTCGGTGTTGATGCCGACGTCCGTGGAGAGGACCCGCCCGCAGCGGGTCCCGACGAGGTAGCCGGCACCCGCACCGCTGTCGACGGAATCGGGGTAGTTCACCTTGCTCGACGCCGTTCCGGACGCGCAGACGACATACCCGGCCTTGATCTCGGCGAGCTTGCGCGCGCCGGTGATGTACTCGTCGACCGAGGTGGCCTGCGCGCCGCACGGGGTGTCGCCGTTGCTGTCCATGCCGCCGTTGCGGCAGTACTTCAGCACCCGGTTGCGGCCGGTCTGGCCTTCGAGCCACTTCGTCGACGCCGCGTCGTTGACGTACGGCAGGGCCGCGTAGTCGTACGGATACGAGCTCTTCTCGATGCCGTGCTGCTGCAGGACGTCATTGCCGTTGTGCTGGGTCGGCGTGTTGTTGGTCTTCGTCCGCATGCAGTGCCCGGCGGTGAGCACCCAGCCCTTGCCGGGGAAACCGCCTCCGGTGGACCGCAGGTTGAAACCGCTGGTACAGCCGCCCCAGGTACCGTCGTCCCGCTTCATGTCCAGCCGGAGGCCGCCCCGCATCGGACCGTAGTTGGTGCAGTAGAGCGGGTGACAGAAGCCGAGATCCACGTTCGGCGTGGCCAGCGCGTTCGGATTCTTCAGCACCCGGGAGACGACCATGCCGGATTCCTCCGCCGCGGCCCGTTGCGCGGTGTTCGTCTCGGTGGCGGCGGCGATCTTTTCCCGCGCCACCCAGTCGCGTTCCCAAAGCACGACACGGTTTTCCGACTCGCTCACCGACGGCAGGTAGACCGCGTCCGGTCCCGCGCCGACCTTGGCGGCAACGCGTTCCTTCGCCGCCGTCAGCTGCTGCAGCGAATGCTGGACCTGTTGCGTGCGAACGGAGGAACGGGCGGGCATCGCCCGCAGATACGGCTCGGCCGCGGCGGGCTTGGTCATCGCCACGACCAGCTGCCCCTTGTCCTGGTCGAGCCACATGCCGCCGTACTCGGCGCCGCGGTCGCGGCGCAGCAGCTCGTCCAGCTTGCCGCCGTCGGTCTGCAATTCCAGGCGGCGCAACGCCTCCTGTTCGCTCACTCGATAGTTCTCGACGAGATAGCGCACCGACTCCCGCACCGAAGCGGGGTCGAGCGAGGTGTGGAACGACTGCACGGTTTCGGCCGACGCCGAGCCGCCCAGTGCCGTGGCCGCTGCCAGCACCGAAACGGCCAGGGCCCCCAGTCTTCTAGCTCTCCGCACGAGATCTCCTCACATGTCGGGACTTCGCGATCATTCAACCGGAAGACACCGAACGGGCGTGGAGATTTTCCGACATTGCCGCGCCCCGTGCCCGCGATAGGGCGGGCACGGGGCGGTATTCGGCTACAGACTCGGCTCTCGCCGCTGTTTACCTTGTCGGGCCTTGACAATCCAGGCGCAGAAGAGAGTCAGGAGACCGACGCTGGTCCCCGCCGATAGACCGACCTCCGGCGTGCTGATCTCGACGACGCCGACGACGATCGCGCCGCCGATCGTCAGCAGAAGGCACATCCGCAGTGTCGGCGCCCAGCCGGCGAGGACCGCCATCGCCAGGCAGAGCCAGCTGTCGCGGCTCTGTACATTGCGATGGCGTCCCGGCGTCCTCAACAGCGGCCGCGCCGCGCGGATCATCTCCGCGGACGTCGCGACTCGCCGAGCCGGCTTCTCGACGTGTTCGATGACGACTTTGACCCGTTGGGGCGGTCCGTTGTCTGGTGTCTTCGTGTTATCAGGCTGTATGGTCACGACCGTCCTGTCCTTGTTCTTGCGAGCTTGCGTACGGACATCCGCGTGGCCTCCTGTGACAGCAGGGGGCCACGCGTGCGTTACCGGTTCTTGACCGGTGCGGCTGAGGACATCTTGGCGAAAGCGGACTGTGACCGTTCAGTCGTACAGCGTGTGTCGCGCTGAACGGTATGCACGCGTCGCTCAACGGTCTGGGTGACCCCGAAAACTACTAAAAGTAGCGGGTGAGGCCGAATGGACCAGTGCAGTCGAAGGCTCGGCAACTTGCTCATTCCGGCGTTGGCGGGAAATGCGCAGCTGTGGTCCACTTCCCTGGTCGAGAGCAAGATCCTCTGCTTCGTGCGTGCCGATTTCGGGAAATGCGAAATGCTGATCGCAACTGCCGGATACGATCGAAGTTCGACGAGTTTCGAGCAGCCATCCTCACGTTCGGTTCACTCGTTCAGGGTCTTGGTCGCCCATTGTCGACCCGCTCGGCTCACCAACAGCGAGTGACTGGTCTGAACGGGTGGACACAGCCGACAGTCTCGTGAGTGGCGAGGACAGTTCTGGTGGACGGCATCTACTTACCTACTGGACTTGACGCCGTCCTGTTGCCGCGGCGGAGCCTTTGTCGGCGAGTGGGGAGAGTTGGGGACGTTCAGTGTCCGCAATCCTCCCCAATCGGCATGACCTTGATCGACGGAGGATCTGAGACACTCAACGTCCCGATTCCCACATTGCCGACACCTGGCACGCCGCGCAGTCGACCCTCGACCGTGCCGCGGAGAGCGTCCTATGTCGTCGAACTCCGAGTCCGCACTCCGTTCGACGGCATACGCGCCTTGTCTTCGACCAGCAGGCATAGAGGACACGGTTGACTCTAACCGGCTTTGCCGCTCACGAGATCGATTACGATGCGGACGTGGACGAACGACCGATCACCACGGCGCAGCGTAACTTTCGGCGGGTCGCCGGCGAGCTGGAAAGCATGGGGACCCAGGATCGTTTCACCTACATCTTCCGCTCCCGGTTGTGGAGCTCCTCGTCGGCCTCCGGGCCTGGCTCCGAGGCCGTCCAGACGCGAGAACTGAGCGATCAGTTGCCCCTACTGCTCGATCGCCTCGGGGTCCGGACGTTGCTGGATCTTCCGTGCGGCGACTACGGCTGGCTCAGCGAGGTGGATCTCGATCTCGACCGGTACATCGGCGGGGACATCGTGCCCGATCTCGTCGAGCTGAACGCCGAGCGGTTCCGTGACGATCCGGTCCATGAGTTCCGGGTGCTCGATCTGACCGCCGATCCGCTGCCGCAGGCCGATCTCGTGCTGTGCCGGGATTGTCTGGTCCATCTGAGTTTCGCCGACATCGAGCGGGCGTTGCACAACCTCCGGCGGAGCGGTTCCCGGTACCTGCTGACCACGACTTTCACCGACTTGGGCACCAACGCCGACATCGTGACCGGTGACTGGCGGCCGCTGAACCTGTGCCGGGAACCGTTCGGATTCCCCGAGCCGCTGGCGGTACTGGTCGAGGGGTGCACCGAAGAGGGCGGTGCCTACGCCGACAAGTCCCTGGGGCTGTGGGAGATCTCCGCGATCATGGACTAGCGGAGCGGAAACTCGTCGCCGTGCTCCTCCTGCGGGCGCGGGCCGAAGATGCGTCGCTCGGTCTCGGGGATCACGACATCGTTGATGCTCGCCTCGCGGCGGCTCATCAGGCCGCGCTCGTCGAACTCCCAGAGTTCGTTGCCGTAGCTGCGCCACCACTGCCCGGCCCGGTCGTGCCATTCGTACTGGAAGCGGACGGCGATCCGGTTCTCGGTGAACGTCCAGAGGTTCTTGCGCAGCGCGTAATCCAGCTCTCGTTCCCACTTCGCGGTCAGGAACGTGACGATCTCCTCGCGGCCCTGGACGAAGGTGTCGCGATTCCGCCAAACGGAGTCGGGCGTGTACGCCGACGACACCTTCCGGGGATCGCGGGTGTTCCAGGCGTCCTCCGCCGCTTGCACTTTCCGCAGCGCCGTCTCCCGGGTGAACGGGGGGTAGGGCGGGCGATCTTCCGTCATGGTCGAACCTCCTTGGGTAGAGAACGTGCGTTCTCTACGTCTGGCGCCTACGATAGGGAACGACCGTTCTCGACGTCAAGGGAGTACCGATGCCGGCCGCCGTCACCGACGAGCAGAACCGCGTGGACCGCGAAGCCCTGCTCGATGCCGCCGAGAAACTCTTCTACGAGAACGGCATCCAGGCGGTCGGCATGGATCAGGTCCGCGCGGCATCCGGCCTCTCGCTCAAGCGGATCTACCGGTTCTTCGAAGCCAAGGAAGACCTCGTGGTGGCGATGCTCAAACGCCGTGATGAGCGTTGGCGGGGCAGCCTGGCCGCCCGGGTGGAACAGGTCGAGGACCCCCGGGAGCGGGTGCTCGCGATCTTCGATTGGCTTGCCGGGTGGTTCGCCGAACCCGGCTTCCGCGGCTGCGCCTGGATCAACGCCCACGGCGAATTCGGCCCGTCGTCCGCGGCGGTGCTGGCCGAAGTGAGGGCGCACAAGCAGGCGTTCCACCGGCAGATCGAGAACTGGGTGCGGGCCACCGGACGGCCGGTCGCGGAACCGGTCTACCTGCTCGCCGAAGGGGCGATCGTGACAGCGGGCATCAGCGGCGACCCCGCGCCGGCGCGTCAGGCGCGCGAGGCCGTCAAGGCGCTGCTCGGCGAATGAAGGTCACCGTTCGCTGTCGAGCCGCTCGGCGATCTCGTCGAGGATTTCGGTGACGCTTGCCCAGTCGGAGTCGTAGATCCCTTCGCTGGCGTACCACTCCATGACAACACCGTGGTGCTCGCCCTGCCGGAGATCGACGCAAAGCAGGCCTCCGTCGATCGCCCGGCCGATGGGAAGAACCGCTGTGCAGTAAGGGAATCCGTTCGCGCCTGCCGGCTTGCGGTGTGTTCCTTCGGGGGTGCAACAGTCAGGGTCGGGGTACTGCGATTGTCTGGCGTACTCCTCCTCGGCGTGCGCCACCGACAGAGGCGAGTAGCCCTTCGGGATCAGCTCTGCGGATCGGATCCCCGCTTCGTGGTCGCCGACGCCGTCCATGAGGGCCCACCAGGTGAGCAGCTCGGGTGGGAGTTCGAGGCCGACGCGGGTTTGCAGGCGCTCGAGGTGCTCAGCCAGCTCCGGGGGCCACGTCGCTTCCATAGGTCCACCCTAGTGAGCATCGGCGGCTCCTGACCCGATGCCGGCGGGAAGTCCCCAGGCTTCCGCGACTCGTTCAGGCGTCAGCACCGATGCGGGCGCGCCCTCGCCGACGAGGCGGCCGTCTTGCAGCAGGAGGCAGTGATCGGCCCGGCCCGCGACTTCGAGGTCGTGCGTGACCCGCAGAACCGTCGTGCCCTCGGCGAGGGTGGTGCGCAGGGCCTCGTCGATCAGGCGGCGGGCGTGCAGGTCGAGACCGGCCGACGGCTCGTCGAGCAGTAGCAGCGCGGCTCGCTGGGCAAGCCCCTGCGCGACCAGCGCTCGTTGCCGCTGCCCGCCGGACAGCATGCCGATCGGCCGATTTGCGATCGACGTGATCTCCAGCAGTTCCAGGCATTCTCCGACGATCTCCCGGTCCAATTTGGACAGTCGTCGCCAGTGGCCCCGGTGTGCCCAGCGGCCCATCGTGACGGTGGCACGCACGGTGATCGGCAGCGATCGCGAAACCTCGCTCTGCTGGGTCACGTAGGCGACGCGACCCGGATCCCGGCGGGTCACCGAGCCGCTGGTCGGCGGGAGCACTCCCGCGACGAGGTTGAGCAGCGACGACTTGCCCGCGCCGTTCGCGCCGGCGACTGCGGTGAGCCGCGCCGACGGGATCTCGGCGGTGATCCCGCGCAGCACCTCACGGGAGCCGTAATGGGCGTGCGCACGGTCGATCGTGAGTGCCGTTGTGTCCTGGGTCATCCCACCCTCTTTCAGATAATGACAATCATTACCACTATAGTGTGACGGGTGGAGTGGTTGCTGATCCCCTTCGAGGTGTCGTTCGTGCAGCGTGCGCTGGTGGCGGGAGTGCTCGTTTCGGCGGTGTGCGCGGTCGTGGGCACCTGGGTGGTGCTGCGCGGCATGGCGTTCATCGGCGACGCGATGTCGCACGGCATGTTGCCCGGCGTGGCGATCGCCTCGCTGACCGGCGTGAACCTGCTGATCGGTGCGGCGATCAGCGCCGGGGTGATGGCACTCGGGGTGACGGCGCTCGGGCGTTCGCGGCGGTTGTCGGAGGACACCACGATCGGGCTGCTGTTCGTCGGCATGCTCGCGAGCGGCGTGATCATCGTGTCGCACTCACGGTCGTTCGCCGTCGATCTCACGGGATTCCTGTTCGGTGACGTACTCGCCGTCGGATCCGGCGACCTGGTGGGGCTCGCCATCACCCTGCTCGTCGTGGGAGTGGTGGCGCTGGTGGGACACCGCGCGTTCACCGCACTCACCTTCGACGTCCGCAAAGCACACACCCTGGGTCTGCGGCCACGGCTCGCGAACGCCGTGCTGCTCGGGCTGGTCACACTGACGATCGTCGCGTCGTTCCGCGTGGTGGGGACACTGCTGGTGTTCGGCCTGCTCATCGCCCCCGCCGCGGCGGCGCTCTTCTGGTCGCGGCGGATCACCACCATCATGCTGATCGCGGCGCTGCTCGGTATCACGGCCACGGTCGGCGGTCTGCTCGTGTCCTGGCATTGGGGTACCGCGGCGGGCGCGACCATCGCCGCCGGCGCGGTCCTCCTGTTCTTCCTTTCCGCGTTCCTGTCCTTCGTACGACAGCGATTCCGTTCCCTGACACCGGAGATCGAGTGCTCACGATGAAACTGAAAGCAGTGACGGCCGTCGTCGCGGCGCTGACCTTGGCGGCGTGCGGCGGGGAGCAGCCGAAGGAGGTGACCCCGGAAGTCCCTCACGGCTATGTCGAAGGTGCCGAGGAGGCGGCCGAGGCGCAGTCACGGCTGATCGTCGCCGACTCGGACACGGGGGCGGTGCGGGTCGTGGACCTCATCACCGAGGAGATCCACGAAGTCGGACGCGTCGACGGCGTGCGGGCGGTGACCGGTGACGGCCGCTTCGGCTACCTGACCACGGGGGACGGCTCGATCCGGGTGATCGACAGCGGATCCTGGATGGTCGATCACGGCGACCACGTCCACTACTACCGGGCGAAGGTCCGCGATGTCGGAGTGGCGCCGGGCAAGCAGTTGTCGGCGGCATACAGCGATCCCGCCGTCTCCGCACTGTCCTATTCGGACGGAACGACGACACTGCTCGACCGGGCCGCGCTGGACAAGGGGACCGTCACCGAGCTGGGGAAGATCACGCATACCGGCGTCGCCATCCCTTACGGCGAGCACGTCATCGCCACGGTGGCGGACGCCGGACAGCCTTTCGCCCGCGGAGTGCGTGTCCACGACCGCAAGGGCAAGGCCGTGGCCGAGATCGATCAGCCGTGTCCGGAGCTGCGGGGCCAGGCGGTGACCCGGCGTGGTGTCGTCTTCGGATGCGCGGACGGCGCTCTGCTGGTGACCGAAAAGGACGGTGCTTTCACCGGGGCGAAGATCCCGTATCCACGCAGCGTCACCGCGCAGGAACGCGCCACCGCCTTCTTCCACCGTCCGGGTGGTGCCACGCTGGCCGCCCGTGCGGGTGACTCCGCCGTGTGGTCGTTGGACGTCGGGCGCCGGAGCTGGCAACACGTCGAGACCGGGCCGGTCGCCGCGGTGAACGCCGTCGGTGAGGGCGGCCCGCTCTTGGTCCTCACCCGGGACGGCAAGCTGCGCTCCTTCGACAGCGCCGGAAAGGAACAGACGGCGATCCCGCTCCTGACCCCGGAAGGGACCGCCGCCGGCACCGCCTCGATCCAGGTCGATTCGACGCGCGCTTACCTCAACAACCCGCTGTCCGCCGAGGTGTACGAAATCGACTACAACGACAACCTCCGGCGTGCCAGGACGCTGAAGGTCGGCGGCAAGGCGGGCCACATCGTGGAGACCGGCCGATGAGGCGCCGCGCACTCGCCTTGCTCGCGGCGGCGCTGCTGGCGGTGGCGGGATGCTCCGGAAGCGGCGGGGGCGGCAAGTCGGTCGTCGTCACCACGAACATCCTCGGCGACATCACGCGCGCTGTCGTCGGCGATCAGGCCGAAGTGACCGTGTTGATGAAGCCGAACGCCGACCCGCACTCCTTCGGTATCTCCGCGCAGCAGGCCGCGCAGGTCGAGCGTGCCGGCCTGATCGTCTACAACGGACTCGGGCTGGAAGAGGGGATGCTGCGCACCGTCCGCACAGCCGAGGAAAACGGCGTACCGGCGCTGCCCGCCGGGGAGCGGGTGAACCCGATCAGTTACGCCGACAACAAGCCGGACCCGCATTTCTGGACGGATCCGGCACGGGTGCGCGACGCGGTGAAGACGATCGCGGACGAGGTCGTCGCCCATGTCGGCGGCGTCGACGAGTCGGTCATCCGTGCGAACGCAGAACGCTATCGCGGGGAGATCGAAGCGCTCGACCGGATGATGACCGAGAAGTTCGGCGGGATCCCTCGTGAGCGCCGGAAGCTCGTGACGAATCACCACGTGTTCGGCTACCTGGCCCAGCGGTTCGGCTTCGAAGTCGTCGGCGCGGTGATACCCGGCGGAACGACGCTCGCGTCGCCCAGTTCCTCGGACCTCAAAGCGCTCGCCGACACCGTCCGCGCGGCGGGAGTGCCGGTGATCTTCGCGGACTCCTCCCAGCCGGACCGGCTCGCGCGGGTACTGGCCGAGCAGGCGGGGCTGCACGTCCAGGTGGCCCCGTTGTTCTCCGAGTCGCTCAGCGAACCGGGCCAGGGTGCGGCCACCTACCTGGAAATGATGCGCGCCAACACCGAATCGATCACCACCGGTTTGACCCGTTCCTGATCGGAACAGACGAAAGGCACAGTGAAATGGCACGGAAGACCCGATATCTCGCGCTGATGGTGACGACGGCGAGCACCCTCGCGCTCGCCGCCTGCGGGACCGAACAGCCGGCGGCGGAGCCGGGGAAGGACGCCGCTCCGGCTCCGGTCGTCGCGAATCCGGTGGCCGTCACCTATGACGGCGGAATCGTCCTGCTCGACGGGAAGACCCTGCAGGTGGCGAAGAACCTTCCACTGGAAGGCTTCAACCGGCTCAACCCGGCCGGGAACGACCGGCACCTCATGGTCTCGACTTCGACCGGGTTCCGGGTCCTCGACGCCGTCGGCGCCGTGCTGACGGACAACGAGGTGAAGGCGGCCAAGCCCGGGCACGTCGTCCGCCACGCCGGCAAGACGGTGCTGTTCGCCGACGGGACCGGCGAAGTGACCGTCTTCGACCCGAAGACGATCGGCACCGCGGCCTTCCCCGCGCCGAAGCACAAGACGCCGGAAGCACATCACGGCGTGGCCGTCGAACTCGAGAACGGCGAATTGGTGACCACCGTCGGGAACAAGGACAAGCGGTCCGGGATCGTGGTGCTGGACAAGGACAAGAAGGAGATCGCGCGCAACGAGCAGTGCCCCGGTGTGCACGGTGAAGCCGCCGCACGCGGGGAGGCGATCGTGGTCGGCTGCCAGACCGGCGTGCTGATCTACCGGAACGGTGTGATCACCAAGGTGACCAGCCCGGATGCCTACGGTCGTATCGGCAACCAGGCGGGTTCCGACGTCTCGCCGATCACCTTGGGCGACTACAAGGTCGACGAAGCGGCCGAGCTCGAACGCCCGACCCGGATTTCCCTGATCGACACCGAGAGGGCGACGCTCAAGCACGTCGACATCGGGACCAGCTACACCTTCCGTTCGCTGGCCCGCGGCCCGCAGGGCGAGGCGCTGGTGCTGGGCACCGATGGCCAGATCCATGTGATCGACCCGGTGACCGGTGCGGTGACCAAGAAGATCGCCGTCATCGGCACCTGGCAGGAGCCGATCGAGTGGCAGCAGCCGCGTCCGGCGATCTTCGTCCGGGGCGGGACCGCCTACGTCACCGATCCCGGCAAGAAGGAGATCCACTCGGTCGACCTCGCCTCCGGCACGAAGACCGCGACCGGCACGATCCCGGGAACGCCGAACGAGGTCAGCGGCGTGCTGGGAGGCTGATCCACTCGTGAGTGGTGATTCGGGTTCGCTATCCGAATCACCACACGACCACTGTCCCGGGCCGGTGGCTTCGCGTGATTGGACGGACGGCACGTGTGATCAGACGGACGACACACGTGACCAGGTGGACGACACGCTCGCGGCGGAGCCTTCGCCGTGAGTCGTCCGTCCAGTCACGCAAGACCGCCAGTAGGTACTCAGGACATGGTTAGCCCTAGCCCGAAACGCCACTCGCGACCACCGGGTTGGGCACCCCAAGTACATGAAGGCCCCCTTCCTTGCGCTAGGCGCAAGGAAGGGGGCCTTCATGTACTTGGGGAAGGTGTGAAGGTCGAGTTTCCTCGGCTGAGCCGAGGGAAGGGGGCCTGCACGCGCCGCCGCGGTGATTGCTGGTGCAGGTGGCGATCTCTGAAGGTAGTGAATGCCTCCTTCACTACCTTCAGGGTAGGCAAGGAGGCCTTCACGGACCTGAACCGTGGTCAGCCACAGCCAAATCCAGTAGGTACTTAAGGCACCCTTCGCTCTAGCCGAATCGCCACTCACGAGACGTGCCCCACCACGCGGCCGCGCCCCTGCTCGCCCTGCGGTACATGACGTGAAGCCGGAACCCCGGCCGCAGCAGGCGGTCAGCGGCGGATGAGTCCCAGGTCGGTCGCGGTGGCGACGGCGGACGTACGCGAGTCGACGCCGAGTTTGGTGTAGCTGCGGGCGAGGTGGGATTTCACGGTGCCTTCGGTCAGGTGGAGCCGTTCCGCGATGGCCCGGTTGGAGAGGCCGTCGGCGACGAGGACCAGGACTTCGATCTCGCGCAGCGTCAGCGCGGTGGTGGGCATTCGCATCCGGTTCATCAACCGGTCGGCGACACTCGGGGCGAGTGTGGTGCGGCCGGCGGCGGCGGTGCGCACAGCGGCCACGAGTTCTTCGGGTGGAGCGTCTTTGAGGAGATAGCCGGTGGCGCCCGCTTCGATGGCGGGCAGTGTGTCGGCGTCCGTGTCGTAGGTGGTGACGATCAGGACGCGCGGAGCGTCCGGCCGCGCCGTGATCACCGCGGTGGCTTCGGCGCCGGTCATGCCGGGGCCGAATCGCAGATCCATCAGCACGACGTCGATGCCGCCTTCCGCGGCGCGGGTCACCGCTTCCTCCGCGGTCGCGGCTTCGGCCGAGACGACGAAACCGGGTTCGGTTTCCAGCAGGGCACGGAGACCCGCCCGGACGATCGGGTGATCGTCGGCCACGAGGAGCCGGATCGACGGTTCGGTCACAGACGTTCCTTGGGTTCGACGGGCAGCCGCACGGACAACCCGGTGCCGTGGCCGGGGGAGGACTCGATATCGAGGGTGCCGTCCAGGGCTTCGGCCCGGGTGCGCATCGCGGTCAGACCGAAGCCGCTGTGCTCCGGATGGAAACCGACACCGTTGTCGACGACCTCGAGGGTGACGTGCTCGTCGAGGTAGCACAACGTGACCTCGGCGGTGGACGCGCCCGCGTGGCGGACGGTGTTCGCGAGTGCCGCCTGGCCGATGCGCAGCAGAGCGACCTCGTGCGCGGTCGGCAGGGGAGCCGGAGTGCCGGTGAACCGGAAACGCGCGGCGATCCGGTGCCGGGCACTGGTGGTGGCGCACAGCCGTTCCAGCGCGTCGGCGAGCGTGGTGTCGTCGAGCGCCGGCGGGGACAGGGCGACGACGAAGCGGCGGGCTTCGGCCAGGTTGTCGGCCGCCGCCTGCCGAGCCTGCTCGACGTAGCGGGCGGCGCTCCCCGCGGTGTCGGGCAGGGTTCTTTCCGCGGCGCGCAACAGGAGTTGAATGCTCGACAGCCCTTGGGCCAGGGTGTCGTGGATCTCGTGGGCCAGCCGTTCCCGTTCGGCGAGCACTCCCGCGGCGTGCTGGGCTTCGGCCAGATCGGCGCGGGTGGCGGTCAGTTCCTCGATCAGGTTCCGGCGTCGTTCGCTTTCGCGGTACAGCGCCTGATACCCCCAGACGACGGCGACCGCGACCGCGGCGCCCAACGCCGGGCCGATCGCCGCCGCCGGGACGAAGGTGCCCTGGTGGGCGGCGAAGGCGGTGATCGCCGCCAGCGCGGTCGCGATCACCGCGACCAGGCCTTGGCGGCGCGGCAACAGATGCAACTGCAGGAAGTACAGCGGAAAGGCGACCCAGACGCCGTCGGCCGTGAGCACCAGCAGGACAAGCCATACGACCCCCACCGCGATCAACCACCACAGGGCGGCCTGCCGGGACGTCCTGACGCGCGGCAGGAGCGGGCCGACCGCGTACACGACAGCGCCCGTCAGCGCCGTCGCGACGATCGCGCCCGCGCGCGGCGAGCCGTCCGCGACGGCCCGGACGGCCGCGAGGGCGAGCAGGGCGACGAGCAGCAGGTGCAGACACCAGGTCAGCACCCGGCTCGTCGGGGTCAAAGTGGGCGAGGTGGTCACAGTGCGTCCAGATTACGGAGCGGAACCAGCGAGCGCCTCTATCTAAAGGTAGAAGCGGCGTGCCGTCTTCCGGCGCGCGAAGTGCCATCTCCGGCCAGATGTCGTCGCGGTCCCAGGAGGCGATCGTGGAGAGGTCACCAGCCCACCCGCCGGAGAGGACAGACCGGAACCGTGTTCGTCGCCTGGAGAGATCTGAGATTCGCCAAAGGGCGGTTCGCCCTGATGGGGGCGGTGGTCGTGCTGATCACCCTGCTGGTCGGCCTGTTGTCCGGGCTCACCGCGGGGCTCGGGGAGCAGAACATCTCCGCGATCACTGGCCTGCCCGCCGACAAGATCGTCTTCGCCGCTCCAGCTGATGGGCAGAGCCTGTCCTATGCCAACTCCGCGATCACCGATGCACAGCGTCGGCAGTGGGCCGAAACCCCGGGCGTCACCGCTGCCGAGCCGCTGGGCATCGCCACCACCAAGGCCGCGGCGGGAAACCGCAGTGCCGGGATCTCCGTCTTCGGAGTCCGGCAGGGTTCGGCCCTCGCCCCGGACGGCGGGAAGATCGCCGACGGCTCGGTGGTGCTGTCGACATCCGCCGCCGACGCTCTGGGTGTCCGGAGCGGGGACACCATCGCCGTGGCCGGCCGCCCGCTGACCGTCGCCGCCGTGACGGGGGACGCCTGGTTCAGCCACACACCCGTGGTGTGGGCCGGTCTGGATGTCTGGGCGAAGACCGTGCCACCCGCGGGCGGCGAGCCGAACGCGACCGTGCTCGCGCTGACCGCCACGGCCGGCACCGATCTCGCGGCCGCTGACCTTGCCGCGGGCACGAAGACGGTTTCGAAGGGCGACTCGCTGTCCGCCATCGGCTCCTACACCTCGGAGAACGGTTCGCTGCAACTGATGCGAGGTTTCCTGTTCGCCATCTCCGCGCTCGTGATCGGCGCCTTCTTCACCGTCTGGACGATCCAGCGCAGCGGTGACATCGCCGTCCTCAAGGCGCTGGGTGCGAGCACACCCTTCCTGCTGAAGGACGCGCTCGGCCAGGCTGTCGTCCTTCTCGTCGGTGGTACGGCCATCGGTACCGGACTGGCCGTCGGCCTCGGCGCGGTCGTCGCCGGATCCGCCGTGCCCTTCCTGCTGACCCCGTCGACCGTGCTGGTCCCCGCGGCCGTGATGATCCTGCTCGGCGCTCTCGGGGCCGCGCTCTCCGTCCGCCGCATCACTTCCGTCGACCCGCTGACCGCACTGGGGAGTGCCCGATGAGCCTGAACCTGACCGGTGTCACCCTCACCTATCCCGACGGCGACTCCCGCCTCACCGCCCTCGACGATGTCACGCTGGACGTCCCGCCGGGCACGATCACCGCTGTCGCCGGGCCTTCCGGTTCGGGCAAATCCAGCCTGCTCGCCGTCGCCGCCACCCTCATCACCCCGGACCACGGGACCGTCACCATCGACGGCACCGAGACAACCGGGCTGACCCGCGGTGAGCTCACCGGGCTACGCCGTCGCAAGATCGGGATCGTCTTCCAGCAACCCAATCTGCTGCCCTCCCTCACCGCCGCCGAGCAACTCCAGGTCATGGCCCGGATCGACGGTCGCTCTCCGGCCGGAGCACGCGGTGTGGCCATGGACCTGCTCGACGCCGTCGGGCTCGGACCGCAGGCGGGGCGGCGCCCCCACCAGCTCTCCGGCGGCCAACGGCAACGGGTGAACATCGCTCGCGCGCTGATGAACGAGCCCACCGTGCTGCTGATCGACGAACCGACGAGCGCCCTCGACCACGACCGCGGCGCCGCGGTCATCGACCTGATCACGCGTCTGACCCGCCAGCGGGCGACCGCCACCGTCCTGGTCACGCACGACCGCGCCCACCTCGCCGGGGTCGACAGGGTCGTCGAAGTCCACGATGGACGGTTGGGCAGTCCCTCGCCGGTCGGCTGAGCCGGCTCCAGGCACAGGCGCTTCGCGTCGAAACTCCACAAAGGACAAACGACGGCTCGGTCCACGATATGGGACCGAGCCGTCGTCATGTCCTCTTTCCGAACAGTGGGAAAAATGCTGGGTTTCGGCCGCCGTGTGCGGCGTGGTCACTTTGACGGGTTCCTCCTCGGCTTCGGCGGGTGAAAGGATCTCGTAACTTCCGGCAAGTGGGGAAATTCGTTCCGTTTTGTCACGCCGTCCTTCTCCCGAATTTCGAAGCCACTGCGAATACGTCATTCTTCTGCCCTAATTCCATCGAACTCGGCTGTTCGCCGTCATAACCTCGCACGCTGTTGCCGGGTTATGGCCTGCGAGAAACGGGCGATCGATCTTTCGTACTTACGGAGGTACCCGTGGAAAGTGTCCCGCACTACTTTCCAAACCTGTCACCTCCGCCAGGGCATCTTGTCCGGCAGGTACTTCCGAACTCTGCCGTATACCCCACCGCGAATGCGGCCATTCGCAGCGGGTCTGTTTTCCGAACGCGAACACGGCCACCGTGGCGACCTGTTAAGGAAAATGGTGAATTCTTCCCCGAAGCTCGATGTCGACCCGGCTCCACCCTTGCTGAAGACGCGAAGCGAAGGACTGGTCATACGAAAATACGGTGGCTCGTCGCTGGCCACTCCGGAAATGGTGAACGAGGTGGCCGCCGAGGTGGCCGCCGTCGCCGAAGCGGGAGACCGGGTGGTCCTGGTCGTGTCGGCGATGGGGGACAGCACCGATCGGTTGATCGCACTGGCCGGGAAGTTCGCCGAACCACCCGCGCCCCGGGAACTCGACCAGTTGATGGCGACCGGTGAACAGGTGTCCGCCGCGGTGCTCGCCATGGCGCTGGCCGAGCGTGGGATCGAGGCCGTCTCGCTGTCAGGCGACCAGGCGGGGATCGAGGTCGCGGGCGAACCGGGCGCGGGGACCATCGTGCGGGTCGATCCCGGCAAGATCGTCGCCCGGCTGCGTGACGCGCGGGTCGTCGTGGTCGCCGGATTCCAGGGGCGGGACGCCGAGGGCGAACTGCTGACCTTGGGCCGAGGTGGTTCCGACACCACCGCGGTGGCGCTCGCCGCCGCGCTCGGTGGTTCCGAATGCGAGATCCGGACCGACGTGCACGGTGTTCGCACGGCCGATCCCCGGATCGTGCGGGACACCCGGGTGGTCCGGACGATCTCGTACGACGCCATGGTCGAACTCGCCGGGCTCGGTGCCAGGGTGCTGCATCCCAGGTCCGTCGAGCTCGCGCGCCGTCACGGAGTGGCGGTGCGGGTGACGCACGCGTCGGATCCAGGCCCCTCGACCGTCGTGACGGCGGGAGAAGCGTCGATGGAAGGCGTTCCCCGCGTCATCGGCATCGCACACGAACGCGACGTGCGGCTGGTCCGGGTCGAGGTGTCCGCCTCCGGCCCGGACCATTACGCGCGCGTCCTCGCGACGCTGGCGGCCTGCGGGGTGCGGCCGGACAACCTGAGCTGGCCCGATCCTGGCGAACTGCGGTTCACCGTCCGGGGGACGGAGTCGCTCGGCCTGCCGATCGCCCGGCTCGCGATGGAACTGGACGCGCGTTCCACGGTCTTCGAGGAACTCGGCTCGGTGTCCGTGGTCGGCACCGCGCTGCTCGATCCGCCCGGGTTCCTTCCCTGGTTACTGAGGGTGCTCGCCGACCACCGGGTCACGGTGCCCGCGATGACGACGTCGCCATCGCGCCTCACCGCCGTGATCCCCGCCGACGCCGTCGACACGACCGTCCGCGCCCTGCACGACTCGTTCGGCTTGGCGGTGGACCGACCATGAGCCCCTACGGACAGCCGTCGGGCCAGTTCACCACCGATGGCCTGGTGCTGACCTGTGACGGCCACGACCAGCGGGTTCGATGGCAGGTCGGCGACCGGCTGGAAGAGTTGTACGAGCGGCTCTGCGACCGGTTGCGAACCGACGGCCTCGGCGACCGCCTCGCGGTGGACGCCGAGAGCGAGAAGCTCACGTTCGACGGCCTGGACGAGCGGGCCAATCGGCTCGCGCGGCACCTGCGAGCACACGGGGTGAGACCCGGCGACCGTATCGGGTTGTTGTTCGGCGACCCGGTTCATCCCTACGTCGCGATGCTCGCCGTGCTCAAGGTCAACGCGGCGTATGTGCCTTTGGACGCGGGTTTTCCCGACGACCGCTTGGCCTACATCGTCCAGGACGCCGGAGTCCGGCTCGTGGTGTCGACCACCGCCCTGCGTGACCGGTTCGAGCCGGGCAGCGTCGAGCTGATCTGCCTCGACGAGGATTCGGATCGCATCGCCGGGCAGCCGGGCGAGCGGCTCACCGCGGCCGAGAAGGGCGCTCCGGCCGACGAACTCTGTTACGTCGTCTACACGTCGGGCTCGACCGGGCGGCCGAAGGGCGTGACGATCGATCACGCCTCGATCTGCAATTTCGTCCAGGTCGCCGTCGAGGTGTACGGCATCCAGCGCACCGACCGGGTCTATCAGGGCATGACGATCGCGTTCGACTTCTCGGTCGAGGAGATCTGGGTGCCGTTGCTGAGCGGCGCGACGCTCGTGCCGAAACCCGGCGGCGCCGCGCTCGTCGGCCACGACCTCCTCGAGTTCCTGCAGGAGAACAAGGTCACCGCGCTGTGCTGTGTCCCGACCCTGCTGGCCAGCCTCGACGAGGACCTGCCACTGCTGAGGTTCCTTCTGGTGTCCGGCGAGGCGTGTCCCGAAGACCTCGTGCGCCGCTGGTATCGCCCGGACCGACGGTTCCTCAACGTCTACGGTCCGACAGAGGCCACTGTCACCGCGACGTGGTCGGTACTGCGACCGGATCGTCCGGTGACCATCGGCGTGCCCCTGCCCACCTATTCGGTCGTCATCCTCGACCTGGACGAGCCGAGGGCACTGGCCGCGGGCGAACTCGGCGAGATCGGCATCGCCGGGATCGGGCTCGCCGGCGGCTACCTCAACCGGCCCGACCTCACCGAGCGCGCGTTCGTCCCGGACTTCCTCGGTATCGGGCACAACCCGTCCCGGCGTATCTACCGCACCGGTGACCTGGGCCGGATCACCCCGGACGGGGAGATCGAATACCACGGCCGCGCCGATACCCAGGTGAAGATCCGTGGCTATCGAGTCGAGCTCACCGAGATCGAATCGGTTCTCCTGCAAATCCCTGGAATCGCCCAGGCGGTAGTCGAAACCCATCATCCGGAACCCGGCACCGTCGAGCTGGTCGCCTACTACAGCCTGCGACGCGACCAGGCCGACGTCGACCCCGGAGAGCTACGTCGTCGCCTGGCGGAGCTCCTGCCGGGCTACATGGTGCCCGCCTACCTCGAGAGGCTCGACCACATCCCGCTGACGCCGGCGGGCAAGGCCGATCGACGACATCTTCCGGCTCCCACCGGTCCACGCCGAGCGGGGAGCGAAGCCGGCTACGTGGCACCGGCGACCGAGACCGAACTCCAGTTGGCGGAGGCCTTGGGCGGTGTCCTCGGGATCGAGCGGATCTCGGCGACAGGGCACTTCTTCGACGATTACGGCGCCGACTCCCTGCTGCTCGCGAAGTTCTGCGCCGTGGTCCGTGAACGCGGCGACCTCGCATCGTTGTCGGCCAAGGACGTGTACCTCAATCCCACCGTTCGCGATCTCGCCGGGGCGACCGCCGCCGCGGCCGAGGTCACGGTCGTTCGTGCCGAAGAGCCGCGCAGGGCGTCGACCGTGTCCTACGTCCTTTGTGGAGTGTTCCAGCTCGTGGCCTTTCTGGCCTATGCCGCCGGTTCGGGCTGGATCCTGGACACGGGATTCGCCTGGATCTCCGCCGCGACGGGTTTCGCCGAGAGCTACGCACGCGCCGCCGGGCTCGGCCTCGTGGTCTTCATCATCCTGTCTGTGGTGCCGATTCTGGCGAAGTGGGCGATCGTCGGCCGGTGGAAGCCGGGGGAGATCCCGCTGTGGAGCGTCGGCTACCTGCGTTTCTGGACGGTCAAGACCTTGGTCCGGTTCAGCCCGCTGATGTTGTTCATCGGTACGCCGTTGTACTCGTGGTACCTGCGGGCGCTCGGCGCGGACATCAGCAAAGGCGCCGTGATCCTGTCGCGGAACCCGCCGGTCTGCACCGATCTGTTCAGTGCCGGTGCCGGGGCGGTCATCCGGAAGGACGCGTACTTCTCGTGTTACCGCGCCAGGGCGGGCCGGATCCAGACCGGGCGGGTCACGCTCGGCGACAACGCCTTCGTCGGCGAAATGACCGTGCTCGACATCGGCACGGCACTCGGCCACGACGCGCAACTCGGCCACTCGTCGTCGTTGAACTCCGGGCAGTCCGTCCCCGATGGCGAAAGCTGGCACGGGTCGCCGGCCCGTCTCTCCACAGTGGACTACCGGGCGCTGGGGACGGTGCCGCGAGGGAGGCTCAGACCGATCGCCTTCTGTGCCTCCAGCCTGCTGCTTCTGCTCTCGGTGACGCTTCCCGTGACGTTGGGCGGGGCCGACGTGTTCGTCGATCGCTGGCTCACCACGACGACGGACTTCACGAGCTGGGCCTTCTATCGCGGCCGGATCGCCGACTCGGCACTGCTGTACTTCGGGGCGTTGCTCGCCGGGCTCGCGGTCGTTCTCACGATTCCGCGCCTGCTTGGCCTCTTCCTCCGGCCGGACCGCGTTTATCCGCTCTACGGCAGGCATTTCGCCGTCCAGCGGCTGGTCGCGCGTCTGACGAACATGCGTGCGTACACCTACCTGTTCGGCGACAGCAGCTACATCGTGTACTACCTGCGCGCGCTGGGGTACGACCTGTCGAAGGTCAAGCAGACCGGATCCAACTTCGGGGTCGAGGTCAAACACGAGACGCCGTTCCTCAGCACGGTCGGCACCGGGACGATGGTCTCGGACGGCCTTTCGATGCTCAACGCCGACTTCTCCGCCTCCTCCTTCCGTCTGCGAAGGACGTCCGTCGCGCCGGAGGCGTTCCTGGGCAACGAGATCGCCTTCCCACCGGACGCGCGGGTCGGCCGGAACTGCCTGCTCGCCACCAAGGTCCTGGTCCCGCTGGACGGGCCGGTCCGGGAGAACGTCGGGCTGCTCGGGTCGCCCGCGTTCGAGATCCCCCGGACCGTCCGCCGCGACACCGGATTCGAGCATCTCCACACCGGCGACGCGCTGCGCCGGGGCTTGCGGTCGAAGAACCGCCACAACACCGTCACCATCCTCGTCTATCTTCTCGTGCACTGGGTGCACCTGCTCGGAATCCTCCTCATCGGAACGGCGGCCGGCGCCCTGCACGAGCGGGTCGGCCCACTCGCCGTCGGCGGCGGTATCGTGGCGACTCTGGTGTTCTCGGTCGCCTTCCTCATGCTGGCGGAACTCGCCGTACAGGGCTTCCGGACGCTGCGGCCGAGGTTCTGCTCGATCTACGATCCGGTCTTCTGGCGGCACGAGCGGTTCTGGAAGCTCAGCCCTGCCCGCTATCTCGCGCTGTTCAACGGGACGGCGTTCAAACCCTTCCTGCTACGTCGTCTCGGCGTCCGGATCGGCCGCCGCGTCTTCGACGACGGGTGCGCGATCCCGGAACGGTCGTTGGTGAGCATCGGCGACGACTGCGTGCTCAACCTGCACACCGTCGTGCAAGGACATTCCCTCGAAGACGGCACCTTCAAATCCGACTACATCGACATCGGCGCGGGGTGCACTCTCAGCACCGGCTCCTTCGTCCACTATGGAGTGACGATGGCGGACGGGGCGATCGCCGAAGCGGACGCGTTCCTGATGAAGGGCACCACGGCCCCGGCCAGGACCCGTTGGCACGCCAATCCGGCGGTCGAACTCGACACGGCGGACACCACCACCGCGGCAAGGAGGCTGCCATGACCCGAACCCCCACGGCGAGACCGGCACTGGCCCCTCGCGTCGAAGGCGCGCTGCCCGGTCCACGCTCGGCCGAGTTCCTCGAACACCAGCGACAGTGGGAATCCAGCGCGCGGGCGTATCCGCGACACCTGCCGATCGCCATCGCGGGCGCGGAGGGCAGCTACCTGTGGGACATGGACGGGAACGTCTTCGTCGACTTCCTGGCGGGCGCGGGCGTGCTCTCCCTCGGGCACAACCATCCCGAACTGGTGCACGCGGCCACCGAACAGATGCACTTACTCACCCACGGCCTGGACTTCCCGACGGCGGCGAAACGCGAGTTCGTCGACGCCCAGCTGTCCATGTTGCCGCAAGCCCTCCGCTCGCGGATGCGGATGCACTTCTGTGGCCCGGGCGGCGCCAACGCCGTGGACGCCGCGGTCAAACTGTGCAAAACCGCGACCGGGCGCGGTGACCTGGTGTCCTTCCAGGGCGGGTTCCACGGCTCGAGTCACGCCGCGATGGCGCTGACCGGGCTCGTCGCCCAGAAACGGCCGATCGCCAACGGGGTGCCCGGCGTGCACTTCTTCCCGTACTCCTACTGCGCTCGGTGCCCGGTGGGGCTTTCGCCGGACACCTGTACGACCAACTGCGTCGGTCTGCTGGAACGATCGCTGCGCGATCCGAACGGCGGCATCCCCCTGCCCGCCGCGGTGATCCTGGAAATGGTGCAGGGTGAAGGCGGGATCATCCCGGCGGACCGCGACTTCGTACGCCGGGTCCGCGCGCTGACCGCGGAGCTGGACATCCCGCTCGTCGTCGACGAGGTGCAGACCGGTTGCGGCCGCACCGGGACCTGGTTCGCGTTCGAGCACTACGACATCGAGCCCGACGTGATCATCGCCTCGAAGGCCTTGAGCGGGATGGGACTGCCGGTGGCGGTGATCTTCTACGACCGGCGGCTGGACGGCTGGGCGCCCGGCGCGCACACCGGCACGTTCCGAGGCAACCAGGCCGCGTTCGCCGCCGGCGCGGCCGCTGTCCGCATTGTCCGGCGTGACGACGTGCTGGGCAATGTCCGGCAGCGCGGGCGGCAACTCGCCGAACGGCTCGGCACACTGCACAGCGATGTCTGGGTCCGTGAGGTGCGCGGCCTCGGCCTGATGTGGGGGATCGAGCTGGCCGATCCACGCGATGGCCGCCCGGCAGGCGGATACGCCCGTGCCGTGCAGGCGTACGCGTTGCAGCACGGGCTGATCGTCGAACTCGGCGGCCGCGACGACAGCGTGATCCGCCTGATGCCGCCGCTCACCGTGACCGCCGAGGAGATCGACCTCGCCTGCGCGATCCTGCTCGACGCGATCGAGCACTGTGGCCCGCCGCGGTAGGAAACCGCAGGTCCCGTCACGTGAGCGAAGGCGTAACTCGCGTGATTGAAGGCGGATCTCGCGTGATCAGGGGCGGAACACTCGAGTTCGGCCTCCAGTCACGCGAGTTACGTCCCTGATCACGCGAGTCACGCCTTCAATCACGTCGCGCGGTGACCAAAACGACGAATACGGCCCGTGATCGACATCCGGCCGTTAGAGTGAACAGTCGCTGTAGTTGTCACCCCTGAGGAGTAGCAGTTCATGATCGCCGAGAGCGCGAACCAGCAGAGCGTGACCTTCCCGCAGGAAGCTACGCCGATCTTCGACCTGGTCGCGAAGATGGTGTCGCGGACGCGGAGCGAGGATGAGCACGACTTCGACCGCGAAGCCGATCTCGCGACCTCGGTGTAGCTTCCCGCTGCGGCAGATCATTCAGGCGGTGCACCGGCGTGACCGCGGAGATCAGCGGCCGTTCGGCGCGCGTGGGCCAGGCCGTCGAGAATCCATTGCGGCGGCTGCCGGTCGTTGGTCGCGATCCGCTCGTAGGCGGCGACGAGCCGCTCCGCGATCTTCAGCCGGGCGTCCACGGCCGCCGGTTCGGGGTCGCTCTGCTCGGCCGGGATCGTGACCAGGGCGAGGTGCCCGGTCGGCGAGGGAGCCGCGGGCTCGGCGGGCGTTTCCGATCGCTGCTCCGGGGTGGGCAGCCGCCGAAGACGGAGCGGCGCGCCCTCGTGACGAGAGCCCTGCGCGGGGAAGGGATCCGCCCGGAACCGCGCGACCGAGGGCCAATACCGGGCGCGCGCGGACTTCGGTGTCTCCCCGTCGAGCCCGCACGCGATCTCCTGCCAGGTCTTTCCGTCGAGCCGTGCGGCGACCACCGCCGCTTCGACGATCTGCTGCGCCATCCCGATCAGGCCGGCGTGGTCCGGCGGGGAGCCCTCGTCCTCCCTGGCGGCGTTCGCCGCGAGATCGGCCAGTTCCGCCGCATGCGCGGCGAGGGCCAGATGGGCCCGGGTCGCCGCGGCGGGGATGGAGTGGCGTGTGGTCACCGTCCGCTCCTCGTGACAGGCCGGGCGCTCGGCAAGAGGCTCGCGGATTCCCGCATGCCGTGACTCACAGGTGTTCTCACCTTCCTGATATGCAAACTTGCATAAATATGCAATTTATGGATGTGCGCTGGCGCGGAAGAACCGGGATTTGTGCCCTGATCGGGTGTGGTCGCGACCGTTCTGTGTGAGGTGACGTTCGGCTGCCCTTGTCGTCGGGCACGATTAGGGATGTGCGGACGGCCGGCTCTGCGGGGAAGGGATGCCGATGAACAGCCCTCTGTATCAGGCGACGGCGGAGTTCTTCAAAACGCTGGGGCATCCCGTCCGGATCCGCGTGCTCGAACTGCTCAGCGAGCGGGACCATCACGTCTCCGAGCTGCTGGCCGACCTGGGTATCGAGCCGGCCAACCTGTCCCAGCAGCTCGCCGTCCTGCGCCGGGCCAACCTGGTGGTGCCGAGCAAGGAAGGGACGACCGTCTCCTACTCCCTGACCAGTCCGTCGGTCGCCGAACTGCTCGCCGTCGCGCGCGGGATCCTGACCGGGGTCATTGCCGGGCAGTTGGAGCTGCTCGACGATTTGCAGAGTTCCACCCGTGCGGATTCACCTGGATCAGGATAAAAAGCAAATTCGGATATTCATGGCCTCGCGGCGGCCGTCATTTGTTTTCCTGGTCGGAATCGGCGTGCTTCCCATTCAATTCGGAATGGTCCTCGCCGTCCCGGGTCCGCCGTGTCTCCTCGACGAGAGAGTCGAAGATGGGGGTTCCGCACAGCTCCACATGGTCCTCCGTCGCGCCGGTCCTCGTGCCCGATCATCTTGCCCCGGAACGGCTTCTTCGATCCAGTTCCGCCGCGCAATGCACTCGATTGAGCTCACCCTCCGGGGTGAGCTATTCATCGATGTGAAAAACGAAGTGTAGGACACGGCTCTTTCGGCGGTGTCGCCGGGTTTTGCGGAAATAATGATTCCGCTTGTCCTTTGCGGCGGGAAAAGGATTGCTCATGCGTCTCGTGGCTGGTCAGCGCGGGGCGGAGAACTCGGTCCGATAGCGGGTCGGTGTCGTGCCCAGTGCGGTGGCGAAGTGCTCGCGAAGCCGGGCGGGCGTGCCGAAGCCGGACTGCGCGGCCACGGCGTCGACGCCGAGAGCGGTCGTCTCGAGCAGGTGCCGCGCCCGCGCGAGCCGTTGGGCGACAAGCCACTGGTGGACGGTGGTCCCGGTGCGGGCGCGGAACGAGCGGGTGAACGTGCTGCGGCTCATATGCGCTCGGGCGGCCAGACCGTCGATGCTGTGCTGGATGCCCAGATGGGATCGCGCCCAGTTCATCACCTCGGTGAGCGGATCCTCGTCCACGGCGGGCACCGGAAGCTCGATGAACTGGGCCTGCCCGCCGGGACGATGTGGTGCCGCGACGATCCGGCGGGCGACACGGTTGGCGACGACCTGTCCCGCCGTGCGGGCGAGCAGATGAAGGCAGGTGTCGATCCCGGCGGTCGCACCGGCTCCGGTCACGACGTCGCCTTCGTCGACGTACAGCTCCTCGGGGCGCAGCTCGACCGAGGAGAAGCGACGCCGGAACGTCTCGACCCATTTCCAGTGGGTCGTCGCGGCGCGGCCGTCGAGGACACCGGCGTCCGCGAGGGCGAAGACCCCCAGGCAGAGCCCGACGACGAGGGCCCCGCGTTCGTGCGCGGCCCGCAGCGCGGCGGAGACCGGCGCGGGCGTCGAAGTTTCCGGGTCGGACCACCACGGCACGACGACGATGTCGGCGTCCACGAGGGCATCGAGCCCTGCTGAGACGTCGATGGTGTATCCGGCGCTCGTGGCGAGGGCGCCGGGTTCGACAGCGACGACCGTGAGCGGCCACGGCTCCATGTCGCCCGCCGGGGATTCCGGGCCCCATACGAGCGACGGCACGGCGAGGTGGAACGGGCTGATCCCCTCGAACGCCAGGACGGCCACTCTCGGAGCACGCATCGATCCCTCTTCCCACGGATATCGGCCGATCTCGACGATGGCTGACCCGATTACATATCTCGACATCGAATCGGGTCAGCCAGGATGGTAGCCGTACCGACGGAAAGCGAAGGAACACGATGACCAGCACCACTCTCCGCGAAATCAGCACCCTGCCGACGACTCCCGCGGCGCTCTCGGACGCGACGGTGATCCTCGTCGACTACCAGAACACCTACACGCGCGGCGTGATGGAACTCGACGGCTGGGAAGCGGCGCTCGACGAGGCGGCTACGTTGCTGGCGCGCGCCCGGGCAGCGGGCGCGACGGTCATTCACGTCATGCACGACGGGGGCGAGGGCAGCCCTTATGACCTCGGGCAGGACATCGGCCGGATTCACGAGCGGGTCGCCCCGGACCCTGGCGAGGAGGTCGTGGTGAAGACCGCGCCGAACTCGTTCGTCGGAACCCGGCTGGGGGAACTGGTCGACGCCGCCGGACACCGGGACGTCGTCGTGGCCGGGTTCATGACCCATATGTGTGTCACGTTCACCGCGGAGGGCGCGTTCCTGCGCGGGAACAGCCCGACAGTGGTGGCCGCAGCCTGTGCCACGCGGCCGCTCCCGTCCGTCGACGGCCCGGTGACCGCCGCGGAACAGCATCGCGCGGCGCTCGCCACGATCGGTGATCTCTACGCGGTGGTGGTCGACACGGCGGCCGAGCTCGGTTAGGACCTGCGCGGCCGCGCTCGCGCGTGGATCATGAAGGTGTTCCCGCCGCCGAAGCATCGAAGGGGTCCTGATGGCCAAGCCCAACGTCGCCGAGCAGTTCGTCCAAGTCCTGGTTCAGGCCGGGGTGGAGCGGATCTACGGCGTGGTCGGAGACAGCCTCAACCCCATCGTCGACGCCATCCGCCGTACTCCGGGCATCGATTGGGTGCATGTTCGCAACGAGGAGGCCGGCGCGTTCGCGGCGGCGGCCGAGGCCCAGCTGACCGGACGGCTCGCGGTGTGCGCCGGCAGCTGCGGTCCCGGCAACACCCATCTGGTGCAGGGGCTTTACGACGCGCACCGCACGGGAGCCCCGGTTCTCGCGCTCGCCTCGCATATCCCGTCCGGCCAGATCGGGACCGGGTTCTTCCAGGAGACCCATCCCGAGCGGCTGTTCGTCGACTGCAGTGGCTATTGCGAGCAGATCAGCAGGCCCGCCCAGATGCCGAGGGTGCTGCGGATCGCCATGCAGCACGCCTTGTCCCGCGGCGAGGTGTCGGTGCTGGTGTTGCCCGGGGACGTCGCGCACCTCGACGCTGTGGCGCCCACCGGGAGCGGCGTGCCGGTCACGGAGCACGGGACGGTCGTGCCACCCGAGCCGCAGGTGGCACGGCTCGCCCAGCTGATCAACGACGCCGAAACCGTCACCTTGTTCGCCGGTGCCGGGGTGCGCGGCGCGCATGCCGAGGTGATGGAGCTGGCCGAGACCGTGCAGGCGCCAATCGGCCACAGCCTGCGCGGCAAGGAGTGGATCCAGTACGACAATCCGTTCGACGTCGGAATGAGCGGTTTGCTCGGCTACGGCGCCTGCTATCGGGCCATGAACGACGCGGATCTGCTGGTCCTGCTCGGCACCGATTTCCCTTATGACTCCTTCCTTCCTCAGGCGCGGACCGTGCAGGTCGACCACGACGCGACCCGCCTGGGTCGCCGTACCCCGCTGGAGCTGGCGGTGCACGGTGACGTGCGGGAGACCCTGCGGGCCGTGCTGCCGCTCCTGCGGCGCAAGACCGACCGCACCTTCCTTGACCGGATGTTGCGCGATCACTGCAAGACACTGGAACAGGTCGTCGACGCCTACACCCGCAACGTCGAACGGCATGTGCCCATCCATCCGGAGTTCGCCGCGGACCTCCTCGACGAACTCGCCGCGGACGACGCGATCTTCACCGTCGACACCGGCATGTGCAACGTGTGGGCGGCCAGGTATCTCACCCCGAACGGGCGCCGCCGGGTGATCGGGTCGTTCCTGCACGGCACGATGGCCAATGCCCTGCCGCACGCCATCGGTGCGCAGTTCGCCTACCCGGGGCGCCAGGTCGTCTCGATGTCCGGCGACGGGGGACTGGGCATGCTGCTCGGCGAACTGCTCACCGTGGCTTTGCACGACCTTCCGGTCAAGATCGTGACGTTCAACAACTCCTCGCTCGGCATGGTGAAGCTGGAGATGCTGGTGGACGGCCTTCCCGACTACCAGACCGACCATCGTCCGGTGGACTTCGCCGCGATCGCCAGTGGCGCGGGACTGCGTGCCGAGCGGGTGACCGACCCGACCCGGCTGCGCGCGGCACTCAAGGAGGCGCTGAGCCACGACGGCCCCGCGCTGGTGGATGTCGTGACGGATGCGAACGCCCTGTCCGTCCCGCCGCACATCACCGCCGGTCAGCTCGGCGGATTCGCCTTGGCCGCGAGCAAGGTCGTGCTCGAAGGCGGGGTCGGCCGGATGATCGACCTCGCCAGGGCGAACCTCCGCAACATCCCGCGGCCGTGAGACCGCCCGCTCAGCGCAGCGGGCGGAACGTGGCGCGCAGGTCTTCGATCCACGCTTCCGGGTTTTCCCACGGGCCGAAGTGGCCACCCTTTTCGTGGACGTTGACCTGCCGGACGTCCGCGTAGACGGGACCGGCCGCTTCCTTGAACGCGGCGACGCGGCGTTCGCGGTCGTGGGCTCCCGGCGGCGCGGCGTCGCCGAGATGGAAGGTGAACCCGGCAGGCGCCTCGACCGCCGGCGTGCGGTCGTGCGAGGGCCGCCACGGATGCCGGTTGACGTTCTTGTAGGCGCGGATCGACGAGCCGATGGCTTGGTTGACCCAGTAGATCGTCGCGTTGGTGAGGATGTGGTCGACCGGATAGGAGTCTTCGAAGACCCCGTTCTGGTCGCTCCACTTCTTCCACCGCTTGAGAATCCACGCGAGCATCCCGATCGGGGAGTCGTTCAGGCCGTGCGTGATCGTCTGCGCGTCGAGCATATGCGTCGCGACATGGGAAACGTAGGTGTCGACGAAGTTGACCATGTCGGGCAGGCCGTCGATCGGCGCACCGCCGGTGAGATCCCAGTGGCGCTCGCCCTGGAAGATCGTCAGCGGCATCTCGTTGCCGAGGTGGATGCCGTGGAGCGAGCCGGCGTATTTGTGGCCGAGCTGCGCTCCGACCAGTGCGCCGTAATCGGCCGCACCGACCCCGAAGCGCCGGTGGCCGAGCACATCGGTCATCAGCGTGTGGAACCGATCGGCCATGCTGACGAAGTTCTCCTTGCCGTTCGTCAGCGGAGTGGAGAACGCGAAACCGGGCAACGAAGGGACGATGACGTCGAAGGCGTCCGCGGGGTCGCCGCCGTGCGAGGCCGGGTCGGCGAGCGGGCGGATGACCTTGCTCCAGTCCCAGAAGGTCCACGGCCAGCCGTGCATGAGCAGCAACGGGATCGGCGCGGGACCTTTCCCCGGCTCGCGGATGAAGTGCACCGGGGTGCCGTCGACGTCTATGCGATGGTGCGAGTACTCGTTCAGCCGGGCTTCGACGGCTCGCCAGTCGAAACTGTCGGCCCAGTACTCCACGATCGGCTTGAGATAGGCGGTACTCAGCCCGAAAGCTTCATCTTCGTTGTCCAGGTCGGGTGCGAACCTGGTGGCTTTGAGTCGGCTCCGGAGGTCGTCCAGGACGTCCTGTTGGACGTCGATGACGAACGGGTCGAGGGTCATGATCGGTTCTCCTTGTCCGGGTGGGACCAGTCCAGGCGGAGCCTGGTGATGTGAAGTTCGGTGATGAGCCATCGGCCGTCAGAGCGGGTGAAGCGCACCCGGTAATGGCCGTAGCCGTGCATTTCGCCGTCGTGCGGTGTGGTGACGATGTCCTCCATGGCCCAGACACCGGCCGCCGAATCCGGCGACTCGATGTCGATCTCGCTGGAGAACAGGTGGTGTATCAGCACGGAATCGGCCTGATTGCGGGCTTTGAGCCGGTCGGCGATCTCGGCGCGGCCGGTCATCCGCGCCTGGATCGATCCGTCCACTGTGGAGGCGACGAACGGCGCGTCGGGCGTGAACAGGGCCGCGAGGTCGTCCCATCGATGATGGTCGGCGCTGTAGACGTAGCGAGCCATCACGCGTCGCACGTCCTCCACCGCCACCAGCCGGGCGAGGTCGTCCATCGGCTTTCCTTCGTTCGGGGAGGTTGACCCGGCCGAGGATGCCGACGAAAAAATGTACCGGCAAGTACAGTCTCGCGGCATCACTTCTGTACTTGCCGGTCCATTTTTTCGGACCTACGTTGCCCTCATGCACGCGATCCACATCAGCGAATACGGCGGCCCGGAAGTCATGACCTGGACGGAGTTCCCGGATCCGGTGCCGAACGACGGCGAGGTCGCCGTGCGGCTGGGGGTGGCCGGGGTGAACTTCATGGACACCGGCGCCCGCAAGATGCCGCTGCCCACTTGGTCGGTCCCGACCGTGCTGGGTGTCGAAGGTATGGGCATCGTCACGGCGCTGGGGTCGGGCGTCGAAGATTTCGCCGTCGGCGACCGCGTCGCTTGGCGCTATCACAAGGGCAGCTATGCCGAACGGCTCGCCATCCCGGCGCGGTCGCTGGTGCGGGTGCCCGACGACATCGACGACGAGACCGCGGCCGCCATCCTGATGCAGGGCTTGACCGCGAACCATTTCACGACGGAGACGTACGCGATCCAGCCGGGCGACACGGCCGTCGTGCATTCGGCCGCGGGCGGGGTCGGAGTGATCCTGACCCAGCTGATCAAGGCTCGCGGCGGCACCGTGATCGGGCTCGTGTCACGCGAGGAGAAGATCCCGGTGGCGAAGAAGGCCGGTGCGGACCATGTGCTGGTGTCCGCCGGGAGTGGCTTCGAGCGACAGGTTCGAGAGCTGACCGGCGGTGAAGGCGCGCAGGTCGTGTACGACGGCGGCGGCTCGGCGACGTTCCACTCGTCCCAGCTGGCGTTGCGCCGCCACGGCGTGCACGCCTACTACGGCGTGGTGAACGGCAATCCCCCGTTCCGCCCGGCGGATCTGCCGAACAGCATCCTGCTGTCCTATCCGTCCGTCGTCGACCACGTGCCCACTCGCGAGGCACTGGTGCGGCGGGCGAACGAGCTGTTCGAGTTCATCCGGAAGGGGCAGGTGACGCCGTATATCGGGGGTCGCTACGCCCTCGCCGACGCGGCACAGGCGCAACGCGACATCGAGTCCCGTCGTACCTCGGGGAAGCTGCTGCTGATGCCTTGATGCCGACGAGGGACAATGGACCGCCGAGTACATTCCAGGAGGCTTTCGTGCTCACGAAGAAGGGCGCCGCGACGCGGCAGCGGATCATCGAAGCCGCGGCGGACGAGATCCGCGAGCACGGCGTAGCCACGGCGACCCTCGACGATATCTGCCGCCGTAGCGGAACGGGCAAGAGTCAGCTGTTCCACTACTTCCCCGAGGGCAAGGAACAACTGCTCCTCGCCGTGGCCGAATGGGAAGCCGGGCAGGTGATCGAGGATCAGCAGCCCTATCTCGGGCGGTTGACCTCGTGGGACGCGTGGGGGAAATGGCGCGACGTGGTGGTCCGGCGCTACCGGCGGCAGGGCGTGCACTGCCCGCTCGGGGTGTTGATCACCGAGATCGGCAGGCACACTCCCGCCGCGCAGGCGGTCACGAAGCAACTGCTGGAGCAATGGCAACGTCAGGTCCAGGGCCGGTATCGAGGAAATGCGGGAGAGCGGGCACATCGGCCGTGACGTCGACCCGGTCCGCGCCGCGGCCGCGTTGATCACCGCGATCCAGGGCGGGGTGACGATCCTGATGTCCACCGGCTCCGCGGATCATCTCGAGGCGGCGCTCGACCTGTACCTGGACTACTTGCGCGGCTGAAGCCGTCCACTGTGGACGATCAGGCTCGGCCGGTGCCCATTCCGCGCCAAAGGAGGTCGAGAAGGCTCGCGACATCGTGCCGCCATTCGCCTTTCGGGTCGAGGTAGAGCAGCCCGCCGAGTCCGCGCAGAACGGTCTCGGGCTTCAGGTCCGCGCGGACGGTGCCCGCGTCGACGTTGGCCTGCAACAAGGTGGAGACCGCGCGGACCATGTCCTGGTAGGCCCCCGCCGGCAACTCACCGCGTGACGCTCCCGCGGCGCGCAAAGCGTCGGCCAGGCCGCGTTTGGTCATCATGTAGTGCGCCAGGTGGTCGGTCGTCCACACTCGGAACGCCTGTTCCGGCGGGTACTTCTCGAGCAGGGTGGGCACGATCTCGACGAGCTGGCGGACCTCGCGCCGGTACACCGCCAGGATGAGGGCTTCCGGGGTGGGGAAGTGCCGGTACACCGTGCCGACGCCGACCTCGGCCTGCTTCGCGATGGCGTTGAACGAGACTTCGCCGGAGCAGGCCAGTGACTTCGCGGCGGTGGCGAGGATGCGCTCGTGGTTGCGCCGGGTGTCCGCACGCCGGGGATTGACCGAACCCGTCGTCATCCGCCCCTCCTGTCCGCCGATCCCGTTCTCCGCTGAATGTAGCCGAGGGGACCGGAAAACCTGGAGCGACTCCAGGAGCAGGCACCGACCTTGCCGGGTGGATCGTGTTCCGCTAACTTGAAATCGAAGCGGATGAATATCCGTTTCGATTCGCGAACGGACTCCCACCACCTCAACCTACGCCGTCCGGGCCGCGGCCGGGGCGATCTGCGGAAAGAGTTTCAGTGGACATCTCACTCGAAGTCAATGGCAGGACGGAACACCTGAGCGTCGATCCCGGGGTGACCCTGCTGGACACGCTGCGGGAGCGGCTCGCCGTCACGGGGCCCAAGAAGGGCTGCGACAGGGGGCAGTGCGGCGCCTGCACGGTGCACGTCGGCGGACGGCCGGTGCTGTCGTGTCTCACCTTGGCCGCAACCGTGAAACAGCCGGTGACCACCGTCGAAGCACTGTCCACTGAGGACGGTCTGCATCCGGTTCAGCAGGCGTTCGTCGACCAGGACGCCCTCCAGTGCGGGTTCTGCACCTCCGGGCAGATCATGTCGGCGGTCGCCGCCGTCGAGCAGGACGTCGAGGACGTCCGCGAGTTCATGTCCGGCAACCTCTGCCGGTGCGCGGCGTACCCGAACATCGTCGCGGCGGTCGAGCAGGCGAGGAGGGCCGATGCGTCCCTTTGAGCTGCTCGCACCCGAGACCGTCGAAGACGCGGTCGCTTCGCCCGGCACCTTCCTCGCGGGCGGCACCACGCTCGTCGACCTGATGAAGCTGAACGTCCTGACCCCGCGACAGGTCCTGGACATCAACGCGGTACCGCTGCGCGGCATCGACACCACCGACGGGCTGCGGTTCGGCGCGCTGGAACGGATGAGCGACATCGCCGGGCACGCGGGGGTGTACCCGGCGATCTCCAGGGCGCTGCTGCTCAGCGCCTCCCAGCAGATCCGGAACATGGCCAGCATCGGCGGAAACCTCATGCAGCGCACGCGCTGCTCGTACTTCCGGGACGTCGCCATGCCGTGCAATCGGCGAGACCCCGGCAGCGGTTGCCCGGCCATCTCGGGCGCCAACCGGATGCACGCCGTGCTGGGTACGAGCGATTCGTGTGTGGCGACCCACGCCAGCGACGTCGCCGTCGCCCTGGTCGCCCTCGACGCGCAGCTCCGGCTGGTCAGTGACACCGGGACTCGCACCGTCGAGCTGGCCTCGTTCTATCGGCAGCCCGGCGACACTCCCGAGGTCGAGACCGATCTGCGGCCCGGTGAACTGATCGCCGAGGTCGTGGTCCCTCGGCTGGATTGGGCGTCGAACTCCACGTATGTGAAGGTTCGCGACAGGCAGTCGTATGAATTCGCGCTGTGTTCCGCGGCGGTCGCGCTGCGGGTGGAGGACTCGCGCATCGTCGACGCCCGGGTCGCGGCCGGCGGTGTGGCGACTGTGCCGTGGCGGCTGCCCGCCGTCGAGGAGGCCCTGCGGGGTGCGCCCGCGACCGTGACCGCTTTCGAAGAGGCCGCGTCGCTCGCCGCCGAGGGCGCGCGCCCGCTGGCGGCGAACGCGTTCAAGCCGTCGTTGCTGCGGCGGACCATTGTCCGCGCGCTGCTCGAACTGACCGAAGGGAACCACTCATGACCAGCAGGGTGGACGGGCCGCTGAAGGTCACGGGCCGGGCCGAGTACGGGGCGGACCACGCCTTTCCCGGGCTGGTCCACGGCTACGTCGTCCTGAGCACGATCGCCCACGGCGAGATCGACACGATGGACGTCACAGCGGCGAAGGGCGCTCCGGGCGTGGTCGGTGTGTACACGCCGTTCGATCCGCTGGAGTTGCACACGCCCACGACGCCGGTCATGGGTGAGACCTGGGTCCCTTTGCAGGACAAGGAAGTCACCTACTACGGCCAGCCGATCGGCTTCGTGGTCGCCGAGACGTACGAGCAGGCGCGTGACGCGGCGATGCTGGTCGAAGTGTCCTATCTGCCCCGGCCTGCCCTGACTTCGCTACAGGACGGCCTCGCCTCGGCCGAAGACGCGCCGGAGGGGAGGGGCGGCCCGTCGTCCCTCGCGATCCTGGCCGACGGTGTCGAGTCGATCGAAGACGCGCTCGCGGAAAGCCCGGTGGTCGTCGAGGCCACGTATACCACCGCGACGCAGAACCATGCCGCGATGGAACCGCATTCCGCGGTCGCGGTCTGGGGGCCCGAAGGCCTCACGATCCACAGCGGCAACCAGGGCTCCGATCTGCAGGCGGCGGAGCTGGCGATGGCACTGGGCGTGGAACCGTCCGAGGTGCACGCGGTGAACCCGTTCGTGGGCGGTGCGTTCGGCGGCAAGGGGCACACGTCCACCCCGGCATTCCTCGCCGCGGCCGCGGCGAGGGCACTGGACAGGCCGGTGAAGGCCGTGCTCAGCCGGGAGCAGGTCTTCACCGCGACCGCGGGCCGCGCCGCGACGGTGCAGAAGATCTCGCTCGGCGCGGAACACGACGGCACGCTCAACGCGCTCCAGCACGACTCGTGGTGCAGCACGCCCATGGACCGGTCGTTCGTCGAGCCGACCTCGCATGGCACTTCGCGCGAGTGGTACGCCACCCGCAACCTGGCCATCAGCCAGAAGATGGTGCCGCTCAACATCCCGCCGACGACGTTCATGCGGGCGCCGGGGGAGGCACCCGGCTCCTTCGCGTTGGAAAGCGCGATCGACGAACTCGCGATCGCGCTGCGCATGGACCCGATCGAACTGCGGCAGCGGAACAACTCGACCGCTCCGCCCGGCAAGGATCTGCAGTGGTCGAGTAAACACCTCGACGAATGCTTCCGGGTCGGCGCGGAACGGTTCGGCTGGGCGGATCGCTCACCCGATGGACGAACCGACGGCGACTGGCTCGTCGGCATGGGCACGGCCACCGCCATGTTCCCCGCGCTGCGGTTCCCCGCCACCGTCGAGATCACGCTGTTGCCCGACGACACGGCCGCCGTCGCGACGAGCGGGGCCGACCCGGGAACCGGTCTGCTCACCGTGCTTTCCCTGGTCGGTGGGGAGTCACTCGACATCTCGCCGGATCGGGTCAAACCGCGGCTCGGTGACTCGCGCCTGCCGTCCGGAGGCATGTCCGGTGGTTCGACAGCGACCGCGAGCGCCGGGACGGCCATCATGGTCGCCGCCGCCAAGGCGATCGACGAACTGGTGGATCTGGCGTCGGCTCCGGGTGCGCCGTTCAAAGGTATGGAGGTCGCGTACGCGGACGGTCGCGTGCAGGCCGGGGAACGGACGATGACCTTCGGCGAGCTGTTGCGCGCTCTGGACCGGCCGTCGCTTTCCGTGACCGGGTCTTCGGCGCCTGGCGAAGAGCTGACGAAGCATTCGTTCAGCTCGTTCGGCGCCCAGTTCTGCGAAGTCCGCGTGCACAAGTGGACGCGCGAGATCCGGGTGTCCCGCATGCTCGGGGTGTACGACGCCGGCCGGATCATCAACCCGACGGCGGCGCGAAGCCAGATCATGGGCGGCATGATCTGGGGTGTCTCGGCCGCGCTGCACGAGGGGCTGGAGATCGAGGAAAACGGGCGGCTCGCCAATGGGGACTTCGCAAGCTATCTGATCCCGGTCAATGCGGATATCCCCGAGGTCGACGTCCACTTCGTCGAATACCCGGACACGTTGCACAACTCGGTCGGCGCGAAGGGGCTCGGCGAGATCGGCATCGTCGGGATGGCGGCGGCGGTGGCGAACGCCGTCCACAACGCCACCGGCATCCGGGTGCGGCACATCCCGATTCTGCTCGAGGATCTGCTCGACGAGTCGTAGGGGCGCGGTGGCGGAGTTACCGGTCAGTTGATTCAAGTGGGGAGGATTCGGGATGCTCAGCGTCCCTGATGCTCCGTTGATGAAGTGCTGATGCCTGATCGGTCCCTCGACGATGTGGGAATTGGGACACTCAACGTCCCGATTCCCACATCGTCGGCATCCAGCGCGCGGAGTGGCGGCCCCTCATACTGATCAGTCGATTCGGCTGGGGAGGATTTGGGACGTTCAATGTCCCAAATCCTCCCCACTCGACCGACTCACCAACCGTCGACGATTCGCTCCTCTCGACGAAAGACCATTTCCTTCCTCGATTTGACAATTCCGGCGCGACCGAACGGTGGTTGCGCCGGTCTCCCGAGAGCCGGCTGTTCGGTGCTTACGGCGTCGGGCTCGCGGCGGGTTTCTTCGCCTATCTGGTGGTGCTGCTGATCATGGTGGCCCGCTCTGACGACTTCGGCGTCGAGTGGTTCCTGGACGGACGTCGCCGGAAACCCGCGGACGGGGAGCACATCCCCGCCGAGACCCGGGCCTCCGGCGCCCCGATGTCCCGTGAGGACACCCGGTTACCGAGCTGACCGACCATGCCGCCTACTGCGCGAGAAGATCGGCGATCGCCCAGTCCTGTGCGGCCACCCCGACGGACTTGAAGACCGTACGGCCGCCTGACTTCACGACTCCTTCGGCCAGCGCGGTCCCCAACTCGATGAGGTCGTCCTCGGTGATGGCTCCCGACGCGAGGGCGTGGATGATCTCCCCGGATTCCTCGAGGATGGCCTCTCGTGCGTCGATGACGACGGTCGCGTCGGCGAGCAGGTCGTCCGGAAGTTCCCGCATGGTGGGGCGGTACGCGCCGATGGCGTTGACGTGGGCGTGTTCGGCCAGCGATTCGAGGGAGAACAGAGGAGTGGTGGACGTCGTCGCGCAGCAGACGATGTCCACGTCGCGAACGGCCTCGTCGGGATCGGTGCGGACGACGGCGCTGATGCCCAGCTCCGCGTCGAGTGCCTTGCCGAGCGCTTCGGCGCGTTCGAGTCCGCGGCTGACGATCCTGAGCTCGGTCAACGGCCGGACGGCGTGCACGGCGCGGACCTGGTCGGCCGCCTGCCCGCCCGCGCCGATGAGGGTGCAGGTCTTCGCGTCCGGCGGGGCCAGCAAGTCGGTCGCGACGCCGGTGGCGGCGCCGGTGCGGATGCGGGTCACCTCGATGGCGTCGGCGACGAGCTGACGGCCGTGGCCGAGCTCGCTCCGGACGACCGTGCCGACGATGGCCGGGTCGCGGTCGAAGTCGAGGCTCAAGGTCTTGATCATCGCCGACGCGGTCGGGCGGTGGTGCGTCGACATCACGAGGAATCCGCCGTCGCGCAACACGGTTCGCGTCGGCATCTCGAATTCACCGCGGTGCAGGGCGAGAAACCCGTTCCGGACCGCGGCGATCGCGGCGGGCATGGACACGGCGGCCCGGATCTCGTCCGGGCCCAGGGTCAGGACGTCCACGAATCCTCCTTGTCAGTATGTCCGCGGTATCCGGACTACCGAACCGTAGCCGTCCGGTGACGACACCTCGACCGGAATCGGTGGCCGAGGACGTAGGAATCCGGGCCCTCGAACCGTGCCCTCGCCGTCCTGGACGGGGCGCCGGATGGTTGTGAAAGCCACTTTCGCAACCATCAGCGTTGCGAAAGTGGCTTTCACGTCGTCCGCTCCGGGCTCCGTCCACGGCTTCAGTGAGCGGTCTCCCGATGCCGCCCGTAAGGCTTGGCGTCCAGCAACGTGACGTGGACCGCCCCGCCGCTCGGCACGCGATATTCCCGCCGGTCACCCGGTTTCGCGCCGTGCAGTGCGCGGCCGAGCGGGGAATCGGGGGAGTAGACCTCGAGTTCGCCATGTCCGGCCTCGTCGCGGGTGCCGAGCAGGAAGGTCTCGGTGTCGCCGTCGTCGTACCGGACGGTGAGCACCATGCCGGGCTCGGCGATCCCGTCGTCGGGCGGATCCTGCCCGACGACGGCGCCGCGCAGCATGTCCTCGATCTGCCGGATCCGGGCCTGCCGATGGGTTTTGTGCGCGATTTCGTCGTCGCCGAACCGGTCGTCGGTGCCGGGGCGCCGCAACGTCGCGAGCTCCCGCACCAGCCGAGCGTGCGCTTCCTTGGTCAGCCAAGGGCCTGACATGGTGATGATCGCCTTTCGGTGGGTAAGTCTGTGGGGGCCGGGCGCGGAAAGGACCCAGCCCCCACAGACCTTCGATGAGTCCCGCTTCGGTCAGCGGGTCTCGGGTTCACGGGACCGGCGCTGGAAGGCGCCCGCGTCGGTGGCGAATCCGATCGCGGCCTTCAGCAGCAGGTCCTTCTCCGCGCGCAGCAGCGCGTTCTCGGCGCGGAGCCGGTCCACTTCGGACTGTTCGTCAGCCGGTGTTCCGTTGTCCTGGGCCATCAGCGGAGGGGGTCGAAGGGACGCAGGGCCTCCGGCTGTTTGCCGGTGGTGATGTGCTCGGCCAGCAGGCGCCCGGTGATCGGGCCGTGGGTCAATCCCCACATCCCGTGTCCGCCCGCGACGTAGAGCCCGGGTGTGCTCGTCGCGCCGATGACGTGCCGCCCGTCGGTTGTGACGGGGCGGGAACCGACCCATTCGTCGGTGCGCCGTTCCCAGTCCAGTCCGGTGAGGAACGGCCGCGCCGAGGCGATGATCGCGGCGATCCTGGCCGGATCCAGCCGCGCGTCCGGCTTCCGGAACTCCATCGTCCCGGCCACCCGGAGCCCTTCGCGGTACGGCGTGCACGCCACGCGGATGTCCGGCAGGTAGAGCGGTCCGGGCACCGGCTGGTCGGTCGGCACGGTGAAGGAGTAGCCGCGTCCGGCCCGGACGGGGACCTTGACGCCCCACTTCCGGCCAAGGCCTCCGAGCCAGGCCCCGGTCGCCAGCACGACCGCGTTGGCGTTCACGGTCTGGCCGGTCTTCGAGCGCACGCTCAGCGCGTGACGGTACGCGCGCAGGGAAGCGACCTCGAATTTGTGGCGGATCGTGCCGCCCCGGCTCACCACCGATCGCGCCAGCGACTCGACGAACCGGCCCGGGTCCACGTAACGCTGCCCGTCGATCCGGACACTGGCGCCGAGCCTGGCCGTGGCCTGAGGGAACCGTTCGGCGAGGTCGGCCGCGGTGAGACGGGTGTAGGAGATGCCCTGGCCTGCTTCCTCGATCCGCCGCAGTTCGCCGATCAGCCCGGCGGCCTGGTCGGCGGTCTCGAACGCCGCGGTGATCGGCGCTTCGATGGTCGGCGCGTCCACCCCGTTCGCGGTGAGGACGTCGAAGGCTTCCAGGCATTCGTCGTTCAGCGGTGCGTTCGCCTCGACCGCGCGGGTCCAGGAGCGGCCGGTGCAGTTCGCGGCGAACCGGGCGAGGAACGACCACAGCCGCGGATCGGGCGACGGCGGAACGTGCAGCGGGGCCTGGCGGTCCAGCAGCGTCCGCAGCCCGTAGCGCAGAACGCCGGGTTCGTTGAGCGGGATCGAGAGCCCGGGCGAGAGCCAGCCCGCGTTGCCCCACGACGCTCCCGCCGCGATGCCCGCGCGGTCGACCACCGTGACACTGACGCCGCGTTCCTGCAGGAACCACGCGGTCGACAGGCCGACCACGCCGGCGCCGATCACGATCGCCGAACGCGGGCCGCCGTCGATCCGGTCGAGATCGCCCATGAATTCCTCCGCTACGAGTGGTGCTGTCGCGGTCAGGATCGCTCGGATCCGGGCGGTCTCGATTGTCCGGATCCGACAATCTGGGCGGATCGCTTTGGCCGGAACGGTCAAGGGGTGGGTTCGGACACCGCCAGTTCGATGATCATCGCCAGCCGTTTCGCAGGCTGGTCGAGACGCAGTTCGGTCACTTCGGCCATCTTCCGGAGCCGGTAGCGGATCGTGTTGGGGTGCACGTCCAGCCGCTCGGCCGCCTCCGCGAGATCCCCCTGCGCTTCGAGCCAGGCGCGCAGCGTCGCGACGTAGCTCGTGGCGTTCGCGCTGTCATGCCGCCGCAACTCGGTGATCGGGCCGCGGGCGGGCGCCCGGCCGGACGCGGCGGCGGCCCGCAGCCGTTGCACCAGGATGTCGTCCCAGGCCTCGTCGTAGGCGATCGCGGATTTCGTACCGGGACGCACGCTGTGCAGCGCGAGGCACTCGTCGGCTTCCAGCCTGCTGGCGGGCAGCTCCGCCGACGTCGCACCGGCCCCGATGCCTGCCAGCATCGTCACCTGCCGGGGCAGAGCCTCGCGGATCGAAGCGACCCACGCCCTGGCCGCCTCGACGTCGTCCCCGGGCAGGACGGTGTAGACGGTGTTGCTGAACAGCGTGCTGCGGCCCGGACGTGACCAGCCGAAACCGGTGGTCGCCCGCTCGAACGCGAGCAGCAGCGCGGCGTGGCGCTCGTCACCGATATGGGCCTGGAGCGCGATCACCCGGAACCGCCCTGGCGGCAGCCCCAGCCTGCTGAGCACGGCCGCCGCGTCCGGTGTGCCCTCGACCAGCCGGATCACCAGATCGGATTCGACCTGCCGCTCCAGATCCGCGCTCGCCCGCGAGCGCAGCAGATGCAGGCCGACCGTGCGCGAGCTGTCCCGCAGGACCGCGCGCCGGGCGTCGGACAGCGGCCGGTCGCATTCCACCCAGATCGAGCCCAGCAGCTCGCGCCCCGCGCGGACCGCGACGACCATGCGCCCGGTGAGCCCGTGTTCGGGATCGGCCTCGACGAACAGCGGCTCGTCGGATTCGGCGAGGTGCCGGAACACGCCCCGTCGTTCGAACAGCTCGCGGACCGGCTCCGGGACTAACCTGCCGAGGATCGTTTCCAGCCGTGCCCGGTCGGCCAGGTGCTGACGGCTGGAGTAGGCGAGGACCCGGGACAGCCGGTCTTCGATGGTCACCGCGCTGCCGAGCGCGTCCGCCAGACTGTCGGCGAGCGCGAACAGGTCGGTCGGCCCTCGGCCGGACTCGGTCTCGCGACCCTCCAGTACGAGGCCGTAGACCACGCCGGCGAGCTGGCCCCAGGACACGTCCGGGTCCACCAGCAGCACGGCGACGCCGCCGCGTTCCGCCCGTTCGGCGGCCTCGGGATCCGGCGACGAGCCCCGGACCAGGACGACCGAGGCCTGTGCCGCCGCGGCCAGGTCGACGGCCGCGGCGACCGAGTCCGCGCCGACGGCGAGGTACACGTCCCCGCGCAGGTCGCGGGGGTCGGCGGCGTCGTGCATGACCACGTCGCGCAAGGCCACCTCGCGCGACACCGGGCAGCACCACAACCGCGCCCCGTAGCCACCGAGGACGTTCACGAGCCGATCCAGCGTCACCATGGCCGCGACCCTGCCATCAAATGGTGCCGGGCACCGCCCGATCACCCGTTGACTGTGACTTTAAGGACCTTTTACACTGCCATCGTTAGGAAACTTACTTAACTAAGCGACTCCGGCTGAAAGTCGCCGCCCACCGCCGGTACTCGCCGACTCCGCAACGTCGAGGAGTTCGCATGAAACGGAGAACACCCCTGGCCGGTGTCGCGGTGGCGACCCTGGCCTTGCTGGGGCAGACATTGATCTCTTCGGGTACCACCGCGCAGGCGGAATCCCTGCTGTCGGCGGGCAAACCGACCACCACATCGTCGGTGGAGACCACCGAGTTCGCCGGCGGCAACGCGGTCGACGGCAGCACCACGACCAGATGGGCCAGCGAGGAAGGCGTCGATCCGCAGTGGATCGCCGTCGACCTCGGCGGGACCGCGACCATCACCAAGGTCAGGCTGAACTGGGAAGTCGCCTACGCCAAGACCTACAAGATCCAGGGCTCGGCCGACGGCCGGACCTGGACCGACATCAAGTCGGTCACCGGCGGGAACGGCGCCATCGACGAACACCTGGGCCTCAACGCGTCCGCGCGCCACATCCGTATCCATGGCACGGCCCGCGGTACGACCTACGGCTATTCGCTGTGGGAGCTGGAGGTCTACGGCGACCGCGTCGGCGGCGGCGACACGCAGGCGCCGACGGTGCCCACCGGTCTCACCGCGACGGGCAGCACCACGAACAGCGTTTCACTCGGCTGGACCGCGTCCACCGACAACGTCGGAGTCACCGAGTACGAGGTGCTCCGCGACGGGAACGTCGTCGGGACCACGGCGACGACCACGTACACCGACTCCGGGCTGGCATCCGGAGTGGAGTTCGGCTATTCCGTGCGGGCGCGGGACGCGGCTGGGAACGTCTCCGCGGCGAGCTCGGTGGTCAAGGCCTCCACGCAGCCTGGAGGAACCGGTCCCATCACCATCGCGGTCGGGGGTGACATCGCCAACCCCGAGCTCTTCTCGACGCATCAGGCGACGGCGAACCAGGTCGCCAGGATGAACCCGCAGTACGTGCTGACCGTCGGGGACAACCAGTACCACAAGGGCACCATTTCCGAGTACCGCGCCCATTACGACAAGACGTGGGGCAAGTTCAAGAGCATCACCAAACCCACGACGGGCAACCACGAGTGGGACGACCAGCTCAGGGGCTACAAGGAGTACTTCGGCGCGATCGCGTACCCGAAGGGCTTGCCGTACTACAGCTACGACATCGGCGACTTCCACTTCGTCGCGATGGATTCGAACCCGATCTACGGTGGCGGCGGTTCCGAGCAGGTGGCCTGGCTGCGCGACGACCTGGCGAAGAACACCAAGGCCTGTGTCATCGGGTACTGGCATCACCCGCGGTTCAACTCGGGCGAATACGGCGACAAGAAGCAGATCGCCCCGTTGTGGAACGAGCTGGCCAAGGTGAAGGCGGACATGGTGATGTCCGGGCACGACCATCACTACGAGCGGACGAAGCCGCTGGACGTCAACGGGCACGTCGACGAGGCCAACGGCGTGCGCTCGGTCATCGCCGGCATCGGCGGGGACTACCTCTACACGAATTACAAGGAGCGTGAAGGGGTGGAGAAGATCTTCGCCAAGCACGGCGTCATGAAGCTGATGCTGAACGGGAAGTCCTACTCCTGGGAGATCGTCGACACCAACGGGAACGTGCTCGACAAGGCGGGTCCGTACACCTGCCGCTGACGGATGGGGCCCGGTGCCGTACGCGGCGCCGGGCCCGGTCCGTGTTCCACCCACGACGTAGGCCCAACCAGGAGTAACAGGTGAATCGAATGGTGCAGCCGGGCACCGCCGCGATCGCGGCGATCGTCCTGCTCGCTCAGCCCGTGATCGCTTCCAGCGCCACGGCCGGACCGGTGGAATCACTGCTGTCGGTCAACAAACGGACCACGACTTCCACCGTCGAGAACGAGAGTTTCAGTGGCGCTCTCGCCGTCGACGGCGATTCGACGACCCGGTGGGCGAGCCTGGAGGGCGATCCACAGTGGATCGCGGTCGACCTCGGCGGCCCGGCGGACATCAGCCGGATCAAGGTCCTCTGGGAATCCGCGCATGCGAAGGACTACCAGGTCCAGGCGTCCGACGACGGCCAGAACTGGCGCGACGTGAAGACCGTGGTGGGTAGCGACGGCGGCCTCGACGAGTTCACCGGCCTGAACACCTCCGCCCGGCACGTCCGGATCTTCGGCACGGCACGGGCGACCGTTTACGGATACTCGTTGTGGGAGCTGGAAATCTACGGCGTCCGGACCGGCGACGGCGACATCCAGCCGCCGTCGGTGCCGACCGGGCTCCGGCAGGCGTCGTCCACCACCGAGAGCATCACGCTCGGCTGGGACCCGGCGAGCGACAACGTCGGGGTCGTCGAATACGAGATCCTGCGCAACGGCAACGTCATCGGCAGGTCCGCGACGACGTCCTACACCGACACGTCGCTGGCGTCGGGCTTCGACTTCCAGTACGCGGTGCGGGCGCGGGACGCGGCGGGGAACCTGTCCGGTTCGACCGCGCCGGTGAAGGCGGCCACCCGGCCGACACCGTCCGACGGCATCGTCATCGCGCTCGCCGGCGACATCGCCAAGCCGGAGCTGCCTTCCGAACACCAGCAGACGGCGGCGTTGGTCGGCAAGATCAACCCGCGGTACGTGCTGACGGTCGGCGACAACCAGTACGTAGACGGCACCATCGAAGAGTTCCGGACCTACTACGACAAGACCTGGGGCAGGTTCAAGAAGATCACCAAACCCACTCCGGGCAACCACGAGTGGAACAACGAGCTGGCGGGGTACAAGCAGTACTTCGGGAAGATCGCGACGCCGAAGGGGAAGCCGTACTACAGCTTCGACGTCGGTGACTTCCACTTCGTCGCGCTCGATTCGGACCCGGTGTACAACGGCGGCGGCGCCGAGCAGGTGGCGTGGCTGCGCAAGGACCTCGCGAAAACCAAGAAGTCCTGTGTCGCGGGCTACTGGCACCACCCTCGCTTCAATTCGGGGAACTCCGGTGACGCGAAGAGCGTGGCGCCGTTGTGGAACGAGCTGGCCAGGGCGAAGGCGGACGTCGTGTTCGCCGGGCACGACCACCATTACGAGCGGACGAAGCCGCTGGACGTCAACGGGCACGTCGACGAAGCCAACGGCGTGCGCTCGGTCATCGCCGGTATCGGTGGCGACAGCCTGTACCTCGATTACAAAGCCCGCGAAGGCGTCGAGAAGATCCTGGGCAAGCACGGGGTGATGAAGCTGGTCCTCAAGGGAAAGACCTATTCCTGGGAAATCATCGGCACCAACGGCGAACTGCTCGACAAAGCAGGTCCGTACCGCTGCCGGTGACGGGGAAGGAGACGGGTGAAACTTCCGGTGAAGTTCGTCGTGGCGCTGGCGGGTGTCGCCGCCCTCGTCGCCGCTTCGGTGGTGTACGTGGTGCAGGCCAAGGCGAACAGCCCCGAGCGGCAGGCGGCCGACGCGACGGTCGCGGTGGACACCTCGGGGCAGGTCGTACTGGGAGAGCAGGGAAGACTGCTGTTCCGCAACGGGGCGCCGGGGCCGGGGTACGGCAACGTCGCCTCGGTCCCCGTCTCCGATCCCGGCGGGCCGCGGCGGATCAGCTCGCTCACCTGCGAACGGTTCTACACCGCGGCCGCGGGAGGCCTGTGCCTGGCGAAGGAGTCCGCGCCGATGGCGGGCGCGGTCGCCCGGTTCGTCGATCCCGCGCTCGGCGAGGTCAAACGCGTCGATGTGCCCGGAATCCCCAACCGCGCGAAGCTCTCACCCGGCGGCCGGATGGGCAGCTGGACCACGTTCGTCACCGGTGACTCCTACTCGACACCCGGCACCTTCTCGACGCGTACGGCCATCATGGATCGTGAGTTGAACGAGCTGTCGAGCAACATCGAGGGCATCCCGCTGCGGATCGGGGACGTGTCCCATCGTGGCGAGGACGTCAACTACTGGGGCGTCACGTTCGCCGCGGACGAGCGGACGTTCTACGCCACGGTCGCCACCGGTGGGCGGACCTATCTGGTGCAGGGCGACAACGCCGCGTGGAACGCCCGCACGCTGCGGGAAAACGCGGAATGTCCTTCGCTGTCGCCGGACGGGAAGAAGCTCGCGTTCAAGAAGCGGGTGGCGGAGGGCGACGTCAACCCGTGGCGGGAACACGTCCTGGACCTGGCCACGATGCGCGAAACCCCGCTCGCGGAGACGCGCAGTGTGGACGACCAGGTGGTGTGGCTCGACAACGACACGATCGGGTACAGCCTGCCGCGCGGGGACGGGAAGGAAAGCGACATCTGGGCCGTGCCCGCGGACGGAAGCGGGGCGGCACGGCTGCTGGTTCCGTTCGCTTCGTCGCCGTCGGTCACGGGCGGTTCCCGGTAGGCAGGTGACGCGAGGCTCAGCCGAGGTGGAGGGCGGTACCGAGGCTCTCCGCCCGGGCCTGCGCGGAGACCGCCGCGTACAGCGCGACGTCGAGGACTCCCATCCCGAACGGGTTCAGCACCACATACGGCGACGCGACCCCGTCCGCACGGTGCCGTCCCGTCAGGATCCCACCCAACGTGCCGTCGAGGGGGCGTGCCGGCCCGGTGGAATCGGGGCGCCCGAACAGGCCTTCCGCCATCAGGCGGCCCAGCGGCCGGCGCGGGTTGTCGGCCACCAGGTCCACGTCGTCGACGTACACCGCCGCCGCGTCGCGGAACGCCGCGTCCGTCAGGTCGCCGAGGGAGACGTTGATCAGCAGCGCACCCGACGAGGCCCAGTCCGGCTCGACGTAGCCTGTGTCCATCGTGGTCGTGAACACGGCGATTTCGGCCGCGGACACCGCTTCCCGCGCGCTCGAGCAGACCTGCGCCGAGATCCCGGGCAGGGTGGCGGCCAAGGCTTGCGCGGCGTCCGGAGACCGGTCGTACAGCGTGACCTTCCGCAGCGAGGGCAGCCGTTCGGCGAGCAGCGCGGCGTGCATCCGACCCTGAGCACCGCAGCCGACGACGGCCAGGGAAACCGCTCCGCCGTATCCGAGCGCGTCCACCCCCACCGCGCTCACCGCCGCCGTCCGGACCGCGCTCAGCAGGCCTGCCTCCATGATCGTGGTGATCCGGGCGGTCTCCGCGTCGAAGCACAGGCCGATCCCGCCCGCGCGTTCCAGCCCGATGGCGGGATTGGACACGCTGGCGTTGATGATCTTCATCCCGTACGCCGACCGCACCGCGCCCGGCATCCCGATCGACCGGGTGTAGGCGCCTCGGGAGTTCTCCCAGCGCAAGTAGGCCTCGGCGGGCAGGAGACTGATGCCGCGGTCGTGGTCGGCCAGTGTTTCGCGGACGACGTCGACCGGGTCGAGGTTCGTCAGGCACTTGCGGACCTCTTCACGGGACAGCATCGTCACCTCGCCCGTACCGGACAGGCCGCTCTCGGCCACGTCGAACCAGCTCACGCCAAGTCCTCCCCGCCGCACCATTCGAGCGCGGCCATCGCGCTGTACAGCTTGTTCTCCGCCTGCGCGAAGGCGACGGAACGCGGTCCGTCGAGCACGTCGGCCGTGACCTCCTCGCCCCGGTGCGCGGGCAGGTCGTGCAGGAACAGCGCGTCCGGACTGGTCCGCCAAAGGTCCGCGGTCACCTGGAACGGCGCGAACACCGTGCGCCAGCCGGGGTCCGGTTTGGACGTTCCCGTGGTCTGCCATCGGGTGGTGTAGACGATGTCGACGCCGCCGGGCAGGTCGAGGACGTCGTGTCGCTCCACAATGGACGAACCGTGCCGGGCGGCGTGCTTACCCGCGCGCTCCAGGACGTCCGGGTCGACGCCGTAGCCCGGCGGAGTGCGAAGGTGCAGCTCGTTGCCCGGGAATCGGCTGAGCGCCAGCGCCAAGGCCGCCGCCGTGTTGTTGCCCTCGCCCAGGTACAGCATGCGGATGCCGTCGACGCGGCCGAAGCGCTGGACGATCGTCGTCAGATCCGCCAGCGCCTGGGTCGGGTGCTCGTCGGCGCTCATCGCGTTGACGACGGCCATCCGGTCCTGTGCGGCGATGGCCCGGAGTTCCGCCGGATCGGCCGCCGTGCGGGCCACCAGGAAGTCCAGCATCGACGACAGCACGCGTCCGGTGTCCTCGATGGACTCGCCGGTGTTGGTCTGGAGATCGTTCGGGCCGTAGGCGATGATCCGGGCGCCCAGCCGCAGCGCGCCCGCGGAGAACGCGGTGCGCGTGCGGGTGGAGGTCTTGCGGAAGTGGATGCCGACGACCGCTCCGTCCAAAGTGGAATAGGTCGCGCGCGGCCGTTCCGCCAGCAGGACGGCTCGGCGGACGATGGCTCGCAGGTCGTCGTCGGTGAGGTCGTCGAGTGAGATGAGGTGACGCAAGGGGAGCTCCTCAGGAAATCGTGGCCAGGGCGCGGGCGGGCACTTCGCCGAAATGACCGAGGACCCACGCGTCGGAGTAGATGGTGTCGAGATAGCGGTTGCCGTCGTCGGGAAAGACGAGCACGCACCGGGAGCCTGGCGGGATGCGGTCGCGCAACTTCGCCAGCGCGGCCACGGTCGCACCGGAGGAACCGCCCGCGAGGATGGCTTCGCGGGCGACGAGCGTCCGGCAGGCGCGGACGCATTCGAGATCGGTCACGTGCACGACTTCGGCCATCGCGGAGGTGTCGACCAGCGGCGGCCGCCGTCCGGCGCCGTGGCCCGGGATCCGGCGTTCTTCCGTCGGCACGTGGAAGATCGCGCTGCCGGCGGCGTCGACCGCGATCAGCTTCGTGGCCAGCCCTTCGCGCCGGATGTAGTCGGCGCATCCGCGCATCGTGCCGCCGGTGCTGACCGCGCAGAACAGGTAGTCGACGCGGCCGTCGAGCGCGTCGGCTATCTCGCGCATCGTGTGCTCGTGAGCCGCCGGGTTGAGTGGGTTCGCGTACTGATCGGGCCAGAACGCGTCCGGCAGCAGGGCGAGGAGCTCTCGGACGCGGGCGATCCGGGCGCCGAGCAGGTCGCCGTCCACCGGGGCGGTCACGACCTCGACCGTGGCGCCGTAGGCCCGCAACAGCGCGAGGGTCTGCGCGGTCGTACGGGTGTCGACCACGCACACGAGGTCGAGCCCGAAGTACGCGCACATCTGGGCGAGCCCGACGCCGAGATTACCCGACGTGGACTCGACGACCACCGATCTGCCCGGCACGAGCCTGCCGGAGCGGATTTCGCCGCGGAGCATGTTCAGCGCGGTCCGGTCCTTGACGCTGCCGCCGGGGTTGAACTTCTCCAGTTTCGCGAACACCCGGGAGCCCGTCAGTGGCACGACCCGGTCCAGGGCGACCAGGGGAGTGTTCCCGATTGTCGCGAGCACTCCGCCGATCTCAGCCGTGCTCAACGGACACCCGCTCTCTCGTCGCCCCCAGTGGCGGCGCGGCGACGTTCCCGCCGGAGACGACGGCGACCGTCGCCCTTCCCGACGGCCCGGCGCGCCCGCTCAGGTGGGCGGCGGTCGCCACCGCACCGCTCGGCTCGGCGACCACGCCGAACCGGGCGAACAGGAACGCCTGTGCGGCGACGATGCTCTCCTCGTCGACCGTGACGACGTCGTCCACGAGCGTCTTGACGTGCTCCCACGCCAGTTCGCCGAGCACCGGGGCGCGCAGGCCGTCGGCGATCGTGCGGTAGGTCCGCGACACCGGCCAGCGCGTCAGGCGGCCGGTGCGAAACGAGTCGGCCGCGTCGGCGGCGAGTTCGGGCTCCACACCGACGACCCGCGTGGCCGGCGAGAACGCCTTGACCGCGACGGCGACACCGGCGAGCAGGCCGCCGTTGCAGACCGGGACCAGGACGGTGCCCGCGTTCGGCAGGTCCGTGACGATTTCCGCGCCGACCGTGCCGTGGCCGGCGATCACCGCGAAATCGGCCGACGTGATCAGGGTGGCACCGGTGCGGGCCAGGAGTTCGGCCGTCGCGGATTCCCGTTCGGCCGGTGGCACGACGAGCACTTCGGCGCCGAGTGCGCGGACCGCGTCGACCTTCAACGCGGGCGCAGTTCCGGGTAGTACGACCGTGGCCTTCAGCCCTTGGCGGGCCGCGGCGTAGGCGACCGCGCGGCCGTGGTTGCCGGACGACTGGGCCAGCACGTGGCCCGTCAGCCCGGCGACCGCGTTGAGCGCGCCGCGGACCTTGAACGAGCCGGTCCGCTGCCGGTTCTCCGGTTTGATCCACAGTCCGCCGACCGGCCCGAGCACGGGGGTGCGGCGCACGGAGCACCGGATCCGGTCGGCCGCCCGCGCGACGTCGGCCCCGGTCACCAGACGCGTCATCGGGTCACTCCGCCGAACTCCTTCACCCCAGCCGGTCCGAAGTGGACCTCGGCCGATTCAACTGGGGCCGGACCGGTGCGGTCCATGAACAACCGACCGGAACTTCGGGGTTGGAAGTTCCGGTCGGCGGAGCTCGTTCACCGACCGGAACGGCGGGCACACGGACCGCGATCGAGCTGCGTCAGCCCATGACCTTCGACGGATGCGTCGCCAGCGGCGTGACCTCGATGTCCATGTACGGGAACAACGGCAAACCGGACAACAGCGTGTGCAGCTCGTCGTGGTCCGCGACGTCGAGGATCGAGAAGTTGGCGTACTCGCCCGCGATCCGCCAGAGCTGCGGCCACTTGCCTTCGCGTTGCAGCCGCTGGCTGTACGCCTTTTCCCGCGCGATGATGTCGGTCCGCTCCGCCAGGTCGAGGTCCGGCGGCAGGCGAACGTCCATGCGAACGTGGTAGAGCATCGATCACTCCAAAAAGGACATTCGGTCAGGGGTGTTCGGGGTCGAGGACGAAGCCGTACTCGATGGCCTCGCCGTCACCCGACGGGCGCGGGTCCAGCACCAGTTCCGGCTTGACCGCCGAAGCGATGTCGTCGTCGTTGTGTTCGTCGCCGGGGAAGTACAGCTGCGCGGTGAGCAGTTCGTGGCCGGGCGCAGAGACCTTGACGTGCAGATGCGCCGGGCGCCACGCGTGCCAGCCCGCCGCGGCGATGAGCTTGCCGCAGGCACCGTCGGTCGGGATCTGGTACGGGGCGGGGCGCACGGTGTGGATCTCGAACCGGCCTTCGTCGTCGGCGGTGAAGCTCGCGCGCAGGTTCCACTCCGGGATGTTGGGCGCGAACTGGGAGTAGAAGCCGTCGGCGTCGGCGTGCCACAGCTCGACCTTCGCGCCCGCCAGCGCGGTGCTGTCGGTGGAGGTGACCTGGCCGGTCCAGCTGAGCGGCGTACCGGCCTCGTCCTCGCGCATCGGGACCGAGCCGCGAGCACCCTGCTCGGGCGCGCCGGGAACGTAGTACGGGCCTTCGATGGTGCCCTTGTTGCCTTCGCGGTGCTCGGTGGCGACCTCTTCGACGACGTGTTCCACCCACACGTCGAGGAACAGCGGCCACTCGCCGTCCTCGCCCACGCTGATCAGCCACGCTTTGAGCGCGTTGTACTCGTCGTAGGTGACCTTGTGCTTCCTGATCGTGCCGTGCACCGCTTCCAGCACCTCGCGAGCCAGCAGGCTGACCCGTTCCTTGGGTGTTCCGGCGACACCGGCGAACTTGTCGCTCTTGAACCGCTCGGTCGCGTTGGCGCCGGACGCGGCCGCGGTGGCCGTCTCGTGGATGGCGGTCATGAATCCTCCTTGATTCGTGGTGGGCGTCAATGGTCCTGGCGGTAGCGCCGGAGCTTCTCGGGATCGATTTCGGCACCGAGGCCGGCGCCGGGGCGGACGGTGAGCTCGCCGTCGGTGATGCGCAGGGGCTCGGTGAGCAGGTCGTCGCTCATGTCGAGGAAGTTCGAGAGCTCGCCGGGGCGGCGGGACGTCAGCTCGTAGGCCGAGCCGAACGCGACCGTGCACAGCGAGCCGAGCTGGCCGTCGATCTGGTTGCCCATCACGACCTCCAGGCCGAGTCCCTCGGCGAGGTGGTGCGTGCGCTGCGAACGGGTGAAGCCGGTCCGGGCGGTCTTGATGCTGATCGCGGTGGCGGAGCCGCCGAGCACCTCACGGGTGACGTCGGCCGGGGTCACGGCGGATTCGTCGGCGATGAACGGAATGCCGATCTGTCCCACGAGCCAGCGCCTGCCGAGGACGTCGTCTGCCGGGCACAGCTCTTCGGCGAAGAGCAGGCCGAGGTCGGCCATCTCCCGCATCGCACGGGCCGATTCGGCGGCGGTCCAGCCTCGGTTGCCGTCGATGTAGAGGTCGACGCCGTCGCCGAAATGCTCCCGCAGCGCGCGCACGACGGCGGTGTCGAGCGACACGGGACGGCGGCCGACCTTGACCTTGAAGGTGCTGATGCCGTGGGTGTCGCGCATCTTCTCGGCTTCGGCGACCATCGCGGACGGCTCGTCGAAGCCGAGCATGTGGGACACGCGCATGCGGTCGGTGTAGCCGCCGAGCAGTTCGGTCACCGACACGTCGAGGCTGCGGCCGAGCGCGTCCCAGACGGCCATGTCGATGGCGGATTTCGCGGTCGGGTTGCCGACCGTGCGAGCGAGCCGCGTGTGCACCGTTTCCCGGTCGAGCAGGCTGAGACCGACGATTTGCGGGGCGAACAGCGAGTCGATCACCGCGATGATCCCCGCCTGGGTCTCGCCGTAGGTGAACGGCCGAGGGGGTGCCTCGGCCACGCCGACGACGCCGTTGTCGGCGTGCACCCGCACGAGGACGTGCTCGGCGACGTGCACCTCTCCCGAAGCGAACTTCAGCGGTTTTCGGTACGGAATGGCGAACGGGATCGCCTCGACTCGCGTGATCTTCATCAGGTGCCCCCTGTGGACGGTGCGACGGAAGGAAAGACGTCTTCGAGCGCGTCGAGGACGGTCGTGACGAGCGGGGACGGGGTTTCGCGGTGCCAGGCCAGCGCCAGCTCCACGGTCGCCGCTCCGGCGAGGTCGCGGAACACGACACCGGCCAGGGGGAGGGCGCGGGCCGAGGCGGGCACCACGCCGACTCCCAGCCCGCCGGCGACCAGGGCCAGCAGGACCGCGGTTCCGGATGCCTCGTGCAGTTGATGGGGCGTGAACCCGGCCTCGCGGCAGCTGCGCGCGACTGCTTCGTGCACGACCGAGTTGCGCCGGTCGTAGGTGACGAGCGGTTCGGTCCGCAGGTCCGCCATCGCGACGACGGGTTCGACGGCCAGCCGGTGGTCGGCCGGGACGGCGAGGATCAGCGGTTCGCTCTCGATCACCCGGAAGTCGATGTCGTCCCCGGTGACCGGAGGGCGGAGCACCCCGATCCCCAAGGTGCCCGTGCGCAGGCGTTCGCACTGCTCGGCGGTCAGCAGATCGGCACGGATCTCCAGCTCCACCTGCGGCACCCGCTGCGCGAGCGCCCTGGCCAGATGCGGCAGATGGGAGAAGGCCGCCGTGCCGGTGAACCCGACCCGAAGCAGGCCCAGCTTGCCTTCGCCGATACGTCGTACCCCGCGGACACCCACGTCCAGCCCGGCGAGCACGCGCCGGGCTTCGGCCAGGAAGAACTCACCCGCCGGCGTCACCCGGACCTGGCGGGTGGTCCGGGCCAGCAGGACGACGCCCAGTTCGTCCTCCAACTGCCGGATGGTGTGCGAGAGCGCCGGCTGCGCGACGTGCAACTGCTCGGCCGCCCGGCCGAAGTGACATGTCTCGGCGACGGTGACGAAGTAACGCAGGTGACGAAGTTCCATGGGACGCCTCCTCCCTGCCTCTGTCGCCGATTCGTTCACGGTAGGAAGCGAAATCATCGAAGACAAAGACTTTATTGCGGTCTATTGATAAACAGAAATTATCAATAGCAGTCCGTCGGATGCGGCTCACATCCGGCGGGTCGGTTTCGTCGTAATGCCGAGAACGCTTCCCTTACCCGCCAGGAGCCCAGCGTGACGACAACGACCCCTCTCGGCGAACTGACCGGCGACTACTCTCTCGACGCCGCCGGTACGACGCTCGCCTTCATCGCCCGGCACACGATGGGAAGCCGGGTGCCTGGCCATTTCGACGAATTCGACGGCAGCGGCCACTTCGATGGCGACGACCCGGCCAAGTCCAGCGTGCGGCTCACCATCAAGGCCGCGAGCATCCATACCGGCAACCGGCAGCGCGACGACCATCTGCGCACCGCCTTCTTCGATGTGGAAGGGCATCCGGTCATCACCTTCGTCTCGACAGCCGTCCGGCATGTCGGCGGCAGCGGCTTCGAGGTCACTGGCGACCTGACCATCCGAGGCGTCACGAAACCCGTCCGCGTCGCCGTCGAACTGGTCGGCGCCAGGTCTGGCGCGGACGGTTTCCGCATCGGCTTCACGGGCGCTGTTTCGCTCAACCGCAACCACTGGGGCGTGAACGAGAACCTCGCCACCAGGCTCATGGTCGGCTCGAAGGTGACCATGCAGCTGACCGTCGCCGCGAGCCGGCCGATACGCCGTTCGCCGTAACGCCCGGTCGCGGGCGGACGACAACTCAGGCACGAAGAGCCGATCGGTGCAGGCGACCGCGGTGGAGGTCACTGATGCTTACGGAAGATGTGACCGGCACCGTCAGGGGGATTCCGATGGGCCAGCGCGAGGTTTGGCTTGCCTGGAGGTGACGATGTGGGAATCGGGACGTTGAGTGTCCCGATTCCCACATCGTCGAGGGCAGCTCGGGTCTCGCTTCAACGTTGCGAAAGCCAGTTTCGCAACCCCGAACTGCGCCGCTCAAGCCCCACCCTCAAGAGAAGGTGACCACCTGCCGGACCGCCGCACCGCGCCGCAGCCGGTCGAATCCCGTGTTGATCTCCTCCAGCCCGATCCGGTGCGTCAGCAACGCCTCCACGGGCAGCAGCCCCGACCGGTACAGCTCGATGAACCGGGGGATATCGCGCCGGGGGACACAAGAGCCGAGGTAGCTGCCGCGCAGCGTTTTCTCCTCCGCCACCAGGCTTTGCGCGGGTAGCGCGACTTCGGCGGCGGGATCGGGCAGCCCGACGGTGACGGTGGTGCCGCCCGGCCGTGTCGCCCGGTATGCCTGCTGCAGGGCGGCCACCACGCCGGTGGTGTCGATCGCGTGGTCGGCGCCACCGCCGGTGAGCTCCTTGATCGCCTCGACGTCGCCTTCGAGCGCGTGGGTGGCGCCCGAGGGACCGAGCCAGCTCACGCTTCTCCGCGACGACGTCGACGGCCAGCAGCGTGGACGCGCCGGCGGCTTTGGCGGCGAGCAGCGCCGCGAGGCCGACACCGCCGAGGCCGAACACGACGACGCTGTCGCCCGGACGCACGTCGGTCGCGTTGAAGACGGCACCGGCGCCGGTGAGCACGGCGCAACCGAACAGGGCGGCGACGTCGAACGGGAGGGTCTCGTCCACGGCGACCACCGAACGCGCCGAGACCACGATGTGCTCGGCGAAGGCAGACACGCCGAGGTGATGGTTCGGCCGTCCGCCGGGTGTCGACCAGCGGGTGCCGCCTCCGAGCAGGGTGCCGTTCCGGTTGGCGTCGGCCGCCGGGGCGCACAGGGCGGGCCGTCCGGTGAGGCAAGGGCGGCAGTCGCCACACGAGGGAACGAACGACAACACCACGTGCTGCCCTGCGGTGAAGCCGGTGCCCGGTCCCGGCTCCACGACCTCGCCCGCGGCCTCGTGCCCCAGGACCATCGGCAGCGGCCGGGGCCTGCTGCCGTCGATCACCGACAGATCCGAATGACACAGCCCCGCCGCCCGCACCCGGACGAGCAGTTCACCGGGCCCGGGCGGGTCCAGCGTCAGGTTCTCGATCTCCAGCGGACGGCCGACTTCGCGGAGTACCGCGCCCCGCACCGGCGTCACCGCGCGCTCCCGGCCGGGACGCAGGCGGTGACCTGGCGTTCGGACAGCAGCGGTACCACCTCGCCGAGCACGATGCGTTGGAAATGGTCCGACGCGCAGTGGGCAGCGAAGTCCTGTTCGGACTCGTACTCCTCGACGATCACCACCACGCCGTCCTCGGTTCCGGTGTGGACGGTGTACCGGAGGCAGCCGGGTTCGCGCCGTGACGCGTCGGCCATCGGCTCCAGCAGTTCGAGGACGCGGTCCCGGTGCGCGGTCACGTACCGGGCCACCACGACGAAGCTCATTTCTCTCCTGCGCTCAGCTGGGACCTGGTCAGCGACCACAGCCCCGAATCGGACGATGCGGCGGCCAGTGCGCCCATCGCGAGTGAATGGGCCACCCCGGCCCGGTCGGTGACGAAACCGGCCGCCACGAACGGCGACATGACCTCGCGGGCCTGAGCCGACATCCACGGGATGATCGGCGCGGGCATCAGCTCCACCAGGTCCGGGCGGCTGCGTTTCACCGCCTCCAGGCTGCGGTTCAGGTTCGACCGGTCGGTGACGAACACCTTGTGCATGGTCAGCATCGACACCGCGCGGGCCCGTTCGATCGGGGCGACCCGGGTGCTGACCACCCCGGTCGCCCCGATCTCGTGGAGGAAATCCACGCCGCCTCGATCGGTGGCCAGTCCCGGGCAGGAGTCGATGTTCACGAACAGGATCTTCTCCAGCCCGGTCAGCACCGGGACGATCTTGGCCAGCTGCCCGACCGGGACCGCGGCCAGGATGCCGACGCGGGACGCCGCGTTCGCGAAGTCGGCCACCTTGGCGGTGCCGACCACCGACGCGCACACCGGGACGTCCGCGAACGCCGCCGTGATCCTCTCGTTCATACGGTCCACAGTGGTCGATCAGCTCGCGGAGTCAAGGGGGTTCGGCCCGAGGTCGCTGGGGAGCCCGAGCTTGCCCGGGTTGAGCAGGCCCTGCGGATCGAGCGCCCGCTTCACCGCGACGAACGTGCCGAACCCGGAGCCGAGCGTGTCCGCGAGATACGGTCCCCGGAGCAGGCCGGAACCGTGGTGGTGGCTCAGCGCCGCGCCGTGGCGCACCAGCACGGCGTTGGCCGCGTCCCAGGCAGAGCGGTACCAGTGCCGCCGCTTCTCCGGTTCCACGTCGCCGCGGAGCGAGAAGTACAGGCACGCGCCGTCGGTGTAGGCGTGGGACTGGTGCGCGGACGCGGCCAAGGTGCCGGGGACGGCCTCGATCGCGGCCACGACCTCGTCGTAGATCGCGGGCAGCGCCGACCACGCGCCCGCCATTTCGAGCGTGTCGGCGACGAAACCCGGGCCGGGCGTGAACCCGTCCGCCGACTTCCCGACTAGCATCCGTTCGTCGAGCCAGCGCTCGAAGACGGCCTGACCGTCCAGTTCGGACCCGGTCGCGGCGCAGACCTCGGAGCTCACCTGCAGCATCGCGTCGACCAGTACCGGGTCTCCTTCGTCGGCGATCAGCAGCAGGTTGGTGTCCGGCAGGCCGAAATGTGTCCCGCTCTCCAGCTTGTCGTAGAGCCGCATCGCGGCCGGGGTCGCGCCGCGCTGCATGATCAGCCGGCACGCCTCCAGCCCGGCGGCGAAGGTTTCGAAGCCATAAGCGACGGCCTTGGCGTAGCCGGGCAGCGGATGCGTGCGCAGGCGCACGGAGGTGATCACGCCGAGCGTGCCTTCCGAGCCGACGAACAGCTGGCGCAGGTCGGGGCCGGTGGCGGCCCGCGGGTAGTCGCCGAACCGGGCGAGCGTGCCGTCGGCGAGTACGACGTCGAGGCCGACCACCATGTCCTCGATCTTGCCGTAGCGGGTGGAAAGCTGGCCCGCCCCGCGGCAGGCCACCCAGCCGCCCACAGTGGACAGTGCGTACGCGGACGGCCAGTGCCCCGTGGTGGCGCCGTGCGTCTTCTGCAGTTCGGTTTCGAACAGGTCGCCGAACATCCCGGCCTGCACGTCGACGACCTGGGAGTCCGCGTCGAAGGACAGGATCCTGTTCAGCCCGCAGACGTCCAGCACGACGCCGCCGTGGACCGGCAGGGCGGCGCCGGTGACGTTGCTGCGACCGGCGGACACGGTCAGCGGCACCTTGTGCTCGCCGCACAGGCGGACCACGGCTTGTACCTGTTCCACCGTGCCGACCTCGGCGATCACCGCGTCCGGCGTCGCCGGGTTTCCCGCGGTCTCGCCGATCATCGAACCGGCCCACCAGTCGCGGGTGCGCAGCACGACCTCGTCGTGCTCGGTGTGCACGGCGTCCGCGACGTCTCGCAGCGCCTCGGTCAGCGCGGCGGGCACGGGGACGACGGTCGTCTGCAGCGACGCCGGGCCCTGTCCCGGAGGTGTCCGGTCGCCCCAGCGGGGCGGCGTGGGGGCCCCGACCACGTATTTCCCCCGGTTGAAGGGGTGGGCGATGGTCTGGCTGCTGATCATGCGTTGTCTCCCAACAGAATCGACTTCTCCCGGGCGACGCCCGCCCGATAGTCCTGCACTTGCGACGCCACGGTCTCCGGTGGCAGGCCGAGTTCGGCGCCGAGCAGTTCGCCGACGAGCGGCGCGGCCTCGGCGGAGGCGTCCCTGGCGAACAGCCGCAGCCGTGTGCGCCGGGACAGCACGTCGTCCACCGAGCGCGCCATCTCGGACCTGGCCGCGAACACGACCTCCGCCTTGAGGTGCGGCTGTCCGGGGATGAGCGGCTCGCCGAGCGTCGGGTCCTCGTCGACGAGCGCGCTCACGAAACGGGCTTCGGTCCCGTAGCGGCCGCCGAGGTGCGCGGCGGTCCCGCCGGTCGCGGCGGTGGCTTCGGCGTCGTAGCCGGCGCCGCCGAGCAGGGGCAGGTTCTTGGTGCGGCAGCGGGCCTTGCGCCCCAGCAGCCCGAGCGTCTCGTCCACGACGAGTTCGCCCATATGCCTGCTGGTGGTGAGTTTGCCGCCGGTCACGGTGACCATGCCCGAGGCGACGGTGATGTGGTGATCGCGCCGCATGTCGAGGGTGGTCCCTTCGGAGCCGCCGACCAGCGGCCGCAGGCCCGCGTAGCTGCCGAGCACGTCCTCGGGGCCGAGCTTGGTGTCGAAGGCGATCGTGGCGCCTTCGAGCAGGAACTCCATCTCGTCGCGGGTGCAGTGCACGTCGTCGGTCGAGCCGTCGTAGTCGGTGTCCGTGGTGCCGACCACGACCACGTCACCCCAGCGGGTGCAGGTCGCCCGCCGCGCGCGGCCCGGGATGGGCACCGTCACCGTGCAGTCGTTGCGGATCTTCGACCAGGGCAGCACGATGTGGACGCCCTTCGCGGGGCGCACCTGTGGCCGGTGTCCCGCGGAGGCCATGCCGTCCACGTCGTCGGCCCACACGCCGGTCGCGTTGACGACCACCCGCGCCCGGACGTCGATCCGTTCGCCGTCGGCCTCGACCGTCGCGCCGGTCACCCGCCCGCCCGTGGTGCGCAGGCCGGTCACCTCGGCGCCGTTGGCCACGACGGCGCCGAGCCGGGCCGCGGTGCGCACGATCGCGAGGGTCAGGCGGGCGTCGTCGGCGCGGCTGTCGTAGTACATCAGGCCGCCACGCAGGTGGTCGGCGCGCAGGGTCGGGGCGTGCGCCAGCACTTCGTCGACCGTGAGCCGCTGGTGCAGTTTGCCGATCCGCCAGCCGCCCGCGAGGTCGTATGTCCACAAGAGACTCTCGAAGGCGCGGGCGATCCGGGCGTCGAAAACGCCGTCCTTGGCCAGGATCGGGAACAGGAAGGGCAGCCGCTGCACCAGATGCGGGGCGTTGCGGCGGAATCGCTGGCGTTCCAGGAGGGAATGCCTGACCAGGTCAAGGTTCCCCTGCTCGATGTAGCGCAGGCCGCCGTGCACCATCTTGGAGGATTTCGACGAGGTCCCGGACGCGAAGTCGTCCCGCTCGACCAGCGCGACCGACAGGCCGCGGGCGGCGGCGTCCAGCGCGGTGTAGGCGCCGGTGATCCCGCCGCCGATCACGAGAAGGTCGAACTCGCCGGCGTCGAGTCCGGTCAGCGCGGTGCGGCGGTCCAGCCGCAGCAACGCCGAAGGGGTCGCTCCCGCTGCGACGGCATTCGGCCGCCGGGACGGCAGTGTGAACATGGTTGAGGAACCTCTCCACTCAGAACTGGGGTTTCACGACAGCGAGACGGCGAGCACGTCTTGCCAGCGCGCGCGTAGTTTCAGCCGGTCGGTTTCGGCGATGGCGGGCTCGAAGACCCGGCCGGGTGGCTGGTGGGCGACGGCCTCGGCCAGCGAAGACCACAGCCCGAGCCGGGTTCCGGCGAGATAGGCGGCGCCGCGCAGGCTGGCGGTGGCCGAATCCGCCACCCGTTCGATGGCGAGACCGGTGAAATCGGCCTGGCTCTGGAGCAACGGGTCGCTCGCCGCCAGGCCGCCGCCGACCCGCAGACGGGTCATCGGCCGGTCCATGGTGGTGCGCAAGGCGTCGGCGGTGTCGCTCACCGCGTGGGCGATCCCGTCGATCACCGCCCTGGCCAGGATCTCCCGCGTGGTCGCGAGGTTCAGCCCGGCCAGCATGCCGCGGGCGTCGGGCCGCTGCACCGGGGTGCGCAGTCCGGCCAGCGTCGGCACGAACCACGTCGCCTCGCCACTGGGCTGCGCCGCGGCCAGCGCGCTGATCTCGGCCGCCGAAGCGAACAGGCCGAGGTCTTCGATGAGCCATCGCAGGGCGGAGCCGGTGGTCGAGGTGTAGGACTCGAGGCTGAACCGGCTGTGGCCGCCGCTGCGCCAGGCGACCAGGCACAGCACGCCGTCGAGACCGCCCACCGCCTCGGGCGGCTCGTCACCGGCGAGCGCGCCGACGAATGTTCCGGTGCCATGGACGCAGGTGGCCTGGCCGGGTTCGAGCGCGCCCAGCGCGATCAGCGACGCGTGCTGGTCGCCCATCACCGCCGCGATCGGTACGCGGATGCCGAGCAGTTCCGGGTCGGTGTAGCCGTAGTCGCCGTCGTCGTCCAGCGGCGGCGGAGCCGACTCGGCCGGAAAACCCAGTGCCTCCAGCCATTTCGTGTCCCAGGCGTGTTCCCGCAACCGGTAGCCGCCGAACGCGACGGCGTTGGTCGCCGAGATCGCGTACCGCTCGCGGCCGCTGAGATGCCACACCAGCCAGGTGTCCACCGAACCGAAGAGCGCCCGCCCGGCCGGAACGCCGAGCGTCTCGAGTTGCCTTGCGGCCCACAGGAACGGGGCGCGGGTGCCCACGGGACGCCCGGTTCCGGCCCACAGGTACCGGTCCCATTCCGGGGCGAGCTTCGCCAGCTCGGCGGCGTAGCGGCTGTCCTGCCACACCACGGCCGGTGCCAGCGGACGTCCGGTCTCGCGGTCCCACAGCACGGCAGTGGCCCGTTGGGTGCAGATCGACATGCCTGTGATCTCCACGCCGTTGTCGGGGGCCCACGTCACCGCCTGGCGGGCGACGTCGACGGTCCGCTCCAGCAGCTGCATGGCGTCCTGCTCCACCTCGGCCGGCCGGGGATGGCTCACGTCGATCGAGGTGTAGAAGGAGGGGCCACACTGTCCGTCCTCGCCGACGACGGCCGCGCGGGTGCCGGTGGAACCCTCGTCGACGGCCAGGATCCCGCGCCGCATCACGCGCTCCTGCGCTTGAGGTCGATGGTCTCGTCGTCGGGATCGACGCCGCTGCGAGTGGGGTCCCAGCGGACGATCAGGCAGGAGACCAACCCGAGGAACGGCACCACCGCGAGCAGGGCGATCGTCGGGCCGAGCCCCATCGATTCCTTGATCTGCGGGAACACGTAGAGCCCGATGACACTGCCGAAGCTGCCGAGCATCCCGGTCACGCCGGTGCCGAGGGTGCGGATGTCACTGCGGTAGGACAGCGCCGCGATCGATTTGCCGTTCGCGCCCGGTCCGGCCGAGTGGAAGAAGATGAACAGGAACGGGAGCAGGAAGCCGACGGCGATCGGCAGCTTCCCGAAGCCCAGCCCCATCACCAGCAGGATGGCGAACGCGAAGGCGTAGCCGATGGCGGAGCTCGTGCGCAGTCCGATTTTCCTGCCGAAGTACGCCGAGAGCGCGCCGCCGATGATCCCGGCGATGTTGAAGATCATCGATCCCAGGGTCGCGGTCTGGAACGCCTGCCCGAAGATCGCCAGGCTGATCACCGGCAGGTACCACCCGACGGCGAAGTACTGCATCGACTGGGTCAGGGAGATGGCCGTGGACAGGAAGGTCCGCGGCAGATACGGCTTGCGGAACAGCACCCCCGCGTGCCGGAATCCGATCTTCTGTTCCGTGGCGGGATCCGGCCCGCTGCTGGTGCCCGGGGTCACCTGGAAACCGTAGATCCGGCGGAGGCTGACCGCCGCTTCCTCGAGCCTGCCCTTGGCCGCGAGCCACGACGGGCTTTCGACGAGGAACAGCAGTTGCAGCACCAGCAGGACGAGCGCGAAGACGCCGGCCGAGCCGACGGACCATCGCCAGATCCCAACCCCGGCGTCGAGCTGGAAGAACACCAGCGTCAGTCCCAGGTTCACGGTGGTGGCGACGTACCAGACGGACTGCCAGAGATTGAGCCGTCCGCGCAGCTTCGCGGGGGTGTACTCCGCGAGCATGGCCATGGCCACCGCGAAGTCGATCCCGTAGGCGACGCCGACGAGACCGCGTCCGAACCAGACCTCGCCGAACCCGCCCGCCGTCGCGGTGAGCACGGCCCCGATCGCCGCGATCGCCTTGGCCGCGATCAGCGGTTTGACGCGCCCGATCCGGGCGGCCAGCCAGCCGCCGATCGGGTTGAACAGGATGGCCACCGCCGGTGCGGTCGCGGTGAGCACGCCGACCTGGGTGGAGCTGAGGCCGAGCTCCTTGATCATCGGGGACAGGCCCGCGCCGAGCGCGGCGTTGGAGTAGGCGTCCAGGAAAAGCCCGCCCAGCACCAGATACCACAGCAGATTGGCCTTGCGCGGCAACCTCGAAAGCCCGTTGACGAGCGCGGCCACCTGGGAGACGTTCGAAATAGAGCCTGTCGGGCTGAGCGTCGATGAACTCATGGACCGCCAACTTTCTGCGCTGGCTGTCAGCGATCCGACACAAAAAAACAGACACGACGAAGACCGCTGACAGTGGCTCTTCGTCTGTGCCTGTCTGAGGGGAGAAGAGTAGATCCCGATCCGTGGTCCGTCAAGACAGTGCCTTGTCCGGCCACATAGGACACTCGCGCGGAAAGATCTTCGCTGAGTGCCGGGGATTCCGGCCGCGGCTGATCGCGGGCCAGGTCCGTGAAGGCCTCCTTGCCTACCTTGAAGGTAGTGATGGAGGCCTTCACTACCTTCCCCAGTACGTGAAGGCCCCCTTCACTGCGTCTAGCGCAATGAAGGGGGCCTTCACGTACTTCAAAGCCGCCCGGACGCTTACGCCTTCGGCTGATCCCGCCACCAACGCTGACCGGCTTCGGGCAGCGTCGAGATCGGGTCGTAGTACGGGTACCGCCGCTGCAAGGCTTCCGGGTCCTCGTGCTCGATCCCGGTGCGGTAGTTCTTGGTCCAGTAGGAGATCCCGAGCTCGCGGTCGTACTCGGCGAGCTGGTGCACCCACCGCTTCCCGACATACGGCACGTCGCAGACGATGCGCGGAGTCGCGTACCCGGGCAGGTAGCCCATGATCGCGTGCTGCAGTTCCTGCGCCTCGTGCACGGAAACCCGCCAGTGCTCGGCGTTGGGGATCATGTCGCACATGTAGAAGTAGTACGGCAGGATGTTCGCCTCGCCCTGCAGCGCGAAGCACAGGTCCAGCAGGTCGGCCGGGGACGCGTTCACGCCCTTCATCAGCACACCCTGGTTGCGCACGTCGCGGACGCCGACGTCGAGCGCGGTCCTGGCGGCTTCCGCGACCAGCGGGGTCACCGACTGGGCGTGGTTGACGTGGGTGTGGATCGCGAGGTTGACGCCGCGGCGCTGCGCGGTGCCGGCGACGCGTTCGAGTCCTTCGACGACCTTCGGCTGGATCCAGTGCTGCGGCAGGGCGGCGAGCGCCTTGGTGGCGAGCCGGATGTCGCGGACGGTGTCGATGTCCATCAGCCGCATCAGGAACGACTCCAGCTGCGGCCACGGCACGTTCGCGACGTCTCCGCCGGAGACCACGACGTCACGCACGCCGGGGGTCTTCTTCAGGTAGTCGATCATCGCGTCCTGGCGGTCGACCGGTTTGAGCGAGAGCTTGTGCTTCTCGATCTGTTCGGTGGAGTTGCCGACCAGGTCCATCCGGGTGCAGTGCCCGCAGTACTGGGGGCAGGTGGAGATCATCTCGGCGAGGACCTTGGTGGGGTAGCGGTGCGTCAGCCCCTCCACAACCCACATCTCCGCCTCGTGCAGCGAGTCCCGTTCGGAGTGCGGGTGGCTCGGCCACTCGGTGTCGCGGTCGCTGCGCACCGGGAGCATGTAGCGGCGGATCGGGTCGGCGTACCAGGCCTCGGTCACCTTCGCCGGGTCGGTGCCCGCGTTGGGCGCCATCGTGTTGATCATCTGCGGCGGCAAGAGCATCGACATCGTGGCCATCTCGCGCTGGTCGGCGAGCATGTCCTCGTAGAAGCGCTCCTCGAGCTGATCGCCCATCAGGGCGCGCAGCTGCTTGGCGTTACGGATGCAGTGCACTCGCTGCCACTGCGCGTCGCGCCACTCTGCCTCGGCCACGTCGTGCCAGCCGGGGAAGCGGCGCCAGTCGGGTTCGATCAGCTCGACCCGGGTGTAGTCGTAGGGCTGATCGTAGGCGGCCACCGGCGAGGTCGGTTCCTGGATCGCAGTCACTTGTACTCCTCGTCGTCGGAAACGCGTGAAAATATCCTGTCACATCGTTCGGAAGACGTAAATATTCCTGTCCTACGTGGTGTGTCGAAATCTTCCCGACCCGCCGGTCACGTGGTCGTCCGCACGCTGCAAACTCAGGAGGGTGACGAACGCGCGAACGACGCTCCTGCTCGGCGGGCGCATCTACAGCCCCTCGGCTCCCGACGCCACCGCCATGGCGATCACCGACGGCATCGTCGTCTGGGTGGGACAGGACGGCCCGGCCAAAGCCCTGCACCCCGACGCCGAACCGGTCGACCTCGACGGCGCCTTCGTCGCCCCGGCCTTCGTCGACGCGCACGTCCACGCCACCGCGACCGGCCTGCACCTCACCGGGCTGAACCTCGCGAACGTCCGCGGTGCCGCCGAGCTCCTGGCCGCCGTCCGCGAAGCCGTCCGTCCCGGCCAGGTGCTGGTCGCGCACGGCTGGGACGAATCCCGCTGGACCGACGGCAGGCTGCCCAGCCGCGCCGAGATCGACGAGGCCGCGAACGGCGCCCCGGTGTACCTGAGCCGGGTCGACGTCCACTCGGCACTCGTTTCCAGCGCCCTCGTCGCACTGGCCACCGGGGTGCACGACGCGCCGGGCTGGTCGGCCGACGGGCCGCTGACCCGCGACGCCCACCACCTCGTGCGTGCCGCGATGCGCGACGCGATCACCCCGCAACAGCGCCGCGAGGCCCAGCGCGCGTTCCTCGCCGAAGCCGCCGCGCGCGGTGTCGTGAGCGTCCACGAATGCGCGGGGCCGGACATCTCCGGCGCCGAAGACCTCACCGACCTGCTCGCGCTCGCGTCCGAGCCGGGACTGCCGGAGGTCGTCGGCTACTGGGGCGAGCGCGGCGGAATCGACACCGCCCGCGCGCTCGGGGCCAGGGGAGTCGCGGGCGACCTGTTCGTCGACGGCGCGCTCGGCTCGCGCACGGCCGCGCTGCACGAGCCGTACGCCGACGCCCACGGCACCTCCGGAACGCTCTACCTCGACGCGGCCGCCATCGCCGAGCACGTCGCCGCTTGCACCGAGGCCGAACTGCAGGCCGGTTTCCACGTCATCGGCGACGCCGCCGTCGCCGAGGTCGTCGAAGGATTCCGGCTCGCGGAGAAGACCGTCGGCCGTCGCGCGCTGGCCGCCCGGCACCACCGGCTCGAGCACGTCGAGATGATCGACGCCGAGCAGGCGAAGGCACTCGCCGGCTGGGGTGTGGTCGCGTCGGTCCAGCCGCAGTTCGACGCGGAATGGGGCGGCGAGCACGGCATGTACGTCGACCGCCTCGGCGGCGAACGAGCCCCGAAGCTCAATCCCTTCGCCGCGATGGCCGCCGAAGGGCTCCTGCTCGCCTTCGGCTCCGACGCTCCCGTCACGCCTGTCGACCCGTGGGCCACCGTCCGCGCCGGGACCTATCACCGCACGCCGGGCTCGGGACTGTCCGCTCGCGCGTCCTTCACCGCCCACACCCGCGCGGGGCACCGAGCCGCCGGGGTGAACGACGGCGTCACCGGCAGCCTGGTCCCGGGCGCTCCCGCGCACTACGCGATCTGGGACGCCGAGGATCTCGTCGTCGCGACGCCGGACTCGCGGGTGCAGCGCTGGTCGACCGACCCGCGGGCGGGGGTGCCCCCGCTGCCGAACCTGGCCGAGGGGGCGACGCTGCCCCAGTGCCTGCGCACGGTGCGGGACGGAGAGGTCATCCACGATGTGTTCACCCGCACGGCCTAGGGTTCAGGAGTGCCCTCGACCGTGACCGATCCGGACCCCGAAGCGGTGCCCCGGAAGCGGTTCTCCCGCGCCTGGCTCCTGCGTTTCCTCGTCGCCGCGGCGTCGGGTTTCTCGCTGTACCTCAGTTTCGCGCCGCGTCCGCTGTGGTGGCTCGCGCCGCTGGCGTTCACCGGCTTCGCCCTCGTGGTGCACGGACGCAGGTTCCGGGGTGCGTTCGGTTACGCGTTCGTGTTCGGGATGGGGTTCTTCCTGCCGCTGCTGACGTGGCTGCTGGACTTCCTCGGCCCGGGCTTCGGGCCGTGGCCCTGGATCGCGTTGTCGATGGCGCTGTCGGTGTACCTCGGTTTCGGCGGCGCGTTCGCCACCGTGGTGTGGCGGCTGCCGCTCGGACCGCTGTGGGCCGCGCTGGTGATCATCGCGCTGGAGACACCGCGGGCCTGGTTCCCCTTCGGCGGTTTCCCGTGGGGCCGGGTGGCGTTCAGCCAGCCCGAGGGCGCCTTCGTCTCGCTGGCCTCGATCGGCGGCGCTCCGTTGGTCGGCCTCGCCGTCGTGGCGACCGGGTTCGGGCTCGCTGCGCTGTGCCTGCGGCTGAGGGGCGCCGATCCGCAACGTTCTTTGGTGGCCGCGGCGGCGGTGACGCTGGTGCCGGTGGTGGCGGGTCTCGCGGTGTGGCCGACGATCGGCACCGAAGCCCAGGACGGCGAACTCACCGTCGCCACGGTGCAGGGCAACGCCCCGGACATCGGCCTGGCGCTGGAAGGCCGCCGTGACGAACTGCGGAACAACCACCTCGCCGAGAGCGCACGCCTGCTGGAAAAGCTGAAGGCGAGCAACACCAAGGTCGACCTGCTGGTGTGGCCCGAGACCGCGATGGCGATGCGCACCGGAGACGCCGGCGTCGATCAGATGGTCCGCGACTACGGCACGCAGGCGATCATCGGCGCGCTGGTCCGGCTGCCCGACGGCACCGCCCAGAACTCCGCGCTGGTCTGGGATCCGGTGACCGGTCCCGGCCAGCGCTACGCCAAGCAGCAGCTGGTCCCGTTCGGCGAATACGTCCCGGCTCGCGAGATCGCGAAGCTGGTGACGCCGTTCGTCGACAGCGTGGCGAACATGACACCGGGTGACGGCGCCAACGCCGCGCTGTCGGTCGCGGGCACCAAGGTCGGCGTCTTCATCTGCTACGAGACCGCGTTCGACTACCCGGCCAGGGAATCGGTCGCCGACGACGCGGAACTGCTCGTCGTGCCGACCAACAACGCCTGGTACGGGCCGGGGGAAATGAGTTACCAGCAGCTGGCGATGTCGCGGCTGCGGGCGGTCGAGCATGGGCGCGCGGTGATCGTTTCGGCCACCAGCGGGGTCAGTGCGATCGTCGCGCCCGACGGTTCGATCAAGGCCTCCACCAGCCTGTTCACCGCAGACTCCCTGGTGGGGCGCGTACCGCTGAGGCAGCAGACTACGCTGTCGGATCTACTCGGTGTGACGACGGAGTACGGACTGCTGGCCCTGGCGATCGCCGGGGTTACCGGCGGGTACGTGCTCCGTTTCCGCACCCGGCGCGCGAGCGCCGCCAAGGCAACGAGGGAAGCGGCGGGCTGACCCGCCGGAACACGGAGGAAAAGCGGATGGCGCAGGCGCCGCGGGGGGCCCAGGGAATCGACCCGGTGCTGGTGGTGGTCCCGACGTACAACGAGCGGGACAACATCGGCCCGATCCTGGAACGTCTGCTCAAAGCACTCCCGGACGTGCACGCCCTCGTCGTCGACGACGGCAGCCCGGACGGCACCGGTGACGTCGCCGACGAACTCGCGAAGGCCGACGAGCGGATCCACGTCATGCACCGGACCGAGAAGGCCGGCCTCGGCGCCGCGTACGTCGCGGGATTCCGCTGGGGGCTCTCCCGCGACTACGCCACCATCGTCGAGATGGACGCCGACGGCTCGCACGCGCCGGAGGATCTGCCCCGGGTGCTGGCCGCGCTCGAAGACGCGGATCTGTCCATCGGCTCCCGCTACGTTCCCGGCGGCAGCACGGTGAACTGGCCGTTCCAGCGCAAGGCGCTGTCCTGGATGGCGAACTTCTACGCGAGGGTCGCGCTCGGCACGAAGATCAAGGACATCACCGCGGGCTTCCGCGCGTATCGCCGCACGGTGCTGGAGAAGCTCCCGCTCGACGAGATCGCCTCGCGCGGCTACTGCTTCCAGATCGACCTGGCGTTCCGCACGGCACTCGCCGGATTCGAGGTCGTCGAGGTGCCGATCACCTTCACCGAACGCGAGGTCGGCCAGTCGAAGATGAGCGGCTCGGTCGTGCGCGAAGCGATCGTCCTGGTCGGGCTGTGGGGCGTCAAGCGTCGCTGGCAGCAGCTTCGCGGGCTGGCCAAGAAGGGCTGACGCCCAGCACGCTCACCCCGAGTTTCCCCAGTTCCTTCACTGTCGGCTCGTCCGGCGCCGCGTCGGTGATCACGCCCGCGACGTCGGACAGGGGGAGCACGGTGAACGGCGAGGCCGCACCGATCTTCTCGGAACTGGCCAGCACGTAGGTGTCGGCGGCCCGTTTGGCGAGGGTGCGTTTCATCGCGGCCTCGTCGGAGTCCCCGGTGGTGAGCCCGGTTTCCGGGTGCACCCCGGTGACGCCGAGGAAGAACAGATCGGCGTTGATCCCCATCGCGGCCTCCGCCGCGGCCGCTCCACAGGTGACGGCGGAGTGTTTGAAGAGCCGGCCGCCGATCAGGAACACCTCGACCTTCGGATGCGTGACGAGCGCGGCCGCGACCGTGGGACTGTGCGTGACGATCTTCGCTTCGAGATCGACGGGGAGCGCCTTCGCCAGCGCGAGCGCGGTGGTCCCGCCGTCGAGGATGACCGTCGAGCCGAGCCGGATCAACGCTGCTGCACGTTTTGCGATCCTTTCCTTGCCCGCGACGCTGACCGCCATACGCGTCGCGTAGTCCGCAGTGGCTGGGGAGACCGGCAAGGCTCCGCCGTAGACGCGTTGACAGAGCCCGGCGTCGGCGAGTTCTCGCAGGTCACGGCGAATACTGTCCTCGGACACGCCGAGTTCGGCGGCGAGATCCTTGGCCACGATCCGGCCTTCGGTTTTGAGTCGTTCCATCAGCAGGTCTCGTCGCTGCGCAGCCAACATCTGCACGTTCCTCCTTGTTCCTGCCGATTGTTGCACATTATGCTCTGCCGCATGAGCAAACCTCTGATGATCCTCATCGCCGGGCCGTTCCGCTCCGGCACCGGCGACGACCCCGAACTTCTCGCCCGCAACCTCGCCCGGCTCGAAGAGGCCGCCTGGCCGATCTTCCGCAGCGGGCACGTGCCGATGATCGGCGAGTGGGTCGCGTTGCCGGTGCTGCGTGGCGCGGGCGGGAAGACCGTCGCCGATCCGGTCGCCAAGGAGGTCATGTACCCGACGGCCGACCGGCTGCTGCACCACTGCGACGCCGTCCTGCGGCTGCCGGGCGAATCCACCGGAGCCGACCAGGACGTCGCCATCGCCCTGTCCCGCGGGCTCGACGTCTATCACCGAGTCGAGGACATCCCGGGGTATCAAGCCGCATAATGCGTCACTCGATCGAATGTGACGTTTTCGGGGGAAGGTGAGCCGTGACCGGGAAGGTCTGCGGGATGTGCGGAGGCCCGCTGCCGTCGAAGGCGGATTCGCGCGGGCGTACGGCCCTCTACTGCTCGGCCGCGTGCCGCCAGCGGGCCTACCGGTCACGGCGCGACCCCGCGCCCGATGTGCAAACCCTCATCGCCGAGGTCGGCCGCCTCGCGAACCGGCTCGCACCCCAGCCGCCGGAGGAGTTCCTCACCGATCTCACCTCCCTCACCTCGGGCGTCGGGAGGCTGCGGCGGATCGCTCAACTGGCACTGCGGACGAAGGACGAAAACGTCACATCGGAACCCGTGACGGAAACCGTCGACGAGGTCGCCTTCGCCGGGAGGATCGAGGAGCACCAGCGAGAGCTGCGCGTGCACTGCTACCGCATGGTCGGGTCCTACGACGACGCCGAGGACCTGGTCCAGGAGACATTTCTGCGAGCGTGGCGCGGCCGCGAAGGGTTCGAAGGCAGGTCGAGTTTCCGCGCCTGGCTCTACCGCATCGCCACCAACACCTGCCTCGACTTCCTGCGCCGCAACAAACGGGTCCCCCGTCCCTACGACCCGTTGCCCGACGTCGAGCAGGGTGAACCTCCGCAGTTCCTGCCCTGGTTGCAGCCGTTCCCGGACGACTCCGCGGAGATCGCCGAGACAAGGGAAACGATGGAGCTCGTCTTCCTGGCCGCGATCCAGCACCTCCCACCGAAACAGCGCGCCGTGGTGATCCTCAACGACGTCCTCGGCTGGAAGGCCGCCGAAACCGCGGACCTGCTGGAAACCACCGTCGCTTCGGTCACCAGTGCCCTTCAGCGTGCACGCCCCACGCTGCGCGAACGCCTGCCGGAACGCCGCACCGAGTGGGCCAGGACCGTGCAGCCGACCGACGAGGAGCAGGCGATCCTTCGGCGCTACATGGCCGCTGCCACCGCCAACGGGGACAGCCGGGTCATGGCCGAGCTGCTCAGGGAGGACGTGCTGGTCACGATGCCGCCGAACCCGCTGTGGTTCTCCGGCCGCGACGTCTTCCTCGAGTTCGTCGCCCAATCCCTCGATCCCGCCTCGTCGACGTACTTCGGGGAGTGGAAACACCTTCCGACCGTGGCCAACGGGCTTCCCGCCGCAGCGGGCTACGTCCGGCGGCCGGGCACCCGCATCTACCGGGCACAGGTGCTCGACGTGCTGCGCATCGAAGACGGGAAGGTCGCCGAGATCACCGCGTTCGAGCCGCATCTGTTCCCCGCGTTCGGGCTGCCGCTGACGCTGACCTGAGGACCGATGAGATCTCCGGGCCTTCCGCGTCTCAACCGTCGTAACCGACAACGCGGAAGGAAAACCCATGAGCCTCCAGAACAAGAACGCGATCATCTACGGCGCCGGCGGGGCGATCGGCAACGGCGTCGCCAAGGAGTTCGCCGCGCGCGGAGCCCGCGTCTTCCTCACCGGCCGCCACGAACCGGCACTGACGAAGCTCGCCGGCGAGATCAAGGAGGCCGGGGGACGGGCCGAAGTCGCCGTCGTCGACGGCCTCGACGAAACCGCGGTCGACGCGCACGCGGCCTCCGTCGTGGCCGAGGCGGGCAGCATCGACGTCTCGCTCAACCTCGTCCCGCGTGGCGACATCCAGGGCATCCCGCTCGTGGAGATGTCGGTCGAGGACTACGTCCGCCCGATCACCGACGGCATCACGACGAACTTCATCACCGCGCGGGCCGCCGCCCGGCACATGGTCGCCCAGGGCTCCGGCGCCATCCTCGCCCTCGACAGCGGATCCGCCCACGGCAGCCCGATGATGGGCGCCACGGGCTCGATCGACGCCGCGCTGGACACCTTCATCCGCAACCTCGCCGTCGAGATCGGACCGCACGGCGTCCGCGCGCTCGGCATCTGGGTCGCGGGTATCCCGGAGACCTTCACGCCCGAGAAGCTCTCCGCGGTGAACAACCAGCTGCCGGCGACCCCCGAAATGGTGCAGAACGTCCTCGACGGCCTCACCGAGGCCCGCATGACCAAACGCTCACCGCGCCTGGCCGAGGTCGCCGCCACGCTGGCGTTCCTCGCCTCCGACGACGCCATGGGGATCACCGGCACGTTCATCAACGTGACCAGCATGTACCCCAGCTGACCGAGCCGCCCCCAGCTCCGCCAGCACCGCCCGGATCGCGGGACTCGACTCGGCACTGCGGCGCCACGCGGCGTGCACCTCGCGCGTCGGCGGGCGCCGCAGCGGCCGGGCGACCAGCCCTTCGGCCAACGGCGGACGAGCCAGCCGCGGGATCAACGCGACGACCTCGCCCGAGGCCACCAGCGACAGCTGCGTGGAGAAGTCGTCGACCAGATGCCGCACGTCGGGTTCTTCGGGAAGGCCGGCGAACACGCGCCGGAACCACTGGTGGCAGACCGTGCCGGGCGGACTGGTCACCCACGCGTGCCCGGCCAGGTCCGCGCCGTCCAGCAGCGGCTCGGACCGCGCCAGGGGATGGGTCTCGGACATGACGACGTCACCGAGGTCGGTGTGCACCAGGCGCCGCGACAACGCGGGGGACAGCGGGACCGGCAGGCCGTCGGCGTCATGCAGGAGCGCGAGGTCGGCGGTCCCGGCCTCGACCGAATGCAGAGCCTGGTCGGGGTCCTGCTCGGTGATGTGCAGCCGGAGGTCGGGGTAGCGGGTCAGGAGCCGCGGATGGACAGGGGCGAGCAGGCCGCGGATACCGGTCGAGAACGCGGCAACCCGCAGGACCCCGCGCGGCGCGCCCTCCGCGACCGACTGAGCGGCCTCGGCGCACCGTTCGAGCGCCTGGAACACCTCCAGCGAGGAGTCGACGACGGCCTGGCCCGCCGGAGTCAGCACGACGCCACGACCGGCCGGAGCGAGCACCGGCATCCCGATCTGCCGTTCCAGCCGCTTGATCTGCTGCGACACCGCCGACGCCGTGAAACCGAGCTCGTCGGCCGCCCGCGCCAACGTCCCCAACACGGCCACCGACCGCAGGGCCCGCAGTGCCCCGACCTCAATCATGAAGCCAGGCTACGCAATACCGTCCAAAAACCATCGCTGGACCACAGGTATCAGCGCCGACAGGATCGACCGCATGACACCCTTCGGCTCCAACCTCGTCGCCATGGTCACCCCGATGGAACCCGGCGGCGCGCTCAGCGAACCCGGCCTCACCGGCCTGGTCGACCACCTGCTGAACACCGGCTGCGACGGCATCGTCGTCGGCGGAACCACCGGGGAGTCACCCACCCTGACCGACACCGAAGCCGCATGGCTCGTCCACACCGTGGCGAACCGCGCCGGTAACCGGGCGCGCGTGATCGCCGGAGTCGGCACGTACGACACCACCGCCTGCATCCGACGCGCGAAGGAAGCCGAGGCCGCAGGCGCCGACGCACTCCTGCTCGTCTGCCCCTACTACTCCAAGCCGACACAGGCCGGGATCGTGGCGCACTGCCAGGCGGTCGCCGACGCCACCGACCTGCCCGTAATGCTCTACGACGTCCCAGCCCGCACCGGGACGGCCATGGAAGCGGCCACCCTGATCGAACTCGCCCGTCACCCCAGGATCCGGGCCGTGAAGGACGCCAAGGGCGACCTGTTCGAAGCGATGACCGTCATGGCGCACACACCGCTGGCCTATTACTGCGGCATCGACGAGCTCAACCTGCCCTACCTCGCCGCCGGCGCCACCGGGCTGGTCAGCGTCGTGGGCAACGCCGTCGCCGACCGCAACGCCGCACTGATCGCCTCCGTACGCGGGGGAGACCTCGACACCGCGCGATCGCTCAACGCCAGGCTGCTTCCGCTGGCGGAGGCCGTCATGCGTACCTCGCAGGGGGCGATCATGGCCAAGGCCGCGCTGGCCGAACTCGGCGTCATCCCGCACGCGACGGTGCGGCTTCCGCTGCTCGAATCGCCGCCGGAGCACCTACGGCGCCTTCGCGACGCCTTGACGCCCCTCAGCGTCGGGGCTCTCGCGGTGTCTTAGCCACCTAGGCAATCCCGGCTGCGGCTGATCCCAGACCGGGGTCCGTTTCGCGATGGGCCCGGTGCCACCAATGTGGCATTGGGGACACCGAGCGTCTCCAATGCCACATTGGTGGCACTGGGTGCTGCGATGAGGAGCGTCTCGGATCCCTCAAAGGATGGTCGTCGGTAGGTAATGAAGGAGGCCTTCACGGAACTTGGCAGGGCCCACGAACCGGCGAAGCCCCCNNGGGGGCTTCGCCGGTTCGTGGTGGGGCTAGCTACTTGTGCCGTGCGTCAGGCGGACCGGGTGGTCCTGCGTCCCTTCAGCTCGGCGAGACGTTCGTTGAGCAGATCTTCGAGCTCCGGGATCGAACGGCGCTCCAGGAGCATGTCCCAGTGCGTCCTCGGGGGCTTGACCTTCTTCTGCTCCGGCTGCCCGCCGTCCACGATCTCGGACTCGCTGCCGTGCAGCCTGCACTCCCACACCGAGGGGATCTCGGCGTCGTCGGAGAAGGGCACCTCGAACTCGTGGTTCTTGGGGCAGGCGTAGCGCACGGTGCGCCGAGGCGCGAGGTCGTGGTTGCGGTCGGTCTCGTAGCTGACCGCTCCCAGCCGGCTTCCACGGAGAACACGGTCGGCCATGATGGGGGTCCTTTCAGTCAGCTCCGGGTGGAGCCAGGGTGATGCTCACCCTATGCAACGACGATGACGCCCAAGAGATTCCCTGGACAGCATGTCCTTGCTCACGATGAGCTGTGTCACCCGGTGGCAACAGCTTCTCCTAGTAGGAGTGGTTTCGCGCTCTGGCGTGACGTCAATACGGCCATCTTGGTGCGGATATCCCCCAGATGGGCTAGTAGTACGCCTGTCACGTCAACCGTAACTGACCGTGTTGGGCTGAGGTGGGCCCCAGGTCGCCCAGTCGAAAGTGCCGACGGCACAATACCTGATAACGGACCGTGTTCGACTCACCCTCGGAACGTGATGCCGGTGAACTTTCAACTAGCGACTGCTCGGTATCCGCGACCACCACGGTGTCCCCGGCCCGCAGCACCTCACCGTCGGAAACCCGCGCGTTGAACCGTCCCGTCTGCCCGCACCAGCACAACACCTCGACCTGCACCGGCTGCAACTCGTCCGCCAGCTCGAACAACCGCGCGGCCCCCGGGAACAACATGCTCCGGAAATCCGTCGCGATCCCGAAGCAGTACACGTCGATCTGGACGTCATCGGCCAGTTCGGCCAGCTGATCCACCTGATCGGGCGACAAGAACTGCGCCTCGTCGACGATCAAGTAGTCCACATGCCGCCCGGCCGCCCACTGCTCACGCACCAGCAACCGCAGATCGGTCTCGTTCCCCACCTCGATCGCCTTGCGCGTCAACCCGATCCGGCTGGTGATCTGCGGCTCCCCGGACCGGTCATGCCGCACCAGCACCATCCCGCGGCGACCCTGCCGCGCGTGGTTGTGGTCGATCTGCAACGCCAGCGTCGACTTCCCGCAGTCCATCGGCCCGTAACAGAACTTCAACTTCCCGACGACCGGCACACCCCGCCGTGAACCCGCCACCGGCACCGACGACAACGCGTCCGTGGGATCGGGGCCACTCTCCTTCAGTACGGTCACGACGCCCGACCCTATCGGCACGCTCCACCCTCACAGCACCGCCGGTGGTCGGTTACCCGCCGCCTCGATCGCCCGGCGCACCGGCACCAGCCACACGAACACGAAACCGAGCACGAAGAAGATCACCAGCGCGATGATCGCGTACCGGAACGAGCCGGTGATCTGCCCGACCGCGGCGAACAGCAGGGGACCGAGCCACGACGTCCCCCGCTCACCGACCACGTACAGCGAGAAGTACTGCGCGTCCTTGCCCTCCGGGATCATCTGCCCGAACAACGACCGCGACAACGCGTTCGTCCCACCCAGCACCAGTCCGATCCCGACCGCCACCGCGTAGAACTGCAGCGGCTGACCGGCCTCGATGAAGTACGCGAAGCACAGCACCGCCACCCACGCCACCAGGCTGCCCAAGATCGTCTTCTTCGCCCCGACCCGGGCCGCGATCGCACCATGGATCATCGCCCCGGCGTACGCCAGGAACTGGATCACCAGGATCGTGACGATCAGCACCTGGGTGCTGTACTTCAGCTCGTCCTTGCCGTACTGCGCCGACACCGCCACCACCGTCGTGATCCCGTCGGTGAAGACCAGATAGCTCCCGAGGAACGCCAGCGTCAGGGGATAGGCCCGCGCGTCCTTGATCGTCTGCTTCAGCTCCTTGAACCCGGCCGTCAACACCGACAGGCCCCGCTCGCTCGACTTCGGCACGTGAGTCTGGGGGAGTGCCCGCACCGCAGGGAACGTGAACACCGCCCACCAGATCCCCGACGTCAGGAAGCAGATCCGGACGGCGAGCGACTCGCTCACCCCGAAAGCCTCGTGTCCGAGGAAGAACCCGAGCTGCAGCGCCAGCGCCAGACCACCGCCGAGATACCCGAACGCCCACCCCTTCGACGACACCGCGTCCCGCTCGTCCGGCTCCGCGATGTCCACCAGGAACGAGTAGTAGACGACCAGCGCACCGCCGTAACCGATGTTGGCCAGGATGAACGTCCAGACGCCGACCTCCCAGTTCGTTCCCGCGATGAAGAACATCAAGGCCGACGCCGCCGCACCCAGGAACGCGAACCCGCCGAGGATCCGTCGCTTGTGCCTGCTGCGGTCCGCGATTGCGCCGGCGATGGGCAGTACCAGCACCTGGGTCACCGTCGCGACCGACAGCAGATAGCCCCACAGCGACCCCGCCGGGAACTGCAACCCGAACAACGAGACGTCGCAGCTCTGCAGGGTGCTCGAAGCTCCACTCGAATCGGTGCACGCCCTGTCCCCGTTAAGGGTGAAATTCGCCTTCGCGTCCGCGGACGCGATCTCACTCAAATAGAGCGCTCCGAAGACGGTGATCACCGACGAATAGAACGGCGAATTGGCCCAGTCGTAGAGGTACCAAGCCCGCCACACCCGCTTGCGTTCACGGGTCACGGCCACCGTCATGCACAGCTCCTGAAGTCGAGAACGTCGAGGTCAGCGGGAGACTACTGGCGATCACACCCACGTGTCCGGCACGAGTCCGGACCGTGTTCGTTTCGACGCGGGACGAACCCTTCCCGGACACCTCCACGACCATCGTCGGCGTGTCGCTGCCACGATCGCCGTGTGTTTCGTGTGAGGCTGGTGAGCGAGCTGTGACTCTTGTGAAGCAAGTGTCCGGTATTTACTGTTCCGCTCATGAGGACCCATCGCCTTCGCACAGCACACCGCGTAGTGGCGAGAACGCTCCTGCTCGCCCTCGCCGTGACGGGCCTGCAGATCGCCACCACCGGATCCGCCGCCGCGGATCCCCACGGCTCCCACTGGGCCAAGCTCCGCATGTGTGAATCGAGCGGGCGCTACAACATCAACACCGGCAACGGCTACTACGGCGCCTACCAGTTCGACCTGCCCACCTGGCGCAGCGTCGGCGGCCAAGGACGACCCGACCAGGCCGCCCCCCGCGAACAGGACTACCGGGCCCTCTACCTGTACCGCATGCGCGGCTGGCAACCCTGGGAATGCGCCGGCAAACTCGGCTTCCGCAACGACAGCGACGGCCGCAGCAAACGCGTCCCGTCCTACGCCGAATCGGCCTACATCGGCGGGGGAGGACAGCCCGCCCCGCCGCCCGCACCCAAACCGAAGCCCACCCCGCCCGCACCGCCCGGCGGCCCCAAACCCGCCTGGCCCGGCGTCGTCTACGCCTACGGCGACTGCGCCGTCCCGCTCAAGCAGTTCCAGCTGCGGATGAACGCCTTCGGCTACGGCTTCACCGGAACAGGCTGCTACTACGACAAGACCCGCGAAGCCGTCCTCGCCCTTCAGCGCGCCAACGGCATCAACGACTCCGGACGGCTCGGCCCCAAAACCTGGGACGCCGCCTGGAACGGCAAACCACCCCGCTGACCCCCGCGTTTAGTCCTCTAAATGCACTCACACGCATTTAGAGGACTAAACGCGGATCAGGACGGCCAAGCGCCCCGCTCCCGAAGCACCTCACGCAGCAGATCCGGCCGATCCGTCACGATCCCGTGCACCCCCAGATCCAGCAGCAACCGCATCTCCGCCGGATCGTCCACCGTCCACGTGTGCACCTCGAAACCCCCACGCGTCGCCTGCCGCAGGAACGCCCGGTCCACCACCTTCAACCGACCCTGCCGCACCGGTACCTGCGCCATCGCCCCCCGCGACAACGCCCGCAGCGAGAACAGCGGCAAGAACCCGTTCGCCCACATCACCGCCACCGAACGCGGCCCCATCGCCGTCACCAGCTTCGGCCCCGCCAGCTTCCGGATCCGCGCCAACCGCGCGTCGGAGAACGACGCCGCCGCCACCCGGTCATGCGCACCCGACCGCTCGATCGCCCGGACGAAGGGCTCCACCGCCTCGTTCGACTTCACGTCGATGTTGAACCGCGCCTCCGGCAGCTCCTCGAGCACGTCCTCCAGCCGCGACAACGGCACACGCCCGCCGATCTTGACCGTCCGCAGCTGGGCCCACGTCTGCTGCGAGATCAACCCGGTGCCATCGGTCGTCCGGTCCAACGACGCGTCGTGATGCACGACCACCACGCCATCCGACGTCGCGTGCACATCCGTCTCCAGGTAGCGGTAGCCCTCCGTCACCGCCTGCTGGAAGGCAGGCAACGAGTTCTCCAGTCCTTCCAGGTCACCGAGGTGCCAGCCCCGATGGGCGAAGGCGCGCGGAAGCGGATCGGCGAGGTACGGAAACAGTGTCGGCACCCCACTAGTGTGCACTTCGGTCGTGGCCCCGGCATGATCGTCGGGTGGCCAGCTAGGGTCTGAACCGTGAGGGAAGTGGCCGAACACCCGAAGACGTCCGCCGAAGAGGTGTCCGAGCTACGCCGCGCGGGGGCACCCAAACACTGCGGATGGTGCGGCCGGCGCCTGGAACAAGGCGGCAACGTCGGCAGGCGCCGCCGTTACTGCGGGCAATCATGCCGCCAGCGAGCTTACGAACGGCGAACCGCCCTGCAGCGCAGCGGCCTCCCCGAAGACGCCGTCGTCCTCTCCGACACCGAGATCGCCACCCTCCAGGACCGGCTCTTCCAGCTCCGCTGCGCCGCGGAAGACGTCGTCACCGCGGCCGACGACGGCGCCTCCGTCGCCGAACTCCGCAGCCTGGCGGGCGAGATCGCCCAGGCCGCCAAGGACCTCGAACAACTCCGCTGACCTACACGATCCCGTCCAGCGCCCGGTACGTCCGGTTGCTCGCGGCCGCCGCCCGCTGCTCACGACCGGTCGCCTCGATGTAGTTCTGACTGGTCGCCAGGCTCGCGTGCCCCAGCAGCGCCATGATCTCCGACGCCGTCGCGCCGTCCTCCGCCAGCCGGGTCGCGAACGTGTGCCGCAACGCGTGGAGGTTCGCCCCGACCGGCACCCGGTCGTGCAGGCCTGCCCATCGGTAGCAGGATTTGACCAGGTACTCCAGGGCCCCGCGGCCGATCGGCTCGCCGGCACGATCCCGAAGGAGGGGAGTGGAGGGCCCGAACCGCTGCTGCGGGAACCGGCGGCGACAGGAGGCGAGGTACTCCTCGATGATCTTCTCCATGATCGGCTGCACCGGGATCGACCGGTCCCGGCTTCCCTTGCCATGGACGTGCAAGCGCATCTCGCCCTGACGGCCGACCAGCGACCGCGCCGTCAGCGCCCGCATCTCTGCGGCACGCAGCCCGGCGACCAGCCCGAGCGCGATCACCAGGACGTCCCGCTCCGGCCACGGATCCCGCGTCCGGCGCGCACCGTCGGCCGCGGCTGCAAGCAACTGCTCCGGGGTTTCCTCGCCCCGCAAGGGTTTCGGCGTCAACGGAGGTGCCTTCGGCCGGGCGACGGCGCCCATCGGATTGCCCGCGAGCAGCCCGTCGGACACACAGAACGTGAGGAACTGATTCCAGGTCGACCACGCACGCAGCACCGAACTCTTCGCGTGGGTGTCGGCGAAGGCACCGAAGGCGTTGCGAAGTGCCTGGGCGGTGAGCATCTCGACCATGAGGTCGTCAGGGGAGCGGTCCAGCTCGCGCAGCAGAAGAGCGGTGATGCCGGCGAGGTCGCGGCGGTAGGCGTCGGTGGTGTGAGGAGAATCCTTGCGGGGACGACGTGCGGCGAAAAAGGCTTGCTGTGCCTCGGAAACCCTCATGAACATCTTGTACCGCATGGCACCGACAGTCTTACACTGGGTTATATCCCGTTTCATGCATAATAGTGATTATGCATGAAACGGAGTGATGGGTCCGGAAACTCCTCGCGGGGGATCTCGGCGCTCCTGTCGTTCTCTGATATGTCATGAAAGGGTCGTTCCTGACGTTTTTCGTCCTGAACGACCCTTTCATGACACTTCCGACCCCGGGGGCTGCGAACGTCGTCGACCTGGCCGACCCGGCGGGATCTGCCCGCGACCGACGCCTCCATTGATCATCTTCAGCCGAGACGCCCGGATCGATTCGTCACAGTGACGTATTGAGGTCGAGTGATCGGACATCGGTCCGTCACCCTCGGGGGTGTCCTGAGGCGCCCTGGAGCCTCAGGACACCGGCACCCCAAGGGGCACGAGAGGGAGAGATGCCCGCGTCGAGCGCGGCGAAGGACGCTTTCGCCGCGTGACATGCGATGAAGGACGCCTTCAGCCCACCGCAAGGGCCCCTCTCGGCCGCCGTTATCCAGGCCGTCCAAAGTGCCGATAATGTACATTATGTCAAGTAAGCGGCATGTGGTTCGATGCCCCGATGACTCCGACCGAAACCGACCTCGCTGACGCCTTGGCCGCGGCCACCCGTGCGGCTGTCACAGACCTGTTCCGCGACAACCCCGGCCACACCTTCTACTACGTCACGCTGACGACGCCCGGCGAAGCGTTCGGTCCGGCACTGTCAGCGTGGTCGCACGAAGCGCTGGCTCAGCGAACGGACGCTGACGACGTCCGCTACTCCTATGCCGATTCACCTTTCTCGATTCTGGGTGAGAACCAGCTGAAGCCGGTCCGCGATCTGTTCGCCGCCCGGCCGGCGGTGTTCGACCTCGACGACGAAGCCTCCGAGGCCGAGTTCGACCTTCGACTGCGTGCGATGGAGACGGCACTGCACAGGCTGTCCGACGAAGGACTGTTCGGCGTCGGCGAGGCTCGCGCCGAAATCCTGATTCTGGCCGAGGTCGTTCCCGAGGACGAGGACAACGTCGCCCGGGCTCGTCGACTCAACCCGCCTGGGCCGGCCCTGGATGCTTGGCTGGCCTATTGGGACGTCGGCTGATACACGACACAAGGTGTCGCATATTGGGTGGAATGGTCCTGTCATGGAATCTCGACTCAACCCGTACATCAGGTTCAACGGAAACGCGCGACAGGCGATGGAGTTCTACCAGGAGGTCTTCGGCGGCAAGCTGGAAATCGGCACGATCGCGGATTTCGGTGCACCCGACTCCCCTGCCGCCGACAAGGTCATGCACGCTCAGCTCGACACCGCGAACGGACACACGCTGATGGCCTGCGATGTCGATGGCCAGGTCGAGGACGCGCCCCACTCCCCTGGCAACAACGTCGCGGTCTACCTCGGCGGCGATGGCGAACTTCGCGAATACTTCGAGAAGCTGTCCGTCGGCGGGACCGTGACGATGCCTTTGGAGAAGCAGCTGTGGGGTGACGAAGCCGGCGCGCTGGTGGACCAGTTCGGGATTTCCTGGATGTTCAACATCACCCTGCCGTCGGAGCCACTCGCCGGGTGATCCGGTCGAACAGTTCCACTAGTGGCTCGCTGACGTCCTTGCCGAATTCTGTCAGTCCATAGGTGACCTGTGGCGGCGTCGTGGGCTCGACCTGCCGCCAGATCAGGCCGTCCTGGACGAGGGCCCGCAGGGACTGGGCGAGCATCTTCTCGCTGATCCCCTGGATGCTCTCCCGTAGCTCGTAGAAGCGGAGATCGTTGCGCTGCAAGGAGATCAGCACCCAGATCCCCCATCGACTGGTGACGTGACCGACCACGTCACGGGCGGCGCAGTCGGTGTGAAACACCTCATACCGCGGCTCGGTGTCGGCCGGTGTGAACTGCGCGCCTCCTGCCATGGGAGGAGCTTACCTCTGGGTATGTACTTACGAAAGGTTAGCCGCGATCCCTAGCGTCGTCGCCACGAGAAGATCGAGCGAAGGAGTTGTCCATGATCGTGGTGACCGGGGCTACCGGGAACATCGGCAAGCCGTTGACGCGGGCGCTGGCCGAGGCGGGTGAGCAGGTGACGGCGGTGTCGCGGCACGCTGCGGCGGCACCGTCCGGCGGCAGGCATGTGGTGGCCGATCTGGCCGAGCCCGCCACGCTCGAACCCGCCTTGGCCGGGGCGAAGGCGTTGTTCCTGCTGCTTTCCGGCGATCTGCATGCCGTCGGGGCGAACCCGGCCGACATCATCGGCCTGGCCGCGGCGAGCGGGGTGCGCCGGGTCGTCCTGCTCTCGACGTTGGGTGTGGCGACCAGGCCGTTCGGAACGACGCGGATCGCGATGCGGGAGCTGGAGGACGTGGTGCGGGGGTCCGGTCTGGACTGGGCGGTCCTGCGGCCGGGTGGTTTCGCGTCCAACGCGCTGTGGTGGGCGGATTCGGTCCGCTCGCGGCAGGTGGTCGCCGCGCCGTTCGGGGATACCGGGGTGCCGATCGTCGATCCGGCGGATATCGCGGAGGTCGCGGCCGCTTGTCTGCTGGACGATCGGCATCTCGGTGCGGTGTACGAGCTGACCGGTCCGGCGGTGATCACGCCGCGGGAGCAGGCCGCGGCCCTCGCTGACGTTTTGGGTTCGCCGGTGCGTTTTCAGGAGCTCACGCGGGAAGAGGCGAAGGCGGGGATGGTCTTGAGCATGCCGTCGGAGCTCGCGGACGACACCCTGGACATCATTGGTTCGCCGACTCCGGCGGAGTTGCGGGTGAGCCCGGATGTGGAGCGGGTGCTCGGTCGCGCGCCGCGGTCGTTCGCCGAGTGGGCCGCCAGGAATGTCGCGGCGTTCCGCTGACGGGTCACGCTAGGGTCGTCCCCGGATACCGAATCTGGGGGTTGCCGAAATGTCCGAGAGCACCGCTGTGCGTGTCGATCCGTCCAACGAGCGGATGTTGAAGGCGTGGGATGGTGACGACGGCTCGTTCTGGGCGAAGCGTGCGCAGCGTTTCAACGACGGTGTCGCCGCGTACCGGGATCTCTTCTTCGCCGCGGCCGATGTCCAGGCGGCGGATCGGGTTCTCGACGTCGGCTGTGGTGCCGGTCAGACGACGCGGGACGCGGCCCGGCTGGCCGCCGCGGGTTCGGCGCTGGGTGTCGATCTCTCGAGTGAGATGCTCGGTGTCGCTCGTCGGCTCGCCGAGGAGGAGCGTGTTCCCAACGTCTCGTTCGAGCAGGCGGACGCGCAGGTTCATCCGTTCACCAAGGCGTCGTTCGACGTGGTGATCAGCAGGCATGGCTCGATGTTCTTCGGCACTCCCCTGGCCGCGTTCGGCAATCTGGCCAGGGCGACCCGGCCGGGTGGCCGTCTGGTCCTGCTGACGTGGCAGCCGTTGCGGCTCAACGAATGGATCACCACGTTCCGGACGATCTTCGCGGCCGGCCGTGAGGTTCCGTCGGCGGATCTCGCGCTCAGCGATCCCCGAGAGATCGGCGAGTTGCTGACCTCCGCCGGGTATGTCGACGTCGAGTGCACCGCGGTGAACAAGCCGATGTACTTCGGTGCGGACGTCGATGACGCGGCGGAGTTCATCGTCGAGCAGCACGGTGGGCGGTTGGGCGACCTGGATGACACCGCGCGGGACGGCGCCATCCAGGCTCTGCGTGCGGATCTCGCCGAGCACCAGGCCGACCGGGGCGTTTTCTACGGCTCGGCGGCCTGGCTCGTCGAGGCGCGGCGGCCTTGAGCTACTGCTTGCGGGCGATCAGATAGGCCTGTGGGGTGTTTTCGAATTCCTCGGACGGCTCGCGGACGAGGGTGGAGAGCAGGCTGAAGCCGGCCTCCCCCAGTTGTGCGGCGATCTTCTCGGGCGCCAGCCGGTAGGCGTCGCAGGAGATGTCGTGCCCGTACGCGTGCTCGATGTGGCGTACTTCGTCGCCTACCTGGAAGGCGAGCAGCAGGTGGCCGCCCAGGGCGAGGATCCGGTGGAAGTCGGCGAAGATCTCCGGCAGTCGCTCTCGTGGTGTGTGGATGATGGAGTACCAGGCGACGACGCCGGCGAGTGAACCGTCCTCAAGGGACAGTCCGGGCATCTCCCCGAGCTGGAAGTCCAGATGTGGGTACCACTTCCGGGCGACGGCGAGCATTCCGGGAGAGAGGTCGACGCCGTGGATGTCGAGCCCGAGCTGGTGGAGGTACTCGGTGATGCGGCCGGTTCCGCAGCCGATTTCGGCGACGTGGCCGCCGCCGGCGGCCTGGACGAGCTCGGTGTACGCGCCGAGGACGGCTCGGTCCCAGGTGGATCCGGCGAGGTGGTCGCGGAGGAGTTCGGCGTAGTCGGCCGCGACCGTGTCGTAGGCGGTGCGGGTGGTTTGGAGGTAGTCGGTCACGGCGGCGACCTTAACCCCGGGCACCGACAACAATCGTCGCGTACAGCTCTTCGTCGGTGATCACTTCGGGGGTCAAACCGTTGTGTGCCATGGCTTCCGCGGTGCTCGCGGCTTGGTTTTCGCCGGTTTCGATGAGCAGGTGCCCGCCTGGTGCGAGCCAGTGGATGGCTTCGGCGGCGACGCGGCGGTGGACGTCGACGCCGTCGTGCCCGCCGTCGAGTGCGACGCGGGGTTCGTGGTCTCGCGCCTCGGGCGGCATCATCGCGATGGCGTCGGAGGGGACGTACGGGGCGTTGACGACCAGGATGTCGACGCGGCCTCGTAGCGACGCGGGAAGGGGTGCGTACAGGTCGCCTTCGAAGACCTCTCCCCCGGCTTGGGTGACGTTCTCGCGTGCGCAGCGGACGGCGGCGGGTTCGATGTCGGCCGCGTAGAGGCGGATGTCGCCGAGTTCGCCGGCGATGGCGGCACCGAGTGCGCCGGTTCCGCAGCAGAGGTCGAGGACGACCGCTCCTGGTCCGGCGAGGGTGACGGCGTGGCGGACGAGGAGTTCGGAGCGTTGCCGTGGCACGAAGACGCCGGGTTCGACGGCGATGCGGAGTCCGTGGAATCCGGCCCAGCCGAGGATGACTTCGAGTGGTTCGCCGTCGATGCGGCGTTGGACCATGGTGTCGAGCTCGGCCGGGGTGCGGGCTTCGGCGGTGAGGAGCCGGGCTTCGTCTTCGGCGAAGACGCACCCGGCCGCCCGCAGTTCGTCGATGATGGTCACTTGTCCCGCAGTCTGGTGAGGATTCCGTCCAGGGCCTCGCGGACGGTGTCGGGGACGCCGTTGGTGCGCAGGTCGGTGAGGAACTGTTCGTTGAGTCCGCCGGGGGTCATGTGTTTGCCGGTGAGGGTTTCGAGGGAGCCGTTCCGTTCGGCGAGGGATTGGCCGAGCTGGCCGAAGATGTGGCTGGTGAAGGCGGTCGCCGTGGTGTCGCCGATGCCCTGGTCGGTCATCCAGGCGGCGATGGTGCCGAGGTAGTCGAGGTGGGCGGCGAAGGTGGCGGTGGCGCCGCTGAAGATGTCGAGGTCCTTCTCGGCGGCGGGGACGACGCTGCCTCCGATGCTGTCGAAGAGGGCGCGTGCTTCGGGGTTGTCGGGGTACATCGCGGTGAGGCTTTGGCGGCGTGCGGCGGGAGGCAGCGGGATGCTCCGGACGACTTCGCCGGCGGGGGCGGCCCAATCGCGCAGCCGGTCGAGGGGGACGCCGGCGAGGGCGCTGATCAGGACGTGTTCGGGGCGGAAGGTGAGGTCGCGGAGGACTTCTTCGGCGATCGGCGGGCGGACGGCGAGGATGATCGTCGTGGCGCTGTCGACGACGGCTTGGTTGCTGTCGCGGACTTCGACGTTGGCGAAGCGGGCGGAGAGTTCTTGTCCGACGCTGCGGCTGCGGGGTGAGAGGAAGATCCGCGGCGGGTCGGTGATGTCCTTGCTGAGGCCTTCGACGATGGCGGCGGTGATCTCCCCCGCACCGATGAATCCGTAGTCCATGGTCAGGCTCCCGTGTGGCCGTCGACGCGTTCGCGGATGAGGTCGGCGTGCCCGTTGTGGCGGGCGTATTCGCCGATCATGTGGAGGTAGAGCATGCGGAGTGAGAACGGGGTTCCGCCGAGGTCGAAGGTGTCGTCGAGGGATCCTTCGGCGGCGGCCTCGTCGGCCAGCCGGATCTCTTCGAGGAGGATGTCGTAGGCCTCTTCGGCTTTGGCGGCGTCGAGGACTTCGAAGTCGTGGTCCTTGCCGAGGGCGGGGTCGTAGAGGGGTTCGATGTCCTGTGCGGCGTAGCGCAGGCGGAACCAGAAGCGTTCGACCTTGGCGAGGTGCCGGACGAGGCCGAGGAGGGTCATGTTCGACGGCGGGACCGACGCCGTGGCGAGTTGTTCTCCGGTGAGACCGGACAGCTTGTGGAGGAAGGTGCTGCGGTGCCAGGTCAGCAGGGAGGGCAGAAGGATCCGCTCGTCGGCGGCGGTGTCGCCGGACGGTCGGGTCACCTCGGGGGCGGTCCATGTCATAGCGGCGATCATGCCATCGGGTGACGTGGGATTCGTGGTGCGCCGACTGGGGTGAGCGGGGTCACGTGGAAGGGGCTGAATCCTTTTGCGGGGTTCCCGGCTCTTGTAAGGGCCGGGACAAGCTCGGCGCGGGAGGAGGTTCGTCGTGGAGGCCGATTGGCCGCGGGATTCGCTGATCGTGGCGGCGCAGGGCGGGGACGCGTCCGCCATCGCCGCTTTGGTTTCGGGTTCCCATCCGCATGTGCAGCGGTTCGCGCGGTCGTTGTGTGCTTCGCCGGAGGACGCGGAGGATTCGGCGCAGGAGGCGCTGATCATCCTGTACCGGAAGATCGGGTCGCTGCGGGCCACCGGTGCGCTGGCGTCGTGGATGTTCCGGATCGTGCGCAACGAATGTCTCAGGCGGGCTCGCCGGGCGTGGCGGGGTGACGAGCCGGCGGATTCCGTGGTGATGGTGTCGGCCGAAGAGGACGCCTTGGATCGGCTGGAGGCGCAGCGGGTGGCCGCGGCGATCGCCGGGTTGCCCGCCGATCAGCGTCGCGTCTTGATCATGCGTGACATCCAGGGTCATTCGGGTCGGGCGGTGGCCGACGCGCTCGGGCTGAGCCCGGCCGCGATGAAGTCCCGGCTGCATCGCGCGCGGGCGGCGGTCCGTGCCTCTCTCGACATCCCCTCTTCCTGACCTTCTGTTGAGGAGTCTTCAATGCTGGAAATCGGTTCCACGGTGCCTGATGTCGTTCTGGAGGACACGTCCGGGCAGGTCGTGCGGCTTGCGGAGTTCCGTGGCACGGGGAACGTGTTGATCTATTTCATGCGGTCGACCTCGTGCCCGGTGTGCAACGGCCATGTGAAGGATCTCGTGGGGCGTGCGGAGGAACTGGCCGCCGCCGACGTGCGGGTGTTGGTCGCCGTCCCGGAGGACCGGGCGGAGGCCAAGGCGTGGCGGACGAAGCGCGGGGTGCCGTTCCAGGTGGTGACCGGTCGCGGCGGTACGCCGCACGAGGCCTTCGGGCTGGGGAAGAAGCTGCTGCAGCGGTCGGGCAGTGTGCTGTTCGACCGGGATGGGGTGGTCCGTCACGCGCATGCGGCGACCATGCCGACCGGTGCTTATGACAAGAAGGGCATCGCCAAGGCCGTCGAAGGGCTCGCCAAGGTGCGTTGACTGAAGGTGTGAATCAGTGCTTCACTTCTTGGGTGCCGTATCGACGTACACCGAAGGTCCAGGAGCGGTTGGACGCCCAGCGCGACGCGGTCCTCGCCGCCGCCATGGAGCAGTTGGCCGAGCGCGGGTACGCGGGCTGCTCGGTGGCGGCGGTCGCGGAACGCGCGGGGGTGGCGGTCGGCAGCGTGTACCGCCACTACCCCACCAAGGCCGCGCTGGTCGTGGAGTTGTTCCGCAAGGTCGTCACGCGTGAGGTCGAGGCTGTGCGCGAGGTGTCGGAGCGGCCCGGTACACCCGCCGAGCGGGTCGTGGCGGTCTTCGACACCTTCGCGAGCCGGGCGTTGAAGACCCCGCGGATGGCGTACGCGCTGCTGGCCGAGCCTGTGGACGCGCCGATCGAGGCCGAGCGGCTGGTGTTCCGGCGCGCGTTCCGTGACGTCGTGGCCCAGCACGTGGCCGACGGTGTCCGGTCCGGGGTCCTGCCCGCCCAGGACGCGGACGTCACCGCGGCGGCGCTCGTCGGCGCGGCCGCCGAGGTGCTGATCGGCCCGTTGACCACCGGCGGCGCGGACGAGGTGTCCGGGCTGCGCACTTTCGTCCTGCGTTCCTTGGGAGGTTCCGATGCCGGTCACTCATGAGGTCACCAATCAGGTCCCGCCGCTGGCGGAGTACGACGTCGCCGCCGATCCGGCCCTGCTGGAGGGCCTGGAGCGGGCGGGCGCGGGCTGGGCGGTGGCCGAGGTGCACGCGCTCGGCAGGCTCGCCGGGAGCGAGCAGGCGCAGGAGTGGGGCAGGCTGGTCAACGAGAACGAGCCGGTGCTGCGGACGCACGACCGGGTCGGGAACCGGATCGACGAGGTCGAGTTCCACCCGTACTGGCACGAGCTGATGGACGTCGCGGTGTCCTATGGGCTGCACGCGGCGCCGTGGCGGGATCCCCGTCCGGGCGCGCACGCGGCGCGGGCGGCGAAGATGTACGTGTGGGGGCAGGTCGACGCGGGGCACACGTGCCCGATTTCGATGACGTACGCGGCGGTTCCGGCGTTGCGGTTCAACCCCGAGCTGTCCGCGCGGTACGAGCCGTTGCTGGCGGCGACGGAGTACGACTTCGGGTTGCGTGAGCCGAGTTCGAAGCGCGGGCTCATCGCCGGGATGTCGATGACGGAGAAGCAGGGCGGTTCCGACGTCCGGGCGAACACCACCACGGCGCGTCCACTGGGTGACGGCAGCTACGTGATCGTCGGGCACAAGTGGTTCACCTCGGCGCCGATGTCGGACATGTTCCTGACGCTGGCCCAGGCGCCGGGCGGGCTGTCGTGTTTCCTGCTCCCCCGCGTCCTGCCGGACGGCTCGCGCAACGGGATCCGGCTCCAGCGGCTGAAGGACAAGCTGGGCAACCGGTCCAACGCGTCGTCGGAGATCGAGTACGACGACGCGATCGGCTGGCTGATCGGCGAGGAGGGGCGCGGGGTGCGCACCATCATCGAGATGGTGAACAACACCCGGCTGGACTGCGCGGTCGGGAGCGCCGCGGGGATGCGGTACGGCGCGGTGCGGGCGATCCACCACACGCGGCATCGTCGCGCGTTCGGGGCGAACCTGGTGGATCAGCCGCTGATGGGCAACGTGCTGGCGGATCTCGTCGTGGAGTCCGAGGCGGCGACGACGGTCGGGATGCGGCTGGCGTCGGCCACCGACCGGCCGGAGGACGAGCAGGAGCAGGCTTTCCGGCGGCTGGGCCTGGCGGTGACGAAGTACTGGGTGTGCAAGCGCGGCCCGTCGCACGCGGTGGAGGCGCTGGAATGCCTGGGCGGGAACGGGTACGTCGAAGACTCGGGGATGCCGCGGCTCTACCGCGAGGCTCCGCTGATGTCGATCTGGGAGGGTTCGGGCAACGTCGCGGCGCTCGACGCGCTGCGAGCGATGGCGAGGCAGCCGGAGTCGGTGGCGGCGTACTTCACCGAGGTCGAGCAGGCGTCCGGCGCCGACGCGCGGCTGGACGACGCGGTGGGCAGGTTGCGCAAGGAGCTGTCCGATCTGTCGGACATCGAGTACCGGGCGCGGCGGCTGGTCGAGTCGATGGCGCTGGTGCTGCAGGGTTCGCTGCTGGTGCGGCACGGGACGCCGTCGGTGGCCGACGCGTTCTGCGCGTCGCGGCTGGGCGGTGACTGGGGTGTCGCATTCGGGACGCTTCCGTCCGGAGTGGACACGCGGGCGATCATCTCCCGCGCGGAGGTCTGAGCGGAGGCGTCGTGCGCGGACGGCGATCTCGCGTGATTGGAGACGTATCTCGCGTGATCAGGCGGCGAACACGTTCCGGACTCTCGGTACCCGTATGACCACGTGCAGCGGCGGTCCGGCCGATTCACCCGGCCGGACCGCCGCTCAGCACTGCGAACAGCCGCAGGATTGCGGAATTCGGGTGCATGCAAGGGCTCGCGGGTCGGCTACGTTCCTCGGTCATGGTTTATCGCCGAAGATGCCTGGTCCTGGTTCCCGTGGCGCTGTTCGCCGCCGGCTGCGCGACGGCCGCCCCGACGCCGATCTTCTCGGCGGCGAGTCCGGAGACTTCCGCGGAGAGCGCGCCGATGCTGGGGGCGGCGGCCCCGTCTGGCGCGCCGTTCGTGGCGGCGGACGGACGGGACCTGAGGTCCTGCGCCGACGGTGAGTGCGAGGTGTTCGTCCGGACCGGGGACCAGATCCCCAACGACGGCGGCGCCGGACCGCTCTCGGTCGCGGTCCAGGCCGGGAAGGTGGGGCTCGCCCCGGCTTCGGGCGGGATGGGCGCCGCGGTGTCCGGTCCGCCCGGGATGGCCCATCAGATCAACCGGCAGGTGATCGTCGTCGTCGCGGTGCAGGGCGACGAAGGGATCGTACGGCTCAGCCGGAAATAGCCGCTCAGTTCAAGCCGGCGACGAATTCGCTCAGCAGCCGGTGTCATACTCGCCCGCCGGCGTGCCGGCTCCGGATGTTGTGAAAGTGGCTTTCACAACCTTCAACGTTGCGAAAGGGGCTTTCGCAACACCTCCCTGGACACGGATTTGCCACCCGACAAGGCACCTTTGCCTTACCGCTGGTGGAACCGGCTCAGGACGGGTCCGCGCTCGTTTCCTGTTGTCATGCTTCAAGTTTCGGGCGAAGTCGATCTCTGTACCTACTAGTATGTACGGCATGCATGCGATGCAGTACGAGATCACCCTCCCCGCCGACTACGACATGGGCATCATCCGCGACCGCGTCGCCACCCGCGGGCATCTGCTCGACGACTTCGGCGGTCTGGGGCTGAAGGTCTACGGGATCCGTGAGCGCGGCGTCGACGGCTCGACGCTGAACCAGTATTCACCCTTCTACCTGTGGCACGACGAAGCCGGGATGAACGCCTTCCTCTTCGGCGGCCCGTTCAGCGGCATCGTCGACTCCTTCGGGCGTCCCGCCGTGCAGCACTGGACCGTGCTCGGCTTCGAGGAAGGACCCGCGTTCGGCGCTTCCCCGGTCGCGGCGGGAAAGCACGTCGTGCGGATCCCCGACGAGACCGACCCGGTGGCCTTCCTCGGCGAAGCTCTCGACGGGCTTCACGAGCACCTGCGCCAGGACGGCGCGCATTCGGGCGCGCTGGCCGTCGACCCGCGGACCTGGCAGGTCGTCCGCTACACCCTCTGGGCAGGCGAGGCACCGGAGTCGGACGAGATCCGGTACCGGATCCTCCACCTGTCCTCGCCGCACCTGGATCAGCTGCGGCGAGGACGGCAGTGGGATCAGCCGAGCAACGCGGCGAACAGCGCGCCGGGATCGGCTTCGGGCGGACCGGCGGGCCACTGATCCCGGTACGGGTACCAGAGCCCGTCCTTGCCCAGCCGCACCTGCACCCCGGTTCCGTGGACGGTGCAGTGGTTGCGTTCGACGTCCAGGCCTTCGCCGGGATCGTCCACGACCTCGGCGAAGGCGGCCCGCGCCCGGCCCATCGCCTGTGACGGCGGTGCCCACGTGGTCTCCAGGACGTCGAGGCCGGCTCGGCCACCGTGCCGCCAGGCGAGCACCGCGCGGTCGAAGACCTCGCCGTTCTCGGCCGGGCGCAGCCTGTCGGCGGCCTCCGGACGAGTCGCGGCGAGCCGGACGGCGTCCTGCTTGCGGGTGAGCTTCGGCTCCGACGCCAAGAGCGCACCGGCCATCTGTCCCGCGTTGGCGACCAGCAGGGCGAAGGCCTCGGCCGGGATGTCGGGCGCCCCGGGCACGGTCGGGCCTCCGGTGGGCGCGAACGCGGCGAGATCCGGCAACGGGCCGGGCTCATCGGCGTACGCCCGCTCGGCGTCGATGTCGTCGTCACCGGTGCGCACGAACCGGGGCGCGTTACGTCGCTGCAGCTCGTCGAGCAGCTCCCGCTCCCCCTTGCCGCGCATCAGCAACAGCACGAACGGGTCGGCATCGAGCAGCCACGACGCCTGGAACGACAGCGCCGCGGCGTGACGGCACGGCAGCTCCCAGCCGGGGCAGTCGCAGTCCGGATCGAGGTCACCGATCCCGGGCAGCAGATGCACCCCGGCGTCGTCGGCGGCCTCGACGAGGTCGTGCGGCATGTCCCGGTCCAGCAACGCGGCGAGATGCCCGGCACGCGAGGCGACCCGGTCGAGGAACCGGTCCCATTCGTCCCCGGTCAGCTCCGCGAGGCGGACCTCGGTGCGGTACTGGCCCTCCTGATCGTCGACCACCGCGGCGATCCGTCCGGGGCTGACCGTGATGGGGCCGACCCGGCCCGCCGCGGCGTACTTGCGGCCCTGTTTGAGCTGCCGCAGATCCAGCGCGGTGTCCTCCATCGCGCTGATCCACGCGCGGCCCCACCACGAGCGGGCGAACTGACCTCGTCCGCCCTGGGCACCGAAAGCGGGGAAACCGCGGACGCGGTCATCTGGCGTGCTCATCGGCGGCTCCTCAACTCGACCAGATCGGCCAGCTCCTCGTCGGTCAGTTCGGTCAGGGCGGCCTCGCCGCCCGCGAGCACCGCGTCGGCGAGCGCGCGTTTCTCCCGCAGCATCGCCGCGATCCGGTCCTCGACCGTGCCCTCGGCGATGAGCCGGTGCACCTGCACCGGCCTGGTCTGCCCGATCCGGTACGCGCGGTCGGTCGCCTGGTCCTCCACCGCGGGGTTCCACCAGCGGTCGTAGTGCACGACGTGATCGGCGCGCGTGAGGTTGAGCCCGGTGCCCGCGGCCTTGAGCGACAACAGGAACACCGGCACCTCACCGGCCTGGAACCGGCGCACGAGCTCCTCGCGTTTGGGCACCGGGGTGCCGCCGTGCAGAAGCTGCGTGCCGATCCCGCGCTGCGCGAGATGCCGTTCCAGCAGCCGCGCCATGGCGACGTACTGCGTGAACACCAGCACCGCGCCGTCCTCGGCGAGGATCGTGCCCAGCAATTCGTCGAGCAGCTCGAGCTTGCCCGACCGGCCGTCCAGCACCGATTCCGACGGCTCCTTGAGGTACTGCGCGGGATGGTTGCAGATCTGCTTGAGCCCGGTGAGCAGCTTGACGATCCGGCCACGGCGCGCGATGCCCTCGCTGCCGGCGATCTCGGCCATCAGCTCGCGCACCGTCGCCTCGTACAACGCCGCCTGCTCGGACGTGAGCGTCACCGGCCGGTCGGTCTCGGTCTTGGCCGGAAGCTCCGGCGCGATCCCCGGATCGGATTTGCGTCGGCGCAACAGGAACGGGCGTACGAGCCGGGACAGACGCTCCGCGGCGTCCGGGTCCTTTCCGGACTCGACCGGTTTCGCCCACACGCGGCGGAAGTCGGCCATGGTGCCGAGCAGGCCCGGTGTCGTCCAGTCCAGGATCGCCCACAGCTCGGCGAGGTTGTTCTCCACCGGGGTGCCCGTGAGCGCCACCCGCGCCGACGACGTCAGCGTCCGCAGCGCCTTCGCCGTGCCGGACCGGTGGTTCTTGACGTGCTGGGCCTCGTCGGCCACCAACAGTCCCCAGTGGACGGACCCCAGCGGTTCCGGATCCACCCGCAGGGTGCCGTAGGTGGTGAGCACGAAGCCGTCGCCGAGGTCGTCGAGCGAGCGTTCGGTGCCGTGGAACCGCCGCACCGGGACACCGGGGGCGAACTTGGTGATCTCGCGCTCCCAGTTCCCCAGCAGCGAGGCCGGGCAGACGACCAGCGTCGGGCCGTCCGCGCGGTGCAGATGCAGCGAGATCAGCGTGATCGTCTTGCCGAGCCCCATGTCGTCGGCGAGACAGCCGCCGAGCCCGATCGAGGTCATGGCGGTGAGCCACTGCAGGCCGCGCATCTGGTAATCGCGCAGCGTCGCGGCCAGGCCTCGTGGCGGAGCCTGCGGTTCCGGTGGGGCGAGCAGCCGCTCCCGCAACGCGGCGAGCCAGCCGTCGGTGAGGACGTCGACGCGTTCACCGTCGATCTCGGTGGTCCCGCTCAGGGCGGCACCGAGCGCGTCGATCGGCGTGAGCGGCTTCAGCTCGCGATCCCGCGCCTTCGCCGCGAGTGCCGGGTCGACGAGCACCCACTGATCCCGCAACCGCACGACGGGACGGTGCGCCTCGGCCAGCGCGTCCATCTCGGCCGCGGTGAGCGGCGCGCCACCGAGGGCCAGCTGCCAGTCGAACTGCAGCAGCGTGCCGCCGGCGAAGAACGACGGAAGATCGGCGGGTGGGGCGTCCCCGCCACCGACGACCGCCTTGGCGCTCAGGTCGCGGGCGAGATCGGCGGGCCAGTGCACATCGATGCCCGCCGTGGCCAGTAGCGGGGCCGCGGTGGTGAGCAGCTCGGTGATGTCGGCATCCCCGAGCCCGACCTCGTCGGGGACCGCCGCACCGAGCAGCGGCTCCAGCGGCGGCCACAACTGCGCGGCCCGGCGCAACGCCAGCATCACGTCGATCCGCGCCCTCGGGCCGAACCGGTCGTCGCCCGCCCAGAGCGCGGCGGCGTCGATCAGGACGCCGGGGTCGGCGAGGCTGTGCACCTGGACGACCCCGTTGAACCGGCCGATCGTGAAGTCGTCTCCCGGCGCTTCGATCCGGATCGAGACCCGGACGCCGGAATCCAGCCCGGCCGCGACCTCGGCCGCCCAGTCCCGCAACTGCGGAACGCGGTGCGAAGGCGCGGCGGCGAACGCCTTCACCCCAGCGGCTTGCGCGGCGGCGGGCGTGCGGGGAAGGGTGTCGACCACGGCGTCCAGGAACGCGCGCAGCAACGGATACCGTGCCGGAAGCAGGTTTCCCTCACCCGGGATGGCCCGCGCGAGCGCGGGCATCGCTTCGGACAACTCGCGCAGCCAGGCGGCGTCGGCCGGTTCCAGCGGGCCTGCGCGCCAAGCGTCCACATCGGACTCCGTGAGCCCGGGAAGCAGCCTGCCCGCCTCGGCGAGCTTCAACGCCGCCGTGGCGGCCGTGCTCCAGAAACGCGCGGAGGGGTCGTCGCTCTCCTTGAGACGCAGCAGCGCGGGAAGCGCTTCGGCCATCGGCAGCCGGACACACGGCACGGTGACGATCTCGGGGAGGGCGACGGTCACCTCCCCGGTCCCCGGCATGTTCCCGTCGGCGTTCCAGAAGACGAATCCGCTGGCCCGAGGGGGATTTTTCGGTTCGAAAGCAACACTGCCGAAACCGTCGTGAGACGCCACTCAACCCCAATCTCTGTACGGTGTACAGTTCAGGATAACACAACTCCGTACACCGTAGAGAGAACGTGATGACGGACGCGGAACACACCGGTGCGGGCGACCCGCGGCGGACCATCGAGCTTCTCTGGGGCGTGCGCGACAAACCCCGCCGCGGCCCCAAACCCAAGCTCACCGTGGACGAGATCGTCACAACGGCCATCGAGATCGCCGACACCGAGGGCATCACCTCGCTGTCGGTGCGCCGGGGCGCGGACAAGCTCGGCGTCTCCCCCATGACGATCTACACCTACATCCACAGCCGCGCCGAACTGCTCGACCTGATGATGGACCGGGTCCACGGTGAACTGACCGATCCCCCGGCCAGTCACGACTGGCGGGTCACGATGACGATCCTCGCCGAGGACGCCTGGGAGATGTACCACCGGCATCCCTGGATGCTGCAGCTCACCACCGGCCGTCTCCCCCTCGGCCCGCACACCTTCGCGAAGCACGAACGCGAGCTGAAGGCCGTCGACGCCATCGGGCTCACCGACTTGGAGATGGACGCCGTCGTGGCGATGGTCAACGGCTTCGTCCAGGGCATCGCACGCGGCTCGGTGGAATCGGCGAGTCTCGTGCGGCGCTCCGGCCTGACGGACATGGAATGGTGGACGGCCAGCGCGCCCGTGCTCGCGGAGATCCCCGAAGCCGACGCCGGCCTGTTCCCGCTGGCGGCACGCATCGGGCAGGCGGCCGGGGAAACGCACGGTGCGGCGAGCGCGCCGCTGCACACCTTCCGGTTCGGGCTGGCACGGATCCTGGACGGAGTCGAGCAGCTGGTCACCGGTGGTTCCGGTAAGTCGGGGACCGAACTTCCCTCCTGAGCGTTCTCGCGTGATTGAGTGGACGACACGTGTGACTGGACGGACGACACTGTCGCGGCCGAGTCCCACCGCGTGTCGTCCCTCCAATCACGCATGCCGTCCACGTAGTCACGTGTGTCGTCCCTCCAATCACGCGAACCGCCCGAATCGCGTTCAGTTACCGCGTTCTCGGAGTCGGCGGTAGAGCAGCCACAGCGCCAGCGCGACCGGCGTCAGAACCGCCGTGAACAGGACCCCGGCGAACATCCCGTACCCATGCGGGTCCCACGACAGCCCGGTCGCGCTGAGCACCACCCTGCCGACGAGCAGCACGATCACCCCCACGACACAGACGAACGCGCCGAGCACGACACGTCGCACCACCGTCCGCGAGGCCGTCATGCCGGATCGGGAGTGCAGATGGTCAGGAACGACTTCCGGTTCTCGCGCTGCACGTCCGCGGCCTCCATCCAGCCGCTCCGGCCGAACAGGTAGCTCCCGGCCGGATGCCCGGCCGACTCACGCAGCACCTGGGCCAGATCGGCCTTGGCACCGAAGGCTTTCGGGCCGTCGACGGAGATGTTGACCGAGCCCGCCTTGGTCCAGTCGTACGCCGCGGGCAGCGGTGTCCGGACCTGGAGGCCACCGGCGTCCGCGGTGGAACCGCCCAGCAGGTCCAGCCGCTCGACCCGCACGCCCGGCTTCGGCGCGGCCCACACCTGTTCCGTGCTGTTCTGCGTGCCGGAGTCGAAGGTCAGCCTCAGGCCGGTGACGCCCTCGCACGGGGTGCCCGTCCACAGTTTCAAGACGCCGCCGTCGATGCGGAACCCGGCCTCCGGCGGCAGGGACGGCGCGAACTGCGCCTTGGTGTCGCACGCCGCGGTCACCGCCATCACGAGCAACGCGGCGCAGGCCCGCTTAGTGATATCCGCCATCGGTGAGTCCCGCGTCTTCCTCGGTTTCGTTGCCGCCGGTGACCCGCTCCCACGCGTAGGAGGCGAGGAAGCCGGCATAGCCTTCGCGTGCCCATTGCTGGGAGTGGCGCTCCTCGTGGTGCAGCAACCGGTCCAGGTCGAGCGAGCCCTGGGACGCGCCGTTGTCGTCCTCGTACCAGGCGTGCCCCGACTTCACCACCTCGCGAAGTTGCTGCGCCGGATCCTTCGCGTCGTCGATGTTCAGCATGAACGTGTCGCCCCAGGCGGTCCCGCCCTGTTGGCTGAACTGGTCCTGGATGAGGTTCCCGCCCAGGCCCATCATCATGCCGTTCGGGGTGGTCACCAGCCGCCCGCCGTTGCCGTGCACGAAACCCACGTCGTCGTCGTAGCTCCAGGAGTTCTCCCGCTGCCGGTCGGTGATCCGCCGCAGTTCCTCGGATCCGTACGGGGTCGGCGCGAAGTCGGTCTTCTCGCCTTCGGTGCCGTAGTCGGTGCCCGCGTTCAGGATGTAGGTCATCCGCACCGCTTTGGCGGCGTCGTCCCCGCTGACGTCGGCCGGCATCAGGAAGTACGACTTGTAGGTCCCGTCGCCGTCCTCGTCCTCGCGGATCTCTTCCATCCGGTCGAGGACCTTGAAGTCCTCCGGCGTGATGTCGTGCTCGTCGGCGATCTTCTTGACAGTGTCGATCGACACGCCCCGGCGTACGGCGTTCTCGAGCCACTGCCGGTAGTGCCCGGACGCGGGTGGCCCGCTCAGCAGCCCGGCGTCGCGCAGCGCCTGCTCCATCTCGACGACTCCGGCGTCGATCTGCCCGGCCTTCTTGGCACCTGCCAGATCGGTCGCCTCGTGGTCGCTGATCTGACCGTCCTGCACGAGCCCCATCACCCGGGCCAGCGCCGCGTCGATGCTGTTCGCCGCGGTGAGGATCGCCTTGGTTTCCTGCTCCAGCTGCTTCCGGATGGTTTCGCGGTGCCGCTGGGACTCGGCGCGCTCTTCGGCCTCGAACCGTGACTTCGGCGGCGGGCCGGCGGGTTTGCCGTCCACGATCGCGCCGTCGGCGGCGATGCTGAACTGGTAGGTGCCGGCGAGGGAGTCGTTGTTGGCGACCCTGGTCTTCAGCGCGGACACGTCGTCCGACGCGTTCTGCAGGGCACGTTCGACGGCGGACAGCTCCGCGATCAGGATCTCGGCCTTGTTCCGTGTGTCGCCCAGCGAACCGCGTGCACGCTCGCCGGCGGGGCCGCGCCAGTCGGGCAGTTTCCTGGCGTCGTCGAGTTCGTCCTGCAGCCCGACGAGTTTGTCCCGACGGCCACCCAGGTCGGTGGCCGTCGCGTTGAGTACCTCGGCGTCCCATTTGCGGACGTCGTCGTAGCCGACCGTCATCCTCCGAAAGCCTCCTCCGCGGAGTTCTCGTTTTCGGAGTACGCCTTGGCGGCTTTGGTGATCGATTCGCTCCAGCGGTCGATCTCGCCTGCCCACCCCTTCGCGCGCTCGGTGCACGTCGACGCCAGCGTGGGCGCGCTCTTCGCGGCCTCTCCGCCCGGCAACGCCGTCGCTATCGCGCCCAAGCCGGTGCCCGGTTCCACGGCTCTGGCCTGGTCCGCGGCGGATCCCGCCGCCTTGGCCGCGGCCCGCAGCTGACCGATCTCGACCTCGTATCCGCTCACAGCGGGACTTTACGTCAGCTCGGAAGGCTCCACAGCCGATTCGCGCGAAGGCGTGGCAAGCCGGCGGACGACGTCGTCGTACCGCGCCTGGTCGGCGGCCGCGCGGGCGTGTGCCCGCTCCAGTTCCTCGGCGAGAGCCGTCGCCCGGGCTTCGGCGAGGCTTCTGGCCGTGTGTTCTTCCGCGAGCGACGTCCGAAGCCCGGCCGAGTCCTTTTCGGACACCGTCGCGCGCGTCTTGGCCTCGTCGAGCCGGTCCCGCAGCGCCGCGACTTCCGCGGCCGCCCGGGCCAATGCCGTGTCGCGCTCGGCCAGCTCCGTCGTCAGCCGGGTCTTCTCCTCACGCAGCGTCCGGAGCTCCGCGAGCAGCTCATCGCGGGCACGTTCCGCCGCGACGGTCGCGGCTTCCGCGGCACCGCGGGCTCGTTCGTGGGCGGCGACCTCGGCCCACGAACGCTGCCGGGTCTCCTCCGCGTCCTTCAAGGCTTGCTCGGCGACGCGTTCCGCCTTGACCTTGGCCGCCTTGTCGTCGCGGGACGCGGCCACCGCGGCCGCGCGCGCGGTGTCGGCCTTCGCGGCCGCCTGCTGCGCGTCCTCGGCCTCGCGCCGGGCCGTCGCCGCGTCGGTCTCGGCCTCGGTCACCCGGCCCAGCGCCGCCTCACCGGCGTCGTCGAACCGCGAACGCATCGCGTCGAGCAGTTCCACGAGCGACGCCGCCGTCGGCGTGAACTCGTCGGCGATCCGGCGGACCTCCAGCAGCGGATCGGCCACGCTCGCCACCGCGGCCGCCCGCCGGGCACGCGAGGCGGCGTCGGCGTGGGCCTTGCCGCAATAGGCCGTGGGACGGCCTCCCTTGCGTTTCCCCTCGGCGTCCACCGCGGGTGGGGGCAGGGGATTCTCGCAGCCTTCCAGTGCGCACAGCCGGACCTCGTCGGCGTCCGTATCGATCACCGCAGCAGGGTAGCGCCGACGCTCCGCCGATAGGGTCGCTGACATGCGTGTCCTGTTCACCTTCGCGGGCGGTAACGGCCACTTCCGGCCGTTGCTCCCCCTCGCCCACGCGCTCGCCGGCACGGGGCACACGATCGCGTTCACCGGCGAGCCGCTGATGGTCCCGATCGTCGAGGCGGCCGGGTTCACCGCGTTCCCGTCGGGACCGGACCTCGGCAGTGACGGCGCACGCCGCCCGTTGCTCCCCGTCGACAGGGACCGCGAGGACAGCGACCTCCGTGACGGCTTCGTCCGCCGCACCGCGCCCCTGCGCGCGAAGGACGTCACGGCGCTCTGCGAGGGCTGGGAACCGGATCTGCTCGTATGCGACGAAGCCGATCACGGCGCGATGATCACCGCCGAACGGCGAGGCCTCCCACACGCCACCGTCCTGGTGACCGCGGCCGGAGTCCTCATCCGCGCCGAACTGATCGACGACGCGCTCAACGAGGTCCGCGCCGCACACGGCCTCCCACCGCAGCGAAATCTGGAGATGGCATACCGCCACCTCGTGCTCTCGCCGTTCCCCGCGAGCTTCCGCGATCCCCGGTTCCCGCTGCCGCCGACCGCACGCCCGTTCCACAACCCGCTTCCCGCTCGCGGACCGGCACCGGCGTGGCACGTCGAAGGGCGCCCCACCGTCTACTTCACCCTCGGCACCATCTTCAACACCGAATCCGGCGACCTGTTCGCCCGGGCACTGGCAGGACTGCGGGAGGTCGACGCGACCTGTGTGGTCACCGTCGGGAACCTCATCGATCCCGCCGAGTTCGGCCCTCAGCCCGAGCACATCCACCTCACGCGCTACCTGCCGCAGGACGACGTCCTCCCGTACTGCGACGCAGTCCTCAGCCACGGCGGTTCGGGCAGCCTGCTCGGCGTGCTCGCCCACGGGCTGCCGATGGTGCTGCTCCCGATGGGCGCCGACCAGCCCCACAACGGCGATCGGGTCACCGAACTCGGGCTCGGGACCGTCCTCGACGTCATCGACGCGACACCGCAGGACATCCGCGACGCCGTGACCACGGTGCTGCGGGAACCGTCCTACCGGGAGGCGGCCGGGCGGTTGCGGGACGAGATCACCGCGTATCCGGCGCCGGAGAAGATCGTGCCGCTGCTGGAAGGACTGGTCGGATGACCACCGAACTCGACGCCGCGATCACGCGGGCGTTCCGTGAGGAGTCGGGACAGGTGATCGCCACCCTGATCCGCGTCACCGGCGACTGGGACCTCGCCGAGGAATGCCTCCAAGAGGCGTTCGCGCTCGCGTTGCGCACCTGGCCCCGCGACGGCGTCCCGGCGAAACCCGGCGCCTGGCTGACGACGGCGGCACGCAACCGCGCCACCGACCGGATCCGGCGAGAGGCCGTCGGCGCGGCGAAACTGCGCGAGGCCGCCGAACTGCACGTCCCCGCCGAACCGGAGTGGGACGAGAGCGGTGTCCACGACGACCGGCTCCGGCTGATCTTCACCTGCTGTCATCCCGCGCTGCCGCTCGAAGGGCAGATCGCGCTCGCGTTGCGGACCCTGGCCGGGCTCACCACCGCCGAGATCGCCCGCGCCTTCCTCGTCTCCGAGGCGACGATGTCGCAGCGCCTGGTCCGGATGAAACGGAAGATCCGCACGGCGGGCATCCCGTACCGGGTCCCGCCCGCGGAACTGCTGCCCGAACGCACGGCCGCGGTGCTCGGGATGCTGTATCTGCTGTTCAACGAGGGCTACTCGGCCAGCGCCGGTACAGACCTGCTCCGGCCCGACCTGTCCGCGGAGGCCATCAGGCTCGCCCGGATCCTCGCGAACCTGATGCCGGGCGAACCGGAGGTCCTCGGGCTGCTGGCCCTGCTGCTCCTGCACGACGCCCGCCGCGCCACCCGCGTCGACGACCAGGGCACCCTCGTCTCGCTCGAAGACCAGGACCGCGACGGCTGGAACACCGCCGAGATCGCCGAGGGCACGGAACTGCTGGAGACCGCGCTCCGCCGCGGTGTCGCCGGGCAGTACCAGATCCAGGCCGCGATCGCCGCCTGCCACGCGACGGCCGCCCGCGCCGCCGACACCGACTGGGCACAGATCGCCGCCCTCTACGGGGAACTGCTGCGTTTCGTGCCCTCGCCCGTCGTCGAACTGAACCGCGCGGTCGCCGTCGCCATGGCCGAGGGCCCCGAGGCCGGGCTCGAACTGGTCGACAAGCTCACCGCGGACGGCGCTCTCCCCGGATACCACCTGCTTCCCGCGACCCGCGCGGACCTGCTCCGGCGGCTCGACCGGCTCGACGAAGCCGCCGACGCGTACCGCGAGGCACTCGCGCTCGCCGGCACCGACGCCGAGCGCACCTACCTGTCGGGAAAACTCGCCGAAATCTCCTGACGCCCGGTTGTCTGTCCGCGGCGTCGCCGTTCGTCGGTGGGCGACAAGTCCCGAAAAGAGGAAGGGGTCATCCGATGGCCGTTCTCGACGTCCCCGGCGCCCGGCTGCACCACACCGTGACCGGCAGCGGTCCGGTGCTGCTGTGCATTCCCGGTGGCGCGGCCGATTCCGCCATGTTCGCGCCGATCGCGAGCCTGCTCGCGGAGCACTACACGGTGATCACTTACGACCCGCGCGGCATTTCCCGCAGCACCCTCGACGATCCGGACGGGGAGCAACGGATCGAGGCCCACACCGACGACGCGCTGCGCCTGCTCGACAGCGTGAGCGCGGAACCGGCGGTGATCTTCGCGTCCAGTGGTGGGTGCATGCAGGCGTTCGATCTCGTCACCCGCCATCCCGGGCGGGTGAAGACGCTCCTGGCGCACGAACCGCCGCTGAGGGCGCTCCTGCCGGGACAACCCGACGGTGATCCGGACGAGTTGCAGCGCCTTCATCGTGAACACGGCATCGAGGCGGCGATGGCGAAGTTCATGGCCGACGCCGGTTTCGAGATGGACGGGAGCGCGCTCCCGCCGGAAATGCGGAAGAACATGGAGTTCTTCGTCGTGCACCTGATGAACATGATCGGGACCTACACCCCGGACTACGAAGCGCTGAAGGCGTCGGACACCCGGATCGTCGTCGGCGTCGGGAAGGACTCGGCCGGGCAGCCCGCGCACGAGGCGGCGGTGCTCGCGGCCGCCCGTCTCGGCGTCGAGCCGGTCTACTTCCCCGGCGACCACGGTGGTTTCGCCGCCGAGGCCGCCGCGTTCGCTCCGCAGGTCCTGGCACTTCTCGACGCCTGATGTCAGGAAAGGGTCGTTCAAGACGTTTTTCGTCCTGAACGACCCTTTCCTGACACGCGTCAGGCGCGGACGTGCACGATCAGCCCGCCCACCAGCGCGCCGAAGCCACCGATCGCGGCCAAGGTCCGCACGAGGTTCCACCGTTCCCAGACACCCTCGAACTTCGCCCGCAGCGCCGCGAAGTCGGTGCTGTCGCCGTCGAACCCCGCTTCGAGCGCGTTGTTCAGCGGCACGTTGATCGCCATCGTCACGATCAGCATCACCACCAGCAGGGCGAACCCCGCGATGAGCCACGGCAGCGCGGGCCGCAGTTCCGACCGGAAGTGCAACGCCGCCGCGACCGCCGCGAGCAGCGGAGCACCGCCGAAGCTCAGCCCGAACCAGCCGTTGAGGATCGCGATGTTGATCTCCCGCATCCCCGTCACGTACGTCCTGGCGTCCGCGCGCCCCAGCCCCGGCATCACCGAGCACGTGTAGGCGTAGAACAAGCCGGCGATCAACCCCGCCGTGATGACGGCCGCGATCAGGACGATTTCGCTCAGCATCGCCATTCCTGTCGCCTCCCTTCCGATTCCAGCCCGTCTCATCGATTCCAGACCCCGGTGGCCGCCGCTTTCGCGGCGTATTCGGAGAAGTCCCTCGCGGGCCTGCCCAGCACCCGCTCGACGTCACCGGTGAGCGAGGAGTTCCGGCCGTCGAGGATGCGCGTGAACAGGTCGGTCAGGCCCTCGATCTCCTCCTCCGGCACGCCCTGTTCGGCCGCGCCCGCGGCGAATTCCGCGGCGGAGACCGGAACGTACCGGACATCCCGCCCGGAAGCCTTACCGATTTCCGCCGCCGCGTCCGCGAAACCCAGCAACCGGGGACCGGTCAGCTCGTACACCTCACCGCCGTGCCCGTCGGTGGTCAGCGCCGTCACCACCACGTCCACGATGTCCTCGACGTCGACGAACGGCTCGGTCACCTCCCCAGCGGGCAGCACGATCTCCCCGGCGAGCACCGGCTCCAGCAGGAAGTGCTCGCTGAAGTTCTGCGCGAACCAGCTGGCCCGCACGACCGTCCACTCGGCACCGGAGTCCCGTACCCCTTGTTCGCTGACCACTGCTTCCTCTTCGCCGCGACCGGACAGCAGGACCAGCCGCCGCACACCGTGGTCCACGGCCAGCTTGGAGAAATCGCGGATCGCCTCGGCGGCACCGGGGAAGGCGAGGTCGGGGTAATAGGTCAGGTAGGCGGCGCCGATTCCGGTGACCGCGGCCGTCCAGGTCGAGCGGTCGTCCCAGTCGAACACCGGCCGCGAGGCCTTCCGGACGTCGATCCCGAGGTCGGTCAGCCGCTGCGCGACCCGGCTCCCGGTCTTGCCCGTCGCGCCGAGGACCAGGACCGTCTCGTTGTTCTTCGTGTTCGTCATGGCACCAGTCAAACGCCTACAAATGAGACGGAACATAGTTCAAAGGCTCTATTCCATGTTTCATCGTCTACACTTGCGGGATGGATCCCCTCGCCGGTCTGCTCGACGGACCCCGCGCCCGCGGTGCTTTCCTGCTGAAGTCGGTCATGACCCCGCCGTGGTCGCTGCGGATCGAGGACGAGGCGCCGCTGACGGTGATGGCACAGGTGCGCGGTGAGTCCTGGGTGGTGCCCGACCACGGGGACGCCGTCCGCCTCGGCACCGGAGACATCGCCATCGCCCGCGGTCCGGACCCGTATCTCGTCGCGGACGACCCGGCCACCCCACCGCAGGCGATGATCCTGCCGGGACAGGAATGTCTGACCCCGGACGGGAAACACCTCACCGAGCTGTCGGATCTCGGCGTCCGCACCTGGGGCGACGATCCGGACGGCCCCGTCAACCTGCTCACCGGCACCTATCCGCTGGAGGGCGAGATCAGCAAACGGCTCCTCAACGCGCTTCCGTCGTTGCTGGTCGTCCGGGACGACGAATGGGACAACCCGCTGGTGACGCTGCTCGCCGGCGAGATCGTCAAGGACACGCCCGGCCAGGAAGCCGTCCTGGACCGCGTGCTCGACCTGCTTCTGGTCGCCGCCTTGCGGACCTGGTTCGACCGGCCCGACGCCGCGGCCCCCGCCTGGTATCGCGCGCACAGCGACCCCGTCGTCGGACGCGCGCTGAAACTGTTGCAGCACAAGCCTTCCGAACCTTGGACCGTGGCGAGCCTGGCGGCCGACACCGGCGTGTCCCGGGCCGCGTTCGCCCGGCGGTTCACCGCCGCGGTCGGCGAGCCGCCGATGGCCTACCTCGCGAGCTGGCGGATCGCGCTCGCCGCCGATCTCCTACGCCAGCATCCCGACGTCACGATCGGCGCGGTCGCCCGGCAGGTCGGCTACGGCAGCTCGTTCGCACTCAGCACCGCGTTCAAACGCGAACACGGCGTCAGCCCGCAGGGTTACCGCGCCGGCGTCGCGTAACGCTCGACCAGTTCCGCGCCGATGCGGGCGAGTTCCTCCTGAACCGACTCCGGCCCCAGTACCTCGATCATCGAGCCCCAGCCCGCGAGCTGCTGCGCGATCATCCACGCCACCGGCGCAGACACAGTCACCCGCACACGCCCGTCTTCGAGCGTCTCCTCGACGCGCGCCTGCCGCCCGAAATGGTCCTGGAGGATCGGCAGATGCCGCTCGGCGATGAGCACGGTCGCGTCCAGCCCCGAACGGCGTTGCTCGACCTGGTCGACCACCTGCTCCCAGGCCCGCGACAGTTCGAAATCGTCCGGCCGTCCCGCGGGCAGGTCGCTGACCTCGGCGTCGGACATGCGATCGACGCGGAAGGTGCGCTGCCCCTTCTCGGTGCCCGCGATGAGGTACCAGATGTCGTCCTTGTCCACGAGCCCCCACGGATCGACGACCCGCACCACCGGTTCCGCGCCCTTCTTCGCATAGCTGAACCGGACTTTGCGGCGGCGCACGATCCCGGACTGCAGCACGGTGAGCAGTGCGGGCCGCTCCTTCTCCCGTTCACCCCACCGCGACGGATCGATGACGACCGCGTCCGCCGCGGCCTGCGCGTCGGCGCGGAACGTGTCCGGCAGGGCCCGGACCAGCTTCCGCAGCGCGGATTTCACCTCGGGCGAGATCGACGCGGCCGGACCGGCGAGCAGGAACAGCGCCTGAGCCTCCGGCGCCGACAGTCCACTGAGGTCGGTCCGCGCGCCGCCGACGAGCGACCATCCGCCGCCCCGGCCGGGCTGCGGATACACCGGGACCCCCGCGGCCGACAACGCCTCGAGGTCACGCCGGGCGGTGGCGACCGAGATCTCCAGCTCGTCGGCCAGTTCGGAAGCCGTGACGCGGCCACGCGCCTGCATCAGCAGGAGGGTGGCCACCAGGCGATCGGCACGCATGGCGCCCAGTCTCGCAGGAAAACCGCTCATCCAGTGAACACTTTGCGGCGCGGCCTTGACCTTCACACCGATGTCAGGCCCTACGGTCACCGCACCCCACCCAGAAGGAGAAGCACATGGCAGGCGCAGTGATCATCGGCGCGGGACCGGGCATCGGCCGCTCGGTCGCGCACCGCTTCGCCAAGGAAGGGCTGCCGATCACCCTGCTGGCCCGCCAGTCGGCGACCCTGGAACCGCTGGCCGCCGAACTCGGGACCGCGCTGGCGCTCACCGCCGACGTCACCGACGAGGCTTCCCTCAAAGCCGCACTCGACACCGCCGCGCGGGAGCACGGCGAGCCCGACGTCGTGGTCTACAACGCGGCGATCATCCAGGCCGACACCCCCGGCGAGCTGTCCGTCGAACGGCATCTCGCGGCGTGGTCGGTCAACGTCGTCGGAGCGATCACCACCGCCGCCCATGTCGCGCCGGGGATGGCCGAGCGCGGAGCGGGCACGATCATCGTGACCGGCGGAATGCCCGAAGCCGTACCCGCCTACACGAGCCTCTCGCTCGGAAAAGCGGGCGTGCGAGCGCTGGTTTCGCTGCTGGACAAGGAATTCGGCCGCTCAGGAGTGCATGTCGCCACGGTGACCGTGGCCGGTCCCGTCGCGAAGGGAACCCCGTTCGACCCCGACGACATCGCCGAGCACTACTGGCGCCTGCACACCCAGGCACGCGGCGACTGGGAGCAGGAGATCGTCCACACGGGATAACGGATCTACCAGTGCGCCGGATGGGAAAGAGAGTCCGGCAGTTTCGTCGTCGCGTCGCCCTTCGCCGCGTCCAATTGCGACTGGAGCAGGAAGAGCGCGTCCCGGAAATCCGCGCCACGGAGGTCGGCGTCCCGCAGGTCCGCCCCGGTGACGTCGGCCTGACGGAGATCGGCTCCCCGCAGGTCCGCGCCGATCAGATACGCCCCTCGCAGCAGCGCGCCACGCAGATTCGATCCCTTGAGCTTCGCACCGATGAGGTCGGCGCCGCGCCGGTCCTTCTTCTTGCCCGGCACGGCGGCGCGGGCGAGTTCGCTCGCACGCAGCAGCAGCCCGTTCACCGCGCCCCGATGCGAGTGGACGTCCAGTTTCCGCAGCACGCCGGGCGTGTCCAGCGTCATCCGCTCGGTCCGGTCGATCATCTCGTCCAGGTCGTCACGGATGGGCGCGGACGTCGGCAGTGAGGCCGCCTCGGTGAGGTAGTAGAGCAGTTCCTGCAGATCCCGCATGACCGGGAAGACCGCGAACATCGTTTTCGCCGTCTTCGGCGACTTCCGCCAGTCCTCACCGTCGAAGGTGACCTGGGAGACCTTCTGGCCCGCGCCGAAGCAGTCGTAGACCGTGCAGCCGGTGAAGCCCTTCTTGCGGAGCTTGTCGTGGATGCCGCACCGGGAGTCCTCGCCCAGGTTCGGGCACGCCTGGCCCGCCGGTTTGGTGATCGCGAAGTCGGCCGAAGCCGCGAAGGCCGGGACGACACAGCACAGGCCGAAGCAGTTCTCGCAGTCGGCTCGCAGGCTGGAAAGGGCTGGCACGGTGGTTCGGACTCCAGAAGCTCGGCAAGGTGTTCCAGCCACAGGGTACGGAGCACACTTTCCGTGCAGGGCACCGCCGCCAATGGCCGCCAGACGAAGGTCGGGCCCTGCCCCATTCAGTCGATTCGGACATGTCACGCGCTCAATAACCTCGATCCCCGTGGGATTCGGCAGGTGCCGTCCCATGCGGTCGAGCTGGACCGCCTTTCCGCCGCTGTGGTCTTGACCGGCCGGTCCCCTGCGAACGACAGGACGAACACATGCGAGAGACGAGACAAGCGCGTTGGCTGTCACGTGCCGGAATGGCGAGCGCGGTCGCGGTCGCGATCAGTGTCACCGCCGCTCCCGCTCAAGCCGCCGAAGGACAGATCCTCGCCGCGGGATCCGCCGGAGCGATCCCGAACAGCTACATCGTCACGCTGAAGGACACCGGCGTCGTCGCCGCGCTGGCGAACCGCTTCGGCGCGAAGGTGGAGCAGGTCTACAGCAGCTCGCTCAAGGGCTTCTCCGCGACGCTGTCGGAACGGCAGGCCAAGCGGCTCGCCGCCGACCCGTCGGTGGCGTCGGTCGAGCAGAACCAGGTCGTCCACGCCGACGCGACCCAGAACAACCCGCCGTCCTGGGGTCTCGACCGCGTCGACCAGCGCAACCTCCCGCTCGACAACAAGTACAGCTACACCAGCACCGGTGCGGGCGTGAACGTCTACGTCATCGACACCGGCCTGCGGATCAGCCACCAGACCTTCGGCGGCCGCGCCCGCAACGGCTACGACTTCGTCGACAACGACGCCGTCGCGCAGGACGGCAACGGCCACGGCACCCACGTCGCCGGCACCATCGCCGGTTCGCAGTACGGCATCGCCAAGGGCGCGACCGTCTACGGCGTCCGCGTGCTCAACAACTCCGGCAGCGGCACCACCGCCGGGGTCATCGCGGGTATCGACTGGGTCACCAAGAACCACGTCAAACCGGCCGCGGCCAACATGAGCCTCGGCGGCGGCGCCTCCAGCACCCTCGACGACGCCGTCCGCCGGTCGATCGCCGCGGGTGTCACCTACGGCGTGGCCGCCGGGAATTCCAACTCGAACGCGTCGGGCTTCTCCCCCGCCCGCGTGACCCAGGCGATCACCGTCGGCTCGGCCACCAACACCGACGCGCGCTCCAGCTTCTCCAACTACGGCAGCGTCGTGGACATCTTCGCGCCGGGCACGAACATCACCTCGGCGTGGAACACCAACGACACCGCGACGAGGACCATCAGCGGCACCTCGATGGCGACCCCGCACGTGGTCGGCGTCGCGGCCCGCTTCCTGCAGAACAACAAGAGCGCCACGCCCGCGCAAGTGGCCACCGCGCTGATCAACGCGGCCACGCCGGGCAAGGTGACCAACCCGGGCTCCGGTTCCCCGAACCGGCTCCTGTACTGGTCGCCGTCCGCCTGACCTGAGTCCTCGCATATGTCATGAAAGGGTCGTTCCTGACGTTTTTCGTCAGGAACGACCCTTTCATGACACTCGACGGCGCTACAGCACCTTCCGGATACTCGGCACCACCGCCGCGAGCCCGGCGGCGTTCGGGTGCAGCGGGGCGAAGCTGTTGTTCACCACCGACGGGATGAGCCCTTCGATCCACTTGACGCCGATCGGCTGGCAGGCGTCGTGCCCGATGCTCGGCGTCCTGATGTCGACGTACTTCGCGCCGTGCGCGGCGGACTGCTCGGCCATCCGCGCGTTGAGCCGGTCGATGTTGGCCTGGATGTAGTCGGCATCCTGGGGCAGGACCGGGACGAGCGGCCAGCAGCCGCCGGATTTGATCCCCGTCGGATAACCCACCATGACGATCTCGGCCTTCGGCGCGCGCTGGCGGATCGTCTCGATCACCGTGCCGTAGGTCGCGGCGAAGGCGTCGATCTTGGTGGCGTACTTGTCCACCCCGCCCGTGGTGTTGGCCGCCTTGCACGACGCGCCCACCGGCAGCAGGTTCACGCACGAGGTCGCGAGCCCGACCAAGCCGACGTCATTGCCGCCGATCCCGACGGTCACCAATGTCGTGTCGGCCGAGAGGGCGTCGTACTGCGGCGGGTTCGTGCCGGAGATGATGCCCTTTTGCGGATTCGTGAAATGGGATGTGGTCGCGGCACCACAGGTGACGTCGCGCAGTTCGTCGACGTCGATCTGCTTCGCCAGCAGACCGGCGTAGTTGATCGCCGACCGGGCGCAGGTGAACAGATCGGACTGCGGCAGGACCACCGAGCCCGCCGAGAACGAATCACCCATCGCGACGTACACCTGCCGTTCCGCCGCGGCGAGGGCCGGTGTCCCGATTCCGACGAGGGTCAGTGCGGTGCCCGCCACCGCGGCGATCCGGGCGAGTCTTCCCCAGCGTGTCATGCCGCCTCCTGCATGCGTCGTCGAATGCTGCGGTCAGCGTCCGCTTCGCCGGGGAGAACCACTAGAACGGAGGCGCGCGTTCTTGATCGGAGTTTTGTAGGTTCCCTCTATGACGAAGGCGTCGGCACAGCCCTGGCGCAGGCTCGACGCCTCGGTGCTGACCCGGCTGGAGCCCGACACCGCCGCGATCGCGTCCGCCGCGATGGACCAGGTCCGTGCCGGGCTGCGGACCCCGCTCGACGAGCGGACGGCGGCGAACCTCCAAGCCACCCTCGGCGTCGCGTTGCACGCCTTCTTCAGCGAGATCGGCCATCCCGACGTCACCACCGACCGGGAGCTCTATCGCGCGCAAGGCCGGGCCCAGCACACCGCGGGCCGCAGCCTCGAGGAGATGCTCGGCTTCTACCAGTCCGCGGCGCTGGGCGTGTGGCGGCAGCTGACCTCGGCGGCGCCGGCGGTGGATCTGCCGACCCAGGCGATCGTCGAACTCGGTGAGGCGCTTTTCGCCTTCATCGCCGAACTCTCGGCCGCGGCGGCCGACGGGTACGCCGAAGCCCGCTCACAGGCGGCGCGGGCCGGGCAAGCGCGGCGGGACCGGCTCCTGGGTCTCCTGCTCGCCGAGCCTGCCGCGTCCCGCGACCTGCTCGAAGACGCCGCGAGCCAAGCCATGTGGGTCCTGCCCGGCAGGCTCGTCGTCGCCGTCACCAGCGCCGATGTCGCCCCGCAGCTGCTGGACCGGATGCCGGGGCGGGTGCTGGTCGGCCGTCACCACGACCTGACCGCCGTGGTCATGCCCGCCGACCGGCTCGAGTGGTACCTCGGCCGCCTGCGGGACCTGCTCGGCCACGACCAGGCCGGGGTGGGCCCGATCGTGCCGCTCCGCTCCGCCGCGCTCAGTGCCCGCCGGGCGAGCGCGCTGTGGCGGCTGACCCGCACCGGCGCACTCGGCGACAGTCCTCTCGTCCACACCACCGAGCACCGCATCGATCTGCTGATGACCGCCGATCCCGAACTCGCCGCCGAATTCTCGGAAGACGTCCTCGCGCCGTTGGCCGGTCTCCCGGAGCCGGCTCGGCAACGGCTCACCTCGACCCTCGCCGCCTGGCTCGCGCGGCCTGATCAGCCACAGGCGATCGGGGTCGAACTGCACGTCCACGTCCAGACCGTCCGCTACCGCATCCGGCAGTTGCGGACGTTGTTCGGCGGCACGATCGACGACCCGGCCGGCCGCTTCGCACTCGCGATCGCACTCAGGATCGACCCGCTGGTATCGAGGGAACCTACAAAACCATCAGAGCGGAGCGTCCATCCGCTGCGTCCCGACGACCGATAGCAGCCGCAACGCGCTCTCCGACGGAGTGCCGGGATCGGCGGTGTAGATCACGACCTGCTGATCCCGGTCGCTGATGTCGAGGACGTCGCAGTTCACGCTGACCGGGCCGACCACCGGATGCCGGAACGTCTTGCACAGCGTGGGCGCGGCGCATACGTCGTGCGCGGCCCACAGCCGGGCGAATTCCTCACTGCCGTCGAGGAGTTCCCGGATCAGGCCGGCGACCTCGGGGTCGTCGGGATACCGGGCGGCGGTGGCCCGCAGGTTCCGGACCGCGCTCGCCGCGAACTCGTCCACATCGGACACCCCGTACAGCCGCCGCCCCTCCGGCCGCAGCCCGAGGAACGCGCGGCGCACAAGGTTGCGATCCCGCCGCGGCAGCGCGGAGAAGTCCTCCATCAGTGCCGCGGCGAGGTCGTTCCAGGCGAGCACCTCGTAGGTCGCCGACAGCACGATCGCCGCCGCCTGCGGAAGGCGGTGCAGCAGCGCGAGAATGCTCGGACGGACCTCCCGTGACGGGCCGGGAGGTGGTCCCGGCGGCGCGCCGGCGAGATGGTGCAGGTGATCCCGTTCCACATCGGACAGCCGGAGCGCCCTGGTCAGCCCGCTCAGTACCTCACGTGAGGGCCGTGGACCGCGAGCCTGCTCCAGCCGCGTGTAGTACTCGGTCGAGATGAACGCCAGCTGCGCCACCTCCTCGCGCCGCAGGCCCGGGGTGCGGCGGCGGGCCCCGGCGGGAAGGCCGACATCGGCGGGCGTGATCCGCTCGCGCCTGCTGCGCAGGAACTCGGCCAGTTGTCGTCTGTCCACCGCTCCAGTGTGGACGATGGCGGTCCGTCAACCAGGTACCGCCGATGCCTGGTTAAGCGCCGAGGGCGGGAGAACGCTCGGTGCCATGACCAACACAACGACTGTTTCGGGCCTGCTCGACGGCAAGGTCGCCTTCGTCTCCGGTGCCGGCCGCGGGATCGGCGCCGCCGCCGCGCGGCTGTTCGCCGGGGAAGGCGCGCGCGTCGTGCTCGCCGCCCGCACCGAGTCCCAGCTGAAGGCCGTGGCCGAGGAGATCCGCGCGGAAGGTGGCGTCGCCGACCACGTGGTGTGCGACCTCGGCGACGCGTCGAGCATCCGCGCGGCCGTCGACCGTGCGGTGGAGCTGCACGGCAGGCTCGACGTCGCGTTCAACAACGGCGCGACCAACGTGCCGCCCGGCCCGATGCACCAGGTGACCGAGGCCGATTTCGACCACATTTACGCGGTGAACCTGAAGGGTCCGTGGCTGGCGATGGTCGCCGAGATCGAGGCGATCCGGGCCACCGCGAAGACCGGGGCCATCGTCAACAACACCAGCGTCGGCAGCCTGATGGCCAACCCGGAGCTCCCCGCATACGGCGCGATGAAACGCGGCGTCAACAGCCTCACCGCCTCCGCCGCCGCCACTTACGGTCCAGAGGGGATCCGGATCAACGCCGTCGCACCCGGCACGACGCTGACCGAGATGTTCACCGAGTGGGTCGAGCGCTCGCCGGACATCCTGCAGCGGCTCAACGCGCAGACCCCGCTGGGGCGCGTGGCCGAGCCCGAGGAGATCGCGCAGGCCGCGGCGTGGCTGCTGAGCGATCGCGCCTCCTACGTGACCGGAACGGTCCTGCGGGTGGACGGCGGCATGCTGTCCTGAGCCCCGGGCAGGGGTGGGTGATGCGGGGGAACCGGCGTCGGCCTTCCGGCGTCTGAACGCGCACGACCCACCCTGACCTGGGGTTGCCCGAGGAGAAGCCGATGCCGTTCCTGGATCCCGAACCGCTCTACGCCAAGCTCACGTCGGGGGACGCGCCGGGCATCGCTGAGGTCGGCGCCACCATCGCCGACGCGAAGACGTCGTTGCAGACCGTGGCGGACGGGATCTCCGACGGCGCCCTCCGCGCGGCCAAATCCTGGCGAGGCACGGCGGCGGCCGAGTTCGTCGGCAAGGCGAAACAGTCCTCGCACACCGTCGCCGAGGTGTATGCCCAGCTCAACGCCGCAGAGGCCGCGGTCAAGGGCGCCGCGAAGGCGTACTCCGCGCTGCGGACGTCGGCCGACACCGCGATCGGACCATGGCGCAAACTCGGCCTGACCGACCTCCTCGAAGCGCCGGAGATCGCGATGAAGACCATCCGGGCGCTGACCGTCGCCCAGCAGACCTACGAAAGCAGGCTCACCGCGCTGGCGGCCACGACCGACGGCGGTGGTGAAGGTTGGGACAGCGACGGCAACGCCGACATCAGCGGCGTCAACCCAGGCGAGCCATGGACCTCCCAAGGCCTGGCGTACGACGGCGAGAATTTGTTGCTGGGCTCGTACCACGACGGTGACGGGGACGGCTCCGGCGACAACCCCATCGGACCCGGACTGACGCCGAGCAGGCTGACCTACGTCGACTACGAGACCGGAGTGGAAACGGGGAACGTCTACCTCAACGGCAACAGCGAGGTCGGCGCGCCCACGCACACCGGCGGTGTCGCGACGGACGGCAAGCATGTCTGGGTGTCATCCGACAAGTACGTGTACGTCTACGACAAGGCCCAGCTCGACGCCGCGCAGGACAGCGGAAAGCCGGTCGACGCCATCGACGTGGTTCCGACACCCGCCCACAGCTACGTCACCTACGCCCAAGGCAAGCTCTTCGTGGGCGACTACAAGAACAACCGGCTCTACGAAATCCCCGTCGGCCCGGACGGTTCACCCCGACCGGACGAGGCCGGAGACCCGATCGAGACACCGAACAACGTCCAGGGCGTCGTGGTACGCGACGACGAGTTCATCTTCTCGTCCTCCGACGGGCACAGCGGCAGGTTCTACCGGCAGGACCGGACGCCGGAGTGGTACGACTTCAACGATCGCGAAGAGATCGAGCTGAAGGGCGGCGAGCCGGGCAACGAAGACGGCTACGACTCCCATGGCGTCGAGGAGGCCGTCGAGATCGACGGAGAGATCGTGCTGGCACACGAATCCGGCGCCTACGGCTACCAGAAGAACCCGGGCTCGAAGTGGGACGAACCGGAGCTGACCAGGATCTCCCTGGACGAACTCGGCCTCGACCCCGACGGCGCGCTCTCCCCCGGCGACGCCGGATACGAAACCGATCCCGACTCGCTCGTCGGTGCCGCGGGCGTACTGGACGGCGCGACGTCGACGTTGAGTACCGCGGCCGGCGCGATGTCACGACTGCAACTGGTGCCGCATCTCCTCGGCGACGTGCCGGCGGCCACCACCTTCAGCGACACGCTCACCAAGTACGTCACGGCGGCGGGCGACCGGTTGACGGCGGGGGTGGAAGCGGTCGGCGGCATCGCGGACAGCCTGGTCACCGGGGCGGACACCTATCGGCGCGTCGAGGACGGAGTCAAGGAAGGGCTGGACAAGCTCGGCGGGTTGGTCAGGTAGCTCGTTTCCGGCGATCTCGCCACCAGCATGTAAGCGAGTGACGGCACGAACTCGCCTGCATGACTGGTGGGAGCTTCTCCACACGGCCCGTCGGAGACTCCTGGCGTGGTGAGCCAGAGCAGTTGCAGCTTGTCGCGCTCAGGCCTCAAGACCTGGTTCTGCCCCACCTGTGCACCGGACGGATTGCAACCCCCGTTTGTCGGTGCTCCGTTGCGGCTGCTGTCAGCCACCATCAGGTAGTCGTTCCGTCCTGTGGCAGCCAGCAGCCGGTCTCGGACACCGTTCGCCGTCGCGGTCGCGGCGGCCTCGTTGGCGTAGCCGCGTACGTTGACCGCGAACCCGTCCACAGCTCGTCCCGCCGAAGCAATCATCTCGGCGGCTGCGGATGCTGAGATCGCGTCCGAGACATCCAGAAGGACGATGGTGCGGGCGAGCGCGCCGAGGGTTTCCGCGGCTGAGAGAAACAACTGTTGCCGTGATTCGGTAACGGTGCACCCCTTGGCCGCCCGGATCACCACCAAGGCCGGTGCCCCGGCGATACCGGCCGCGATCCCGTCGAGCCATGCACGGTGCCCCATCCCGCACGCTTCCGGCTGGTCCGGGGCGATCGTGAAGATCGACATCGTGTTGGTGGCACCAGCCCGGCGGACGGCAAGTTTCACCTGTTCGGCCGTGCGTACGACCTGGGCGGCCGGGCGTGAGGCGATCCGATCGCGAATGACGTCGGCTTCGGGCCCGGTCGGCACCGAGCGCACCCAGACCGCCGCCGGGTTGTCCTCGTCGACCCGGAAGTCGCGCGCGGAGCCGAGTATCGGAACCGGCGCAGCGACGCCGCGTGGGTCGATCGCGTATCCGCCCGGATCGCAGGCTCCCAGCGCGGTGAGCAGGACGATGAGGAGCACCAGGGTCGACCAGCACTCGTTGTCCCTCATCCTCATCCCCACCCGTCTCGTCCGGTCCCGAGCTGGTGCAAGTTCACCAGGTGATTATTCCCGGACCACACGCGTCTCAGTTGCGTCTTCGCCAAGCAGAATCGTCAGCAAGTCGTGCCGCAGCGGCGCCGATGGTTCGTCCGTCGCGGCGAGGGCGCGTTGACGGATACGCGACAGGGTCACCGTGACCTCTTCGTGCACCGCCTGGGTTTGGGCGACCCGGAGTTGAGCTGCGGCGAGTTGCTCGCGCGCGGCGGTCAGTTCGGTCTGGGCGTTCCCGAGTTGTGTCCGTGACGCGGTCTCGCGTGCCGCCTGCTCGGCAAGAGCTTCCCGATGGCGGGCCTCTTGATCGCTCAGTTGCGCACGGGCGGCGTCCAGCTCTGCGGTCAGTTCGCGCTTCTGCGTGTCCAGGAGTCGCTCCCACGTCTTGCGACGCTCGTCCGATTCGGCCAACGCGGTCCGTGCTGCGTCTCGTTCCGCGGTCCGGGTCGCCAGCTCCTCGCCGCGGGCGGCGAGCGTGGCTGCCAGCTGATCGGCGCGGTTTCGCTGCGTCGCCGCTTCCTCGGCTGCTTCCTGTGCGTGCTCGGTGATCACCGCGGTGGCCGACTCCGCTTTCGCCTGAGCCAGCTGGGCCGCTGCCCGGGCCTCGATCGCCTCGTCCGTGGTCGCCTTGGCCAGAAGCTCGGCCTGCTGAGCCGTCCGGGCGGCTTCCTTCGCTGCCTCGGCGGCGGCTTCGGCCTCGGCTGCTCGTACCAGTGCGGCGTCCCGTTGCCGGTCGGCTTCCGCGGCGGCCTCGTGGGCGGCGTCGGCTTGACCGACGGCAGCTGCGATCTCATCGCGCAGATGGGCGGTGACCGCGTCGAGCGCGTTGCTCAACGTGCGGAGAGGGTCTGTCAGTGCGGCGGCGGCCTGGTCGAAGGCCTGTCCGGCGTCCGCCAGCGCCGCCGACGGTACGCCTTCGTCGCCCAGAGCCTCCCGTAGCGCCTGTTCGGCCGCGGCCAATTGCTTGCAGGTTTTCCCGCCGGGCCACGTCCGGTCCGGGCAGAACTCGTACGGCCTTCCGCCGCGCGGCCCGGGCGGCGGCAGTGGCTCCCGGCACTTGCGAAACCCGCATCGTGCCTGCTCTGGCGCACTTTCCTCGGCTACTGCGCTCGCGTTCTCGACCATGTCCGGAGCTTACCTTAATGGTTACCTAACCCATAACCTAGGTAGCGATAACTAAAACTACAACCTAACTTAGCTACAGAAGATACATTTTGTAGCTAAGTTCCGATCCTGCTCTCAGGCTCACCAAAAGAGCCTCGATCGCCCTGGAAACCGAGGCTGATCGGCCGCCCCGAAAACGCGTTTGCCGTTACCGCCGGTAACACCGTCGGTCGGTCATGTCGGAACGCCACCCCGTTTCGTCACGGTGACGATGGGGCTCGGTTCCTGCGTTCTCGTGTGCCTGGCACAACCACTACGGTGATCCGCATGATCGACCGGAGCCCGGAGGGCAGCCGACAGTGAAGCTTCTGTCCGGCCTCGATTCCACCGCCGTCTCCCCCGGCGAAACCGCGGGAGACGGCGAAGTCTGGCCGGGAGTCGCGGATCCGGCCGGCCTGCTTTCCGGCATCACCGAGTGGCTGACCGGATACGGCAACCACCAGACCCGCCGCACCTACGCGGAAGGGCTGGGGCTGCCCGTGACCGCCGCCGACATCGGCGCCTGGCTGCGGCCACGAACCGGTGCACACGATCAGTGGGCTGAGGCAGTGGCCGACTACGCCCAGGCCGTCATCATCCCGCCGGCGGCCAAGTCGGCGGGCAGGACTGGACCTCCCCCCGCGAGCCGGGGCCGGTTACGGGCCTGCCATTGGCTGCGGTGGTGCGCGGCCAACGGGGTGGATCCGTCGGTGGCGACATCGGCACAGGTGAAGACGTGGCTGAGGGATCTGGAGTCGGCGGGCGCAGCGCCGTCGACGCGGGACCGGATGCTGGCGACGGTGAAGACCATGTACTCGTCACTGGCCGACACGGGTCTGGTGGCGGCCAATCCGGCAGCACTGGACCGGAGGCGGCTGGGGCTGACCGCGGCGGCGGCGAGCACGTCGGCGACGATCACCTTGACGACCCGGCAGGTCGCGGCATTGCACCAGGCGGCGGGAACACCGCGGCGGGGCGCGAGTGCCTGCGATGTCGCGCGCTCGGTCGCGATCGTCGCGTTGTTCACGCTCGGATTGCGGGTCAGCGAGCTGTGCGGGCTCGACGGCGCCGACCTGCACGTCACTCGCGGCCGGCGGGCACTTCGCGTACACGGTAAAGGCGGGAAGGTCCGCATCGTCTACCTGAGTGTGCCCGCCGAGCGCGCGCTGATGGACTATCTGGCGCTGCGCACGGACGGTACCGGGACAGAGGTAGTGACCGGTGCAGGCCGTCGCACCCGGAACTCGGACCTCCCCCTGCTGGTGACTCGTGGCGGACGCCGGTTCTCCCGGCAAGCGATCTGGCAGCTCCTTCGCCGTATCGCCGCGGCCGGCGGCCCGGACCTGGCCGACGTCGCCGAGGCGATGCACCCTCACGCACTACGGCACTTCTACGTGACCGCCGCGGTCGAGGCCGGAGCCTCGCTGGAACACGTGCAGGCCGACGTGGGGCATGCCAGCATCGACACCACCAGCGGCGTCTACGACCACGCGGCCCGCGACCCGGCGCGCAGCGCCGTCGACCTCGTCGCCGACGCCTGGCACGTCGACGGCGCCTGACCTGATCCGGTCAGCCGAGAGACGCGCTCGCGGCTCGCAGTTCGTCGAGTGCCTTGAGCAGGTAGGTGGCGAAGTCGTCCTCGGGAGCGCGATCGCCTTCGGACCATTCGGCGTATCCCCGTTTGAAGGCGAGGACGCCGAGTTCGCTGGCGAGGGCGGCGGTCGGATCGGGCACGCCACGGGCGACGAGGGCGGCGGTCATGGCGGCGGCGAGGCTGACGCTCTTGAGGGCGTCTCGTTCCTGAAGCTCGGCGCTCGCGGCGACCGCGGCCTTCAGCCGCGGGGCGATCTCCCGGCTCATCGGGCCCATCGCGGTCGACGCGCGGACGAGGCCCGACGCGACCGCCTCGAGCGGACTGGCTTCAGCGGCCGCCTCAGCGATCCCTTCGGCCAGTAGCCGGCTCAGCGTTTCCTGTCCGGCGACCAGCAGTTCGCGTTTGTCGGGGAAGTGCCGGAAGAAGGTGCTCTTGGTGACGCCCGCACGCTCGGCGATCTGCACGACCGTCGTGGCGTCGTACCCCTGCTCGGTGAACAGGTCGACGGCGGCCACGACGAGGCGTTCGCGCGCGTCCGGCTCCCATCGGCCCATGGGCCCATTCTATGTGATGGGACTCTTGTCCCATCACGCTGGTATGGTGATGAGACAAGAGTCCCATCACTTACGGGAGAGCTCATGCACGTCTTCGTCACCGGCGGCACCGGCCTGATCGGGTCCGCCGTGGTCGCCGAACTACTCGGCAACGGGCACACCGTCCTGGCACTCGCCCGCTCCGAGGCCTCGGCTCAGGCCGTCTCCGTTGCCGGCGCCGAGCCGATCCGGGGAGGTCTGATCGATCTCGACGTCCTGCGGGCCGCCGCCACCCAGGCCGACGGCGTGATCCATCTGGCCTTCGCCAACGACTTCAGCAGCCCCGAAGCCCTGGCGAGCGCGGTCGCCGAGGAAAGCGCCGCCCTAGCCGCTCTGGGCGAGGCGCTCGTCGGCACCGGCCGTCCTTTCGTGACCTGTTCGGGTACGCCCGCCACACCGGGCCGTGCCTCCACCGAGATCGACCCGATTCCGACCGACGGGCCGGTCGGCGGTCGCGGTCGCGCGGTCACCGGGGTCCTGGAACTGGCTTCACGCGGAGTCCGGAGCTCGGCAGTCCGCCTGCCGAGGACGGTCCACAACGAGGGCACAGGCGGGTTCGCCGGTGTACTGACCGGGATAGCGCGCCAGAGCGGTGTGTCGGGCTACCCGGGTGACGGCACCCAGCGGTGGCCCGCCGTGCACGCCCTCGATGCCGCAGTGCTCTTCAGGCTCGCGCTGGAGAAGGCCGAAGCCGGTACCGCCTGGCACGCCGTGGCCGACGAGGGCGACCAGGTGCGCGACATCGCGGCGGTCATCGGCAGGCGCCTGGGGCTGCCCACCGAGTCCGTGCCGGTGGAAACCTACGGCCCCCTCGGCGTCATCTTCGCTGCTGACCAGCCTTCATCCAGCGCCCACACCCGCGAGGCGCTCGGTTGGACTCCACGGCACCCGAGCCTGCTGAAGGACCTGGAGAACATCCAGCCAACCGGCTAGACGGCCTCGAGGACGAAGAACAGGAAACTCAGGAAGGCGGTCTTGCCCGCGAGCTCCTCCGGGAAGCGTTCCCGCGCGCCCGGCGCCGGAGGCGGCTCGCTGACGACGGCCGTCCGGAAGCCCGCCGCGGTGAAGGCGTCGGTCATCGCGTGCAGCGGCCGGTGCCAGTACGTCAGCACGGCTTTCTGGCCGCCGAAGGTGTACTCGTCCGACCACTTCACGGTCTTGAAGTAGTCCGCTTCGGGGTCGATCAGCTTGTAGATGATCGGGTGGTTGACGGCCATGATCAGCCTGCCGCCGGGTTTCAGCACGCGCCGGATCTCGGCCAGCGGCGCTGTCCAGTCTTCGAGATAGTGCAGGACGAGGGCGGCGATGACGTCGTCGAAGGCGCAGTCGGGGAAGGGCAGCGGCTTGCCGATGTCGGCGATCCGCAGCGCCGCGTCGTCGCCGAGGCGTTTCCGGGCCAGCTCCAGCATTCTGGCGCTGGAGTCGAAGCCGGTCACGATGGCGCCCCGGTCACGCAGTGCCTCGAACAGCGGGCCCGCGCCGCACCCGGCGTCGAGAATCCGCCGGCCGGTCACGTCGCCGGCGAGATCGAGGATCGCGGGCCTTGTGTAGTAAGCGTTGATCAGGCTGGCCTCGGTCTCGGCCGCGTAGGCCTCGGCGAAGGTGTCATAGTCGTTTTCGACGGGAGTGCTCGACATACAGACCAATATGGCAGTCCTGTGGTGCCTTGCCAGAAGCTGCTTTCGCAACGCGCCACCCTCGCGTGCGGTTCAAGATTTCAGACTGCTCCCAAGGAGAGCGAGCAGCCGCTCCCAATGGCGTCGCGATCCGTCGGCGTCGAAGGCATCGGTGTCGGACATCGTGTACCCGTGGACGGTGCCGGGATAGATCTCGCAGCTGTACTCGACTCCGGCGGCGTCGAACGCGTGGCTGATCTCGGTGATCACCTCGGGTGTCATGTCGCCCTCGGCGAGGCCGAGGTGGACTTTCGCGGTGAGGCCCGGGATCTGCCGGTGCGGGCTGTCGGGTTGGTCGGTGACGAGGGCGCCCGGGTGGAAACCGGCGACGGCGGCGACCTGGTCGGGGTCGGCCGTCGCGGTGCGCATCGCGAGGACGGCGCCCAGGCAGTAGCCGATCGTGGCGACCGGTCCGGCGGCGACCTCGGGTTGAGTGGTGAGGAAGTCGAGGTACGCACGGGCGTCGCTCAGCACGCGTTCGGTGGTGTGTGCCTCGATGAGCGGCATGATCTGGCCGAACAGCTCGGGGCGGTGTTCGGCGGTGATGTGCTCGGGAAGGTCGAACACCGGCGCCGGTCGGTGCCGATAGAAGACATTGGGGACCAGGACGTAGTAGCCGTGATCGGCCAGTTCCCGGGCCATGTCCCACAGGACGGGGCGCGGGCCGAACGCATCCGGGTACAGCAGGACACCCGGATGCGTTCCGCCCTCGCCGGGATAGGCGGCGAAGGCGTCGGACTGGCCGTCGGGAGTGGGGATGCTCAGCGCGGTGGAGGGAATGGCGGTGCTCGCTTTCTCGTCGACGTACCTCGAACGTAGACGATCAAGCCCGGCTCGGGCGCAGCCGATCGGCCAGCCCGGCCGAGGCGAACGCGGCCTCCAACTCGGCACGGCCTTCGGTGAAGTGGTTCCAGCTGTCGATGTGCACCGGGACGACCGTCCGGGCGTCGAGGATGCGCGTCGCCTCGGCGGCCAAGGCGCTGTCGAGGACCAGCAGGGCGCCGTCGAAGACCGGCTTCAGACGCGGGGCCCCGGCGAAAAGCACGGCGGTGTCGACCGGCCCGAACCGATCCGCCACCTGCCGGACGACGTCGAGCGAGGCGTTGTCGCCACTGACGTAGACCGTCGGCAGGCCGTCGCCGGTGAGCACGAAGCCGACGACCTCGCCGGTGACCTTCTCCGCGCCGTTCGGTCCGTGGAGCGCGGGCGCGGCGGTCACGGTCACGACTCCCCCGCCCGGCCGGTCGAGTTCGACCGTCTCCCAGGTCTCCAGCCCTTTCGCGGTACCGCCGAGCCGTCCCGCGCCGCTGGGCGTGGTGAGCGTCAAAGGCACGTCCGCCAGCAGTTTCCGGCCGGAGTGATCGAGGTTGTCCGGGTGCTCGTCGTGGGAGAGCAGGACGGCGTCGACGCGGCCGAGGTCCGCGGGGTTCACTGAAGGCGGAGCGATCTTGGTGAGGCCGGGTCTCCCGTTGGGCCTTTCGTAGTCGCCCGGCTCGTCGAAGGTCGGGTCCGTCAGGAATCGCAGCCCGCCGTAGTCGATCAACGCGGTCGGCCCGCCGACGACCTGGACGGAGAGCTGGTCGCTGATCTGGTCCATCATTCACCTCACGGATAGGTAGGCTTCTTTCCGTGAGCAACACTATCGAGTTGTCACGGAAGACTGCAACTACTTCCGTGAGAGAACCCAACGCCTACCATGAGAACGTGGACGACACCGCTGCCCTACCTCCTGCCCCGGGCGCCGAGCAGTACGTCGCGCTGGCGCTCGCGAACACCACGATCGCGCTGCCCGGCGGTCAGTTCACCGATCTGCTCGGCACTCCGGCCGCCGCGACGGACTGGCTCGCCGAACAGGGCCTTGCCCCGGTCGACGCCGGTCTACAGGAGATGTGCGCCGGGCTGGTCCGCTCGTTGCGTGAGCAGGTGCGGGTGCTGCTCGCGTCACGCTCCTGTTCGGCCCCGGCGCCGCAGAGCGCCCTCAACGCCATCAACGAGGCGCTGAGCAAGGCGCCCACCGCCGAGCTCCTGCGCTGGGACCCGGTCCGCGGGCTGTATCGCACCGCGTCGCATCCGATCACCCAGATCGTCGAGCACGCGTTGGCGACACTCGCCGCCAACGCCGCGGACCTGGTGACCGGGCAGGACGCGGACCGGATCGCCGCCTGCGGCTCTCCGCCGTGCACCCGGTTCTTCCTGCGCAACGGGCGACGCCAGTGGTGCTCCGTACGCTGCGGCGACCGGGCCCGCGCCGCCCGCGCCTACGCCAGGCGTGCCCAGCCGGCGGACTCGTCTCAGCGGTAGGACGCGAACCGCTCCAGCAACGGCTTCGGGGAGTCGTCGGCGAAGCAGAGGGCGAGGTTTTCGGCGGATTCCGTCGCCGAGGCCTCACTGCGCGGGAACAGGTCCGTCTCGTAGGCCTTGAGCGCGGCTTCGACGTCGCCGGGATGCGCGGCGAGGGCGAGGCCGAGTTCGGCGCCGTCGAGCATCGCGAGGTTGGCCCCCTCGCCGGCGAACGGCGACATCAGGTGAGCGGCGTCCCCGAGCAGGGTGACGCCGGGTACCCGATCCCAGCGGTGACCGATGGGCAGCGCGTGGATCAGCCGAGGGACCAGTTCGCCGTCGGCGTCGGTGATCAGGGCGCGCAGACCGGCGTCCCAGCCGTCGAAGTGGTCCAATACGGCGGCCTTCGCGGCAACGGTGTCGCTGAAATCGATGGTGGAGATCCAGTCCTCGGCGATCTTGAGCGCGATGTACACGTGGAGGCTGCCGGTGCTGTCGTGATGCCCCAGCAACCCTTTGTTCCCACCGAGTGCGAAGAACATCCCGTCGCCGGCGAGCGCGGCGCTCGCGGGGTGGCGTTCCTTGGCGTCGTGCAGGTGGACATCGACGAAGGAGATGCCTTCGTAGGCCGGTTCGGCGTCGGAGATCAGGCGGCGGACCTTGGACCACGCGCCGTCGGCACCGATCAGCAGGTCCGTGGTGAACGACGTGCCGTCGGCAAGGGACACCTCGTGCCTGCCGTCGCCGAGCGGGCGTGCGCCGACGGTTTTGGCGCCCCAGCGCACCGTGCCCTCGGGCAGGGAGCCGAGCAGCAGATCGCGCAGGTCGCCTCGGGCGATTTCGGGACGGCCGCCGTCGCCGTCGTCTGTCTCGTCGAGGTGCACGACCGCGTGCCGGTCGATGATGCGCATGGCCTCGCCACCGGCGTGCACCAGCGCGCGGAATTCGTCATGGAGACCGGCGGCCCGCAGCGCGACCTGTCCGGAATCCTCGTGGATGTCAAGCATGCCGCCCTGTGCCCGGGCAGACGGCGACGCGTCGAGGTCGAAGACCGCGGCCTCGATGCCGTTGACGTGCAGAACGCGGGCCAGGGTGAGCCCGCTGAGGCCGGCGCCGATGATCGCGATGGGGTGGTGTGTGGTCATGTCGGGTTCCTTTCCGGCGGCAGGCCGGTGTGCGTGATTCCGGTGATCAGCACCTGCAATCCCCACGACATCCGCTGCTCGGGCCGACCGGTGAGCAGGTCGGCGGCGTGGGCGGCGATCTGGGGGTGGGTCGTCTCGTCGGCGTCCCGCACGGCGCGGGTCAGCGCGTCCCAGTCGTCCTGCGATTCCTGCTCGGCGTGCTCGGCCGCGGTCGAGGTCGCGTGCTGCAGGAGGATGTCGATCCCCCAGGCGCGCCGGTCGGCGGGCACCTCGCCCTCGGCGAGCAGGGCGAGCAGGTTCTCGATCAGGCCGAGGTAGTTCTCACCACTCGGACGGGCGACCAGGGCGGACAGCGCTAGACCGGGGTACTCCAGCAGCGTCGCGGTGTAGGCCGTGAGCAGCCGTTCGAGCCGGTCACGCCACGAGCCTTCGGCGGACGGCGGGGCGATGGTGCCGAGGAGTTCGTCGAGGATCGCCGCGTGCAGTTCCGCAGTGTTGCGGACGTAGACGTAGAGCGAGGCCGCGCCGGTGTCGAGTTCCTGCGCCAGCCGGCGCATCGTGAGCTTCCGCAGGCCTTCTTCGCGCAGGATCGAGACCGCGGCGGCGACGATGCCGTCGCGGGTCAGCGCGGGTTTGGCCGGTCGCTCCCGGCGGCTCATCTCAGGTGCCATGCCTCCACTGTAACGAACATGTTCGTTACGAACAAGTTCGCCGTGCCCGGAAACGACAATGGCAGGGAGATCGACTCTCCCTGCCACTTCCAACGTATAACGCAGCTGGGGGCTTGCGGCAAGACTCCGGTCATGCCGCAGAATCCTCCGCCGGACCACACGAGCTCGACAATCGGGGGAACTCTTGATCGACGTGATCATCGCCGGCGGCGGACCGACCGGCATGATGCTGGGCGCCGAACTGCGACTGCACGGCGTGCAGGTCGTCGTCCTGGAAAAGGATCTGGAACAGTCCAAGGTCGTCCGTTCGATGGGCCTGCACGCGCGCAGTATCGAGGTGATGGACCAGCGCGGTCTGCTGGAGCGCTTCCTCGAACACGGCAAGAAGTACCCGGTCGGCGGCTCCTTCGCGGGCATCGTCAAGCCGGCGCCGGTGCTGGACAGCGCGCACGCCTACATCCTCGGTATCCCCCAGACCGTCACCGACCGCCTGCTGAGCGACCACGCCGCCGAGGTCGGCGTCGACATCCGGCGCGGCTGCGAAGTGGTCGGCCTGGCCCAGGACGAGGACGGCGTGGACGTCGAACTGGCCGACGGGACGAAGCTGCGCTCGCGCTACCTCGTCGGCTGCGACGGCGGCCGAAGCGCGGTACGCAAGCTCCTCGGGATCGACTTCCCCGGCGAGCCCGCCACCGCCGAGACACTGCTGGGCGAGATGGAATTGACCGAGGACTGGGAAACGGTGCTCGCGGTCATGACCGAGGTCCGCAAGACCCAGCTGCGGTTCGGCCTCTCCCCCATCGGCGACGGGGTGTACCGGGTCGGCGTGCCCGCCGAAGGTCTGGCCGAGGACCCGCGGATCCCGCCGAGCTTCGACGAGATCAAACGGCAGCTCGTAGCGGTCGCCGGAAGCGACTTCGGCGTGCACTCACCGCGCTGGCTCTCCCGCTTCGGTGACGCCACGCGGCTGGCCGAGCGCTATCGGGACGGACGTGCGTTCCTGGCGGGCGACGCGGCGCACATCCACCCACCGGTCGGCGGGCAGGGGCTCAATCTCGGCGTCCAGGACGCCTTCAACCTCGGCTGGAAACTGGCCGCCGCGATCAACGGCTGGGCACCGGACGACCTGCTGGACACCTATCACACGGAACGGCATCCGGTAGCCGCCTCGGTCTTGGACAACACCCGCGCGCAGATGCAGTTGATGTCGCTCGACCCGGGTTCGCAGGCGGTCCGGCGGTTGCTGGCGGAACTGATGGACTTCGAGGACGTCAGCCGATTCCTGACCGAGAAGATCACCGCGACCGCGATCCGCTACGACTTCGGCGAGGGACACGAACTGCTCGGCCGCCGGATGCGCGACCTGGAACTCAAGCAGGGCCACCTCTACGGGCTGACCCGCGGCGGACGCGGTCTGCTGCTCGACCAGACCGGTTCGCTTTCGGTGCGGGGCTGGGCGGACCGGGTCGATCACGTCGTCGACGTCAGCGAGGAACTCGAGGTGCCGGCGGCACTGCTGCGCCCGGACGGACACGTGGCGTGGGCGGGAGAGGACCAGGATGAGCTGGCCGGGGCGTTGCGCCGGTGGTTCGGAGAGGGCGAAGTCCTCTAGCGCGCCAGGTCCGGCGGCTATTGGCTGGTGGCGTTCCGAATCCGATGCCACGACAGGAGTTGATGACCATGGCCGGACGGGTCGTGCACTTCGAGATTCCGTTCGAGGACGGCGAGCGCGCACGCGGCTTCTACCGGGAGGTCTTCGGCTGGAAGGCCGACACGATGCCGGGGATGGACTACACGATGGTCGCTTCGGGGCCGACCGCCGAGACCGGCATGCCCTCGGAGCCGGGGTACATCAACGGCGGCATGCTGGCGAAGGAACTCAGCCCCTCGCCGGGTCCGGTGATCGTGCTCGACGTCGAAAGCGTCGACGACACCCTCGCGGTCATCGAGAAGCAGGGCGGTTCGACGCTGGTCGGCCGGACGGCGGTCGGCGACATGGGTTTCTCGGCCTACTTCAAGGACACGGAAGGCAACGTCATGGGGCTCTGGGAGACCGCGTGAGCCCGGGGGCCCGTGGCCTGCGTGGTCACGGGCCCTGCGGCCCGCGATAGGGCAACGTCTGGTTGTAGACGATGTTGGTGTTCGTGCTCCCGAACAGCGCGAGCTCGTTGACGATCTCCTCCAGCCGTCCCATCGACGGGGCCGCGATCTTCAGCGAATAGCAGTCGTCACCGGTCGTGCGGAGGCATTCGAGGATCTCGGTCCGCTCGGCCAGGAGTTTGTGCAACGGCGCGTGCTTGCTGCCCGGGTACTTCAACCGCACCACCGCGAGCACCACGTACCCGGCCTTCTCCAGGTCGACCTCGGCGCGATAGCCGGTGATCACCCCGGCCGCCTCCAGCCGCTTGACCCGTTCGGTCGTCGCCGACGCGCTCAAGCTGACCCGCTTTCCCAGTTCGGTGAGCGGGAGGCGTCCGTCCTTCTGGAGCTCCACCAGGATCGCCCAGTCGGTCGCGTCGAGAGTCTCGGCCATTCGGGAAGAATACCGGCAGATCCACGGCCGAAGCCGCCATACGCCGGGAAAGATCCCTTCCCGGGTTTCCGCCTCGCCGATAGCCTTGACCTGTGCGAATAGGTGTCAACGTCCCGAATTTCGGCCCGGGGACCGACCCCGGGGTCCTCCGCGGCTGGGCCACCACGGTCGAAGGCCTCGGCTACGACCTGCTCATGGTGTCCGATCATGTGGCCATCACCCCCGACGTCGCCGAGCAGTATCCGGCGCCGTTCTACGAACCGTTCACGACGCTGTCGTGGCTCGCGGGCGTGACGAACCGGGTCCGGCTGGGCACCACCGTGCTCATCGTCCCGTACCGGCATCCGCTGCTGATCGCCCGGATGGCCGCGAATCTGAACCAGCTCAGCGGCGGACGGCTGGTGCTCGGTGTCGCGTCGGGGTGGGCCCGGCAGGAGTTCGAGGCGCTCGACGTCCCGTTCGGGAAACGGGGACGGCTGACCGACGACCACCTCGACGCCGTCCGGAAGGCCTGGGCCGACGACGCCGACTACCGCGCCGGTGACATCCCGATCTGGGTCGGCGGCAACAGTGACGCCGGGATCCGCCGGGCCGTGCGGGTCGGGGACGCCTGGCATCCGCTGCGGGCCACCCTCCCCTGGCTCACCGAGGCGCTCACCAGGGTCAAGACGATCGCCGACGCCCATGACCGGCCGGTGCCCGCGTTCACGCCGCGGATCCTGCTGAACGTCACCGAGCGCCCGGTCACCACACCCGAACGCGCCGCCGGGGAAGGCACGATCGAGCAGATCGTCGACGACCTCGACCGCCTTCGCCACCTCGGCGCCGAGACGGTCGTACTCGACCCGTTCTCCGGCGATCCCGACGAGACCCTCCGCCCGGAAGCCGCCTGGCAGGCATTGGCGACCGTGGCGGCGCACTGGGAACTGGGCCACTACCGAACCGGACAGGACCGACCATGACCGACGAAGACGAGAAGTTCCTCCGCCGCGCCATCGAGCTGGCCGCGAAGTCCCGCGAGGACGGCGACCCGCCCTTCGGCTCACTGCTCGTCGGCCCCGACGGTGCGGTGCTCGCCGAGGATCACAACACCACGGTGTCGCAATCGGACATCAGCCTGCATCCGGAGCTGAAGCTCGCCGTGTGGGCCGCTCGCGAACTCGAACCCGCCGTCGCCGCGGCGACCACCATGTACACCAGCTGCCAGCCGTGCGGGATGTGTCAGGGCGCCATCGAACGTTCCGGACTGGGTCGTGTCGTGTTCGCTCTTTCCGGGGAGCAGGTCACCGCGCTCAAGCCGCCCGCGACCGGGCCGGGCGTGCGGCTCGAAGGCCCCGCGTTGTACGACGAGGCTCGTGTCCCCGTCGAGGGCTACTACACCTAGAGCGGCGCGGTCCTCGATTGGACCCGGCCGCGGCCGACGTTGCGAAAGTGGCTTTCGCAACCTCCGGTCAAGGTCGGCACCCGGTCAGGCGAAACACTCACGACCCCGTCAAAGCCGAGCCGACCCCAGCTGGGACTTCGTCGCCCCGATCACCACACCGTCCACCCGCGCGAGCCAGCTCCCGCACAGGCACCGGACGTACTCCAGCCTCCCCTGCGAGACCCGCTGGGACGTCGTCGCGCTTCCAGGCAGTTCGGCCAGCGGCCAGCCGCACCGCGGGCACTTGTTCGCTTCCATACCCCGATCGTGCTGTAATGAGTCAATGCACTTCAACCCTTACGGCGGGGCGGCCGCGCAGATCGCCGCCGAGCTGGTCAACCTGGGCGACGCCGCCGATCCGGCCACGCTCACCGCGATCTTCAAGGACCGCATGACCGTCTCCGCCGTACAGGACCACGAAGCGACCGAGATCATCGCCTGGACCAAGCGGCTCCGGCGCGTCTTCGAAGCCGACCCGGACACCCGCGTCGACCTGGTCAACGCCCTGCTCCACGATTCGGCGTCCAAGCCCTACATCTCCACCCACGACGGCAAGGCACCTCACCTGCACTACGTCGACGCGCAGGCGGGCACCGCGCCCAGGGTCCGGGCCTACACCGCCGGCGGGCTCACACATCTCGTTTGCGACGCCCCAGACCGCTTCGGCGTCTGCTCACGCGAAGGCTGCGAAACCGTCTACGTCGACGTCTCCCGCAACGGCCGCCGCCGATTCTGCTCGACCCGGTGCGCGACCAGGGTCCACGTCGCCGACCACCGGAACCGGCAAGCGAGCTAGATCGCGTACCGCCACGCCGTCAGGGCGTGCGCCGAGAACCACGCACCCAGCACCACCCACGCCGACGCGGCCGCGACCGCTGTCACGGTCCGCCGCTTCGACAACCCGATCGCGATCGGCACCAGCACCGGGAATGCGGGCAGGATGAACCGGATCTTCGCGTCCGGCAGCCCCCGGGTGCCGATGGCCAGCAACAGCACCCCGGCCCCGTAGAGCGTCAACGGCCACGGCACCCGGATGAACGCCGCCACCAGCACCAACGCCACCGCACCCAGCAGCAGCAACACCGTCAGCGTGCTGAACACCGACTCGTCCCCGGTCAACCGCGCCAGCACCGAATCCGCGGTCTCCGCACCGAAGTCGAACTCGGTGTTCCAGCCCCGCAACTCGATGTCCTGCCAGCCGGTCCAACTCCCCGTCCGGTACGCGACGAACCCCAGATAGCCCGCCACTCCCAACGGAGCGATCACCGCACCCGCGAGCGCCCACCAGCGCTTCTCGTCACGCCGGAACACCGTGATCAACGCCGCCACGACGACCACCGCGACCAGCACCACCGCCGTCGACCTCGACAACCCGGCCGCGAAGGTGCACAAGCCGGCCAGCAGCCAACGTCGTTCCAGCACACCCACCAGCGCCCAGACGGCGAATGCGCAGAACACCGCCTCCGTGTAGGCCATCGAGAACACGATCGCCATCGGCGCCCCGGCCCACAACGCCACCAGCAGCAGCCCGGTCCCGTCGCCCCGATCCGGCGACACCGCCCGCCCGATCCGGATCAGCCCGCACGCCAGCACCAGACCGGCCAGCACCGATACCGCCAACGCCGCCGTCACGACATCGGCCCCGAGCCACATCACCGCACCGACGAGCTTCGGATACAGCGGGAAGAACGCCATCGGCGCGTCCGGATACGGCTGTCGCGCCGCGTCGAGCGTCCCCGGAAGATCCGCGTAACCGTGCACCGCCAGCCGCAGATACCACTGCCCGTCCCACGCGGTCAGCCGATCGGTCAACGTCGTACCGCGCCGCGCGGCCAGGAGATCGAGCAACTGGACACTGGCCGTGCGGATCACGAGATACAGCAGGATCGCCCTGGGATAAGGCGACCGGGCCAGTCTGTCGAGGACTCTGTCGAGCACACGCGCCGGACGCCCCTGCCGGGGCGCCTTCTCGGGAGCGGCGGGCTGATCAAGGTCGTCGACTTCTCGGAGCACGATCAAAGTGTCCACAATGTGAGGTCAGCTCGCCGTTCGATCCCGAAGATTCCCGGCTTCGCGCAGGTGGGGAAGCCCACAAGCCGGGCTTGTGACCCCACCTCGATCTTGTGTTTCCCAGCCCCCGCCCCGGGCTCCTACGTTCGAAGTCATGAGCGAACAGAACCTGAACGGAACAGTGGCGATCATCGCCGGCGGCGCGAAGAACCTCGGCGGGCTCCTGTCCACCACACTCGGTGAAGCGGGCGCCAAGGTCGTCGTCCACTACCACGGCGACGCCTCCGCGGCCGACGCCGAGAAGACCGTCGAGGCCATCCGCGGCACCGGCTCCGAAGCCGTCGCCGTCCAAGGCGATCTGACCAAGGTCGCCGACGTGCGCCGCCTCTTCGACACCGCCGTCGACACCTTCGGCGGCGCCGACATCGCGGTCAACACCACCGGCATGGTCCTGCGCAAGCCGATCCTCGAAACCACCGAAGAGGACTACGACCGCATGTTCGCGGTCAACGCGAAAGCCGCCTACTTCTTCATCCAGGAAGCCGGACGTCGCCTGTCCGACAACGGCAAGATCATCAGCCTTGGGACCTCGCTGCTGGCGGCCTTCACCGACGGCTATTCCACCTACGCCGGCGGCAAAGCCCCGCTGGAGCACTTCACCAGGGCGGCCGCCAAGGAGTTCGCCGACCGCGGTATCTCGGTCAACGTCGTCGCACCCGGCCCGATGGACACCCCGTTCTTCTACCCGCAGGAAACCCCCGAGCGGGTCGAATTCCACAAGTCCCAGGCCAAGGGCGGACGGCTGACGAAGATCGAGGACATCGTGCCGATCATCCGCTTCCTGGCCACCGACGGCGGCTGGTTCACCGGCCAGACGATGTTCCCGAACGGCGGCTACACCACGCGCTGACCCTTACCCTGGCCAAGACGCCGTAGCCGAAACACGAAGGGGAACCCCGGGGTGGGCCTGGACCTGTACAAGCTGAACCACCTCATCGCCGTCGCCGAAGAAGGCAGCTTCACCCGCGCGGCGACCCGGCTGCACCTGAGCCAGCAGGCGCTGTCGACCTCGGTGCGCACGCTCGAGCGGGAAGTCGGCGTCCCCCTGCTCGAGCGGAGCGCCACCGGGGTCACCGTGCTCCCCGCGGGGCAGGCGCTGATCGCCGACGCGCACCTCCTGCACGGCATCGCCGACTCCGCCGTCCAGCGCGCCCGCCGCATCGGCCGGAGCGAACCGGAACGACTCCGCGTCGGCCACACCCCGGCCGTCACCGGCGACGAGGTCACCGCCCTGCTGCGCAAACACCAGACCGACCCCGGGCTCATCATCGACGTCAACCAGCGCTACCCCGACGAGCTCATCGCGCAGCTGCTCGGCGGGCAGCTGGACCTCGGCCTCGGCCGCGCGCTGACCCTCGCGCACGGACTGGTCGGGACCACTCTGATCCGGCAGCGGCTGAACGTCGCCGTCGCCGCCGGTCACCGGCTGGCCGACCGCGAGAACCTCGGGCTGAGCGACCTCGACGGCGAAGAGATCACCGTCTGGGGCCACCCCGGCCGCTCCGGATACACGGATCTGCTGGTCAACCTCTGCCGCGACGCGGGATTCGAACCACGCGTGCGCCGCAATCCGATCCAGGGGACGCCACCGGTCACCGCCGTCCTCGACACCGATGGGGTCGCCTTCGTGACCGCGCCGCCCGGCCCGGCCGCGGGCGGTGCCGTCCTCGTCCGGGAACTGAACCCGGCCGTCCACGTGCCGTTGCAGGCCCTTTGGCCGCAGCACAGCACTTCCGACGCCCGTCAGGCGTTTCTGGCTTCCGCTCAAGGGTTCTAGTGTCCTGAGTGGTTGAAGGGGACTTTCACCGCATGCGGTGGGGGTAAAGCGTCCTTCATCGCATGAGATGAGAGGGCCCGGCCATGAATGTCCACCAGGGACACGGTTTAGCGGCCGAATGTCCGGTTGTGATTGGCGGTCGACGAGGAAAATTCCGGCCGTTGAACGTCCGGAATCCCCGTCACCTCGTCTAGCACCGGTCGTGCCTGGCGCGACCTTGATCAACGG
>NZ_LQMT02000019.1:328563-354607 GCF_001620365.2 Amycolatopsis keratiniphila subsp. keratiniphila
GTCCCCGGCGACGATGGAGGAATTGGGACGTTCAACGTCCCAATTCCTCCATCGTCGTGCCCGGCAGCCGCGGAACCACCACTCACGACCCCATCGAAAACCCGCCGGATGACGAGACGGACTTACGACGCGAACTAACAACTCAGGGCACTAACCGGACTCGCCGCCTTGCCGGTCGTGGTGATCCAGCAGCTTCGACAGCAGCTCGGTGAACCGCTTCCGCTCGTCGGGCGAGAGCGGCGCCAGCAGTTCGTCCTGGCGCTCGGCCAGCTGTTTCTCCAGCCGCCGCAGCTGCCGCTTGCCCGCCGTGGTCAGCGAGACGACGTTGCGCCGCCGATCGGCCGGGTCCGGGGCACGCTCGACCAGTTCGCGTTCGGCGAGCTCGTTGATCGTCGCGACCATCTCGCTCACGTGGATGCCGCTCCGACGGCCCAGCGCCGCCTGGCTGGCGGGACCGAACTCGTCCAGCGTCGCCAGCACGCGGTAGTGGTAGCCGCGGGCGTCGGCCGCGGAAAACCCGTCGGTCACCAGGCGATGCGCGTGGTTCGCGGTCTGGGTGAGCAGCCAGCTGGGCAGCTTCCGCCAGCCGCCGCGCGGTTCCTGCGAAGGGGCGTCCATGTGACGAGTCTAACGAATCGTTGGGTACCCGAACGATTGCGCTATCGTTTGGTCACCAAACGTTTAGTCACCCAACGAATCGAGTAGCCGCAACGTGATCAAGCCCTTCCGCATCGACATCCCCCAGGCCGACCTCGACGACCTCGCCGACCGGCTGGCCCGCACCCGCTGGCCCAACGAGGTCGCCGACGCCGGCTCGGACTACGGCTTCCCGCTCGCCCGGCTCAGAGAACTCGCCGAGTACTGGCGGACCGGCTACGACTGGCGTGCCCAGGAAGTCGAACTCAACAAGCTGCCGCACTTCACCACCGAGATCGAACGCCAGAACGTCCACTTCGTACACATCCGGTCGGCGAACCCGGACGCACTCGCGCTGGTCCTCACGCACGGCTGGCCCGGCTCGTTCCTGGAGTTCTTGGGCATGATCGAGCCCCTGGCGCACGATTTCCACCTGGTGATCCCGTCGATTCCGGGATACGGCTTCTCGGGGCCGACCCACGAACGCGATTGGAGCGTCGAGCGGATCGCCCGCGCATGGGCCGAGCTGATGCGCCGCCTCGGCTACGAGCGCTACGGCGCCCAAGGCGGCGACTTCGGCTCAGGAATCTCGACGGCGCTCGGCGCGGTGGCACCGGAGCACGTCGTCGGCGTGCACGTGAACTACCTGCCGACCAGGCCGGCTCCCGAAGCGGGCATCGAACTGTCCGAAGAGGACGAAGCCCGCCTCGACAAGGTGAAGCAGCTCATGGCGAATCGTCCGCCGTATCAGGCCTTGCAGGTCGCCACCCCGCAGACCATCGGCTACGCGTTGACCGACTCGCCGGTCGGCCAGCTGGCGTGGATCGCCGAACGCTTCGCGCAGTGGACGGACCCGCGCACGCCGGTCGACGACGACCGGATGCTCACCGACATCTCGCTGTACTGGCTGACCGCGACCGCGGCTTCGTCCGCGCGGCTGCACCATGACGCCGGAAAGGTGGACATCCCGTGCCGCGTGCCGCTCGGCGTGGCCGTGCTCCCGTACGACATCACACGATCGGTGCGCCCGCTCGCCGAGCGGCTGTTCGACGTCAGGCACTGGTCGGAATTCGAGCGTGGTGGCCACTTCGCGGCCATGGAGGTTCCGGACCTGCTCGCCGCGGACGTCCGGGAGTTCTTCCTCGGCCTCGGCAAGTAGTCGCGAACAGGCGAGGTCAGGGTGTGTTTCCCGGTACGACGAGCCCAGCCTCGTACGCGACCATGACCGCTTGCGCGCGATCACGAACGCCGAGTTTGGTGAAAACCCTGCTGACGTGGGATTTCGCCGTCTGCTCCGCGATCACCAGTGCTTCGGCGATCTCCACGTTCGAGAGGCCACGCGCGATCAGCCTGAGCACTTCGGTCTCTCGCGCGGTCAGGTCGGCCACGAGGGAGTGGCCCGTGTGCGCCGAGGCGTGGGTGCGGGTGAACTCGCCGATCAGTCGCCTGGTGATCGTCGGCGCGAAGAGCGCGTTGCCCGCGGAGACCACACGGACGGCGGTGACGAGGTCGTCCAGCGGCGAGTCCTTCAGGAGGAAGCCGCTGGCGCCCGCCCGCAGCCCGCCGAACACGTACTCGTCGATGTCGAAGGTGGTGAGGATCAGCACGCGGACCTCCGGCAGGCCCGCCACGATCCGCCGGGTCGCCTCGAGACCGTCGAGTTCGGGCATGCGGACGTCCATCAGCACGACATCCGGTTCGAGTTCGGTGCACAGCGCGACGGCGGTGTTCCCGTCGGCGGCTTCGCCGACCACCCGGATGTCGTGCTGCGCGTCGAGTACCGCGCGGAAACTCTGCCGGACCATGGTCTGGTCGTCGGCGATGACCACCGAGATCACGGTTCCAGGTGCCCCTCACGATCGAGCGGAACGGTCAGGGCGACGCGGAAGCCGCCGTCCGCGCGCTCCCCTGCCTCAAGATCAGCCGCGAGCATAGCGGCCCGCTCCCGCATTCCCACCAGACCGTGCCCGCCGCGTGGTGGCTCCGTCCTTTTCGGACCGTCGCCGGGGCCGTTGTCGATGCGGAGCCGCACCGTCCCCGGGCCGGCGGTGAGTTCCACGGAGATCGCCGCTCCGGGAGCGTGCTGGATGGCGTTGCTGAGGGCTTCCTGCACGATCCGGAACACCGACAACGCGACGCCGACCGGAACGGTGTCGAGGTCGCCGCGCAGATCGAGCTCGCATTGGGTGCCGGCGGCCTTGACCCCTTCGACGAGTTCGACCACCTTGCCCAATCCCGGCTGCGGAGCGACCGGCGGCACGTGCTCCTCGGACCGGAGCACGCCGAGCAGCCTGCGCAGTTCGGTCAGGCCTTCGCGGGCGGTTCCGGCGAGGTCGGCGAACTCCTGCCAGATCTCGGCTTCGCGCTCGGCCTTGCCGTGATCGGCGAACCGGAACCGCGCCGAGTCGGCGCGCAGCGCGAGCACGGACATGTGGTGTGCGACCACGTCGTGCAGTTCCCGCGCGATTCCCGCGCGTTCCTCCAGCAGGGCCGCCCTGGTCTCCTCGGCGAGCCTGCGTTCCTGTTGCGCCGCGCGTTCTTCTTCGGCGAGCCTGCGCTGGTGGACCGTGTTGCCGAGGAAGAACAGGATCCCGCCCAGCAGCACGAGCAACGCCGCGTCCCGCCAGTCACGGAGGAACGGGGCGGCGGCACCGAACGAGATCAGCCCCGCCCAGGCGAGCTGCGGCTGATCGTTGCTTTCTCCCACCAGGTAGAAGACGAGCGCCGCGGTGACCGTGAGGCCCGGCGCCCACGGCCAGCCCCAGGATTCGGCGATTCCGGGCAAGGTCAGTGGAGTGCTCACGATGCCGACGATCAGCAGGCGCCATCCCCACAGCGGTGAGCGCACCGCCAGCAGACACGGCAGCACGGAGATGAGGACGTTGAACGTCTTCGCGGGACCCGGCACCGAAACGGTCGAGAACGTGACGAAACCCGCCCACAGTCCGCAACCGATGAGGGTGAGAGCGCGCAGCCAGCGCAACCCCGCCGATCGCTTCGGCGGGGCATCCGTTCCGGCGTAGGCCGTGTAGCGCAGGGCATCCCGCCACACCCGCAGGCGGTGTCGGTCGATCATCAGGCGTCACCCTACCTGCAGATCGACTCACCGTGTGTAGTCAGAGCGCATGGCACTGAGTGCCAGAAGGTGGCTGCGACTCGTTCAGGGCGGCGTTGACCTTGGCGATGACGGCGTGCAGTGGCGTCGCCGTGGTCATCACCGCCACCACCGTCGTTTCGTCCGAGGGCTCTTCGACCCTGAACGCGTCGATCACCAGCGCGAAGGCCTCCGCCGCGCTGGCGGCGATGTCGTCCTGCCCGCCGCTGCGCAGCCACCGCCGCAGCACGTGGTTGTTCGCGGCCGCGATCGCCGCCGCGGCCACCGCCGCCCGCAGGCTCGCCGTCTCGTCGCCCTGCTCCGTGAACCGCGCCCGCAGGTAGCGGGCGAGCACGCGCTGGTAGCGGTCGACGGTCGCGACCTCCTTGTCCCGCAAGGAGGGAACCGTGCGCGTCAGGGTGAACCGCTTGAGCGAGACGTCGAGCTCCGCGGCGTAGGAGTCGAGGACGAGGCCGACGGCGGAACAAGCCACCTCCACCGGATCGCGATCCGGATCCGCGGCGGCGAACGTCTCCTCCATCTCGGCCACGATCTCGTCGTGGTTGGCGAAGAGCACGTCGTCCTTGGCGTCGAAGTACCGGAAGAACGTCCGGCGGCCGACCCCCGCGGCCGCCGCGATCTCGTCCACGGTGGTGGCCTCGTAGCCCTTGGCCACGAAGAGGTCCACGGCCGCCGCGGCGAGCGCGCGGCGCAGGCGGCGCCTGCCAGCGGGGGTCGCGCCGGCACGGGTCACCGGGGCTCGGCGCGGCGAATCGGTCATAGCGGGACGGTAGCAGCCACTTGCTAGTGGCACTGAGTGCCGTTACGCTGTGCGGAGTCCCCCACTCCCCGCTCGGAAGGCGCCGACGATGTCGCTGGACCACCAAGTGCTTCCGGTCGAGTCACGCTCGATCCGCCCCCGCGGCGACGCCTTCTACGGACGCCTCTTCGGCTGGTCGCTGAAATGGCGGGGCCCGCAGCCGTTCCTGGTACTGGAAGGCGGGATCTGCGCGGTGACCCTGCCCAAGATCAACGGCGCCCAGGTCCTCTCCCGGCTCGCCGACACCGGCTGTGGTGGTCCCGCCATGGCGGTGCTGACCCAGCAGGGTCCGCGCGTGGCCATCCTCGCCGAGACCGACGGCCTGATTCCCCCGCGGATCTCGCTTCCGCCGCACGTCGAAGTACTCGCCTGGGGCACGCTGCTTCCCTTGCCCGCCGACTCCGGACGCGCCGAGGCCCACGCGGAATGGCTCTCGGCGCCGGATCCCCGGGAGCGCTGGCTTCCCAGCCTCGACGCGGTCCTCGCCGCCGTCCGGCCGAGGTAGCGGCCGCGGTTCACGCCGCCACCGACGCCTGCGCGGAAACGAGGAGGGCGCCACCGTCCGATTCGGACAGGGTGATCTCGAGGGTCGCGCCTTCGGCGAGCGGCGGTAGGTCGCTCAAGGTCACCTGGCCGATCAGCCGTTGCCCGCGGCGCGCGGGCGCCACGCCGGGGCGCCGGACCTCGATCCCCGTTCGGTGCCACACGCGGACACTGCCCGCCGTCGCCGTCCGGGCACGCCACCGGTTTCCGCACCAGGCCGCGACCGCTGCCCCGGCCGTGTTGCACAGGACGTCGTCCAGTGAACCCACACGGCCGGCGTCCTGCCAGACCTGAAGGCATTCGATCGACACGGACACCAGGAACGCCGACAGGGCGATCCGTGGCACGGATTTCGCCCAGCCGAAGCGCATCGGCAACAGGATCGCGAGTGGCATCAGCAGAAAGACGTTGCCCGCCAACTGGATCACGGCGAGTTCCGGGCGGTCGCTGAAGACGGGCAAAACGTCCGCCAGCAGGTGAAGACTCACCGACGAACCGTGTGCCGCCGTCGGCGCCGGCACGAAAACGATCAGAAGCACCACGAAAAGCGCTGCCAGCAAAGCGAAATCCAGTGCGACCACATGCAGGCCGCGTCGTTTTCCGTTCAGGCGCGCGATGAATTCGGCGACACCCGCACCGGCCGCGGCGACGAGCAGCGACCACGGTGCGGCGTCGAAGAATGCCTGCCACCACCATCCCATGCACTCCCCTTTCGCCGATGATCGTCTTCGGCGAGGGTGGCAGCATCGTGAAGACCAGACAAGAACCTTGGCTATTGTCGGTGAATTACTACCATCCGCGTTGATAATTCACGGACGTCGATTGTCACGGCTGTGCGGCCAGCGCGGGGCCGATCCAGCGGCGGACCATCGAGCGCAACCGCTCGTCGGTGTGCGCCGGCGTCGAGGGGTATTGCAGGAACGACAGGAACAGCCGCATCAGCATTTCGGCGAGCCCCTCGAAGTCCTCATCGGTCGTGACGCCCACTGTCGTCCAGTCGACCGGGACGTTCCGGAGGATCCGCGCGCCGAGCGCGAAAGACTGCGCCGAAGTGACCGCGACGGTGAAGACGTCGGCCTCGCCCGCTTTCAGGAGCAGGCCGAGATACGGCTCGTCGGGAACCGCGCGGACACCGAACACCACCGATTCCACGGCGACCTCGGCGGGGTCGGCGAAGGTGGCCAGGTGCCGTTCCATCCGTCCGGCGAACTCCTCGACCCGGTCGAGCGCGACCGCGCTGAGGATGTCCGCGAGGCTCGGGAAGTAGCGATAGACGGTCTGCCGGGTCACGCCCGCTTCCGCGGCGACGTCCGAGAGGCTGGTCTTGGCGAGACCGACCCGGTCGATGCACGCGGTCGCCGCCTCGACGATCCGGCGGCGCGCCTCGCGCTCGGTGCCGGGCGGGTTGCCCCGCCATCCGTGGTGCCCCATGCGTCTCATCTTCCCCGAACGGAGAATCTCAGACGGTGGCAGGTGCCGCGCGGCGCACGCGGTACACCGCGGTCAACATCAGCCCGGCGGTCACGAAGCAGGCCAGCGCGTACAGGCCACTCCCGGTCGAGGTGCCGTTCTCGATGAGGCCACCCACCCACAACACGGCCATCCCGCCCAGATAGACAGCGGGATAGAACCGGGCGAAGGGCGCCAAAGGCTCTTCGGGACGGCTGTGCCGGACGAAGATCCAGATGCCGGCCACCCACAGCAAGGCCAGTTCGACGCCGAGAACCCATGCCTGCGCGGTCACGTTCCCGTCGAGCAGGCTCGACGGGAGCCCGGCGATCGCCATGCTCGGCGGGGTGAGCACCCCGGCCAGCCCGATGCGCGCCGCCAGTGACCACCCACGCCGCGCTCCGCTCGCCAGGCGCACGACCAGATAGGTCATGGCGCCCATCGACACGGAAGCGAAGAGCAGCATGCTGGTCATGGGGACCGAATCCAGCGCCGGGTGGTTGACGATCCGGTTGTTCCCGTTCCAGGCCCACCATTTCACCTGTGGGCCGAGATGATCGAAGACCTCGTAGAAGACCTGACAGGCGAAGGCGACGGCCACCGACCCGATCAGTGCGCCGCGGGCGCGGAAGATGCCGAGTGACCGGACGAGTTCGTAGGCGAGCTGGCTGATCATCGGGTAGAACGCCACGATGTAGAGCGGGAGCCGATCCCACATGAACTGCACGGTGAACCGGTTGTGGGCGAAGATGAAACCGTACTGGCGCTCCAGGCCGAACCACTCCGGGAAGTACAGCGGCGGTTCGATGACGAAGAGATAGACCAGGGAAGCGCACCACAGCGCCAGATTCGTCGAGTCGCCCTGGCGATGTCTCCGGATGGCGTGCACCAGCGCGAACACGGCTCCGCCGACGACGAGCAGTTCCAGCAGCGGCATCGTCCAGTGGGCCTCCGCCCACGGCGCGCGGATCGAGAGCCACGGGGAGACGTCATGGCAGTCGAAGCCGAGCTCGCGGGTGACGGCTTCCGCGTCCGGTCCGCAGACGGCGCTCACCGGGAGACCGCCGCTTCAGCGGCGCCTTTCGGCGAGTAGTCCGTGACCGGTGGTTCGGCCCGGGCGTCGAAGTCGAACGGGACCCGGTGCCGCCCCAGCGCGGCCCGGATCCGGTAGCGCACGAGCCCCGCGATCACCCGCGGGTTCGTCATCATGTCGCGCAGCGATTCGTCGAGGTTGAACACCTTCGCGAAGTGCTCGTCGACGACGTCTTCTTCGCGGGCGGCACCGACGATGAGCCGGAACGCCGGACCGGACACGGCTTCGAGCAGCCGTCGCCGCCACTCGGGCGCCTTTTCGGTGCCGACCGCGCAGGCGTAGCCCTGATCCCTCGCCATCGCCAGGCTCCACGGCACGTTGAGCAGTTTTCGTTGCGCCGCGAGGAATCGTGCGGAGAACTCCGGGCCGAGACGCTCGGCGCGGGAAAGGTGCTCGCGCAACAGCAGCGCCGAACCGGCGGCGGAACTGATGCCCTGCGCGTAGAACGGGTTGAACGCGCAGATCGAGTCGCCGACGAACGCCAGGCGTTTCGGCGGGGTGCGGAGCCGGTCGTAACGGCGCCATTTGTTCCCGGTCGAGCGGGTCAGATGCACCTCGGAGGTCGGAGTGGACCGGTCCATCGCGGCCGCGAACAGCGGCGCCCGCACCCGGCGGGCGGACTCGACGAACGCCTCGGTGGTGCGCGGCATCTCCAGGCCCCACGAGCCCATGCACGCGATGACGCGGTTGTCCTCGATCGGGAAGAAGTTCACCAGGAACTCGTGCTCGTCGGGATGCGCGCCCTTGTCGGGGGTCGGCATGATCACCAGATGCCGCCACCACCAGGACGGGGGCCGTTCCTCGGGTGAGGGCAGGTCGTACCAGCGCGAGGTGTAGGTGACTTTGGCGTCGAGGGTCCGGACTTCCGGTTCGGGCCAGCCCGCCGCGACGAGCCAGGCGGCGACGGAGGAACCGCGGCCCATCGCGTCGACCACGAAGTCGGCGGCGATGTGCTCGTCGCGCTCGGAGAGGGTGACCCCGGCGACTTCGCCGTCGCGGGTGATCAAGCCGCTCACCGCGACACCCTCGCGGATGACGACGTTGGGCAGCTCCCGGACCTTGTCGCGCAGGACGCGTTCGATGAGGATCCGCGAGCCGTAGATCATCGTCATCGCGCTGCGTTTCCGCGCCGACCAGCCCTTTCCGTCGAGATATGCCGCGTCCATGGACGGCATCAGATGCAGCCCGCCGGCGGCGATGAGGTCGTCCTCGAAACCCGGGAACAGCGCGCCGATCGCGCGGCGGCCCGAGTTCAGCAGGAAGTGCGGATGCTTGCTCTGTGGTACCCCGCGCCGATGTTCGGCCCCGGCGGGCAGTTCGTCGCGTTCGAGCACCAGCACCTGGTCGAAGTACGGGGCGAGCGCTCCCGCGGTGCAGAGTCCGGCGGCGCTGCCGCCGAGGACGACGGCGGTCTTGCCGAGTCGCATGCGGACCAACTCCCAGCGTCATTCATACAGATTGACATTGGCTGTATGAATGTATGAATGTCGTCTGAAGCTGTCAAGGGCCGCACTCAGCCCTTGAGTCTGCCCCGCAGGACATCGACACCGGCCCAGCCGCCCCGGAGGCTGAGCAGGTGCCGACCTACGCGCGCCGCCCTCCCGAGCCCGGCTCCGGCAAGGACAAGCGACGTCCTCACCACCACGGCGGCACACACGTGCCGTTGACGGCGGTACCGCGCGCCGCGGGCAACGCCGCCGTCACCGCCTGGGTGCAGCGACAGCAACGGCCGTCCGCCACGCCGACGCGGCCGGCCCCGGTCGGCGACCTGACCAACACCGGTCTGCTGGACGAGCTCGAGACGGTTCACCAGCAGCTCGCGCGGCCGGAACTCGCCGCGGCGGAGCGGCAGACCGCCACCACCCGCCAGACCGCGCTGGAGCAGGAACGTCAGGCCCGCGTCGACGCCGGACAGGTCTTCCTCGCGGAACAGAGCAACGCCGGTGGCCGGGGCGGGCTCCTCGCCATCACCGATGGCTCGCAGGTCGTCGACGTGGGCACAGCGCCGCTGGGCTGGGGCAGGTCGGCGCCGGCCGTCGTCGTGACGCAGCGGCAGTTCCAGCGGGCCCTCACCGGCCTGGGCATCCCGATCACCAGCGTGGACGAGGCCGCGGCCGCCGGTGTTCTTGGGCCGCGGCTGCAGAGCGGCGCGTTCGAACGGCAACTGCCCGGCGTGGTCGGCACCGACGTCAGCGGGCCCGGCGTGCTGCGCAGGGGGTTCACCGGCGATGTGAGTGAGCTGTCGTTCGCCGCACGTCAGGCTTCGCCACTGGCAGGCGACTTGAACGCGGTGCCGTGGCGGCCGGCGGGACCCGGTTCGGCGCCCCGGTCGGGCAACTACCCAGTCTGGGATTTCACCGACGTCGGCGGGCGGCTGGTCAGCGTCAAGGCGTCCACCCAGGCCCCGGCCGGGCGCGGCGGTTACTACCGCGACTCGTTCAGGACGCTCACCGGCGCGGGCGGCGGCACCGCGTTCGATCGAGCGGTGTGGAACCAGCACCCGACGCTGCCGTGGCCGCCGACCACGGCCCCCGCCTGGCAGGCGGCGCGGCAGGACGTGATCCGCCGGGGCAGGCTCGCGGTCAACGCCGACGACGTGACCTCGTTCCGTGCCACGGTCTCCAGCGGCGTCATGACCAACCCGGCGAACCACCAGGCCGCGATCGAGGCCCACCTCGCCGTCGCGAACGAACGCGTCGGCGGCACCCAGATCCGCACACTGGCCCAGCTCAACGGCCTCCCGCCCGCGCAACGCACCCCGATCCTCACCCGGCTGGCGCGGGCCCTGTCCGAGCAGGTGGTCAGCCACGGCATGGACACCGCGGGCCTGCAGTCGGTCCAGAACGTGCGGCTCGCGGCCGGCTTGGGCGGCTCCGGCCGTGGTGCCCGGCCGGACATCGCGATGCGCACATTCCCCGAGGCGCTGTCGGTGGCCGAACGCGGCGCACCCGGCGCGATGGGCCGCGCCGGCGTGCGATCGGGCACCATGGGCGCGGGCGCCGCCGTGTTGTTCCAGGCAGGCGGTTCGCTCGCGACCGGGGGCGGGCTGCCGTCCGCCGCGGATCTGGGCACCACCGCGGCCTCCACCGGTGTCGGTGCCGGCATCGGTGGCGCGGTGGAGACCAGGGTCGGCGCGGCGGTCGGCAACTCGCTGATGGCAGGCGGCGCCGGCCGGGTGTACGTCGTGCTGGGCCGAGCCGGGACGAGCGCGGCCGGTGCCGTGGTCGCGGCCCCGTTGATCGAGACGGGACATATGGCCATCGAGGAGCTGCGCGGCACCGCCGACTACAACGCGACCGATTACGCGGCGCGTGGCGGCCGGGCCGCGGCGTCCGGACTGCTGGCCGCGGGGATCACGGGTGCCATCGTCGGCGCACCCGCCACTCCGCTCGGCGCGGCCGTGGGGTTCTTGGTCGGGGTGGCCGCGTACATGGTCACGGACTACCTGATCGGTGATGCGGTCGAGTCGACGATCAGGGGCCGGTGACCGCCCTGAGCTTTCTCGGCCACACCGGTTCAGTAACATCGAGACATGAACAAGCGCTTAGTCAGCCTGGGCGATTCCTTCACCGAGGGTGTCGGCGACGAGGACCCGTCGTCCCCCAACGGCGTCCGCGGCTGGGCCGACCGCGTGGCGGGTGCGCTCGCGGCGAACCACCAGGACTTCCGCTACGCCAACCTCGCGATCCGCGGCAAGCTCCTCGGGCAGGTCCTCTCGCAGCAGCTCGACCCGGCGCTCGCGCTGAACCCGGATCTCGTGACTCTCTACGCCGGCGGCAACGACCTGATGCGGCCGAAGGTCGACATCGACGCCCTTCTCGAGGATTACGACGCCGCGGTCGGCAAGGTGGTCGCGACCGGGGCGCGGGTCATCCTGTTCACCGGCGTCGACGGGGTCGAAGACGCGTTGTTCCGCACGATCCGGGGCCGCGTCGCGATCTACAACGAGCACGTCCGCGGGATCGCCGCGCGCCACGGGGCGCTGCTGGTGGACATGTGGGCGATGCGCCAGTTGCGGGACAGGCGGCTGTGGGCGCCGGACCGTCTGCATCTGAACTCGTTGGGGCACAACGAGATCGCCATCGCGGTGCTCGACGCGCTCGGCGAGCCGCACAAGCTGACGCCCGCCGTGCTCGGGCCGAGGCCGTCACTGAGCCCGCAGGCGCGGCGAACCGAAAACCTCCAGTGGGGCAAGGAACACGCCGTCCCGTGGATCAAGCGCAGGCTGCGTGGCGAGTCTTCGGGCGACGCGCTCTTGCCGAAGCGGCCGACGATGGAGCCTTACGCCTGACGCGGCCGGAGCCCGTCGAAGAGGATGCAGATCGTCCGGGCCCGGAACTCGGGCCCGGCATGCTCCGCCGCCTTCGCGGTTCCGATGATGACCGCGATGAGTTCTTCGACGCCGAGGTCCTTGCGGACGTCGCCGTTGTCCTGTGCCCGGCGCAGCAGCACGCCGAGCGCGTCCTTCAGTCGGACGCCGATGACCGAACCCGCCGACGGCACGCTGACACCGGCCGCCGACAGCGCTTCGAAGTAAGCGTTCTTGGCGCCGGACATCTCGATCCAACCGGTCAGGAAGCCGAAGAACGCGGCGCCCGGGTCGGGTGAGTCGGCGGCCACCGTGGCCTCCGCTTCGTCGACGAAGCGGTGCAGGCGCGCGAAGAGCACCGCTTCCAGCAGCGCTTCTTTCGTCGGGAAGTGCCGGAACACCGTGCCCACGCCGACGCCTGCTTCGCGGGCGACTTCTTCGGTGGGCGCACTGGTGCCTTTGGCCGTGAAGACGCGCTCCGCGGCCTCCAACACCCGTGTGCGGTTACGGCGGGCATCGGCTCGGAGCGGTTTCTCGTCCGTCACAGCGGGGATCCTAGACCCGTTGTCGAGTGCCTAGTCGGGCATCTCGTCCAAGACACGGGCGAGGGCCTTCGGGACCCCGGTGCGCCAGCCGCCGCCCATGATCCGGCGTGACATACGTTGCAAATCGTCGTCCGGGTCGAAGCCCTCGTGACTGAGGAACAGCCGGGTGCCGTACCCCTCGGGTTCGAGCCGCCAGGTGACCGTCCACTCCGGACCCCAGCTGATGCTGAGCAGCCGCTCCGGCTCCACGGCCAGTACTTCGCAGGCGACCGGGCCGCCCGCGAAGCCCGCGGCGGGAACCGGATCCGCGAGCAGCTGGAACCGGTGTCCCACAACGGGTTTGATGTCGTTCGGCATCCGGAGCCAGCGTTCGAGCAGCTGCGGTTCGGTCAGCGCGCGCCACACTTTGCGCGGCGGATGCGCCAGGAACTGGTCGACGTGGACGGCCGTCGGATCGTCGTCGTTCAGAAGTCCTCCTCGTCCAGCAGGTCGCGCAGGTTGCCCAGTTTGCCGCGCCAGTACCGCTCGTACGGCGAAAGCCAGTCGGAGACTTCTCGCAGCGGCGCGGCGTCCAGAGAGTAGACGCGGTTGCGGCCCTGTCTCTCTTCCCGGACGAGCCCCGCCTCGCGAAGCACACGAAGGTGTTCCGACAGGCTCGGCCGCCGCATGTCGAAGCGTTCGGCGATCTCCCCCGCCGCCCGCGGACCGTCGAGAAGGATGCCCAGCACTTCGCGCCGGGCCGGGTTGGCGAGCGCGGCGAAGACGTCGTCGTTGACCGGCACTAGCGCGGCCAGTTCCCGTAGCCAGAAGCTTCGAGCAGCCCCATGGCATTGCCGTCAGGATCCTTCAGGGATGTCGCGCGGCCCCAGGGCATCTCCTCCGCGTCCTCGACCTCGACGCCTTGGGCGCGAAGCTCCGCGATGTCGGCATCGACATCCGTGGTGGTCAGCTGGAAGTGCACACGTGTGTCGTGATCCAGCCCGCCGACGGCGCGATCCACGAGAACGATCCCGGTGTCCGCCCCCTTGGGGCCGACCATGACGAACGGACCGTGCGGGCCGCTGACGTCGACGAGGAGGTCGAAGCCGAGCTTGCCGAGATAGAAGTCCCGCGCCTCGGTCAGGTCGGAGACCGGCACGGTGAGGAACTGGATGCGGTCGATGTTCATGCCGCCGACAATACGTAGGAGATTTCCTACATGTCAAACCTCGGCGCCATCGGTGGAGAGGAACATCTGGGCGGCAAGAGAACCGGGCCCGTCGAACGTTCCCGGCCGCCGGACCATTCCGGCCATTTCCAAGGCGTCCACGACACTCCAGATCAGCTCGTGCGCCGCCACGACCACACCCGCCTGCGGCAGATCCCTCAGCAGCGCCGAGACGATCTTCCCCGCGATCCGCAGTCCGATCCTGTGCACAGGATCGGACTCCCGTCGCCTGATGACCGGGATCGTCAGCTTCCCCTCGTCGTCGACGAGCGCTTCTCGCGGAAGGCTTCCACGGGAAACCGCGCGCAACGCCGACCGGAGGGCCGGAGCTTCGGCGAGCCGATTCAAGGCCCGCACCGTCTCGTCGGTCCAGACCATCGTCAGCCTGACGCCTGCTTCCTCGATCTCGTTGGTGCCCATCGCACCTTCGCGCGGCGGGTAGACCGCCCAAAAGGCACCGTTCCAGTAGGGGCGCTCGACGCTCAGCTCACCGGAAGGAAGGAGGCCGTCCGACCGGAGTCGGTCCCAGATGAGGCCGTCGATCACGTAACCGAAGAGCACCCCGTAAACAGAGCGGGCCAGTCCCTCGCCGGTCAGAACGTCGGCCAGGGCGGACACATCGGTCGCGATCTCGGCCGCGACCACCTCGGCGAGCTCGGCCATCCGAATGCGCAATCCGGCCGTCTCCTGGGATCCGAGTACGGGAAACGTCGTCACCAGCCGTTCACCTTCGACGGCGATGAGGTGATAAGCCCGCAACAACGCGATCTGGCTGTCCAGCGGATCGATTCCGTGCTGCCGCAGCTCGGTACGGGTGACGCCCTGGCGCGCACGGAAAAGGAGGCGGCCGTTGTCGTCCATCTTCACGACATGATGCGGAGTGCTACGCGCACCGAGACAAAAGCAGTGCAGGCCCCATACGGCCAGGTCGTCGGGATCAGCGCCGAAGTCATCCATGAGCGAAGACCTATCACATAAGCTCCTGTACAACCTCGATATAGATAGAGGTCCAGGGTTCGTGACCAGTGCCGCAACGCCTTGAGTTCGCCTATGGACGAACTTTTAGCGTCGTCGGCATGAGCACAGAAACCACCACGCAGTCCCCCATCCGCCTCGCCGTGATCATCGGCAGCGTCCGGCACGAACGCTTCGCCGACGCCATCACCGGCTGGCTCCAGGCCGAACTCGCCACGATCGACGGCGTGGAGGTCGATACGATCGACCTCGCCGACATCGATCTCCCGTTGCAGGGAACGCGGCCCGGTGGCACCGAGACGGTGATCAGCGACAGGCTGCGCGGCGCCGACGCGTTCCTCGTCGTCACCCCGGAGTACAACCACAGCTTCCCCGCGGCGCTGAAGAACGCGATCGACTGGCACTTCACCGAATGGGCGTACAAGCCCGTCGCGTTCGTCGGCTACGGCGCGGGATCGGGCGGCATCCGGGCGATCGAGCAACTGCGGCTGATCTTCCCCGAGCTGAGGGCCACCACCATCCGCGACGCGGTACTGCTGAACGCTCCGTGGACCCGCCTCGGCCCGAACGGCTACGAAGGAACCGAGGGCGAACGCGGGGCGCTGGCCGCGACGATGACGGAACTGGGCTGGTGGGCCCGCACCCTGCGCGCCGGACGCGTCGCGGTCCAGGTGAGTGCGGCATGAACCGCCTGACCGGGCGTGAACTGCGCATCGCGGCGGTGATCGCGCTCGGCGGGCTGATGGCCGTTCTCGACACCACGATCGTCGCCGTCGCGCTGCCGCGGTTCATGACCACCTTCTCCGCGTCGCTCACCACGATCCAGTGGATCGCGACCGCCTACGCGCTCGGCATGGTCGCGGCGATGCCACTCGCGGCGACCTTCGCGCAACGGTGGGGAGCGCGCCGGGTGTACCTGGCCGCACTGCTCGTGTTCGCGGTCGCCTCCGTGGCCGCCGGAGCCGCCGGTGATCTGGGCTGGCTGATCGCCGCGCGGGCGGTGCAAGGTCTCGCCGGCGGTTTGATCAACCCCTTGGGGATGACGATCGGTTTCGGCGCGGTGGCCCCGGAACGGCGGAGCCGAATGACCACTATCACCGGTCTTCCCTTGCTGGTCGGGCCGATCCTCGGCCCGATGCTGGGCGGGATCCTGCTCGACGGGCTGTCGTGGCGGGCACTGTTCTTCATCACCGTCCCGCCTGCCTTGCTCGCCGTCGCCGGTGTGCTCCGCTGGGTGCCCGCCGATGTCCCGTCGACCGAACGCACACCGATCGACGTCGCCGGCGGCCTGCTGCTCGTGCCCGGTGTCGTCGCGGTGGCGTACGGCTTCAGCGAAGAGACGGCACTACTCGAGATCCGAGTGGCGATCGTCGCCATCGGACTGGCTCTCATGGCGGTGTTCACGCGCCGCTCGTGGCGTCATCGCGCACCGCTGCTGAACGTCCGGCTCCTGCGTGACCGGACGTTCGGGCGCAACGCCGCCGTCCTCGTCCTGTACGCGGGGCCGTACTTCGGTTCGATGCTGCTGATGCCCGCCTACATCCAGGTGATCCGCGGCGACTCGGCACTGGTCAGCGCGGCGATGATGGTGCCGGGCACGATCGGGATGGGTATCAGCATCCAGCTCGCCGCCCGTCTCCTGGAACGCTTCGGCCCACGGGTCGTCGTCGGGACCGGGCTTAGTCTGGCGGCCGTGTCGACCGTGCTGACGGTTCTCGTCCTCGCACCGGATACGTCGTACACGGTGCTGGCGGTCCTCGGCGCGATCCAAGGAGCGGGCACCGGGGCGATCATGATGCCCACCATCGTGAGCGCGGGCCGCGATCTGCGTGGGCCGGATCTCGCGTCCGGTTCCGCGATCCTCCCGCTGGCCAGCACCATCGCGAGCGCGGTCGGTACCGCGGTGGTGAGCGCGGTGTTCACCGGGCTGATCGCGGCGGCCACCGCGGGCCGGGGGCTGGCCGCGCTGAGTGATCCGGCTGCGGGCTCGGCGCTCACCGGGGAGATCGTCGACGCGTATCGTCTGACCCTCGTCGGCGTGCTCGCGGTCATGGTGCTCGCCTTGGTGGTCAGGCTGCGGACCCGGCCCGCCACCCCGACAACGGAACCCACGAAGGTACGGAGCGCGGCATGACGACATCGCTCACCGCCCAGCTGACCATCAGCGAGGTCGCGAGCAAGGCCGGGGTCTCGGCGAACGCCGTCCGGTACTACGAGCGCTACCGCGTCATCACCGCCGAGCGCACCGCGGGCAACGCGCGCCGCTTCACGGTCGACGCCATCTGCCGAATCCGGCTCGCGGTCGCCGCCCAGCGGGTCGGTCTCAGCCTCGCCGAAAGCGCGGAGATCCTGGCCGAGATCCCACCGATGTCCCCCGATCTCGAGCAGTGGTCCCGCGCGGGGCAACGGCTCATCGACGCCGGACAGGCCCGCATCGCCGAACTCGCCTCGGTGGTCGACGAGTATCGGACGCTCGAGTTTCTCAGGAGCTGAACGGTTCTCCAGTCCGTGAAGGCCTCCTTGCCTACCCTGAGGGTAGTGAAGGAGGCCTTCACTACCCTCAGGGTCCCTACGTGGGTCCAGGTAACGAGGAAACTCGACCTTCACGTACTCGCCGGGCCCACCAAGAAACACGAAAGAGGGCCGCCCCGGACGGGACGACCCTCTTCCTCAAGTAACTCAGCGCTGCGGCGGCGGACCACCCTGCGGACCACCGAACGGACCCTGCTGCGGGAACGGCCCACTGCCCGGCCCCTGCGACGGCGGCCCCTGGTACGGACCACCCTGCGGCCCCGCCGGGGGCTGCGGCTGCGGCAGCCGCGACGGCGGCGGGGTCTGCGGCGGCTCCGGAGCCGCCTCCGGCTCGGGAGCAGGCGCGGCCTTCGGGACCTGACGCGGAGCGGGCGGCTCCTGTCGCGGCGTCGCGACACCCAGCGCCGGAACTTCCTTACGCGCCACGGCTTCCGCGGCCGCGACGGCCTCGGCGACCTTCGGGTCGCTGGAGGTGTCGAACCAGCCCTGGACCTCTTCGTCCTCCAGGTCCGGCTTCTCGACCGGGTCTTCCTTCGGCGGCTCGTAGCGGAACACGCCGTCGTCGCCGGGGGCGCCGAGCGCGCGGGCGAAGCCTTCCAAGGCCTTGCCGTAGTCGCTCGGGATCATCCAGACCTTGTTCGCGTCGCCCTGCGCCATCTGCGGCAGGGTCTGCAGGTACTGGTACGCCAGGACCTCGGGCGTCGGACGCCCGGCCTTGATCGCCGCGAACACCTTCTCGATGGCCTTCGCCTGCCCCTGCGCCTGCAGGTACCGGGCGGCACGTTCACCCTGTGCCCGCAGGATCCGCGACTGCCGCTCGGCCTCGGCGCTCAGGATCGCGGCCTGCTTGGCACCTTCGGCCGCGAGGATCTGGCTCTGCTTCTGACCTTCCGCGGTCTTGATCGCCGATTCCCGCTGACCTTCGGCGGTCAGGATCATCGCGCGCTTCTCACGGTCGGCACGCATCTGCTTCTCCATCGAGTCCTGGATGGAGGGCGGCGGGTCGATCGCCTTCAGCTCGACACGGGCGACGCGGATGCCCCAGCGGCCGGTGGCCTCGTCGAGCACACCGCGCAGCTGGCTGTTGATCGAGTCACGCGAGGTCAGGGTCTGTTCGAGGCTCATGCCACCGACGACGTTACGCAGCGTCGTGGTGGTCAGCTGCTCGACACCGACGATGTAGTTCGAGATCTCGTACACCGCGGCACGCGAGTCGGTGACCTGGAAGTACACGACCGTGTCGATGGACACCGTCAGGTTGTCCTCGGTGATCACGGGCTGGGGCGGGAACGAGACGACCTGCTCGCGCAGGTCGATCCGCGCCCGGACCTTGTCCAGGAAGGGCACCAGAAACGTCAGGCCGGGAGAAGCCACCGTCCGGAACCGGCCCAGCCGTTCGATCACTGCGGACTGCGCCTGCGGCACCACCATGATCGCCTTGACCACGACGACGACCACGAACAACGCGAGCAGTCCGACGACGATGAACACCACTGTCTCTGACAACTACCTTCCCCTTACGTAGAAACCTGCTGCTGTGCGGCCGTCCGGCTCACAGCTCGGCCGAGACGACCGCAGTGGCACCCGAGATCTCGACGACCGTCACCGACGTCCCCGGGGCGATCGGTTCCCCTTCGGTCATGGTCCGTGCCGACCAGACGTCGCCGGCCAGTTTGACCTGGCCCGCATCGCCGTCCACTGTGGACACTACTACCGCTCGCGCGCCGATGAGCGCGTCGGTGTTGGTCTTGATGTCCGGCCCCGCGAGGAACCGGCGTTTGAGGGTCGGACGGACGAGGACGAGCATCCCGACCGAGGCGACGGCGAACACCGCGACGTCGATGAACGGGTTGCCGGTCAAGGCGGCCGAGCCCGCCCCGAACAGGGCTCCGACGCCGACCATGAGCAGGAACAGATCACCGGAGAGCAGCTCGGCGATGATCAAGAGGATGCCGGCGATCAGCCAGATGAGAGCGCCTGTCATGCGTTCATGCTCCCAGATCGCGTCGATTCATACCGAAGAAGCGAAACCGACGTGACCGACGCGTGACCTTGAGTGACCTCGCGCAAATCGGTCATTCAGGACTCTTCACCCGGGTCGGAGACGAAGTCGATGAGCCGTTCCACCGCTCCGATCAGCGGCGTTTTCAGATCCCGGTAGCTGCCGACCGCCGCCAGGATCCGCTGCCAGCCCTCCCACGGCTCGCCCCAGCCGAGCGCCTCGCAGACGCCCTCCTTCCACTCCGTGCCGCGCGGGATCTTCGGCCAGGCGCGGATACCGACGACCGAAGGCTTCACCGCCTCCCAGATGTCGATGTACGGATGCCCGGTGACCAGCACGTTCTCGTCGCGGATCGCTTCGACGATCCGCGACTCCTTGCTGCCCGCGACCAGGTGGTCGACCAGCACGCCGAGCCGCCGTCCGGGGCCGGTGCCGAACTCGTCGATGCGGTCGGACAGCACGTCCACACCATCGAGTGGTTCCACCACCACGCCTTCGACCCGCAGATCGTGTCCCCAGACCCGCTCGACGAGTTCGGCGTCGTGCTTGCCCTCCACCCAGATCCGCGAATCGCGGGCGACCCGCGCCTTGAGTCCTTGGACCTGCACCGAACCGGACGCGGAGATCCGGCGCGCCGGAGTCTTCTGGGCCACCTTCGGCGGCACCAACGTGACCGGCTTGCCCTCGAACAGGAAACCCGCAGGGTTGAGCGGGAACACGCGATGCTTGCCGTGACGGTCTTCGAGGACGACATTGCCGTACTCGATCTTCACCACGGCACCGCAGTAGCCACTGGCCGGGTCTTCGACCACGAGCCCCTGTTCCGCGGGCACCTCGGGGATCTTCCGCTTACGAGGACCGGACAGCACGTCGTCGTACGAATGGGAGCGCACGGCGCCCGACGTTAGCGGCGCCCAGGGTCAGCGTCTCCCCGCCACGCCGGTCAGGCGGCCATCCGCAGCATGGCTTCGATGAACGGGGTCCACTCGCCCCGCTCCAGCGGGCGCATCACGAACAGCGGAGCGAGCGCGACACACCACGCGCGCACCCGTCCGGCGTCGAAACCCGGCAGATACGGCGCGATCGCGTCGAAGCCGTCTTCGAGCGTTCCGCCCTCCCGCATCGGGAGCGTGACCCAGTCGGCCAGATCGAACCACGGATCACCGACACTCGGCCGCGGGTCGATCGCGACCGCACCCCTCCCGGGCCCGCCGTCGAGGACGTTGCCCGGATGCAGATCGCCGTGCACGATCGCGAACCCTCCCCCGCCGGTCGCGAGCGCGAGCGCCCGCCTCCGCGCCCGATCGAGGGTCTCCAGCGAAAGCGTGGCCTCGGCCACCGAACCCCGCAGCCCGCGCTCGGCGAGGTCGTACATGAAGACGACACGGTCTTCCAGCGTCGAGAACTCCGGCGGCGGGGCCACCGCGTGGATCTGGACCAGCAGGTCACCGACCTCGGCCCACGGGACGTCCGCCCCCGCCTCCAGCAACTCCGTGCCCGGGTCGATGCCTTCCAACAGGATCGCCCCGTCGGCGAGTTCGATGTCCAGCACCTGCACGACCCGCGAGCAGCCGTCCCACGCCCGCAGCGCGACGGCCTCGGACGCGGCGATCGTGTGATCCGGCGTCAGCTTCAGGACCTTCTTGACTCCGTCGTCCCCGGCGCAGATCAACGTCCGGCCGGTGTTCCCCGGTTTCGCGTCGACGACGGAGAGTCCCCACCGTTCGGCCAGTCGCGCCACGAGGGCGGGCAACTCGTCGCACCACGCAGCGACCTCGTCACCGAACCGCGTGATCAGCCGCGCACGCGCCTCGTCGTCGATCAGAACAGCGGCCACGGGATGGCACGCCAATCGTCGCCGGGCTCCGGGAACACGGCCTCCGCCACCAGCAGCTCGGTGCGCTCGGCCAACGCGCGGATCTCGAACCCGGTGAGATGCTCACCGAGCGCGTCACCGAGTTCGCCGTCCAGCTTCTCGCGCAGACCACGCAGCTTGCCGATCTCGTCTTCGGTCAGCCGCTCACCGATCCAGCCCCAGAGCACCGTCCGCAGCTTCGGGTCGGTGTGCAAGCAGATCCCGTGATCCACCCCATAGACACGACCGTCGGCACCGGCCAGCACATGGCCACCCTTGCGGTCGGTGTTGTTGACCACGATGTCGAGCACGGCCAGCTCCCGCATCCCCGGCCGGTCCGCGTGCGCGAGCACCGCGGGCTCACCGTCGCGATCGTGCGCGTGCAGTACCACACGCCAGTCGTCCGGAACGCTCTCCGGGGACCGGACGTCGACCAGTTCCTCGTCACTGGTCTCGATCCACAGCTGCACCATGCCGGGCCCGAACGGCCCATCGCGCAACACCGTGGGCGGAATCGCGCCGAGCCCGGAGGCGTCCGCGATCATCGCCGTCGCGACCTCCCGGCCGGCGAGTGTCCCGTCCGGGAAGTCCCACAGCGGCCGCTCACCGGAAACCGGCTTGTACACCACATTGCCGGTGACGCCGTCGAGCTCGATCGTGCAGAACAGCGTGACATTGGAGGCATCGACGAGCCTGCCTTCGACGTCGATCTTGCCGCGCGCCACCAGCTCCCGCGAAGTCTCCGTCACCCGGTCAGTCCTCGAGGACGTCGACGTCGCGCCGGTACCCGTTCTGACGCGGGCAGATATGACCCGCCGGGTCGAGCGGTTCCGCGCACAACGGGCACGGCTTGCGGCCGGCGTTGACCACCCTGTCCGCCCGCTCCGCGAAAGCACGCGCCGCGCCAGGGGTCAGGAAGACACGGACGGCGTCCGGCCCCTCCTCGGTGTCGTCCAGAACGACCGTTTCGTCCACCTCGCCTTCCGTCATCGCGAGCAGCTCGATGACGACGGCACTGCTGTCGGCGTCCCAGCCGAGCCCCATCGTGCCGACGCGGAACTCCTCCTCGACCGGAACGGTCAGGGGGTCGACGTCGAGGAGCTCGTCAGGCGCGTCGTCCGGTACGTCCGCGCCGAACCGGCTGGCGACCTCTTCCAGCAGCGAGCTGAGCCTCTCGGCCAAGACCACGACCTGCTGTTTTTCGATCGTCACACTGATCGTGCGGACGTCCTCGGACGCCTGGAGGTAGAACGTGCGGTCGCCGGGCTCACCGACGGTTCCTGCGACGAACCGGTCGGGCTGGCGGAAGACGTGGATTACGCGAGACATGGCACCTTTGACCCTAGGCCACGACCACATGATCGGCATCCGCCGCCCCATGGTTCAGCCCAGGGCGAAACCGCCGCGCCCCGAGCGGTCATGGGCAAAGGGACGAACCTAGTCTTCACCCGTGGTTGAGATCGCCCCTTACGGCACTTGGACGTCTCCCCTGTCGGCCGCCGACGTCGCGGCCTCGGGAGTCAGCGCGCAATGGCTCGGAACGGCGGGAAACGAGGTCTGGTGGGCCGAAGCGAGAACAGGTGAAGGCGGCCGCGTGACCCTCGTGCGGTCCCGCGCCGACGGCACGGTCGAAGACATCCTTCCCGCCCCGTGGAACGTCCGGAACCGCGTCCACGAGTACGGCGGCCGCCCCTGGCTCGTCCTCGGCGACGTCCTGGTCTTCACCCACTGGACGGATCAGCGCGTCTACCGCCGCGACCTGACCACCGGCGAGACGACACCACTCACCCCGGAACCGGCGACGCGGCACCAGATCCGCTACAGCGACCTCCGGCCCGGCCGACCCGGCGAAGTATGGATGGTCCGCGAACGCAGCACCGGCCCCCGGCGCGTCGACATCGCCCGGGACCTCATCGCGGTCCCGCTCGACGGCGGCCCGGAACGCGTGCTGACGGCCAGCCATCACTTCCTCACCGCACCACAGCTTTCCCCCGACGGGACGCGCGCCGCGTGGCTCGGCTGGAACCACCCCGCGATGCCCTGGGACGGCACCGAACTGTGCGTCGCCGAACTCCGCGAAGACGGCACCTTCGGCCCGCACCGCGTGCTCGCCGGCGCCGCCGACGTCTCCGTCTGCCAGGTCGACTGGGAGTCGGCGGACACCCTGCTCGCCCTGCTCGACCCGAACGGCTGGTGGAACCTGCACCGCGTCGGACTCGACGGCAGCCTCACGAACCTGGCTCCGGCCGAACAGGAGATCGGCGGCGCGCAGTGGAAACTCGGCGCCCGCTGGTTCACCCCGCTCGGGGACGGCCGCTTCGCCGTCATCGCTTCGGGCAAGCTCGCCGTCCTCGACGAGACGACGCGGGAACTGACCCCGGTGGCGGCCGCCGCCGACCTCACCGCGTGGTCCACCAACGGCTTGGCCGTCCACGAAGGCCGCGTCGTCGGCGTCGCGGCGGGACCGAAGCGCGAAGCCGCCGTCGTGAAGGTCGATCTCGCCGGCGGGACGGTGACCGAGCTCGCTTCGGCACCCGAACCGCCTTCGCCCGCCTACCTGTCGACGCCCGTCGAGCGGATCTTCAAGACCGACGACGGCGACCGGATCCCCGCCTTCCTCTACCTCCCGGCGAACCCCGGCTTCGCCGCACCGGACGGCGAACTGCCACCACTGTTCGTGTACCCGCACGGTGGGCCGACCGGCCGGGACAGCGCGGTGCTCGACCACGAAATCGCCTACTTCACCAGCCGCGGGATCGCCGTCGTCACGGTCAACTACGGCGGCTCGACCGGCTACGGACGCGCCTACCGCGAACGGCTGCGGGAACAGTGGGGCGTCGTCGACGTCGCCGACTGCGTCACCGTCGCCGAAGCCCTTGCCGCGGAAGGCACCGTCGACGGCGACAGGCTCGCGATCCGCGGCGGCAGCGCGGGCGGCTACACCTCCGCCGCGTCGCTGACCACCACGACGACCTACCGCGCGGGCACCGTGATGTACCCGATCCTCGACCTCACCCAGTGGACCGGCGACGGCGGCGAGACACACGACTTCGAATCCCGCTACCTCGACGGGCTGATCGGGCCACTGCCGGAGACCGCGCAGCGCTACCGGGACCGGTCGCCGATCAACAACGCGGACACCCTCGCCGGGCCCCTGCTGTTCCTGCAGGGGCTGGAGGACGAGATCTGCCCACCCGAGCAGGCGGACCGGTTCGTGGCCGGACTCGCCGGGCGCGGCATCGACCACGCGTACCTGAGGTTCGAAGGCGAACAGCACGGATTCCGGAAGGCGGAGACGATCGTGGCCGCGCTCGAAGCGGAGTTGTCGTTCTACGGCCAGGTCTTCGGCTTCGAGACACCCGGCGTGCCGAAGCTCCGGCTGAGCCGGTGAGGCCACCGAAGACGCGACCGGGTGACACGATCGCCTTGGTCGCCCCGGCGGGCCCCGTCCCGCCGGACCTCGTCGAGAAGGCGCTGCCCGTACTCCGCGGCTGGGGCGTCGAGGTCCACGTCGGCGAATGCGTCCGCGCCGCCTCCACCGGCTATCTGTCGGCTTCCGACGAGCAGCGGGCCGCCGAGTTCACCCGGGCCTGGCTGGACCCGGGAGTGACCTGCGTCCTCGCCGCCCGCGGCGGCTACGGTTCGCAGCGCATGCTCGACCTGGTCGACTGGACGGCGCTGAAGGCGGCCGGGCCCAAGATGTTCGCCGGATCCAGCGACGTCACCGCACTGCACGGGGCGGTGAACGTCCACTTGGGACTGGAGACCCTGTTCTCCCCCATGCCCGCCACCACCCTGTTCGACGCGGTGGCCGCCGAACACCTGCGACTGTCACTGTTCGAACCGGAAGGCGTGCGGCTGATCGTCTCGCCGACTTCGTCACCGCTGGTGCCGGGCACCGCGACCGGCACCCTCGTCGGCGGCAACCTCGCCCTGCTGACGGCCGGCCTCGGCACGCCGGAACAAGGCTCGGCGCGCGAGTCGATCGTGCTGCTGGAGGACGTCACCGAGAGCCTCTATCGGATCGACCGGATGCTCACCCAGCTGCTGCGTTCCGGCTGGCTCGACGGTGTCCGGGGCTTCGTGCTGGGTTCCTGGAAGTCCTGCGGGGAGCCCGGCGAGATCCGCGCCCTGATGCTCGACCGGCTCGGGCCGCTCGACGTACCCATCGCGTGGGACTTCGGCGTCGGACACGTCCCGGCGTCCCCGACCATTCCCCTCGGAGCGCGGGCCACCCTCGACACCGCCGCGGGAGCACTCCAGATTTTGCCATAACGGCAACGGAACTTGCAAACATGGCGGAATCGCAGGCATCTTGCGGTCATGGATTCGACACAGCAGTTCTGGGAAGACTTCTACCGGGACAAGGACCAGGTCTGGAGCGGGAAGGCGAACCCCATCCTGGTGAACGAGGTCGCCGCCCTAACGCCGGGCACCGCGCTCGATCTCGGTTGCGGCGAAGGTGGTGACGCCATCTGGCTCACGCAGCAGGGCTGGCGCGTCACCGCCGTCGACATCTCGGACGTCGCGCTCCAGCGCGCCACCGCCCACGCGGCCGAGGCCGGCGTCGAGGGCATCACCTGGGAGCACCATGACCTGGCGAAATCGTTCCCGGAAGGCCGTTTCGACCTCGTCTCCGCCCAGTTCTTCCACTCCCCGGTCGCGGTTGACGGCGAGCGGGACAAGGCACTTCGCCGCGCCACCGAGGCGGTCGCACCTGGCGGCACCCTGGTGGTCGCCGGCCACGCGGGCTGGCCGACGTGGATGGACGAACCGCCGCACAAGGACGTCCGCTTCCCGACGACGGCCGAGGTCCTCGAAGCGCTGGCGTTGGCCGACGGCGAATGGACCGTGGAGCGGCAGGAAGTGATCACGCACGACTTCCCCGGTCCGGAGGGGCAGCACGGAACACGGTCGGACAACGTGCTCCGCGTGCGCCGCTCGGGCTAGGTCGCGTCCTGTGAGTCTGTTCGATGGGCTTCGT
>NZ_LQMT02000019.1:354648-355220 GCF_001620365.2 Amycolatopsis keratiniphila subsp. keratiniphila
TGGGCGCGAAGACCGCGAACACGGCTTACAGGACGCGACCTAGGTAACGTCACGGCATGCGGATGACGCCTGCCGAAGCCCGGTCACGGTTCGAAGGCGAGCGGATCGCGCGACTGGCGACGGCCGGTTCGGACGGCGTCCCCCATCTCGTGCCGGTGACGTTCGTCGTCGAAGGCGACTCGGTGGCCTTCGCGATCGATCACAAGCCGAAGAGCACCACGGCGTTGCGGCGGCTGAAGAACATCGCGGAGAACCCCGCCGTCAGTTTCCTGACCGACCGCTACGACGAGGACTGGGCCGGGCTCTGGTGGGCACGGGCGGACGGTGTCGCTCGCGTGCTGACCGATCTCGACGAGCAGGCTCTGCCGGTGCGGCTGTTGCGGGAGAAATACCCTCAGTACGAGGCGCAGCCTGATCCGCACGCCGTGGTGACCACGCTCGTTCACTCCTGGAGCGGATGGCGCTCTTCCTGAGCTTTTTTTGGTGTTGTTGCCGTGAAACGGCAACAACACCTTCGCCATGCTGTATAGATCGTTATACACTTTGGTGAGGTTCCGTGAAGGCCTCCTTGA
>NZ_LQMT02000019.1:355273-367754 GCF_001620365.2 Amycolatopsis keratiniphila subsp. keratiniphila
CTCGGCTCAGCCGAGGAAACTCGCCCTTCGCAACCGCGCCGCCTCCCTTAGAGGTGCCCCCAATGTGGCATTGGAGACGCTGAGTGTCTCCAATGCCACATTGGGGGCACCGAACGAACCGCGAGCTCGCACCAAGCGCCTCTCAACAGCCCAGAACGCCGTGGCGGTGTCCCACCAAGCCCCAAGTACTTGAGATCAGGACCGAGGAGCCTCAGCAGGCAGGAACTGCTCCACCGGCTTCCCTCGCCAGGCGGCGATGATCCCCAGCGGATCCGGCCGAAGCAGCGAAGCGGCCGCGTACACGCTCGCCGCGACGACACCAGCCATGAACCACCAGTCGTATAGCGCCTGCTCCCCCGTCGGGTAGTAAACCAGCGTCACAAACACCGACACCGCGACCACCACAGCGAGGTTCCGGCGGCGCCATTCGAAGGCCGACAGGACCACAAAACCCCAGGTCAGATACCACGGCAGCGACGGCGGCGGGACGATCGCACCGGCCAGCAGGACGATCGCCATCCGGTGGATCGCCGGGTAGCCACCGTCGCGCGCCAGCCACCACTGCCAGCCGGCGAAGACGAACAGCCCGACCATCGCGATCGCCCGGAACACCGTGACGAACGGCGAGACCTCGACGTCGATCACCAGGTTCACCAGCGAATAGAAGATCTCGCCGATCCCGGTCGGGAAGTTCATCCAGTTCGCGATGAGCGTCGGCGCCTTGAGGCCGGTCAGCCAGCCCAGGTTGACCGAGCCGAGCGAGAGCCAGGTGCCCGCGACGAACACCGGCAGGAAGATCCCGACCGACGCGGCGCCCGCGCGGAAGAAGTTGACCACCTTGCGGTCACCGGGCAGGTGGTTCGCCCACACCCAGACCAGGAACGGCAGCGCCCACGCCGCGGTGGGCTTGATCAGCATTCCGATGGTGACCAGGACGATCGCGACGACGTGCTTGCGCTCCAGCGCCGCCAGCACCCCTACGGTGAGGAAGCCCAGCATCAGCAGGTCGTTGTGCGGGCCGCCGACGAGGTGGATCACCGTCATCGGGCTGGCGATGGCGAGCCACAGGGTGATCGGCAGCTTGCCGCCGAGGTGCTTGACCAGCCGCGGCAGCGACCACAGCATCCCGACCAGGCCGATCATCAGGACCAGCCGGGTCGCGATGACACCGGCGATCATGTCGTTACCGGTGACCGAGACGATCCCCTTGGCCACCAGCAGGAACAGCGGGCCGTACGGCGCGGGCGTGGTCTGCCACAGCGGGTGGACGTTCTGCACGACGTCCGGCAGCACGACCAGCTCGGCCGGACCGTTGGCATACGGGTCGAGGCCGTTGAGCAACTGCGCGCCCTGCGCGAGGTAGGAGAAGACGTCGCGGGTGAACAGCGGCGGCGACACCAGCAGCGGCGCCATCCAGCAGGCCGCGGCGATGACGATCGGGCGGCTGCCGATGCGACCCGCGAGCGCGTAGCGGCCCAGCCGGACCCACGCCCAGATGATCAGCGCGAAGCCCGTGTACAGCATCACGTTGGCGAGGATGCGGCCGTGGCCGTAGCGGATCCACGACAGTGGTCCGTGCCCCAGGATCGGGTCACGGATGAGGATGCCACCGGCGCCGAGCGCCGCCAGCATCAGCAGCGTGCTGCCTATGGTTCCCATCGCGATGGTGCGGTACGGGAACCGGGAAGGCACCCGTAGCCGCTCGCCGAGGGAACCGGCCGAGGGCGTCTGCTGGGGGTCTGTCGTGGTCGCCATTTCGAGATTGGAGGTTACACACCGCGCCTGTGCGAGTGCGCGGCAATGGGGGTTTCCCGCGCGGTTCCACCGGGCAACGCGGCGAGCAGCGACTTCGTGTAGTCGTGCTTCGGATCCAGCAGAACCTCCTCCACGGTGCCGACCTCCACCAGCTCCCCTCGGTACATCACGGCGACCCGGTCGGCGATGTTCCAGGCCAGCCCGAGGTCGTGGGTGATCACGAGCCCGGCGAGGCCGAGTTCACGCCGCAGGCGGAGCAACAGCGCGAGGATCTCCCCGCGCACTGACGCGTCGAGCGAGGCCACCGGTTCGTCGGCCACGATCACGCCGGGATCCAGCGCGAGCGCTCCCGCGATGACGACCCGCTGCCGCTGCCCGCCGGACAGCTCGTGCGGGAGCCGGTCGAGGAACTTCCCCGCGGGCCGCAGTTCGGCCGCTTCCAGTGCCTTGACGACGATCTCGTGCTCGCTCGCGCCCATCCCGTGGATACGAGGGCCTTCCGCGACCGCCTCGTACACCGTGTGGTTCGGGTTCAGCGCGCTCGTCGGGTCCTGCAGCACGAGCTGGACCTGCCGCCGGTACGCCTTGAGCCCGGCACCACCGAGCGGGACCGGCTTGCCGTCGTATCGCACCGCGCCGGAATCGGGTTTCTGCAGCCCGAGCAGCGTCCGGGCGAGCGTCGTCTTGCCGGAGCCGGACTGGCCGACGAGCGCGACGATCTCGTCCTTCCGCACCTGCAGGCTCACCCCGGCGACGGCGTTGATGCGCTTGCCGGTGCGATCGCGGAAGCTGACGCGCAGGTCTTCGGCCTCCAGCAACGCCGGCTGGTCGGCACTGCGTTCCGGCTCGGGCGGCAGTGGTGTGCTGGTCGCGGGCGCGAACCGGGACACCGGATCGCCGACGGTCGGGAACGCGGCCGCCAGCGCCTTGCTGTGCTCGTGATGCGGCGCGCTCATCAGCTCCGCGCTCGGCCGCTCCTCGACGATCTCGCCGTCGTACATCACCGCGATCCGGCGGCAGGTCGCGGCGAGCACCGACAGATCGTGACTGATCATGATCAGCCCGATCCCCTGTTCGGCGACGAGCCTGCCCAGCAGGTCGAGCACCTGGGCCTGGACGACGACGTCGAGCGCCGTCGTCGGCTCGTCCGCGATGATCAGCCGCGGCGAGCAGGCCAGCGCCATCGCGATCATGACGCGCTGCTTCTGGCCACCCGACAGTTCGTGCGGGTACGCCCCTGCACGGCCGGGCGGCAGGTCGACCTGTTCGAGCAGTTCCTTGACCTTGGCCTGGATCTCGGCGTCCGACAGCGCCTTGCCACCGGGCGGATGCAGGCGGATCGGCTCCGCGATCTGCTCGCCGATCTTCCGCACCGGGTTGAGCGCGTGCATCGCGCCCTGGAACACGACCGAGGCCTCGGCCCAGCGCACCGCGCGCAGCCTGCCCCACTTCATGGCCGTGACGTCTTCGCCGTCCAGCAGGATCTCGCCGCTGACCTTCGCCGAACGCGGGAGCAGCCGCAGCACGCTCATCGCGACCGTCGACTTCCCCGACCCCGACTCCCCCGCGACGCCGAGCGTGTCGCCGGGTTCGAGCACGAGATCGACGCCGCGGACGGCGGCGACCTCACCGCTGCCGGTGGCGTACGTGACGCCGAGGTTCTTCAGTTCCAGCAAGGGGCTCATGAGTGCTGTCCCTTCAGGCGCGGGTTCAGCACGGTCTCCAGCGCGCGTCCGACGAGAGTGAAAGCGAGGACGACCACGACGATCGCGACACCCGGCGGCAGCAGATTCCACCAGGCGCCCTTGCTGATCGCGCCGTTGTTCAGCGCGGTCTGCAGCATGGCTCCCCACGAGACGGTGTTCGGATTGCCGACACCGAGGAACGCCAGCGTCGCGTCCGCGATGACCGCGTTGCCCACGACGAGCGTGGTGTTGGCCAGCACCAGCGGCATGACGCCGGGCAGGACGTGCTTGCCGACGATGTGCAGGTGACCGCCGCCGAGCGCCTTCGCGCGCTCGATGTACGGACGGCCTTCGATCGTCAGTGTCTGCGCGCGGACCAGCCGGGCGGTACTCGGCCAGGCGGTGACGCCGATGGCGACGATCACCGTCATCGCGCCCTGCTCCAGCACCGACGCCAAGGCCACGGCGAGGACGAGCGACGGCAGCACCAGGAAGAAGTCCGTGAACCGCAGCAGCAGCCCGGACAGCCAGCCACCGAAATGCGCGGCGGCGATCCCGATGATCGTGCCGATCAGCACCGAGAGGAAGGCCGCCGAGAACCCGACGAGCAGGGAGATCCGCGCTCCCCAGAACGTCATCAACAGCACCGAACGGCCGTCGATGTCGGTGCCCAGCCAGAACTCCCCGCTGGGCGGGTTCAGCGAACCGCCGTGGGCCTTGGTGACGTCGAGACCGGACTCGTCCGAGATCACCGGCGCGAGGATGGCCAGCACGGTGAGGATGCCGAGGAAGGCGAGCCCGAAGACACCGGCCTTGTTCGTCGTGAACTCGTGCCAGCGCTTCGCCACGGCCTCGCGGCGGCGGCGCCAGACGATCGAACCGGGTTTTTCCGCTGTGGTCATGCCGTCCGCACCCTGGGGTCGAGCACGCGGTAGAGCAGCTCCGCGAGCAGGTTCATCAGCACCACCGCGCCGGCCAGGGTGACGAAGACTCCTTGCAGGACGGGCAGATCAGGTCCGCGGAGCGCTTCGTAGAGCAGCTGCCCCAGCCCCGGCCAGCTGAACACGGCCTCGACCGAGACAGCGCCCGAAACGACCATGCCGAATTGCATGAAGACCAGCGTCACCGTCGGCAGCAGGGCATTGGGCACGGCGTGCCGCTTGCGCACCAGGTCGTCGCGCAGGCCCTTGGCCCGTGCGGTGGTGAGGTAGTCCGAGTTCATCTCGCCGATCAACGACGACCGCATGACCAGCATGTACTGCGCGTAGAACACCACCAGCAGGGTCACGCACGGCAGCACCAGATGGTGGAGAACGTCGAGACCTTCACTGAAAAAGCCCGGTTCGACGTCCGGGGAATGCATGCCCCGGCTGGGAAAGAGCCCGTCGGTCGCCACGAGCAGCATGAGCCCGAGCCAGAACTGCGGGACCGACCACAGGGTCAGCGCGAGTCCCGTCTGGGCCTTGTCGAACCCGCTCCCCCGCCGCCAGCCCGCGCGGATACCGAGCCAGAGGCCGAGCGCGACGGCGAGCACCGTCGCGCTGCCGACGAGCAGGATCGTCGGCCACAACCGCTCGCCGATCATGTCGAAGACCGGACGACGCTGCAGGTACGAGACGCCCATGTCGCCCTGGAGCAGGCCGACGATGTAGTCCCAGAACTGCTGCAGCAGAGGCTTGTCCACGCCCATCTGGGCACGCAGCTCCGCCATCATCTTCGGATCGGTCGGCCGGTCGCGGACCATGAACCGCACGGGATCGCCGGGCAACGTCCGGAACAGGAAGAACCCCAGCACGACGACGAGCGCGAGACTCGCCAGCGCGCCGCCGATCTTGGAGAGCACGAACCGGGCGGTGCCGGTCCCGCCTCGGCGCTCGTCGGGATCGACGAGCGCCGAGGGCTGGTCGAGGGAACTGAGTGCTTCGGTCAACGCTGCTCTTACTCCCGGTCGTCAGCCGACTTGCCGCGCCGCCCGAGCAGCACGCCGCCGCCGACGAGCACCACGAGCACGACCGCGCCGATGCCGATCCACAGTCCGGTGTTGCTGCTCTCCTCGGCGCCGGCCGCCGCCGCGTCGGCCGGGGTGGCGCCGTAGACGCCCCAGTAGCCGGACTGCTCGAGGATCGCGCCGTCGGGCTGCGGCTGCTTGGTGAACGAGGAGAACTTGTCCGAGCGGTAGGCCTCGAGCACGTTGTCGTAGTCCAGGACGACGTCGACGTACTCGCCCGCCAGCACGGCCTGCGCCTGCTTGACCAGCTCGGCGCGCTTCGCCGGGTCGAACTCGGTCAGCTGCTTCTTGTACAGGTCTTCGTAGCGCGGGTCGCAGAAGAACGTCGCCGAGCTGCCGCCGTTGCCCTCCGCGTTCGGGCGCCCGGCGCAGGTGTTCAGGCTCAGGGCGTAATCCGGGTCGGGCGAGGTGCCGTAACCGGAGATCGCGAGGTCGTAGTTGCCCGCCGTGGTGCGGTCGTCCAGCTCGTCGTCGGAGACGAGTTCCTGCTTGACGCCGATGCCCGCGTCCTTGAGCCAGCCGGTGACGAACTGCGCGACACGCTGGTCGAACGGCCGGTTCGCGTGCCCGGCCAGGCGGAACTCCAGCTTCGCGCCACCGGGGGCGACGCGGATGCCGTCCGCTCCCTTGGCGTAACCCGCCTGGTCGAGCGTGGCGTTCGCGGCCGCGATGTCGAACTTGGTCTTCTCGGCTTCGGACGGGGTCCAGGTGTAGGCCTTGTAGATCGCCGGCACGACGCCGGTCCCGGGCTGGCCGTAGCCGTTCATCACCTTTTCGACGATGGTGTTGGTGTCGATGGCCTGCGCGATCGCCTTGCGGACGCGGAGGTCCTTGAGGATCGGGTTCCCGTCACCGATCGGCTGGTCGAGCACGTTCTTGACGCCGAAGTTGATGATGAGCTCGTTGTACCGGCGGCCCGGCGCCTTGTTCGTGGTGATGTTCTTCTCGCTCTTGAGCGCGTCGAACTGCGTCGGCGTGAGGCGGTTGATGACGTCGACCTCGCCCTGCTTCAACGCGTTGACCGCGGCCTCGGCGTCCTTGAACTGCAGCAGCTGCAGTTCGTCGACCTTGGGCGCGCCGCGCCAGTAGTCCTTGTTCGCCTTGAACTTCACGAACTCGTTCTTCTTGTACTCGGTCAGCAGGTACGGGCCGCTGCCGACGCCGACGACGGCCATGTCGTCGGTCGAGGGGGCGTTGAGATCCTTGATCGGCTCCCAGATGTGTTTGGGCACGATCGGGACGTCGAGCGAGGTCATGCTCGACTGCGGGGCCTTGGTCTTGATGACGAGCGTCTTGTCGTCCGGCGCCGACACCGAGGCGAAGTTGGTGACGTAGCTGCCGTTCGCGGTGCGGGCGTTCTCGTCGTCGAGCATCCGCTGGAAGGTGTACGCGGGGTCCTGCGCGGTGATCGGCTTGCCGTCGGACCACTTCATCCCCTGACGGATGTTGAAGGTCCAGGTGAGCTTGTCGTCCGACGTCTTCCACGACTCCGCGATCCCGCCCGTGGGCTGGGTGTCCTCGGCCGAAGGCAGGGTCAGGAACTCGTAGTTGAACCGGCCGACCTGGGTCGACGCCGCCAGCTGGGCGGTGAAGGGGTTCAGGTGGTCGATGCCGGTCGTGAGCGCCACCCGGAGGACCTTGCCCTGCTGCTGTGCCGCCGCGGCGGGCACGAAAGGCACCGTCGCGACCGCCGAAGCGGCGAGGACGGCGACCACGCGAAGACCACGCCGTCGCCTCGGAAAACGCTCTGTGCGCACGAAGACCACCCCATCGAAACTCGCTGTAACCCAACCCCCGAGGCGGAAAAGTAACCACATGTCGCGGTAACCGCGCAATGACTCGCCAATACCGATCGTGCACGGCGGATGTCGTCGCGTGGTCGACAGCTACTTTACGTCTCGCCGACGTCGCACTGCGTCACCATTTCGGCGCGCGAAACGGCGACACGTGCAGTGTCCTGGGTATTCAAGGGAAGCGGGCTTGCAGAAGCCTTGCGCGCGATGATGCCCAATCGATACGTGCGACGAAGTGCGAGCAAAGCGTTTCGTGGCGTCAGCCGACGGAGACCTCACGCCGCCGCGCGGTGGCCGCGGCCGCGTAGAGCCACGCGAACAGCGCCCACATCCCGGCGAAAATGAGCCCGACGGTCACATACGCGACCGTCCACAGCACCGCGGGCGTCTCCGACTTCCGCTCTCGTTGCAGGAACTCGATCTCGGACATGAACGGGCGCGTGCCGGACGTCGCGTCGATCGACGGCGCGTTCGCGGCCGGGTCGGCAGGCGCGTAGATCGGGGCCAGCCCCATCACCCGGTTCGGGACGTGCACGCGGATCCCGGTCTTCCACTGGCCGAACACCGGCAGCGGCTGGGCCGTGCGGTACACCCCGTCGCCGATCTTCTCCAGCGGCGCGGTGTAGAAGTCGCCGCCCTGCCAAGCGAAACCGTTGAGCCACACGGCGTCGTCGGCCAGGTCGGGCCGCGAGATCGTGACGGTCGCGTCGACCCAGCGCGGCGTGCCGCCACCGTGCGGATTCGAGATCGGCAGCCCGGTCGCGGCCTCGGTCAGCCGGACATCGGCGGTGAACCCCGGTTCCGGATCGGCCGGGACGGCGACCGCCGACATCAGGGCGACCGCGCCCAACGCGCCGACGAGACCGACCGAGTGCCGGGGTCCGGCCGCGGGCACCCGCGTCGCCGTCTCCTCCACTCGTTGGTACTGCCAGACGCCGATGAACGCACCAGCGAGCGCCGCGCCGGTCCCGAACAGGACGAACAGCGGCAGATGCGCCGTGGGCCAGGGATTCGGCATCAGCCAATGGGTGAACGCCGCTTCGGCGAGCATCCCGGCCGTCCCCACGAGCAGACCGGCGACGGCGGCGAACGTGTAGCCCTGCCGGTTACGCATCGCGAAGGCGACGACCTCGATGATCACCGCTTCGGCGACGTACGGCAGCAACGACGCCACGTGCAGGTCGGCGAACAGCGGGATGACGGCGAACGAAGCACGAGAAGCGAGGAAGACCGCGAGGATGATCAGCGCGCCGCCCGGGCCCCAGGACAGCCGGCCATAGGTCAGCGTCCAGGCACCGATCAGGCCGACGAGCACGACCTGCGACAGCATCGGGAACTGCGGGACGCCGAGATCGAACTCCATGAGGAACGCCGAAGCGCCCATCATCCAGGCACCGGCGAGGACCGGGCCGAGCAGGCGCACGACCGGTCCGGTCGCACCGACCTGGCGCGCCTCGCCGAGCAGCAGTTGCAGACCCAGCACGACGCAGACCCCGCCGCCGATCATCAGGACGTGCGTCGGCCCCCATTCGGTGACGTCCTGGCCGAACAGGCGGTGCCAGACGTCGTCGAGCGGGAAGCCCGCGATGCCGACGAGCCCGGTCGCCATCATCTGGATGGAGCCCATCGGCGCCCGCCAGTGCGGGCCGATCTTGAACGTGCGCTTGGGCAGGTCCTTCGTCGCCAGGGTCGCGCTGAGCACACCGCTGGCGAAGATGCCCATCAGTCCGAAGTAGATCGGATAGTGCGAAGGGTTCGCGAGCGGGCCTTCGTCGCGGCCGAGCTCCATATGGATCGGCACGTCCCAGTAGACGCCGATCAGCGCCGACATCCCGGAGAGGAAGGCGACGAACATCGGCAGCGCCGCCCAGCGCGGCAGGCCGGTGAACTCGCCCATCCAGTCCGCCACGCGACCGAAGACCGTCCGCTTCCCCGCCCGCTCGCGAAGCACGAAAAGAGCCAAGGGCAGGAAGACCGCCGTGAACATCAGGCCCGCGATGACGATCTGCCCGAATTGCGCTCCGCCGGCAGGCGGGCTCTCCTGAGCCATGAACACCGTTCTCGCCTTCCTGCTAACCTGAGTAACTGTTACCTTGGGGTAACACGATAGGCGCAAGGTCCCGGCCGGGCAAGCCGGGGCGTACGACTTGGAGGGACCTCGATGCGGAGGATCTGCGGGATCACCGTGGCCGCGCTGCTCGCCCTGACCGGCTGCTCGGGATCGGCGCAGGACCCGGCGCCGAGCACCGGCACCCGGACCGTCAAGTTCTCGGTCACCGACGGCAAGCGCACGGCGGGTCCCGAGGAGGTCGCGGTGCGCACCGGCGAGAACGTCGCGCTCGAAGTCACCTCGGACCAGCCGGACGAACTCCACGTCCACGGCTACGACAAGGCCGCCCAGCTCGCCCCCGGCGTTCCGGGAACGGTCTCCTTCACCGCGAACATCGACGGGATCTTCGAGGTGGAACTGCACAAGAGCGGCGCGGCGGTGACCAAGCTCCGGGTGAGCGGATGATCCTGGCGCACGGGCTCGGCGGCCGGTCCGATCTGCCGGTCCCGCTGTGGCTCGCACTCTACGCGGGAGCGGCGGCCGTCGTGGTCTCCTTCTTCGCGCTCACCGTGCTCTGGAAGAAGCCCAAACTCCGCGGCGCCGAAGCCGGTCGCCCACTTCCCCTTGCCCTGCAACGGTTCGTCGACAGCAGATTCTCGCGACTCGCTTCAAGCGTGCTCGGCGTGGTGTTGTTCGCGGGCTTCCTGGCGACGGCATGGGCGGGCCCTGACAGCTCGGCCGACAATCCGGCTCCCGCCTGGTTCTACGTCTGGTTCTGGGTCGGGCTCGTTCCGCTCTCACTCCTGTTCGGCCCGGTCTGGCGGCGGTTGAATCCGCTGAGGACGGTCGCGTCGCTGATCCCGTCCCGGCATCGCGAACTCCCGGACCGGCTCGGCTATCTGCCCGCGATCGTCGGCCTCCTGGCGTTTTTGTGGCTGGAACTGGTGTTTCCGCATTCGGACTCGCCTCGTGCCATCGCCCTTTTCGGCGCGGTATATGGCGTTATACACATAATACTCGGCGTGGTGTTCGGTCCGCGCTGGTTCGACCGCGGTGACGCTTTTGAGATCTACGCGCGTTTGATCGCGGCTCTCTCCCCTTTCGGCAGGCGTGCCGACGGGCGCCTGGTGGTCCGGAACCCGCTGGACGGCCTGCTCACCATCTCCCCCGCGCCGTGGCTGACCGCGCTGGTGCTGGTGGTGCTCGGCTCGACCGCGTTCGACGGCCTGACGCGGCTCCCCTTCTGGACGTCACTGGACGCCGGCGTCCTTGGCGGCACCGCCGGGCTCGCGGCCTGTATCGCGCTCACCTATGGCGCCTACGCGGGCGCCATCAGCCTGACCAGGCCGTACCTGCGCCGAGGATTCGACCCGTATCCCGCGTTCGCGCCTTCGCTGATCCCGATCATGGTCGGCTACACGGTCGCGCACTACTTCTCGTTCGCCGTGTTCTCGGGGCAGCAGGGCTTCGGCCGCGCGATCGACTACACGATCGTGTCGACCGGCGTGATCGCGCTGGTGCAGATCGCCGGAATCGTCGCCGGACACGTGCTGGCCGTAACCTCGGCACATGACCGTTCCGTCGGCGTGCTGCGCGCGAACTACGTCAAGGTGGGCCAGTACCCGATGCTGGCGCTGATGATCGGCTACACCGCGCTCGGGATCGCGCTGGTCTCCGGCTCATGACCAGCGCGGCGCGGGTGGTGATGATGCACCAGGGCGGCTGGGACGAGATCCTGATCTTCGTCGGCCCAGTGGTGATCATCGGGCTGCTCATCTACGTGGCACGCAAGCAGGTCCCGACCACGCCTGAGGACGACGACGAGTAACCCGTCATCCGACGGGTCCACCACCGAGAAGCAGCGCCCCGGCCAGTTCGGTGACCTCGTCCCGGGACCGGCCGTCGTGGTCGGCGGCCATGAAGTGTTTGCCGATCAGGAGCGAGAACGCGAGCAGGCAGCGGGCCTCGACCTCGGCCTCGTCGGTGAAGATCTGGCGCATGAGGGAACGCAGGTAGTCCATCCGCTGGTTGTCGACCCGCCGGAGCCGTTCCGCGACCGCCGCGTCGCGCCGGGCCCAGTCCCGGATGGCGAGGTCGATCGGCAGCAGACGCTCGCCGGCGAGCAACCCCGCGCGCCGGATCTTCGCCCTGGCGTCGCCGCCTTCGCTCTCGACGCTTTCGAACAGCAGCTCGGTGCTCATCCGCTCCCAGGTGGCGAGCATTTCCTGCAGCAGCGCGCCCCGATCGGCGAAATGGCCGTAGAAGCCGCCTTTGGTGACACCCAAGGCTTTCGCGAGTGCCTCGACGCGGACCGCGTCGGGACCTCCGGCGGCGAGGGCGGTCAGCCCCGCGTCGATCCAGGCGCTCGGCGGGGTCCGGGTTTCGGCGGCCATGCGATCACCGTATCTCCCGTCACTCCAGCACCACGAGGACGATATATACGCTACCGTACAGATGGCGGAAACGCACTGGGAGGAACAACGACGATGACTGTCGGATTCGGGGTCTCGGCATGAAACTCGCGGAAACGGCCCACACCACCCGCACCTGGCGGATCCACGGGATAGCCGGGGACTTCGACCTCGAAGACGTCTGGGCGCTCGACACCCCCGGCGGGCCGGACGAGTTCGGCAAACTGGTGAAGCAGTTCTCGTCGGGGAACTTCCCGGACGGGTCACCGCTCCCCGTCCGGGCACTGTGGGCGCTGCGCTGGAAGCTCGGCGGACTGCTGGGGCTGGACAAGCGGGATTCGGGACTCGACACACGGGTGGGATCACTCCGTGGCAAGCTCCCGCAGGACCTCCGCGACACCCCCATCGGCCCGGAAGAAGACTGGTTGCCGTTCACCCCGCTTTACCGGCTCGAAGACGAGTTCGCGGCCGAAATGGCGAACCGGACCATGCACGGCGTCCTGCACATCGCGTGGGTCGAGGACGGCCAGGGCGGATACCGCGGTCAGATGGCGGTGCTGGTCAAGCCCAACGGCCTGTTCGGCCGGATGTACATGGGCTTCATCAAGCCGTTCCGGTACCTGATCATCTATCCGGCGCTCATGCGGATGATCGCGCGGGAGTGGAAGGGTGACTCCTAGTTCCAGCCCCGAATGTCCACGAGAGACATATCGCGTCGATCAGGCGCCCAATTGATACCGTTATGCCTGCTTCTGGACGGGTCGTGAGTGATAATGAGG
>NZ_LQMT02000019.1:367762-367883 GCF_001620365.2 Amycolatopsis keratiniphila subsp. keratiniphila
TGTGGACAGTCAAGGGCGCGCGCCAGGTCTCTATGGCGAGCATGCTCTCCCCACCAACTCCGCACTCACGAGAACGTGGCTCCGCACTCGCGTGATTGACGCCGGAACTCGCGTGATCAGA
>NZ_LQMT02000019.1:367908-372397 GCF_001620365.2 Amycolatopsis keratiniphila subsp. keratiniphila
CCAATCACGCGAGTCACGCCCCCGATCACGTGAGTCACGTCTTCGTTCACGGACAGCTCAGGATCGGCGCGTGCTCCGCACCAGCGTCATGTCCCTCTCCCGCACCGGTTCGTGACAGTGCGCGCACACCGTCTCCGGCGCGAGCACCTCACCGCACGAATGCCGCCACACCGTCGGCGGCGGCCCCTCAGTGACATACGTGTCGCCCCACGCCATCAGGTTCAGCAGCACGTGGTTGAGCGCGTGCCCCGCCTCCGTGAGCACGTACTCGTAGCGCGGCGGATGCTCTTCGTAGAGCCGTTTCTCGAGGATCCCCGTCTCGACGAGCTTCCGCAGCCGCGCGGTCAGGATGTCCCGGCTCGCCCCGGTGTTGCGGACGATCTGGTCGAACCGCCGCGCCCCGAAGAACACCTCCCGCAGTGCGAGCAGGCTCCAGCGCTCCCCGATCACCTCCATCGCGTTGGCGATCGAGCAGTCCCTCGGCCCTTCGGTCATACGACCAGCGTAAACCCAGTGAGTCTTGATTTCCAACCCACTCGGTGCGACAGTGAGTTGGAGATCCCAACTCACTACTGGAGGCAGCCGTGCACGACGCGGTCATCGTCGACGCCGTCCGTACCCCGATCGGCAAGGGCAAGCCCGGGGGCGCCCTGCACGAGATCCACCCGGTCCAGCTGCTCGCCCACACGTTGCGAGCACTCGTCGAGCGCAACGGGCTCGACCCCGAGCTGATCGACGACGTCATCGGCGGCGCGGTCGACCAGGTCGGCGAGCAGGCCCAGAACGTCACGCGGTGGGCCGCACTCGCCGCCGGGCTGCCGGAAAGCGTGCCCGCGACCACCGTCGACCGGCAGTGCGGGAGCAGCCAGCAGGCGGTGCACTTCGCCGCGCAAGGGGTGATGGCCGGCGCGTACGACGTCGTCATCGCCTGCGGTGTCGAGTCCATGAGCCGGGTCCCGATGTGGTCCAACGTGCTGCCGGGCACCGATCCGCTCGGCCCCGGCGTGGCGGAGCGCTATCCGGAAGGCCTGATCCCCCAAGGGATCAGCGCCGAACTCATCGCCGCGAAGTGGTCGCTCAGCCGGGAAGCGATGGACGAATTCGCGATGTCCTCGCATCGGAAGGCGGCGCGGGCACACGAACTCGGCCGGTTCGCGAGCCAGATCGTGCCGATCGAGACGCCCTCGGGCCGGGTGTCCACCGACGAATCCGTCCGGCCGGGCACCGACCTCGAAACCCTCGCCAAGTTGCGCCCGGCGTTCCATGACGCGGACGCGGCCGCGCGCTTCCCGCAGATCGACTGGTCGGTGACCGCGGGCAACAGCAGCCCCATCAACGACGGTGCCTCGGCCGTGCTCATCACCTCCAGCGAAACCGCGGCGAGGCTGGGCCTCCGGCCGCGCGCCCGGCTGCACAGTTTCGCGGTCACCGGCTCCGACCCCCTGCTCATGCTCACCGGCGTCATCCCGGCGACGGAGAAGGTACTGCGGCGCGCAGGGCTGAGCCTCGCGGACATCGGCCTGTTCGAGATCAACGAGGCCTTCGCCAGTGTCGTGCTGGCGTGGCAGCAGGAAACCGGCGCCGACCCGGCCAAGGTGAACGTCCACGGCGGCGCGATCGCGCTCGGCCATCCGCTCGGCGCGAGCGGGACCCGGCTGATGGGCACGCTGGTCAACGCGCTCCACCACCACGGCGCCCGGTACGGCCTGCAGGCGATGTGCGAAGGCGGCGGCCAGGCGAACGCGACCATCCTGGAGGCGCTGTGACCGACCGGCTCCCCAGAAAGCTGAAGGATCATCCCTCGGTGCAGGCAGTGCTCGCCAAACCGCGCGACAAACCGTCGCCGGTCATCGACGCCGCCTGGCTCAAGGAGATCTGTCTCGCCGCCGGCGCCGACGACGCGGCCGCCGTCTCCCTCGACCATCCGGATCTGGCGGGCGAGCGCGAGCACGTCGAGCGCGCACTGCCCGGCACGAAGACCCTCGTCTCGCTCGTGGCGCGGATGAACCGGGACGACGTCCGCTCCCCCGCCCGCAGCGTCGCCAATCAGGAGTTCCATCGCACCGGCGAGATCATCAACGAGGCGGGGCACACGATCGTCCGGACCCTGCAGGACGCCGGGTATCGCGCGATCAACCCGTCGGCGACGTTCCCGATGGAGATGGAGCACTACCCCGGCCGGATCTGGGTCGTCGCGCACAAGACGGTCGCCGTCGCGGCCGGACTCGGCGCCATGGGGCTGCACCGCAACGCCATCCACCCGAAATTCGGCAACTTCGTGCTGCTGGCGACCCTGCTGGTCGACGCCGAGGTGTCCGCCTACGGCGAGGAGATCGACTACAACCCTTGCCTGGAGTGCAAGCTGTGCGTCGCGGCCTGCCCGATCGGCGCGATCTCGAAGACCGGCGAGTTCGACTTCCTCGCCTGTTCGACGCACAACTACCGCGAGTTCATGAGCGGCTTCACCGACTGGGCGCAGACCGTGGCCGACAGCGAGGACGCCGCCGACTTCCGCTCCAGGGTGTCCGACTCGGAGAACGTGTCGATGTGGCAGAGCCTCGCGTTCAAGCCGAACTACAAGGCCGCGTACTGCATGGCGGTCTGCCCGGCGGGCGAGGACGTGCTCGGGCCTTACCTCGAAGACCGGCGCGGCTTCCTCGGCACCGTGGTGAAACCGTTGCAGGACAAGGTGGAGACGTTGTACGTGCGGGAAGGTTCCCCGGCGAAGGCCTACGCCGAACGCCGCTTCCCCCACAAACCGGTGAAGGAGGTCGACGGTGGCTATCCGCGGCGGTAGGGCCGCCCCTACCTCGCTCCCGGGGGCCTGTCCCATGTCCGGCGCCGTCGGTGCTCCCTAACCTGGCGGCAAAAGCCTGGGGAGGACCTTCCGCATGATCGCGACCAAGCTGGCGTTCTCGTCGCTCCGCCGCCGTCCCACCCGATTCGTCGCGAGTTTCGTCGCGATGTTCTTCGGCGCCACGATCCTGATGACGTTCGCGTCCCTTTTGGACACTCGGGCGACCGCCGATCCGGAGACCGCGAAGACCTTGCTGATCATGGCGAGTGTCGTCGGCGGCTGGGGACTGGTGATCGTCCTGTTCGCCACGCTTTCGACGCTCTCCCTGCTGATCCGGCAGCGTGCGGCGGAGATGGCGTTGCTGAAGAGCGCCGGCGCGACGCCGTCGCAGATCGGTCGGATGATCGTCGGCGAAGCGGCGGTCGTCGCCGTCCTCGCCTCGGCCACGGCAGTCGCTCCGTCGGTCTTCGCGGGGCGGTGGCTGGTCACGCTGCTCGGTGAGACGGGCCGCATACCGGCCGGGCTGGAGGCGCGGTTCGGTCTGATCGCGGTGTCCATGGGCACCGGCATCACCCTTATCGCCGCGCTCGTCGCCGCGACGGTCGCCGCACGGCAAGTGACCCGGCGCGGGGCCATCGAGGCGATTCGCGAGGCAGGGATCGACACCCGGCCGACCAGCCGGCTCCGGATGATCGCCGCCGCGATCGTCCTGGCTACCGGGCTCGGCTGCGGGGTGCTGACGATGACCGTGTTCACCGGGACGGAACCCGCGTTGATGGCGGTCGGCGGCCAGGGCGCGATCCTCGCCGCGATCGGATTCGCGCTCCTCTCCCCCGCGCTGCTCGGCCCGATCGCCGCGGTCCTCGCCACTCCGCTGCGGCGAGCGGGCGTCAGCGGTCAGCTGACGGCGGCGCATCTGCGCGTCCGCGGCCGTCAGCTGGCCGGGGTGCTGGTGCCGATCATCCTGTTCACCGGCATCGCGACCGGGACGCTGTACATGCAGGCCATCGAGAACTCCGTGGGCACCACGCCCGCGACGATCGCGAACAGCATCGAGACCCTGAACTACGTCGTCGTCGGCATGATCGCACTGTTCGCCGCCGTGATGCTGGTGAACACCGTCGTGGCCGCGGTCATCGGACGCCGCCGTGAGTTCGGGCAGCAGCGGCTCATCGGTTCGACACCTTCGCAGGTCCTGCGGCTTGTCGGCACCGAAGGCACCGTCCTGGTGGCGGTCGGCGTCCTGTTCGGCTCGTTCTCCGCCGTCGTCACCGTCGTCCCGTACAGCGTCGCCAGGACCGGGAGCCCGGTGCCGGACGAGGCGATCGGGGTCTATCTCGCCGTCGTCGCGATCACCGTGGTCCTGACGCTCGGTTCGCATGTGGGCGCGGCGGCGAAGGCGATGCGGACTTCGGCGATCCAGGCCGGCACCCGCGGCTGAAGGCCTGTCACATCTCCGTTCCCCCACGCGTCAGGGTTACGACTGAGCGATGAAGGATGGGGAACGTGGACGAACACGACTGGCTGGCGCGGCGCTTCGAAGGACACCGGACGCATCTGAGGGCGGTGGCGTACCGGATGCTCGGTTCGCTGAGCGAGGCGGACGACGCCGTGCAGGAGGCTTGGCTGCGCCTGAGCCGGTCGGACTCCGGCGAGGTGGACAACCTCGGTGGCTGGCTGACCACCGTCGTC
>NZ_LQMT02000019.1:372495-436059 GCF_001620365.2 Amycolatopsis keratiniphila subsp. keratiniphila
CGTCCTGCACGACATGTTCGCCCTGCCGTTCGACGAGATCGCGCCGATCGTGGGCCGGTCTTCCGCCGCGACCCGGCAGCTGGCCAGCCGCGCGCGCCGTCGCCTGCAAGGTTCGCCGACGGTCCCGGACGCGGATCTGGGCCGTCAGCGGGAAGTCGTCGACGCGTTCTTCGCCGCCGCGCGGGGCGGCGATTTCGACGCGCTGGTCTCGGTGCTCGACCCGGACGTCATCCTGCGCGCCGAGGGTGGCGCGGCTCCGGCGGGGACCTCGCGGTTCGTGCGCGGGGCGGCCAAGATCGCGAGCCAGGCGCTCATGTTCCGGGCCGCGGGCGAGGGCGGGGAGCTGCGGCCCGCGCTGGTCAACGGCGCGGCCGGGATGGTCGTCACCAAGGACGGCGTGCCGACGACGGTCTTCGCGTTCACCGTCGTGGGCGGGAAGATCGCGGCGATCGACATCCTGGCCGACCCGGACCGGCTCGCGGCGCTGGACTTCGAACCGCTCGGCTGAAATGTCAGGAAAGGGTCGTTCAGGACGTTTTCCGTCCTGAACGACCCTTTCCTGACGTACGCGCTGCCGGGATCAGGAGGTCGGGAAGTTGTCCGCGGTGCGGATGCGGTCCCGGATCCAGACACCGGCGGGCTTCAGCGGGGCCGTACCGGTGAACGAGCTGCCCGAGCAGGTGCCCGGCTTGAACACCGCGCCCGAACGGCTGTCGTCGGAGAAGTTCCAGTTGGTCCAGCTGATCTTCTTCGACGCCAGGAAGTCGAGGTACTTCTGGGAGTTGGTGAAGTCGTTGCCGCCGTCACCGCTGGCGGTCTGGGTGCCGAACTCGGTCACGAACAGCGGGATCTTGCTCGCGGCGCGGCTCAGCGCGTTGAAGTACTCCGTTTTGTGCGACGCCGCGTAGAAGTGGAACGTGTACATGAAGTTGCTGGCGCGCACCGGGTTGTTGATGATGTCGGTCTCATTGCGGCCGTCGGAGATGCCGAGCGACCCCCAGCCGTGCGTGCCCACCAGCACGACGCCGTCGGAGTCCTGGGCCCGGATGACCGGGATCATCTGCTCCGCGTAGCTGCGGACGCGGTCCCAGCTGACGTTGTTGGGCTCGTTGGCGATGTCGTAGATGATGTTGGTCTTGTCCTTGTGCCGCTGGGCGATCTCGGTGAAGAACGTCTTGGCGCGGCTGAGGTTCGCGTTCGGGTCACCGGGGGTGAGCTGGTGCCAGTCGACCAGCGCGTACATCCCGCGTTTGGTGGCCTCCTCGATGTACCCGTGCACCATGTCGGTGAACTTGCGCGGGTTGGTCTCGTAGCCGCCTTCCTGGATGTACATGGAGATCCGGAGGACGTCGGCCTTCCAGTCGTTGGCCAGCGCGTCGAGCGAAGCGGTCTTCACGCACTGGCTGAACCACTGGATTCCGTGGGTGCTCATGCCCCGGAGCTGGATCGGCTTGCCGGCGGAGTTGCAGAGCTGGAGGCCGCAGACCTTCAGCTGTCCGTTGATCGCCGCCGGACTACCCGGCGGCAGCGCGGCGGCGGCCTGCGTGGCGGGTTCTGTCACGGTCTCGGTCGCCATCGAGGTGCTCGCGGCGGCGACCGGGGCCAGCAGCCCGGCGGCCAGCGCGGCCGTCACCCGGAGTCGGATCTTGTCCCAGCGCATTCGGCTTCTCCTCTCGCGTCGACGGCACCGACGTTGGCGCGCCGACGGTCAGGGCGGCGGAGTTAAATAGGAAACTTTCCTTACTATTGGAAAGTAAAGGGAAGATTACCCACAGGGTCGACGGACGGTCAAGACTTGACCACCGACGGTTCCGGCGACCTCGGGCATGCTCGGAGCGTGACGACCATCGTGGCCTTCCACGCCCATCCCGACGACGAAGCCCTGCTGACCGGCGGCACCCTCGCCCGCGCCGCCGCGGACGGCCACCGGGTCGTCCTCGTGGTCGCGACCATCGGCATGCAGGGCGCGGACGCGGCGCGCCGGGCCGAACTCGAAGCGAGCGCGAAGGTGCTGGGCGTCGATCGGGTCGTCCATCTCGGCTACGCGGGCAGCGGCCACGGCGCGATCCTCTATCCGGATCCGCCGGGCTGGGTCCGGTTCGTCCGCGCGAGCACCGACGAAGCGGCGGCGCGGCTCGTGGCGATCCTGCGCGCGGAGAAGGCGTCCGTACTCCTGAGCTACGACCGCAACGGCGGCTACGGTCACCGCGACCACGTGAAGGTGCACGAGGTCGGAAAGCGCGCGGCGGAACTCGCCGGCGACGTCCGGCTGCTGGAGGCCACGATCCCCCGCGACGCCGTCGCACGCCTGGTGCGGATCGTGCGCCTGGCGCGGATCCCGTTCCGCTACGACGTCGACGCGCTTCTCCGCGCGTACAGCGCCCGCTCGGAGATCACGCACACGTTCGACGTCCGGCGTTTCGCCCGTCAGAAGCAGGCCGCGATCGCCGCCCATTCCTCGCAGGTGAAGGGGAACGGCAGGCTGGCACCGCTCATGCGCGTCGTGACCCGGCTGCCGGCGCCGCTGTTCGGCCTCGCGTTCAACCGCGAGTGGTACATCGACGCGACACCGCGCGGATCACGATCCTGACCGGCGGGCGCGGTACGCGGCGGCCTTGACCCGGTTCTGGCAGGCGAGCCCGCAGAACCGCTTGATCTGCGCCTGGCTCGCGTCGATGTACACCTGATCGCAGCGCGGCGCCGCGCACAGCCCGACGCGATGCGGGATGTGCTCGCCGAACGCCGCGGCCACCGACACCGCGAGCCCGGCCGCCCACTGCTGGACGAGGTCGGCTTCGGGACCGTGGAAATGCAGATGCCACGACTGTTCGCCGTGGCGCTGCAAAGACGGGCGGGCCTTGCTGTCGACGAGCATCCGGTTGAGCAGGCCGGCCGCCTCGTCGTGCTCCCGCCGCGACAGCGACTCGATGATCTCCCGCAGCCGCGCCGCGAGATTCCGCAATCGCTCCGCGGTGAGCAGGTCGATCTGCCCGTTGCCGGTTCCGTCGCCGCCGAGTGCCTCGGTGGCGACGCGGACGAGATCGTGGCCGCCCAGCGCTGGTTTCGGCCTGCCGTGGACGTGCTCGCCGGACAACGCGTTGATCAGCGTGACCCCGGTCTCCAGCCGCATCGCGTGATGCCCGTCGACCATTCGACCCCTCCCCCATGCGTCACTGGTTCGCAGGACGCGCGCGGTGACGCTATCAAAGGCCAGCGGGACCGCAAGGGCGATGAAGTCGTTCGGAGCAACGGAATCCTGCGGACGGCGCAGCGTCGTTCCACTTTGGACAGACCCACCTGCCCGGCCAGTCCGTGAGGGCCTCCTTGAGGGACTCTGGGTCCCTCAAGGAGGCCCTCACGGATTCGATGATCGCCACATACGCCCCACCTGCACCAGCAGTCACGACGGCCTCGCGTGAAGGTCCCCTTCCCTCGGCTCAGCCGAGGAAACTCGACCTTCACCTTCCCCAAGTACATGAAGGCCCCCTTCATGTACTTGGGGAAGCAACCCGGCGCTCGTGAGTGTTTTAGGTCGTTAGAACCGCCCTTACCACTCACGGGACGAGTTGCCACTCACCACCGAGGCGGACCGGCGTCCACGATCTTCTGCGACAGCTCCAGCGGGTCGAGATGCATCAGCGACTCCATCCACCAGGTCATCCCGGCCTGCCCCAGCGCGGGCAGATCGACCTTGATCGGCTCCTCCCACGCCGGGCTCGCGTTCCCCGCCACGGCGACGTCGAAGGGACGGCCCGGTTCCAGCCCGGCCAGACCGAGCGCGCGGTGGGTCTCGGCGATCTCCTCGGCGGTCGGCGTGTGGTCCTCCGGGTTCGGGAAGATCCCGTCGCACAGCGCCGCCCGCCGGACGACGCGCGGGTTGTCGGTGGAGCTCGCCACCCAGATCGGGATCGGGAACGGTTCGGGCGGCGCCTCGGCGAGCGCGACCTGGTAGTGCGCGCCGTCGTGGTCGAACCTCCTGCCGGACCAGATCGCGCGGATGACGTCGAGGCCTTCGTCGAACATCGCTGACCGGGTGAGCAGGTCGGTCTGCTCACCGAATCGGCTGAAGTCACCGGATTCGTCCGAACCCAGGCCGGTGCCGAGGATCAGCCTGCCGCCGGAGAGCCGGCTGACCGTCGACGCGTGCCGCGCGACCACCCACGGCCGGCGCCGGGCGGGCGGCGTGATCATCGGGCCGAACAACAGCTTGCTGGTCGCGTGCGCGATGGCGCCGAGCGTCGTCCACGGATCCGCGATGGGCATGGTGTCCGCGACGACGTGGTCCCACAGGAAGAACCCGTCCCAGCCGGCCGCCTCGGCGCGCACGGCGAGGTCGACGAGCACTCCCGGCTCACCGAACGGGCCGAAAGGCGGCAGATAGACGGCATGGCGGACCGTGCTGCCGGTCAAGTCGATCATCTCCCCAACGTCATCGTCGAAGTCCCCGGACGGCCGCTTGTTTACGCCGTTCACCCACGTTAGCGTCCGGAAGATGGCGGACGACGGTGAACGATCGACGAAGTGGCCGGAGCATCGGAGAAGGTTACGCCGGGTGTTGTCCTCGGTGGTCGCCGTCTCACTATGCGCGACACTTACGGCCGTGAACGCGTCCGCATCGCAGGACGACGGGTGGTCCCGGGACTTCTACTGGGGTGTCGCGTCGTCCGGCTACCAGTCCGAGGGCAACGCCCCGGACAGCAACTGGAAGCGGTTCGTGGACCGCTCCGCCGGCAAGGACGGCGTCGACGAGTACCGCGACTCCGTGGACTTCCGGCACCGCTACGCCGACGACATCCGCCTCGCGGCCGGCCTCGGGGTCAACACCTACCGCTTCGGTGTCGAGTGGGCTCGCGTCGAACCCGCACCCGGCCGGTGGGACGAGACCGAACTGGCCTTCTACGACGACGTGCTCCGGCAGGTCCGCGCCGCGGGCATGACGCCGATGATCACGCTCAACCATTGGGTGTATCCGGGCTGGGCGCTCGACCAGGGCGGTTGGGCGGAGACGCGGACGGCCGACACGTGGCTGGAGTTCAGCCGGAAGATCGTCCAGCGCTACGCCGGGCAGGACGTCCTCTGGGTGACGTTCAACGAGCCGCTCATCTTCCTCCGGAACGAGCAGAAGGTCGGCGCGCTGGACGCCACGCGGTACTTCGCGGCGCAGTCCAACGTCGTCCAGGCACACCGCCGGGCCTACGACCTCATCCACGAACTCGACCCGACCTCGAAGGTCACCAGCAACCAGGCCTACATCACCGGGGTCAACGGGATGGCCGACTGGTTCTTCCTCGATCAGGTGAAGGACAAGCTCGACTTCATCGGCATCGACTACTACTACGGCCTCAGCATCGACAACTGGACGGTGTTCGCCGCCGCCGGCGACAAGTTCTGGGACGTGAAACTCCAGCCCGAAGGCATCTACTACGCGTTGCGCAGCTACCACAACCGGTTCCCGCGCATACCGCTCTACATCGTCGAGAACGGCATGGCGACCGACAACGGGAAACTCCGCGACGCGGATTACACGCGCGGAGATCACGTGCGCGACACCGTGTACTGGCTCCAGCGTGCGAAGGCCGACGGGATGAACCTCATCGGCTACAACTACTGGAGCCTCACCGACAACTACGAATGGGGCAGCTACCGTGCCCGGTTCGGACTGTACACAGTGGACGCTCTCACCGATCCGGCGCTGACCCGTCGCCCCACGGACGCCGTTCCCGCGTACCAGGATCTGGTGACCGCGGGTGGCGTGCCGCAGGGCTACCGGCTCAACCGCGGGCCCGGACTCTGCTCGCTCGTGGACGGGCTGAACAGCTGCCTCAACCCGGCCAAAGTGGACGGAGCACTCACGCCGCTGAAGTGACCAGTTCGAGTCGCCTGCCCTCGAACGTCCGCCGCATCCGCCGGTCGTGGGTGACGACCACGAGCGCGCCGGAGTAGGCGGCGAGCGCCTGCTCCATCTCCTCCACGAGATCCGGGGAGAGGTGGTTGGTCGGCTCGTCGAGCAGCAGCAGGTCGGTCCTGGCCGTCACCAGCCTGGCCAGTTCCAGCCTGCGGCGCTGCCCGATGGACAGCTCCCGGACCGGCTTGCGCAGATCCGGCGCCCGGAACAGGCCCAGTGACAGCAACCGCTCGGCCGCCTCGTCCTCGTCCTCGTCTCCGGCGAAGACCGTCAAGACGGTCCGCGCGTCGGCGACGAGCCCGCCGTTCTGGTGCAGGAACCCGATCCGGCCCGTCCGCTCCGCCGATCCCGTCGACGGCGCGAGCTCACCGGCGAGCACCCTCATCAAGGTGGTCTTGCCTGCCCCATTCGGTCCGGTCACGAGGATCCGTTCGCCGGGCAGCACGCTGAGCGACGTCCGCGGCAGACGGCCGTCGACCGACACGTCGTCCGCCTTCACCACGTACTGGGCGGCCTCCGTCTCCCCCGCGGCGATCCGCGCGGTGAACCGGAGCGGCTCCGGCGGCGGCGGGACCGGGTTCGTCTCCAGCCGCTGGATCCGCTCGCGGGCCGACCGGATCCGGCTCATCGCCCCGTGCGCCCGGGAGCGGGCCCGGAACGCGCCCGCCCCGCTGAACGCGGCCGGGGCCTTGCGCGGGATCGCCGAAAACCGGTCGATGTTGAGGTCCGCCAGCCGTTCGTAACGGGCCTTTTCCAGCCGCCACTCCTCGTATTCGCGGACCCATCGGGCCCGCGCGGCCTCCTTCGCCGCGAGGTAACCCGAGTACCCGTCGCCGTGCCGCTGGACGGTCCGGCGGTCGGCGTCGACCTCGAGGATCGTCGTGGTGACACGGCTGAGGAACATCCGGTCGTGGGTGATCGCGACGATTCGGCCGCGGTGCCCGCGAAGGTGGTTCTCCAGCCAGGCGACGGCGTCGTCGTCCAGGTCGTTGGTGGGCTCGTCCAGCAACAGCAGTTCGGGTGACGCGGCCAGGGTGGCCGCGAGCGCCAGCCGGGAACGCTGGCCACCGGAGAGGCTGCCCAGCGCGCGGCGGCGATCGAGACCCGGTTGCCCGAGCCCGTGCAGGGCGACTTCCACTCTGGCGTCGGCCTCGTAACCGCCACGGGCTTCGTACGCGGTCATGAGATCGCCGTACGCGGCCAGGTCTTCGGCGGTCTCGAGCGACTTTTCGGCCGTCCGCAGCCGGGATTCGAGCTCCCGGATGTCGGCCAGCGCGAGGTCGATCGCGTCGCCGACCGTGGCGGTGTCGGGCAGGTCCACCGTCTGCGGGAGATAGCCGACGCCGCCGGGCGCGGTGACGGTCACGGTGCCGTTGTCCGCCCGGTCGCGGCCGGCGATCAGCCTGAGCAGGGTGGACTTGCCGGAGCCGTTGTCGCCGATGACGCCCGCCTTCTCCCCCGGTTTGACGGTGAAGGAGATCTGGTCGAGCACGACGTGGTCGTCGAAGCGTTTGGTGACACCGGAGAGCACGAGTTGTGTTCCGGGATTTCGATGCGGGGTACGCACAGCGGCGTCCTCCTGATTCTCGCGAGGGAAGGACATGAGGGAAGGACGCGACCCGGCGGAGCGAAGGCTCTACGCCAGGGCCGCGTCGAAGGCGAGAATCACAGAGTGAAGAAAATCCCCATGCCGAAGACGGTAGCGGGAGAACCCGGACGGGCAAAACGAATAAAAGGTTGTGTACGGGTTCACAGAGTGGTCTGTGTCCCCATACCGCGACAGCGGCGCCCCGGTGACCGAGAATCGACCATGGAGGTTTTCGCGGTCTGAGGGAATGGGGTTCCTCGTGCACGGGTCCAGCGGTCCGATCGCCCGGTTCCGGCGACGGCTCTTCCCTGGTCACAATTCGCTGGCGCGCGGCTCCGACCGGTTCGAAGCCCTCCTTCTCAAGCTCGTGATCCTCGCGGCGCTGCTAGCCATCCCGGTCGCGGCCGCCGTCGGCTCGGCCAACCACGGCAGGCAGGTCGCCGCGGCCGCCGCCGACTCGACCGGCCGTCATCCCGCCACCGCGTACCTGCTGAAGGCGGCGCCCGTCCGCATCGTCGACAGCGAGAGCGTCGGGACCGACACCTCCACCACCGAGGCGACCTGGACCGACTCGCGCGGCGTCCGGCACACCGGCGGTGTCCTCGCGGCGCCGGGCAGCCCCGCCGGAGCGGCCATGCCGATCTGGATCGACGCCCGCGGCGAGCTCACCACCGCCCCCAGGAACGCGTCGTCGGCGGTGTTCGATTCCGTGCTCGTCGGCCTGTGGCTCTGGTTCGCGGTGGTCGCCGCGCTCGTCCTGCTGCAGCGGCTCGTCCGGCTGGTGCTCGACCGGCAACGGGCGGCGGCCTGGGAGCGCGCTTGGGCGGTCTACCCGCGTTCCGGTTCCTGGCCCTGAGCCCGGCGGCGGGGGCAAAGAGCCTCGGCTAGGGTGCCCGGCATGCGCATCATGATCTCGGCGGACATGGAGGGCGCCACCGGCGTCACCTGGACCGAGGACGTCATTCCGGGCACCGAGCAGTGGCAACGATTCCGCCGCCTGTTCACCGGCGACGTCAACGCCACCATCGCGGGCCTGTTCGACTCCGGCGCCACCGACGTGCTGGTCAACGAGGCGCATTCCTCGCAACGGAACCTGCTGCTCGAAGACCTCGACGGCCGCGCGCGCATGCTCACCGGCCGGCACAAGCCGCTCTCGATGATGCAGGGAATCGACAGCGGCGTGGACGGTGTCGTATTCCTCGGCTACCACGCCGGAGCGGGCTTCGACGGCGTCCTGTCCCACACGTACCTGGAGAACCAGATCACCGGCGTGTGGCTCGACGACGTACCCGCCAGCGAAGGCAGGCTCAACGCGGCGATGGCCGCCGAGTACGGCGTCCCGGTGCTGGTCGTCTCCGGTGACGACAAGGCCTGCGACGACGCGCAGGACTACGCGCCCGAAGCCGAGCTGGTCACGGTGAAGGAGTGCGTCAGCCGCTACGCCGCGATCTGCCTGCCACCCGCCAGGACGGCCGAGCTGCTGTCGTCCGCGGCAGCGGACTCGATGAACCGGGCGGGCCGGGTCGAGCGGTACACCGCTCCGCACCGGATCGAGGTCGAGTTCGACGCGAGCCATCTCGCGCAGGCCGCGGCGGTGATCCCGACGGTGGAACAGATCGGCGTGCGGCGGGTCGGCTTCGACGCGCCGGACATGACCGAAGCGATGAAGGCGTTCAAGATCGTCACGGCGATCGCGGCTGGGGCGGTGCAGGGTATCTATGGCTGAACTCGATGTGGTCGAAGTCTGTTCGCGGCTGATCCGGTTCGACACCACGAACCGGGGCAACGGGGACTCGGAGGGCGAGCGCGAGGCCGCCGAGTACGTGGCGTCGCTGTTGTCGGGGCTCGGGATCGACTCGAAGATCATCGAGTCCGCGCCCCGCCGCGCGAACGTGATCGCCCGGGTCCCCGGAACCGACCCGAGCCTGCCCGCGCTGCTCGTGCAAGGGCATCTCGACGTCGTCCCGGCGGACGCCGCCGACTGGTCGGTGGACCCGTTCTCCGGCGAGATCCGCGACGGGTTCCTCTGGGGCCGCGGCGCCGTCGACATGAAGGACTTCTGCGCGATGGTGCTCGCCGCCCTCTCCACCGGCGTCCGGCCGCGGCGGGACATCGTCCTGGCGTTCGTGGCCGACGAGGAGGACAAGGGCGAATACGGCGCGCACTGGCTCGCCGCGGCGCACCGGGACCTGTTCGACGGCTGCGCGGCCGCGATCAGCGAGTCGGGCGCGTACACCTACCACGTGCCCGCCGCCGACGGCCGGATCGTGCGGCTCTATCCGGTGGCGACGGCCGAACGCGGCACCGCGCATCTGCGCTTGACGGCCAAGGGCCGCGCGGGACACGGCTCGCGTCCCAACGACGAGAACGCGGTCACCCGGCTGATCACGGCGCTCGGCAGGATCGCCGCGCACCGCTGGCCCGTCCAGCTGACCCCGACCGTCCAAGCCTTCCTCGAACGCACCGGGGAAGCACTCGGCGTCCCGGTCGATCTGTCCGATGTGGACGGAACGATCGCGCGGCTCGGGCCCGCCGGGGCGCTGGTGGTGCCGACGGTGCGCAACAGCACGACGCCGACCATGCTCGACGCCGGCTACAAGGTGAACGTGATCCCGACTTCGGCCGAGGCCCAGGTGGACGTCCGCGTCCTGCCTGACGCCGAACCGGAGCTGCTCGCCGAGATCGACGCGATGCTCGGCGAGGGCGTCACCCGCGAGTTCGTCGCGCATCAGCCACCGGTCCAGGCGCCGGTGGATTCGCCGTGGTTCGACGCGATGGCGGACGCCTTGCGCTCGGAGGACCCCGAAGCCGTCGTCGTCCCCTACTGCATGGGCGGCGGAACGGATGCGAAGGCGTTCAGCCCCCTCGGGATCGACTGCTACGGCTTCGCGCCTCTGCTGCTGCCGGAAGGCTTCCCGTACCGGGCGATGGCGCACGGCGTGGACGAGCGGGTGCCGGTGGAGGGACTGCGGTTCGGCACGCGGGTGCTGCGGCACTTCCTGGAGAACTGCTGAGCTGGGTTGTTCGGGCGTGGCACCCGGAAGCTCGCCGCAGTTGGGTCGAGTGGGGAGGATTTGGGACGTTGAACGTCCCAAATCCTCCCCACTCGGATCATTCCCGGTGCTGGCCGGGCGGGAAGGTCCCTACCCGCAGCTCAGCCGAGGAAACTCGACCTCCGCACCCTTCCAAGTACGTGAAGGCCTCATAGCGTCGCCCCCGTGAGACCTTCGACTTCGCGCGCCCGCGCGTGCGTGCTCCTGTTCGGCCTCGGCATCGCGCTCTCCGGGTGCCGCGGCGGCTTCCCGATCTCGCGTTCCGATCTCCCACGGGAAACGACTCCCCCAGCCGAGACCCAGACTCTCACCGTTACAGCGTCCGCGCCGGCAACGTCGTCGACGTCATCCGCGCCGAGCCTCGAACCCGCCGCGATCGACCGCGTGTTCCAGGTCTACATGAACGGGCTCGCCAATCACGACATGACCGCCCTGCGCAGCGGGACCTGCCCGCGCCTGAGGTCGACGTTGCTCGGCTTCGAACTCCACGGACACTACGTCGAGCGCTGGGAGATGCTGCCGTACTCCGTCCCGTCAGGACAGGAGTTCGTGACGGTCCAGGCCAAGGTCACCCAGCGGAACGCGCGCACCGGCAAACTCGCGGGCGACGTCGTCTATTCCTGGTACGTCGAGCGGAACGAGGACACGAACTACTACGTTTGCGGGTGGCTCGACTACGAATGACCACAGGAGGCCGCCGATGAGCACGGTCGCGCGACTCGCCAGGGACGAACGGGCGGACTTCGCCGCGTTCCTCCGGACGCTGTCCCCGCGAGACTGGGACGCGCCGACCTTGTGTTCGGAGTGGACGGTCCGCGAGGTCGTCGCTCATGTCGTGGACTACGACACCCAGCGCTTCCGCGACCTCGTCGGCCAGGCCGTCCGCGGCGGGCTGCGGCTGAACCGGATGAACGCGCTCGGGGTCGCACGAAAACCGGATCGGACACCGGAGGAATTGATCGCGAGGATCGAGGAACACCTCGAACCTCGCGGCCTGACCTCGGCGTTCGGCGGACGGGTGGCCTTGCTCGACGGGTTGCTCCACCACCAGGACATCCGGCGTCCGCTGGGGTTTCCGCGCGAGGTGCCGCCGGAGAGGCTGCGTCATGCACTGGCTTTCGCCCGCTACGCGCCGCCGATCAAGGCCGGCAAGCGGGCGCGCGGACTCCGGCTCGTCGCCACGGACGTCGACTGGTCGGCCGGATCCGGACCGGAAGTGCGCGGCCCCGGTGAGGCGGTCCTGCTGTCGATCGCCGGCCGGGCCGTGGCACTGGACGAGCTTTCCGGTCCCGGCGCGGCGATCCTCGCGTCCAGAATGGACGGATGAAGCCCGCTCAGCCGACGGCCGCGACCGGAACCGCCGTGGTGGCCATCCGGCGACGGACCGCATTGCCGAGCAGGAGCTGACCGACGGCCGCGGCCAGGCAGAGACCGAAGCAGACGCTCCACAACACGGGCGCGCCCAGTACCAGCAGCTGCGTGCCGCCGAGCGGAGCGACGAACGCGGCGAGGCCCGCCGCCGTACCGTAGGCGCCGTTGTACCGGCCGCGCAGATGCGGCGGGGCGAGTTCGGCCACGATCGCGACACCCACCGACTGGATCACGATCTCGCCGAGGGTCCAGAACACCGCGCACACCGCGTACGCCGGTGTCGTCGAAGCGAAGGCCGTGGCCCCGAAACCCAATCCCGTCAACAGGATCCCGAAAGTGAGCACACGCGACGGATCCCACCGGCCCAGCCGATGCCCCACCAGTGGCTGCACGACCACGATGACGATCCCGTTCACCGCCATCACCAGCCCGTACCCCGCCGGGGAAAGACCGTCCTCGCGCATCGCCAGCGGCAACGTGGCCAGGCTCTGCAGGAACACGAAGGCGACGACCAGCGAGACCAGCATCAGGCCGACCATGACCCGGTCGCGCAGGACGACGGTGAAGCCGCCCCGTTCCCTGGGTCCGCCGCCACCACGGGTCTCCGGCACCGCCCGCCAGACCAGCAGCCCGAACAGCACGCACGTCGCCGCGTCCACCCAGAACAGCGTCGTGAATCCCGCGCGGGCCAACGTCCCGCCCAGCACCATCGCGATCGAGAAGCCGAGGTTGATCGCCCACAGGAGCAGCCCGAAAGCCCGCGTGCGGTCGGCGCCGGGCACCAGATCCGCCACGATCGACTGGGTGGCCGGGCGGAACACGTCGAGTGCCAGCCCGAGCAGCAGCGCGGCGACCGCGATCAGTTCGAGGCGTTCGACGTAACCCAGCACCAGCATGATCGCGCCGGTCGCGACCATGCCGCCGGTCAGCGTCGCCCGCCTGCCGATGCGGTCGGCCAGCATGCCGCCGATCAGCTGCGAGAACACCTGGCCGATGCCGAGCAACGCCAGCACGGTGCCCGCCGTCGCCACCGAAAGGCCGCGTTCGCTGGTCAGATACAGCGCCAGGAACGGCAGGACCATCGTGCCGAGCCGGTTGACGAGCGTGCCCGTCCACAGCACCCAGAACGATTTCGGCAGCCCGCCGAGCCGGGTCCGCAGGAATCCCGGCGCCGTCATGGTTCGAGCTCGTAGCAGCCCACGCCGTCGAGGTACCGCAGCGTGCCGAGATCGCGCAGGACGTACTCCTCGATCTCGTGCATGAAGGTGACGACCACCGGGAACGTCGTGTCGTCGACGGTGCGGCGCAACGGTTTCCCCGGCTGGGTCAGTACGAACATCTCGTGGAAGCTCTCCAGCCGCTCGATCTCGTCGAGCACCGTGTACCGGCGGAGGGTGCCTTCGACCGGCGAGAGCAGCGCGGACCAGGCGTAGTGCCGCCGGATCCGGTAGTCCTCGCCCCACCGCTCGCGGAACCTCTCCGGTCGCAGCACCGCGTCCGCCATCCAGTCCAGCTGGGACTCGCCGATCGCGAGCCGCGCCAGGTGCGGCAGGTCGCCGCCCGAGAGGCGGGAGCCCACCTCGATCAGCCGTGGGCCCTGCGGGGTCCGCTTGATCTCGACGTGCGCGGCGCCGTGCCGGATGCCCAGCGCGTCGAGTACGGCGAACGCGTAGTTCACCAGTTCGTCGTGGCCCGGGCCGCGCCTCGGCACGATCTGGCAGGCACCGAGCAGGTCGGACACCCCGTTGATGGCGAAGCGCGAGGTCTTCCAGATGTCGCACACCTGGTGCAGGCCGTCCATGCTGACCGTGTTGATCATGTACTCGGTGCCCGCGAGGTATTCCTGCGCGATGACGAGGTCGTTGTCCTCGGAGAACACGTTCTGGCGGCCGGTGATCGTGCGCAGCGCCTCGACGGACCGCTCCGGAGTGTCGCAAAAGGACACACCGTCCCCGCCGGCGCTGCGGTTCGGCTTGACGACGATCCGTCCGCCCACCTCCTGGTGCCAGGCGGCGAGTTCGGCCTCGTCGGAGGTCGACAACTGCCGTGCGACGGGCAGGCCCGCCGCGGCGACGGCCTCGCCCATGGCGGCCTTGTCCCGCCTGGCAAGGGACAGCGCGGTGCCGTTCGACGGCACTCCCAGCGCCTCGCTGAGCTCGTCGGTGAACGCGACGGCGTATTCGCCGCCTGCCACGACCGCGACCGGCCTGTGCACCGCCAGCGCGTCCAGTGTCTTCGCGAGATCACCGTCGTGGACGATGTTCTCGCGATAGTTGCTCATGGTGGGCGACGACTTCCGGTACTGCCCGGGTGCGTCGGGCGCGCTCTGCACACGCACACACTCCGCGCCCAGCGCCAGGAACGCCGGCGCGATGTGCCGGGCGGTCTGCGGCAACCCGTGGTCGGCCGTTTCGTAGGTGTCCACGAGCACGACACAGGGCTTCGTCGACAAGGGGTTCACCTCTCAACCGGTGGATCGGAAAACCGACCGTCCCAGCATCGCGATCACCGGGCATCTCCCCGCTTGCGCTCTCGCGCCAGGCTTCTTCCGACGCGCGATTCAGCGCACGAATGGAGAGGAAATGACCTTTTCGAAGATGCGACGGTTTCGGCACCCGCCCCAGAACCGAAGTGAGGTCACATGACGTCGACGTCCACCTTGGAACCTTGGGAGAGAAATGCGGTAAAGCACGCCGACGAGCGGCTGAACGGAGCCCGCGATCCACAGTGGTGGTACACCGGGGTCCACCCCGTACCCGGCCGCTGCCCCGGCGTGGCCGAATCCGGCGAGATCAGAGCGCTGCCGCTGCCCGACCTCTCCGTGTGCAGCCGAGAAGAAGTGCTGGACTACTTCGACAACGCGTGGACGCTGCACGAGGTGCTGTTCGCCGGACTGAAGGGCGCGGAGGCCTTCTACCGTCCTCCGGACCACAACCTGCGGCACCCGATGATCTTCTACTACGGCCACACCACCGCGCTGTACGTCAACAAGCTGCGGGTCTCCGGGCTGCTGGACGCGCCGATCGACGCCTACCTCGAACACGTCCTGGAAATGGGCGTCGACGAGAACTCGTGGGACGACATGTCGAAGAACGACATGGTGTGGCCGTCGGTTTCGGAGGTGAAGGACTACCGCGCCGAGGTGTACCGGACGGTCGTCGGCATCGTCGAGCGCACCCCGTTCGCCCCGGATCTCGGGCGCCCGGTGACGATGGACGACCAGGCCTGGGCCCTGCTGCTGGCGATCGAGCACGACCGCATCCATCTGGAGACCAGTTCGGTGCTGATCCGCGAAATGCGGCCGAGCCTGGTCGAACGGCCCGCCGCGTGGCCCGCGCCGTCACCGCTGCGCCGGACCAGCGAGACCGGCAAACCCGAACCGGGTTCCGTGCCCGCCAACGACACCGTCACCGTGCCCGGGCGAACGGCACGGCTGGGCAAGCCGCAGTCCTTCCCGTCCTACGGCTGGGACAGCGCGTACGGCTCGCGCCGTCAAGAGCTGCCGGACTTCGAGGCGGCCCGCTGTCTGGTGAGCAACGGCGAGTTCCACGGTTTCGTCGCCGACGGCGGCTACCGGCGGCCGGAGCTGTGGTCGGCGGAGGGCGAGGCGTGGCGTCGCTTCCGCAACACCAAGTGGCCGCGGTTCTGGGTGCCCACCGGACCGACCGGGCTGCACGCGTTCCGGTTGCGGACGCTGTTCGACGAGATCGACATGCCGTGGGACTGGCCGGTGGTGGTGAACTACCACGAGGCCAAGGCCTTCGCCGCCTGGCGGTCCGAAAAGGACGGACGGGAGTACCGGCTGCCGACCGAGGCGGAGTACTTCCTGCTGCGCGACCTTCCCGAACGCCCTGGCGTCGCGGACGACGTCGTCATGCGGCTCGACGGCGCGCAGCTGCGTGAGACAGGCATCAACCTGGGCCTGGCCTGGGGTTCGGAGGGTCCGGTCGATCACTCGCCGACGACATCGCAGGGCCTGCACGACGCAGGCGGCAACCTGTGGGCGTGGAGCGAGGACACCTTCAACCCGCTCGACGGCTTCACCCCGCACCCGTACTACGAGGACTTCTCGGTGCCCAGTTACGGCGGTCAACATCAGCTGATCCTCGGCGGCGCCTACATCAGCACCGGCGAACTGGGCAGCATCTGGGCGCGGCATTTCTACCGGCCGCATTTCCTGCAGCAGGCGGGGATCCGGCTGGTCGTCGCGCCGGAGTCCACCGAGGACGGTGCGGCCAGGACGGAACTCGACCGGACCCTGCTCAGCCAGTACGGCACCGCCGAACAGGTCTTCGGCCGGGCCGGGCATCCGCTGGCCGCGACCGTCGGCCATCCGGACCGGCTGGCCCGGAGGTTCTTCGAAGCCGCCGACGAAGCCGGGGTCGAGCTGCGGAGGGTCGCGGACCTCGCCACCGCCGCGGGCGGGCTGGCGTTCTCGCTGGCCGGACGGCCGATCGAGGTCGTCGGCCTGGACGACCGGCCGGCGTTCATCGCGGCGGCGGACCGGCTCGCCGAGGGCTGGGACGTCGGCTACCGAGTGCCGGGACGCGGGGAGCCGCATGCGCGGCGGCCGTCGATCGCGCCCGGCGGTGGCGTGTCCTTCACGCTCGCCGAGGCCAGACGCCCACCCGCGGCGCTCGGCACGTTCGACGGCGTGGTCGTGGCGGACGCCTTCGACCGGCTCGGCGCCACAGGCTACCTGCGCCCGCTCGCCGGCTCGGAGAACTTCCTGCGCGCCGGAGGGCTCCTGCTCGTGGCACTCCCCCGGGCGTCGGCCGCCGAGCTCGCGAACGTCCTCGGTGAGGTGTTCGAGCTGCTGTCGGAAGACACGGAACCGAGCCTGACCAACGCCGACGGGCACCGGTACGAGATCACCGACCTGGAGGTCTCCGTCTGGCGCAAACGCTGATTCAGAGGGCGGTGGAGCGGCTCAGCTCTTCCCAGGCGGCCAGCTCCGCCGCCCTAGCCTCGTGCGTGGCTCGCAGCCCGTCGACAGCGTCGTCGCTGTCCAGCACCTTCAGGATCGCGGCGGCGGCCTTCGCCGGGTCACCGGGCTGCGAACCGTCCATCCGCTCGACGAAATCCCGGATGTCACCCGTGGATTCGCGATAGGCGTCGATCACCCGGGAGCGGTGCAACCGGCTGCCGCCGAATTCGGTCCGGAACGCGCCGGGCTCCACGATCAGCAGCTTCACACCGAACGGCGCGACTTCGGCCGCCAAGGACTCCGACATCGCCTCCAGCGCGAACTTCGCCGAGCAGGAAGCCCCGAAGCCGGGCGGGCTCTGCTGACCGCCCATCGAGCTCATCTGCACGATCGCGCCGGACTCGCCACCGGCCGCTACGACCTGAGCTTCACCAGGCCGCCCCTGATCGAGGGCTTCGAGACCCGCACCCTGATCACCGAGGAGGTCTGCGCCGTCCTCCCGGAGGGACATCGGCTCGCGGCCGCGGCCGAACTGAAGCTCGCGGACCTGGCGGACGAGCCATGGGTGCTCACCCCACGAAGTTCCTGGGAGCCCTGGCATCGCCGTTACGACGACGAATTCGCGGCGGCGGGCTTCACGCCGCGCGTCGTCCAGCGGGCCGCGACCGTGCAAGGGCTGCTCGGTCTCGTCGCCGCGGGTATCGGCGTGACCAGGCTGACCCGGTCTTCGCACAGGCTGCGCCGGAGCGGGGTGGTGTTCGTATCGCTGGCGGGCGACACCGCCCGGACGGAGGCGGGTTGACCGGGCATCGTGACCGTCACACCGCCATGATCACCCTCTCGAGCCACGGGGTCCGTAGAATCCGGTGACGATGCGACGTTTCCGGTGGTGGTGGGGTGCTCTCGCGCTCACGTTCGTGGTGGTTCTCGTCGGGTTCATTGCCTTTACCGGGTCGGAAAGCCGCCCAGGGCAGCCGTCCCCGCGCCAAGGACCGCCGGGGACGGGGCCGCTGACGGTCGTCTCCATCGGCGACAGCACCGTTTCCGGCGAAGGCGCGGGCGACTACACGCCCGCCACCAACGGGCAGGGTGGCAACTGGTGCCACCGCTCCCCCAACGCCTTCGTCGAGCAGATCAAGATCCCCGACGTCACCGCGCGCGTGAATCTCGCGTGTTCGGGAGCGCCCTCGGAGCAGATCGCCTTGGGCGAGGCCAAGCAGTGGACGGAGCCGTCGCAGGCGCAGCAACTCGCGAACCTGATCAAGGATCACCGGGTCGCCGCGGTGGTGATCGCGATCGGCGCGAACGACGAGCCGAAGTTCTCCGCTCAGGTCAACGAGTGCTTCAAGGCGTGGTTCTCCCCGCAGAACCCGCCGTGCAGCGCGGCGCTTCGCACCACCTGGCAGTCCAAAGTGGACGCCATGGTGCCGAAGGTGACCAACGCGGTCGCCGACGTCAAAAAGGTGTTGGCGCAAGCGGGTTACGTCCCGGCGGACTACCAGCTCGTGCTGATGTCGTACGCCTCGCCGGTCGGCCCGCAGATCCCGGAGGCGCTGCGCAGCCTGAACGGCTGCCCGTTCCGCACCGAGGATCTGGAGTGGATGCGCCGCGACGGCGTCTCCATCCTGTCGGACGGGCTCAAACAGGCATCGCGGGCGACCAGCGCGCGGTTCCTCGACCTCTCGCGAGCCGGCGCCGGGCACGAAGCGTGCAGCAGTGAACCGGCGAACGAGTGGTTCAGCAGGCTGACACTGCAACTGCGCGACCTCGGTCAGGTCGACCGCGCGAGCCACGCGCTGCAGGAGTCCTTCCACCCCAACGCCAACGGCCACGCTCAGATCGCGAACTGCCTCAACGAATTCCTCGCCGCGCGCGCGGGCAACGCGTCGTGCCTCTCGGGCCCCGACGGCAAACTGCACGCCGCACCCGAGGTGATCGCCCGCTAGAGGTCGAGAGCGGCGCGCGACACGAGACGAGCCCTTCACCTCACGCGGTGAGGGACGCTTTACCCGCGTCGCATGCGGCGAAAGTCCCCTTCAGCCGCTCCGAAACCAGGAGAACTCGAGGGTGGCGCTAGAGGTCGAGAGCGGCGCGCAACGCGATGTCGATGCGCTCCTGGACCTCTTGGTCGATCTCCGCGATCTTCTCGTCGAACCACGGCCGGTACAGGCGCGTGAGGTTCAGCGTGGAGACCCAGTACCGCGCGTCGACGGCGACACCGAGGATGTCCTGCGGATCACGGTCCAGCAGTTCGGTGCCGAGCAGCCACGGTCGCTCGGATTCGTTCACCCCGTCCGAGGACAGCAGGACGACGGTGCGCTGCCGTGCCGGTTCGGTCGGGGGGTGGTACGTCCAGACTTCACCCCTGTGCACGCAGATCCTTCTCCGCGGCGGTCAGCTCGGCCTCGTCCGATTCGGCGGACGGTTCGACCGGGGCGCGCTGCGGGGTGTATCCGGTGCGCACGGCCTCCCTGCGGGCCGCTTTGGACAACCACGACGAGACCGAGATCCCGTGTGCCTTCGCGGCCCGCTCGGCGAACTCGAGCGCACCACTGTCGAGTGAGAGAGTGACCTTACGTGTTGCCATACCTTTTATCGTACCAGCGCCGCGCAAGCCCACCCGTTCCCTCGTCTCACAGGGTGGGCGAGCGTCCCTCGAACGGCGTCGACAGCACGACCGTGGTCCGGGTCGAGACCTTCGCGGACTCGCGGATCCGGCGGAGCAGATCCTCCAGGCCGAGCGGCGACGCCACCCGGACCAGGAGGATGTACGACTCGTCGCCGGCGACCGAGTAGCAGGACTCGATCTCCTTGATGTGCTCCAGACGCTGCGGATAGTCGTCCGGCGCGGCCGGGTCGTTCGGCGTCAGCGAGATCAGCGCCGTGAGCGGCAGGCCGATCTGCTCGCCGTCGAGCCGCGCCGTGTAGCCGAGGATGACCCCGCGCTGCTCCAGGCGGCGCACCCGCTGGTGCACCGCCGACACCGAAAGCCCGACCCGTTCGGCCAGATCGGTGTAACTGCGCCGCCCGTCGGCGGCCAGTTCCTGCACGATGGCCTGGTCCAGCGGCTCCAGGGAACCGGTCATGCGTCGAGCACGATCAGGTCGTGCGGACGCTGGTTGACCGATTCGACGCCGTCCTCGGTGACCACGACGATGTCCTCGATGCGGGCGCCCCAGCGGCCGGGCTGGTAGATGCCGGGCTCGACGCTGAAGGCCATGCCCGGCTCGAGCGGCAGCGCGTTGCCCTTGATGATGTAGGGCTCCTCGTGCACGTCGAGGCCGATGCCGTGACCGGTGCGGTGGATGAAGTACTCGCCGTACCCCGCCTCCGCGATGATGTCGCGCGCGGCGGCGTCGATCGACTCTGCGGTGACACCCGGACGGACGGCGTCGACGGCGGCCTTCTGGGCGCGCTGCAGCACGGCGTAGGTCTCGGCGACGTCGGCGTCACGCGGCTCGCCGACCGCGTACGTGCGGGTGGAGTCGGAGTTGTAGCCCTCGGCGATCGGGCCGCCGATGTCGACCACGACGACGTCGCCGCGCTCGATCACCCGCTCGGAGACGTCGTGGTGCGGGCTGGCGCCGTTGGGGCCCGAGCCCACGATCACGAAGTCGGCGTGGGTGTGGCCCTCTTCGACGATGGCGGCGGTGATGTCCGCGCCGACCTCGGCCTCGGTGCGGCCGGGGCGCAGCCATTCGTGCACGCGGGCGTGCACGCGGTCGATCGCCGCTCCCGCGTCGCGCAGCGCCTGGATCTCGGCCGCGTCCTTGCGCATCCGCAGTTCGCGCACGATCGGCCCGGCCAGCGTCTGGTCGGCGTCGCCGAGCGCGCCGCGGAAGGCGAGCACGTGCAGCGCCGGGGTGAAGTCGCTGACCGCCACGCGGCCGGGCTTGCCCAGCCGGTCGGCGACGAGTTCGTAGGCGTTGTCACCGTCGACCCAGGTGACGATCTCGATGCCGAGTTCCTCGGCGGGGACGTCGGCGTAGCCGGGTGCCTCCAGCTTCGGCAGGACCAGCGCCGGAACGCCGTCGGCCGGGATCACCAGCGTGGTCAGCCGTTCGAAGGAGCCCCCGGCCTGGCCGATGAGGTAGCGCAGGTCCGAGCCGGGTGCGATCAGCAGGGCGTCGGTGTCGGCGGCGGCCGCCGCGGCGCGGGCCCGGTCGAGGCGGGCGCGGAGGCTGGCGGCGTCGGGGGCTGGGTTGTGAAGGGAACGGCGCGACATGATGGCGAGCCTAGTCGGTCCGCGCCCCTTGGCTCACCGGCCGGTCACCCCCGATCGGGGCGGGATCGTCGAGTCCGCGCCAGACCCGGAAGATCGCCGGGAAGCCACCGGCGATCAGGTACAGACCACCGAACACGGCGAGCGCGCCGACGAGCCCGATCCCGTCCAGGAGCAGGCCCGCCGCCATCGAGCCGAGCGGCATCGCGGCGAGCACCCCGCCCACGAGAAGGCTGAGCACGCGGCCGCGGACGGCTTCGGGAACCCGTTCGTAGACCACGGGCAGCAGGATCGGGTTCAGCGCGCCCGCCCCGATCCCGGCGACCACCAGGCCGGCGAGCAGGACCGGCGGCGCGGGTTCCAGCGCGAGCAAGGCGAACCTCGGCGCACCCTCGATGCCGACGGCGACGAGGATCGCCGCCCGGCGGGAGAACCGGTGGCCGACCCAGCCGTAGATCGCCGAGCCGAGCAGCGCCCCCGCCGCGACCGCGGTGATCATCGCGCCGATGAGGGCGGTGCTGTGCAGGACCTGGTCGCCGTAGGCCGGATACAGGACGCCGAGCAGCCCGAAGTCGAGGCTGTTGGTGAGCATCAGCATGCCGACGATCGCACGCAGCACCGCGTCGCGTTTGACGTAGCCGAGCCCTTCGCGCAGTTGCTTGAGGTATCCGCCCGACGGCGGCCGCGGCGGGCCGGCCGCGACCGGGGTGAGCGCGAAGATCAGCGCCGCGGACACCAGAAGCGCGCCCGCGTCGACGAACAGGACCGGAATGGGCCCGATCACCGCGATCAGCGCGCCGGCGGCTGGTCCGCCCGCCATCCTGCCGGTTCTCATCGCCGCCTCGACGGCGCTCGCAGCCCGACTTACGCGGATATCGCCGAGTTCCGCGACTCCGGGAAGCAGCACCTGTTTCGCCGTGTCGGCGGGGCCGCGGGAAACGCCCATCACGAACGACAACGCGATGAGCCCGGGCAGGCTGAGCCCGGTGGTGGCCGTCGCGAGCGGGATCAGGAGCACCGTCACGGTGGTCAGCAGATCGGCGCCGACACTGGCCCGGCGGGGGCCGACCCGGTCCACGACCGGCCCGCCCAGCAATGCGGCGACCATCAGGCCCAGCACCTCGGCCGCGGTGACCATGCCGGTTTTGGTGCCGCTGCCGGTGCTCTGCAGGACGAACCAGGGAATCGCGAGCAGCGTCATCATCACGCCGGCCGACGAGAATCCGGACGCCACGACCAAGGCCCCCAGTGGCATCCGGCTCATGGCGTTTCCGGCCGGGATTTCCTCGGGACGGCCGCCCAGTGCACCCGGACCTGGGTGTCACCCTCCTTGGCAGGGCGGCGATAGCGCTTGATCAACTCGAGGATCTCGCCTCTCAACGCGGCCGCTTCGCCGGGCGTCAGGGAGAGCGACGAGTCACCGGCCAGGCCGGGATCGTCGACGAAGTCCGCGGCGGGCATCCGGTCCCCCTCGCGCACGGCCTTCCACCACCTGTCGCGTCTGCTGCCGCGTTCGGCGTCCTCCGCGATCAGCCCGGATTCGGCCAGCTGGCGCAGATGCCAGCTGGTGGTACCGGAACTCTCCCCCAGCCGTTTTCCCAGGCCGGACGCCGTCGCCGGACCGTCATCCCGCAGCAGCTCCAAGAGCCTGACCCGCAGTGGATGCGACAACGCCCGCAGAAGGCGCCCGTCGATCCGCGCGAGATATCTCTCGCTCTTCCCCATACCGGCGACCCTACATCGCAAAGAGTTCTCTGCGATTGATTTCAGCAAGAAGGCCGATTCTGGAGTTTGACTTCAACTTAACTATAGGTTTTACGGTCTTGCCCATGACAACGAACTCGCCTTATCAGCTCGCCGTCGTGATCAGCAGCGTCCGCGAGGGCCGCTTCGCCCCCGTCGTCGCGAACTGGTTCCTCGACCGCGCCAAACAGCGCGACGACGTCACCCTGTCCGTCATCGACCTCGCCGAATCCCCGGGCGACCTCTCCCCCGGCGTCGACGGCGCGGACGCCGTCGTCGTGATCGTCCCCGAGTACAACCACAGCTACCCCGGCCCGCTCAAGACCGCGCTCGACGCCACCGGCCCCGAGTGGCACGGCAAGCCGGTCGCCTTCGTCTCCTACGGCGGGATCTCGGGCGGCTTGCGCGCGGTGGAACACCTGCGCCCGGTCTTCGCCGAGCTCCACGCCGCCACCATCCGCGAGACCGTGAGCTTCCCGTACGCCTGGAACCACTTCGGCCAGGACGGCGCGCACGACGACTTCGAAGGCGCTTCCGCCGCGGCCACCACGCTGCTCGACCAGCTGAACTGGTGGGCCAACGCCCTCCGCGACGCACGCCGGGTGCGGCCTTACGCGGCCTGACGCCGTCCGTGGAGGACCCGGCTGGGGGTCGGGTCCTTCACGGACATCCGGCGCGGGACATGGCAGGCTGTCCGCGTGACCGGACCACTCGCTCTCCTCGATTCCGCGAGCCTCTACTTCCGCTCGTTCTACGCCCTGCCCGACTCGATGACCGCCCCGGACGGGACACCGGTCAACGCCGTGCGCGGGTTCACCGACACGATCGCGCGGATCCTCGTCGACCGGCGGCCCTCCCGGCTCGTGGCCTGTCTCGACGCGGACTGGCGGCCGAAGTTCCGCACCGATCTGCTGCCCAGCTACAAGGCGCACCGAGTCGCCGAAGAAGTTCCGGAAGGCAGCGACGTCGAAGAGGTGCCGGACACGCTGACCCCGCAGGTCCCGATCATCCTCGAACTGCTGGAGGCCTTCGGCATCGCGACGGCCGAGGCGGCCGGATACGAGGCCGACGACGTCATCGGCGCCCTCGCGATCCGGGAGCAGGACTCGCCGGTCGAGGTCATCACCGGTGACCGCGACCTGTTCCAACTGGTGCGGCGTGAGCCGACGTCCACAGTGGTCATCTATGTCGGCAAGGGCTGGAACAAGGCCGAAGTCCTCGGACCGGACGAAATCGCCGAGAAGTACGGGATCCCGGCCGGGAACGCCGGTCCCGGATACGCCGACATGGCCGCGCTGCGTGGCGACCCGTCCGACGGGCTGCCCGGTGTCGCCGGGATCGGCGAGAAGACCGCGGCGAAGCTGATCACCCAGTTCGGTTCCCTGCAGGAGCTGATCGAGGCGTCGAACGCGGGCGACTCACGGGTCCCGCTCAAGACCCGGCTGCGGCTGACCGACGCCGCCGACTACCTCGCGGTGGCGCCGACCGTCGTCCGGGTGGCGGCCGACGCGCCCGTCGAGCAGTCGCGTCCGGACATCGTCCCGTCCGAGCCCGCCGACCCGGACAAGGTCGCGGAACTCGCGGAACGCTGGAATCTCGGCCGTTCGGTGGAGCGCCTGCTGGCCGCGCTCCCGAAGTCATGAGCAACACCGAGGCCGACCCGGCCGAACTGCTGTGCAAGGAACGGCCGGGCGAAGGCGTCACCGTGCTGACCCCGCGCGACGTCCCGCTCGGCGGCCCACGCGCGATCCGGGTCCGCCGCACCCTTCCGCAGCGGCAGCGGTCACTGATCGGCGCGTGGTGTTTCGCCGACCACTACGGCCCGCAGGACGTTTCGGCGTCCGGCGGGATGGACGTCGCACCGCATCCGCACACCGGATTGCAGACCGCGAGCTGGCTGTTCAGCGGCGAGATCCAGCACCGCGACAGCATCGGCACCCACGCCATGGTGCGGCCGGGCGAGCTCAACCTGATGACCGCGGGGCACGGCATCGCGCATTCCGAAGTGTCCACACCGGACACCACGACACTGCACGGCGTCCAGCTCTGGATCGCGCTGCCCGGCGAACACCGCGACACCGCACGGGACTTCCGGCACTACGCGCCGCCACTGCTCGACCTGCCCGGCGCCACGGCGCGGGTCTTCCTCGGCACCCTCGCCGGGACCACCTCGCCGGTCCCGGCGTTCACTCCCCTGCTAGGCGCCGAACTCACCATCGAGCCCGGCGCGACCTCGGCCCTCGACGTCGATCCGGCCTTCGAACACGGTGTCCTGCAGGACATCGGCTCCGTCACCGTCGCCGGCGTCGCGCTGGGTGCCGGAGAACTCGCCTACCTCGCGCCCGGCGCCGGGCGGTTGGAGCTGACGAACTCCGGCACCGAACCCGCTCGGGTGCTCCTGCTCGGCGGGACGCCGTTCACCGAGGAACTCGTCATGTGGTGGAACTTCGTGGGCCGCAGCCACGAGGACATCGCCGAGTACCGCGAGGCATGGCAGGCGCAGGCAGACCGGTTCGGCCGGGTCGAGGGCTACCAGGGCAGCACGGCGTGGCTGCCCGCACCCACGTTGCCGCAGGTGCGGATCAAACCGCGACGGAATCCGTCCTAGCTCCCGCCTCGTGAGTGGTAAGGACGGTTAGAACCAAGGATGTCTTAGCTACCTACTGAATGCGGATGGCAGTTGGCCGCAGGTCCGTGAAGGCCCCCTTCCCTCGGCTCAGCCGAGGGAAGGGGGCCTTCACGTAGTTCGAGGGGGCGCGAGTGCCTAGAAGAACGTCCCGCACCACGGCGAGCGCGCGGTGTGGAACAGGGAGTCGGCACGGGCGACCGCCGCCTCGTCCAGCACCTCGACCCGACCGGACAACGCCAGATCGCTGAAGAGACCGTGGCCGAGATACAGCGACGACAAGGTGGCCACGTCCAACCGCAGATCGGCCTCGGCGGTCGTGCGTTCCGTGCCGTCCGGGCCCACGACGTAGCGACCGTTGTTGTCCGGAAGCTGCTTGTCGAGCACGTCGAGCACCACGGGTTCGGCGCTGCCGTAGGAGCGCGCCCGCAACGCCGCGAGGACGTCGACGAGCCGCAGCCACAGGTCGTCGATGACCTCGGTGGTGTTCACCGCCCGCGGGTCGGTGAGCAGTTCGGCGATCGGCTCGTCCAGCGGGCGGCCCCGTCCGGCGACGGCCGAAACCAGGTCGATCGACAGCAGGAAACGCCACAGTGCCGCCCAGGCCTGTGGTGTCGCGGCATGGAGTTCGCGGATGTCCAGGATCGCCCCACGCTCCGGCGCCAGCCTGTCACGCGCGTCGATGCTCTGGTAAACGACGAAACCGTCGTCACCGTCGGGTCCACTGTGGACCGCCACCCGGTAGCCGTCGTTCCCCTTCACCACCCGCTCGAAGAAGCCCGGCCACCAGGCCGCCGGACGGGAGACGAACCCCGGTCGCGCTCCCTCGAAACGTTGGTACAGCGCGGGAACGCGCTCCACCGCTTCGGCGGGGGTGATGAACCTGACCACGCCGTCCCGGCCCACGCCGTCCCGAAGCCGGGCACGGGGACGCTCGATGGACACCCCTTTGCCGAAAGTCGCCGGGCCGTACCCGAAGCGGCCGTAGATGACGGCTTCGGAAGCGTGCAACGCCGCCAGCAGGACACCTCGCGCCGCGAAATCCTCCAGCTGCACGGCCATCATCTCGGTGAGGATGCCGCGGCGCGTCCAGTCGGCACGGACACCGACACCGTCGACGGCCGCCGTGACCAGCTTCCGTCCACCCGGGACGGTCAGCTCGACGTCGAACGAACTCGCGATCCCCACCGGGGCGCCATGCTCGTCGAACGCGGCGAACTTACCGGCGGCGGACCAGGACGGAGCCATCTTCGCCCAGACCTCGTCCGTGGCGGGCTTGCCGTGCAACGACTCCGACAGGACGTCGAGACAGGCTCGCTGTTCGCCTTCGGCCACGGCACGCACCAGGAATTCGCTCATACCGTGGATCCTGCCGTCCGGCCTCGGAAAGCCCCAACCGGTTTTCAGCCGGGCGCGCCGACCTCGTAGCGGCCGTCCTCACCGGTGACGGTGATCGTGACGGTCTTTCCCTCCCCACCGACCTGCACGGTGCAGGTGAACGTGCTGCCGTCCTCGACCTTCTGGTTCGACGGGCACAGCACGTCGCCGACCTCGTTCACCTGATAGGTCTCGGTGAGGATCTTCCGCACGTCCGCCTGCATCGTCCTCGGGTCGAAGACCCTGCCCGGAGCGTTGGAGGACGAACCGCCGGAGGTCGCGGGCGCGCTCGACGAAGCTCTCGACGTCGGCGGGACCGTCACGGTCTTCGTCGCCGGCGCGGGTGCCGGCGTGTCCGAACACGCCACCAGCACCGCGAAAGCGGCACCACACAGACCGACCGTCGCGACGGCTCGCCTGCTCAAGCTTCTCCACCCCCACCGGTGTGATCATCCAACGTCAGAAGAAGGTACCGCACCAGGGGTTCACCCGCGTGCCGAACAGCTGGTCCGCTCGCTCCAGGACGCTCTCACTCGTGGCACGGACGCGTCCGGCGAACGCGAGATCCGAGGGACGCCAGCCGCCGAGGTACACCATGGAAAGGGTGTCGGCGTGCAGCTCGAGATCCACCGGATCGGTGGTGCGGACGGCGCCGTCCTCGGACAGGCGGTAGCGGCCGGAGTTGTGCTCCAGGAAGGGATCGGTGACCTCGATGACGACCGGCTCACCCCGATACGTGCGGGCGCCGAGCATCCGCTCGACGTCGACCAGCCGGAACCAGCCTTCGTCCTGGACCTTCTGCACCGCCACGTCACGCGGATCGGTGAACAGCAGCTCGACCGGTTCGTCGAGCGGCCTTTTCTCGGCGGTGACCTGGTCGATCAGGTCCACGGACAGCAGGTAGCGCCACAACCCGGCGAACGCGTCGGGATTCGCGTAGTGGAAGGACTGGACCTTCAGCAGTGCCGGGGCGCCGAAATGGGCTCGCTCGACGGTGTAGGTGACGAAACCGTCGGTGCCGTCCGGGCCGCTGTGCACCGCCGTCGTCACCGGCGTTGTCGCCCGTCGCACTTCGCGTTCGTAGCCCGGCCACAGATGAGGACTCCGCGAGATCATGCCGGGCCGGGTGCGCGGGACCGCGTCGAAGAGCACGGGCCATTGCTCGATGGTGTTCTCGAGATCGAGGAGGGAGATCTGCCCACCCGCGGGCACTTCGGGACGGAACCGGGCACGGCGCCGGTCGACCTCGATAGATTTCGCCCGCACCGCGACGCCGTACCCGAACCGGCCGTAGATGGCGCCCTCGGACGCGTGCAGCATCGCCGCGGGAACGCCACGGGCGGCGAAATCCTCGAACTGGGCACGCATCAGCGCGGTCAGCACGCCACGACGGATGCGATCGGCGCGGACGCCGACCAGACTGACCGCGGCGAGCGGCGTGGTGCCGCCGCCGGGCAGCGTCACTTCCGAATCGAAGGACCGGAGAGTGCCGATCAGCTCCGAGTCGAACGCGCCGAACCCACGGTCCGGCTGCATCGACGGGGCGATGGCCGACCATTCCTCGTCGGTCATCTCCTTGACGTGCAAGGCCCGCCTGAACAGATCCGTCGCGGCCCGTTCCTCGTCGGACCGCAGCAGCCGCACTGAAAAGTCGCTCATGGCACGATCATGCAGGATCGACCGTGCCCGGCGCCCGCGGTTTACTTGGTGGTGGCGGGTGGCGAGACCTCGTAGTTGCCGGTGTCACCCTTCACGGTGATCGGCACCTCCTGCGGCTTGCCCTCGATCGTGGCGGTGCAGGTGAACTTCACGCCGTCCTTGACCTCCTGGCCGGAGGGGCAGGTGACCGCGCTGATCTCCTTGATCCCGTAGGTCTCGGTGAGCAGCTTCTGCACGTCGGTCTGCATCTGGGTGTTGTTGAACACCTGGGTGTTGAACCAGCCCGGCGTGACGAACCCGAGGATGCCCACCGCGGCGATGATCACCACGAGCGCGCCGATCCCGATGAACAGGCCCTTCTTGGACTTCGGCTTGTCCTGTGCCTCGCCCTGGGTTCCCGGGAACTGGCTCTGGCCGTAGTCGTACTGGCCTTGTTGCTGCCCGTACTGGGGCTGCTGCTGCGGGCCGCTCTGCGGGTAGCCAGGCTGCTGCTGGGGCCCGCTCTGCGGATACCCCGGCTGCTGACCGTACTGCGGCTGCTGGCCCCACTGAGGCTGCTGTTGCTGCGTCTGGGAAGGATCCTGCTGCGGATACCCGGGCTGTTGCTGAGACGGGTCGTACGGCGCGGGCTGCTGACCCCACTGAGGCTGTTGCTGCTGCGTCTGCGACGGGTCGTACTGCGGCTGCTGGCCCCATTGCGGCTGCTGCTGCGGGCCGCTCGGCGGTTGAGCGCCGCCCGGCTGTTGGCCGTAGCCCGGCTGCTGCCCCCACTGGGGCTGCTGCTGCGGGTCGTTGCCGCCATACGGCGTGCTCATCGTTCGCCTCCGCCTGTTCCGCCATCGTCACCGGCCGACCTGCATGGCCGTCGTGGGCGATCCAACCACAGGTCGGCGCCCCTGCCCACTGTTCCCGGGTGGTGTCGGGCCAACTCTCCGCGACCGTGCTCACACCGGAGGCGCGTCCGTTCCGCCGGTCAGCCCAATCCTCCTGAAAGGCCAAGGATGGCTCCGGTCGGCCTGTGTTCACCTCCCCACTCGGCCGCGGACCGGGTCGCACGGGCTTGATCACCGGAGGATCGGGGACGTTGAGTGTCCCCATTCTTCCGTTGATCAAGCTCCGAGACTGGGAGATCCCTCGACTATGTGGAGATCGGGACGTTCAACGTCCAGATTCCGACATTGTCGACTCCCTCCCCACTCGCCCGCGAACCGAGTCGCACGAGCTTGAAGTCCGGTATCGCTTCGGCGGTTCCGCGTGTTCCAGGGGACGGCGCGCGTGATCAGACGGACGACACGCGTGACTGGACGGACGACACGCGTGACACCCTTGGCTGACCGTCCCGGCCGGTCACGCGCCGCCGGCCGCCACGACCCCGCGCCGCAGCGCCTTCACCGCGTCCGAAGCCGCCGCCCCGACCGGATCCGCTTTGCCGAGGACGTCGCGGATCTGGTCGAGCAGGTCGATGACCTGACGCGACCACCGCACGAAGTCACCGGCCGAGAGCTCCTGCCCGTTCGCTTCGGCGGCGGTGAGGACCTTCTCCAGCGATTCGCCGCGCGCCCACCGGTAGACGGGCCAGGCGAAACCGGCGTCGGGCTCGCGGGTGCGGTCCAGTTTGTGCCTTCGCTCGTCTTCGGTGAGCTCCATCCACAGGCGCGTGGTCGCCTGCCAGGCGTCGACGACCTTGCCCGCGGGCAAGCGAGGCTCCCCCGCGGTGTCCCGGCGTGCCTCGAAGACCAGCGTCGAGACCACGGCCGCGAGTTCGGCGGGAGCCAGGCCCTTCCAGACGTCGTGCCGGATGCATTCGGCCGCCAGCAGATCCGACTCGCTGTAGAGGCGGGTGAGCCGCTTGCCGTGTTCGGTGACCCGGTCCTCGCCGTCGCCCTTCGACGCGGGGCCGAGGTAACCGCGCTCGCCGAGCAGCCGCAGGATCCGGTCGAAGGCACGCGCCAGCGAGTGCGTGGTCGCGGCGACCTTGCGTTCCAGTTGCTCGGTCTCGGCCGTGAGCCGCTGGTATCGCTCGACCCAGCGCAGGTTCGCCTCGCGTTCGGCCAGACCGTGGCACGGATGCGCGCGCAGCGCCCGCCGCAGCGCGGCCAGCTCACCGTCCTCATTGGCCCCGGCGCGGCGCTTTTGCCTGCCGGGCAAGGAGATTCCCGCGTTGCGCAGGCTCGAAGCGATGTCGCGCCTTGTCTTGGGTGAGCGAAGCTCGATGTGCTTCGGCAGCTTGATGTTCCCGAGTGCCTCGACCGGCGACGGGAAATCCGAGACCGAAAGCGGTCCGGACCAACGATCCTCGGTGACCACGACGGGCCGCGGCTCGCGGATCGGGTCGAGCCCCGGGTCGACGACGACGGCCAGCCCGGCACGCCGTCCCGCGGGCACGGCGATGACGTCGCCCTTGCGGAGCTTCTCCAGCGACTCGGCGGTGCCCGCCCGGCGGGCGGAGGTGTTCTGCCGCGAAAGCGCCTTCTCCCGCGCCGAGATCTTCGCCCGCAGCTCGACGTACTCCAGCATCTGGTCGAAATCGCCGGTGATGGCGGAGGTGTAACCCCGCAGGGCCTCCTTGTTCCGCTCGATCCGCCGCGCCGTCCCGACCACCGACCGGTCGGCCTGGAACTGCGCGAACGACTGTTCCAGCAGATCGCGGGCGGCCTCGGCGCCGACCTGGGCGACCAGGTTGACCGCCATGTTGTACCCGGGCCGGAACGACGACCGCAGCGGATAAGTCCTGGTCGAGGCCAGACCCCCGACCTGTTTCGGGTCGATCCCCGGCTGCCAGACGACGACCGCGTGGCCTTCGACGTCGATCCCGCGCCGCCCGGCCCGGCCGGTGAGCTGCGTGTACTCCCCCGGCGTCAGGTCGACGTGCGCCTCGCCGTTGTACTTGACCAGCCTTTCCAGCACCACGGTGCGCGCGGGCATGTTGATGCCGAGAGCGAGCGTCTCGGTGGCGAAGACGACCTTCACCAGCCCTTGGACGAACAGCTCCTCGACGGTCTCCTTGAACGCCGGGAGCAGCCCGGCGTGGTGTCCGGCGATGCCTCGCTCGAGCGCCTCGCGCCACTCCCAGTAGCCGAGGACGCCGAGGTCGCCTTCGGGCAGGTCCTTGGTGCGCTCGGCGACGATCCGGCGGACCTTCTCGACCTCCTCGGGGCCGTTGAGCCGCAGGCCGGACCGGACGCACTGACCGACGGCGGCGTCGCAGCCGGCGCGGGAGAAGATGAACACGATGGCGGGGAGCAGACCGGCGTTGTCCAGCCGCTCGACCGTGTCCGTGCGCGACGTCGGCCGGAACCGCGGCATCCGTGACGGCGCGCCTCGCCGCCCGCGCGGTCCCCGCAATCCGGCCGGGGCGAAACGTCCGCCGACCTCCTCGGTGCGCCGCAACAGGCTGGGGTTGATCCGCAGTTCGGTGCCCGGCGCGTGTTCCTCCTGGCCGGCGAACAGGTCCAGCAGCCGGTTGCCGACCAGCATGTGCTGCCACAGCGGCACGGGGCGGTGCTCGTCGACGACGACGGTGGTGTCGCCGCGGACCTCGACGAGCCACTCGCCGAACTCCTCGGCGTTGCTCACCGTGGCCGACAGGCCGACGACGCGGACGTGCTCGGGCAGGTGGAGGATGACCTCTTCCCAGACGGCGCCGCGGAACCGGTCGGCGAGGTAGTGGACCTCGTCCATCACCACGTACGCGAGCTCGCCGATGGTCGAAGACCCGGCGTAGAGCATGTTGCGCAGGACCTCGGTGGTCATGACCACGACCTGCGCGTTGCCGTTGACCGACGTGTCGCCGGTCAGCAGGCCGACCGCGTCGGCGCCGTAGCGGCCGACGAGGTCGGCGTACTTCTGGTTCGACAACGCCTTGATCGGCGTCGTGTAGAAGCATTTGCGCCCCTCGGCGAGGGCGAGGTGCACCGCGAACTCGCCGACCACGGTCTTCCCGGCGCCGGTGGGCGCGCAGACGAGCACACCGTGACCGTCTTCGAGCGCCTCGCAGCCGCGGACCTGGAAGTCGTCGAACTCGAACGACGACTCGGCCGCGAAGCGGGTCAGCTGGGGGTATCGAGCGCGGCGCTGGGAGGCCGCGTAGGCCTCGGCCGGGGTCTGAGAAGGGCTATTGACCACTTCGTCAGGGTTCCATACCCCACCGACAGTTCGCACTCGGTGTGACGATCTCGGGAACGGCCGCCACGTCTCTGTCATCCAAGGGGCGGATTCGAGATCGAGAGGGGACGCCATGGAGATCGCTTGCCCGCAATGCGCGCAGGTCGACCAGGTGCAGAGCGTGCCGGCGGTGTTCCAGAGCGGCCAGACGACCTACCGGGTGCAAGGCGGCATGACGGCGATCCCGGCGGGCGACGGCGTGGTCTACACCGCGACGACGCACACGGGTGTGTCGGTGACCGCGACCGCGGCGTCGCTCAACCCGTATCCGGTGCTCCGCGGCGGTGGGTGCTTCCTGGCGCTCGCCCTGGTCCTGCTGATCCCGGCGTTCGCGTTCGTCTCGTTCGCCACCGACTCGCTCGCCGAGAACCCCGCGCCGACCGCGAGCGGCCAGGTCGGTGCGGCCATCGGTGCCTGGATCTTCCCCTTCGGCGCCTTCGCGCTGGTCGCCTTGTTCGCCGTGCTGTTCGTGCTCCGGTTGCGGCGCAACGCGCGGATCCGGCGGGGTATCCCGGACGCGCTGGCGTACTGGCGGCAGGCGTGGTTCTGCCATCGCTGCGGCGGCGTGTTCTTCCCGCGCGGCGACCTGATGCCGGCCGCGACATTCCGCGCGCAGGTGTGGCGGGCGGGCGACTACGCCGGGCTCACCCGACGACGGTGAGCGCCCCGGGGACGCAGGTGACGTCGAGCGGCAGCCTGCCCAGCGGCTCGCCGTCGGCGTAGACGGGCAGGTCGCTGCCCGCCAGGTGGATCTGGGCGGCTTTGAGGGTCCGGACCGCCGGATGCGCGATGTGCTGCCCGGAGCGGACACCGGGCAGCATGCGGAGCAGGTCGCGCCGGGTCGCGTTGCCCACGACCGTGACGTCGAACAGGCCGTCCTCAGGATCGGCTCCGGGGCAGATCGGCATGCCGCCGCCGTAGTACGGGGTGTTGCCGACGGCGATCATGGTTGCGTCGAGCTCGAGTGTCTCGACGTCCGTGCGGAGCACCACCGGCCGGGGCCGGAACGCGGCGAGTTCGGCCATGATCGCGACGTCGTAGCGGCGCGGGCCGCGCGGCCAGGTCAGCCGGTTGGCGCGTTCGGTGACCAGCGCGTCGAAGCCGGAGCACAGCACGGTGGCGAACCATTCGCCACCGGCCCGCCCGAGATCCACCCGGCGCCGTTTTCCCTCCGCGATCCGCCTGGCGACGAGATCGACGGCGGCATGCGGCCGTTCGGGGATGTCCAGCGCCCTGGCGAAGTCGTTGCCCGTGCCCGCGGGGACGAGCCCGAGCGCGACACCGGATTCGGCGCAGAACTGAACGCCCTGGTGCGCGGCCCCGTCACCGCCGAGCACGACGAGGACGTCCAGACCGGCCGCGCGCGAGTCGGTCATCAGCGCGCGGGATTCCTCGACCGTGTGGGCCACGAGGACGTCGAGCCGGTCGACGACGGGCCGCAGCCGCGCCGCGACCGACTCCATCAGCCGTTCCGCGGCCCCGTTACCCGAGGCGGGGTGGACGGCCAGCGCCGCGTGCATCCCCGGCTCAGGTGACGTCGTCGGTGCTGGTGCGCTTGCCGTTGGTGGCGGCCGACGGCTCCTCGTCGATCGTGCTCGGCGTGTAGTCGAACGGCGCGGCCTCGTCGTCGGCGAGCTGGTCCCAGCCCTCGGTGCCGCGTTCCTTGTCGAGCTTGCGGTCGTGGAAGCGTGCGATCTGGATGGAGAGCTCCAGGAGCACCACCAGCGCGCCCGCCAGGGCGAGCATCGAGAACGGGTCCGAACCGGGCGTCGCGAAGGCGGCGAAGACGAACACGACCATGATCAGGCCGCGGCGCCACTTCTTCAGCGTCTGGTACTTCAGGACGCCGACGCGGTTCAGCATCACCACGAGCAGCGGGAGTTCGAAACTGACGCCGAAGATCACCAGCAGCGACAGGATGAACGAGACGTACTTGTCCGCGGTGAGCGCGGTGATGAACTGGTCGCCACCGAAGTTCATCAGCAGTTCGAGAGCGTGCGGGACGAGGAGGTACGCCAGCACGGCGCCCGCGGCGAAGAGCGCCGAAGCGAACGCGACGAAGGTGAGCGCGTACTTGCGCTCCTTCGAGTAGAGACCGGGCGCGATGAACGCCCAGATTTGATAGAGCCACACCGGCGAAAGCAGCACCGCGCCACCCGCGAGACCGACCTTCAACTGCGTCATGAACGCTTCGAAGGGCACGGTCTGCAGAAGCTTGCAGTCGCCTTCGCTCCCGCCGAACCGACGGTCCGCGGGAATGGCGCAGTAAGGATCGACCAGCAACTTGCCCAGAGATGGGACAGGGCCCAGCGTCGTCTGGAACCAGATGAAACCGAAGATCCCGCCGACGACGAGAGCGAGCAGCGCGAAGCCCAGACGGCGGCGGAACTCGTAGATGTGCTCGATGAGCGTCATCGTGCCGTCGGGGTTGGTCCGACGGCTGCGCTTGCGCCGCTTCGAGCCGCGGCGCTCCTCACCGGAGGCGGAATCCGCCACTGGACAGTCCGTTCTCGTCAGGGTCCACCATGAGCGCGCCGGGTCTCCGGCGCGCTCATCCGCGAACAGGCTCCGCTTGGCTAACTAAAGACCGCTCAGCTGGCGTTCTTCTGCGCCTGCTCGGCCGGAGCGGGCGTGGCGGCCTGCTGCTTCTTGAGCTCGTCGAGCTGACGCTGGAGGTCGGCGACCTGCTTGTCCTGCGCGCTCGCGGCGGGCGCGGGCGTGGTGGCCTGCGGCAGCTGCTTGGTCTCGACCTCTTCGGTCTCGGCGGCCTTGTCCTTGTCCCCGGCCATGTCCTTGGTCTCGGCCTTGAAGATCTTCATGGACTTGCCGATGGACCGCGCGGCGTCCGGAAGCCTCTTGGCGCCGAACAGCAGAACAACGACGAGCACCAGGATGATGATGTGCCACGGCTGCAGCGCGTTCATCGTTTGCGGCCTCCTTCTCGAGTCTGTCGTAGGTGATGTTACCGGTCTTCGAGCCCACGTCGTTGCGCGATCGCCACGCGTAGCGCGGCCGACCTGGCACGAAGGAGCCCTGTCCGTTTTCGGGTGTTCGTAGCCACCATGCTCATCGTATGGGTGAGCACGCGCAAGACTCTGCGTAATTTGATTAGCAGAACAAAGAGCAGGATCAGCCCGGCGATGGCGAGCGCGATGCTCGGCAGGTACGACACGGCGTCACCCTACTGCTCGTAGGTTGACGTTAGGTGACGAGCCCGGGCCAGTGCGTCGGCCGCTCGTCGACGAACTGCCTCTCCGAGCGCGGCCGGGCTCTCGACCTGCGCGTCTCCGCCGAGGCCGAGGATCAGCCGGACCATCCAGGACTCGTCGGCGTAACGCATCCGGATGCGCAGCCGCCCGCCGTCGAGCTCGTCGAGCTCTTCGCACGGGTAGTACTCGGCTACCCAGCGTGTGTCGGGATCGAGGACGAGGACGGCTTCCTGCTGGTCGGGACGCGGCCGGAAAACACCATCGGAAATGTCAGTGGGCTGGGCGTGCGCCGGCGGGACGGCGGGTTCGTCGAGCACGGTGAGCTCGTCGATGCGGTCGAGCCGGAACAGCCGGACACCCTCCGCGCGGCGGCACCACGCTTCGAGGTAGCCGACCGCCTGGACGATGAGCAGCCGCATGGGATCGACGGTGCGTTCGGTGATCTCGTCCTTCGACGCGGTGTAGTACCGGATCCGCAAAGCGCGCTTCGCGGTGAGAGCGGACCGGACGGCTTCGCGCGTTCCCGCGGTCTTCCTGCCCTCGCGTACTCCCCCGCCGACGACGATCCCCGACGGCTGTGCCTGCCCCGCGGCGACCTCGATCTTCGCGATGGCGCGGCGGACCGCGTCGGCGTCGACCACACCGGGTGTCTCGGCCAGGGCTCGCAGCGCGACGAGCATGGCCGTCGCCTCGCCGCCGGTGAGCCGCAGCGGACGGTTCATCCCGGCGTCGTGCGTGACGACGATCGTGTCGCCCTCGAAGGAGAGGTCGATCAGGTCGCCGGGCCCGTAGCCGGGCAGCCCGCACATCCACAGCAGCTCTAGGTCCTTGCGGAGCTGCTTGGGCGTGACGTCGAAGTCGTGGGCGGCGTCGTCGATCTTGATGCCGGGCCGGGCGAGGAGATAAGGCACGAGCGCGAGCAGGCGCGGCATCCGTCCGGTGGTGCTCATCGGGCACCACCCGCGTGCGCGATGGCTTCGAGACGGCTGAAGACCGACTTCGCGAGCACCTCGGGTTCGAGGACGAGGACGTCCGGGCCGTGGGCGGTGAGCCAGTCCGCGGCGGATTCCGGGTAGTACAGCTCGATTTCCACGAGGTCGCCTTCTTCTCCCCCGGCGTCGCTGCGGCCGACCACCCGGCCGCGGCGGCGGACCCCGGCGGCCCGGCCGTCGGCGACCCAGACACTGGCGATGGTCGGCGCGGACGGGTCCTCGCCGCTGCTGGCGGAGACCATCTTCAGCAGATTGACCCCTTCCGGGCGTTCGACGACGCCGGTTTCCCCGAAGGCGTCGACCTTCCCGGTCACGCGCGAGAGGCGGAAGCAACGGGACGCGCCACGGTCCCTGTCATGCCCGACGACGTACCAGCGGCCCTTCCACGACACCACGCCCCACGGTTCGAGGGTGCGGATCTTGCGCTCGGCCGAACCACTGCGGCGGTACTCGAAACGCACCGCCTGTCCGGCTTGGACGGCGGCCAGCAGCGGGCCGAACGCCGGCTCGGCCCGGACACGGGGTTCGACGACGGTCGGAGCGTGGTCGTCGACCTCGACGCCGGCCGCGCGAAGTTTCACCAGCGCGCCTTGGGCCTCACCGGTCAGTTCCGGGGAATCCCAGAGCCGGACGGCGAGTCCGACCGCGGTCGCTTCGTCGGGCGCGAGGTCGATCTCGCCGAGTTCGTAGTCGCGGCGCGCGATGCGGTAGCCGTCGATCGCGTCGAACGCCGAGTTGCGGCCGGTCTCCAGCGGGATGCCGAGCTCGCGCAGTTCGGTCTTGTCGCGCTCGAACATGCGGAAGTACGCCTCGTCGCTGGCCGCGTCGGCGTACCCGGGCACGATGCCCCGGATCCGCTCGGCGGTGAGGTACTGCCGGGTGGACAGGAGGGCCAGAACCAGGTTGACCAGACGTTCGGCGCGTGCGGTGGACACCCGGCTACCCTAGCCCGCGCCGTCCGACCCGATGGTGACAGCCGCCGATCGCGCGTCGTAACGATCCCTGGCGGTCTCCACCTCGTCGAACCGGGTCTCCGCCCAGTCCTTGATCCCGGCCAGCAGCTGCCGCAGACTCCGGCCGAGCTCGGTCAGTTCGTAGTCCACGCGCACCGGCACGCACGGGGTGACGGTGCGGGTCAGCAGGCCGTCCCGCTCCAGGGTCCGCAGGGTCTGCGTGAGCATCTTCTGGCTGACACCGGCGATCCGGCGCGAGAGATCGCTGTAGCGCTGTGGCCCGTCGCCGAGCGCGACAAGGACGAGACTGACCCATTTGCCCGAGACCTCGTCGAGCAGCTTCCGGGCGGGGCAGGCCGCGAGATAGGCGTCGTAAGCCCGTTTCTCCTCGTCCCGCCGTTCCTGTGCCGTGCGCGTGACCACGGTGCGCGTACCTCCGCGTGGGTTGGGCACCTCGAGGTGCGTACTTCCCGATGGAGAGTAACTCCCCATACGTTCGCAGGGAACGATCCCCTGGAGGAGAAACGATGCGTGCAGTGGTGGTCCGCCGGTTCGGCGGCCCGGAAGTCCTGGAGTTCGCCGAAGTCCCGGTGCCGTCACCGGGTCCCGGTCAAGTGCGGGTGAAGGTGGCCGCGGCCGGGGTCAACCCGGTCGACGCCGGGACCCGATCGGGGTTCCTGACCGAGGCGGGGATCGTCCCGCCGCGTGAGGTGCTCGGGATCGGCTGGGACGTGGCGGGGACGGTCGACGCCGTGGGCGACGGCGTCGCCGGATTCGCCATCGGAGACAGCGTGATCGGCGTGCAGGACCGGCCGTCGGCGGCGCTCGGCACGTACGCCGAGTTCGTCGTCCTCGACGTGGACGCGCTCGCGGCCGCACCGCGGACGGCGTCTCCCGCGGAGGCCGCGACCCTGCCGCTGAACGGGCTCACCGCGGTCCAGGCGCTCGCTCTTCTCGACCTCCCGCCCGGAGCTACGGTCCTGGTGACCGGTGCGGCGGGGGCCGTCGGCGGCTACGCGGTCACCTTGGCCAAGGCACGCGGTTTCCGGGTCGTCGCGGTCGCCGGTCCTGCCGACGAGACCGTGGTCCAAGGGTTCGGCGCGGAGATTTTCGTGCCACGCGGGGATTTCCTCGCCGATCGGGTGCGGGCGGTGATCCCCGGCGGTGTCGACGCGGTCCTCGACACCGCACTGCTCGGGCTCGAAGCGCTGGACGCCGTGACGAACGGTGGCCGGTTCGTGGTGTTCGCGGCCGGAGCGGCCCCGATTCCTTTGCGCGGCATCAAGGTCGAGCACGTCTGGATCCGTGCCGACGGCGCCGCGCTCGCCGGACTGGTGGACCTGGTCGACGACGGCACACTCGCTCTGCGGGTCGCGGACACCTTGCCGTTGACCGAGGCGGTGAAAGCCCACGAACGCCTCGCGGCGGGCGGCCTGCGGGGACGACTCGTGCTCATAAGTTGACGCTTAATTAAGCCCGTGGTTATCTTCACAATATGGACAACGACGAGATCAGGCTCGAACTCCGGCGCGAGTACCCGGACGCGATCGAAGACGTGTGGTCGGCACTGACCGAATCAGACCGCACGGCCCGCTGGATCGGGACCTGGACGGGCGAGCCCGGGGTCGGCAACACGATCATGCTGACGATGACCGCCGAGAAGGGTTCCGAACCGGGGCCTGCCGTCATCCGCGAATGCGATCCGCCGAAGCGCCTGGCCATGGATCTGCACAACACCGACGAGCCCACTTGGCGGGTGGAGCTGACCCTGACCCCGCACGGCGACAGAACGGTGCTCGACTTCGTGCACCGGATGCCCCGGCCCGATTGGGACACCTCGGACATCCTCAAGGGCTGGCATTTCTACCTCGACCGGCTGGGCGCCGCGCTCGTCGGCGAACCGGGGCCGGAGTGGGACACCTACACGCCGCCTAGTTTGGAGGCATGAACGATCGAGTACTGCTGATCACCGGCGCCTCCCGCGGCCTCGGCGAAGCCACCGCACGCCGGGCCGCGGCGGCCGGGTTCCGCCTCGCGTTGCTCGCCCGCGACCGCGAGGCGCTGCTCCCGCTCGTCGCGGAGTTCGGCGAGGATCGCACTCTGGCGCTCGCGGCCGACGTCACCGATTGGGCCTCGCTGTCCGCGGCGGTCGAAACGGTGAAGGACACCTTCGGCAGGCTGGACGCGGTGTTCGCCAACGCGGGACAGAGCGTCGTCGTCTCGTTCTTCGGCGACGGCGGCGCGGAGCCCGAACAGTGGCGGGACATGGTGCTGACGAACGTCTACGGCACCGCCCTCACCGCGCGGGCGACCCTGCCGTCGCTCGCGGAATCGAAGGGGCACCTCGTGCTCACCGGTTCGGTCGCCGGGCGCTACCACCGCCCGGGGAACCTCTACTCGGCGACGAAATGGGCGGTGACCGGGCTCGCCGGCTCCATCCGCGAGGAGGCCGTCGGCACCGGCGTCCGGGTCACGGTCGTGCAGCCGGGCCTGGTCGACACCTCGATGATCCCCGAGGACTCGAAGTCCAAGCCGAAACTGGAACCCGACGACGTCGCGAGGGCGGTGCTCTACGCGCTGGAGCAGCCGCCCTCGGTCGACGTCAACGAGATCGTGGTCCGCCCGACGGGCCAGGTCCGCTAGCGCGGCAGCAGGGCTTCGGCCAGCCGCCGCCAGTGCGGCATGGCCGACTCGCCTGGCTCGACACCGATCACCTGGATGCCCACATGGTCGGCGCCGGCGTCGAGATGACCGTGCAGTTTCGCGACGATGGTGTCGGGGTCGCCCCAGAACACGAGATCGTCGACGAGCCGGTCGCTGCCGCGGCCGCCGTCGATGTCGGCTTCGGTGTAGCCGAGACGGCGGTACTTGGCGACGTTGTACTCCGACGTCAGGTACACGTGCAGGTGTTCGCGGGCGATCTCGCGCGCCTTGCCCGGGTCGGTTTCGAACAGCACGGCGTGCTCGACGCCGAGGAAGGCCTTCTCCCCCAGCACTTCCCTCGCCTGGGCGGTGTGCGGCACCGTCACGTGATAGGTGTGCGCACCCTTGGACCGGTCGCGGGCCAGGCCGAGCATCTTCGGCCCGTACGCCGCGAGCAGCCGCTGGATCGGCGCGGCGGGCAACGGGTTCGAGTTGGTGACGGCGTCGAGTTCGTCGAGGTATTCGCTCATCGCGTCGAGCGGCTTGACTCCGGGCTGCGCTCCGCCGAAACCGAGCCCCAGGACGTGCCTGCCCGGATACGCGTCGGCAAGCAGGAGCGCCGCGCCATGGGTCCAGCGCGCACCACGGGAACCGATGCGTGCGATCCCGTTGACCACGGCCATGCGCTCGGTCGACGCGAGCAGGAATCCGGCGTGGGTCAGCGCTTCGCGCCCGTCCCGTTCCGGGATCCAGATCGCGGGCCAGCCGAGTTCTTCCAGTTCCCGCACGGAATCCCGCAGCATGCTCGCGGGCTGATCCTCGAAGTCGAACGTCCAGATCCCGAAACGCCCCAGTTCCATCTGTCTCTCCTCAGCTCGAGTCCAACATATCGAAGTATCGCAGATTCTCGATATGTTATTCCGGACGAGCTCAGATGGAACGTCCCAGCAGGTCGACGAGCTGCGCGATCCGCCGCTCGTCGCGACGGTAGTGCGTCCACTTCCCCACCCGCGTGGACTCGACGAGCCCGGCGCGCTGCAGCAACGCCATGTACGCGGACACCGTGGACTGCGCGAGCCCCAGCTTGGCCTGGAGATGACTGACGCAGACGCCGACCTCGTTCTGGTCGGCGATCGCCTTCTCCGGCGGGAAATGGCGGTCCGGCTCGCGCAGCCACCCGAGCACCTGGAGCCGGATCGGGTTGGCGAGCGCCTTCAACACCTCGACCAGATGATCGGTGGTCTCCGGGACTGGTTCGGCTTGTGCGGTCATAGTCCTTCGAGCTTAGGCCGTACCGAGCCGAGCGGCCCGTCCCTTCGCCCCGCTCGCCCAGCAGGCCCCGCGAGCGCAGTCGACGGAGTCCAGTGATCCGGTGTCGAACGACTTCCAGTGCCGCCCGCCGTCGGGGCTCACGTCGCTCCCACCCGGGCCGACGGCGAGCACCGTGTTCCCCAGCCACGCCAGACCCGAGCGATAGCCGACCGGCGCCTCGGACGGCGTCCGCCAGGTGCGGCCCTTGTCCGCGCTGAGCGCGACCGCCGGACCGGGTGCGTTCGGCGCCGCGTAATCGCCACCGATCGCCACGCCGTGCCGCGGATCCCGGAAAGTCACCGAAAAGACGCCGGCCGAGGCGCCACTGGGCAACGGCGTGTCGGCCGCTTCCCAAGTCTTCCCGCCGTCGCCGGAGTGCAGGACCCGGGCGCGGGCACCGCCGCCGGTGGCGATCCAGGCGTCACGCGGCCCCGACGTCGTGAGGCACTGGCCGCTGGCGGCGAAACCGAACTCGCCGTCGAGCGCGGGAACCATGCCCTCGGTGGGCACGGGTGTCCATGTGCGACCGCCGTCCGAGGTGGACTGTAGCCGGAACTTGCCGTCCACCGGGTCGCTCATCGCGAGCCCGCGCCGGTGGTCGAAGAACGCGAGACAGTCGTAGAAGGCGGCGGGATCGGTGTTCTGAAAGGACAGTCGCCAGCTCTCGCCACCGTCGTCGGTGCGGTAGATCCGGGACGCGTCGCCGGGCCCGATCGACAGGGCGACCGCGTGCTCGGCGTCGAAGGCCTCGATGTCGCGGAAGTCGAGTGCCTCGGTCCCGGCCGGGGCGCTCGCCTTCCAGGTGCGGCCGCGGTCGGTGGTGCGCAGGATGGTGCCCCTGCTGCCGCTGACCCACGCCGTACGGGAATCCACCGCGGAGAGGCCGCGAAGCTGCGCGTCCGTGCCCGTCGGGGTCTCCACCCACGCGGGATCGGGACACTCCGGCGCGGCGTGCGCGACGCCGGTGAACGCCAGCGGGACGACCGCTCCCAGCACTACCAGCAACGCACGGCGCATCGGCGCACCTCTCCCTCGAAGATCCGTGAAGGCCACCTTAGAGCGCGCAACGCCCTCCAAGATGGCCTTCACGGAGTAATTCAGAGCGAGGAGATGAGCCTCTCGACGCGTTCGTCCACCGAGCGGAACGGGTCCTTGCACAGCACGGTCCGCTGCGCCTGGTCGTTCAGCTTGAGGTGCACCCAATCCACGGTGAAGTCGCGCCCGGCGGCCTGCGCGGCGGCGATGAAGTCACCGCGCAGCTTCGCCCGCGTGGTCTGCGGCGGGGTGTCCTTGGCCAGTTCGATCTCGCCGTCGTCGGTGACCCGCCGCACGAGCCCCTTCCGCTGCAGCAGGTCGAAGATGCCACGGCCTCGCCGGATGTCGTGGTAGGCCAGATCGAGCTGGGCGATCCGCGGGCTCGACAGGTCGAGGTCGTGCTTGTTGCGGTAGCGCTCGACCAGCCGGTGCTTGATCGCCCAGTCGATCTCGGTGTCGATCTTGCTGAAGTCCTGCTGCTCGACCGCCTCCAGCGCCCGGCCCCACAGTTCGACCACGCGCTCGGACTGCGGCGACGAACCCGTCTCCTTCACGTGCTGGACGGCGCGGGCGTGGTACTCCCGCTGGATGTCCAGCGCCGACGCCTCGCGGCCGCCGGCGAGCCGCACCTGGCGGCGGCCGGTGAGATCGTGGCTGATCTCGCGGATGGCCCTTATCGGGTTGTCCAGCGTGAAGTCGCGGAACTGGACACCGGCCTCGATCATCTCCAGCACCAGGTTCGCCGAGCCCGCCTTGAGCATCGTGGTCGGCTCGGCCATGTTCGAGTCGCCGACGATCACGTGCAGGCGCCGGTAGCGCTCGGCGTCGGCGTGCGGCTCGTCGCGGGTGTTGATGATCGGCCGCGAACGCGTGGTGGCGCTGGAGACGCCTTCCCAGATGTGTTCCGCACGCTGGGACAGGCAGTACACCGCGCCGCGCGGCGTCTGCAGCACCTTGCCCGCACCGCAGATCAGCTGCCGGGTCACCAGGAACGGCAGCAGCACGTCGGCGATCCGGGAGAACTCCCCGGCACGGGTCACCAGGTAGTTCTCGTGGCAACCGTAGGAGTTACCCGCCGAGTCGGTGTTGTTCTTGAACAGGAAGATGTCGCCGCCGATGCCCTCGTCCGCCAGCCGCCGCTCGGCGTCGACCAGGAGATCCTCGAGGATGCGCTCACCGGCCTTGTCGTGCGTGACGAGCTGGACGAGGTCGTCGCATTCGGCCGTCGCGTACTCGGGGTGGGAGCCCACGTCGAGGTAGAGCCGCGAGCCGTTCGACAGGAAGACGTTCGACGAACGCCCCCAGGACACGACACGCCGAAACAGGTAACGCGCCACCTCGTCCGGGGAGAGCCTGCGCTGCCCGTGAAAGGTGCACGTGACCCCGTACTCGGTCTCGATGCCAAAGATCCGCCGCTGCATCCCACCAGAGTAGGCGGTGAGGACCCACTCAAGGTGCGCCGTTCGGGCGGCGACACGCGGTCGGTACGTTGCATTCGGTGAAAGGTGTGCGGGAAGTCCCGATCGGGTATCACGCGCATGAAGTCCCGGTCCGGAAGTGGGGAACCCGTGTTAAAGCAGCTCAAACGCCCTTTCCGCAAGGTCGGACGGACCGATCGACGGCTGATGGCACGCAGTGCGGCCCTGCCGAGGACCAGGGCCGACGACGTGATCACCTCACTCTCCAAAAGTGCGGACAAGTCCAAGCTCTGGTGGTGTGTCGCGATCGCTCTCGCGGCGAAGAAGGGCCCGACGCGCCGGGGTGCCCTCCGCGGTGTGGCCGCCATCGCCGGGGCGAGCGCGGCGGCGAACCTGATCGGCAAGCCGCTGTTCCCGCGCCGTCGTCCCGCGGCCGAGGAGGTGCCGATGCACCGGCGCCTCGTCCGGCGGCCGACCTCGTCTTCGTTCCCGTCCGGCCACTCGGCGTCGGCGGCCGCCTTCGTCACGGCCGTCGCGATGGAATCGCCCAAGGCTGGGGCCGCCCTCGCGCCGCTGGCCGCCGCGGTCGCCTATTCCCGGATCCACACGGGCGTCCACTGGCCCAGTGACGTCGGGGTGGGGATCGGCATCGGCGTCGGCGCCGGCCTGCTGACGCGGCACTGGTGGCCGCTGAACGACGACGTCCCCGGCCGCACCGCGCACACCGCCGAGGCACCCGAGATGCGCGACGGCGAGGACATGCTCGTCCTGGTCAACCCGCATTCGGGGATCGACGGCCAGGACCCGACCGAGGAAGCCCGCTTCGCCTGGCCCAAGGCCACCATCCTGTACCCGGACGCGAAACGGGACCTGCGCGATCAGCTCTGCGACGAGATCGCCGCCCGCGGCGACACCGTGCGCGCGCTCGGTGTCGCCGGTGGTGACGGGACGGTCGCCGCGGTGGCCTCGGTCGCGGCCGACCACGACCTGCCGCTCGCGCTCATCCCGGCTGGCACCCTCAACCACTTCGCCCGCGACGTCGGCATGCGTTCGATGCCCGACGCGGACGCCGCGACCGAAGCAGGCAACGCCGTCGGAGTCGACCTCGGCGAGGTCGAGATCAACCACGACGACGACCACCGCTATTTCGTCAACACCGCCAGCCTCGGCGGCTACCCGGAAATGGTCCGGATCCGGGAAAAGCTGCAGAAGCGGCATCCGAAGTGGCCGTCCGCGGCGATCGCCCTCGCCCGCACCCTCCGGCGCGCCAAACCGCTGGAAGTGACCCTCAATGGCAAGCACACCAGCATCTGGCTGCTCTTCGTCGGCAACGGCACCTACTCGCCGAAGGGGTTCGCGCCCTCACGCCGCCCTGCCCTCGACACCGGCCTGCTCGACGTGCGCTACCTGCGCGCCGACGTGCCGTATTCGCGGGCGCGGTTCATCCTCGCCACGATCACGAACAGTCTCAACGCCAGCCACGTCTACCAGGAGCTCGACGTCCCGGAGCTGCACGTCCGGCTGCTCAACGGCAACCGCCGGGTCGCCACCGACGGCGAGGTCGGCCCGCTGGGCAACGACTTCCGCTTCCGGTCGCGGCCCAGCGCGCTCACCATCTACCGGCTCTAGCTGCCCAGCAGGGCGGTGCCCAAGGGAGTCAGCGCGTGGAGCACGGCGTTGCGATCCCGCTCGGTGGTGATCAGCCCGGCGCGCCGCAACACGGCGGCGTGCTTGCTGGCGGCCGACGGCGTCACGCCCAGCCGGGCGGCCAGCTCGGACGTGCTGCAGCCGACCGCCAGGACCGCCAGCGTCGCCGCCCGGGTCGGGCCGAGCAGGTCGGCGAGGGCGGTTTCCGGCGATCTCCGCACGTCCCGGCCGTATCCGGTCGACGGGGCGGCCTGCCGCACCGACGGGTAGAGCAGCCGGACCGGTGATCGTCCCGCCGCCGGGACGATCACCGGGCACACCGCGAAGTACGTCGGCGAGATGATCAGCCCGGCGCCGTCCGCGCCGCAGGAACCGACGATGCCGTCGCCGACCTCCAGCATCGGCGAGGCCCAGCGCACCAGCGGCCGCAGGCTCGTGAGCATCGCGTCCACCCCGTCGTGCAGGAGCAACTGCGCCCGCATCCCGCGGTCCGCGTCGACCTGCGAGCGAGCCGACTCCCAGCCCGGCGCCAGCGACAGTTCGAAGTAGTCCTGCATCGCCTGCACGAGCTTCGGCAGCCCGGCCGTGTCCCCGTCCGGCAAACCCGCCGCCCACGACGGCAGCTCCCGGTTCACCGGTAAATCCCGCAACGCCGATTTCAACCCCACCGAGTCGGTGCGGGCGACCTCCGCCAACCCCGCCTCCAAACCACCTTCGTCCACGCCCGGCACGAGAAACGACGGGATCGGCGCATACGGGCGGCACAACCACAGCAGCACCGAAGCCGACTCCGCCAAGCCGAGCCGGACCCGATGCCGCCACCGATTGAACAACGCCGAGCCCGCGTCGCGCCGCTGCAGGATCTGCAGACTCGAAACCAGCTCCGCCAAAGGATCGGCTTCGGGCGCGAGCCGAACACGCGTCAGGTCCTGCAACGTCAGCTCGATACGCACGGATGTCCTCGCCTTGATCGGAGTCGTCGCCGTGTGATCGCGAGCCAGGCCATTCCGTTACATCGCTGAACAGCCTTATTGCCGCTATCGGAAATCTCCTCGACGACCGTGGTTCAGACCTGAATGATGTTCGGAGAAGGCCCGCTTCTCGGGGGTTTACGCGGCGCCTTCCACGAGGGGGATTCACCGGCTTGGCCTGCGGGCCGCGTTTCGTCGCAGCCTGTCGTCTTCTGCCGTTTCCCTTCAGCTCACTGGGAGAAAACGCTTTCCACAAAGGGGAAAGAAAATGACGAAAATGAAGCGTCTGGCGGGAATCATCGCCGCCGCCGCGGGTGTCCTGACCCTGGTCACCGCCCCGGCCGCGACCGCGGCCCCGAAGCCCACCGGCGACGGGTTCAACACGGTCACCGTGCACGGCATCAAGCTCATCCCGGTGAAGCGCACCTCGACCGGTGCGCGCACGCAGGCCGCGGGTGTCGCCGACGCGGACATGTACCTCATCCCGTCCGGGCTCAACCCGAACAAGTGCTGGGACGCCGACCTGAACACCATCAACCGCAACGGCACCAAGATGCAGCTCTGGGACTGCAACCTGAACGCGGACCACCAGGCGTTCTACATCACCGACAACCCCGAGGGCTACTCCCGCTTCCAGAACGTGGCCAGCGGCCGCTACCTGGACGCGGACCTCAACAGCATCAACAAGAACGGCACCATCGTCCAGCTCTGGGACTTCATCGCCGGCGCCAAGAACCAGTGGTGGGCCGGCACCGTCAACCCCGAGGGTTACGTCCGCTTCCAGAGCCCGGCCAGCGGCCGCTACCTGACCGCTGAAGGCAACTCGTCCACCAACGGCACGCGGCTCCAGCTGTGGAGCTTCATCGCCGGCGGCCGCAGCCAGTGGTGGGGCGACACCCCCGCCTGATCTCGGCTGACTCGTCCGTGAAGGCCTCCTTCCCTACTCTCAAGGTAGGGAAGGAGGCCTTCACGGCTTTCCGGTGTCACGGAAGTCGTGAGTGGCGATTCGGGTTCCAGCCAAGGATGTCTTGGCTGCCTACCGGCTTCCGGCCGCTGCCGGTCCCCGGCTCGGTCGGTGAAGGTGCTGGAGGTGTGTAGCGAAGGCCACTTTCGCGACATGATCGCCACGGCGGCACCGGACCCGGCCACAGCCGACGTTGCGAAAGCCACTTTCGCAACGTTGAAGGTTGCGAAAGTGGCTTTCGCAACCCCCTCGGCGGCAGCCGAGCCCTACCGGGCGTCGACCGTCCAGACACGGATGTCACGCGACACCGCCCGACCGTAGGTACCTAAGACACCCTTGGCTCCAGCGACCCGAAACACTCACGAGGCGACACCTGCGACCGAACCGCCGCTCCCCGTATCCGACCGGGGGGGGCGAAGGCTCCTTTCGTCGCATCAGACTCGGTGAAGGGAGCCTTCAGCCCACACCACTCCGCTAGTGCCTTCACGGCATTCCACTGTGTACGGTGCCGAAAGCGAAGGGCCCCTTCCCAACGCGGGAAAGAGGCCCTTCGCCTACAGAGGTTCAGTCCTTCTTGGACTCACCGTCGGGCTTGTCGCCTTCGGCTTCGTCCTTCTTCGGCTCTTCCGGCTCGGCGGGCAGCAGCGCCTCCAGCGCCGCACCGGCGACCCGGCGGAACTTCCGGCCACGTCGCTCCCGCTCCAGCACGGCGACCTCGAGCTTCACCGGGTCCGAATCGCCGTTCGTGGGCGTGGGGGTGTTGTCGCGCAACGCCTTCACCGCGACACCGAGGGCCGCACCCAGCTCCATGTCCGGCTCGAAGCTCTCCTTGAGCTTCGTGGTGAGCGTGTCGGCCTGACCGCCCATCACGACGAACTTCGGCTCGTCGAAGATCGAACCGTCGTAGGTCAGCCGGTACAGCTGGTCCTCGGCGGCGGTGGCGCCGACCTCGGCGACACAGACCTCGACCTCGAACGGCTTCAGCTGCTCGGTGAAGATGCTGCCCAGCGTCGCGGCGTACGCGTTCGCCAGCGCACGCGCGCTGACGTCCCGCCGGTCGTACTGGTAGCCCTTCAGGTCCGCGTGCCGGATGCCGGCGACACGGAGGTTCTCGAACTCGCTGTAGCGGCCCACGGCCGCGAAACCGATCCGGTCGTAGATCTCCGACACCTTGTGCAACGTCGCCGAGGGGTTCTCGGCCACGAACAGCACGCCACCGCGGTACTTGAGCACGACCACGCTCCGGCCACGCGCGATGCCCTTGCGCGCGATCTCGGAACGCTCCCGCATCAACTGCTCGGGAGAGGCGTACAACGGCATCGTCACTGTGGTGCTCCGCTCTTTCGGGCTCTCATCGGGAAGGGACAGGGAAGGACGGCTAGCGCCCGCGCTCGGCTCGTCCGGCCACGACCGCCTCGGCGACCGCGGTCGTCTGCTCGAGCGGCAACGCCACCGCACCCTGCTCCGCGGTGACCGTCACGATCGTCGGGAAGATCCGGCGCACCAGATCCGGCCCGCCGGTCGCGGTGTCGTCGTCCGCCGCGTCGTACAACGCCTCCACCGCCGTCCGGATCGCGCCTTCGGCGTCCGCGTCGGGGTCGTACAGCTTCTTCAGCGAGCCCTTGGCGAACAGCGAACCCGAACCGATGGCGTGGTAGCCGGCGTTCTCCTCGTACCGCCCGCCCGTCGCGTCGTACGAGACGATGCGGCCCGCGTGCTTCGCGTCCTCGGCGTCGAGGTCGTACCCGACGAACAGCGGCAGCACGGCCAGCCCGGCCATCGCCATCTCGAGGTTGGACTTCACCAGCCCGGCGAGCTTGTTCGTCTTGCCGTCGAGCGAGAGCGAAACACCCTCGATCTTCTCGTAGTGCGCCAGTTCGACCGCGTACAGCCGCACCATCTCGATCGCCAGCCCGGCCGAGCCCGCGATACCCACCGCCGAGTACTCGTCGGTGACGTGGACCTTCTCCATGTCGCGTGAGGCGATCAGGTTGCCCGACGTCGCCCGCCGGTCACCGGCGATCAGCACCCCGCCCGCGAACTTGACCGCGACGATCGTCGTGCCGTGCGGCGCGTCCAGCCCGCCCGCGCCCGTCGCGACCCGCCGCTCCGGGAGCAGCTCGGGCGCCTGTGCCCGAAGGAAGTCCGAGAACGACGAGGTCGCCGACGAGAAGTACGCGGCGGGCAGCGCCGACTTACCCGAGGTGTGTTCCATACGTGCTCAAAGTTCCAATCTGTGTGATCCGCCGGCTCCGCACAGGCGGCCCCGGGCAGGGGCCGCCGGGAAACGAGCTACTCGCCGCCCTTTTGCACGTACGCGCGGACGAAGTCCTCGGCGTTCTCCTCGAGCACGTCGTCGATCTCGTCGAGGATCGTGTCGACGTCCTCACCGAGCTTCTCGCGCCGCTCCTGGCCCGCCGGACCGCCGCCCTCGAACTCTTCGTCCGAGTCGCCTCCGCCGTGCTTTTCGATCTTTTCCTGAGCCATCTCGCCTCCCGGTGTGGCCGATGTTTCCTAGCCTACCCAGCGGTCCCGACATTCCGTGGGATCCGTGATCGCTTAACCCCGATGAAAGGAAATCCCGCTAGTCCGAACCGGTGAGCGCCTCCACCAGCTCCTCGGCGGTCGCGGAGTCGTCCAGCAACTTCCCCACGTGGGCCTTCGTGCCCCGCAACGGCTCCAACGTCGGGATCCGCACGAGCGATTCCCTGCCGACGTCGAAGATGACCGAATCCCACGACGCCGCGGCGATGGAGTTGGCGTACTTCTCCAGCGTGCGGCCCCGGAAATAGGCCCTGGTGTCCGAAGGCGGGGTCGTGACCGCCTCCAGCACCTCCTCCTCGGTCACCAGGCGCTTCATCGAACCCCTGGTGACGAGCCTGTTGTACAGGCCCTTGTCCAACCGGACATCCGAGTACTGCAGGTCGACCAGCCGCAACCGCGGCGCGCCCCAGGCCAGCTGGTCCCGCGCGCGGTAGCCCTCGAGCAACCGCAGCTTCGCCGGCCAGTCCAGCCTGTCCGCGCATTCCTGGGGGTCCCGTGCCAGCGCGTCGAGGATCTCGCCCCAGACCCGCAGGACCTCCTTGGAGGCCTCGTCCGCGCCGGTGCGCTCCAGGTTCGCCGACGCGATCTCGTGGTAGGCGAACTGGAGGTCCAGCCCGGTGTACTTGCGCCCGTTGGCCAGCGACACCTTCGCCTTCAGCGTGGGGTCGTGGCTGATCTGGTGCACGGCGCGCACCGGCTCGTCCAGTTTCAGGTCGTCGAACCGGATGCCCGCCTCGATCAGGTCCAGCACCAGCGCCGTCGTGCCGACCTTGAGATACGTCGAGTACTCGGCCAGGTTCGCGTCGCCGATGATGACGTGGAGACGGCGGTACTTGTCCGCGTCGGCGTGCGGCTCGTCGCGGGTGTTGATGATGCCGCGTTTGAGCGTCGTCTCCAGGCCGACCTCGACCTCGATGTAGTCGGACCGCTGCGAGAGCTGGAAGCCCGCTTCCTCGCTCTGCTGCCCGACGCCGACCCTGCCGGAACCGGTGATCACCTGACGGGAGACGAAGAACGGCGTCAGTCCCCCGATCACCGCGGTGAACGGCGTCGACCGTTGCATCAGGTAGTTCTCGTGGGTGCCGTAGCTCGCGCCCTTGCCGTCGACGTTGTTCTTGTACAGCTGCAGCGGGGGCTGCCCGGGGACGGTGGCCGCCTTGCGCGCCGCCTCCTCCATGACCCGTTCGCCCGCCTTGTCCCAGATGACCGCGTCGCGCGCGTTCGTCACCTCGGGCGCCGAATACTCCGGGTGAGCGTGGTCGACGTACAACCGCGCCCCGTTGGTCAGGATCACGTTCGCCGCGCCGAGGTCCTCGACGTCCGGATCGTGCCCTGGGCCGCTGGGGCCGGTCAGGTCGAACCCGCGGGCGTCGCGCAGGGGTGATTCCACCTCGTAGTCCCAGCGTGCCCGCCTCGCCCGCGGGATGTCCGCCGCGGCCGCGTAGGCCAGCACGACCTGGGTCGAGGTGAGTACCGGGTTCGCCGTCGCGTCGCCCGGCACCGCGATGCCGTACTCGACTTCGGTTCCCATGATCCGCCGCATACCCACCACCCTACGGGGTCGGAGGCGTGCGACGATGCCCCCCATGTCAGGCAGTGACGAACTCGTTGCGCTCTATGACCTCGACGGAACCGCGGTGGGGGCGGCCACGCGCGCCCGGGTCCGCGCCGAAGGCCTCTGGCACGCGGCGGGCGTGGTGTTGGTCCGTTCGAGTGACGGAGAGCGTGTCTACGTGCACCTCCGCACGGCCACCAAGGACGTCTATCCCTCCACATGGGACTGCTGGGCAGGCGGCATCGTCGCCGCGGGCGAGACCCCGGAGGAATGCGCACGCCGGGAACTGGCCGAAGAACTGGGTGTTCACGGAGTGGAACTGCGCCCGCTTTTCGTCCACGTCACCGACGACGACACGATCCGTGCCCACAACTTCGCCTTCGAAACGCGCTGGGACGGCCCTTTCGTCCATCAGCCGTCCGAAGTGGTCGAAGGACGCTGGCTGACGCTGAGTGAGTTGCGTTCGTGGCTCGAGGATCCGGAGAGCCGGTTCATCCCGGACGGGCGTCTGGGCGCCTTGGAGTGGTTCCGGCGGGAAGACGCGCGCTAGGCCGTGACCTGTAAGTCTGTTCGATGGGCTTCGTGATCCAGGTGGTTCCTGACGGTGCGGGCGGATCGGCCTCGTACCGGGTCGTACTCGGCCGCATCCGCCCGTGCCGTCAGGGACCGCCTGGGCGCGAAGACCGCGAACAAGACTTGCAGGACACGGCCTAGGCCGAACGGAGGCGCTGCGCGACGATCGGCAGCAACCGCTTCGCCGCGTCCGTCGCCCGCGCTTCGGTTCCGGCGGTCACGCTGAGGGCGGAAACGAGCTTCCCCTTGGCGAGCAACACGGTGCACGTCGTGTCCTCGCACCACGCGCGCTGGACCTCGATGCCGGTCTGTTTCGCCAGGGTGAGTTTCCTGCCTTCGCAGTCCGCCTGGGTGACGACGTCCGAAGCGTCACGATCGGTGTACTCGGTGACCTGATGTTCCAGCGTCGAGCCGCTCGGGTACGACCACGACGCCGAACGGCTCGTGCCGCGGGTGAGACCGGTAAGGCAGCCGGACACCTTGCTCTCGCCCGGAACGACCTCTTCCTCGGCGACGTCCTCGTCGGTCAGCAACGCGGCGGAGACGGCCGCGGGAACGGGGGCCTGGGTCGTCGGCGGCGGAACCGGGTTCGCCTGCGGCTTGACCGAAGGCTGCGCGGGCTCGACCGTGGGCGTCGGTGTCGGGTCGTCGTAGTAGGTGTCGAGATCGTTGGGACGGTCGGCGCAGCCCGACAAACCGAACAGCGCGACCGTCGCCACCGCGAGCACCTGCCGATGACGCACTCTCGAGTCCTCCCCGATGTCCCGCCTGACGTTTGCCGCGAGACTAGTCCAGCCCTTCACCGCCACCCGAGGCAGGACCTGTGCCGCCAGTAAGCGGACGGCTCCTCGGCGAGCGTCGCGAGTTCCGCGAGCTCGTCGGCGGTCGGCTTCGCCTTGGCGGCAACGAGATTCTCCCGCAGCTGCCCCGTACTCGACGGGCCGATGACCGCGACCGGCAACCAGTCCTGAGCGAGCACCGCCGCGATGGCCACCGCGTCCGGCCCCGTCCCGTGCTCCCGCGCGATCCGCGCGAGCGGTGACGGCGGCTCGACCACGAGCCGTCCGTTCGCGACGGTTTCCTTGACCAGCACCCGTTTCCCGGCGGCGTGCGCTTCCGCGAGCGCCGGGCCGACGGAGGGTTCGAGCAGGTTCCACGTCGACTGCACGGCGCTGAAGACCGGGATTCCGGCCACCTCCAGCTCGAACGCCCGGCGCACCGCGTCCGCCTGGGCGGGCCCGGACGTGGAGAAGCCCACCGGGACACCGTCGGCGGCGAGTTCGGCGAGCGCGCCGATCAGCCGGTCGTCGGTGAACAGCGGACTGTCCACAGTGAGCGAGTGGACCTGGTAGAGCGAGACCGTCTTCCCCAGCAGGTCAACGGTTTCCGCCCACTGCTCGGCGAACCGCGCCGCGGTGTGCTCCTTGACCTCGTGCACCGGCGCGTCGAGCTTCCACTCCCCCACGTAGCGGTAGCCCCATTTGCTCGACACCGTCACGTCCGCGTGGCCGCGGTCGGCGAGCCAGCCGGCCAGGAACTCCTCCGAAGAACCATACGAACGGGCGACGTCGATCCAGCGGACGCCCGCACCGTACGCGTCGTCCAGCACGTCGTAGGTGGCCGCACGCATCGCTTCGAACTCACGCCCCGGCGGCAGCGCCTCGGTCCGGCCGAGGTTGATGTACGCGGGCCTGCCGAGTGCCGCCAGCCCGACGGCGATCCGGTCGCCGACGGGGATTTCCGTGTCCGTCACAGGGCTCCTTCGTTCTTGTGGCGGAGGATCGCGAGCCACTGGCTCGAATTCTGTGCCTGCCGATGGAGCTTTTCGAGGCGGGCCGCCGGGGCCCGAACGTAACCCTTGCCGAACACCGGCGCGATCTGACGGAGGCTGGCGCCCTCCTCCCTCGCGGCGAGCAACGCCCAGTCGGAGGCGTCGGCGCACGCCGCGGAAGCCCTGCGCAACTCGCCCAGCAGCTCGATCAGTTCGGGCGCGCTCACTTCGCCCGCCCGGACGGCGGCGGCCGTCGTTTCCAGCCAGGCCAGGACATCGGCTTCGGTGATCGGCGCGCGCGGGCGCCCGGAGGATTCGCTCACAGCCCGGAAGTATAGGTCGTTATACGGCGGGTTCGGCCGACCGCCACGCGGGAGGCGTCGACCACATCGTCCGAAAACCTCTGGAGCGCAAGGGGGATGCCGGGATTCACTGAGCGCGGACTTGTGGAATCAGGAGAAGGACAATTGGGACGTTTCAGTATCGCGATCCGGTTCGCGGCGCTCGCGATCGTGTGGGGTGCGAGTTTTCTGTTCATCAAGGTCGGTCTCACCGGCCTGTCGCCCGCCCAGGTGGCGCTCTCTCGCGTCTGCCTCGGCGCGGTGGCACTGATAGCGATCGCCGCGTGGCGTCGTAAGCCGCTCCCCCGCGATCCGGCGCTCTGGGGCCACCTCGCGGTCGTCTCCGTGCTGCTGTGCGTCATCCCGTTCCTGTTGTTCTCCTGGGCCGAGCAGTACATCTCCTCCGGGCTCGCCAGCATCTTCAACGCGACGACACCGCTGATCACCATGCTCATCGCCGCCGCGGCCCTGCCGTCGGAACGGTTCACGAAGGCCCGCACGACCGGGCTGATCCTCGGCTTCCTGGGCGTGCTCACCATCGTCGGGGTCTGGCAAGGGATCGACGTCTCCCACGAGCTGACCGCGCAGCTGGCCTGCCTCGGCGCGACGACCTGCTACGGGATCTCGTTCGTCTACGTGCGACGGTTCATCTCCTGGCGGAACCTCGACGCGCCGACCATCGCGCTCGGACAGGTCAGCTGCGGCGCCGTCGTGATGCTGGCGCTGGCGCCGTTCATCGCGACGACGCCGGTGCGCCTCGACACGCCGATCGTGCTCAGCATGATCGCGCTCGGGGCGCTCGGCACCGGGCTGGCCTACGCCTGGAACGCGTCGATCATCGCGGCGTGGGGCGCGTCGAACGCCGCGGCAGTGACCTACCTCACACCTGTTGTGGGTGTCCTGCTCGGCGTTCTCGTGCTCGACGAACCCCTGGCGTGGAACCAGCCCGTCGGCGCGCTGCTCGTCGTTCTGGGGATCCTGGCCGCGCACGGGCGGCTCAGCCCGCGCAAAAAGGTCGAGGAACCCGTAGCCGTGTGACGCGAAGGGGCCCTTCACCGCAACGCATGCGGTGAAGGGCCCCTTCGGCTCGTGCTACAGGTACTGACCGGTGTTCGTGGCGGTGTCTATCGCCCGCCCCGAATCCTGGTTCTTGCCGGTGACGAGCGTGCGGATGTAGACGATCCGCTCGCCCTTCTTGCCGGAGATCCGGGCCCAGTCGTCCGGGTTGGTGGTGTTGGGCAGGTCCTCGTTCTCCGCGAACTCGTCGACGATCGCGTCCAGCAGATGCTGGACGCGCAGGCCGGGCTGCTTGGTCTCCAGCACCGACTTGATCGCCGACTTCTTCGCCCGGTCCACGATGTTCTGGATCATCGCGCCCGAGTTGAAGTCGCGGAAGTACAGGACTTCCTTGTCACCGTTGGCGTAGGTGACCTCGAGGAACCTGTTCTCGTCCGTCTCCTCGTACATCCGCTCGACGGTGTGCTGGATCATCGCGTCGAAGGTCGCCTTCACGTCCCCGCCGAACTCGGCGAGGTCGTCCGCGTGGATCGGGAGACCGTCGGACAGGTACTTGGAGAAGATGTCCTTCGCGCCTTCGGCGTCCGGACGCTCGATCTTGATCTTGACGTCGAGCCGGCCCGGCCGCAGGATCGCCGGGTCGATCATGTCCTCACGGTTGGAGGCGCCGATGACGATGACGTTCTCCAGGCCCTCGACACCGTCGATCTCCGAAAGCAGCTGCGGGACGATCGTGGTCTCCACGTCGGAGGACACGCCCGAACCGCGGGTGCGGAAGATCGAGTCCATCTCGTCGAAGAACACGATCACCGGGGTGCCTTCGGAGGCCTTTTCCCGAGCCCGCTGGAAGATCAGGCGGATATGCCGCTCGGTCTCCCCGACGAACTTGTTCAGCAGTTCCGGACCCTTGATGTTCAGGAAGTAGGACTTCCCGTCCGCCGAGTCGCCGCGGGCTTCCGCGACCTTCTTGGCGAGCGAGTTGGCCACCGCCTTCGCGATGAGGGTCTTACCGCAGCCAGGAGGCCCGTAGAGCAGCACGCCCTTCGGCGGGCGCAACTGGTACTCCTGGTACAGATCCGCGTGCAGGAACGGAAGCTCGACGGCGTCGCGGATCTGCTCGATCTGCCGGGTGAGGCCACCGATGTCCTCGTACCGGACGTCGGGCACCTCCTCCAGCACGAGATCCTCGACCTCCGCCTTCGGCACGCGCTCGTAGGCGTAACCGGCCTTCGAGTCCACCAGCAGGGAATCGCCCGGCTTGAGGGGCTGTTCGGCCAGCGGATCGGAGAGCAGGACGACCCGCTCCTCGTCCGCGTGCCCGACCACCAGCGCACGGGGGCTACCGCCCTCGACGTCCGGGGCCAGCACCTCGCGCAGCGCGCAGACCTCGCCGATCCGCTCGAAGTCACCGCCTTCGACGACGGTGAGCGCCTCGTTGAGCCGCAACGCCTGTCCGCGCTGCAACGACGAGACCTCGACCGCGGGTGAGACCGAAACCCGCATCTTGCGGCCCGCGGTGAACACGTCCACCGTGTTGTCCTCGTACGCGGTGACGAACACGCCGTAACCGCTCGGAGGCTGGGCCAGCCTGTCGACCTCCTCCCGCAACGCGAGCAACTGGCCACGCGCCTCGCGGAGCGTCTCGACCAGTTTCGTGTTGCGTTCAGTGAGTTGGCTCACGCGTTCCGACGCCTCGGCGAGTCGCTGCTCCAGCACTCGGTTCTGACGTGGGGAATCGGTGAGCTTCCGGCGCAGCAGGGCGACTTCCTCCTCGAGGAAGCGGATTTGACGTGCCTGCTCGTCGGACGTGGTTCCAGCTCCGGTCGTTTCTGAAGGGTCGGCCTCCTCGCGCCGACCTCCGGGAAGGTCATGATGCATCGGGCACCTCCTCGGAGTGCTTTTCATTCCACGGTACCGGCGATCACCGACAATAAAAGGCCTTTCCGCATCACAAGATCGGCGCGTCGCGTTCCGGACGACCCGCCAGCACGTACCTTCGCGACGCGCAAGGGGCCATCCCGGTGCCGGGTCCGGCACACTCATGGTCACAATCCGTCCACCTGGCCTGACCTGCGACGGAATACCCGGCTCCGTCCGGGTGCAAACGGGTTTCCGGTCTCAGTTCGGCCCTAATCGAGCGGCGATCCGGCTCGATGGCTAGCATCGGGCGACGTTCGCCGGGGAGGCGGACCCGCAGGTCATGTTGAGCATTTTCGCAGAACAGCTAGGGGGCACCAGCCATGACATACCCGCCGCAGCAGCCCGGCGGCTACGGACAGGATCCGTACGGCCAGCAGGGCGGGTACCCGCAGAGCGGCCCCCAGCCGCAACAGGGATACCCCGGCGCCGGCCAGTACGGACAACAGGACCCGTACGGCCAGCAGCAGGGTGGTTACCCGCAGAGCGGTCCTCAGCCCCAGCAGGGGTACCCCGGCGGCACGCAGCAGTTCGGCCAGCCGGATCCGTACGGGCAGCAGCAGGGCGGCTTCAACGCGTACCCGCAGGAAGGCGGTTACGGCGGCGGGGAGCCACCCAAGAAAAAGAAGACCGGCCTGATCGTCGGCATCGCGATCGGCGCGGTCGTGCTGGTCGGTGGCGGTGTCACCGCCCTGGTCATCGCGCTGAACTCGGGTGACGACAACACGACGGCCGCGCCACCTTCCAGCAGTGCGGCTCCGTCGGAGGCGCCGTCCTCGTCGTCGCAGAAGCCGAGCTCGACCCGCACCAGGTCCAGCTCGCCGAGCACGTCGTCGACCCCCAAGGGCACCGGCCCCGCACCGCTGGGCAAGTCGACGCCGGAAGAGGTCTCCGAAGCGGTGTTCAACGCCTACAACTCGGGTGACGGCAAGACCGTCGCGCAGTCGGCCTGCCGCAGCGTGAACACCAAGGACGACATCTCGATCGCCAAGGATCTCAAGCTCGTGAAGGCCGGAGAGCTGTCGACCAGCGGAGACACGGCGAAGCTCCCGATCACCGCCACCACGAACGGCAAGACCGAGGACGGGAACCTCAACTTCAAGAAGGAATCCGACCTCTGGTGCTTCACCGGCGCGAAGCGCTGATCCGGACCGGTGTCCGGCAAACTGACCGCCGTTCTCGTCGTTTGCGGCGCGGTCGTGGCCGGGGTCGTGGTGGGGCTGCTCCTGGTGGCCCCGTCCGGCTCCGACCCGGCCGCGTCGAGCGGTTTCACGCCCTCGCCGGGGCCGGGTTCCTCCCGCCCGGTGCCGGTGGATCCGGACGTGGCCGCGGTCGAGGTCGTCGGCAAGGCGATCGCCGCGGCCATCGTCAATCACGACGCGACGGCGTTCGGGAAGCTCACCTGCGTCCAGCAGTCCTCGGCCGATCTGGCCGAACTCGGCCGGAAATGGGCGGCCGCGGGCAAGGTCACCGCGACCGTCCCCGATCCGCCGTCGGTCAGCGGCGACTCCGCCTCCGTGACCGTTCACGTGGAAGGCGCGGGTGGCCAGAAGGACACGCCGTTCCCGCTGAAGAAACGCGACGGCAAGTGGTGCGTGCCCTAGCCGTTGATACCTGCCGGCCGCCGCCGGACCGGGGCCCGGTCACAGCCGGCGTTGCGAAAGCCACTTTCGCGACCCTCAACGTTGCGAAAGTGGCTTTCGCAACCCCCGGCCAAGCCCAGCACCCACCGTCGGGTACCTCAAGACACGGTCGGCCCTAACGACCCCGAAGACTCACGAGCCCTTGCCGGAGCGCCGGTGCACCCGAGGCGACACTGTCCCGTCCGCCAGACGGCGCGCCGTCAGCAGGAACGCGGTGTGCGCGACCATCCGGTGGTCCGGCCGCACCGCGAGGCTCACGACGTGCCACGGCCGCATGAGGGTCTCCCACGATTCCGGCTCGGTCCAGCACTGCTGTTCCCGCAAAGCTTCCGTGATCCGCGAAAGCTGTGTGACCGTCGCCACATAGACCGTGAGCACGCCGCCCGGCACCAGATGCGCGGCGACCGTCTCCAGCTGGTCCCAGGGCGCCAGCATGTCGAGGACGACGCGGTCGACCTCGCCGGTGTGCGTCGACAGGTCCGCGACCGTCAGCGACCAGTTGTCCGGCTTGTGGCCGAAGAACTTCTCCACGTTCCGCTCGGCGTGTTCGGCGTGGTCGTCGCGGATCTCGTAGGACTGCACCGTGCCTTCCGAGCCGACCGCCCGCAGCAGCGAGCAGGTCAGCGCGCCGGAGCCGGCGCCCGCCTCGAGCACCCGCGCCCCCGGGAAGATGTCGCCCCACATCACGATCTGCGCGGCGTCCTTCGGGTAGATCACCTGCGCGCCACGCGGCATCGACAGCACGTAGTCCGGCAGCAGCGGGCGCAGCGCCAGATAGTGGCTGCCGCCCGCCGAAGTGACGACCGAACCCTCCTGCGCACCGATCACGTCGTCGTGCGCCAGCGCGCCGCGGTGGGTGTGATACTGCTGTCCCTCAGCCAGCACCATGGTGTAGTGCCGCCCCTTGGAGTCGGTCAGCTGAACCCGGTCACCAACACGAAACGGCCCTCGGACCGACACTGAACCTCCATACCCGCGAATGATCGATGACCGATCCTCGCAGGTGGCCGTACCGCGTTACGCCGGGGGTCGGCTCCGGGTCATCGCGGCGCGCAGGTCTTCCCGCCGGAGCACCCCCGCGGGCCTGCCTTCGTCGTCCACGACGAGGAACTGCCACGCGGCGGTTTCCCTGACCCGCTCGGCGATCTCCTCCCCCGACTCCGAGGAGAGCAGCACGGTGTCGGCGCGGATCGGCTCCGCGGCCATCTCCGCGGGCGCGTGCGGCGACGTGCCTGCCAGCTGCGCGGCGGCCGTCTCGTCGAGCAGCCCGGCCGCGACGCCATCGGCGCGCACCAGGACGACCCCACGGCCCGCCGAAGCGGCCAGCGCGTCCGAAACCGGGCTTTCCGCGGGAAGCTGGAGAACGGGCCGGACGAGTTCGCTGAGCCGTACGCCTTCCGGCCACCCCCGGCGTGTTTCGGCGGCGAGTTCGCTTCGCGCGCCGAGGACCACGAACCACGCCGTCACGACGCAGACACCGAGGCGGAGCCAACGATCCTCGCTGCCGGCCGCCAAACCCCACAGCGCCCAGACAACCAGTCCCGCGGCGACGACACCGCCACCGACGACCGCCGCCCGCGTGCCCTTCTCCCGGCGTCCTGTGGCCGCCCAGACACCGGCGCGGACCAGCCTTCCGCCGTCGAGCGGGAGCCCGGGGAGGAGGTTGAAGATCCCGACGGCGAAGTTCGCGACGGCGCATTCGGCGATGAGCAGCCAAGCGGCGCTTTCCGGCGGGACGGCGAACATCAGCAGCCCGCAGAATCCGCCGAGCAGCAACGAAACCACCGGTCCCGCGGCGGCGACCAGCCCTTCCTGCCGTGGCTGGCGGGGAGTCCTGGCGACCTCGGAGAGGCCGCCGAGCAGGAACAGCCGCAGGCGCCGGACCGGAATCCCCAGGCGCAGCGCGACCAGGCAGTGTCCTAGTTCGTGGGCGAGCACAGAGAGGCCGAGAAGGACCGCGAACGCGGCCGCCAGCAGCCAGGAGGTCAGCGTGGTGGCGCCAGGCAGGATCCGGCCGACCAGCGGGGTGTAGAGCACCACGATGACGAGGGAGCCGATCCACCACGACGGGGCCAGCAGCACGGGGATCCCGGAGACCCGGAACAGCAGGAGCCCACCCTCTGGTGCCACGCCTCGTCGAGGCGGGCCCTGCTCACCCGTCACCGCCATGTGTCGAAGCGTAGATGCCCAGGTGTGGGGTGCTCGTAACCCGCCCTTCCCGTCCGGGTGGTGTCGGTCATGCCGCTCCGGTGCGTTGCGGTCCCAGAACTGTCGGTACCCGGCGATACGCTTCCCCCCATGCCCGACACCGACACGGTCACCGCCGATCCGCCGCCCGGCGCCGAAGTCCCGCGCCGTCGGCCGGCCCTGTCCCCGTCGCGTGCCAGCGACTTCAAGCAATGTCCGCTGCTCTACCGCTTCCGCGCGGTCGACAGACTGCCCGAGATCCCGACGAAGGCCCAGCTGCGCGGCACGCTGGTGCATTCCGTGCTGGAGCGCCTGTTCTCCCTCCCCCAGGCCGATCGCACCCCGCCGCAGGCCAAGGAGCTGCTCGCGCCGGCGTGGGAGGAGCTGTCCTCGGAACGTCCGGAATGGATCGAGCTGTTCGATCAGGAGGATCCCGAGGCCGTCACATCTTGGCTCGCGTCGGCCGAGCAGCTCGTCGACACCTACTTCGGCCTGGAGGATCCGCGCCGCCTGGAGCCGGAAGCGTGTGAGCTGCACGTCGAGATCGAGCTGGGCTCCGGAGTGCTGCTCCGGGGCTACGTCGACCGGCTGGACGTGGCGCCGACCGGTGAGATCCGCGTCGTCGACTACAAGACCGGTGCCGCGCCCCGCGAGATCGGCGAGGCCAAGGCGATGTTCCAGATGAAGTTCTACGCCGTGGTCCTCTGGCGGCTGCGCGGTGTCGTGCCGCGCCAGCTGAAACTGATGTACCTCACCGACGGGCAGTCTCTGGCCTACACGCCCGACGAGGGCGAGCTGATCCGCTTCGAGCGCACGCTGGAGGCGATCTGGCAGGCGATCCTCAAAGCGGGCAAGACCGGCGATTTCCGGCCGAATCCGAGCAAACTCTGCGCGTGGTGCGATCACCAGGCCCTCTGCCCGCAGTACGGCGGCACTCCCCCGCCGTACCCCGGCTGGCCGGAGCCGGATCCCGGCGAAGAGTCCGTATTGGACCGTGCGGATTAGGCCGTGTCCGGTGAGTCCATTCGATGGGCTTCGTGATCCAGGTGGTTCCTGGCGGTGCGGGCGGATCGGCCTCGTACCGGGGTCGTACTCGGCCGCATCCGCCCGTGCCGTCAGGGGCCGCCTGGGCGCGGAGACCGCGAACGGCCTCACCGGACACGGCCTAGGTGTATTGCCCCGAGAGGTTGTGAACGGGCCGACACGTAGTCGGATGATCTTGGAATGAGGGAGGGCCTCCGGGTTCGGTGTGGATTGCGACATCTGCACCGGATTCCTGGAGGCCCTCGTGACTCACGCTAACGCACCGTTGACCCCTGCCGGGAGGCTGCGCCTTGCCCGGTGTGTCGTGGACGAGGGCTGGCCCTTGCGGAGGGCCGCGGAGCGGTTCCAGGTCGCGGTGTCCACGGCGAAACGCTGGGCCGGTCGCTACCGTGCAGACGGCGAAGCGGGGATGGTCGATCGGTCGTCTCGCCCGCATCGTTGCCCGTCGCGGCTCCCGACCCGCACGGAACGGCGGATCATCAAGGTGCGGGTCCTGCGCCGGTGGGGGCCGGCCCGGATCGCCTACCTGCTCGGTCTGAACCCGTCCACGGTGCACCGGGTCCTGCGCCGTTACGGCCTGGCCCGGCTCACACATCTGGACCGGGCCACCGGCCAGCCGGTCCGCCGCTACGAACACGCCGCGCCCGGCGACCTGATCCACGTCGACATCAAGAAGCTGGGCAACATCCCCGACGGCGGCGGGCACCGCGTCCTCGGCCGGGCCATCGGCCTGCGACACAAAAAGGCCACCACCACCGCCCGCTACCGGCACGGGAAACCCCGGATCGGGTCCAGCTACCTGCACAACGCCGTCGACGACCACTCCCGCCTGGCCTACAGCGAAATCCTGGACGACGAGAAGAAAGAGACCGCCGCCGCGTTCTGGCACCGAGCCCAGACCTTCTTCACCCGCAACGGCATCACCATCGAACGCGTGCTCACCGACAACGGCTCCTGCTACAAATCCCGCCTCTGGCGCGACACACTCGCCAACGCCGGGATCAGCCACAAACGCACCCGGCCCTACCGGCCGCAGACCAACGGCAAAGTCGAACGCTTCAACCGCACCCTGCTCGAGGAATGGGCCTACGCCCGCCCCTACCACTCAGAACGCGAACGCCGCGACGCCTACCCAGACTGGCTACACACCTACAATCACCACCGCGGCCACACCGCACTCGGCGGCCACCCACC
>NZ_LQMT02000002.1 GCF_001620365.2 Amycolatopsis keratiniphila subsp. keratiniphila
ACGGTTGTCATGACACGGCCGGAGGTTTCCCCCGGATTCGCCGTGCGCACGGCTGCGTCAAGCATCGCCACCGCTTCCGTCTCGGGCAGGACGTCGAGATCGATCTTCCTGGCCCCGTGCAGATCACCGAGTTTGTGTCTGCTGGTCACCAGCACACTGTGAGGGGCACTCGGCACCAGCGGCCGAACCTGGTCGGCAGACGACGCGTTGTCGACAACGACGAGCACCCGGGCCTTCCGCCCGGCGAGCTGGGATCGGTACAGCACCTCACGCGCCGGCAACGCCGGTGGGATGTGCTTGGCAGCGACGCCGAGAGCCTGCAGGAGCATCGACAACGCCTCACCGGGATCGAGCCGGTTGCCCGCCGAATAGCCCTGCATGTCGACGAACAGCGCACCTCCAGGAAACCACCCTGCACCGACGGCATCGTGTGCCGACTTGACCGCGAGCGTGGTCTTGCCGACCCCAGCGAGGCCGGCTACCGAAGACACCGCGACCGGCGCGCCTTCCGGCGACGGCCGCAGTACATCCGCTATCCGACTGAGGTCGGCCGTCCGGCCGGTGAAGTCCGCATTGGCTGGCGGCAGTCCGGCCAACGCGGCAGGCACCGCCCCGGCGACGTAGACATCCCTCGCTTGCAGCACGAAGCCAGGGACTTCTCCACCGATCTCGTTGTGCGACTCCGCCATGCACTACTTTCTACCGCCAATCTGCGGAGCCGGTGCGGGAACCAGCACCGGCGGTTCCTCGGCCACAGCCATGATCTTCACGGCGCGCATCTCCGCCAACGACTCGGAGCGACAGGCGGAGACGCGTTCCTCGACGTCGAGGACGAGGACGAGGACGAGCCCAACGTGATCAACGGCGCAAGCTCCCCGCAGTCCGCTCACGGAACCAGGAAGCTACTCAATGGTTGCCACTTGACGCCGCGCAACACCACCGTAGCGATGTCGTCTCCACGCCGGACACGTCGTACGCCTAGACTTATTGACACTGCGCCAGTCCGAGGTGGCGCGGCATGACCTAGCGGAAGGCACTTTCGATGGCACAAAAGGTATCCGTCCAAATCGTCGACGACATCGACGGTGGCGAAGCCACCCAGACCGTGCCCTTCGCGCTCGACGGCGTCACCTACGAGATCGACCTCTCCGATGACAATGCCGGCGCCCTGCGCGAAGAGCTCGAGCGCTTCATCGACGCCAGCAGGCGAGTCGGCGGACGCAAGGTGAAAGTCGCAACTGGACAGTCCACCGTGGCCGGTGGCACTGCGAAGCCCACCGACCGTGAGCGTAATCAGCGAGTCCGTGTCTGGGCGTCGGCCAACGGCTACGCGATCGCCGAACGCGGCCGCATCCCGAAAGAGATCTACGAAGCGTTCGACAGCGCGGAGTCGACCCCAGCCGAACCAGCCGCCGAACAGGCCCCCACTAAGCGCAAGCGTGCGCCTCGTAAGAAATCCTGAACCACTGCCCTTGATGTCCTTCGCCCGATTCACCTGGGGGCATCAAGGGCGCACCAACCGTTGTAGAGATTGAGGCGCCGTGCACATAGCGTCGGACAGATTCGACTCTCTCTTGGGGTGGTGCGCACGGCATGCCCCTGTTGCCGCGGCTAACCCCCCGGCACTGTTGCGGGAGCGCAGTACCTCGGCCCGAAGACGTTCCCCTCACTTATTACAATCGTCCGCAACGCTCACGACCCTGTCAAACGCACAAGCCTGTGCGCCATGCCCAGGCCGCGATCTCCACGCGATTGCGCACCGCGAGTTTGCGCTGCACGTTCGCCAGGTGCGTCTTGACCGTCGCCTGGCTCACGAACAGGTCGGTGGCGATCTCGCTGTTCGTCCGGCCCTGCGCCACCTGGCGGACCACGTCGAGTTCGCGCTCGGTCAGCGGTTCGGCAGGCGCGGCGTCGGGGGTGGCCTTGTCCGTGCGGTCGAGCGCGAAGTGGGCCAGCAGGCGGGTGGTCACCGTCGGGGAGATCAACGTCGCGCCCGCCGACGTGGCGCGGACGGCCTCCACCAGCAGCGCGGGCGACATGTCCTTGAGCAGGAAGCCGCAGGCACCGTTGCGCAGCGCGCGGTAGACGTACTCGTCGAGGTCGAACGTGGTCGCGATGAGGACGTTCAACGGGTTGAGTACGCCGGGGCCTGCCAGCAGCCGGGTCGCCTGCAGGCCGTCGAGCTTGGGCATCCGGATGTCGAGCAGGCAGACGTCCGGGCGCAGCCTGCGCGCCTCGTCGACGGCGGACTGGCCGTCGCCGACCGAGGCGACGACCTCGATGTCCGGTTGGGAAGCCAGGATCATCCCGAACGCCGAGCGCATCATCTCCTGGTCGTCGGCGATCAACACACGGGTGCTCATCCGCGTCATGATGGCAGAGCCGAGGTCAACGGCAGCGTCGCGGCCACGCGCCAGCCGTCGTCCACCGGCCCGGAGGTCAGCGTCCCGCCGACCGCCTCGACGCGCTCGCCCAGTCCGACGAGACCGAACCCGCCGCCGGACGAACCGGGTTTGGCCGCGCCATCGTTGCGCACCACGATCTCCAGCATGTCGTCGGGCAGCGTGCGCGCGCCGACCTCGACCCCGGTGGTGCCTTCCGCGTGCCGCAACACATTCGTGAGCGATTCCTGGACGACGTGGTGCACGGCGTTGAGCACGTGCGGGACGAGGTGGGTTGTGGCGAGCGCCTCGTCGATCTCCACCCGTACTGGCGGGCCGACGAAGTCGCGGGCCGGCTCGGACAGCACCGCGCCGAGTGGCTTTCGCACCGGGATCGGCTGGTCGTCGCGCAGCACCGCGATCATCCCGCGCATCGACGCCAGCGCCTGCGAGCCCGCCTTCTCGATGCCGGCCAGCATCGCGTCGAGCGCCTCCGGGGTCGGCCGGTTCCCGGCTGCCGTGGTGTAGCGGACGGCCTGCGCCTGCGCGACGATCGCGGTCACATGGTGGGCGACGAAGTCGTGCAGATCGCGGGCGTAGGTGAGGCGCTGCAGCTGTTTGGCCAGCTCGTGGCCGTCGGCGCGGCGCTGGTCGTGCAAGCGCAGGTACAACCCGAGCAGGACCACCACGGCCGTCGCCAAGGAGGTCAGGATGACGAAGACCTCGAGCTCGGGCTTTTCGATCGTGTAGCACCGGGTCGGCAGCGTCACGATCGTCAAGGCCTGCAACGGGACGAGCAGCGCCGAGCGCCGGGGTGGCAGTTCGATGATCACCCGTGTCATCAGGCAGGCGAGCGCGATCGTCTCGACCAGGCCGTAGGTGTTGTCCAAGCCGTCCGGCAGTGCCGCGCAGAGCAGCGTGAAGGCGATCGAGACACCGCACGCTTCGACGAGCACGACCGGGCGCAGCGTGGGCATGGCCAGCACGGCCACCTGCACCAGCCCGCAGATGGCCAGTCCGATCCCGGTGGCCGGGGTTTCCGCGCTGGTGCCTTCGAGCACCGCGAGCGTGGCCGCCGTGAGCAGCCCCAGCGCCAGCGCGCCGCGCTGAATCCAGGTGAGCCTTGCGAATGTCGCCAGCATGGCTGCCACGTTAGGACAGTTCTCCAAGGACAGTCCTCATTCGTTCGGCCGAGCACGTCCAGGTTCACTCGGCAGTTTGGTTGAGCCGGAAAACTCTGCCGACCGCGAACCATGTGGACCATGAACGAACACGCTGTCGCCGAAGTGGAGCAACTCAGCAAGGTCTATGGCACCGGCGGTGCCGCCGTGGTCGCGCTGTCCGAGGTGTCGGTGCGCTTCCGCCGTGGCGAATTCGCCGCGATCATGGGCCCGTCCGGCTCCGGCAAGTCCACTTTCATGCATTGCCTCGCCGGGCTGGACACGCCCACCTCCGGCAAGGCCCGTATCGCGGGTGTCGACCTCGGCTCGCTGAACGACGAGCAGCTGACCCAGGTCCGCCGCGAGAAGATCGGGTTCGTCTTCCAGTCGTTCAACCTGCTGCCCACGTTGAGCGCCTGGGAGAACATCACGCTGCCGTTGTCGTTGTCCGGCAAGAAACCCGACCGTGCCTGGACCGACCAGGTCATCGAGGCGATGGGCCTCAAGGACCGGCTCGACCACCGGCCGGCGCAGCTTTCGGGCGGTCAGCAGCAGCGTGTCGCGTGCGCGCGTGCGCTGATCACGCGGCCGGAGATCGTCGTCGCAGATGAGCCGACCGGCAACCTGGATTCCCGGTCAGGCGCGCAGATCCTCTCGCTGCTGCAGCGCTGCGCACGGCAGTGGCAGCAGACGGTGCTGATGGTCACACACGACCCGATCGCCGCTGGCTACGCGGACCGCGTGCTGTTCCTCGCCGACGGCCGCCTGGTCGACGAGATGACCCAGCCGACACCCGGCCGGGTGCTCGACCGCATGCGCCGGTTCGACACGCAGGCGGTGGGCTGATGTTCCGGCTGGCATTCCGCTCGATACTGGCGCACAAGGCCAGGTACCTGTTGCCCGCGCTCGGCGTGGTGCTCGGGGTCGCGTTCGTCGTCGGCTCGCTGCTCTACGGCGACGCGGTCAAGTCCTCGATCGAACGCGCCCAGCTCCGCGCGCAGGCCGACGTCGCGGTCAAGGTGGCGCCGGAGCGCTACAGCACGCCGATGGGTGACGACGTCGTCGGTCAACTCCAAGGCCTGCCAGGAGTCGCCGCGGTCCGGCCGATCGCCGACGGCCGCGCGTTCCTCGTCGGCAAGGACGGCGCGCTCGTCGGGCTGCCCGACCGCGCGGTCGGCGTCAGCTACGACCCCGCCCGCTTCCCGCTGCGCGCCGGGAAGGCGCCGGCCGGTCCCGACGAGGTCGCCGTCGACGAACTCGCCGCCAAGAAGGCCAGCCTCGGAGCCGGCGATCAGGTGAGCGTGATCGTCAAGGGCGTGGTGCGCCAAGTGCGGCTCGTCGGGGTGTTCGCGGGCGACGACGCGCGGCTGGCCTCGGGCGGCACGCTCGTCGCGTTCGAGATGAAGACCGCGGTGGCGCAGTTCGCGCACGTTCCGGGTAGCTACTCGGCGATCGACCTGGTGGCCGCGCCCGGCGTCAGCCAGGACACGCTCGCCAACAGTGTCACCGCGATCCTGCCGGAGAAGCAGTTCTCGATCGAGACGGGCAACCAGCTCAACACCCCGCGCAGCGACAACAAGATCACCGAGATCCTGCTGATCTTCGCGGCCGTGGCCCTGTTCGTCGCGGTCTTCCTGGTGGCGAACACGTTCACCATGCTCGCCGCGGCCCGCGCCCGCGAGAACGCGCTCCTGCGCGCGGTCGGCGCGTCGCGGAAGTACGTGCTGCGCACGGTGCTCGCCGAGGCGACCGTGCTCGGCCTGATCGCTACGGTGCTCGGGTACCTGCTCGGCATCGGCGCCGCGCTCCTGCTCAACCGCGCGTTCGCGGTCATCAACGGACCCGGCGTGCCGCTGCAGGTGTTCAGCATCGGCGCGCTGTGCGCGGCCATCGGGGTCGGCGTCGGCGTGACCACGGTCACCGCGTACATCCCCGCACGGCGAGCGGCCGCGATCCCGCCGATCGCGGCACTGCGCACGGGGGTCTCGCCGACCGCGAAGTCGTTGCGCCGCAGGAACATCATCGGCCTCGTCGGCACGCTGCTGGGCGCCGCGATCACCGTGGCAGGCATCCAGGCCGAGGACCTGATCTACCTGGGCGCGCCGGTGACCATGCTCGGCCTGATCATCCTGACGCCGTGGTTCAGCCTCGGCCTGACCAAGATCCTGCGCGGGCCACTCACCCGGCTGGCCGGGATGCGCGGCACGCTGGCCGTGGAGAACACCCGCCGCAACCCGCGCCGGACCGCCGCCACCGCGGCGTCGCTGATGATCGGCCTGTCCGTGTGCGCCGCGGTCACCGTGCCCATCGCCTCGGTCGCCGCGGCGAGCGCGAAGATGTCGGCGACCGTCGACAAGGCCGACATCGAAGTCACCACGATCGACTGGGCCGACCTGTCCGCGAAGACCGCCACGGACATCGCCAAGGTGCCAGGCGTCCAGTCGGTCACTCCGCTGTCCCCGGTCGCCATCCAGCTGGACGACGGCGGGTTCCTCAACCCCACCGGCGTGGATCCCCGGAGCGTCACCGACTTCTTCCCGCTCAAGATCAAGCAGGGCACACTCGACCAGCTGGCGACGGGCCTCGCGGTCTCGGAGCAGCTGGCGGCCGCATACGGCTGGACCATCGGCTCGGTAGTTTCCGGCACTTTCAAGGCGAACTCCGGCGACTCACCGGCATCACTGCCGATCGTGGCCATCTACGAGGCCTCGGAGTCAGGCGAGCGGGCACTGATCGCCGTGCCGAAGGACGCCGCGCCACAGAAGATCCTGGTGAAAACGGCCCAGGACGCGTCGACGGTCAGCAAGGCGATCCAGCACGCACTCGCCAACCCGACACTGGTGGTCCAGACGAAAGCCGAGGTCGCCGAGGCGGCGGGCGCGAAGGCGGCGGTCTTCCTGAACATCCTGTACGCGTTGCTGAGCGTTTCGGTGCTAATCGGCGCGCTCGGCGTGGTGAACACGATGACGATGTCCACTTTGGAGCGAGTGCGCGAGATCGGCCTGCTGCGCGCGGTCGGCCTCGGCCGCAAGCAGGTCGGCTCGGTGCTCCGGCTGGAGTCGGTGATCATCGCGATGCTGGGCGCGCTCATCGGGCTAGTCGCGGGCTGTGCGCTCGGCGCGGCCGTGGTGCTGAGCGTCGGGAAGCTGACGCTGGTACTGCCTTGGGACCGGCTGGGCGTCTTCGTGCTGCTGACCGTCGCGATCGGCATCCTGGCCTCGCTCTGGCCCGCCCGCAAAGCGGCCCAGACGCCGATCCTGACCGCCATCCACGCCGACACCGAGTAAGGGGTCGTGAGTGTTGCGGGCGGTGAGAACCGGCGATATTTGGTGACCTACGGGGCCATGCTCATCGGGATTCGCACGGCGAGGGCCGGACCGCCGGAGTTGCGCTAGAGGTGACAAGGGCCGCCCTTGTTTCGCCAGCACCGCGGATTCCGCCGCAGGTGACCAAAATACAGGTCGGCCAGAACCACCCGTACCACTCACGACCCGTGATCAGTGGATCACCGACGCCACCCCGGTGCCCTGCGGGATGTCACGATGACCGTTGACACGGAGCGGGTACCGCGGCCCTCGCCGCCAGATGCGCCCTGGCTCCCGCCGCCCCTACCGCGATAGACTCGTACGACGTACATCATGAGACGAATTGGGCACTCGCCGCGACGCAATCCGACCGATTAAGGCTGTGCGTACGGCCGCGGAGCGAGCCACCCGGCCTGTTGTCACCACGCAGGCAAGGGAGAGGCCGACTTGCCCAACCCGACCGGGCATTACAACAACGAATGGACGTCCTTTGTCACCAGAGGATGGGTTTGCGAGAAGCAGCACCGCAATTCCGCGCGCCCAGTAAGCGCTTACTTCCGAACCTAGGCGCGACTCGAAACTCGGGGAATCTCCCTGATGCGCCCGCCACCGACCACCGCGAGAGTGAAACATGATCGTTTTGCGCTCGCGACAAGAGGAGGACAGCACACAGTGACTTCACCCGCTGAGCAGCTCGAAACCGCTCTCACCGCGACCTTGGAGGAGAAGGCCGCACGAGGCTGCACAAAGGATCTGCTTCCCACTCAGGGATGGCACCCCGGGGCCAGAGTCGGAGCCACCGCCGAACGTGGCGCGCTCCTCGCCTACAACGACAACGGAGCCGACGGAATCTGCAATCTCGAAAACAGCCAAGGGACATGGTTGAATCTGGCACCAGCTGGCCACGACCGGGATTTTACTCGGCGTCCATATTCGGTCTGGCAATGGCGGCCGGCCTTCAACGGGGACACCGTTTGGGTGCTCGGAGCCCTCGCCCCCGAAGCGGTCCGACTGGAGCTGATCGCTGGCCACACTGTGGCCGAAGCCGATGTCGTGGAGGGGACCTTCGCCGCTGAAATAGTGGTGGACATGGTCAGTCTCCGCGACGCGCGCGGAAGACTCGAAGCTCACGAGGCCGCGTCCGAAGAGAGCCGCGCCGAGTTCGAAAAGATCCTGGCGGACGGGCGCAGGGAAATAGAGCAAGTCAAAGTCAGGGTCTACGACAGTGCCGGCACGGTTCTCTATGACGGGGCGGCGGTCAACGCCACCGACTAGGCAAGTCAGTTCGATGGACTGCCCGGACGGGGAGCCCATCGAACTGGCAGCATCCTGGACCAGACCGTCCTCAGCGGGCCCGAGCGGCACCGACGCGGTTGCTCATCAACGAGCTCGTGTATCCCCGTCCGGTAGTGCACGACTACGCGACGCAAATCCGTGTCGTCGTTCCACATCCGACGTACGGCGGTACACATCTACCTCCGCCGCGATCGCGGCCACGCTGGTCGTGGCATCGTCGGCGAGCATGCGCGCCGACGGTCAGTACGCCACCTTCGCGATCAAGGCGATCCCGGACTACACCGGCGGCCTGCGCGTCTGCGACCTGATCCGCACACAGATCACTGACATCGACATCAAGTGGGCCTGGCAAGGCCCAGCGCGACTGCACCTTGCCGAACACGTCATGGCACCACTGGCCGACCTGCCCGTACACCAGGTCATCTCAGCCTCCCACATCCTGACCGATCTCACCCTCGCCCCCGCGACACCGGTGCACGACTACCTCGACCAGGCAAAACGCCCTTAAGGACCTACAAGCGTCCGCGCCAACAGCAGTGCCCCTTCAAGCCCATGGCCCCTCAGTGACGTATAGCCCGAGCCCACGTGCCGACGGTGTACGCGTTTGTCAACACGGGTCCCCGACCAGTGAGTTCCCCTAAGCAACTTCTAGCAGCGGCCGAAGGCCAAACTCTGCCGGAATGCCGTCCGATAGGTACGGTCAGCGATCGTCCGCCCCCCAGCAACGCGAATTCGCGTTGTCGACACCCCTGGAGCAGACTCTGATGCGCCTTCCCGAACAGGTCATCCCCTGGTATCTCCGCGCCGCCGGCAGGAATCGCGCGTTCCGTTCCGCCAAAAACGCACAAGCGCATATCGACGACCTGGCGCTGCGGCCTCGCCCTTACGCACCGCCGCGTCGGCTCGGATTTCCGGTGACCATCGACGTCTCGCGTCGCGACGGCTGGCCGGTTTACCGTGTGCGCCCCGCGGACGCCGCACCCCGAGGATCCGTCGTGTACACCCACGGCGGAGGTTGGGTGAACGAAATATCCGCAGAGCACTGGCGGCTGGTGGCCCAGATCGCCGCCAAAGCCCGGACCACAGTCGTGGTGCCGATATACCCGCTGGTCCCGCTCGGCACGGCGGACGCCGTGCTGGACGCCGTCGTCGACCTCGCCCGCGAGGCGAGCGAACAGCACGGGGAGGTACGACTCGCCGGGGACTCCGCCGGAGGCCAGATCACCCTGTCCGCCGCCATGGTTCTGCGCGACCAGTACAACGTCACCCTGCCGAGGACCCTGCTCATCTCGCCGGCCCTGGACCTCACCTGCTCGAATCCCCGGATCCCGCAGGTCCAGCCCAGCGATCCCTGGTTGGCAGTGCCCGGCATCCGCGTGTTCGCGGACCGCTGGCGCGGCGAGCTGCCCGTCGACGACCCCCGCGTGAGCCCCCTGGCCGGGGACCTGACGGGGCTCGGTCCGCTCACCGTCTTCACCGGCACCCACGACATCCTCAACCCGGACGCGCACCTGCTGCGGGACCACGCCAAAACGGCAGGGGTCGAGATGGAGTTCCACGAGGAGAAGGGGCTCGTGCATGTCTACCCGCTGCTACCCACCCGAACGGGCGAGGCCGCGCGGGCGATCATCGCCGAACGCCTCACAGCCTGATCACTCTCGAACGGGCCGGAGGACGGACGTCTGTTCGGCAAGGTCGACGAGCATCCGAATCCCTTAGGCCATCCACCGTGGCACAAGGGTGTACTCCGGCAGGGGCTCGGGGCGCCCCTAGCCGCGCACCTGGAGCGGCGCCGGTGAGTCACCTGATCCAGTGATTGAACAGGCCGAGATGAAGCGCCGATACCTTGTGCCCCACTGCCTGACCCGAGCGGGATAGGCCGCCCGATCGACCAGTAGCGGAGGATTTCAAGCTCGGCGTTTGCCCTGCTCACGCAGAGGCCCCAAGCGCGTGGCATCCAGCAACCTGACGATCTCGCTGTTCTGCTGAGCCCACAGCGGCAACGACCCGAGGTCGGACAGGTCGACCAGCCCCGTACGTGTATAGCGTCGGGGACGGTCATCGCCTCGATGGCCTGTCGATATGACGCCTCGTCCAGGGTTTTGACGAGTTCCAGCCGAGCGCCCTGGCTGGGGTCCGCATTGTAGCCGATGCGGATTCCCCGTGTGCCACGAGGTAGTAGAGGCGAGGCGGAGTCTGGCTCGTCGTGTTCGTCCAGACGCCGCCTCGGCGGTCGGAGTGTGCGGTCAGAGTGTGAGGCTCCAGCGATGGAGGGTGCCGGTGTCGCCGGGTCCGCCGTCGTGGATGGACAGCGTCCAGGTGCCGCGGGCGGTTTCGGTGGTGGAGACGGTGTGGCTCGTGGTTCCGGTGAGCAGGTGGCAGGTGGTGCCGCCGTAGCTGTGCAGTGGGTAGCTGCGTCCGGCGGGGCTGGTGAGGGTGATGTCGAGGTCTTCGACGCAGGTGTGGTCCGCTGTGATCGCGACGGTGATCGGGGTGATGGTGTTTCCTGGCGCTGTCGAAGTGATGGTGCTGCGGCTGGTCTGGTAGTCGCGGATGGGTGTGCTGGTGCTGTTGGTGAAGGTTCGTGCGGTGTCACCGGTGCTGGTGGTGATGGTGATGGGTGTGCTGGCGCGAGAGGTGTTGCCCGCGGCGTCGACGGCTTTGACGGTGACGGTGTAGCTCGCGCCGGGCGCCAGGCCGGTCACGGTCGTGCTTGTGGTGGTGGAGGTGGCGGCGAGAGTGTCGCCGGTATAGATCTGGTAGCCGGTGACGGCGGTGTTGTCGGTGGAGGCGTCCCAGGTGAGGGTCGCGGTGGTCGCGGTGACGGCGGTGACGCGGACGGCTGCCGGTGTGGTGGGTGCCTGGGTGTCGCTGTGCCCCGGGCGGGTCTGCAGGGTCAGGCCCCACTTGCGCAGAGGTTCGTTGATCGGCTGGAAGGTGGACTGATCGCGGGCTCCTCCTGGTGAGCAGGAGGATTGACCTCCGGAGTGCAGGCCGACGGCTTTGGTTCCGGCGAGCCAAGCTCCGCCGGAGTCCCCGGCGATGGAGCAGGCGGTGGTGAAGGAGACGCCTTCGATGGTGGCCACGGTGTAGACGACGGTTTGGTCGATGGCGGTGACCTTGCCGCATTGCCAGCCTGAGGCGACGCCGGAATGGCAGACGGCTTGGTTGACCAGTGGTTCGGTCGAGCCGGTGACGTCAACGGCGGGGCCGCCGTAGGTGTTGACCGACGGGGAGAGTTGCCATGTCGGTTCGGTGACGTTGACGACGCCCATGTCTCCTTCTCGGCCGAACACGCTGTGGGTGCCGCCGACGTTGGAGGTGCCGATCCGGTCTTGCTGGCCGCTGCTGCCCCAGGCGGGCTGGTTGGGGTCGTTGGTGCAGTGGCCGGCGGTCAGGAAATGCCTGCCTCCGGTGGCGTCGGTGGCGGGGAAGCCGATGGAGCAGTTGGCCTCGGCGCCAGGGAGCCAGCGTCCTCCGGGGCGCACGTCCCCGCCTTGTGGTGTGAGGCGGTCGGCGACGTGGGTGATGCGGACGCCGTTCCCGAGCCTGATGATGTCTTTGGCGAACTGTTCGGTGGCGTGATCGTCGGCCGCGGCGGCGATCCGGACGGTGACGGTGTCGCTGATCGGGTCGATGCCCCAGCCGGTCACCCCGGGGATCCCGGTGGCGAGGCGCGCGACTTCGGTACGCAGGCGCTGCAGTTCGGCGCGGCCGCGGGACACGGTCACCGGTGTGGCGCCGGAGGCGGCGACTTGCGCGGCCCCTGCGGTGTCGGTGACGGCGACCATGAGCCTGCCAGTGGTGTCGTCGAGCCAGGATCCCGGGCTTTGTTCACGGACCTGGGCGGGAAGGGTACGGGCGATCGCTTCGGCGGTGTCCTGGGCCAGCAGGCGGTTCCGCGCCGCGTCCCGGCTGATTCCCAGATCGCGGCTGAGCGCGTCGACGAGCGCGGTGGGTGGGGACCCGGGCGGCGGCGAGACAGCCGACGCCGGCAGGGGCGGCAAAAGAGCGAGGGCGAAAGCGGCACCGGAAGCGAGGGTCGTGAGAGTGCGAATGTGCATGACTTTCTCCAGGCGAAGGGGAGGGAGGGGTCCCCGCCTCAGACGGGGACCCCGGTGTCACTCGGCGGGGGTGGTGGCTCAGCGACGGGTGATGCGGAGGTCGTCCACTCCGGCTTCGACAAGGCTTCCGCCCGCCGCGTCGGCGGCCTCGACGGCGATCCGGATCGTCTTGCCCGCCAGCGCGGTCAGGTCGGCGGTCGCGGTGGACCACTGCGCCGCGGTGTCAATGGAGCCGGTCTTCTTGTCGAACAGAACCGTCGCTCCGTCGGGAGTGATGGCCCGGACGCGGAGGTAGTCCGCGCCCGTTGAGTTGGACAGGTAGCCCAGGAACCAGGACAGCTTGAGCGACAGCGTGCCGCTGGCAGGCAGCTGGACCGGGCCGGACAGTGCGCTCGTGACGCCGCCGTCGAGGTCGTTGTCACCCACCGAAGCCCCTGCGGCCGCGCCGGTGACCAGGGCGCGTGTGCCGCTGGTGGTGTCGCCGCGCTGCATGGTCAGCGAGTTGTAGTTGGTGGCCGACGGCGCGGCCACCTCGAAGCGGCCGGCGGTCGCGGTGTCCGTGCCTCCGGGGTTGATCGTCCAGGCCGTCGGGTTCTCGAAGTCCGAGGTGTAGACGGGTGTCTCCGGATCCGGTTCGGGATCGGGGTCGGGTTTTCCGCCGGAGACCGCGGCCAGTGCGTTGGCGATGCCCTCACCGAAGTGGGAGTTCTTCGCCGTGGTGCCGGTGCAGCGGCTGTCCCCGGCCGGGCAGGCGGTGTCGATGGCCTGGGTGAGCAGCATCGTGCGCAGCTGATCGACGGTGGCCTGCGGATGTGCGGACGCGAGGAGGGCGACGACCCCGGCGGCGTGCGGGGAGGACGCGGACGTTCCGTTGAAGGTCGTGTACCCACCGCCCAGCGCGGTGGTGTTGATCATCGCCGAGCCTTCGCCGCCGGGCGCGGTCAGCTCGACGGTGTCGAGACCGTAGTTGGAGTAGGAGGCCAGCTTCTTGTCGATGGTGTCCGCGGTGACCGAAACGGCGTTGGGCAGGTCGCCGGGCAGGAACAGGCCGGGCTCGGTGTCGAGGTTGGTGGAGTAGTTCCCGGCGGCAGCGACGGTGACGCCACCCTTGCCCCGGGCGTAGTCGACGGCGCGTCGGACACCCTCGATCACCGCGGCCTGATCGGGATCGTTCGGGTTGTTGTACATGACGGGGTCGACGTAGTAGCTGTTGTTGGTGACCTTGAAACCGTGATCGGCCGACCACATCAGGCCGCAGACCACGTTCTCGGGGAACATGTTCCCCGACGGCTCCATCACCTTGACCGACGCGATCCGCACGTTCGGCGCGACACCGATGACACCCTTGCCGTTCTTCGCCGCTGCGACGATCCCGGCGACCGACGTACCGTGGCCCGCCGCGGGAGCGCCGGCGTCCGGCTCCCAGGCGCCGGGAGCGGTGTTGGGTCTGCCGTAGAGGCAGGACACCGAGTTCGCAGCGTCGAAGTTGTCCCGAAGGTCCTCGTGGGTGCCCTGGACGCCGGTGTCGAGGATCCCGACGGTGACGTTGCGGCTGCCCGGGTTGATCGCCCAGGCCTTGTCCGCGCCCATCTGCTGCATGTTCCAGTCGACAGGCTCCGCAGGCGCCGCGATCGCCGAACCCAGCTGAGGTTCGAGGTAGCGGCGCGCGGTCGAGTCCTGTCCCGCGCGCGCGGGACGAATTCCTTCCGGCGGGACGTCGTAACCGCCTCGCGTGTCACCGACCTTCTGCACTCCGGTCACGTTGCGCATCTTGGCCGCGAAGTCGTCGGCTCCCGAATGCGCGAGAACGACACCGATCGGGGCGAAGGTGTTCCGCACCGTTCCGCCGTTGGCGGTGACCGCTCTCGCGGCGGAGTCGGAGTTGCCGGGATCGGTCAGCACCAGGTAGGCGCGGACGCTGTCGGCGACGTGCGTGCCGGACAGCGGTGTCGCCGACGATCCCTGGGTCGACAGGGTGGTGGCTGCTACCGCGAACGCCAGTACGGCCGCGGTTCTCGTCCCGAGGCAAAGCCGGGTTGGTGTCATGGCGGGGAACCTCCTCGAGGAAACGTCCGTTCCTCTCGGCCCACGACGATCCTCACGTCGCAGAGCACTATCAATCCGTGCCGCCACGCACGAAAACCCCCTTGCGACACGCACAAAAGCCCACGGCGCGTATCCCAGCATCGCCGTGAAAGCGCGGTCCGGAGAGGCCGCCGGGGAACGAGAATGACCGGACTTTCTGCGGGTTGATCGCCGTTGCGACTGTGCTTACGGTGTGCCGATGACTACAGGTGGTGCAGCGGCGAGCACCGCCAGCCGCCAAGCTGGCGTGACGTCCGTGACTAGGCGGAAGGTCGAGGACCAGATTGTCGCTCTCCTCAAGCACACCTCGGCCGTTGCGCTGGTCGAAGGTGAACTCGGCGTGGGAAAGTCACACCTGCTCGACCGGATCAGAGCCTCGACCGCGAGCATGACGCGCACGATGGTGCCCGGGCACTGCACACCGGGATGCGGCCCGCTTCAGCCAGTGCTGGAAGCTGTGCTCGCAGCTCCCGACCTCGTCCCCCAGCAGGGGAATCCGGTGCTCGGCGCGTTGGTGTCGTCGCTACCTGAACTCGCCGACCGGCTACCGCCGTCGCTCCCGTCGCTTTCCGACCCGCGCGCAGACCTCGCTCGCCGCCTGCGTGCACTTCACGTCCTGTTCTCGTCACCCGAGCCCGCGGTCCTGCTTCTCGACGACGTGCACTGGGCCGATGACGGCACCCGCGCGCTCCTCCAGTACTTCGCGCGCCGCCCACCCGTCAACCTGGCAATGGTCCTGACCTATCGGCCGTACGAGCACCCCATGTACCTCATGCACCGGGGCACCTCGGGCTTCCCGGTGAAACACATCCTGCTCGAGCCGCTCGACGACGGCGACACTGTCGTCTTGGCGGAGCGCCTCTGCGAAGGTGCCCCACTGCCTCAGGACACGCGAGCACTTCTCCCGCTGACCGAGGGGATCCCGCTCGCGATCACCGCCTTGGTCAGGGACGCCTTCGCGCTCTCCGCCCAGCGTCACCCCACCCTCCCCGCCGCCTTGCGGGACGCTTACCTCGAACCGCTGCAGCAGCAGAACCGTGATCTCCGCGGCCTGGTGCGTGCTGCTGCCGTCTGCGTCGACGGAGCCACTGAAGCCGAGCTGAAGGGCTTGTCGGGATTGAGCGAGGCCGCGATCAGCACCGCCCTTCCGATAGCTCTCGCTACTGGAATCCTTCGCGAAATCCGGCCGAACCGGTTCGGTTGTCACCGTGAGCTCGCCCGGCAAGCCATCCACGATGCGACACCTGTTGTCCTTCGCCGACGACTTCACCGCACCGCCGCGACGCTGTGGCCGGACGACCCCATCCGCACAGCCCACCACCTGTTCCAGGCTGGCGATCTCGACCGCTGGCGCATACATAGCGAACACAGCGCAGAGACCGCCATCGGCGCCGGTGACTGGAGCACCGCCGTCCAACTGCTGCGCGAGGTGCTGTGGCGGGCCGAACTCGCCACCGACGAACGCGTTCATCTGGCGATGACACTCAGCCGGGCGGCGTTCGACGGATTGGACAACGAGCACATCATCGCCACCGTCCGCGACATCCTCAGCGCGGTTCCCCTGCCGGAGGCGGTCCGCGGTGAACTTCGGAACAACTTGGGCATCCTTCTGCTCAGCCAGGCCGGTGACCACGTCGGCGGATACCACGAACTCGAACACGCCGCCGGCGAACTCGAACAGAGCAATCCAGCGCTCGCGCTGAAAGTCATGTCCTCCTTAGCGATTCCCTACACCGGCCGACGTCACATCAGCACCCACCTCGCCTGGCTCGACCGGGTAGAGGCCGGCCTCACCGACCCTGCGATCCGACCCGACCCGCTCACCGCCGAAACCATCCACGTCAACAAACTGACCACGCTCATGAGCATCGGCTCACCGAAGGCCTGGCACGCGGCCAGCTTGCTGACCGAGGACACCGACGACCCAGGACTGGCCCGGCAACGGCTTCGCGGCTGTCTTAACCTCACCGACAGCGCCAGCTGGCTCGGCCACTACACCGCCGCCCGCCGCTACCTCAGCCGCGGCCGACTCTGGTCCCGGCAACTGGGCGCTGCCTACCTCACCGAACAACTGCATGTCGCCGCCGTGCTGCTGGACTGGTTGAGCGGCGACTGGACCAACCTCCGCGACACCGCCGAAACACTGATCACCCGCTATGCCGCCCTGCCCCTGGTCGCCTCCGAATGCCGTCTGGTCGCCGGAGCCCTCGCGTTCGAACTTGGCGACACCGCCGCCGCCATCGCTCACCTCACCGACATCAGCGCGGCACACCCCGACACCACGGCCGCACCCCCGATCAGCGCCACCGCCGCCGCACTACTGGCCCGTCACCACTACCACCGCGGCGCGAAGACAACCGCCATGCGCCATCTCGACGCCGCCCTCGGTGTCATCGCCGATACCGGAATGTCGGTGTGGGCCAGCGACATTCTGCCCGTCGCCGCCGAATTGCTCCCTCACGCAGCACGCACGCGGGAACTACAGCAACTGCTCGACACCACGACCGCCGACCTCAACAACACCGACGCTCCCTCAGCGAAAGCCGGACTCGCCCTGGCCCGGGCGATGACTCACGACTTCACACAAAGCCCGCCCACCACAGTCCTCGACGCCTACGACCACGCCTTGGCCTGTTACACCGAACTGCCCCGTCCCCAATGGATCGCCACCATCCACGTTCTGCGGGACCGCTACGCCCACACGGTCCTCCACCACGACACCAACGACCTCGCCATCGCCGCCGACATCTTCGGCACCCTCGGCGCCACCACCTCTCAACGCCGCTGCCAGAACCTGCTAAAAAGCAGGACCCCCCGCAAACGCGGCCGCCCTGGCTACGGCCCGCAACTATCACCCCGCGAAGCCGAAGTCGCCGCACTAGCCTGCGACGGACACACCAACGCCCACATCGCCCACCGCCTCGGGTTGTCCATCCGCACCGTCGAACAACACATCGCCCACGCTCTCCGCAAAACCGGAGCCACCTCCCGACATGACCTCGCCGCTCACACCGGATGACCAGCTTCTCCGGGAGGCCGGACGGATTCCGAGGAATGTGACGCTGCCGCCGTAGGCCGCGATCATCAGCCGAGTGAACGGCTCACCACCACTTCGTCCACCGCGACTCGGCGGGGACCACCTTCGCGTCGACCTGATGCGTGCAGGGATGCGGGCTCGCCGACCCGGCCGCTCCGACCCGGGCCCAGAACGCGACAGCGACCGGGTCGCGCCCGATGGGCAGCATCGACCAGTCGAATCTGGCGCCCCGCTCCATGGCGGCGTGCACCAGCACACGGCCCGCGCCACGACGTCGATGCTTCTCCTCGACCTCGACATGGACGAGGATCGCGCGCCGGTCGACCGGGCACAGCGACAAGCGCACCTCGCCGAAGACCGTGCGCCCTAGGCGAAGCTGGATGGCGCCGATCCCGGCGGACACCGGTGGCGGCAGGACGACCAGGCGCAGCCCGTACTCGTCCACACCGGTTTCCATCACCTGCCGCGCGACAGCGGTGTCGATCATCGCCCAGACACCGCCTTCACCGGTCAACGCGTGGCAGGCCTCGCACAGCCATTCCGGAGCCCGATAGTCCTGCGACCAGCCCTGCCGCACGCCACCGACCGCCAACTCATGCCCCCACGGGCACCGCTTCGGGGCACCCGAGCCTGGCCGGATCGGCACCTCCAGCGTCCGCCACTCCCGGTTCGCCCCAGTCACCGGAAATCACGCGACTTCGACACCAAACCCTGCAGATCCAACGGCCGCACCTGATCCGCGACCACCGTGCACGTTCCCTCGGTCACCTGAGCGATGCCACGGATCAGCAAGGCGTTGCTCGCCAGCAACACTCTCCTACTCCGGTGAAACAGTCCCGGGGAAACGAGAACGTTGGCCATGCCGGTCTCGTCCTCGAGGTTGAAGAAGGTGATCCCGCCCGCGGTCGCGGGGCGTTGCCGATGGGTGACCGCTCCCCCGATCCACACCCGCGCACCATCCTCAGCCTGGCCGAGCTGGGCGGCGCTGACGGCGCCGCGCTCGGTGAGCCAGGTCCGGAGGTATTCGACGGGGTGGGTGCCGGGTGAGATGCCGGTGGCCCACAGGTCGGCGGCGGTGACCTCGAACCGCGTCATCCCCGGTAGCGCCGGTGCGTCCAGGCCGGGCGCGAGACCGGGGAGGTGCTCGGGCCGGGTGGTGGCCGCGGCACCTGCGGCCCAGAGTGCTTGGCGTCGCTCGGGGCCGAGGCTGGTGAACGCGCCGGCGGTGGCCAGCGCCTCGATCGCGGGCTTCTTCAGCCGGACGCGTTCGGTCAGCTCCCCGATACTGGTGTACGGGCCGTTGGCTTGGCGTTCGGCGACGATCTCTTCGGCGGCGTTGTCGCCGACGTTCCTGATCGCGGCGAGGCCGAGGCGGATGGCGTGGCCGCCGGTGCTTTCGGGCTCGGGTTCGAGGGTGGCGTGCGGGAGGCTGGCGTTGATGTCCGGCTCACGCACGATGACGCCGTGGCGACGGGCATCGGCGACCAGCGATTGCGGCGAGTAGAACCCCATCGGCTGCGCCCGCAACAGGCCCGCGCAGAACGCCGCCGGCCAGTAGTACTTGAGATGCGCGGAGGCGTAGACGAGCAGGGCGAAGGACATGGAGTGGGCTTCGGGGAAGCCGTAGCCGGAGAAGGCGTGGATCTGCTCGAACACGCTGACCGCGGTGTCGCGGTCGACCCCGTTCGCCGCGGCGCCGTCGAAGAACCTCTTGGCGAGTTTCCGCATTTTGGCGCTGGAGCGTTTCGCGCCCATCGCCCGCCGCAACAAGTCGGCTTCAGCTGGGGTGAAGGAGGCGACGTCGACGGCCATCTGCATACCTGTTGACCGGACTAACTCGTGACACGCCGTGCTGGCGGGAAGCGTTGAGGCTGTGCAGGGGTAGACCTGCCTTCCATGACGGATCGCGGAAGGCGGTTGGGGTGGTAGCACGGGATATCGGCCTGCTGCGGTTGCCGCAGTGGGGGAAGGTCGCTCCTGCGGAGGGTGTCGTGCCGTGGCTGGTGGTCGACGGCAACGGGCAGCCGGTGGAACCGATCCGCCGGTTCTTGACCGACTTCGTGGCGAGAGACAATCGGACGGGGTCGATTCGCAGCTACGCCTACGTTCTGCTGCGTTGGTGGCGATGGTTGCGAGTAGTCGAGGTGGAATGGGATCACGCGACGAGCGAGGAAACCCGTGACCTCGTCCTCTGGCTACAGCAAGCGCCAAAGGAGCGGGTATCGGCCCGCACGATCTCGGCAGCCACAGCGGGAAAGGTGAACCCACGTACTCGCAAGCAGTATCTGGACGACCGCTACAAGCCGCGCACGATCCGGCATTCGAACGCGGTGTTACGGAGCTTCTATGAGTTTTGGCTAGAGACCGGCGAGGGACCTGTGATCAACCCCGTTCCGCTCGCACGCCCGGGCCGGCGGGCGCACGCCCATCACAACCCGCTGGAGCGGCATACCGCGGAGGGCAGGATCCGGTACAACCCGAGACTGCCCAAGCGCAGGCCTCGGGAGATGCCCGATGAAGGCTGGAACTCGTTCTTCGCCGGGCTGCGTTCTGATCGTGACCGTGCCATCGTGTCGCTCGCGGTCAGCAACGGTGCGCGTGCGGCGGAGTTGCTCGGCGTGTGCGGGGCTGATCTGAACTGGGGCGAACAGCTCGTCCGGGTCGTGAGGAAGGGCACAGGTGCTGAGCAGTGGTTGCCGGCCAGCCCGGACGCGTTTATGTGGATTCGGCTCTACCTGGCTGCGTTGGGTGAGACACCCGGGCTGAGGGAGCCCTTGTGGTGGACGCTGCGGCGCCGTGACCGTGGTGATGGGCTGCGCCGGCACCCGCTGAACTACGAGGCGCTCCGGGCGGTATTCCGACGGGTCAACGCCTTGCTGGAAACGAACTGGACCATGCACGATCTCCGGCACACCGCCGCGCTGCGGATGGCCCGCGACCAGCATCTCACGCTCAAGGACGTCCAGGTCATTCTCGGCCACGCGCACCTGTCGACCACCGCGGACGTCTATCTCTGGGAAGAAGACGAGGCTGTCGTCCGCCGCGTCGCGACTCACTTGGCGGACCGTCAGCACCGTCCCGAGCAGCCGGCTGAACCGCTCGCGCTCGGCTACGACAGTTCGGATCTGTCCGTCCTGTTCGGAGGGTTTCAACCGTGAAGTTGACTGCGGTGCAGATCGAGCGACGACAACGGGCACAGCCCTACCTTCGAGACTTCAGCCATCTGCTGAACCGTCGGCACGTCGGGCCGATCGACACGAGTTCGGCCGATGAGGTGCTGGCTCTGTTGCCGACGCTGCCGGATTGGCCGGGCACCGTGACCCAGCAGAATCTGACCGCGAGGGGGGCCGCCACGATTCTGAACTGGTTGAGCGCATATCCGGGTAGTGGTTGGCAGCAACGGTGGCTGCGAGCCGGCGCCGATCACGGCCTCGGCTGGGTCGACAGCCTGGCACCCGAGGACACGCGCAGTGCGGGAACCCGCCGGACCGAACACATGCAAGGGCTCGCCGCGCTGCTGCTGTGCAAGACCGTCCTTCCCAGCTACGACTTTCTGGCCCGTTACAAGTCGTGCCGCCTCTTCGACCGGGTGCAGCTCGCCGGAAGTGCCGCCTGCTTCGACCAGATCCGCCAGCACGTGGCCGACCAGGGCATGAGCGGACGGCACCAGTCCCTCGCAATGTCAGTCCTGGCAAGGATTCTGCTGCACACCGGCAAAGAACTCCAGGACCTCGATCTCGACGACGTCTTCGAGCTCTACGCCTGGGATCACGCTCGAGAAGGTAGGGCGGGCGCCGGGCTGTACACCGCGTGGGACTTGCTGGCCGTCATCGGCGTGACTCCAGCGGATCTGCCCTTGCGGGAAGCGTTGCGCGAGGGGCCGCGTACCACCGTAGAACTCGTCGGCGACTACGACATCCGTTGCGGCGACGTCCGGGACCTGTTGGTGCGTTATCTCGACGAACGCAGGCCATCCCTGGACCACAGCTCATTCCGGAGCCTGGCGGGCATGCTCGCCGGAACGTTCTGGGCTGATCTGGAACAGCACCACCCGGGCATCGACTCCCTGCAGCTCGACGAGCCTGTCGCGGAGGCTTGGAAAGCGCGGCTGGCCACGCTCGTCGACGCGGATGGCCAGACACGACCGCGGCGCAACACCCACACCGTGCTCGTCCGGGTCCGCGCGCTGTATCTCGACATTCAGCAGTGGGCGCTCGAGGACCCCAGCTGGGTCCGCTGGGCAGTCCCATCACCGGTGCGCAAGCGGGACCTCCAAGGGTGGAGCAAACACCAGAAGCAGATTCGCGCCGCGATGCATCAGCGCGTCCGCGAACGGCTGCCCCACCTGCCCGCGGTCGCCGACGCTGCGGAACGCTGTCGTGAATCATCGGCCGCGCTGCTCACCACAGCCGCCGAAGCCTCCGCTGGCGAGGTCTTCCCGCACGCCGGACGCCGGTACCGCCGACACGATCGCACGACAGCGCGGCAGACCCAGCGCAACCAGGGACCGGCCCCGATCATCGTAGAAGACCTCACCACGGGGCAGGACGTGAACGTGACCCGGCTCGAGGACGACGCGTTCTGGGCGTGGGCAGTAGTGGAAACCTTCCGTCACACCGGCATCCGGCTCGAGGAACTGCTCGAACTCACCCACCTGGCACTTGTCGCCTACGCGATGCAGGACACCGGGGAGACGGTTCCACTTCTGCAGATCGTGCCGTCCAAAGGCAACGAGGAGCGGCTGCTGCTGGTCAGCCCGGAGCTGGCGAGTGTGCTGGCCACCGTGATCGGCCGCTTGCGCGCCACCGCGGCAGGACGCGTGCCGCTCGTGTGCCGTTACGACCCGCACGAACGCCTCACCGGCCCGCCTCTGCCGCACCTGTTCCAGCGGCGCGTCGGCACACGATGGCAAGTCCTGAGCCCCCGCACCGTGTACGACCTGATCACCACGGTGCTGGACGAGGCCGCTGTCGTCGACGCCGCCGGGCAGCCGCTGCGGTACACCCCGCACGACTTCCGGCGCATGTTCGCCACCGAAGCGGTCACCGGTGGCCTGCCTGTGCACATCGCGGCGCGTCTGCTCGGCCACTCAAGCATCGCCACTACCGAGGCATACCTGGCCGTCTTCCAGGACGACTTGATCCGCACCTACCGCGGCTTCCTCGAACGACGCCGAGCCACGCGTCCTGCCGAGGAGTACCGAAACCCCACGAGCGAGGAATGGCGGGACTTCCAGCAGCACTTTCACCAGCGCAAGGTCGAACTCGGCGACTGCGCACGCCCCTACGGGACGCCATGCCAGCACGAACACGCCTGCGTCCGCTGCCCGATGCTGCGCATCGCGCCAGCACAACGCCCCCGGCTCACCGCGATCATCAGCAACCTCGGCGATCGGATCACCGAAGCCACACTCAACGGGTGGCTCGGAGAAGTCCAAGGCTTGCAAACAAGCCTGCACGAAGCCACCCGCAAACTCGTCACACTCGACAAGACGCTCGTCCGCCGAGACCCGCAGCCGGTGAACCTCGGCATGCCCGTCATCACCGATCGGTTCCCGCACGGCTAACCGAAAGCATGCTGCAAACGACATTGCCCGGCTACGTCCACAGGCGACTAGCGCCGAATTCAGGCGGCGCAAAGAACCGTCTAGCCTCCTTGTAGGCGCGTGCGTCGAACAGCCTTGGGGGCGCAGCGTTAGAGAGCGGAGCAGCCGTCCCTCGCGCGATGCGACCTTCACCACCGGCGCCAGGCTGAAGAAAAGGGCGGGGTCGCGAAACATCGCCTGCGCAACGGTATGCCATGCGGCTCGCGGCGGGACTCACCGCCGCGTGCCTGCTCACCGCGTGTGGCGGGCAGCAGGCGGAGAAGGCCGACACCATCGGACCCCGCAGGTCGCGGAGGCCAATGCGCGGGCCGCGGCGTTCCGCACCATCGGCATGCCCGACGCCAGGCTATGACAGTGTTCTACTGCGTGCCGTAGGGGTTGTCGATGAGGTAGCGCCACCGTCCGTCGGTGCTGCGCTGGGCGACATCGGTTGCGGTTCCGGAGAGGTCGACGGTGTCGCCGTTGCGGGTGACACCGCGCAGTGCCCAGTCCGCGATGAGTAGTGCGATGTCGTCCGTGACGTAGGCGTGCCGCAGCCGTATTTCTATGGGAAGGCCGTAGTCGAGGAGGCGTTGGTTTGCGGCGTGCAGTTCGCTCCCCGCGACGGGATGGTCGCGGCTGGGAACGAGGATGGCTGAGGAGGCGTAAAGGGTTCCGAGCCGCTGGGCGTCGCCGGTATTGAAGGCGTCCATGAAGGCCGCGGGAAGTTGTTCCGCGGCCGTGGGCAGATCGACGAGCACAGTGTCAGCATCGAGAGGTGCCATGCCGCCGACACTACAAGCGGCGGCGTGATTTCGGCACGACCTTGGAGCGGATTCGCGCTTCACGGTGACACCGCGAGAAGTGCGCGACATTGAAGAGTCCTATTAGGACGGATGGGTGTCGTAGTGCGAAATCTGGCGCATACGCAGTCATAGCGCTCCGCGATTCCACCCCCGCCCACGCCTCCGCGGTGCCCGGCGTGGCTATGAACCGATGATGAGCCGGGCCACACGAACGGGTACGGCGGCGAACGACGGGTTCGCGCACCGCGGCGGCGCTGTTAACTTCAAGTCATGATCAAGTCGCCAAGGGTGACCGCGGGGAACTCGGACATCACCGATGCCGATGTCCTGCTCACCGGGGCTACCGGTTTCATCGGGGCGTTCCTCTTGGCCGAGCTGCTGACAAGCACACCGTCGCGGGTACACTGCGTTGTTCGTGCAGCATCGCGCGTCGCGGTCATCGACCGTCTTCGCCAGGCACAAGCCGTCTATGGGCTCGACGAGCCGGACTGGGACCGGATCGAGGCGGTGCCCGGTGACCTGACGGCACGGAATCTAGGGCTCGATCAGCGCCGGTTCGCCGCGCTGGCGCAGCAAGTCACGACGGTGTTCCACGCGGCGGCGCACGTCAATCTCGTGCTGCCCGCTCGCATGCTGGACGCGGTGAATGTGGAGGGCACCCGGACGATTCTGCGGCTGGCCGGTAACCGTGGCGCGACGGTGCACTTCCTGTCGACGTCGGAGGTGTTCGGGCACGCCGATGGCTCCGTCGATGAGGACACCGTGCCGCAGGGCCGTTTCGCGCCCACGTCCGGGTACGGACAGAGTAAACGTGCCGGCGAGCTGCTGGTGCTGCAGGCTCACCGCGACGGGCTCCCGGTCGTAGTGCATCGACTTGATCGGATCGCCGGGGACAGCCGCACAGGGGCATGCCAGCCCCGTGGCGATGACTTCTGGCTGCTGGTCCGGACCGCGTTGGACTCGGGCGTGCTCCCGGAGGCGTCGGTGAATGTGACGCCCGTCGATTTCGCTGCCCGCGCGGTGCTCGCACTGGCCGCGACGGCACCGCCCGCCGGGTGGCCGATCACGCATATCCATCATCCATGTCCGGTGCCGATGACCGACATCGCGGCCGTGCTCGGCAGCGCGGGCCGGCCGACGAAGGTCCTGCCGGTGCCGGAGTGGTCGGCCGCGCTCGAGGAACTGGGTGACAGACCCGGCAGCGACCCGGTCATGCGGCTGCTTCCCGTCATCGCGAGCCGTGTCCTCGGCGGCAACCCGCAATTCCTGGCACCGCGGACCGAAGCGCTCCTGCGCGGAATGGGTTTGCAGTGCCCCACGGTCGACACAGCCACCGTGGATCGCTACGTCGCTCACCTGAGGTCGACCGGATTCCTTTCTGCCCCAACATCGACGATCAGCGCCTGAGCACCGTTTACCCTTCGCCCCCGGCCGGCCTGCCCGGCTCTTCGTTCTTGGTTTCTTTCTGTTCGCTGTCACCTCACCCGCGGGATGGATTATGGAAAACACCGAACTCGCCGAACGCCTTCGCGCCGTGTTCACCGACGTCATGGGCACGCCTCCGGTCAACGGCCTGAAGACGATGCCGGAGGACACCGAGAACTGGGACTCTCTGGCACAGGTGCGCCTGTTCACCGCCGTCGAACGTGACTTCGGCCTGGTGTTGCCCAAACAACTCATGCTGATCGGGCCGGATCTCGGCGCGTTCGCCACCGCGATGGACAGCGCGCAGTGAGCACAGGCAGCGATGTCCGGGAAACGACCGCACCGGTATTGAGTGCGACCGCCGCAGATCTGGACGCACTGCTGCTGATCCGGCATGTCGAAGAGAGCTTGCTGGAATTGTTCGCCTCCGGGGAGCTGAGCGGCACCACCCACACCTGCCTGGGGCAGGAATACATTCCGGTGGCATTGCGCACGCTGCTGAGGGAGGACGACTTCGTCTTCTCCAACCATCGCGGCCACGGGCACTACCTGGCCCGCTTCGGTGATCCGGCCGGACTGCTGGCCGAGATCATGGGCCGCGACGGCGCGGTCTGCGGCGGAGTCGGCGGCAGCCAGCACATCCTGCGCGAGGGATACCTGTCCACAGGAGTACAAGGCGAGAGCCTGCCCGTGGCTGCGGGGATGGCGCTGCACCTGTCCCGTGCGCGGCCCGGCTCGCTCGCCGTGGCACACATCGGTGACGGCACGTGGGGCGAGGGCGCGGTCTACGAGGCGTTGAACCTCGCGGCGTTGTGGCGGCTGCCGCTGCTGGTGGTGGTCGAGAACAACGGCATCGCACAGTCGACACCGACCACGTCGCAGATGGCCGGGTCGATCGCCGGCCGGGCAGCGGCGTTCGGCGTCGACCACATCCGCGTGACATCGACGGATCTCGCGCGGATCCGGGGCCTGCTCGGTCCGCTGGTGGACACCGCCCGCCGGCGGCCGAGCCCGCTCGTGGTGGAGTTCGTGACCCACCGACTGGGTCCGCACAGCAAGGGCGACGACACCCGCTCGCCCGACGACGTGGCGGCCGCGGCCGCGTTCGACTGGTACGCCGCCGCGACCGCTACCGGCGACGAGCACTTTCTGCGTGCCGACAAGCGGCTCCGCGCCACGGTCGCCGCGGTCGTCAGCGAGGTGGCCGCCCGGCCCCGCTCGCAGTGGACGGCGCGAGGTAGCCGATGACCGCGCGGGTGGTGGAGAACCTCAACACCGGACTGCGCACGGTGCTCGACGCCGACGAGCGCCTCTACGTTCTCGGTGAGGACATCGCCGACCCCTACGGTGGCGCGTTCAAGGTCACCCGTGGCCTATCCGCGGCTCACCCCGAGCGAGTTCGTTCCACCCCGATCAGCGAGGGCGCGATCGTGGGTACCGGCGCGGGGCTCGCGCTGGCCGGGGACAAGGCGATCGTCGAGATGATGTTCGGTGACTTCGTCGCGCTCGCGTTCGACCAGATCGTCAACTTCGCGAGCCGCTCGGTGTCGATGTACGGCCGCCGGATTCCGCTGCATCTGGTGATCCGCTGCCCGGTCGGCGGGGGTCGAGGCTACGGCCCGACCCACAGCGGCAGCCCGCAGAAACACTTCATCGGAGTCCCCGGCCTGTCCCTGTTCGAGATGTCGGCATTCCACGACAACACCGCGTTGCTCGAACGCGCGCTGGGCCTCGGGCATCCCGCGATCCTGTTCGAGGACAAGGTGCTCTACACCCGCCGCATGCACGACCACGACCCGATCTTCCACCGCGCCCAGCTCGGTACCACCGACCCCTGCGCCCGCTTCACGATCACCGGCGCGGACACACCGGACTGCGTGCTCATCGCCCCCGGCGGTGTCGCCGAACGCGCCCTCGCCGCAGCACGATCCCTGCTGTTGTCCCAGGAGATCGTGTGCGAGGTGCTGGTGCCGTCCCGGCTGTACCCGTTCGACCTCGAGCCGCTGCTGCCCGCCCTGGCCGCCGGCCGCCGGGTCTGCGTCATCGAGGAAAGCACCGCCGGGGGCACCTGGGGCAGCGACATCGCCCACCAGATCCACACCGCCCTCTGGGACCGGCTGGCCGCGCCCGTTCGCCTGGTGCACTCCGCCGACGCGATCATCCCGGCGGCTCCTCATCTCGAACAGGAGGTGCTCGTCGGCACCCGAGACATCGTTCAGGCCGTGGAAGAGGTGACTTCCCAATGACCGACATCGTCGTCCCCAAGCTCAACAACAACGACCTCTCCTACACCCTGATCGACTGGCTGGTGCCCAGCGGAACCGCCGCCAGCTACGGGGACGCCATCGCCGAGATCGAGACCTCCAAGGCAACCCACGAAATCACCTGCCCCAGCGACGGCGTCGTGCTGCACACCATCGAGGCCGGGACCGAATGCACCAGCGGCGACATCATCGGCCGCGTCACCGACCCGGCCACCATGCCGGACGAGCCACTGCCCGTACCGGCACAACGGAAGCAGACCGCTGACACCTCGGTCATCACCGCGCCCGCGCTGGCCCGCGCCACCGAACTGGGCATCCCCGAAGAGCGGCTGCTCGCACTGGGCAAACCCGTGATTCGATCCGCAGACGTCGACAGTATGGCCGAACACGCCGACGTGGGCGGCGAGCAGCAGGCGCACCGGTTTTCCCGCAACCAGCGGGCCGTCGCCGCCGTGGTCGCCCTGTCCCACCAGACCATCCCCGCGGCCTTCGCCACAGTCACCGTCCGCGTCGAAGAGGCGCTGGCCACCGCGCGCCATCTCACCAAGCACAGCACCCAGTTCGTCGGGCTGCCCGACCTGCTCGTCAAAGCACTCGCCGTGCAACGCCGGGCGCACCCTCTGCTGTTCGCCACCCGCGTCGACGACCACACCGCCACCCTCGCGGCCAACGCCGATATCGGCGTCACCCTCGACCTCGGCCACGGGCTCTACATCCCGGTCGTGCCCGACGCCGAGAACCTCACCTGCCCGCAGATCGCCGAAACCCTAGCCGGATACAAGACCAAAGCCCTCGACGGCAGCTTCGCCACGACCGACCTGGACGGCGCGAACATCGTGCTGTCACTGCACAACGACCCCGACATCGTCCTCGCCGGACCGATCGTCCACCCCGGCCACACCTGCGCGGTCACGCTGGCAGGCACCCGCACCGAACTCACCCTCACCCCCGAGGGCGCGCCCCTGCCGCAACAGGTCGCCACGATCAGCCTCACCTATGACCACCGCGTCGTGAACGGCCGCGACGCCACCGGTTTCCTGCGCGACCTGAAGAACACCCTCGAAACACCCACCACACCTGCCCTCACCACGACGCCCCTGGAGGCCGGCAGCTCATGAACTGGACACGCCCCGCACTCACCACCCCCGACGAACGCAAGGACTTCGCCGACATGGTCGCCCTCTGCGGCCTCACCCCCGACACCTACCGCGTAACCAACGACTCCCAGCACACCACCGTCGAATACACCGTGACCGACGACCACGACCGGCAACGCATCGACGGTCTGCTCGACCAGGCCTACCAACGAGCCACCGTCGACCACACCGAACCAGCCAAGGTCCTGCTCGACATGCTGGACACACCACGCCCGGCCCGCTCCACCGGCGACGACCAGTTCATCCCCATCCGGCCAGGGGTCTGGGCCGGGCGGGCCGCGGTCGCCGAACTGCTACGCCGCCTCGACACCCTCTTCCTCGGCATCAACCTGAAGCAGGGCGCCGAGGAATACAGCGTCCCGCACCTCATTCCGTGGGACTCGCTGCAGCGAGCCGGCTACGTCGCCGCGTTCCCGCAGCATCTGACCGCCTGCTATAACGTCCGGCCCGACCTCGACTCCGTCGACCGCCTCGGCGCCACCACCACCCTCGACGCCGCCGACGAACTCCTGCAACCCCAGGACCTCTGCCTGTCACCGGCGGCCTGCTACCACGTCTACCCTCTGTTCGCCGGCCAGGACGTCGGCTCCGGGAAGCTCGTCACCGCCGTGGCGCACTGCAGCAGGCGTGAACTCGCCTGGACCCCCAAACCCATCCGCTTCCACTCCTTCCGCATGCGCGAGATCATCTTCATCGGCTCCCGCACCCAAACTCTCGCCTTCCGCGACCGGCAGCTCGACCTGTGCATGGATCTCATGCGCGACATCGGTCTCCCCTGCCGGATCGTGCAAGCCACCGACCCCTTCTTCACCACCAGTCGAGACGCCCGAATCGCGCTGCAGAACGCACTCGATCTCAAATACGAGATCGTCGCCCGCGACGCCGACGACAACGACTTCGCCGTCGGCTCCGCCAACTTCCACTTCGACCACATCGGCCGGGCCTTCGACCTCACCGCCGAGAACAAGCCAGCCCAAAGCTCCTGCATGGCCTTCGGTCTCGACCGCTGGGCACACTGGATCCTCTCCCACTGCGGCCCGAATCCCGATCACTGGCCCGCACCCCTCCAAACCCCACGATGAGCGTCGTCGATACGTGACCTCGCTGGTGCTCAGGAGCCGAGCCGGTCCGAACGTCCGCAGGCGATGCCCCCACGGAAATCCAGGTGAGGTGTCGAGGCGACACACCAGCCTGATTCTTCGTGCGATTCGCACCAAGTCCGAAACCGCCGTTCCTGTCGGTCTCGCATCAGCGTTCTCCGCTGGTGTGGAACCGCACAGGGACGGCGGTCACATACAGCGTTGAGCACGACCGACAAAGGGAAGGGGTCCTCGGTGAGCCTGGCATATCTGCGAAGCGACGCCGACCGCGCCTTCGATATCAGTCTCAACCGCGTCCTGGCGCGAGAGGTCCTCAGTTGCGGCCGAGATGCGATCCAGGCGGCTTACCGCGCTCAGGGCACCAGCCGGGTCACTGGTCCATATTGGATGATCCGCCGCTTCCTCGGGGCGGCAGGCACTCTGCTGGCCACCGATCGGCCGCTGCTGATGAGCTGGCACACTCCGGCCGGCGCGGCTCAGGTCTGCCTGCGTCAGAACCAGAGCGACTTGCTGATCCTGTGGCAGGTGTTCCTGCGCCGGTTCTACGAACTCGGCGCACACTATCGTCTCGGCGAAGACATCGACACCCTCGACACCATCGTGGACCTGGGTGGCAACACCGGCCTGGCCGCCGCTTACCTCACCGCACGGTATCGACCGAAGACGCTGCTGACGGTCGAGCCCATCCCGGAGAATCTCGCCGTGCTGCGGCGCAATGCCGCATTGTCCGGAATGGACTGGCTCGTCGAACCGGCAGCAGTCACAGGCACGACCGGTACCGCCGACTTCACGGTGAGCGCCTTCTGGGATACCTGCACCGCGGTCCCGGCGGTTGCCGACCTACGACGCAGCCGCCCATACCGGCCCGAGAACCTCCTTGCCCGCCCCAGCATCCAAGTCCCGGCCATCACAATGGAAACCCTGCTCCAAAGGCACGGCATCGACCACGTCGACTTGCTCAAGGTCGACATCGAAGGCAGCGAACTCGACGTCTTCGCCGACACAGCGCCATGGATGAACCGGGTGGACCGCATCGTGCTCGAAATACACGACAAGTACATCGACGGCCATCGGGTCCGGAACACCTTGCGCCGCGCCGGATTCCGGCAAATCCCACCACGGGTACCCGAGCCCGCGGGCTTCAACCCAGTCGAGCTCTACTTCAAGCACTAATTGCTAGGGTGAGAAAGTCTGCTCGCTCTTGGCTCCGTACCTGACTTTGGCAAGTGAAACAGCTCCGGTGCGACGATCTGGTCGTCCTCGCAGACGTGGTGAGCGCGTGACATTCCGCTTGACCTCGCCTCGTTCCAGAGTTTCTTGTGGTCAAACCGCCTTAGTCGTTGACTAGCGCTCGATCGACGATCACAGCACCGGCGCACGAGCTGCCGGTGATCGTAAGCCTGAACGCCGTACCAGCAGGAAAGTGTCAGTGTGGCGCGGCCATCAGGCGTGATGCGTACCAGTCATCGGTGTCGCGGAGACCTGGGAGAGTGTAGAAGTAGCCACCGCCGATCGGGGTGAGCAGGGTGGCGAGGCGTTCACCGTCGAGGCGGGTCTGGATGGGTTCGTACTGCTGCTGGATGTCCTTTTGGTAGCAGCAGAACGCGACGCCGAGGTCGTGGGTCGCGGTGTGGTCGAGGGCGCGGTCGTAGTTGTAGCCGCGGCGCAGGATGCGCTGGTGGTCGGTCTCGGGAGTGCGGGGATTGGCGAGACGCGCATGGGAATCCAGCGGCGTGACGCGTCCGTGTGGATCGCCTGTGTAATCGGGTGTCTCACGTTCCCCGCCGCCGCTCAACGGCGCGCCGGTGTCGTGGCGCCGTCCGAAGCCGTGTTCCTGTTCGGCGCGGGTCATCCGGTCCCACGGTTCGAGGTTCATCCGGATGATGCGGAGGACCTGGTAGGTGCCGCCGACCGCCCAGCCGGGTTCGTGGCCGTCGCCGTCGACCCAGACGAAGCGGTCCATCTCCGCCGTGCTGGCTGGGTCCGGGTTTTCGATGCCGTCCTTGAAACCCATGAGGTTGCGCTGCACCCCGGTCGGCCGCGGTGGGTTGAGAAACCCGTCGATGCTCCAGCGCGCGGTGATCTGGTCGCCGAGGTGCCGGGTGATGTCGCGGAGCGCGGCCAGGACGGTGTCGTGGTGATCGGCGCACAGCTGCAGTGACAGATCCCCGTGGCAACGAGCGGGGTCGAGCCTGTCGTGCGGGAACGCGCGCATCGGGGTGAGACCGAGGGGTTTATGGCTGGCCAGGCCGTAGCGATGGTCGAACAGGGACGCGCCCACCCCGACGGTGACGGTGAGGTGGTCCGCGGCGGGGTTCGGGCCGAGCATGCCGCCGCTGTCCTCGGCGCCCGCGGTGGTGAGGGCGCGGGCACGGCCGGTGAGCGTCCGCAGCAGGCGCTCCAGTTCGGCGCGGCCGGTGGCGCGCACGTCGAACGCGGCGAACAGGCCTGCCGGTTGTTGTGGTGTCACCACGCCGGCCTGGTGTCGTCCGTGGAACGCCACCGGCTCCGTGGTGGACCGCGCTCGCGCTTCGGTCGAGGTGATGGCCGGAAGTGCTGCGGCGCCCGCCGTGGCCACGAGGCCTTGCAGGAATCGTCGACGCCTATGTCCGGAAGTGTACTGCTGGGGCACGGTTGACAGTCCTTTCAGGACAGTTCGGCTACCACGGTGTGCGCGCGACGAACGCCGGGCGTAGATCCGCGGGGACGGGGTCGTAGTAACGGTGGAACACCGGCGTGGCCGAACCGGAGATCGGCGGAACGGTCCAGCTCCAGTCTGTGGGCACGGTCCGCCCCGCGCGGCGCTCGCGGTCCAGATGCTGCAGGAAGCGGCGGCTCTCGGTGTGGTGATCGCCCATCGTGACCCCGGCGGCGCGGAAGGAGTGCAGGACGGCCAGGTTCAGCTCCACCAGCGCGCGGTCACGCCACAGGCTCGCGTCGGTGCCGATGTCCAGGCCGAGCCGCTCGGCGATGGCGGGGAGCAGGTGATAGCGGTGTTCGTCGCCGAGATTGCGCGCCCCCACCTCGGTGACGACATACCAGCCGTTCTGCGGCGCGCTCGGATAGCACACGCCGCCGATCTCCAAAGCGAGATGCGACACCGCGGCCACCGTGTACCAGCGTGCTCCGAGCCCGGCGAACCAGCGGTAGACCGGATGCGTGATCGGAACCTCGACCACGGCGCCGGGCGGCAAGCCGAACCAGCGCACCGCGGCCGCCGGCTCCGGCTGGATCAGCAAAGGCAACGGGGTGAACCGGTCGACCGAAGCAGTCCATCCCGCGGCACGCGCACGGTCGGTCAGCGCGGCGTTGCGCGGATCGCCCCGCCAGGTCTTCTCTCCTGTGCGGACGCCGGCGTACCGGATCAGCTGCTCGGACAGGATCCGTGGCCCCGGACGGCCGGGACGGTCCGGCGCGAACACCGACACGATCGACCGGATCCGGCCGCCATTGTGTGCCTGCTTCAAGTGGGCGACGCACTCCGCGGCGATCTGCTCGGGCTCGCGGACATGCCGCAGATCCCGGACGACGAGGCTCTGCCAGTACAGCCTGCCCAGGCACCGCCCCGCGTTGCGCCATGCCACCTTCGTCCCGAACCGCAACTCCTCGGGGGTATGCGTGTAGGTACCGGTCTCGTCGATCTCCTCGATCACTCGCCGGATCCGCGGCTCCGGCGTCTCCGCCGGCGCACATTCGCGGTAGTACTGCCGAATGAACGCCACCGCCGAAGCGGGATCGGCGGTCCCGTCCACCACCGCCTGCACCGGCTCGGCACCCGGGGCCAGAGTGCCCGCGGGCCACATTCCGGGCCCGGCCGTGACCGGGCACCGGGAATGCGGAATCCGCAGCTCCTCTTGCCGAGCAACCATCAACCCACCCCTCCACCGCCCGAAACCCGGATTCCGAATGATCTTGAAAGGCGCGCCGCCGATGAGCCATTCCAGTCACCCCATCGAGCGAGCCGGCCCTCAAGCAGTCAAAGTCCAGATCAGACGGCACGATGACCGGCTGCCCGCCAACTCAGGTCGTCGAGTCAGACGGTCGAACGCTGAGCTGCTGATGAGTCCCCATCGAGGTTGCGGAGTTGGCAGAAAGGCTGGTTACCGGTGACCTTGCGCGTCGATCGCGTACGGTTTGCCTCCAGCCTGTCGAGCACCCCGCCTAGGTCGCGTTCGACCACTCGAACGGGGCGTCGACAACACGCTCGACGTGTTGCGAGGCTGTCAGGTGGACCGCCAGCGGAGCCACATCACCGTCTGAGGACAGCCCGGATCGCCGGATTCAGATGCTGGAGTCCCGAGTAGACCGTTGTGCGAAACCAGGCATGCCCCGACGCTGACTCGATGAGACGGCGGCTATCAGACGGAGACCCGTATATGAGACTAGGTAGTGCGCTGATCGCGGCCGCGCTGGCGCTGACCGTGACCGTCGGCGCCGGATCCGCATCGGCTGCCACGGCCGGGGCGGTGAAGTATGTCGCGCTCGGAGACTCGTCGGTGGCAGGGCCCGGGATTTTGCCCCAGGATTTCTCGCCTTGTCTGCGGTCGACCCGGAACTGGCCGAACGTGGTCGCACAGCGACTCGGCGCGGAGTTGACCGACGTGAGCTGCAACGCCGCGACGATCGACGACATGGCGGGCAGGCAACTCGGGTTCGTCGCGCCCCAGTACGAAGCGTTGCGGCCGGACACCGACCTGGTCACGATCACCGTCGGCGCCAACGACATCGGACTCGGCTTCGTGGTGCCGTCCTGCTACAACGCGCTCCCACAGCCGATCGGATCCTCCTGCAAGGCCCGCTACACCGCGGGCGGCGTGGACCAGTTGGCCGGGCGGATCGCCGCGATCGCCCCCAGGGTCGGCGCGGTCCTCGATGAGATCCACCGCCGCTCGCCCGGCGCCCTGGTCGTCGTGGTCAGCTACGCCACCTACTTCAAGCCGGGCGGCTGCTACCCCAAGGAACTGATCTGGGGCGTCGACGCCGACTACCTGCAAGCGACCTGGGACCGATTGCACGCCACACTCGCCGCACAAGCCGGATCGCACAACGCGGAGTTCGTCGATGTCCGCACACCCAGCATGGGTCACGGCATCTGCGAGAGCATCGCGGAGAAATGGATGGAAGGCACCCTGCCGACCTCGCCGGCCACCCCGTTCCATCCCAACGCGACAGGCATGGCGCGGACCGGTGCCGTCGTGGCGGCCGCGATCGGGGCATGACACCGCACCGATACGAACCTGCTCGCGCACACGCTGAGAGCTCACCGGGTACGGGACTGTTGCCGACGGGATCGGCGACGGGACTCGTGGCAAGGGAAGGTCAGTAGTTGAAGTCCGATGCGTCGACGGGTACCACCGGAGACCAAGGATTGTCGTGCATCGCGTCATCGGCGATGGCGGTGCCGTGGAACCAGCCGTGTGTATCGTCCGCCGGGGTGGTCTTCCGCGCATCGATGTAATCCAGGTGCAGCCACGACCAGACCTGATCTGGCGGGCAGGACCCGGTCCGCCCGCTCAGGTCGCCGACCACGTCGGCCATCCGGCGGACGAACCCCGTGGAGTCCTGCAGCGAGAGTGGCTCCGCGAGAATCCTGCCAGAAGACGGAGTCGTGCTCAGCGCTGCGTGATGGTGTCGCGGTGCCAGCGTCGCGTTTGGCGTGACCGCCAACCGATCGGGCGGTTCCCCTCCTTGCTACTGGGACGAGCTCACGGTTGCGTCACCATCTCGGCCAGGCAGCCCTCGGTGACGAATCCTGCAGCTTCGGATACGTGCACTGCACCATTAGACTTGTTGCGCTCTCTGCCCTTGCCGGTCAGGAACTCGAGCATCAGTCGGTGTGTCAGGCTCGCGAACCGGTCGTCCCGCGGGCAGACGAAGTTCCGGCCAGTGAAGCCCGATGTGGCGCTGGAGGTCGAAGTCGAGGCCTCCGTCGCGAAGTTCACCAACCGGCTGCGGCCCAGGGTGCACCGGTTACGGCCCGACCTGGCCGCGACGGACCTCGACTCCTGGCTACACCTGCCGCAGTGTTGAACGCTGAGGACGATGACGGGTCGCCGCGACGAGTTAGGCGGCTCACTGCCCGCGCGGACGGTGAGCCCACACGATGAGGTGACTTTGCGCTGCTGTTTGATCATTGTGCGATACAAGCTGGAAGGCTGTGTCCGCGCGCTTTCTGCGCGAACTCTGCTGAAAGGACAAGAATGTCGCAACGTAAAAGCATGCTGACCCGCGCCCGAGTCACCGCCGCGCTCGCCGCCACGGGCCTGGCGATCGGGGCCATGGGACTGATGACGCCGTCAGCCGCCGCAGCCACGGCGGCTGGCAGTGAACGCCAGTCCAGCCCGCTCGGGAACAACGGATGCCACACCGACCCGGCCGACGGTGGCTTCTACTGCACCATCTTCGACATCGCCCCCGTCGCGAAGCCCGTTCTCGACGTGGCTGTCGGACTGACCTGCCTCAACAAGGAAGCCGAGGACTTCATCCTCTGCATTTCGGGCCAGTAACAGCCGGGCCGGCCCCAACTACGCCCAAGTCGGAGCCGCACCTCAGTGAGCCACTTCGTCTCCCCTTGATCGCTGAGGCTCTGAGGGAGACCACGCTTCAGTGAGATTCGGCGGGCCGGTGGTCCCACGCGGCCCGGGCCGGTGTCGCTATCGGCGCCGCACCACGCGCCGACGACCAGTGGCCCGCCGCCACGGATTCACCCGCCCGCTGGATCGAACCAACGTCGCACGACAACCCGGAGACCAACGACAATGGCGCAACGCCATCGTTCTGCCAGGTCATCCAGCACCCGGCTGCGGCGACACATCAGAATGGTCAACGGGCACGGCTAAACCCTGGCTACAAAAGACCTTCCAGGGCCTTACAGTTAATCCGGTAAATGACCTGCTCCTGGAACAGCGGCACCCCGAGTGTCCTATCGAGACTCCGCGCTAGCAGGGGGTGCTTGTGTTTCCAGGTTTCCTCTCCTCGGCGGCGGGCGATGTAGGGGTGGACGGAGCCGCCCTGGATCGGGCCGGGGCGGATGAGCGCGACTTCGACGACGAGGTCGTAGAACTTCCGCGGCCGCAGCCTCGGCAGCGTCGCCAGCTGCGCCCGGGACTCCACTTGGAACACGCCGATCGCATCCGCGGCGCACAGCATGTCGTAGACGTGGGAGTCGGCGAGGTCGAGCTTGCCGATGTCGACCGTCTCGCCGTGGTGTTCGGCGATGAGGTCGATCATGTAGTGCAGCGCGGAGAGCATGCCGAGGCCGAGCAGGTCGAACTTCACCAAGCCGACGGCGGCGCAGTCGTCCTTGTCCCACTGCAGGACGCTGCGTCCGGGCATGCGGGCCCATTCGACCGGCACCACCTCCGACACCGGTTCTTTGGAGATCACCATCCCTCCGGAGTGGATCCCTAAGTGTCGGGGGAAGTCTTCGAGGGCGTCGGCGAGTTCGAGGATCTCGGCCGGGATCTCCCCCGCGGCTTCCTCGCTGGTCGTTTTCACGCCGGCCCAGCGGTTGACGATCTTGCTGTAGGCGTCCTGCTGGCCGGGGCTATACCCGAGGGCTTTGGCGGCGTCCCGGATCGCCGACGGCGCCCGGTAGGTGATCACGTTCGCGACCTGGGCGGCGTGGAAGCGGCCGTGTTTGTCGTAGACGTACTGGATCGCCTCTTCGCGGCGGTCGGACTCGATGTCGATGTCGATGTCCGGCGGCCCGTTCCGCTCCGGCGCGAGGAACCGTTCGAACAGCAGCCCCCATTTCACGGGGTCGGCGTGGCAGATCTCCAGCGCGTAGCAGACCGCGGAGTTCGCCGCGGATCCCCGGCCCTGGCACAAGATGTTGGCGTCGCGGCAGAACCGGACGATGTCCCACACCACCAGGAAATAGCCCGGGAACCCGAGCTTCTCGATGATGTTCAGCTCGTGGTCGAGTTGGGCGTAGGCCTTCGGATAGTCCTCGCGGTGCCCGTAGCGTTTCGCCGCCCCCGCCCACGTCAGCTCCCGCAGGAACGACATCTCGTCATGCCCAGCCGGGACCGGGAACGGCGGCAAGTCGGGTGCGACGAGGTTCAGGTCGAAGGCGCATTCGACGCCGAGCAGAGCGGCGCGGGTGACCGCGCCGGGATAGCGGGCGAAGACCTCGGCCTGTTCGGCGCCCGAGCGCACGAACGCCATGTGCGCCGCCGACAGCCAGCCCTCCATGTCATCCAGCGACCGGCGGGCGCGGACCGCAGCGACGGCGTCGCCGAGCGGGCCCCGGCCGGGGTGGGCGTAGTGGACGTTGTTCGTCGCCACTGTCACCACCCCTGCCATCGACGCCATCGACGACAACGTGTCGTTGAAGGTCGAGTCGAGCGGCAGGCTGTGATCGATCAACTCGACCGCCACGTTGTCGTGTCCGAACTTGTCCACCAGGGACATCAGCTCCGACATCGCCGTGACCTTGTCGTCGGCGGCCAGGGCGCGGCGGATCCGGCCCTTGCGGCAGCCGGTCAGCACCAGCACATGCCCCGCCAGATCATCGACCAGCGCGGTCTCGTCGTACACCGGACGGCCCTTCTCCCCACCGGCCAGCTGCGCCCGCGAGATCACCCGGCACAACCGGCGGTACCCCTCCAGGCCGCGGGCCAGCACCAGCAGGTGCGCCCCGCCCGGGTCCGCGACGCCGTTCTGCGGTGCGGGCAGATCCAGCGACAACTCCGCACCGAAACCCACGCGGACACCGAGCTCGCGGGCGGCCTCGTTGAACCGCACCGCCCCGTACATGCCGTCGTGATCGGTCAGGAAGATCGCATCCAAACCCTGGCGGGCGGCCTCCTCGACCAGCTCCTCGGGGTGGCTGGCGCCGTCGAGGAAGCTGAAGTTCGAATGCGCGTGCAACTCCGCGTACGGAACCCGTGGCACCGCGCCGCCGTCGTCGTCGCCCTCGCGGACCCGCAGGCCCACCGGCGCCCCGGCGTAGCCCTCGCGCTTACGCGACCAAGCGGGCGAATCATTCCCGTCCCCGTGGACGCGCGGCTGGCCGGAGGCCACACGGGCGATCTCCGACCACGGGACAGCAGGATTGTTGAACGCCACACCAGCTCCACACCACACGCTCTGCCGTGGGGGGAAGCCAGCGACAAACACTCGAACATACGCACGAACTCTGTCGACGATCCTGAACGCCGAACACGCTCCCGTCAAGCCGAGACTGAGCCGAGTCGCATCTGTCATAACAGCTAGCGGTGCAGTGTTTGTGCAGATCGCAAGGTTTTCAACACGGGATGAGCGAGTCGGGAGTTACACCCCGCGTTTTACAGTCCCGACCGCTGCGTCGTCATGGTTAGCGGATCTTGCGGACCAGGCCGGTGTACCCGGCGACGGCGAGGGTGGCCAGCGCCCACACCGCAGCCTGCAAGACCCAGATGGCGACGGTGAACCATTGCCCGGCGATGCTGGCGGTGTCCAGGTCACAGCGGGACCGCACGCCGGTGGAAGCGAGGGGCAGGCCGCGGTCGACGCCCAGGCCGACCTGTTCCACGAACGAACACATCGGCGGAGGTGGGGCTGAATTGCCGGTGAGCGGGCTGGCTTGCTGCGGCAGGGTGTTTTGGGTGCGTTGGGCGGCGTGGTGTCCGTTGGCGGTGGGGGTGTTGCCGGCCCAGACCCCCAGCGCGCCGGCAACGAGGAGCACGGCGAGCAGGGCGAGAGCGGTGCGGCCGGTGCGGTAGCCGTACCCGGCCAAACCGCCCCAGATGGCGTGGGCGAGGCGGCGGAGCCGGTTGCCGATGTCGCCGCGGGAGCGACGGTCCTGTTGCTGGACGACGAGAATGCGGCGGGTGTCACGGTCGTGTCCGACGGCGGTGCGGGCGGCTGCGAGTTGCTGGTAGGGCTGGGGCCGGTAGTCCTCGGTGTGGTGGCGCAGCAGGTGCAGCCACTGCTCCCACGTCACTCTGGACAGTCCGGTGTAGACGAATCCATCCAGGAACATCGTGCGGCGGGAATCCGGGCAGACCCGGCGGGCGCCGGACGGACAGACCACCTCGGGGGGCAGGAAGACCCGCTCGCAGTGGACATCGTTCAAGGCCAGCAGCACGCCGGCGCTGCTGGTCACCTGTGCCCTAGTGAGGTCGAGTTCACCGCTGATCCGAGCACCGAGCAGGTCGACCGCGGCCCGCTCGCAGTGGCCGGTTGCGGTGAACCCGTCCCGCATGAACAGGTCTCCCTCGACCCGCAGTGCGTGCGCGTGCAACGCGGGCCCGATCTCGTTGGCCAGCCGCGCCCCGTCGAGAGCCAGCTGCCCGGCGATGTGCGCACCGTTCAAGTCGACCGCGGCCCGCTCGCGGTGGCCGGTTGCGGTGAACCCGTCCCGCAGGAGCAAGTCGCTCTCGACTCTGAGCCTATTCGCGTGCAACGCGGGCCCGTTCTCGTTGGCCAGCCGCGCTCCGCAGAGATCCACCTGCCCGGCGATACGAGCACCACGCAGGTCGACGGCGCCATACTCGCCGTGACGACCGGTGGCGGTGAACCCATCCCGCAGGAACAGGTCTCCCTCGACCCGCAGCTTTGGCGCGTGCAACGCGGGCCCGATCTCGTTGGCCAGCCGCGCTCCGCAGAGATCCACCTGCCCGGTGACGTGAGCACCGTGCAGGTCGACCGCGCCCCGTTCGCCGGGGCCGGTGGCGGTAAACCCATCCCGTAGAACCAGGTCGCCCTCGACCCGTATCGCGTACCCGCGCAGAGCGGGTACGTGGCAGCCCCGCATGTGCAGCCAGGGCAGTCGGGCGCCCACGAGCTGGACGGTCTGGTCGACCGCACAACGATCGAGCAAGAGTCCCACGCTCGCCTCGATGCGGTTCATGTCGAATTCGCCAGTGATCCGCGCTCCGCCCAGCCGCACACCGCGCGGGTCGAGCTCACCGTGCCGGCCGAGCAGCAACTCTCGCAGCACCCGGGCTCGCACCTGGTGCGCCGGGTCATCCGAGTCCCGCAGGTCGCAGACGTCCAGTTCGCTGCACCTCAGTAACTCACCGGCGCAAGTGGAGTTGATCAAGGCTCGCTCGGTATCGGTGAGATCGGTCAGCATCCCGGGCCGTAAGGCCTCGCTCGCACTGGTGTCGGTCACATCACGCATAACCCGAACCACCTCTTTACCGTTACACCTTGTCACAAACTGCCACCCGACTAGCCGTGACGGAAACGGCACGCGACCACACGGGCATCGACAAGGCTCCAGCTCGCGATCACGGGTCTCCCGCGGCCGTTCCCACGCCCGACCACGTCCTACCGAGCAGGAAACATGTGTTCGAGACGCAGCCGCTCGCAGCCGAATACTGCACACTCGAATATGCGCACTGCACCAGTAGTGGCTGACATAACACCAGGTAGTGAACCCGACACCACCCCGACCAGTGAACCATCGCAGCGACTGGCATGGTTGACTCGACTTGATAACAGGCTAGGCCGTAAGAGTGACCTGGGAGGCACAGTGGACGAACCCGACCTGACCGGCGCGACCGTGTACGAAGCCGCCGACAAGCCCACTCTCGGCGGCGGCCGCTGGTACGTCCTGCCCGACGACACCACCTACTACCAACCCTTCGGCAGCACTCCCCGCCGTGCCCTCGTCCCGGCTTCCACACTGCGCGACATGCCCACCTGGACCGAGGTGACGAGCTAACCTCGCGCCCGAGGGCTCTGTCCGCCTGGCGCACACCGCTCTGTCGCACGACAGCCATTCGCGCCGAAATCACGATCCAGCTCGACGCCCGCCCGAACTCCGCCAGCGCGTCGATCTGAACCGTCCCCAGCCCCGCGTGTGCGACGACGAAGGCTATGACCGACGAGGCACGGCGGGGGCCGCCAGTCCGCCTTTGCCGTCGAGCTCGACGTCCGTATGGGCGCTCCGCTGTAACACGCTCAGCAGCGCACCCGAGTGTTCCTCGTATTCAGACGGCAACAGGAACGGAGCTGGACGTGACAGGAAACGACGCGAAGTGTTCGGAACCGATGCCAGCCGAAGCTGTAGACGATCCGGACTTGGCCACTGAGCTGCTTCTCGCGGAGTACAAGGCACTACGCGATGAGATCGTAAAGAAGATGGATCATCGGACGGCCCTGGTGGTGTGCTCGGTGACGGTCAGCTCCGCCGTGCTCGGCTTCGGGATCGACCGCAAGAGCGCACCGCTCCTGCTGGTGTCACCGCTGGTGTCGCTGTTGCTAGGCATCCTCATCCTGTTCACCAATTCGCAGATCGGCATGGCCTCGGACTACCTGCGCACGCGGTTCGATGACCCGCTCCTCGCCCCCCGGCACAAGCAGATCGGGTGGCATGCCTCGAACATGCGCATCGCCTACAGGTTCGGCCTCCAGACACTCAACTTCCGGATCCCGCTGGCTCTGATCGCGGGCTCCCCGGTCGTGGTGTCGGTCCCCATCGCGCTGTCAAACATCGGCAGCTGGGCGACTACGACACCGATCTTGATCGTCGTTCTGCTGCTGCTGATCGTATATACGGTTCAGTCATTCACTCTCTGAACCGGGTCCGCCTTAGCTAGTCAACTAGCGCTGGAAGATGCCAGCTAGCGCCTGTCACGTCCACTGCTCGTCGGCAGGCTTGTTTTCATGAGGGGAGTTCAGGATCTCGTCGCGCAGCCGGGCCAGGACTTCAGCGTTGTGCCGCATCACACGCGGGTCGTAGTTGTGGTTCTGCTTCAAGGCCGAGATTTTGCCGAGGACTTCCTCGTCGGTCAGGTGCGCCAGCCATGCCGACACCTGTTGGCCGTTAGGGAAGTCGTAGATCTGGCCGAGGTGTTCGACTAGGTTGATCCGCGCCGATGCGGCACTAAGACGTCGCTTGTAGCGGCTCGCAGCTGACGTCAACGATCCCGCAACTACCGCACGGCGTTCATCCTCGTGTCCGACACTGATTTCGTAGCGCGCGGGAAGTGGCGGCTGGGGCGGTTCCGACCCTGTGATCAGGCGTGGTAGCGCCTGGCAGCGGACCCACTGGGAGATCTCGTCGAGCTCCTGCATGAGTACGGGCCACCGATCCGTGCGTGGTCTGTTGATCCCGATTGTCGGAAACAGGGTGACGGGGACCTTGGTTCCGATCGGGGTCTCCGCGATGACATCGCCCACACATAGTGGTTTCTCGGGTTGTTTCGGTAGGTCCTCGATCGAGCGGAGCACCTGATCGTCGCGGTACATGGCGGCCAAGCGAACGGTCGTTACCACCGGGGTCCTGTGTTTCGCGTGGTTCGTATGGAGAACCAGACGAGCCAGCGGGTGCATCTGCGGTTCCGCCGGGCGTTGGAAGGGCTGCAGGCCAGCTACGCGCCGAAGAAGTTCGCTTCCCGCTCTCAGTGACAAAGGTCCGTGCCTCACCCGATTCTTCTTCCATTTCTCGAACTTCTCGTACGCGTGCGACGCGGGCATCTCCACGAGCTGAGCCGCCTTCTCGTCGAGTGGCGCACCGTCTGCGAACTCGACCTCGGCGAACAGCGCGTGCTCGAGCGCGGCACGCAACGCAACCAGCGCGTCAGCCACCAGCAGCGGCACCTTGCGGGGGATAGGGGCCACGCGATCCACCACAGTCCGACTGACTGGCCCAGCCGGCACCTCGCGCAGGCAGAACACGCCGTCGGACTGCGTGTGGTACTCGAAGAGTAGATCGCTGATCTGCTCGATCAACTCGTCCGCGTGCGCCAGCGTCGCCGCGACGCCGAGATGACGCTCAGGAAGCCAGTCGTAGGTCGAGTCCACCACTCCGCGATCGTAGTCGCCCATCGCCGCGGCTGCGCTCTTCATCCACACCGCCGAACCATCACTCAGACTGAAGGACGGAAGGAACCCAGCGATCGCCGGACACCGGGCGTATCGCGCCCACCGGGGCGACGAGGGAGCGTTTCGGGGTGGCGGTCGGCCACTGCGGCCGGTTACCGGCATTGCGCCCGGAGTCGATGTTCGCGGAAATAGGCGTCCCTGGTCGCCTGCCAGACCTCACCGCATCCGCTTTGAGCGGCGGTGTCTCGAGCTTGGTCGCTGTCGCGGCGTTCAGTGATTCGAGCCTGACGTCGCCATTTGCGCAAAGTTCGATGCGAGCCTGATGGGATCATTGTTCTCTGCTCGCGAACATCGGGGCGCGAACCGGCAGCGTTGCTAGCACGGTTCGCACCTCGACACCGAACGACGGTTTGCTAGTTGTTCTTCATGAGGAGTGTGCCGTACTCAGCCACGGTCATCGGAGGACAACGAATATAGGATCGGTTGCCGATCGACGTCCAGTTCGGTGGCTCCCGGTCAATTAGTTCGCCGCCGACCAGAGCCCTACAAACCACTGTTGCCTTGTAGTGACCTGTGCCTGAATGACAGACGCCCTCCCAGCCCTCCCAGAGCCTGGCGCGATGATCGACGCAATCCTCCGGCCACGGCCGGGGCGACACTGCTGGCCGAGCCTGCGGTTCTGCCGTAGATGCTACGGAGACCGCTGGGGAGAGCAGGCCAACAGACGCCACGGCCAAGCCAGAAAATAATACATTTACCCAAGTTCTCGTCATTGCAAATATCCCCATTCCTGGCTCATTTTAACGAGTTTCGTTATTTGCGGATTCGTTCCAGGTTGCATATACGGCTTTCTCGGTTCCTCGGCAATATGCCAACGACGACCCGATTTGCCGCCACGGGCCATGCCGGTGGATTAGCTTCCCTTCATCATTCCTGCAGACAGCGATTGCCTGCCACGACCCGCCGTTGTGCTCAAAGCACCAAGCTTCCGTGTAGTCTCTCGGTTGAACCTTTGCCTGACAGTTGGTCGGCCACCCCATTATTGTGGCACCTTGCGATTCAAGATTTCGATAAGCTTCCTCGGATTTCTCGGTTCCAGCCGAAGCCCCAGCGGGGCCAGCAATGGCCACAGTTAGGGCAAATGCCGAAGCCGCTCCTGTCAGAATTGCACGTTTCCTCATATGACTCGCACTCCAAAGTGCATTTGGAATCCTTCACTCAAGAGAGTCGTGAACTTGCGCTAGCGACAGTATTCACAGCTACTCGCAGAAAGCTTGCAGAAAGCTCGCAGAGTCTGCAATTAACCCTCGCCGGGTGCGCTGCTCAGTCTGGCCGAACGACTGGACTTGCCGCGCCCGCTCCTGCAGCGCATCATCGACGTCGACCGCGACCAGCGCCCGGAAATCGGCGACGGCTGGGTCACCGCCGCCCTGCTGGCGATCCGCTCCACACTGCATGACCTCGACCACCCCGAAGACGAGGAAGAGGATGACGTCACGCCCCGCCCGGCACTGCGCGTCGTCACGGACGAGGAGGAACAGCCCAGCCCGTGGTGGCATCGCTTCGTCAACCACGGCCGCTGACCCGGCTCAACCGCCCCTGAACGCACGAAAGCCCTGGCCGAACTCGGCCGGGGCTTTCGGTTAGTTGTCGATCTTGTATTCGCGGCTTTCCAGTTCGGTGATCACGGCGGCGAGCCGCTGACGGTCGTTTCCTGATCCAAGGGGCTCGGCGGGGCGTAGCGTCACTCGCCGTTCCACATGACGAGGTGGTTGGCCTCGCCGCTGATGTGGATGGCAGCGTCGTGGTCGGGATCGCGCAGGGCTTTTCGGTTGCTTTCGGGCGCGAGGTGCAGTTTTCCCGCTTGGGAGAGCCATTTGAGGTGTTCGTCCTGGGCGGCTCGGCTCGCGCCCCGCTCGTCGAGACGGGGCCGCGGCCGCGCGTTACGGCAATGCCGCCCGGGTGGTGCCGAGATCGGCGAGGAGGTCGCCGAGGTCGTCGACGCGGTCGAGGACGCCGTCGGCGGTGAACACCAGCTGTGCTGGACGGCGGCAGGCACGGACTTCTTCCCAGGTGACCGGGGTAGACACCGTCGGGTGGTCGCGGCCGCGCAACGAGTACGGGGCGACGGTGGTCTTGGCGGGGTTGTTCTGGGACCAGTCGATGAATGCCCGCCCGGTCCGCTGGGCTTTGGCCATCACCGCGGTCACCCGGTCCGGTGTCTCCCGGGCCAGGCGTTGGGCGAGTTTCTTGGCATACGCCGACGGTGCAGCGGGATCGTCGGTGGTGATGGCGCAGTAGAGCTGCATGCCCTTCGAGCCGGACGTCTTCGCCCACGGCGCCAACCCGTCGTCGGTCAGGGCGTCGTGCAGCCGTTCGGCGACACGGCAGCAGTGCACGATCGAGGTTCCCGGCCCGGGATCGAGGTCGAACACCAGCCGGTCCGGCGGACGGCGCTTACCGCTGCCGTCGACTGTCCACTGTGGAACGCGGAGTTCGAGTGCGGCCATGTTCGCCGCCCACACCACCGCGGCGAGCTCGTCCAGCAACGCGTACGTGATCGGCTCACCCGAACCACGGCTGCCGCTGCGAGCGATCCGGACGGTCGGCAGCCACGCCGGCGCGCCGTGCGGGGCGTTCTTCTCGAAGAACTGCTCACCGCCCACACCGTCCGGGAAGCGGATGAACGTCACCGGACGCCCGGCCAGATGCGGCAGCAACACCGGCGCGATACGCGAGTAGTAGTTGATCACCTCCCCCTTCGTGAACCCGTCCGAATATAAGGACTTGTCCAAATTGGACAGAACGAGTCTCCTGGCACCGGCCTGGACGGTGATCTTCGCCCCCGCCACCGGTGAGGCCAGGGGCTGATCCTCGGCCACCGGTTCACCTTGTGCCTACCCCCTTCAGGGGGCGTGACCTGCGAGAACGGCCGACACGTGGGGTCCGACTTAGGCGGATAGCGGAGGACGAAGCTGATAGGCCGGGTCGGCGGCCCCGCGGTTGGCATGTAGGTTCTCAGGCCGATGTCGTAACCTCACGAACGATGTCGTACCGATGTCGTATACGACATCGCGGTGAGATTCTTTGCTCGCGCGGTCCTTTCCGCGCCGACCGGCGAGGTTTCGGATGGTAGCTCGGCTCAGGTGCGCAGACCTTTCAGGATGATCGCGAGACCGCGTCGGAATTCCGTGTCGGGCGTGAGTCCGCCGGCGGTGCGCGCGGTGTCGTGCAGGTGCGGGAACTCGGTGTGGGGCAAGGCCGCCATGGCCGTGGTCCCAGCGCCGTCGAGCGCGGCGAGGTGTTCGGCTTGGATGGCCCCGACGAGGTAGTTCACGATGGTGCGCTGGGCGACGACGCGTGCGCTGCCGGTGAAACCGGCACCGGTGAGGACGCCGAGCATGGCCTCGATCCACTCCAGTGAGCGGCGGGAGCTGTGTCGTTGCCGCAGTAGGAGTGGGACCGCCTCGGGATGCGCCTTGGCCGCATCCCGCACGCGTCCGGTGAGGACCATGATCTGCTCGTTCCATGGGCCGTCCGCGGGTACGTCCACGGAGACCGGTGCCCACATGTGGTCCAGGATGAGGCGCTCCAGCTCGTCGCGGTCGTCGAGATAGCGGTAGAGCGCCATCGTGCTCACACCCAGCTCACGGGCGACCGTGCGCATCGACAACGCAGCGTAGCCGTCGCGGTCCACGACGGCTATCGCGGCTGCCGCGATGGTGTCGGTGGTCAGGGAGCGTGGTCGAGGCATCCCCGTAAGTATATCGTGTACGCTAACAGGCGTAGGTGTACGGCGTACGCTCATTGGAGCGGCCGAAGTGATGGAGTGGTGACGACATGACGGACGGTGGTCTGGCCGGCTGGATTCGTGCTCATGGGCATTCGGTCGCGGCACTCGACCTGGAGGCGCCCCTGGACGACCTCGCCCCGTTGGCGGAGATCATCGGTTCGGCGCGAGTGGTCGGTCTGGGCGAGAGCTCCCACCACGTTCGGGAGTTCTATCAGGTTCGTCATCGGATGCTGCGGTTCCTCGTCGAACGATGCGGGTTCACCGTCTTCGCCGTGGAGGCGCCATTCACCGAGGGCGGGTTGCTGGACGATTGGCTCGGTGGTGGTTCCGGTGCGGTCGAGGATGTCGCGGCCGCCGCGATCGCCCTCAGTCTCGGCGACGTGCCGGAACTGCACGATGTCCTGCGCTGGCTGCGGGCGTACAACCAGCGGACCGACGGTGCGCCGGTGCGGTACGCCGGTGCCGACCTCCCCGGCTCTCTGGGGTCACCGTTGCCGGGGATCGAGGCGATCGCGGCGTACATCGAGGCCTATGACCCGGACGCCCTGCCTACGCTGACGCGGGCCCGCGAACTCGTCGGACGCTTCCACGATCCAGCGCCGATGAAGGTCCTGTTCGGATACCCCTCAGCAGACCAGGCGGAGCGGGACACGTTGACCGCGGTGTTGGCCGAACTGGTCGCGCGGATGCAGCGGCTGGCGCATCGGCAACGTGCCCGTGGCCGAGCGGCCGAACACGCCGTGGCGGCACACCACCTGCGTGGGGCGTGGCTGCTCGACCAGGTGCACCGCGCCATGTCCGCAGAGGGAATCGAGATCGCTTCGACCTTCCGCGACGTCTACCTGGCCGAGTCGATGCTGCACCAGTTGGAACAGGACTCCAGCGCCCGGATCGTCCTAGCCGCGCACAACTGGCACCTGAAGAAGGCTCCGGAACCATTCGGCACCGGCGAGCTGTTCCCCGCCGGATACCACCTCGCCGCCGAACTCGGCGCGGACTACCGGGCCATCGGAGTGACCTCCCGTGGCGGTCGCACCGCGGTCGCGAGCGGCGACCTCACCGGATCCACTGGCTTCCCTTTCCAGGAAGCGTCCCTTCCCCCGCTGGAGGACGCGGCCATCGAGTCGGCTTTCCCGGACTCCGCGCCATGGACGCTCGCCGACCTACGCGCGGCGAGTACAGTCTCCGACGCTGAGAGGTACACCCGGATGCGGATGGCGGACTATTTCTGCGACCAGCCCGCGTTCGACTGTTTCGACGCCGTTGTCTGCGTCACCGAGACCAACGGAACGGCATACACCCGCCCGACCTGACAGCCCGGCGCATGAAGCTCTGAACGCAGGTGCACACGCCCCTCTCGCGCCCAAGGAGGCCCTCGCAATCCAGACCACGCTGAGCGAGGACGGCTTGGAGGTCGTTGATGAGGTCGCCGCAGGTCAGCCATAGGCAGCCTGACATGTCGGATACGAACGGACAAACAAGTTGATGTTGGGCCGTTCGTGTGGTGTCGGCGACATGCCGATTCCGCGTGCCGGTTGAACCGGTGCTGCCAGTGGGACTGTGTGGCTACCTGCTGGAACGTTGCCGAGCTGACCTCGGTGCTGGCCTTCGCCAAACAGTTCCACCTCCGCGAGATCGCCGAGAACGGCGAGTTCACCGAGGACGGGCACGAACGCTGGCCGGTCTGCCGGGTCGGGCTGACCGGCAACACCGGCATGAAGGATTTCAATCGGGCGATGCTGGAGTGCTTCGGTCATCCCGGCCACCAGCGCGGCACCACGGCCCAGTTCGCGCATCGCGCCCTGGACTGCATGCTCGCCTGCCAGGTCAGGCTGTTGAACGTCGATGATCTGCATTTCCTGCGCTGGCGGGCAGCTCTGGTGTCGAAGGTTTCCGTCCACCGCGGGGCGGAAGACCCGCCGATCGAAGTCACTGCGGCGCAACCAGCAGCGACGCGGACTGGCGAACACGAAGTCACCATCGTGACCGTCCATGTGATCCCGCAACTGATCGATCAGGAACGGTGGCAGCGTGATGGTGCGTGCCGATGCGGGCGTCTTGGGCGGCCCGAGCCAGAGCCGATGGTTGCCCTCATGCAAGCAGCCGGTGTCCGGATCGATGACGATGCAGCCGTCGTCGAGGTGCGTGTTGACGCGGCGCAGACCGGCCAGTTCGCCCCAGCGTGCCCCGGTCCAGCCCGCGGTCACCACCAACAGCCCATAACAGCGGCCGCCGAGCAGCTCCGCGTTGTCGGAGATCCGGACGACTTGCTCGGGCGTGGCCCAGACCCGTTCTCCGCGGGGACGGGTGACCGCTCGCGGCGCCGACCACGCCGCGCCCTCCTGCGCACGGGATTGACGGCGATGAGGCGCTCGTCGACAGCGTCGTCAAGCATCATCGAGAACACCGTGACAATGCCGGCCACCGTCGACCGGGCGTAACGGCGCCGCAACTCCTTGACCCACAACGTCACCGCCAAGGCGGTGATATCGCCGACCGCGGTACTCCCCCACCGCGGCTCGATCTGGGTACGGACCCGGCTGCGATAGTTCTCCTCGGCGCGGACCTCCACGTCGAGAGTCTCGGTCCACAAGGCAACCCAGGCGGACACACTGGTCTTCGCCGCCTGCGGGTCCAACCAGATACCACGCCGTTGATCGGCCTCAATCTGATTGGCATAGTCATCGGCCAACTTCTTAGTACCGAAGCCAGAACGCGACCCGATCCTGCCGTAAGCCGTGGGATAGCGGACACGCCACGAGCGCGAGCCGATCTTCTCTGTCCAAGCGCATACTGACCTCCCGGGCGCCAGCGTCGAAAATGGACAGACCCGGTATGCGCCACCGATTGACAGTTCGCAACTTGATCTCTGACCGGCCAGCAAACCCACGGCCGACTAGTACGCCTGGTACACCGTCGCACCGGAACCGCTTGAAACTGGAGCTCCCCTGCTGCACGCGCGAGGTCCGCTCGCCGACCGGCCCGCACGCCTCACCGACGCGGAACGCGACATCAGACGTTGAATAAATGGCCAGGCCAGGACAGCTTCACGAGATCCCACTCGTGGCCCGGCGGTTGACTGGTACTGCGACCTCAAATATCCAGAGGAGCCCGTCATGACGACTTGATGGGATCGAGTCAGGTGCACGGTCACGGTCGGCGCGGCGACCAGCACACGGCGAGGGCATTAGGGGTTGCCAACGGTGACTGGGACATAAGTCTCCACATTGATGATCTCGCAGGACACGTTCGCGGCTTCGAGATGAGCGGCGATGTCGTCGCAATGGGCGTTGGGGAGCGCGATCGCCAAGAGTCGCCGCGCTCTGGTGGCCGCGACATAGAGAACTCGGAGACTTTCGGCTGTCTCAGCGGGGTGCACCCCAGACTGCCATGCGCGGATGAGGTCGTCGGCGCGGTTGTCGCTGGGCACGATGACGAGCACCGCGTCCGCTTCCTCGCCCTTGACTTGGTGTACGACGCTGGCACGAGGACGCGGGCTGGCCGGAGATCCGGCGCTACTTGTCCCCTTCGCAGTTCTGGTGGTCGAGGTACGTGCCTGGAGGCTGCCAGTGTGGCTGCGTCGGGACATTCCAGGAATGGGCGGTGTGGTCTTCAAGTAGGTGTTGGCGGCCTTGCACCAGTCAGCGGACGGAGTCTCGCCCGGGGTGGATAATGCGTCTGCCATCCTTCCGGCCTGGCGTCGAAGCCTTGAACGGTCGACGCCGAGCTGCTCGCAGGCCGTGGTCACGGTGCGGTTTTCGACCTCGGCGTCGGTGAACCAGTAGCGGAGAATCGTGCGTTCGAGGATCTCGCAGGCGGTCTCGCGCTGTGCGGGAGTGACGGTGTCCGACACCAGGACGCGTGCGGCCCATTCCGCTCGGGCCGAGTGGTTGTCCGGAGGCATGACCGCCGTGTTACGCACCCCGCCAGGCAGCTTGGCCGCAGCATGCGCGAGCACGAGCCGCTGCTCCAGCGCGATGCCCCGGGCTTGGGCGTACTCGTTAAACACGTTGAGGATCTCCTCCCCTAGGGCTTCGGAACCACGGATGAGGACAACGCCCCCTCGTTCGTCGTGACTCGGGCCAACCGGGTCATCGGCTGTCCTCGAAGGAGCCGGACGAAGAGTCGCGGCCAGCGCGCATATCGCGGGACTGCTGCGCCAGTTACCCACCAAGTCCACGCGAACGCCGAGCGTGAGGCCGAACGAGCGGACACGGTCGGGCAGTGCACCACGGAATTCGTAGATGGCCTGGTCTGGGTCGCAGACGAAGACCAGTGGGATACCGGCGTCCCTCAACTCGGCCAGGATGGCCAGATCCAGGGCTGAACAGTCTTGGGCCTCGTCGATGACGACCTCGGCGAAGCGTCCCGTCAAGATGGAGGTCACGTCGCGTCGATGTTGGCTCAATCCACGGAGGGCAAGGATACGTGCCTCGTGCCCGGTAATGTGCCCCTGCTTGGCCAGCGCGTTACGTCGCCGAACAGCTCGTTCCGCCGCGGCGTCGAGCATCCTCAGACTCTCCAGGATCTTGTACGCCGCCGCGTTCTTCGTCCTGAACTGGAGTTGCGCCCGACAATGCTCCGCCCCCGGGGCGCGAGTCCACTGGAAATCGCTCAACCGCAGAATGTGCTTCCTTCGTCCGTCCCATACGTCGACCGTCGCGCCGATGCGCTCCCACGAGTCGATGCGGTTCCAGGTCCGGTCCGAGCTGAGGAAGGGCCGGACGAGGTAGCGCCACAGGAACGAGTCGATGGTGCCGACGAAATTCGGGAAGTCGGCGAGATGAGGTCGTCCTGCATCCCGGCACCGCCTGGTGACTTCGTCACACGCGACATTGGTGAAGGACACCACGGCCCGGCCGCGGCGGCCACCGGCCGCTGCGAGGTGCCTGTCCACGATCACCCGGGTTTTGCCTGCCCCCGGACAAGCTTGTACGAACAGGGGCGCGGGGAGGGTGGTTGCCCGCCGCTGCTGTTCCTGCGCCGCGGCACGTCGCTGTTCCAGAGACGTCACTGCTGTGCCTCGGAGATCCAGATGATCGCCTCCTTCAGGTAGGAGGGCACGGTGAACCCTTCCTGCTGTGCACTCAGCTCGGCGATGTCCTGGGCGAAGTCGCCTTTGCGGAGGTTCTTCTTCTGAAACTCATCGAGGAAGGCCGCAAGGATTTGATCTCCGTCCGTAAGTTTCTTAATCTCTTCCCAGACTTCGGGTCCGACCTTAGGACGCTGACGGTTGAATGCTTTTTCGATCACGTCCCTGTTGCTCGTAGAAGCGGCGAGCAACTCCGGTTCGAGCGTCGGTTTTGCCATAAAGACCTTCAGTCTCTCGGAGGCGCCGAGTTCGGAAGCCAGGTCACCGAGGAGTGTCCGGCGATCTGCGAGAACGGCCGGATCCTCGTCGGTGATCACCGCGACCCGCTCGGCGATACGCCCCTCGTCGAACTCCGTCAGCAGCACTCGCACGTACGGTCCGAAGTCGACACCATCGATCGCGACGACCGTGGTCCCGACGAAGCGCGCCCAGCTTGCGCGGTCTTGAGCCATCTGCTCGTCGCCAACTGTCTTGGCGTTGCGGCCGGTCGGGAAGAGCGGCGTCGCCGGCGGGCGTCGTAATACTTGCCTACCGAACACGGGGAGGAGAAGCGACTCGGCGATGCCTTCGACGAGTACGACGCGTGGGCCGAACAGCATCGCGCTGCGCGTGGCATCGAGGTAACGCTTCAACTTCGCGTGTCCACCGGCCAGGTCCAGTTTCGCCAACGGGATCGTCTTGGTTTCGAACAGGCTCAGGAGTTCTCCCAGCGACGGGCCGGTCTCAGACGTTAGCGCCGATGTAGTGTCCAGGCATTCCTGTTCAGCGCTTGCATCGAGGCGCTTACGTTTGACTACAACGAGGTCCTCGACGGCGACAGACGAGGTAATGAGCGGCGAATGCGTGGTGACGATGACCTGGATCCGCCCGGCATGGTCCGGCGACACGGGGTCATTGGCCGAGGCTTCCGCAGCGTCGCGCAGGTATTCGACCAAGAGCGTCTGCAGCTGTGGATGCAAGTGAGCTTCCGGCTCTTCGACCAAGAACACCGTCAGATCATGATCCCGAGCGGCACGCAACTCCGCGACGACAGTCGCGATATACAGCAGGTTCGCGTACCCCAAACCCGAACCCACGATATCGCGCGGTGCCAAACCTTGGTCGGCCATCCGAATCCGGAGCGAACGGGCAATCGAGAGCAGCGTCGGGTCCGCGAAGGACACATCCGCGTCTTGCGGACTGGCACCGGCCGAAACGTCCGCGAGCGGCGTCCGCACAGCGGTCTCCACTCCCTTGAGAACGCTACCGGCCCGAGAACTGGTTCTTATCGCCTCCAGTGTCTCCCGCATCTCGCCGACGAACTCGGGCTCCTCCACCTTGAGTTCCGCCAGGAGGTAGTTCAGGATCACCCGCAGCCGGCTTCCCGAACCGGAGTTCAGCTCTCGTTGCGCGTCCCGTAGCGGCGGAAGGTATACGTGCCTCAGGCGTCCGCGGGCCTCCGGTTCCGGATCGCGGTCGGTCGAGCGGCCATGACCCGCGACCCAATGGACCTTGCCTCGAATCTCTGTACCAACCGGTGGACTGTACGAGACCTTGTATCGGACAGACTTCATGTCCTCGAGCAGGCCTTGGCTGTACGTGCCCCGCTGCTCGAATGCGGTCACCTCGTAAGTGGCTGTCAAGGAGACCTCGTCGACACCCGGCATCCGTGCGACATCGTCGGCATCCCAGTAGCGGTCTCGCCTACCATCGAGCGGATCTGTGACCAGCCTGATCACATCGAGGAGGTTTGATTTGCCGCCGTTGTTCTCCCCGATGACGACGGTCAGGAACTCACGGACCGGCACGCACACCTTCCTCAGCGAGCGGAAGTTCCGAGCCTCGACCGAAACGAGCTTCACCTGTGCGACTCCTTGCACCGAGCCGCAGCCCGAACGTGTGATCACCATGATCGGTGTTACACAGAGTCGTACCTTTAGGCCGAGGTGTTACACCGAGCCAGTACCGACCGCTTGCCGGACGGCACACACGCCACATGGGCCGCTCTGAGGGGGAGTGTTCGATGGTGACACCCGCCGCAGACCGATCCGGCGCACCACGTTTAGATAGGCCAGGACGGTCCAGTTGGCGCCGAGCGACAGAGCGGCCGTCACTGGAGGTCGCGGGTGCCATGAAAGCAGGCGAACCTCGCCGCTCAGGACCGTGGCCACCACCCACGGATGTCCCGGGTCAGGACACCGCACTCCCACAACCTGGTCAAGACGGTGGCGGGTTGACGTCGAAGTGTTCGCCAACTCGTGCCAGGTCCAGCCGAGATAGTAAAGACGGATCGTTTCATCGACTTGCTCAGGCGACAGCTCCCGTCGGCGCATCTGCACACCGTTGCGATGGAGAATCTTGCTGACCGTTCGCCGATTGATGCCGAACTGGGCACCCAGCTACGTGCCCCAGATAGCCCTCAATCAGCGTCTGGATCCGAACTGCGGCGAGTTGACGCGCTCGCCGCAGTTTGCGCCGGCTGTCAGGCCGTGAAGCTGAGCACTCGAATTGTCAGTCCAGTTGCAGCCTTGCGGCAGCCTGTGGTCCCGGTTAGCTCGCTCCGGCTAGCCTGGCGAGAACGGCGGCGTCGGCCTGCTTAGACCCAAGCTGCCGAGCACATGACACGACGTCGGGTCTGGGCTCAGAGGCCGTGGTGACTTCTAACCTCTGCTACGCTCATACCATCCTCCTGGCGAGGTCGCGGCCGTGCGTAAAGGGCTGCGATGGCATGAGCGGCAGGGTTCCGGCACCCCCGCTTGCGATGCCGAAGGGTGTGGGGCACCCGCTTTGCGCGCAGTGATGAAACTGATCGCAGGAACGTGACCATGTGCGGGCCGGAACGCGGAATGGATCACGCATGCCCTCATCACCCCGTCGCAAGCTCAAAGACATCCGGCGCTCGTACACCGGCGAAGACAAGGCAAGCGCGAAGGCTGGCGTAGGCAGGGGCGACCTCGGGCTCGATCGCTGCTCACCTCCACAGCGACGATTCCGCGCACTCCTGGCGATCTATCTATTCAACGCCAACATGGCCAACACGCCTTTCGATGCTCAGCACAGCGCGTACGCCTTCCTGTCCTACAGCATGGCCGTGTCGCCGTGGTTCGACGCCTTCGTCTGTGTCGTGCCTCGTGCCGTCGAGAACGTCGTCGGCCGGCTTTTGGCCTCGCCCACGGATCGTGACCTTCAGTACGGGGTACCAGGGCTACGCGTAACCGCTGCCGTCGACTTCAGGACGTACCACCTCGTCCACCTGCCCACCGGCGCGAAGATGGTGATCGCCTCCCGGGCGGACTTTCCGCCCGTGAGCGAAATCCAGCGCGTCGGCCCATACCGCGAAACCTGGAGCGCGGAGCACTACGTTGGCGCCGAGAACCCGCTCACCGAAGTTGAACGCGAGGCCCTGTCCCGCATTCCCTCGATGTCTTCTGGAATCGAGCGGATTCTCGCGGCGCTTGTATCCCGGCTCGACACCCGCGACCCCTCCGGCAAGTGGGCAATGGGGATGTGGTGGTACGACCCGCTCCTACGCCCTCGTCCCGCGGAGTATCGCCGCGGCCGCAAGATCGCGCTGTGGGGTCAAGGCTCGACCTGGGACCTTCGATGGAATGGCTGGCCGTCGCCAGAAGACCTCATCGCGTGTTTGACGGCCCCTGTTATCGGCGTTCCGCATCTCACTGCCGCACAGCGCTCGTCATCCGAATGGGTTATAACACTCGACGGGTGCCACCTGACGTTGAGGTACGCACCGTACGAACGCCCATGAGCACGACGCGCATTCGCCGATTGCGGGATCGTATACTCTTGCCGAGTACTCGGAGCGCAAGGAGCCGGGGCTGCGGCGGATCTACCCAGACGGTCCCGCTGGCGGCAAGAGGGTGTGGGGCACCCACCTTGCAATTCATCAGTGTTGGTTCGTCAGCATGTCTGGCACGTGTCTATAGTCGAGTCTGGGCGGCAGGAGACGCGCCATGCCTGAAACTTCCCGTAAGCACTTCGCCGACCTCCGTGGCCAGTTCACTGGCGAACCTCGCTCACTCGCTGCACGCGCTATCCCGCGGATCACTCCCGGCACTACACCGCCAGCATTGGGTTTGGACACCTGCAACCCTGCCCAGAAGCGGTTCCGCGCGTTCGCCGCACCGTTCTTGCTCAACGCTGGAACTGCGCCGATCCGACTTCGGAACGCGCACGCCCAGCTCGCCAGCAGCTCGGGAGCCTCCCGGATCGGGTGGAGCAACGTCGTCGTCTCCCCCCAATACAACGACCTGAGCATCCTCGCTGAGGATCCCGATCACCTGGTGCAGTGCCTCGCCGACACCACCGGCGACTCGATCTACGGCATCCCCGGATTACGCCCCGTGGGGGTGGAGGGACGTGGCGACGCCCTGCTGATGAAGCACCTTCCCACCGCAGCGTGGTTGCGGATGCGCTACCACAGCCATTACACGCCTAAGCTGCGAACGCCACCATGGTTCTTCCCCACCAACTGGCGACGCCTACGACGTGACCTCGTCCTGGGCCCACAAGAACGCAACGCCCACGACACGATCCCCCCGATGGGCGAGGACGCCATGGACTTGCTCGCCGGCTTAGTCGCCAGGCTTACCTGTCGGCACGAGGAGGAACAATGGGCAGTCGGCTGGCTGATTAGCGATCCCATACCACGCCCCTATCACCAGCAGAGCGGATTCGACTTCATTCAGCTGTGGGGAGGCCAAGATCACTGGACACTCCAGTGGGGCGGCTACGGCTCAGTACCGGCGAGTGACGTAGCCCGAGCACTCACCCACCCAGTCGTCGGAATCCTCGGCGCCCGCGCCACGAGATCAGGCGAAACGCGCGCCGAAGTCCACCTACGAAAAGCTTGCCTGACGCTAGAGGTACACCATGTCCCCAGGTCCGAGTACTTCGCCAGAGCGAATCACGCTGAGCCGGGCGAGGCGAAGCGATGAGCCGGACTCAAGAGCCGACTTCGTGGAAACACATAGTAGACAGTTGCCTCCGCGATCACCGGCGGTTCCGCCGCGTACTCGTCCTGCTCCTCGTCCTCGCAGCCTTCACGATCACACTCGTGGCCATCGCAGGCTGGCCACTGGCCGGCATCGCCTCGATAGCAACCTGCGCCTTGGCACACCGCCGAACGCGCCAACAGCTTCCACCCAATTGACGAGCGGCGCCAGCGCAACGCCACTGTGGGTGGCCACCGCGTACGGTTCGGTGCCCTACGGTCGGATATGCCAGCACAACGCGGTAGCCACCACGCATAGATCAAGTTGTTCCACCGCTGCCGCGTAAATCGCGCCTGCCTTACGAAAGGCAGATGCGGCCGGTATGGCATAGCGGCAAGGTCACCCACCTTGCCCGCTTCGCGGGCAGCTCGCAACTTGATCTCCGACCGGCCAGCAAATCCACGGCTGACTAGGCCCGTCCTCCTGAGACTATGACGCAAACTCGGTGGCCGTCCCAGGATCTTCTGAATCGAGCAGTTTGAATCGCGGCATATCCGACCGCCGCTCCTGGCTCGACCATGATTCCCATGGCCTCAAGTTCTTTTGTGGCACCAATAATTTCCAATTCCTCAACCAGCAGGATATCGTCAATGAAATTTCGTGCAATGCTGCGGATAATTGCACGGCGCTCTAAATCGCCAGATATACAATCAGCTACGGTTGAGACAGCCCTAACTGGTCCTGAAATTCCATGAAATTCATTATAGTAATACGGCGAGTTTGCTGCTTGTACTCCGACGAGCCTTGGTGCTCGAGGTCGGCATGCGCTTAAGGCTAGGCCGATGCCCGATATCAACCCTCCGCCGCCAATGGGCGCCACAATAAGAGACACACTCGGAGCATTTCTGATTATTTCAGGAACAATACTTGCCGCGCCGTAGGCAAATGGCCAGCTTGCGCCTGGCGAAATGAATAGAAAACCGCGATCCGCCGCGAACTCGCTAGCTTTGCTCGAAGCTTCAGAAAAAGAACTCTTGCTGACATGGATTCTTGCACCCAGACTTTCAACGTATTCGCGCTTTTGTAGCATAGAATCTTCCGTACAGAACATGTGAGCTTCGATACCCCTGATTCGCGCAGCCAAGGCTACAGCTTTTCCGGTATTGCCCGACGAGACGCAAACTATGCCAGGCGGACTGATGCGAGACATGCTAATTTCGGCTTGCACGCCACGCCATTTAGAAGTGCCGCCAGCCTGCCGGTCTTCCCGCTTGAGCGCCACGCCTCGATGCCATGTCAGCGGGGTATGAACAACCTTTCCTTCAATTGCACAAACTGCCTGATTCATTTCCTTCAGGCTCCACGGCTGGGTGTTCATAACGCTGCTCCCGTCAAACGATGGTGGATATACTTTAAAGGCCTTGCAGTTCTGGGTGTCAGAACCTGCATCCACATAATACTGGTTGACTTGATCCTTTCACTATTAACGGGTTTAGGCTCCTTGGTTAGATCATCCTCGCAGGCAATTATTTTGAGGGTAAGGCGTCTCTGCCGAACCGGGTGGTTCAGTTGCTCCGACCGGGTAGCGTAAGCCGCGCGTCGGAGCCTGTGCTCTGCAGGCACCGAAGAGTATGCCGTCCCATGGTTGATGCGATGGATGCGCGAGCCCTGGTCAGTGGCGCGGTTGCCGGATCAGTGGTTCAGGCAAGCTCTATCCGCCAAGTGGTTCTGGATGCGCTTTACGAAGGGAACGACGCCGGTTCCTTGGCAACCGCCTTCGGCGACAAACGACTTTGTCGGTCGTGTCGAGCAACTCGCAGTTCTCGACATTGTGCTGCGCGAAGCGCGAACGACTGCCAGCGTCGGGACGGTGATGATCCCGACGTTGGATGGCACCACGGGCGTCAGCAAGACCACTCTGGCGGCGTGGCGGGCGCGCCAGGTGCAGGAGTATTGGGGTTGCCCAGGGTTTGGTTGACACCCGACCTGCGAAGCTTCGGCTTCGCTCTGGAAGGATGTCATCGTGTCTAAGCCTTATCTTCATGGGTTTCGTGACGACGACGTCGTGCTCACCCGTCAGGGCAGGACCCGTTGCGGCAAGTCACCAAGGATTTTGGGACTTCCGAGTCGTTCCTGGGCAGGGCTTGTCAAGTTTTCTGTGTAAGTGATCGAAAAATAAGGTTCTATTTGATTTAGTGGGTGATGCGTTCGGGGAAGGCGATTACGAGGGAGCCGAGGGCCTCTTCCAGCCTTGGATGGGTGGCATCTTCGACGAGTTTGACGGGGGCGCGGCGTTCGGCTGGTGGCAGGCCTTTCTCTTTGGCTCGTTGACGCGCTCGTTTGTCCTTGATGCTCCGGATCCCGAGCCAGAGCAGTTTGATGATGGCGTCGTTGCGGAAGCGCCCCCGGTTTTAATGATCTTGCAGAGTTGGTAGTTCAGGGACTCGATCGCATTGGTGGTGTAGATGATTTTTGCGGACATCCAGGGTGAACTTGAGGAATGAAATGACCGTTTCCACGCGTTTTCCCAGGTCATGACCGCCACGGGTTAGCGGTTCCCGAGGTCAGAGGAGGCGAACGCGTCGAGCTCGAGGCGGGCGGCCTCGGCGGTGGGCGCGGTGTAGATCGGTTTCAGTGCGGCGGCGATCTTCCTGCGGTCGGTGCAGGACACGAACCACATCGCCGCACGGATCAGGTGGACCGTGTAGGTCTCCTCGATGGCCTCGGGAAACCCGGTGAGCCCGTCACAGCACACGATCAGCACGGCCCGGATTCCGCGGTCGCGCAGCTCGGCGCAGACCCTCCCCCAGAACTTCGCGCTTTCCGCGGCCTGACCCCAGATCCCAGCACGGTTTCACGCCGTCCAGATCGACACCGACGGCGACGTGAGCAGCCTTGTTGCGCACGACGTGGCCGTCACGGACCTTCACGACCAGGGCGTCGAGGTAGATGATCGGGTAGATCTCGTCCAGCGGCGCAAGCTGTATCTGTGCGATCAAGGACTGCTACTCCAACAAGATCGTCGGATACTCGATCGACTCCCGCATGAAGTTCCTCACTCGCCATCGCCGCTCTGTGCAACGCAATCACACTGCGCGACCCGGCCGGGGTCATCGTGCACTCGGACCGCGGCAGCCAGTTCCGGTCGAAGAAGTACCATCTACACCACCGCGTCGGCGGCCTGAAACCCCCTAACCTCTGTCACAACCAAACGCTGGGCAGTCCCTCATCGGGCGGTGTGTGTACTGAATGCTGGCTCCCTGTATTCCTCCCCGTCTGGCTATCTGTCGGCTCGTGCTGACAGGAAGACGATGCGCCGAAGCACGGACAGTCCACCGCATACAACACGGACAACGACTGTGCAAATGGGTGAATCTGTGGTCCGTTGACTGTGGGGCTGGGACACTCGCGGACAGGGAATGTCGCAGCCGGGGAGGGTGCTGTGGAGATCAATTTGTTGGGAAATGTGGAGATCCGTGGCCACGGCCGTATACACCGGTTGTCAACCTCCAGCGGCTACTGTGTACTTGCCGCACTGGCTCTCCAGCCCACGACGCCGATTCCGGCGACTACCCTCCTTGACTGGCTGTGGCTACCGAGTCAGCAGACCGACAAATCAGCTGGTAGTCTCACCAGATTTGTCACCGAGATCCGTGGGGCGATCGAGAAGGCGGGTGGTGACCGTGCCTGGCTGCGTTACTCCAGCGGCGCCCGCACCTACTGTCTGGACATCGACGCATCACTAGTGGACTACCACCGGTTTACCCGCCTCGCGGACACCGCACGCGTTAAAGCGGATGTAGAGATGTTTGACCGAGCTTTGGCGCTGTGGCGAGGAAAGGGCGAACCTTTAGCCAACGTCAAGAGTCTTTGGGCGGACCGCCGCAGAACCGACATGAAAGCCGTCCTCCGCACCGTTCGGCACCATCTGTTCGAGGCATTGCTGGCTACCGGGAAGCCCGAGCAAGTCATCCAGGAATTGGCCTACGTGGTGGAAGAGAGCCCGACAGATGAGTTCATGGTCGATGGCTTGCGGGCATTGGCCGCCGCCGGGCGCCACGTCGATATTCCAGAATGGACCACGCGGCTGACCAGGCTGATGGACGAGATCTTCAGTGTCGCACCGGCGCCAGCTTCGGTCGCGTTGGCCAAGCGCCTAACCTCCGATCCGGGCGAGCGGGCACTCACCCCCCCCGTTCACCGCACAATTGTCGGACGCAGCGCCATCAGCAATGTTCAGCATGCGGAATGGACTACCCCACTTCACCGGACGTCAATCCGAGCTGGAAACTCTAGCGAAACATGCCCGGACTGTGATCGATGGCCAACCACGGGCAGTGAACCTGCATGCGGTATCCGGCATGGCCGGCGTTGGTAAGACCACGCTATGCATTCGGGCCGCGCACCTGCTGGAGAACTATTTCCCCGGTGGCAACCTCTTCCTCGAACTACACGGCCACACCCCAGGACGCAAACCGGTGTCACCGGGTGACGCGCTGGACTCACTGCTGCTGGCAGCTGGTGTGGATCTGTCCACTTTGCCACCTAAACTCGACGACCGAGCACGAATTTGGCGACAGCGCATCAACGGCACACACGCGCTGCTGATCTTCGACGACGCCGCAGACCACGACCAGGTGCGGCCTCTGATGCCGGGAACGCCCACTTGCCTGGTGCTGATCACCAGTCGACACCGCCTCGCTGGCCTAGACGGTGTAGCACCGATGGCCCTGCACCCGATGCCAACTGAAGACGCTCGGCAACTTCTCCTGCGCTCAGCCGACCGGCCCAGCCAACTCTCCGACGACGAGGCCGTAGCCGAGATCGTCGGCCGCTTCTGCGGTCACCTTCCGATGGCGATCTCCATCGTCGGTGCTCGCCTGCGAGACCACCCTCGATGGAATGCTCGTCATATCGCAGACCAACTCGCCGACGACCACGAGCGACTGAACGGCCTGCAGGCAGGGGACCTGTCGGTGCCCGGAGCATTCGCGATGTCCTTCCGCGCGATGCCAGCCGACCGGCGCCGCCTGTTTCAACTGCTCGGCGTGCACCCGGGGCCGGAGTTCGACGCCTACGCGGTAGCTGCGCTCCTCGGCAGTGATCGGGCCGCCGCCAGTCGCGGTCTGGACGACTTATACACCGACAACCTGATCATGGAGACCACACCCGGTCGCTACCAACTGCACGACCTCCTACGCGACTACGCCATCACCCTGGCCGAAGGCCTGACCGACGCTGATCGCCGCCAAGCACTAGACCGAGTGCTCAACTACTACCTGCATGCGGCGCTTGATGCCAATAGTTATCTTCCTAGATATCAGGCCTTAACCATGACTATAAGCACCACGCCCGTGGACACCCCATATATCCGAAGCGCGGCGCAGGCCTGCCAGTGGTTTGCCATCGAACTGTCTACCCTGACAACCTGCGCCACACGCGCCGCTGCGGCCGGCCAGCCGCACCGCACCGTGCATCTCAGCGCTGTACTCTCAGCTTACCTCCGCGTCATGAGCCTTACTGAGCAAGGAGTGCGGCTCCACAACACCGCGCTGGACGCCGCCACCCGAATCCACGATCGGTTAGGGCAAGGCTACGCCCTCAACTACCTCGGCGTCGTGCAGCGCTTGTGGGGTGAGTTGGACGCGGCCAAACACAACCACCAGCACGCTCTGGAGCTCTTCGAACAGGCTGGCGATCGGTTGGGACAGGGCTATGCCCTAAACGACCTCGGTCGTGTGTTGCGCTTGGAGGGCGCGTTCGACGCGGCCAAA
>NZ_LQMT02000020.1:0-282722 GCF_001620365.2 Amycolatopsis keratiniphila subsp. keratiniphila
CGGCATGTCCTGCCAGACGAGGAGGCCCAGCCTGTCCGCCCAGTGGTACCAGCGTTCCGGCTCGACCTTGACGTGTTTGCGGACGAAGTTGAAGCCGAGCTCCTTGGTCTTCTCCAGATCGAACCGCAGTGCCTCGTCGGTGGGCGCGGTGTGGATCCCGTCGGGCCAATAACCCTGGTCGAGCGGGCCGTGGAGGAAGGTGATCCGGCCGTTGAGCGCGATCCGCGGCCTGCCCTGGGCGTCGGCGACCGTCCCGATCGTGCGGAGCCCGGTGTAGGACTCGACGACGTCGAGCACGTTGCCGCTTTCGTCGAGCAAACGGACCTGGAGGTCGTAGAGATAAGGGTCGCCCGGTGTCCACAGGCGAGGCCTCGGAAGGTTTGCGCGCAACCGCCGCCCTGTCTCTCCTTCGACGCGTGCCACTTCCGCGCCGTCGGGTTCGCTGACGATCATTTCCACCCGGGCGCCGCCTGTGACCTTGGGCACAACGGTCACCCCTTCGAGATCCGGCGTCAGCGGCAGTTCCCGGATGTGCGCGAACGGCACGGGCTCCAGCCAGACGGTCTGCCAGATCCCCGACGCGGCGGTGTAGAAGATCCCTTTCGGGTCGTTTCGCTGCTTGCCCACGGGGTGCGTCGAGGCGTCGGTCCGGTCCGTCGCGCGGACGGTGAGTTCCTGCGATCCGGACGGGCGCAGGACGTCGGTGATGTCCGCGCTGAAGGCCGTGTACCCACCTTCGTGGACGGCCACCTTTTGGTTGTTCACCCAGACCGTCGCGGACTGGTCGACGGCGCCGAAGTGGAGCAGTACCCGCTGGCCGTCCCATTCGGACGGGACGTGGAAAACCTTGCGGTACCAGAGGGTTTCGTCCCGCCGTCCGATGCCGGAAAGCGCCGACTCCGGCGGGAACGGCACCAGGATCCGCTCGCCGTACCCGTCGCGGCGGGGCGCGCCGCTGCCCGCGTACTCCCAGACGCCGTTGAGGTTCAGCCAGCGTTCGCGGACCAGCCGGGGACGCGGGTACTCCGGCAGCGCGTCGCCCGGTCCGACCTGCGCGGACCACGGCGTCGAGAGCACCGGTTCGACGGTCTTGAAGGCCGGTCCGGCCGCGTTCACCGAGGAGGTCATCGATCCGATGGTGGCAAAGATCGCCACTCCTGTCGCCCTCGATCGGGTTCACCGGCAGGGGTGATCGCCCGGTCCCGGTGCCGACCGACTCACGAGTAACCTCCACCCATGCGCGTGCTGATGTTGTCGTGGGAGTACCCACCCGTGGTCGTCGGCGGACTCGCACGGCACGTCCACGCCCTGGCCCGGCATCTCGCCAGGCAGGGGCACGACGTGGTCGTCCTGTGCCGTCACACGGCGGGCACCGACGCCGAGACCCATCCGAGGACCGATCGCGTGGTCGAGGGCGTCCGGATCATCCGGGTCGCCGAAGACCCGATGCACGTGACCTTCGAACGGGACCTCGTCGCGTGGACACTGGCCATGGGACACGCGATGGTCCGCGCCGCCACCGATCTGCTGCGCACGTGGCAGCCGGACGTCGTGCACGCCCACGACTGGCTGGTCACCCACCCCGCGATCGCGATCGCGGAGGCCGCGCGGGTGCCGCTGGTCGGCACGATCCACGCCACCGAGGCCGGACGGCACTCCGGTTGGCTGTCGCATCCGCTGAACCAGCAGGTGCACTCCGTCGAGTGGTGGCTCGCGAACCGCTCGGACGCGCTGATCACCTGTTCGCAGGCCATGCGCCGCGAGGTGGCGCATCTGTTCGAGGTCGACGCCGACGCGGTCACCGTGATCCACAACGGCATCGAGGAGCGCACCTGGCAGGTGCCCGCGGAGGAGGTCGCGCACGCGCGCGAGGTCTACAGCCCCTCCGGCGCGCCGCTGCTGCTCTACTTCGGGCGGCTGGAATGGGAGAAGGGCGTGCAGGACCTGCTCGCCGCGCTCCCCCGGATCCGCCGGGCCAAACCGGGGACGCGGCTGGTCGTCGCCGGCAAGGGGCGGCATCTGGAGGAACTGGTCGACCAGGCCCGCAAGCTGCGCGTCCGGCGCGCGGTGGACTTCGTCGGGCATCTGTCCGACCGTGAATTGCGCGCCGTGCTGGCCGCGGCCGACGCCGTCGTGCTGCCCAGCCGGTACGAGCCTTTCGGCATCGTCGCTCTGGAGGCCGCCGCCGCGAAGGCGCCGCTGGTGGCTTCGACCGCGGGCGGGCTCGGCGAGGTCGTCGTCGACGGCGAGACCGGCCTGGCGTTCAGCCCCGGCGACGTCGAGGCGCTCGGGGACGCCGTCGAGGCGGTGCTGGACGACGAGGTCGCCGCCGCCCGGCGGGCGCTGACCGCGCAGTCGCGGCTGGCCGCGGACTTCGACTGGGGCAGGATCGCTGAGGCGACCGTGGCCGTCTACCGGCGTGCTCGCATCGGCGAGCCGGTGGAGCTGGGGCGGCCGAAGATCGCGACCGGTAACGCCTTCGAGCCCTGATCGCTCGCATTCAGTCCTCTGAATGCNNTTCGCAACGTTGAAGGTTGCGCAAGTGGCTTTCGCAACACGAGCGCCGGGCTGAATACGGGGCGAAGGGGAATCCGGGACGTCGGGGAACCCGGATCCCCCTTCACGAGCGACGCGGGTCGCGAGGGGCACGACCCCCGGGGCTGCTCTAGGTGGCGAAGATCAGAAGTGGCACGGCCGGACACAGTCCGGCTGCACCGAGACCCCGGCCGAGGCGGACACCGCGGGGGCGGCGAGGGCGACGGCGAGGACGGCGAAGGTCGCGGCCAAGAGCGTTCTCAACTGCTTCTTCATGGTGGCTCCTCGGGGAAACGGGCGGATTTCCCGCCCGGCGCCGAGCATCCGCGCGACCCGCCGCCGAAACAACGGGGGTATCACTAGGTACCCCTACCTAATCGCGGTCCGTGACCGATTCGTCCGGTCCCGTGAGTGTGCCCGGAGCCGGAAAGCCGCGGAGACCCCGCCCACTGCGGTGTGGGGGTGAGCGGGGTCTCCGCGGCGAGGCGCACGCCCGACAGCGCTACCGGAAGAGCGCGCGCGTGAAGCGGGTCCGGTGGCGGGGAGCCTCCGCCACCGGACCCGTTGGGCCACACCGTCCCAAACCGGTGTGGAACCCGGCCGCCCCGCGTCAGGTAGAGGCGGCCGGAGCCTTGATCAGTGCGTGGTCAGGTATCGCGCGTACGCACCGGTGGTGAGGAAGCTCGGCAGCTTCTCGCCCAGCGCGGTCTCGGTGAAGATCTCGTAGGCATCGCCGAGACGGGTGCCCTCGCCCAGTTCGGAACGCACCGACGCCAGCTCTTCGTCCAAATAGGACACGGCGAGTTCGCGGGTGAGCGCGGTACCGTCTTCGAGCTTCGTGCCGTTGCGGATCCACTGCCACACCTGGCAGCGCGCGATCTCGGCGGTGGCGGCGTCCTCCATCAGGTTGTGGATCGCCGCCGCGCCGGTGCCGCGCAGCCAAGCGTCGATGTAGCGCAGCGCGACGTTGATGTTGGCGCGGACACCGGCTTCGGTGACCTCGCCGCCCGCGCTGGCGACGTCGAGCAGATCCTCGGCCGTCACGACGACGTCTTCACGGAGCTTGCCGAGCTGGTTCGGCCAGCCGCCGAGGACGTCGTCGAACACCTCGCGGCAGACCGGGACGAGGCCGGGGTGCGCGACCCACGAGCCGTCGAAACCGTCGTTCGCCTCGCGTTCCTTGTCCTGGCGGACCTTCTCCAGCGCGGTCGCGTTGATCTCCGGGTCCTTGCTCGGGATGAACGCGGCCATCCCGCCGATGGCGTGCGCCCCGCGCTTGTGACAGGTGCGCACCAGCAGTTCGGTGTAGGCCCGCATGAACGGGACGGTCATCGTCACCTGTGCGCGGTCCGGGAGCACGAAGTCCGCACCGTGTGAGGAGAAGTTCTTGATGACGCTGAAGATGTAGTCCCAGCGGCCGGCGTTCAGCCCGGCGACGTGCTCGCGCAGTTCGTAGAGGATCTCCTCCATCTCGAACGCGGCGGTGATCGTCTCGATCAGCACGGTGGCCCGGATCGTGCCGCGCGGGATGCCGAGTTCCCGTTGCGCCAGCAGGAAGACGTCGTTCCACAGCCGCGCTTCGAGGTGGTTCTCGAGCTTCGGCAGGTAGAAGTACGGGCCGCTGCCGCGGGCCAGCAGCTGGCGCGCGTTGTGGAAGAAGTAGAGACCGAAGTCGACCAGGCTAGCCGAAACCGGGCGGCCGTCGATGCGGATGTGCTTCTCCACCAGGTGCCAGCCGCGGGGGCGGGCGACGATCGTCGCGGGCTCGTCGCCGATCGTGTAGCGCTTGCCCGCCTCGGTGGTGAAGTCGATGTTGCGGCGGATCGCGTCGAACAGGTTGAGCTGTCCGTCGATCACGTTGTGCCAGGTCGGCGACGTCGCGTCCTCGAAGTCGGCGAGCCAGACCTTCGCGCCGGAGTTGAGCGCGTTGACCGTCATCTTGCGGTCGGTCGGGCCGGTGATCTCGACGCGGCGGTCTTCGAGACCGGGCGCGGACGGGGCGACCGACCAGCTGCTGTCGTCGCGGATCTCGTGCGTCTCGGGCAGGAAGCCCAGCGGCTCCTCACCGGACTGGAGCTTCTCGCGGCGCAGACGGCGCGCGTCGAGCAGTTCGCGGCGGCGGCCGGCGAACGCGTTGTCCAGTTTGGCCACGAAGTCCAGCGCGGCCGGGGTGAGGATCTCGGCGAACCGGTCACCGGCGGGTCCGCAGACGTCGATCCGGTAGTTCAGCTTCTCAACCATGGTGTGCCTCCGCTGGGCTTCGCGAGAGAGAGGGAAGGGGATGGGGGGTGGCGGTCTCCCCTGGGAGTCGGGAGACCGCCACCCGGCATCTACTTGCGAGGGATCAGAACTGCTCGGCCTCGGTGGAACCGGCGAGCGCGGTGGTCGAGCTCTCCGGGTTCAGCGCGGTCGCGACGTTGTCGAACCAGCCGGTGCCGACCTCGCGCTGGTGCTTCGTGGCGGTGTAACCGCGCTCCTCCGAAGCGAACTCGCGCTCCTGCAGGTCGACGTAGGCGGTCATGCCCTCGCGGGCGTAACCGTGCGCCAGGTCGAACATCGAGTAGTTCAGGGCGTGGAAGCCGGCCAGGGTGATGAACTGGAACTTGTAGCCCATGTGGCCGAGTTCGCGCTGGAACTTCGCGATCGTCGCGTCGTCCAGGTGCTTCTTCCAGTTGAACGACGGCGAGCAGTTGTAGGCCAGCATCTGGTCCGGGTACTTGGCCTTGATCGCCTCGGCGAACTGGCGGGCGACCTCGAGGTCCGGCTTGGAGGTCTCCATCCACAGCAGGTCGGCGTACTCGGCGTAGGCGAGACCGCGGTCGATGCAGGGGTCGATGCCGTTGGTGACGTTGTAGAAGCCCTCGGCGGTGCGCTCGCCGGTGACGTACTTGCGGTCGCGCTCGTCGACGTCGCTGGTGATCAGCGTGGCGGCCTGCGCGTCGGTGCGGGCGACGATCAGCGACGGCACGTTCAGCACGTCCGCGGCGAGGCGGGCGGCGTTCAGCGTGCGCTCGTGCTGCTTGGTCGGGATCAGCACCTTGCCGCCGAGGTGACCACACTTCTTCTCGGAAGCGAGCTGGTCCTCCCAGTGCACACCCGCGGCACCGGCGGCGATCATGCCCTTCATCAGCTCGAAGGCGTTGAGCGGGCCACCGAAGCCGGCCTCGGCGTCGGCGACGATCGGGGCGTACCAGTCGATGTCGGTGTTGCCCTCGGCCCAGTTGATCTGGTCGGCGCGGCCCAGCGCGTTGTTGATGCGGCGGACGACGGCGGGCACCGAGTTGGCCGGGTAGAGGCTCTGGTCCGGGTAGGTCTGGCCGGAGAGGTTGGCGTCGGCGGCGACCTGCCAGCCCGACAGGTAGATGGCCTTGAGGCCGGCGCGCACCTGCTGCACGGCCTGGTTACCGGTCAGGGCGCCCAGCGAGTGGACGTAGTCCTCGTTGTGCAGGAGGTCCCACAGCTTCTCGGCGCCGCGGCGAGCGAGCGTGTGCTCCTCGACCACGCTGCCGCGCAGCTTGACCACGTCAGCCGCGGAGTACGACCGCTTCACGCCCGCCCAGCGGGGGTCGGTCTCCCACTGCTTGGCCAGTTCGGCGGCCGCCTGCTCCAGCTGCTGCGCGTGCTGAGTCATCGGATTCTCCCGGTGTTGCGAAGTTTGCGAGTGATCGCCTTTCCTGACTCGACCCTGACATGACTGGGGAAATCCGATCCAGGCCTCCAATTTGCCAATTTCTGCGAAGCTTCCGTAGCATCTTGCAAAGGTTGCGAATCGCAGGTTCGCAAGCGGAGCGAAAATTCACGTGCTTGACCGTTCACTGAATCGTTCAGGCCCGGAAACCTTGCGGACAGAGAGGCCTCAGTGGACAAAACCTTCGCCGGAGCGAAGCTGCGGCATCTGCGCGAAAGCCGGTCGATGAGCCAGGCGGATCTGGCTCGTGTGCTGGAGATCTCACCGAGTTACCTCAATCAGATCGAGCACAACTCGCGTCCGCTGACCGTCCCGGTGCTCCTTCGCATCACCCAAGCGTTCGGAGTGGACACCGAGTTCTTCGCGAACAACGACACCGCGCGGCTGGTCGCGGACGTGAAGGAAGCGCTGCTCGACGAGGTGCTCGGCGTCGACGTCACGAACAGCGAGCTCAACGACCTGGCCACGAACCTGCCGACGATCGCCCAGGCACTGGTCAAACTGCACCGCAGCTACCGCAACGCCGTCGAAAACACCGCCGCGCTGACCACGGAAAACGGCCTCGGCCTGCACGGGAGCGCCGCCACCGCCCTGCCGCACGAAGAGGTCCGCGACTTCTTCTACGAGCGGGAGAACTACGTCGCCGAGCTGGACGAACGCGCCGAACGCATGGCGCACGACATCCCGCTGCAACGCGGCCAGGTGCTCGCGGCGCTGAAGGAGTCGCTGATCCAGCGCTACGGCGTCGACGTCACGAGCGAAGGCATCGACGAGGCCAACGGCGAACAGCACCGCTACGAACCGGGACCGCGAGTGCTGCGGCTGGCGCCGAGCCTGCGGGTCGGGCAGCAGGCGTTCCGGATGGCCTCACAGATCGCGCTGCTCGAATACGACGACCTGATCACCGAACTCGCCGACTCGTGGGCGTTCTCCGGGCCCGCCGCGCGTTCGCTGGCCCGCGTCGGGCTCGCGAACTACTTCGCGGGCGCGCTGATCCTCCCCTATGGACCGTTCCTGTCCACCGCGGAGCGCTTCCGTTACGACATCGAGCGGCTGTGCGACCACTTCGGCGTCGGCTTCGAGACGGTCTGCCACCGGCTCTCGACGTTGCAGCGGCCGAAGAACCGCGGCGTGCCGTTCTCGTTCGTGCGGGTCGACCGGGCGGGGAACATGTCGAAACGCCAGTCCGCGGCCGGTTTCCACTTCTCCCGCGTCGGTGGCGCGTGTCCACTGTGGAACATCTACGAGGCGTTCACCCAGCCCGGCAAGATCCTCACCCAGATCGCGACCCTGCCCGACGGCAAGAGCTACTTCTGGGTCGCGCGGACGGTTTCGCGCAACATCGGCGGCTACGGCAGCCCCGGCAAGACGTTCACCGTCGGCCTCGGCTGCGAACTGCGGCACGCGAAACGGCTGATCTATTCGACCGGGCTCGACCTCGACGACCGCGCCGCCGCCACGCCGATCGGCATGGGTTGCAAAGTCTGCGAACGCCCCGCCTGCTCACAGCGCGCGTTCCCGACGATCGGCAAGCAGCTCACCGTCGACGAGAACACGAGCACCTTCGTCCCGTATCCGGCGGTGCCCAAGTCGCCTTGAGCCGCCCCGATCTCCCTGGCAGGGTTGCCGTCGACGGCCGCCGGTGTGACGGCGGCCACCGCACTGGGGAGAACTGGATGATCTTGGTGACCGGGGCAGGCGGCAACGTCGGCTCGGAACTGACCGGAATCCTGGCGCGCGGCGGGCATCCCGTCCGCGCGCTGGTCCGCACACCGCGACCGTTACCGGACGGCGTCGACGCGGTGGTGGGAGATCTCAACGAGGCGACGAGCCTGAAACCCGCGTTGGACGGTGTCCGTGCGGTCTTCCTGCTCGGCGGCTACGAGGACATGCCCGGCGCGCTCGCGGTGATGCGGGACGCGGGTGTCGAGCAGGTGACGCTGCTGTCGTCCCGTTCGGTCGTCGGCGGGCACGCGGACAACGCCGTCGCCGGGACGCACATGGCGGCCGAGGCCGCGGTGCGCGCTTCGAAGCTGGCGTGGACCTTCTTGCGGCCGAGCGGGTTCATGTCGAATTCGCTGCAATGGGTCGCACAGCTTCGCGCGGGGGACGTCGTGCGCGAGCCGTTCGCGAACGTGCCGGTGGCGACGATCGACCCGTACGACATCGCCGCCGTCGCCGCGGAATCGCTGACCACGCCGGGACACGAAGGCCGGGCGTACGCCATCACAGGCCCGGGTTCGCTCCGGCCGGCCGACCGGCTGCGCGTCCTGAGTGAACTGCTGGGGCGGGAGCTGCACCTGGAACCGCTTTCGGACGCCGAGGCCCGCGTGACGATGAGTGCGGAGATGCCGGCGAAGTACGTCGACGCCTTCTTCCGCTTCTTCGCCGAGGGCGAGTTCGACGACTCCGAGGTCACGGGTGCCGTCCAGGATCTGACCGGACGGGAGCCACGGCCGTTCGCGACCTGGGCACGGACGCATCTGGCCGCCTTCCGCTAGGCCCGCGTGTGTCATGAAAGGGTCGTTCAGGACGTTTTTCGTCCTGAACGACCCTTTCATGACATCCGGGTCACACCAGGAAGTGGAAGAGCGGGCTGCCCGGTTCCACCCGTTCCACCTGCAGCGGGCTGACCTCCAGCCGGTGCAGAAGACCTTCCAGGTCACCGGGCCGCGCGAGTTCGACGCCGATCAGCGCCGGGCCGGTCTCGCGGCTGTTGCGCTTCACGTACTCGAACCGCGTGATGTCGTCGTCCGGCCCGAGGACCTCGTCGAGGAACCGCCGCAGCGCACCGGGCTCCTGCGGGAACCCCACCAGGAAGTAGTGCTTCAGTCCTTCGTGGATCAGCGACCGTTCGAGCACCTCGCCGTAGCGGCTGACGTCGTTGTTGCCGCCGGAGACGACGCACACCACGATCTGCCCGGGGTCGATCTTCACCGTCGTGCCGAGCGCGGCGGTCGCGAGCGCGCCCGCGGGTTCGGCGATCACGCCGTCGGACTGGTACATCGCGAGCATCTCGGTGCAGATCGCGCCCTCGGCGACGTCGGTGAGCTCGACGCCGCCGTCGCGGACCAGCGGATACGTCACCGATCCGGCCTGCGCGACCGCCGCACCGTCCACGAAGGTGTCGACGCTTTCGAGCCGCACCGGCTCCCCCGCCGCCAGCGCGGCCGCCATACAGGTCGCGCCGGCCGGCTCCACCCCGACGATCCGCATCTCCGGCGCGCGTTCCGCGGCCCACGCGGCGATCCCCGCGAGCAGGCCGCCACCGCCGACCGGCACCACCATCACGTCCGGGACGAACCCGAGCTGCGCGACGACCTCCATCGCGACCGTGCCCTGACCGGCGACCGTCTCCGGCGCGTCGAACGCGGGGACCAGCGTCGCGCCGGTGTTCTCCGCGTCCTGCTTCGCCGCGCTGAAGGCGTCTTCGTAGGTCTCGCCGACGACGATGACCTCGATATGCGAACCGCCCAGCGTCGCGATGCGCTCGCGCTTCTGCCGGGGCGTCGTGCCGGGGACGTAGACGCGGCCGTTCGCGCCGAGGCGGCGGCACGCGTACGCGACGCCCTGCGCGTGGTTGCCCGCGCTCGCGCAGACGACGCCGCGCTCCCGGTGCTCCGCGTCGAGCTGGACGATGAAGTTATAGGCGCCGCGGATCTTGTACGAGCGCACGGTCTGCAGGTCTTCGCGTTTGAGCCAGACCCGGGCGTCCACCCGCGCCGAAAGCCGCTCGTTCGGTTCGAGCGGCGTGCGGGTCACCACCCCGGCCAATCGCTTGGCGGCCTCTTCGACCGTTCGGGCGCTCACCGTTTCGATCCCTTGCACGAATGCTGAATGTACTGACCGGCCCCGGCCACGACGGAGAGTGGTCCAGTGGGTGCTTCACCGGGTTGTCGGTGGCCTGTGGTCCACTGGTCGCCATGGTGAGCAAGGTCGACGGAGTCCGGAGTCTCGATGCGTTGCGCGAGCTGGTCCACAGTGGCGCGGAGCCCGAGTACCAGCTCTTCTACGGCCACACCCCGCTCAAGAGCGGCCGGGTCAACGCGGCCTGCCTGAGCCAGTGGTGGCTGGCGCCGTTCGTGGTGGACGGTGAGCGGTACCCGACGGCCGAGCATTTCATGATGGCGAGCAAGGCCGAGCTGTTCGGCGATCACGCCGCGGCGGCGAACATCCGTCAGGCGCCGGACCCCAAGACCGCCAAGATCCTCGGGCGCGAGGTCGCCGGGTTCGACGCCGAGGTCTGGGAGCGGCACCGTTTCGACATCGTCATCGACGGCAACCTCGAGAAGTTCCGCCAGCACGCCGAAGAGCGCGAGTTCCTGCTGAGCACGGGCGACAAGGTGATCGTCGAGGCGTCGAGGATGGACCTGGTCTGGGGCAGCGGCCTCGCCCGCGAGGACAAGAACGCCACCCGCCCCGACTACTGGCGCGGGCAGAACCTCCTGGGCTTCGCGCTCATGGAGGTCCGCGAGCAGCTGCGCGGCTAGTTCTCGCGTGATCAGAGACCGAACTCGCGTGATTGAAGGCGGAACTCGTGTGTGCGGCTTCCGATCACGCGAGTTACGTCTCTGATCACGCGAGTTACGAGTCCACGCCCAGGGTCTTCTGGAGTGCCTTGTTCGCCTTGCGCGCCATGTCCGCGACGGCCTCGCGGCGGGCGGCGTCGGCGGCGTAGTCGTCCTGGCGGTTCCGGACGACGCGCGCCGGCGAGCCGACGGCGATCGAGTAGTCCGGGATCTCGCCCCGCACCACGGCGTGCGCGCCGAGGACGCAGCCGCGGCCGACGCGGGTGCCCTTGAGCACGGAGACCTTGGTGCCGATCCAGGTGTCCGGCCCGATCCGCACCGGCGACTTCACGATGCCCTGGTCCTTGATCGGGACGGTGATGTCGCTGGTGACGTGGTCGAAGTCGCAGATGTACACCCAGTCCGCGACGAGCGTGGCCGCGCCGAGTTCGATGTCGAGGTAGCCGTTGAGGACGTTCTGCCGCCCGAAGACGGCCTTGTCGCCGATGCGCAGCGAACCCTCGTGGCAGCGGATCGCGTTGCCGTCGCCGATGTGCACCCAGCGGCCGATCTCCAGCCGCCCGTAGCCGGGACGGCAGTGGATCTCGACGTCCTTGCCGAGGAACACCATCCCCCGCAGGATGATGTGCGGGTTCGCGATCCGGAACTTCAGCAGCCGCCAGTACCGCACCAGGTACCAGGGCGTGTACGCGCGGTTTCGCAGCACCCAGCGCAGCGAGTCCTTGGTCAGGAACTTCGCCTGACGCGGATCACGACGGGCCTGGCCCCAGGCGCGGAGCCGCGACAACGCGGGCGCACCCCACATGGACGTCATACCGGTGACCGTAACCTGTGAACAGGCCGTCGACCGCAAAGGGGAGCACGCGCATGGGGACCAAGCTGATCATCGACACCGACCCGGGGGTCGACGACGCCTTCGCGCTGGCGCTGGCCTCGCAAGCAGAGGACGTCGACCTGCTCGGCGTGACCACGGTGTTCGGCAACGTTCCGCTGAGCCACACCACCGCCAACGCCCGCCGTCTGCTGCAGCTCTTCGGCCGCGACGACGTCCCTGTCGCCGCCGGTGCCGCGCGGCCGATGGTCTACGACAACGCCAAACCCGCCGGATTCGTCCACGGCGAGGACGGCCTGTCCGGGCACGCCGGGACCTTGCCGGAGGCGAAACGCCCGCTCGACGAACGCGGCGCCGTCCGCCTGCTGGTGGATCTGCTGGAAGCCGCCGACGAGCCGGTGACCATCGCCCCGATCGGCCCGCTGACGAATATCGCGCTGCTGCTCGCGGCCCATCCGGACATCCGCGAGAAGATCGGCAGGATCGTCATCATGGGCGGCGGGGTGACCAAGGGGAACTCCACCACCGCGGCCGAGTTCAACATCTGGAGCGACCCCGAGGCCGCGCGCCGGGTGCTGGTCGACGAGGACATCCCCACGGTGCTGGTCCCGCTCGACATCACGCACCAGTGCTCGGTCGACACGGACTGGCTCGGCAAACTCGCCGCGTCCGGGCCGCTCGGCGCGGCGCTCGAAGCGCTGACGCCCACCTACGTCGAGCACTACACCCCGATCCTCGGTCTCCCCGGGATGGTCATGCACGACGCGGTCGCGGTGGCCGAGGCGATCCGGCCGGGCATCCTCGACGTCGAGTCGTACCCCGTGGACGTCGAGTGCGGCTTCGGCCCCGCCCGCGGCGCGACGCTGGTGGACCGGCGAAGGCTGCGAAGCACCGATCCGCAGGCCGTGCCCGGCCGCACCATCGACGTCGCGCTGACCACCGACGTGGACGCCTTCCGCGAGTTCGTCCTCGGCTCCATCACCGGAGGCCGGTGATGGAACAGGAAACCTCGCGCCGCCGCAGGCTCCCGGTGATCGCCGCCGCGGTCGTCGTCGCGGGCGCCGCGCTGGTCGCCGCCATCACCTTCGCGCCGAAGGACGAGCCGAAGACGGAGGCCGCGGCCGTCGAGTCCTCGGCCCCGCCCACACCGCCGCCGTCCTCGTCCGCCCCGGCTGAGATGCCGAAGGAACAGCCGAAGGTCCCGCAGCAGATGGGGCAGGAGTTCGACGCCTGGGTGTCGAAGACCAGCGGCTGGCTCGACATCCCGCTGCGCGCGATGACCGGGTACGCGAAGACCACCGTGGCGCTGAGCAAGGAGACGCCGGGCTGCCGCCTGTCCTGGGTGACGCTGGCCGCGCTCGGGAAGATCGCCTCCGATCACGGCCGCGCCGCCGGATCGGGGCTGAACGCCGACGGCGTGCTGACCAAGCCGCTCGGCGCGGTCGAGGTCCGCGACTTCTACAACAAGGTCGTCTCGTCCGCGAACGCGAGCGGCCCGCTGCAGCTGACGTCGTCGGTGTGGGACCGCTTCAAGGCCTCGGCGAGCGGCGGGAAACCGGATCCGCAGAACATCGACGACGCCACGCTCACCGCCGGGCGCGCCCTGTGCGCGGGCGGCCGCGACCTCGGCCAGGGCCAGACGTGGTGGAACGCGGTGAGCACGCTGCAGCCCGCGCCGCTGCTGATGCACCGCACGCTCGCGACGGTGAACGTCTACGGCACGGTCGGCCAGAGCCCGCAGCCGCCGAACGCGGCGGCCTTGAGCGCGGTCAACTTCGCCATCGACAAGATCGGGCTGCCGTACGTCTGGGGCGGCAACGGCACCGGCGGCAGCGATCCCGGCTTCGACTGCTCCGGCCTGACGACGGCCGCGTACGCCAGTGCCGGCGTCAAGCTCATGCGCACCGCCCACACGCAGTACCACAGCGTGGACAAGGTGACCGATCCCCAGCTGGGCGACCTGATCTTCTACGGCGAGCCGAACACGAAGATCCACCACGTCGGGCTGTACATCGGGAACCAGCAGATGATCGACGCCCCGCAGACCGGGCAGGCGGTGCAGGTGCACACCTACCGGAAGCAGGGCGACGACTACGCCGGAGCTGGCCGCCCGACGGCTTAGGACGAAGGCAACCAACCCTCCCCTTAAGGCGTGTACGTCGTGCATGCCACAAGGGAGGGCCAGCATGACCTTACGAAGATCACTGACGTTGCCCGCCGTCGCGCTCGCCATCGCGCTCACCGTCTCCGGTGGCGGGATGGCGGCTGCCACCGATCAACAGCGTTCGGAAGTGACGCTGTCCGCGACGTCCTGGGGTTACGTCGACTCGGCGACACCGGCCACCGCCTACTTCAAGCCGTCCGGCAGCCTGCCGGTCGGCACCTGGGACACCACACCGCACCTTCAACGCTCCTACGTGAATTTCGACCTCGGCTCCTTGCGAGGTGTGCCGTTCACGACGGTGCTGCTGTCGGCGGGCGAGACGCACTACGTCGACTGCGACCGCCGAGCCACCGAGGTGTGGCGGACCTCCGCCTACACCAAGCAGTCGACCTGGCAGAGCCGCCCGGCGGAGCACACACGGGTGGCGTCCAGGGGCGCCGACAACACCTGCATCGACAACCACGCCACGTTCGACGTCACCGCCGCGGTGCGGGACGCGATCGCACAGAAGGCCCGTCACCTCACGCTGGGCATCCGCGTCGCCGAAGCCCACGAGGCGGACCCTGCGTTCTATCGGAGGATCGAGTCCCCGGCGACGCTGCGGGTGGTGAACAACGCTCCGCCCGCGACACCGGCCGACCTCCGCACCAACGACGAGCCCTGCGCCAAGGACGGCACCGGACCGCTGGTCAATCACCAGGCGAAGCTGAGCGCACGGCTGTCCGACCCGAACGGCGACACCACGTTCGGGCAGTTCACGTGGTGGCCGGTGGCGGACCCGTCACAACGGCGTACGGCCGCCGGCTCCGAGGCGTACGTGGACACCTGGGGCCTCGCCGACGGTACCTACGCGTGGGAGGTGTACGCACAGGACAGCTGGGGGGCGAAGTCGTCCACGACCGGCCCGTGCCGGTTCACCGTCGACCGCACGAATCCGAACGCGCCCGCCGTCGCCTCCGCGACGTACCCGGCGGACACCGAGGGCGGCGGGGTCGGTGTGGCGGGCGAGTTCACCTTCTCCCCCAACGGTTCCACCGACGTCGTGCGCTACGACTACGACTTCGGCGGGGATATGCGGGAGATCGCCGCGGGCCCCGACGGCACGGCCACCATCAGCTTCACCCCCACGGCCAACGGCCGGCACTCGGTGGTCGTACGAGCGTGGGACCGGGCGGGCAACCTCTCGCTCAGTACCTACCACTCGTTCATCGTCAAGGAGACGCGGCCGACGGTCACGTCCGACCGCTATCCGCCGCAGGGCGGCCCGGACGGCGGCATCGGCGTGCCTGGCGTGTTCAGGTTCGCGCCGGCGGCACCGAACGTCGTGGCGTACGACTACCGGCTGAACGACGGCGCGTCCGCCACGGTCACGGCGGGCCAGGACGGCGTCGCCGAGGTGACGATCACGCCGGCCGCCGGCGGTGAGCACGTGTTGTTCGTGCGCAGCACCGACGCCTCGGGCGTGAAGTCGCCGGAACGGGAGTACCGGTTCCTCGTCGACGCGTCACCGGTGGTGAGCGGGCCCGAAAACGTCGACCTCGGCGCCTCGGTCACGTACACGGCGAAACCGAGAATGCCGCACATCGTCGAGTACGACTACTGGTTCGCGAGTGCCGAGAGTACGAAGTGGACGGTCAAGGCGAACGCCGACGGAACCGCCGCGCTGCCGGTCGAAGTCACCTCGACCGAGCAGACCCTGCTGCGGGTCCAGGCCCGCGACGCGTCCGGCGGACTGTCCCCGGTGACGGAGAAACGGTTGTGGCTCAACACTTGGCGGCCCACGGTCGACTACACGGGCGACATCGCGACGGAGGGTGCTGCCGTCGCGTTCACGTTCACCACCCCGATGCCGAACGCCGTGGAGTTCGAGTACTGGCTGGCGGCGGACCCGGCGACCAGGTGGACCGTGCCCGTCAGCGGGAACACCGCGACGGTGAACTACACCCTGCCGAGGATCGGCGACTACGAGATGCTGGTGCGCGCGAAGAACACTGCGAACGTGTGGTCGTCGACGGGCAACATCACCTGGACGGCGACGAACGATCCGGCGGTGACCTCGAAGGAATTCCAGATGAACGGGCGGGTGTTCCCCGGCACCTTCACGTTCGACGCCCGCCAGCCGGGCGCGGTGGCGTTCGAGTACTCGTTCGACTGGGGTCCGTTCCAGCGGACGGCCGCCGAGAACGGGCGCGCCGTGCTGGCGTGGACTCCCCCGCTGCCACCGGAAGGCTCGGCCTACCACAACCTGCGGGTGCGCACGGTGACCGCCGACAACGTCTCCTCGCAGGAGAAGGCGTATTACTTCAACATTTTGAGCGCGCCGTACGTGTCGTCCAAGGAATACCCGGAAAGCGAGTGGTCGGGCGGCGCCGGTGTGCCGGGGAAGTTCACCTTCACGCCGGGTATGCCGGGCATGGTCTCGTACACCTACTACGTCCGGAACGACTGGGGTGCCGTGACGGAGGAGATCACCGTACCGGCGGACGGTTCGGGGACGGGGACGATGACGTGGACCCCACCGGACCGGGGCATCTACTCGGTCCACGTGCGGGGCAACACGGCCGACGGCGGCAAGTCGGGTGGCATCGGCTACTCGGTGTACGTCAACTGACCGCGTGACCGGCGGCCCCGTTCCCGGCCGGGAGCGGGGCCGCCGTGTTCAGCCGCGGTAGTAGTCGGCGAGCGCCGCGAACGCGGCCTTGGGTTCCCACGGCATGCCCGGATAGGTTTCGCCGTCGCGGTTTTCGAGGACCTTGACGATGCCGAGACTGGCCAGGTCCAGGTCACGGCGAGGGTCGTCGGGACGGTGCGGGTAGTTGGAGAGCGCGAAAAGGTAGACGAAAGCGGCGTCGACACCTTCGGCGTCGAAGATCTCCAGCAGCTCGCGCAGGTATTCGGCCTGCCCGGCCTCGTCGCGGTCGTACTCGCCGTTCAGCCGGACCGGGCGGCCGGTCTCGTCGTGCTCGACGATCTCCATACTGCGCGGGGCCAGCTCGCCAGCGCCGCGCCAGGTGGCCGTGCCGAAGCCGGTGATCGCGAGCGGCTTTCCTTGCGCCACAAGGGCGCGCACTCCTTCCTGGAACCGGTCGGCCACCTCCGCGGACCGGATGAGTTCGACCGACATGATGTCGAAGAGGGTCCAGTCGACCCGCTCGAACGGGATGCAGGCGTAGGTGACCTTCCCGAGAAAGCGCTCACGGACCGTTGCCACGGCCTCGTCGAGGAAATCGTTGAGCCGCGCGCTCGCCTCGGCGACGCGCTCACCCAGGCTCTCCGGCCTGCCGAAGAGTCGTTCGAGCCGCTCGGCGATGTCGTCACCGGGCAGGAATCCGTGGTCCATGAGGCTCAGCTCGACGCCGGTGACGAACACGACTTCGACTCCCGTCCGCCGGACCCGCTCCGCCCGCCGCGCGCAGTCGGCGAACAACGCCAGCATCTCCTCGGGCGTCAGCTCCAACGGGTAGGGCGAGAACCAGACCTCCAGCCCGAGTTCGGCCGCGAGGTGGGCGGCCTGTTCCAGCCGTTCCGGGTCGCCGCCGACGAGATGTACGGCGTTGCAGTGCAGATCGTCACGGATGATGGCCAGCTCCCGTTTCACCAGGTCGAGATCGAAGTTTTCGCGGGAGTTCTCGCCGCCCCTGACGAAGCCGGTGTCGTAGGCGATGCCTTTGGCACGCATGGGTTCGGTCCTCTCGTGTCGGAAGGTGGTGCCCGAGGTTAAGCAGAAACTTGCGTGCACGCAAGTTTGCGTTCGCGCAAGTTGCCTGGGACACTCGACCCGTGACCGGATTGCGCGATCAGAAGAAGCAGGCCACCAGAAAGACCTTGCGCGAGGCGGCACTGCGGCTGGCCCTGGAGCGTGGCCCCGAAAACGTGCGCGTCGACGACATCGCCGAGGCCGCCGGAGTCTCGCCCCGGACCTACAACAACTACTTCTCCAGCCGCGAGCAGGCCATCGTCGCCGCCGTCACCGCCGAACGGGAAGCACGCATCGCGACGGCGGTGGCGGCCCGGCCCGCTGAAGCCAGCCTCGCCGACACCGTGATCGAAGCGATCGTCGAGCTCTACACCGACCCGGGCGAGCACCATCGCGACGCGCTGCTGCTGATCACCACCCGTCCGGCGTTGCGCGCCGCCTTCACCGACACCACCAGCGCGATGGAACTCCCCCTCGCCGACGCGCTCACCGAACGCCTCGGCGACATCCCGCCACACGTCGCCCACGTGCTCGCGGCGAGCGTGACCGCGGCGGTGCGCATCGCACTCGAGCGATGGCTGCAGCCGCTCACGACCGGCGGGCTCGTCGTACCCTCCGGCTCGCTGCCCGACCTGCTCCGCACCGCGCTCGCCCCCCTCGTTCCCGCACTCGACGCCGCCGAAGCCCGTGGCGACATAAGGTGATCGCGTGTACTCCCCGATTCCGGTCCTGAACGAGCTGAAGGACCTCTACGACTCGACCGGCGACTACCTCGCCGACGGTTTCGAACTGTCCGGCTACGACGACAAAAGCCGCTTCCCCCAGGAGCTGGACGACCCCGAGTTCCTCTCGCGCCTGATCCCCTTCGCCCAGGCGAACGGGAGCGGCTCGACCTACGCGATCTGGCGAGCCGACGACGCGACGGAGCCGATCGTGGTCTTCGGCGACGAGGGCGGCGAGCACGTCATCGCCCGCGACTTCACGGATTTCCTGCGGCTGCTGGGTTTCGACGCCGAGATCATGGTCGACCACGATTCGGCCTATTACTACCGCGCGGAAGACGACGACCACAGCGGCTCGCACGAGCTGTTCGTCGAGTGGCTCCGAGGGCGGGGCCTGACGCCGTCCGAGGATCCGGACGCCGTCGTGGCCGCCGCCCAGGAAGCCCACGGGGACCGGTTCCGGGCGTGGATCACGCCGTTCTACGAGCAGATCGGCTGGGCCTGAAAGGAAGCAGCGTCGTCAGGTCCAGCCATCAGGCGGCGGGAATCCAGCTGCCGTGCAGTCCCAGCGGGACACGGGCTGGCAGGTGGACCCTCGCCAGCGGCTCTCCGGTGAAGTCCTGCGACGCCAGGATCACCAGATCCGCCGCACCCCGGTCGCGGTCGTGGACATAGACCAGGTTGTAGCCGTCGTCCTCCGCGGCCGCGCGGGCGGACGGGACGAACACGGTCTCCCCCGCGCTCGCGTCGCGGCCGAACTCGTGGGCCTCGGTGACGCCGGTCAGGAGATCGTGTTTGAGGAGAGCACTGCTGAAACCCTCGTCGGGGCGGTCCGGTTCGGTGGCGCTCGGGGTGGCGTACAGCTCGGCCGCCGCCGAATAGCCGTAGCGGTAAGGCTTTCCGCCGAACCGGCCGTTGAGGCGCGGGAAATCCTGCGGGCGGTCGTGCAGCAGCGTGCGCGTGGCCCGGTCTGCCGCGAGATCCGCCGTCCAGCGTTCGAGCACGGGTTTCGAAGCGCCGACGTCGGCGAAGTCGATCGGCCGGGGATGCACGACCACGTCCACCACCACGGTTCCGTCGTCCTCGAAGGCGTTCAGGGTGTGACCGACCATGACGGGCGCGGTCTCGAACCACCGCACCGTCCCGCCCGCTCTCGGCAACAGTCCCAGCCGTGACGGCAGTTCCCGGTTCCAGTGGAACGGCACGCCCGTCACCAGGCGTCCGGGCTCGAAGACCATCGGGGACTCGTAGAACACCACGTAATGCTCGGTGAGCGCGAAGTCGTGCATATACGGCAAGGTCGGCGCCTTGATGTCGGTGACGCTCCGGTTGCGCCCGTCGGGACCGATCACGATGTGCTGCACGAAGTCCGCGCCGTACCGGAAGGCCAGCGAGTGCAGCTCACCGGTCGCGTGGTCGTACTTGCTGTGCGCGTTGGCGGAAAAACCCTGTTCCGTCGCACCGAGGCCGGCGGGCCCGACGGTGTCGAGTTCATCGGTCAGCTCATACGGGGCCAGGCCTCCTTCGATGAGTGCGTAGAGGCGGCCTCCGTGGCCGGCGATCTGGACGTTCGGCGCGAAGTCCAGGCGCTCGTCGGCCACCTGCCCGCGCCGCGGTTCCCCGAGCCGGTCGGCGACGGAGGCCGACCTGACCCAGCGGTTGCGGTACCACTCGGCGCGGCCGTCGCGCAGGCGCACGCCGTGGACCATGCCCTCCCCGAGGGTCCAGATATGCGCCGACGCGTCTTCGAGACCGAGCGGGTTCGGGCCGATCCGCAGGTAGCGGCCGTCGAGATCGTCCGGGATCTTCCCGGTGACGGGCAGATCGAAGGCGGTGATCTCTTCGGTGACCGGGGCGAAGTTGCCGAGGACATAGCGATTCATCGTCGTTCCCTTGCTACGAGACGTCTTGAACATTTGTATAATACATTTGTATAAGACGCTTGTCACAGCCTGCCGCTAGGATCACCGCATGGGACAACGAGAGGACCTCCTCGACGGGGCCAAGCGCTGCCTGATCGAACGCGGCTACGCGCACACCACCGCGCGGGACATCACCGCTGCCTCGGGAGCGAATCTCGGCTCCATCGGTTACCACTTCGGTTCCAAAGAGGCCCTCATGAACGAGGCCATGATCGAGCTGTCCACCGAAGTGGTCGAGCGCCTGCGCGAGGCGGAGGACACTTCGCTCACCTCTACCTGGCAGGGCCTCGTCGACTCCTTCACCGAGCAGCGCGACCTGTGGACCGCCGTCCTGGAGACCGCGACCCAGGCCATCCGCTTCCCGGAACTGCGCGAACGGCTCGCCGACGCCCAGGACGAAGGCAGGAAGGTCCTCGGCGAACGCCTGTCCGCCACCGACGCCGACGCGGCGGGCGCCGTCCAGTTCGCCCTCATCGCGGGCGTGATGATGCAGCACCTCGTCGCCCCGGACCGGGCCCCCAGCGCGGAAACGATCGTCCGCGGCCTGAAGGCCCTCGCCGGCGGCACCGCCTGACTCAGGCGCCCCGTCAGACCCCGCACGCGACACTGGCACCGGTCCGGCAGGCGCTGTCAGCCGAAGAATTCGACGGTGTCCGCCGGCCAGCCGGGATCGCCGGTCCTGGCGAACGCGACCCACGCGCCGTGCATCCTGGCCGCGAGACCTTCCGGGGCGGGATCGGGCCCGAGCAGGCCGGCCTCCCCGTGCAGCCATGGCTCGCCCGCGACGTCGAAGACGAACGGCAACTCGACGGTGTGCGCGGCGCCGAGCCGTCCGTTCGACGCCGTCGAGCGATGGCCGAACGAGTACCGGTGGGTGTGGCCGCCCGAGATCCGCGCGTGCGCCCGCGCCAGGCGCTCGGTACCGGCGCCGAACAGTATGTGCCCGAGATCTGTTCGACCGTAAAGGTTTCCTTCCTCGGTGTTGGTGCCGATGAGCAGCGAGACGCCACCGTCGAGCGGACCGTCGGCGGGCTGGACCGGCGACACGAGGCTGAACGGGCTCAACCCGGCCAGCGGATCCTCGGCCGTTTCGGTTCGCAGGTCGAGACCGGCCAGCGCGGGCAGGATCTCCACGAACCGCTCGTCCGGGATCTTTCCGAACGCTCGCGCGGTGGGCTCCGCTCCCAGCGCCGAAGCGGCCGCCGCGGTGACCCGGGCGGCCTGCTCCGGTGTGAAGGCGCCGGTTCCGCTGCCACTCTGGACGATCGCCCGGCGGAACAAGCCCTTGGCCTCCGGCGTCGCGAGCAGTGCGCCGGTGAGCGTGGCCCCCGCGGATTGCCCGAAGACGGTGACGTTGCCCGGATCGCCCCCGAACACCGCGACGGTGTCCCGCACCCAGCCGAGCGCGGCGAGCACGTCGAGCAGCCCCCGGTTGGGCGGAGCGCCTTCCAGGTCGAGGAAACCGGGGACGCCGAGGCGATAGTTCACCTTCACCAGAACGACGCCATCGCGCGAGAACGCTCTTCCGTCGTACAGCGCGGCGCGGGCCGAACCGGTGACGAAGCCGCCGCCGTGCACGAACACCATGACCGGGCGGCGGCCGCCGTCCGCCGCGGGCGTCCGGACGTCGACGGTGAGGTACTCGTCGCCGCGCACCCAGCCGGGTCCGAAATACGGGGTCATGTCGAGCCCGCCGAAGTCGCGCACCGGTTGGGGAGCCGTCGGCCCGGGCCGTGTGCCGTCGCGGACGCCGGGCCAGCCCGGATGCGGCGACGGCGGGAGGAAGCGGCCAGGTCCGATCGGTGCCGCCGCGTACGGGACGGCCTGGTAGAGCTCGCCGAAGGAGTCGCGTCGGCCGCGCACGACACCGGACGGGGTTTCTGCCTGTACGTACACGAAAACTCCTCAGGAGAGGGCGGAGAACCCGGCCCACCGCGCGATCGCGAACTTCGATCCCCGGCGCTCGACCCGCAGAGCGCCCTGAGCACCGAAATGCGCGGGGAAGACGAGAGCGTTGTCGTCGGCGGCCTCGCCGAGCACTTTGTGCCGGGTGGCGCGGGATCCCGCCGGGTCTTCGCAATAGGGCGAATTGGTGTCCGGCTCCACGATCTGCACCGCGGTGTGCACGAGGTCGCCCACGAACAACGCCCTCTCCCCACCCGATTCCAGGGTGAGCACGGACGAGCCGGGGGTGTGGCCGGGCGCGAGATCCAGCCGCAGATTCCGGTCGATGCGGTGCGTGCCGTCCCACAGACGGGTCAGCCCCGCCTCGTGCACCGGCGCGACACTGTCCTCGAAGACATTCTGATTTCCCCGCCCCAGCACGGAATCGTGGGCTTCGGCCGGGTTCCAGAAGTCGAAGTCGGGCCGCGGCATCAGATACTCGGCGTTCGGGAAGGTCGGCACCCAGGTGCGGCCGTCGAGCCGCGTGTTCCAGCCGACGTGGTCGATGTGCAGATGGGTGTTGACCACGACGTCGACGTCCTCGGGCCGCACGCCGGCGGCCGCGAGGTTGTCGAGGTAGGCGGTGTCGAGGCGGTTCCACACCGCCGCGTAGGGCCGGTCCTTGTGGTTGCCGACCCCGGTGTCGACGAGGATGGTGCGTCCTTCGCTGCGGATCAGCCAGGACTGCAGCGCCGTGTGGCATTCGTTCGTCTCGGGGTTCCAGAAGTCGGGCGCCAGCCAGTCGCGGTGTTCGTCCCACGCGCCACCGGGGCTGTCCGGCATGAACTCGGCCGGCGTCATGCCGAGCGAACCGTAGAACTCCTTGACCCGGGTGACGGTGACGTCTCCGATGGTGATCTCGTCCATGTCCCCGAGCCTGCGGCCCCGGCCGGACGCGGACCACGCCCCGTTTGTCCTCCCACTGGGAGGGTGTGGCTGACAGTGGCCGCGCCACGGATACTCGGGTTCATGGACGGACCTGGCCCGCTCGGCGACTTCCTGCAGGCACGACGGGCGCGGCTACGACCGGAAGACGTCGGCCTGCGCGATTTCGGGTCGCGCCGCCGGGTGGCCGGTCTGCGGCGTGAGGAGCTAGCCCAGCTCGCGGGAGTCAGCGTCTCCTACTACGCGCGGCTGGAACAGGGCATGTCCCGCGGCGCCTCGGCCGAAGTGCTGGACGCCATCGCCCGCGCCCTCCGGCTCGACGACCACGAACGCGGTCACCTCGACCGGCTGGCCGGCGCCGCCCGCCGCACCCCACGGGCGCGCCGTCCGCGGCCCGAGAAGCTCCACGACGAGACCCGGGATCTCCTGAGCACCGTCGACGCTCCGGCGCTCGTGCTCGGCCGCCGCTCCGACGTCCTGGCGTGGAACGCGCTCGGCCACGCCCTGCTGGGCGGGCATCTGGACTTCCACGCGCCGGGCGACCCGGCGCTACGGCCGAACATGAGCCGGATGCTGTTCCTGGACCCGCACTGCCGGGACCTGTACGTCGACTGGAAGCGGAAGATCCGCGCGGTGGTCGGCAACCTGCGGATCGCCGTCGGCAAGTATCCCGAAGACCCGCTGCTCGCGGAACTGATCGGCGAGCTGACGATGAAGAGCCCCGAGTTCGTCGCGCTCTGGGGCGACCATCGCGTGCGGCCCTGTGACGCCGAAAGCTACGAGCTGCGTCATCCGGTCGTCGGTTCGGTCACGGTGACCCAGCAGACCCTGTCGATCGCCCGTTCACCGGACCAGCTGCTGATCGTGTGCACGACCCCGGCGGGCTCGTCGGACGAGCAGGCCCTCGCGCTGCTCCGCCAGGCCGCGCGTATGTCATGATGCTGACATGACGGTCGGACCACTGGACCAATCGGCGGGATACCTCCTGAAACGAGCGGCGACGGCGCTCCGGACGGCGATGGAGACCGCGTTGCGCCCCCTCGACCTGACCGTGCCGCAGTACTCCTGCCTCGAAGTGCTCTCACAGCGACCGGGCCTGTCGAACGCGGAACTGGCCAGGGCCGTGTTCGTCACCCGCCAGTCGATGAACCTGGTCCTGCGCGGCTTGCAGGACCGAGGGCTCATCACCCGCCCGGCGACGGCGCCGCAGGGCCGCGCCCTGCCCAGCACGCTCACCCCCGAGGGACGCGAACGGCTCCGTGCCGCCAGCGGCGCCGTGCGCGCGGTCCAGGACCGCATGCTCGCACCGTTTTCGGAAGCCGGCCGGGACCGGCTGCTGCACGACCTCGCCGCCTGCGCCGACGCGCTCACCCCCGAAGAGTGACTCAGGACCTCGTGCTCACCAGCGTCTCCGGTTTGAACGCGTACACGTCGACGCCCTGGACCAGCACGTGCCATTCGCCGCAGACCTTGTCGGTCCGGCTCTCCTGACCCTGCGGCCACCACTGGGCGGCGAGGGTGGCCGCCTGCGTCGCGGCCGCCCCCGGCACGCAGAGTGCGGGCAGGGTCCCGCCGGTGAATTTCAGGATCCGCTCCGAACCCGTCGTCCGGATGACCTCCGTGACCGACGACGCCGCGTCCGGCACCCATTCCGGTAACCGGGCGTCCTTGTCCCGCTTGCCCTCGGCACCGGTCGCGTAGCCGACCGTCTTGACGTGTCCGTTCGCCTTTTCGGTGAGCCCTTCCCTGAGCCCGCAACCCGACAGGGCGACCATGGCCGTCGCGGCGACGAGTACCGCCGCGGTGATCTTCGTGTTCATACGATCGAGTCAACCTCGCGGAAACGCTCGCGGGATCGGACTTTCGGCCCGGCCGCGCCGCCATCCGGCCGATCTCGACGACGGATGACCGCCAGCGATCCGCCACGCCGGGCATCACAGTGGTCGTCATGACGACGACATCAGACGCACTGTCCGTGCTCCAGGGCATGTACGCGGCGGAAGCCGAGTACCTCGCGGCGGGCGGCGCCACCTTCGCGCCGCTCGCCCCGTTCTTCTCCCCCGCCGTGGTACTGCACCAGGCAGATTCCTTGCCCTACGGCGGAATCTGGCGCGGCCACGAGGGCATGGAGCGGTTCTTCGCCGCGATGAGCGACACCTGGGACGTCTTCGACCTGGCGGAGCAGAGCTTCCTGAGCGAGAGCAGCCCACTGGTCGTGCTGACCCACGTGCACGCCCGCGCCAGGGCCACCGGCCGCGAGCTGGATTTCCCGATCCTGCAGACGATCACCGTCGAGGACGGGCGCATCACCGAGGTGCGGCCGTTCTACTGGGACACCGCGGCGATCGCGGCGGCCTGTACGAACTAACATCCCGATGATGACCGCCTACCAAGATCTCGAGCTGTTCGAGGAAGCCGCTTCCCTGCCGGAGCGGCAACAGAAGATCCTGCTGACCATCCGCGAATGGGTGATGGAGTACGGATACTCGCCGAGCACGCGCGAGATCGGTGAAGCGGTCGGGCTGCGCTCGACGTCCTCGGTGTCGAAGCACCTCGCGGCCTTGGAGGAGAAGGGCTTCCTCCGCCGCAGCAGCTCGATCTCCCGCCCCATCGACGTCCGTGCCTTCCTGCACGGCACCTCGTCGAAGGCGTCCACAGAGGACTCCGTGCCGGTCCCGGTCGTCGGTGACATCGCCGCGGGAACGCCCATCTCGGCCGTCGAGCACGTCGACGACGTGATGACCCTTCCGCGTGAACTCACCGGGCGCGGCAACGTCTTCGGCCTGCGGGTGCGCGGTGACTCGATGATCGACGCGGCGATCTGCGACGGCGACATCGTCGTGGTGAAGCAGCAGCAGGAGGCGCACTCCGGCCAGATCGTCGCCGCGATGATCGACGAGGAGGCCACGGTCAAGGTGTACCGCCGCCGCGACGGCCATGTGTACCTCGAACCGCGCAACCCCGCCTACGAGGTCATCGACGGGGACCGCGCGAGCGTGCTCGGCGTCGTGGTCTCGGTGCTGCGCAGCGTCTGACCCGGTTTTGTCGGTGGGCCGGAGTAGCTTCGACGCCCATGTACGAAATCGACTTCGTCGAGTTCCCGTCGAGTTCGGCGGCGAGCTCGGGCGCGTTCTTCGAAAAGGCCTTCGGGTGGGCGGCGACGGCGTACGGCCCGGCGTACACCGACGTCCAGAGCGGCGGCACGGTCTCGTTCGGCTTCCAGCAGGACGCCGCGCAGCAGACGGCCGCGCCGCTGGTGACGATCCGCACCGACGACCTCGCCCGGGCGAGGGCTTCCGTCGAGGCCGCGGGTGCAATCGTCACGGTCGAGCCGTTCTCGTTCCCCGGCGGGCGCCGGTTCCACTTCCGCGAGCCCGGCGGCGCCGAGCTCGCGGTGTGGTCCCCGGACTCCTGACATCAGGCCGCGAAGCCCAGCACGAGCGAAGCGACGACAGGCGCCATGTACATCAGCGGGAACGCGACGTGCGACGGCCAGTGCGCGCGAAGCACGGTGATCACGGCACCGGTGAAGTAGAGCACCAGGCCGATCCCGGCCGCGACGCCGAGGGCGGGCACCCACAGGCCGGCGATCAGGCCGAGCGCGCCCGCCGCCTTGGCGACCCCGAGCGGCGTCCACCAGCTGCGCGGAACGCCGTAGTCCGCCAGCGGCTGCACGACCCACTTGGCGCGAAAGAAGATCGAGGCGGCCGAGAACGCGGCCATGAACGCTCCGACGACGGTGAAGATGACATGAGCGGTGGTCATTTCGGTTTCTCCTTGGCTTCTCGGTGGTTCGCGGGGTTGACCCCGGCCACCGGCCCGATGTGACAGCCCGACGGGTGAAGCACGTCACAGGGTTCCGTCGTTTTAGAGCAAGCGCTCTGTTATCCTCGCCGTATGCCCCGGCCCCGCGTGCACGACTTGGACAGGCTGCTCGACGCGGCCGAGCGCCTTGTCGTGGAAGTCGGCGCCCGCGGCGTCACCGTGCGGTCCCTCGCGGCCGCCGCGGGAGTGTCCAACGGGACGATCTACCACGCTTTCGGCTCGCTCGGCGCGCTGCTGGCCCGCGTCTGGCTCCGCGCCGCGAGCGCCTTTCTCGACCTTCAGACCGAGCTGGCCGATCAGGCGGAAGACCCGGCCGCGGCGGTCGCCGGCGCGGCGGACGCACCGGCGGAATTCGCCGACCGGCGTCCGGAAGCGGCGCGCCTGCTCATCACCGTCAAGAAGGAGCATCTGCTCGGCCCGCAGGTCCCCGAAGATCTCGCCGGTGATCTCCTCGCGCTCGACAAACGCCTGGTCCAGCTCCTCGTCACGCTCGCCGAACGGCTCTGGGGCAGGCGGGACGCCCAGGCCGTCGAAGTGCTGACGACCTGCGTCGTCGACCTGCCGACGGCCCTGTTCCGCCGCGCGTTCACCGCGGGCGAGCCGATCTCCGAAGACTCCCGGGCCCGGCTGTCCGCCGCGGTCCACGCCATACTCCTGCTCCCACCCCCACGGAAGGACTGACATGCCCACTCTGCGCCACGACGCCCCGGTGTTCCTGCTGGACCTCGGGGACGACGAGAACCGTTTCTCGCCGTCCTGGCTGGAAACCGTCCACGCCCAGCTGGACACCGTCGTCGCCTATCCGGATCCGGCGGTGCTGGTCACCGTCGGCTCCGGGAAGTTCTACTCCAACGGCCTCGACCTCGACTGGCTCACCAGCAACCCCGCCAAGGCCGCGCAGTACGTCGCCGACGTCCACGAACTGCTGGCCCGCGTGCTCACCCTCGGCGTGCACACGGTCGCCGCGATCAACGGGCACGCCTTCGGCGCCGGGGCGATGCTGGCGATGGCGCACGACTTCCGGGTGATGCGTGCCGACCGCGGGTTCTTCTGCTTCCCCGAGGCGGATATCAACATCCCGTTCACGCCAGGGATGGCGGCGCTGATCCAGGGCAAGCTCACCCCCGCCGCCGCGATCGCGTCGATGACCACCGGACGACGGTTCGGCGGCACCGACGCGCGCGATCTCGGGCTGGTGGACGCCGTCGCCGAGAAGCCCGCGCTGCTGGAGTACGCGGCCGATCTCGTCCGCCCGCTGGCCGGGAAGGACCGCGGCACGCTGTCCGCGATCAAGACCACGATGTTCACCCCCGCCGTCACCGCGCTTCGCGCCAAGTAGCCGTCGTGCGCACCGACGACGCGGAGTTCGATCGCCTGGTCGAGCCGCTGCGCCGCGAGCTGCACGCCCACTGCTATCGCCTGCTCGGCTCGGCCCACGACGCCGACGACGCCCTGCAGGACGCGCTTCTGCGGGCCTGGCGTGGGATGGACCGGTTCGAGGGCCGGAGCTCGATGCGCACCTGGCTCTACACCATCGCCACCCGCACCTGCCTCGACCTCGCGGAGGCACGCGGGAAACGGGCGCTGCCGATGGACCTCGGCCCGTCGAGCGAGCGGGTCGTGCTCGAACACGTCCCGCTGACCGAAGTGGCGTGGCTCGGCCCGTACCCCGACGGCCCGGAAACCCGGTACGAGCGGCGCGAGGCCATCGAGCTGGCGTTCGTCGCCGCACTGCAGCACCTGCCGGGCAACCAGCGGGCCGCGCTCGTGCTCTTCGACGTCCTCGGTTTCTCCGCCGCCGAAATCGCGTCCACAATGGACACTTCGGTCGCGGCGGTGAACAGCGCGCTGCAACGCGCGCGGGCGATCGTGGCGGAAAAGGTCGCGCCGCCCGGCGAGCAGCCGAAACTCGACGACACCCGCACGCGTGAGATCGCCGCGGGCTTCGCCTCCGCGCTGGAGCGCGGTGACGCCGACGCGCTCGTGGCGTTGCTGACCGAGGACGTCACCTGGTCCATGCCGCCGCTCGCGCACTGGTACAGCGGCATCGAGGCGGTCACCGGTTTCGCCGTCGAGGTCCCGCTCGGCCGATGCCCGAGCTGGCGCACCGAGGTCGTCACCGCCAACGGGCAGCCCGCCGTCGCCTGCTACCTCGGCGAAGCGGCGGACGCCGTCCACCATCCCTGGTCGATCTCCGTGCTGTCCCTTCGCGACGATCGGATCCGCGACATCACCTCGTTCCTCGACGCGGACCTGTTCGCGAGGTTCGGCCTTCCGACGGCGAAGCCATGAACATGCGGAAGAAGGTCTTGATCGCGCTGGTGGTGGCCGTCACCCTCGTCGGTGTGGTCTTCGGTGGCGCGTTCGCCTTCCAGCGCAAGCTGATCTACCTCCCCGAGGCAGGCCCGCCGCCCGGTGCGGCGGCGATCCTGCCCGGCGGGAGGGACGTCACGCTCACCACCTCGGACGGGCTGCGCCTGGCGAGCTGGTACTTCCCGGTCGCCGACGCGAAGGCGGCCGTGCTGGTCGCGCCGGGCAACGCCGGAAACCGGATGTACCGCGCACCACTGGCCCGCGCGCTGACCTCGCGCGGGCTCTCGGTGCTGCTCCTGGACTATCGCGGCTACGGGGGCAATCCCGGCGAGCCGTCCGAGGACGGGCTCGCGCTGGATGTCCGCGCCGCACAGGACTTCCTGGTACGCGAGGCCGGAGCGCCGCTGATCTACTTCGGCGAAAGCCTCGGCTCGGCGGTCGTCACCGAATTGGCCGTCGAACGTCCGCCGTCCGCGCTCGTGTTGCGCTCACCGTTCGTCGACCTCGCGTCGGTCGGGCAACGGCACTACCCGTTCCTGCCGGTCCACTGGCTACTGCGGGACGAGTTCCCGACGAAGGACACCGTCGCCCAGGTGAAGGTGCCCGTGACCGTCGTGTTCGGCGCCGGGGACTCGATCGTCCCCGCCGACCAAAGCCGCGAGGTGGCCCGGACCGTCGGCGCCAGGATGATCGAAGTTCCCGGGGCGGATCACAACGACCCGGTGTTCGCCGATGGTCCGGAGCTGATCGACGCCATCACGGGCGCGATCCGCTGACGGCTCAGACCCGCTGCGCACGACGGCGCAGCGACAACGAGTGGCCGGGATTGAGTTTGCGACCGAGCCGGTCGGCCTTCGGCCACCGGACGTCCGTCGCCCAGCCCGCCTTCTCGAACAGCCAGATCAGCCGTGCGGAGATGTCGAGCTGACCGCGGCGGACGCCGTGCCGCGCGCCGGTGGGGTCGGCGTGGTGGGAGTTGTGCCAGGACTCACCCATCGAGGCGATGGCGAGCGGCCAGAAGTTCGCGGACTTGTCGCGGGCGGCGAACGGGCGATCGCCGATCAGATGGCACAGCGAATTCACCGACCAGGTGACGTGGTGCAGCAGCGCCACCCGGACGAGGCTCGCCCAGAAGAACGCCGTGACCGCGCCCCACCACGACAAGGTGATCACGCCGCCGAGGACGGCGGGCGCGAGCAACGTCACCACGGTGAGCAGCGGGAACAGCCGGTCGATGCGAGCGATGTCGCGGTCGGTGAGCAGATCCGGGGCGAACCGCCGCGCGTTGGTCTTCTCACGTTCGAACAGCCAGCCCATATGGGCGTGCCAGAAGCCGCGGGCCAGCGCGGCCGGCGTGGTGCCGAACCGCCATGGGGAATGCGGGTCACCCTCGCGGTCGGCGAAGGCGTGATGCCGCCGGTGGTCGGCCACCCAGCCGATGACCGGGCCCTGCATGGCCATGCTGCCCGCGACCGCGAGGGCGATCCGCAGGCCGCGATTGGCCTTGAAGGCGCCATGGGTGAAGTAGCGGTGGAATCCGATGGTCACGCCGAGGCCGGTGAGGAAATAGAACCCGGCGGCGAGGCCGAGGTCCACCCAGCCGAGACCCCAGCCCCACGCGAAGGGGACGGAGGCGGCCAGTGCCACCAGGGGCACCACCGCGAACAGCTTGACGAGAAAGTTTTCGGTGTTGGTCTGCTCCCCGGACAGCAGGGGCTGTGGCGCCTGCCGCTCTGCGCTGTCCGGGTTGTTTAGAACTGAAGTCATATCGTCGCTTCTTGTCGGTGGCCAGGACTTTTATCGGCTGTTTCAGCCGATGTCGCGGCGCGACGCACGGAAGGCGACGCCCGCGACGAATTCTGCGCGAGCGTGCTGGAACACGACACCCAAAACGTTGGTCTTCTCCGTCAACGAACGGCGTCGGCCGAAAGTTCCGGTGTGGGGTAAGAAGGTTCGCGAAAAAGATCCATGTATCGCTCCCCCTGGGGGGTCGCCGGGTCGTGCCGCTCGACCTGGGTGTCGAGCGGGTGGCTGAACAGCGCACTGTCGGTGCTGTGATTTTTGACGGTGAAACCTTTCGAGGGGGACCGCTGTTTCGCGGTCTTCGGCGAGGCCGGGGACGATTTCCGCCCGCCTCGCGGCGTCACGCCGAGGGCGCCGCCACCACCCACGGTACACGCCCCGGGGCCGAAACCCCAGGGCGTCCACCCGATCAGCCGGGCGTCGTCACATTGAGCGCCGTCACGATGGTCCGCTCTTCATAAGCGAAGTGCGCTTCGAGCGTCCCCGCGAGGGCGTCGAACTCGTCGCGCAAGCGCACAGGATCGCTCTCGCCGTGCACATACCCCTCCACGAGGTCACGGATCCGCTTCTGCGTCGCCGCGACGACGACATGGTCCTCGCCGAGCTTCGTCAACACCGACGCCAGCGCGGGAAACCGTTGCGTCAACATGGGAAACGCGCCCATGTCCTCGCCGGTGTGGTGTTTGGTCAGCGCCTCGCAGAACGAAACACAGTGTGCCTTCAAGGATTTCTCCATGATGAGCGCGTCCGCGCGACCGGCCACGATGTCTTCCACCCCGGCGCGAAGGGACTTGAGCTCCTCCCGCAGCCACTCGTGGACCTCCACCAGGAAGTCGCCCAACCCTCGCACCCGCTCGTCGATCCGGTGCAGGATCACGACCGGCAGCTCGCGCGTCGTTTTCGCCTGGTACTCGGCGAATCCCGGCTCCTCGGCGACGATCTTCGCGAACAGCGCGTCACGCTCCACCGCGGGCGGAACGGCCGCGACCGCCTCGTAGGTCTCACTCCTCGTCTCGACCGTGACCCGATGGTCACGCCGGATGTTGTGGTACCAGCCCGGATGCGCCGGCGCTCCCATATTCGAAGCGACGACGACGGTCTTGCCGTCGATTTCGAGGTACCCCAACGGATTCGTCCGCCGCTTGCCGGTCTTGGCACCTGTGGTGGTCAGCAGGATCAGCTTCCAGCCCTCGGACGCACCTCCTTTACCTTGCCTGAATTCTTCGATCACCTGGTCGTTGAAGGTCAATGCGTTCCTTTCCCATCGATGCGTCGACAGGAGGCGTGGAACCGTCACCGGAGGAGCACACATACGCCCGGTTTTTCGGGCGCAACGCATGGAGGCGTCATCCCACGACGCGGGGATGAGTGATTATGCGAGACGGCATGTGCCGATCTCCAGTGGCCGAGTAGCCGCTACCTCCATGCGTAGGCCCATACGGGGCTCAGGAACGACGTTAGCACGGGGCCGGGGCGGTGCGCACCCGCCTCGCCGCCTTCTCTGCGGGCTGAACGGGGATGGCTGCAGTTAGTCGGCTAATTGCAGCCACCCTCGCTCTCTGCATTGCCTTTAGCGTCCTACATCGTTCGATATAGCCTGAATATGCTATAGCACAGGTGTTCGATCCGGCGTAGCGTTGATCTTGTGTCCAGCGACGATGCACCTCCGAAGACGTCCACCGAGTGGTGGCGCGTCGATACGGCGACGCTGCACGCCCGCAAACAGGAACTCGAAGTCCTGAAGCGCCAACTGGATGCCGAGCAGAACGCGATCCTCGCCGAAATCAATTCTCGCGGGATCCGCGGCTGCAGTGGTCATTCGACGTTGGCCGGGTTGATTCTCGAGGATTTCCTGGTGTCGGACAAAGAAGCCGCCGCCCGCGCCGACCGCGTCCTCGCCCTGCATCCCGGCCCATCGATCGGCGGGGATCCCGAGCCACCGTTGGCTCCATTGACGGCAGAGGCTGCTGCGGAGGGTGCGATCGGTGGGGGTCAGATCGACGCGATCATCAAGACACTCGCCCGGATCCCGTCGAGCGTTCCCGAAGCGGACGTGCGGGCCGGGGAGAAGATCCTGGTCGACTTGGCCAGACATGCGGGGCCACGCCAGATCGCCCGGGCCGGACGTCGCCTGCTCGACGAGCTCGACCCGGACGGTAAGGAACCCCGTGACGAGGATCCGAAGGAGACTCGGCCGGAGCTGCGGTTCGTCAAGCACCGCGACGGCACCTTGGGTCTCAAGGCTCGCCTGGATCTGGAAACCTACGCCCGGTTGAAGTCCGATCTGGATCCGATGGCCAAACCCCACAAAGCCATCGACGGAGTCCGTGATTCCCGGACTCAGGACGAACGCTACGGGGACGCTTTCACCGACTACGTCCGGTTGAAGACCACCAGCCGCAACCTTCCCGGCCAGGCCGGGGAAGCCACGCACATCCTGGTCACGATGTCCTACGAAGACTTGATCCGCGACATCGGCGAAGCCCACCTCGACCTAGTCGGCCCGATCAGCGCGACCGACGCCCGCATCCTCGCCTGCGACGCCCGCGTCCGCCCCGGTGTTCTCGGCACCGCAGGCGAACCGTTGGACATCGGCCGGTCCAAACGCACCGTGTCCTTGGCACAGAAGTACGCGCTCACCCTCCGAGATGGTGGCTGCGCGTTTCCCGGCTGCGACATGCCCGTACCTCGTTGCACGGCTCACCACATTGTTTTCTGGCGGCATCACGGCGAAACGAAAATCGACAACCTTGTTCTGCTCTGCACCAAACATCACCGGCTGATCCACCGCAGCGAATGGAAAGTCCAGATCGCCCAAGACGGCCTGCCGGAATTCACGCCGCCCGCCTACCTCGACTCCACCGGGACCCCGAGGCGCAACACCATGCACCTACGGACATAAGCCGACCCACCGGTCACCGGAAACCGAACTCACACCCGGCCGCGATCGCCCCTGCCCGCCGACGGATTCCGGCACTCCTAATCCAACGCCAACTCTCCGACGACCTGGTCTCCGCTCATCTCTCCCGTCAACCGGAAGCCGAGCTTGAAGTAGAAGCGTTCGGACCTTCCTCCCCCGGCGTGCCAGGTGGCGGTGAGGCGGTCGCCGCCCCGGCGGCGGATCTCGGCGGCCACGGCCTCGACCGCGAACCGGCCGTAGCCTCGGCCCTGCTCGCCTGCCGCGATGTTGAGCCGCCACAGGCCCGAGCGGATGTCCGTACCCGTGCCGTCGCCGGCGAAATCGATGTCCAGGAAGGCCATGAGGAAACCGACCAGCCGGTCACCGTCGAAGATGAGGCGGGGCCAAGCGACGCCGGGGTGCACGTAGGCCTCGGCGAGGGACTTCACGACCGGCACGACCAAATGGGCTTGCGCCGGGTGGACCCTCAGCTCGATCGCGGCGTCGAAGTTGGCGGCGGTGACCTCGGCCAACCGGAGCGTGCTCGTCATGTTCGAACCGTAAACCCGTCATCAAGTGATTTCGTCCAGCACCGCCCGGATCACGTGCCGGGCGTTACTCGCCATGGCCTCGTTGGTCGTGCGGTAGTACGGCAACGCGATCAGCGCCTGCGAAAGCGTCCGGCCGCGGCCACGGCGCCAGGTGGCGTCGTCCACGTCCAGCGCTTCCCGGAAGGCGCCCCTCGCGTCGGCGGGCAACAGGTTCCACGCCGGGAACAGGTCGCAGGCCGGATCGCCCACGCCCATGCAGCCGAAGTCGATCACCGCGGACAGCCGGTCCCCGTCCACCAGCAGGTTGCCCGGCATCAGATCGGCATGCAGCCACACCGGCGCCTCGTCCCAAGCCGGGATCCGCAAAGCCTCCTCCCAGAGAGCGAGGACGGCGTCGCAGTCGACGTTCTCTTCCGGAATCACGCGCAGGCTTTCGATCGCCGATCGTGTTTCCACGTCCAATGTCGCGAGCGGTCCACCACGATGCGCGAGGGCAGGCGCGGGTACCGGCGGGACACGGCGCATCGCCAGCACGAACTCGGCGAGGTCTTCGGCCAGTGGCACCGGCGAGCCGAGCGTTTCCGGCAGCGGGTTCTCACCCGGCAGCCAGCGGTACACCGACCACGGCCACGGGTATTCGCCGGCGGGCGCTCCCGCTCCGAGCACCTCGGGGATCGGCGTGGGCAGCCGCGGCGCGATTCGGGGCAGCCACTTCTGTTCCAGCGCGACGTCCTTCGCGCCGCTCTTGGTCAGCGGCAACCGCACGACCATGTCGTCGCCCAGCCGGAACATGGCGTTGACCGTGCCACCGGAGGGCCATCGTGCGATCGCCTGCCCGGCCCACCGAGGGAACTGTTCCGCGATCAGCTTCCGTACGAGGTTCTCGTCGACCACGACGGACATCCAACCACCGCCGGGGCATCATCGGGACATGCCGATCCTCACCGGCTCCGAGCCGCTCACCCCGGACATCAAGCCGCAACCGTGGCTGGCTGGCCGCGCGTGGGATTCACCAATGGCCGCAACGCTTTCCCGTGGATTCAGTACGGCAACAGATCCAGGCGGGCGAGGCACTGCTGATCGTCGGGGCCGGCGGGCCGATCGCGACCTGTGCGGTGTCCGAGGCGGATCCCGGGCTCTGGGGTGAAACCGTCCGGGTGGCGACCACGACGGACAACCCTGCCTTGCGCGAGTACTACGAGCGCGCGGGATTCGAGCCACCTCAAGCGAAATGGCCCACCAACCTCCAAAAACCTGATCACCCCAAGCCGAGGACCTCCGGCCGTGAAGCGTATTCCCGCCAATGCCGTCCCGGATCCGGGACCAGGCGCCGCGATTCGAGATCCATCAGCCCGGAGAGGCTCTCCACCTCGGCCACGACGGCGCCGTCCGGCGCCACGAACTCCTGGACGACGCGGGACACCTTGCCCGGTTCCCAGGCGAACCGGGTCAGAACGTCGATCCGCGCACGGGCGCGAAGTTCGCGGCGGAACCGGATCGTCGTCTCGAGGTTGACCGGGCCGAGGTTCCCGGCCTTCAAAGCCAACGGGTCCACCCCGGCCGCCCACACGCATTCCCAACGCGCGTGATCGGCGTACGCGAGGTAGGCAGGGCCGCGGACGTGACCGTTGAGGTCGAGATCGTCGGTACGGATGTCGATGGTGACGCGGAAAGGTTCGAGCACCACCCGATCTTCGCCTCGGCGGGCCTCCTCAGTCTGGAACGTTTCGGCCAGTCCAGGACCGCACGAGCGCGCAGGGCGACGCGCCCGAAAGCCGGCGACATTCCCGTCCGAGATGGGACTGATCCGCATAACCCACATCGGCGGCGACGTCAGCGAGCGACGCGTGGTCGCGCGCCACCGCTTCGACCCGCTTCAGGAACCCGTGGAAGCGCAGCACCCGCTGCAGCTCCTTGGGGCCGACACCGACGTCGTGCCGGACATGCCGACGAAGGCCGCGCTCGCTCACGCCCAGCTCCGCCGCCACTCGGTCGGTACGGGCGCCGGGCGCGCTCAAGGCCCGAGCGGCCGCGACCGACAGCCCGTCCACCTCGACGTCGCGGAGCCGCTCGGCGACCAGCGCTTCCAGCACCGGCCGCGCCTCGCCCGGCGTCTCGCACGCGGCCAGCTCGGATTCCGCGCGGCGGGCCTCAGCGGCCCACAGGTCTCGCAACGGGGTGGCGCCCGCGGGCAACTCCGTCATCGGCAGGCCCAGCACCGCACCGCCGACGCCGCACCGCAGGCGGAGCCCGGCGGTCCACACCGCCGACGGCAGCTCGTGCCGCAGCACCCCGCGCACCGTGGTGACCGCGGCCAGCGCGGTCCCGTCCCAGACGAGATCGACACAGCCGTCCGGGAACACCCTCAGCTGATGACGGCAGCCCACCAAACCCGTCCAGACGCTCTCGACGACGCCGGCCACCGCCGCGACCGGACTGCTTTCGCGGTACACCGAACGACCTGACCGTCGACGCAGCGGAACACCCACGCCCGGCAGTATGCCCCCGCCCACCGACAAGATGCGCTTCACTTGATCTTGCTGAAGACTTGCCGTCGTGCTGCAGCCGGTGCTCGACCCTTCGCCCGCCGAGTGGATCTCCTCCAGGCTCGGTGGCGCGTTCGGCGCGGCCGGTCGCACGGTTCCGCGTGGCTACGCCGCGTACGCGCGGCTCTGCCATCCCGCCGAGCGCGATCGCGGCGGATGGGCGAGCTGGCGCGAAGCGGCGGCCGAGACGGGACGCCGGGCCCATGCGGCCATGCAGTGGCACGCGCTCGTCGGCTCCCCGGATCCGGTGAATCTCACCGGTTCGCTCTGGCGGGGTTCGCCGCCGGACCGGGGCAGTCTGCCGTCGCACAGCCTCACCGCGCTGCTCGCCGTGCTCGGCCGGCACACGAGCACGCCGAACGCCTGGTTCTGCCTTTGGGAGGGCTACGGCTGGGCCGACGAGGCGACGCTGTCCCGCGAACACCTCGCCGCGCCGCGCCTGCGCCATCCCGGCCGGGACTACCTGCTGTTCCACGGGCCGCTGACGGCCGCGACCGAACTCGGCTGGCGGCCCCGGCCGAACTGGTTCGAGGCGCAGTCGCCCAACCTGTTCTGGCCGGACGACCGCGCGTGGTGCGTCGCCACCGAGGTCGACTTCGATTCGACTCTCGTCGCGGGTGACGAGGCCCTGATCGACGCGCTACTGGAAGCGCCGGGCCTGGAGTCCTGGCGTATCGAGTCCGACACCTCGCTCGCGGCCGACGGGGACCGGATCAACCAGCTCCCGTGAAGGTCAGCGCTCTTCGATCGAGTCGACCTTCGTCGGGTAGAACGCCACGTGGTCCTTGATCTCGGCGACCGCGTCGTGCGGTGCCTCGTAGGTCCAAACCGCGTTCTCGGCGAGGCCGTCGCCGGTGCGGATGCTGTAGTACGACGCGTCGCCCTTGAACGGGCAGTACGTCGAGTGGTCCGTCCGCTCCAGCAGGTCGAAGTCGACGTCGGCACGCGGGATGTACTGCGCGGGCGGGTAGTTCGCCTCCCGGAGGGTGAGCGCGTTCGCGCTGTCCGCCACGACCTTGCCGCCGACCGTGACGACCACTCGCGACTCGTTCGGCGCCACCGTGATCGGGTGGTCCGCGCTGGGCTTCAACACCTTTTTGTCAGCCATACCGGGCACAGCGACGCCGAACGCGCGGATATTCCCTCCTCAGGGCAGGTAGTACATCGGGTTCGGCAGCTTGACCGGGAACTCGGCGTAGCCGCCTTCGAGGTCGCTGAACTGGTCGCCGAAGTTCGCCAGGATGGTCGCGCCGGTCGAGGCGATGTGCTTCCGCGTGCCCGCCTTGTACTGGACGGTGGTGCAGGTCAGCCCGCACGGCAGGTAGTCCGGCGCGGTGGTCTTCGGTTTGAAGAACGCCCCCGCCGGCGCCGGGTAGCCCTCGTTCGCGAGGTTCTTGAGCGACTGCGGCCCCTGGAACTCGTTGCGCCCGGTCAGGAAGTAGATCTTCACACCGCGCTGCGCGGCCCAGTTCGCCAGTTCCAGCACCGGCTTGTTCGCGACGAACGTGCCCTTGTCGATGGCTTCTTGCTGCTTCTTCGGGTCGAAGCCGAAGTCGTTGTCCGCTTCCCAGCCGTAGGTGACCTCGGCGGTGTCGTCGACGTCGAACACGACGGCGGGATTCTTCACACCGCGGTCCAGCCGCCGCGAGAGATAGCGCTTGGCGTCTTCGACCTGGCGCTTGGTGTCGGAGACGAACCGGCTGCCCTCGGAGTACCCGTGCTTGCCGTCGCTGCCGACGACATCGCCGTAGTAGGCCTTCACGTCGAGCTTGACCTGGCCGATGTTCGCAGGCTCGTGACCGCGCCGCCAGGCGGCGTCGTCGGTGTTCGCGACGGCGGTGGCGCCGCCCGCGAGGACGGCTCCGGCGGCCGCGGCGGCGGCCAGTTTCAACAGACCGGTGAACCGGCTCATGGAAATGCTCCTCACGTCAGCTGTGCGCGGCAAAGGAACGCTACTCCAGAACGACCGATTCTGGTCAGAACCAAAGTAGCTTCTTCACCTCCGCGAGGTTTCAGCTTGCGCCGCAAGGCATCCGGATCGACATCGAGACCGCGGACGAGGATTTCCAATCGACCGATATCGTGTTTTTTCAGCAATACACGAAGATTCTTCTCACTGTACGGTCCGTGCTCGAACACCCGGAACGCCCGGATTCCCGGCGGCGGGGTGTCCCCGGTCAGGTATGCGATACGTTCGTCGAGCTGCCACAAACCGTGCCGTGCCGCGTAATGCCGTACGAGTCCCGCACGAACCACGGCACCGTCGGGGTCGACGATCCATTCACCCGGCTCACGCACGGGGATCTCGTCGGGATCGGCATCGGTGACCGTCCACTGTGCACCGTCCGAACGCAACACCGTCGCCCGGCGCGACACCGTCGAGCCCACGCCACGCCACAGGCACGCCTCGCGGACCTGACCGTCCAAAGAGACCAGTTCGACCTCGTCCGCCCAGGGCGCGATGGAGAAATCGAGACCCGGCGCGCATTTCACCGAGAGTTCGCGGCCGGGATACGCCTCGACCAGGCCGTCCAGCGGCGGCAGGAAATCGGCGGGCTTCCACGCCCGGCGCCCGGCGGAGTCACGACGAGCCGGGTCGGCGACGACGACCGAAGACCGGCTGACCGGCCGCAGCGCGTCGGCTCTGAGCAGCGAGGGCGAAACCCCGGCCTCGGAAGCGTTGTGCCGCGCCATCGCGAGCCGGACCTCGTCCAGATCCGAACCCAGTGCCTTCGAGGCGACGCGGGCGATCTCGACCAGGTCCGCGCCGACGGAACACGTCACGTCGTGGACGTCGCGGCCGGCGAGCCGCGAAGCCCGGTGCCGGGCGACCAATGTGGCGCTGGCCTGCTGGAGGGCGTCGCCGGTGAACAGCCATGAGTCCGCGGAGTCCAGTTTGTACGAAGACTTCCGCCGCAGCACCACCGTTTCCAGCACCGCGGCCGCGTGGTCCGGGGCGATCCGGCGGACGGCGGCGACGGCGGCGATACGGGTCTTGTCGGTCAGCGGCAGGGACGAGCATTCGGCGAGCGCCGCGCTTCCCGCGCCGGAGCGCAGGAAGGCGACGTCGTCGAGCGTGAACCGGTACGACACCTACGGACGCTTGGTACCGGTGATCATCACGTTGTAGAACAGCTCGCGTGGCAGCACCTTGGCAAGCAGCTTCTTGTCCAATGCGGACAGCCGCAGCCACAGCCGGTACGCGAACAGACGCCAGCGCAGGGTCAGCTTCTCCTGCGGCACGGCGGCCTCGAAGGTGCGGATCGGCCAGCCCGCCAGCGCCGCGGCGAACTCCTCGGTGACCGCGCGGACGTCCTGCGCCCCCGCGCCGCGGGCCATCGACTCGAGTTCGGACGGGTCGAAGGTGTGGATGTCGACCACGGCCTCCAGCGCGGCCGCGCGGGAGGACTCGTCGAGTTCCTCCTGCGGACGGCGCCAGCCGTTCAGCACCGGGATCTTCGTCAGGTTGGTGGTGAGGTACCACGTGATCTGGCCGAGCTTGCGCGCGTAGAAGTCACCGACCTTCGTCGGCTCGCCCGCGAACACGAACCGGCCGCCCGGCTTCAGCACCCGCAGCACCTCGGCGAACGCCGCGCGGACGTCCGGGATGTGGTGCAGCACAGCGTGCCCGACGACGAGGTCGAAACTGTTGTCCTCGTACGGGATCCGCTCCGCGTCGGCGACCCGGCCGTCGACGTCGAGCCCGAGGTTCTCGGCGTTGCGCAGCGCGACCTGCACCATGCCCGGCGAGAGGTCGGTGACGGAACCCTTCTTGATCACCCCGCCCTGCATCAGGTTCAGCAGGAAGAAACCGGTGCCGCTGCCCAGTTCCATCGCGGTCGGGTACGGCTGGCCGTCTTCACCGGCGACGGCGTTGAACACGTCCGTCGCGTAGGAGATGCAGCGCTCGTCGTAGGAGATGGACCACTTCTCGTCGTAGGTCCCGGCTTCCCAGTCGTGGTAGAGCACGTTGGCGAGCTTGGGGTCGTCGAAGGCGGCCTTGACCTCTTCGGCGGTGGCGTGCGGATTCGGCGCCGGGTCGTTCACCTGGGTCATCGGGCTACTTCCCCTCGAAGGTGGCCTTGCCGGGGCCGTTTTCGATGAACGACTTCATGCCGTTGCGCTGGTCCTCGGTCGCCCAGAGCGCGGCGAAGAGGTGGGATTCGAGCTTGAGGCCGCTCGCGAGGTCGGTGTCGAGACCGCCGTCGATGGCCGCCTTCGCGGCGCGAAGCGCGACAGCCGGACCGTTGGCGAACTGCGAGGCCCACTTGTGCGCGGCGGCGTAGACGTCGTCCGGTGCCACGACCTCGTCGAGGATGCCCAGCGCGAGGGCCTCTTCGGCCTTCACGAACCGGCCGGTGAACACGAGGTCCTTGGTCTTGCTCGGGCCGATGAGCCGCGCGAGGCGCTGCGTGCCGCCGGCGCCCGGGATGACGCCGAGCTGGATCTCGGGCTGCCCGACCTTGACGTTGTCGCCGGCGATGCGGCGGTCGGCGGTCAGCGCGAGTTCGAGGCCGCCGCCCAGCGCGTAGCCGGTGATGGCCGCGACGACCGGCTTCGGGATGTTCGCGATGGTGGCCAGCGACGCCGTCAGCGCGGCGCCGAACTTCGCGATTTCGGGGTACGTTCGCTCGGCCATCTCCTTGATGTCCGCGCCACCCGCGAAGGTCTTCTCACCGCCGTAGAGGATCACGGCGCGCACGTCGTCGCGCTCGGAGGCCTCACGGGCCGCCTCGGCCAGCTCGGCCTGCACCTGATTGTTCAGCGCGTTGACCGGCGGGCGGTCCAGCCGGATCGTGCCGACCCCGCCTTCGACCTCGAGACTTACGAACTCTCCCACGCCGTCCTCCTTAACCGTCCAAGACAGATTGCAGGCTACCGGTCAGTACGACCCGTCAGCGGCGACGGGCGAAGAAGCGATCACCGGACCGTTCGAGCAGCAGGTCCTGATCGAACGTCTTGGAAAGGTTGTCGCTGGTCACGACGTCGTCCACGAGCCCGGACGCGACCGTGCGGCCGTCGCGCAGGAGCAGCGCGTGGGTGAACCCCGGCGGGATTTCTTCCACGTGATGGGTGACGAGCACCATGGCGGGCGCCTCCGGATCGAGGGCCAGCTCCGAAAGGCGGGCGACGAGGTCCTCGCGGCCGCCGAGGTCGAGCCCGGCGGCGGGCTCGTCGAGCAGCAGCATCTCCGGGTCGGTCATCAGCGAACGCGCGATCAGGGTCCGCTTGCGTTCACCCTCCGACAGTGTGCCGAAGGTGCGCTCGGCCAGGTGCGCGATGCCGAGCGCGCCCAGGAGCTCCATGGCGCGGTCGGTGTCGAGACTGTCGTATTCCTCACGCCAGCGGCCGACGACGGCGTATCCGGCGCTCACCACGACGTCGACGACGCGCTCTTCACCCGGCACACGCTGGGCGATCGCGGCCGAGGTGAACCCGATCCGCGGGCGCAGCTCGAAGATGTTGACCTTGCCGATCCGGTCGCCGAGCAGGTCGACCGTTCCGGTGGTCGGGTGGAGTTCGGCCGCGGCCAGCCGGAGCAGGGTGGTCTTGCCCGCACCGTTCGGGCCGAGCACCACCCAGCGCTCGTCCAGTTCCACGGTCCAATCGAGGTCGGCGAGGAGGTCGTTGCCTGTTCGGCGGACCCCGACACCGGTCATCCTCACCACGAGGTCGTCAAGTTCGCTGGGCTGGATCGGCTCGCTCACGCGCCCATTGTGTCCGCACTCGCGCGCGTGTGTGCACCGGGCCGCCGGTCGGCGGAAAGCGGCTGGTCCAGGGAGTGGGACGAGACGACCCGGACGCGGCCGCTGTGGCAGCATCGAGCGCGTGATCAGGTCCGTGTCCGCCGCCTTCCCCGTCATCGGGGGCTCTTTCTGGCGCCGCCGGGCCATCGACCTGCTCCTCGTCGCGTCGTGCGGGTGTACCACCGCGCGACACGGCTGAGTTCCTCTTTCCGACGGCACTCCCGTGTCGCGCCGCGCCTTGCCTTCCGCGCCCGCGAACCCACGAGGAGCCTCTCCGTGACCACGTCCATCACGCCCCGCCAGGACTTCGAGATCCATCCGCGGCTGGCCGACCCGCTGCTGCCGGAACTGCTGCACCCCGACCGTCTGCTCTGGACGCCCCGGGAACTGGCCGACCTGACCGCCACCGTCGCCACCGAACTCACCTCGGGCCTGCGCGGCCTGCTGCGCTTCGACGCCGACCAGCGCTGGTGGGCGCGGCTCGCGCTGACCGACGGCGTCGAACTGTGGCTGCTGTCGTGGCTGCCCGGCCAGCAGACCAAACCGCACGACCACGGCGGCGCGTCCGGCTCGTTCACCGTGCTGCAGGGCGAACTCGGTGAGGAGTACCGCTACCCCGGCGGCCCGGTCCGGCGCCGCACGCACGTCGCGGGCGAGGGCATCGGGTTCGGCGCGGGCCGCGCGCACCAGGTGACCGGCATCGGCACCGAGCCCGCCGCGAGCGTCCACGCCTACTCGCCGCCGCTCGTCGCGACCCGCGAATACTCGACGCTCGCCGACGTTCCCGCCGAGATCCCCTCGCTGGCCCCGATACTGGGCCCATGAGCGCGATCGACGACCTGCTGGCCGCCGCCCGGGCCGGACTGGACCGGGCGGGGCCGGAGCAGGCGCTGCGGCTGCAGCGCGACGGTGCCCTGATCGTGGACATCCGCCCGCACGTCAACCGGCTCGAAGAGGGCGAGATCCCGGACTCGGTGGTCGTCGAGCGGATCCATCTCGAATGGCGGCTCGCGCCGGACAGCGACTGGCGGCTGCCGCAGGTCGAACCGGACTCGACGGTGATCGTCGTCTGCAACGAGGGGTATTCGTCGAGTCTCGCCGCCGCGGATCTGCAGCGGCTCGGCCTGCCGGGCGCCACCGACCTCGAAGGCGGGTTCCGCGCGTGGCGTTCGGCCGGCCTCCCGATCCGGGAAGGCGGCACCCCCGCCGTCCCCTAGCGGCGGACCGCGAGCCGGGCGATCGAATCCGGGGAGAGCGGGAGCGCGGCGTGGATCCCGGCGCCGCGCGTGGGCCTGGGGTTGACCAGCACCCCGGTCGCCGCGTCGCGCCGGGCGGCGGCGAGCACGACCTCGCGGCCGGTCCGGTGCCGGATCCGGGCCCAGCCCGCGCCGGTGACCGCGCGGTACTCGGCCAGGAGCCGCTCGTCGGTGAAGACGCAGAGCCAGTCGCCGTGCGCGCCGAGGCGGGCGGGGATCGGCGCACCCGCCTCGTCCGCGGGACCGCATACCGTGCCGTCGAGGAACATGCGCATGACCGCGGGCACGGGGTCGCGCGGATTCTGCTCCCGTTCGGGACGGACGTTCTCGGCGATCCACCGCGCGGCGAGCTTGAAGTCCTCGCCGGTGAGGTCCTCCTGGAAACCGTCCAGGCTGTTCTTGACACTTCCCAGGAAGTCGTAGAACCGCCTGGTGCAGGTGCGCTCGGAGACGGCGACCCGGCCGCGGCCGACCATCGTCCTGATCCGGCCGACCATGCCCGCCCCGCCGTGCACCGGATCGACGCCGAGGTTGTACGCGGTCCAGACGATCTCGGGCATGAGCGGGTCGGCGAACCGCTCGAGAACGCGGTTCAGGCGCAGAAGGACGATCTCGCGCACCCGGCCCGGCTCGGCGTCCTCGGCGATCCCCCAGATGTCTCGCAATTCCGGCCCCAGCGCATGGCGCAGGCCGTCCTGCCGGATTCCGGCGCGGGCGTGGACATGGTGCAGCCGGTCCTTGGCCCTGCGCGATGTTTTCGTCTCTTTCGCCGAAGCCACCATTCCTCCGCGATTCGCGATCGGCCCGGCAAAGTCTATTTCACCGGGCCTTTCCGCATTGTTCGGCGGAAATCGAGAATCGGCGGCTTGTTTTGTTCGGTACCGGCCTAAGCGTGGACGACTCGGGCCAGCTCCGCCGGTGTGGCCAGCAGGCGGTGCTTCGGCAGCACGCGGACGGTATAGCCGATCGAGCCCGGATGCGGCAGTTTCAGCCGTGCCGCGAACGCGCCGATCCCGTCGCCCGACATGCCGACGGTGACCGGGTCGCTCAATTCGTCCCCGTCCCCCACCTTCCCGACGACGGCCTGGACGTCCACTTCGGACGGTTCGAGACCGGCGAGGTCGATCCGCGCCCGGATGGTCACCTCGGTACCGGTGACCATCGGGGCGGAGTCCTCGACGAGCAGTTCGGTGTCGAAGATCCGCACGCGCGGCCAGGAAACGTCCAGTTTGGTCCGGTAGTCGGCCAGCGACAACGCGCCGCGATAGCCGTCGCCGGTGGCCTCCGCGACCATGCGCGAGGCGGGCAGGTACCCCGATTCGACGTATTCCCGCACCATGCGCGAAGCCTGCACTCGCGGCCCGAGGGTCTCCAGCGTGTGCCACACCATCGACAGCCAGCCACCGGGCACGCCGTCGGCGCCGCGGTCGTAGAACAGCGGCGCGATCTGGTGGCCCAGCAGGTCGTAGAGCGCCGCGGCCTCCAGTTCGTCGCGGCGCAGCGGGTCGGTGACGCCGTCCGCGGTCGGGATCGCCCAGCCGTTGCTGCCGTCGTAGCACTCGTCCCACCAGCCGTCGCGGATGGACAGGTTGAGGCCGCCGTTGAGAGCGGACTTCATCCCCGAGGTGCCGCACGCCTCCAGCTGCCGCACCGGCGTGTTCAGCCAGACGTCGCAACCGCGGTAGAGGTAGCGCGCCATGGACATGTCGTAGTCCGGCAGGAACACGATCCGGCGACGGACTTCGGGATCGTCGACGAACCGGACGATCTGCTGGATCAGCTGCTTGCCGCCCTCGTCGGCCGGATGCGATTTGCCCGCGACGACGAGCTGGATCGGCCGCCGCTCGTCCAGCAGCAGCGCGCGCAGGCGATCCGGGTCGCGCAGCATCAGCGTGAGCCGTTTGTACGTCGGCACGCGGCGCGCGAAGCCGACGGTCAGCACATCCGGGTCGAAGACCGTGTCGGTCCACCCGAGTTCGAGCGCCGACGCGCCACGCTGCATCCACGCGGCCCGCACCCGGCGCCGCACCTCGGCGACCAGCTTCTCGCGCAGCTCCCTCCGCAGCGCCCACAGCTGTTCGTCGGTGACGCCGTCCCGCAACGGCTTGCCCTGAGCACCGTCGAGGCCCAGCTCCTCGTGGTTGCGCCCGAGCAGCGCGCTCAGTTCACGTGCCACCCAAGTCGGCCCGTGGACACCGTTGGTGACCGAGGAGACGGGCACCTCGTCGAAGTCGAATCCGGGCCACAGCCGGGAGAACATCCGCCGCGAGACGCGGCCGTGCAGGGCCGAGACGCCGTTCGCGCGCTGGGCCAGCCGCAAGCCCATATGCGCCATGTTGAACAGGCCGGGGTTGTCCTCCGCGCCGAGGGCGAGCACGCGGCGCGGATCGACGTCCGGGACCAGCCTGCCGTCGGTGAAGTACCGCTGGACGAGATCGACGGGGAACCGGTCGATCCCGGCGCTGACCGGCGTATGCGTGGTGAACACGGTGCCGGCGCGGACGGCGGGCAGCGCCTCGTCGAACGCCAGCCCGTCGGCCTGGATGATCTCGCGGGCCCGCTCCAGCCCGAGGAAACCGGCGTGGCCTTCGTTGGTGTGGAACACCTTTGGCTGCGGATGCCCGGTCAGCTCGCAGTAGCGCCGCACCGCGCGGAAACCGCCGATCCCGGACAGGATCTCCTGCCGGATGCGGTGGTCGGCGTCGCCGCCGTACAGCCGGTCGGTGACCGCGCGCAGATCCTCGTCGTTGGCGTCGGTGTCGGTGTCCAGCAGCAGCAGCGGGATTCGGCCGACGCGGGCCTTCCAGATCTGCGCGTGCAGCGTGCGCCCGGCGGGCATCGCGACGTCGACCAGCACCGGTTCGCCGCCGTCGGTCAGCAGCTCCAGCGGGAAGGCGTTCGGGTCGATCACCGGGTAGTGCTCGACCTGCCAGCCGTCGAGCGACAACGCCTGCCGGAAGTAGCCGGCGCGGTAGAGCAGCCCGACGCCGACCATCGGCACGCCGAGGTCCGACGCCGCCTTGAGGTGGTCACCGGCGAGCACGCCGAGGCCGCCGGAGTAGTTCGGCAGTGCCTCGGTGACGCCGAACTCCATCGAGAAGTACGCGACGGCGGGCGGGAGGTCGGGGTCGTCCTGCTTCTGGTACCAGCGCGGCTCGGCGAGATAGCGGTCCAGATCGGCGACCGCCTCGCGCGCGTGGGCGAGGAACGCGTCGTCGACGGCGAGCTCGTCGAGGCGGGCCGGAGGCAGGGCGGTGAGCATCCGCAGCGGGTCGCGGACGCGGTTGAACAGCTCCGCGTCCATCGACGCGAACAGGTCGCGGGTGGGCGGATGCCAGGTCCAGCGCAGATTCGTGGCGAGGTCACCGAGGCCGGAGAGCGACTCCGGCAGGCTCGCGCGGACGGTGAACCGGCGGACTGCTCTCATGAGGAGCGACCATATCGGCAGCGCCCCCGCCCCGCTCAAGACCCACTTCGGGGATTACCTGCACGCGGGCCATAAGCGCTGGGTAGGGTCCCTGCTTGCCGGAGTACGCGGCCCGGTCGGGGCCCTGACGACAAGCGAGTGAACATGATCCAAGGGGGAGCGCGGGGCTTCAAACGCCCGGCTCTGATCGCGGTCGCGACGGTGCTGGCCCTCGGGCTGAGCGCCTGCAGCGACAAGGGAAGCTCGACCGGCCAGCAGGGCAGCCAGCCGGGCGCCGGTGACATCGCGGGCCTGCCGGTCACGCATTTCGAGAGCGGGCTCAAGCCGAACGCGCCGAAGCCGGATCTGCAGGTCCGCAACGAGGACGGCTCCGAAGACGACCAGCTCGCCATCGCCGCGATCGCCGACGCGCAGGCCTACTGGACCGAGGTCATGCCGCGCGACTTCGGGCAGCCGTACGAGCCGCTGAAGGCGCTGCTGTCCTACAGCGCGAAGACCGACGACGAAGAGACCGAATGCGGCAGCGTCAAGAAGCTCGTCAACGCGTTCTACTGCCCGCCGGGTGACCTGGTGGCGTGGGACCGCGGCGTGCTGCTGCCGATGCTGCGCGAGCGGTTCGGGAAGATGGCGGGCGCCGTCGTGCTCGCGCACGAACTCGGGCACGCCGTGCAGTACCGGCTCGGCGAGAAGGCCAGCATCAAGAAGAACACCCCGTCGATCGTCAAGGAACAGCAGGCCGACTGCTTCGCCGGCGGCTACTTCCGCTGGGTCGCCGAGGACAAGAGCAAGTACTACCGGGTCTCGACGTCCGAAGGCCTCAACCAGGTCATGGCGTCGCTGTTCCTGATCCGCGACCAGGCGGGCACCAGCGCGACCAAGCAGGGCGCGCACGGCACGGCGTTCGACCGCACCTACGCGTTCCAGGTCGGGTTCGAGAAGGGCCCGAAGGAATGCGCCGCGATGAACGAGGAGAACATCAAGGCGCGGATCACCGAGCGCCCGTTCGACAAGGGTGACAAGGGCAAGGGCGACGAGAAGCTCGACATGAAGATCATCGGGATCCTGAAGGAGAGCCTGGACAAGGCCTTCCAGGGCGCCGGTGTCCCCGGCCCGGAGATCACCGAGGACGGCAACGGCAGCTGCCCCGGCGGCCCCAGCACCCCGCCCGCGTCGTACTGCCCGTCGAACAACACCGTCAGCATCGACCTGGCCAAGCTGCGCGAGCTGGCCCAGCCGGTCGATCAGCAGGCGGAATGGGAAAGCGGGCACAGCGAGGGCAAGGGCGACTTCGCCGCGTTCTCGGAAATCGCGTCCCGGTACGCGATGGGCATCCAGAAGGGTGTCGGCGCGTCGATCGACAACGCGAACGCGGGACTGCGCACCGCCTGCCTGGTGGGCGCCTGGGCGAAGGCCAGCACCGTGCCCGGCGCGACGCTGCGGCTCTCTTCCGGTGACCTCGACGAGGCCATCTCGGACCTGCTGAGCCCGGACAGCCTGGTCTCGGCCGATGTCAACGGCAAGCGCGTGGACAACGGTTTCGAGCGGCTCGAGGCGCTGCGGAAGGGCTACCTGGAGAGCTCGTCGGTGTGCTCGACCCAGTACGGCTGATCGGGCTGATCGGTCCGGTCATCGCTCCCTGAAGTGCCATGAACGGTCCGTTCCTTGCAANNCGGACCGTTCATGGCATTCGGGGGCTTGTGGACGCTCAGTAAAGAGCGCTCGCCAGATCCCGCCGCGCCTTCATGACGCGCTCGTCCGCCGAGTCGAACAGGTCGAACAGCGCCACCAGGTGCTCCCGCACCTTGTTGCGCTCGTCGCCCGCCGTCCGCCGCACGACGGCGATCAGCCGCGCGAAGCCCGCCTCGGGCTGCTGCCCCGCGACTTCGAGGTCGGCGGCGGCGAGCTGCGCGTCGAGGTCGGCCGGGTCGGCGTCGGCCTTCGCGATCGCGTCCGGGCCTGCGGCCTCGGCGCGCGCGGTGAACTTGACCTGCGCGAGCGCGGTCTTGGCCTCCTCGTTCGCCGGCTCGACGTCGAGGATGCGCTCGTAGGCCGCCTGCGCCGCGGCGAAGTCACCGCGTTCGAAGGCCTCCTCGGCCTCGGTGAACCGCGGGTCCTCAGGCACCTCGACACCGCCGCCGTTCTGCTCGGCCGCCTTGATGCCGGGAAGCCGGTCACGCAGCGCGTCGAGCAGCGAACCGAGCCATTTGCGGATCTCGGGTTCGGGCAGGGCGCCCGAGAACGCGTCGACCGGCTGGCCGCCGCCGATGGCGATGACCGTCGGGATCGACTGCGCGCCGAAGAGCTGCGCGATGCGCGGGTTGGCGTCGACGTCCACCTTCGCGAGCACCCAGGCGCCACCGGACTCGGCGGCGAGGCGTTCCAGCACCGGGCTGAGCTGTTTGCACGGGCCGCACCATTCGGCCCACAGGTCGACGACCACCAGCTGCTGCAAGGAGCGTTCGACGACCTCCGTCTGGAAGGTAGCCTCGGTGACGTCGATCACGGCCCCACCCGCGGCGGGGGCGGCACCGTCCGCCGGACGAGGTGGAGCAGGAGGCTGTTTCTGGGGCGCCTCGGCACGCGCCTTGAGCGCGGAAAGGTCGACCGCGCCGGAAAGCGCGGCGGAGAGGGCCGCCGTCTTCGATGCTGATCCGCGTGGGTGTGTCACGGGTTCCATCCTGGCACGCATCCCCGAGCGTTTCACCGCATGCCCCCGGCTGCCCGCTTGGCAGGACGTCGGTGTTCCGGCAGGCTCGCCACGAGGGGGTGATCGACATTCCGACCCGCAGGACGGCCACCGTGGCCCTCGCGATCAGCATCGCCATCGTCTGGGTGAGCGTCATCACGGTCCTCATCGCCCACCAGCCCGACCCCGGTGTCGCCAGTCCCGGGCAGCTCCGGGAAGGCCTCACCGCCGCACTCAACGAGCACGACGTCGAGGCACTCTCCGAACTCATCGACTATCCGCCGGCGTCGGCGGGCGACTTCGCGAAGTCCTATATCGACACGCTGGCGGGCCGCGGCGCCCACGACGTCACGGTGAAGTTCGCGCCGGACGATCTCGCGCCGACCTCGGCCACCGTCAGCGGGAAGCTCGCCGACGGCCGCCCCTTCGGCTATCCGCTCGCCATCGCGGTCAAGGACAAGCTGTGGCTGGTCTCGTTCACCCCGCCGCTCCCCTGACTCAGTCGCGCAGGTGCTTTTCGACGCGCTCCACCTTCGCGGTCAGCTGACCTTCGTACCCCGGCCGGATGTCGGCCTTGAGCACCAGCCCGACCCGTGACGAGCCCTCGCCCGCGGCCTCGACGGCCCGCTTCACGACATCCATGACCTCATCCCACGAGCCCTCGATGTTCGTGAACATCGCGTTGGTGGAGTTGGGCAAGCCGGACTCGCGGACCACTTTCACCGCGCGGGCGACCGCCTCGCTGACCCCGCCGTCCTCCTCGGCCGCGGACGGGCTGACACTGAAGGCCACGATCATCTTCTGCTCCTCGTTCAGACGCTTTTCCCACGCATAACACCCGGTGGTGCGGCATGGCACGGGTACCCGCTGGTAACTTCGAGCGCCATGAGCCGTCCGTTGCCGTTCGACCCGATCGCCCGCGCGGCGCAGCTGTGGGAGGCCCGGATCGGGCCGTCCGAAACCATGGCCGCGGTGACCGGGATCATGCGCGTGCAACAGATCATCCAGTCCGCGGTGGACGGCGCGCTCAAACCGCACGGGCTGACCTTCGCCCGGTACGAGGCACTGGTCCTGCTGACCTTCGCCCGCGCGTCCCATCTGCCGATGCGCGTGATGGGCGAGCGGCTGCAACTGCATCCGACGAGCGTCACCAACATCGTCGACCGGCTGGAGAAGGACGGCTTGGTCAAACGCGTGCCGCATCCGACCGACCGCCGGACCACGCTGGTCGAGATCACCGACGAAGGCCGCGCACGCCGCGAAGAGGCCACGAAGGCGGTCACCGAAATCGACTTCGGGCTGACCGGGCTCACCGGCAAGCAGACCGAGCAGCTGACCGACCTGCTCACGAAGGTCCGCAAGGCCACCGGCGACTTCACCGAATAGCGCGTGAAGGCCCCCTTCCCTCGACTGAGCCGAGGGAAGGGGGCCTTCACGCGCTAAAGAATCAGACGGCGGCGGGCTCCGCGGACTTGGTGGCGAAGAGGCCGACACCGCCGTGCGACAGCCGCTGCGGGCCGTCGAGCTTGCCGTTGCGCAGCGCCCAGGCCTCGAACAGCCAGGTGAACAGCGGCGGGATGCTGGAGAGCAGCGCGAGGATCAGGGTCTTCGGGCGCCAGCCGAGCGGCTTCGCCACGGACAGGGAGACCAGCACGTAGAGGACGAACACGACGCCGTGCACCATGCCGAGGACGGGAACGCCGCCCTCGCCGAGCTTGACGGCGTACTTGAGGAACATCCCGACCAGCAGCCCGGCCCACGAGAGGGCTTCGGCTACCGCGGCCACGCGGAATACTAGAGCGGCCTTGCTGGACACTTTCTCCTCCTGTGGGGTCTCACCACTATGCGTGCACACATGACTACGTCCGACGAGCACTGTCCAAGGCGGACTCGCCAAGAACGTCAACAGCGCTGTCGGACGTGGTAATACCAGTGTGAGGCGTGACGGCCCTCACCGGAACACCGGGGGTCGTGATGCTCCTCACGACCCCCGGCACGAACCGGTCTAAACCACTCGGATCACCCGGCGCAGGGCGATTTCGGCGCGCCTTCCGGGCCGGTCGCCCAGGTGGCCTTGGCCACATCCCCGGTCAGCTTGAAGTCCAAAGTGGTCCCTCGGGTCAACTGTTCCAAGCCGACATACGCCCGCTGCGAGCCGGATCCCAGCCCTTGGACGTACTGGAGCTTCGACCCGTCGGCGCCGTCGGCCTTGATCGTGATGTCACGGCCGTTCTCCAAGTGCACCACCGACTTCTCGAACCGCGGCGCGTTCAGCAGGAACTGCCCGGTGCCCGGCACCGCCGGATAGAGCCCCAGCGCGCTGAAGACGTACCACGCGGACATGGTCCCGAGGTCGTCGTTGCCGGTGACACCGTTGGGCGCGTTGGTGAACAACGTGTGCGCCGCGCGGACGACGGCCGAGGTCTTCCACGGCTGCCCGGTCAGCGTGTACATCCAGGGCGAGTGCAGATCCGGCTCGTTGTTCGGGTTGTAGCGGAACTGGTTGTAGTAGTTGTACGGGCCGACGACCCATTCCTCGCGCACGGTCTTCGCCGGATCCTTGAGCAGATCCCCGTAGGCGAAGAAGTCGTCGAGCCGCTTGCCGACGTTCTCCTTGCCGCCCATCCGCTCGACGAGGCCGGGCACGTCCTGCTGGGTCAGCCACTGGTACTGCCACGACGTGCCCTCGTGGAACCCGTCCGGGCTCTGCGGGGTGTACGGCTTGTCCGCCGGGCTGAACCATGCGCCGTCTTCGACCTTGGGCCGGTAGAACCCGGTGAAGCCGCGGTCGGTCACCGAAGGATCCCACAGCGTGCGATAGCTGCGTCCCTTGTCGGACAGCGCTTTCGCGTCGTCCTTCTTGCCGAGACCGGCGGCCATGATGGACAGTGAGCAGTCCGCGAGCGCGTACTCCAACGTGGCCGAAGCGCCGTGGTTCGGGTCGGTGTCCTGCCCCTTTTTCGGGAAGTCCTTGTCGTACTGGACGAAGCCGTCCTTCTGGTAGCTCGCGTTCCCCGAGCGGCCCTGGAACGGCGAGGACGCGGGCGGGATCTCCCGCGAGTTCTGCAGAAGTGCCTGGTAGGCCTTGAGCTCCTGCCCGGACAACGCACCGAAACGCCACAGGTCGACCAAGAACGGGGTGACCGGATCGCCGGTCATGGTGTTCGTCTCCTGGTTCGCGTACGCCCAACGCGGCAGCCAGCCGCCCTGGTCGTGGATGGCGAGCACGGACTTCGCGACGTCCTTCGCCCGCGACGGCCGCAGGAGGGCGAGCAGCTGGTTCTGCGTGCGATAGGTGTCCCACAACGAGAAGAACTCGTAGTACGTCCAGCCCAGCGCGCGGTGGATCCTGTCGTCGAACCCGCGGTAGCGGCCGTCGGCGTCGTTGCCGGTCAACGGTTGCAGGAGTGCGTGATAGAGCGAGGTGTAGAACACCGTGCGGTCGTCCTTCGTCCCGCCCTTGATGTCCACTGAGGACAGTTCCTTGCGCCAGGCGCGCTGGGCACCGTCGCGGACGGCGTCGAACGAACGCCCCTTCTCCGAGGCGAGGTTGAGCTTGGCGCCGAAAGCGTCCACATGGGAGATCGCCGTCGTCGCGGTGACCTGCCCGCCGCCGAAGGCCAGCCACGCGCCGCGCAGCCCCTCGCCACCGGCGGATTCCTTCGAGCCCGGGGTGCCACCCGTCGGCGACCAGGTGCCGAAGGACTTGAACGGCTTGTCGAACGTCGTGGTGAACCAGGTCTTGTACGGCTTCCCGCCGCAGAAGGCCTGCGACTCCACCATTCCTTCGACCGTCCGGTCGCCGACGACGCGGATCTGGCTCGCCGTCACGGGTTCCTTGTCGTTGGCCTGTCCGACGTTGACGAAAACGTTCGCGTCGCCCGATTTCGCGAAGGTGTACCGCTCGACACCGGTGCGCGTGGTCGCGGTGGTCTCCGCGTCGACGCCGCCGTAACCGGTGAGCCGCACCTTGTAGTAGCCGGGCTTCCCGACCTCGCCCTCGTGCGTGTACGGCGAGGCGTACGTCTTGTGGTCGAACGTCCCGGGTTTCGTCGTGTCGAACGCCGCGCCGGGCCCGACCGCGCCGGTGGTGGGCAGGGTCGACACGAGACCACCCTGCTCCCAGCAGCCCGCCCCGGACAGGAAGAAGTGCCCGAAGCCGCGGATCGCGGTGTCGTCGTAGCGATAGCCGGCGTAATGCGAGGAAATCGGGCTGACCTGCGTCATCCCGAACGGGGCCGACGCGCCGGGGAAGGTGTTGCCGTCGTCCTTGGTTCCGATGAAGGTGTTGACCGCGTCCACGGGGTCGCCACCGGGCGCCGCCGCCGCGACGGGCGTGAGCAGCCCGGCGGGAACGATCAGCGCGGTGAGCAACCCGGCGACGCGGGTCGAGGTACGTGCAGGCATGGGAAAGGCCGCCTCCTGACAACGTTGTCGCTGCCTGCTCACCTTCGACAAGAACAGACCACCTGGTCAAGAGGTCCGTCAAACCCTGTCCGATTCAGGACAGCGACCCGGAGAGCCGTAACGGTTCGAACTCGGAAAGCGGACCCAGGACGAACCGGGCATTGACACGGCGGCCTCGCTGGCGTTCAATTCCCGCCACTATGACAACGTTGTCTTCCAGCGGACCGGACAACGGCCACCGCACCACCGGCCGACGGGCCACGATGAGTGACGTGGCCCGGCTCGCGGGCGTGAGCATCAAAACCGTCTCGCGAGTGGTGAACGACGAGCCCGCCGTCCATCCGGACACGGCGGAGCGCGTCATGGCGGCGATCGAGCAGCTCGGGTTCCGGCGCAACCTCGGCGCGCGGAACCTGCGGCGCGGCTCGACCACCGGGACGATCGGCCTGATCGTCGAGGACGTCGGAAACCCCTTCTACTCCGAGCTGAACCGGGCCGTGGAGCGCATCGCGACCTCGTTCGGCCGCCAGGTGCTGACCGGTTCGTCGGAGGAGAACTCCGACCGCGAGCGCGAACTCGTCCTGGAGTTCTGCTCCCGCCGGGTGGACGGCATCCTCGTCGTCCCCGCCGGGATGCAGCACGGCTACCTGGTCCCCGAGATGCGCGCGGGCACGCCCGTGGTGTTCCTCGACCGGCCGGCCGGCGACATCCTGGCCGACACGGTGCTGGTCGACAACATCGGCGGCACCGTCGAAGCGGTCGCCCACCTGGCGAAACACGGCCACCGCAGGATCGCGTTCCTCGCCGACAGCCCGGACATCTTCACCGCGGGCGAACGCCTGCGCGGGTTCCGGGAAGGCTGTCTGCGCAACGGGATCCCCTTCGACGACGGCCTCATCGTGATGCGGACGCCGACCGCCGAGAGCGTCGGCGACGCCGTGAAACGGCTGCTCACCGGGGCGAACCCGGCCACCGCCGTGGTCGCGGGCAACAACCGGGTCGCCGTGCACCTGCTGCGCGCGCTGGCCCACGCCGAGCGGCGACCCGCGATGATCAGCTTCGACGACTTCGAACTGGCGGATCTGCTGGATCCGCCGGTCTCCGTGATCGCGCACGACGTGAGCGCGCTGGGCCGGGCGGCCGCGGAACTGCTGTTCGCCCGGGTCCAGGGAGATCAATCCGCACCGAGAAAGGTAGTTCTGCCCGTGCATCTCGTAGCCCGCGGTTCCGGGGAGGTCGCCCCTTCATGAGCGGCCACCTCGAACCGATCCGCCTGCCGGCGAACCAGCCGCCGCAGTTCTACCGCGGTGGTGACGCCATCGCCGCGTTGCGGGGCGCGTCCTCGGAATCCAAGTACGGCCCGGAGGACTGGGTCGGCTCGGCCACCACGATGTTCGGCCAGGAGACCAACGGCCTGAGCAAGCTGCCCGACGGGGTCTGGCTGCGCGACGCCGTCCGCGAGAACCCGGCCGCCTGGCTCGGCGCCAAGCACGTCGAAGCGCTCGGCGATTCGACCGGCCTGCTGGTGAAGCTGCTCGACGCGGGCCAGCGCCTGCCCGTGCACTTCCACCCGTCGGACTCGTTCGCGAAGCGGCACTTCGACTCGCACTTCGGCAAGACCGAGGCGTGGATCGTGGTCGGCACCTACGGCGACGACCCGCGCGTCTACCCCGGCTTCAAGGAGACCGTCGACAAAGCGACGGTGAACGAATGGGCCCGCACCCAGGACGCGCCCGCCATGCTCGGGGCGCTGAACAGTGTCGCGGTCACCCCCGGCGACACGGTCTACATCCCGGCGGGCCTGCCGCACGCGATCGGCGAAGGCGTCTTCGTCGTCGAACTCCAGCAGCCGACCGACTTCTCGCTTACCTTGGAATGGCGGGACTTCCTGGCGAACCCGGAGAAGGCGCACCTCGGGATCGGCTTCGAGACCGCCATCGAAACGCTGGACACGTCGGGCTGGGACGAAGAACGGCTCGGCTCGATCGTCAAGCGCACCGCCGGCGACGAAGCGTCCACTGTGGACCTTCTCGCCGACGGCAGTGACGCGTTCTTCCGTGCCGATCAGCTGCGCCCCGGCCTTTCCGGTAGGTCGACAACGTTGTCACTCGATCCGTCGTTCGCGGTGCTGGTCGTCATGGACGGTTCGGGGACACTCCGCACCGAACACGGCGGCGAGTACGCGCTGCGCAAGGGCGAGACGTACGTGGTCCCGCACGACGCCGGTCAGTCCACTTTGGATGGCGACGTCACCGTCATCCGCTGCCGGCCGCCCGCACCCGAGAAGAGGGAGCGATCGTGAGCGAACTCCTGCTCGACGCACAGAACCTGGTCAAGCGCTACGGCTCGGTGGAGGCGCTGCGCGGCGCTTCCTTCCAGGCGCGCGCCGGTGAGGTCACCGCGCTGATCGGCGACAACGGCGCCGGGAAGTCCACTTTGGTCAAATGCCTGTCCGGTGCCGAGCAGCCGACGTCGGGAAAGATCCTGCTCGACGGCTCCGAGGTGGTGCTCGACTCCCCCACCACGGCACGGCGGATGGGGATCGAGACGGTGTACCAGGACCTCGCGGTCGCCCCGGAACTCGACCCGGCCGCGAACCTGTTCCTCGGCAGGGAGATCCACCGCAAGGGGATCCTCGGCAAGCTCGGGATGCTGGACAAGAAGGAGATGAAACGCCAGGCCGTGGAGGAGTTCCAGCGGCTCGGCGTGACCCTGCAGAGCACCGACGTCCCCATCGGCTCGCTTTCGGGCGGGCAGCGGCAAAGTGTCGCCGTCGCACGGTCGGTCGTCTGGGCGTCGAAGGTCGTGTTCATGGACGAGCCGACGGCCGCGCTCGGTGTCGTGCAGCGCGAACGCGTGCTCGACGTGATCAAGAAGGTGCGCGACAAGGGCATCGCCGTCGTGCTGATCAGCCACAACATGCCCGAGGTGCTGTCGGTGTCCGACCGCATCGAGGTGCTGCGGCTCGGCAAACGCGTCGCCCGGTTCACCGGCGCGGACACGAAACTGGAAGACCTGGTCGCCGCGATGACGGGCGCCCTCGTACAAGAGGAGGCGGCGTGACCGTGTCCACTCCGACGAAGAACGGCCCCGAGATCCAGACCACAGTGGACGGTGGCTTCGGCAAGCGCTCGATCGGGCAGCGGCTGATCGGGGCCAACACGTTCTGGATCGCGCTGGTGCTGCTGGCGCTGATCATCGTGTTCACCGCGATCGCGCCCGCCGAGTTCGCGACGCTGTTCACCTTCCAGACGCTGCTCATCGAGACGTCGGTGCTGCTGGTGCTCTCGGTCGGCATGACGTTCGTGATCATCACGTCCGGGATCGACCTCTCGGTCGGTTCGGTGCTGATCTTCGCGGGCATGGTGGCGGGCAAGACGATGGAGGCGCTGAGCCCGGACGGCGACGCGACCAAGGCCGGGTGGGGAGTCATCACCGCCGGGCTCGTGGCGGCCGTCGTCGCGGGCACGATCTGGGGGCTGATCAACGGTTTCCTGATCGCGGTGGCGAACATCCCGCCGCTGATCGTCACGCTCGGCACGATGGGTGCCGCGCTCGGCGCCGCGTACCTGCTGAACAACGGGTCCGACGTGCGCAGCGTGCCGACCGAGCTCAACAAGACGCTCGGCTACGGGACGTCGTTCGGCGGCGTGCCGAACCTGGTGCTGGTGGCCGTGGTCATCACGCTGATCGGCGCCTGGCTGTTGCACACCACCAAATTCGGCCGCTACACCTACGCCGTCGGCTCCAACGCCGAGGGCGCGCGCCGGGCGGGCATCGGGGTGACCGCGCATCTGCTGAAGGTGTACACGCTCACCGGTTTCCTCGCCGGTGTCGCCGGTTTCCTCTCGCTGGCGTACTACGCGTCGACGACGATTTCGGCGCACACCACCGACAACCTCAACGCCATCGCCGCCACGGTGATGGGCGGGACGAGTCTCTTCGGCGGTGTCGGTTCGGTGCTGGGCACGGTGATCGGCGTGTTCATCCCGGCCGTGCTGAAGAAGGGCTTCAACATCACGCAGGTCCAGGACTTCTGGCAGATGATCGCGGTCGGCGCGGTGCTGATCGCCGCGGTCTGGTTCGACCAGCGGCGCCGCCGTCGCCGCAATTCTCGCTGATCCCTACGCACAAAGAGGTGCTATCCCCCATGAAGAAGACCCTGCTCTTGACCGGTGCCGCCCTGTCCGCGGCTCTCCTGCTGACCGCCTGCGGCGGCGGGACCGTCGGCGAAGCGCCGTCGGGCGACTCCGGTGCCAAGACGAACAACAAGAAGCTGTCGCTCATCCCGGGCGTGCAGGCCGAGCCGTTCTACATCTCGATGCAGTGCGGCGCCGAGGCCGAGGCCAAGAAGGCGGGCTACGAGCTCACCACGCAGGCGCCGCAGAAGTTCGACGCGGCCATGCAGACCCAGCTCGTCAACGCGCTGGGCTCCAACCCGCCCGCCGCGCTGCTCATCGCGCCGACCGACGCCCAGGCGATGCTCGCGCCGATCCAGCAGGTCAAGAACCGCGGCTCGAAGATCATCGAGGTCGACACCGCGCTGAAGGACACCAGCGTCGCGGAGTCGTCCATTTCGTCGGACAACGCCGAGGGCGGCAAGCTCGCCGCGAAGACCATGGCGGAACTGGCCGCGGGCAAGGCCGGCTCGGTGCTGGTGCTCGACACCATCGCCGGCACCTCGACCACGAACACCCGCGCGAAGGGTTTCGAGGACGAGCTGAAGAACTACCCGAACCTGAAGTCGGCGGGGGTGCAGTTCACCCAGAACGAGCCCGACCAGGCCGCGTCCAAGGTGACCGCCGCGCTGGCGTCCACCCCGGACCTGATCGGCATCTTCGCGACCAACCTCAACACCGGTGAGGGCGCCGCGACCGGCCTGCGGAACGCGGGCAAGATCGGCGCGGTCAACCTGATCGGCTTCGACGCCTCGCCGTCGGAGATCGAGGGCCTGAAGAAGGGCGAGTACCAGGGCCTCATCGCGCAGGACCCGGCCGCCATCGGGCAGCAGGGTGTGCAGCAGGCCATCGCGGCGCTGGAGGGCAAGCCGGTGACGCGGAACCTGACCGCTTCGCTGCACTCGATCACCAAGGCGAACATGGACGCGAACGCGCAGTACTTCTACAAGCAGAGCTGCTGACGCGCTTTGGTGCTGCTATGAACGGTCCGTTCCTTGCAAATTTTGCAAGGAACGGACCGTTCATGGCGTTCGGGACCGGCTCACTCCCGCGGCTCGACCAGCTCCCCCGAGTGAGGCCGGATGTCATGAAAGGGTCGTTCAGGACGAAAAACGTCCTGAACGACCCTTTCATGACATCCGGAGCGCGCTCACTCGGCGAACTCGACCACCCCAGCGGGCGCGAAGCGCGTAAGAGCCGCGTACAGCCGAGCGCCCCCACCAAGGTGCCCCAGCGCGTACACGTACTCACCGTCCTCAAGCAGCACTTCGGGCCCCGACCCGGTCCAGTCGAGCCGGTAGTGCCACCAATGCATCCACCGCCCCACCCGCCGCTTCTCCTGGTACACCCGCACCCGCGTCACCTCGGTCCACCGGACCTCGAACACCCCCGGCACCGAGAACCCCACGGGGGAAATCACCAGCGAACTCGCCGAGCGCCGCAGTGCGATCAGGATCAACCCCGCGAACGCCACGCTGAGCAGGCTGAACACCACTCCGGAAACCGAGCCGGAGAACAACGCCAGTACGACGGCCACCAAGCCCCCGGCGCCGAAGACCACGAAACCGACCATCGCGAACCGCCGCATCACGACGTCCAAGCGCATCATCACGGCATCACCGGGGACCATGCCCGGAGCGTAACCGGCGAAACCACTCAGCGACGTTAGGATCTAGGCCCCGACGTCGCGGAGGAGGCCGGATGACCACCCGTCTGCCCTGGCGTCCCGCCGCGAGCGCGGATCCGGTGCCGGTGCTCGCCGCCGCCCAGCGCGTCTCCGACGATCTCATGGACGGCCTCGCCGGGCCCCGCGCCCGCCACGCGGCACACGGACTCCGGCGGCTGTTCGGCGTTCCCGGCCTCGGGCTGACCGACCTCTCCGGCTCGCTGCTTTGGTCGGGGAGACCGGCAGCCGACGACGTTGTGATCGCAGCGCTCGACGAAGTCCTCCACTCCGAGACACCGGTGTCCGAGCCCGGACTGCTGGCGCTGCCCCTGCACGTCCACGACGAACTGGCCGGCGTCCTCCTGGTCACCGAAACCACGAACGCCGTCGCCCGCCAGGCCGCCGAGCTGGTCGTCCACGCGCTCGAACGCGGCAGGCTGGAGGCCTCCGCCGAACAGGCCGCGGAGGCGGAGCTGCGGGCACTGCGGGCCGAGATCTCGCCGCATTTCGTCTACAACGCGCTCACCGTGATTTCCTCGCTGGTCCGCTCCGACCCGGACCGCGCCCGCGACTTGATGCTCGATTTCGCCGAGTACACGCGCTACAGCCTCGCCAGGCACGGCGAGTACACGATGGTCGCCGAGGAGTTCCGCGCCATCGAGACGTATTTGGCGTTGCAGCGTGCCGTTCTCGGCGAAAGGCTGCGGGTGCAGGTGCGCGTCGCGCCGGAGGTGCTGGCCGTCGCGGTGCCGTACCTCGTGCTGGAACCGTTGGTGGAGAACGCGATCCGGCACGGGATCGAGCCACGCGCCGAGGCGGGGTTCATCCAGGTTCAGGGAATGGCGGAAGGGAACGACTGCGTGATCAGCGTCGAAGACGACGGTGTCGGCATGGACCCCGCCCGCGCGGCGGCGATCCTTGCCGGGCGTGGCGACGACGGCGGCGTCGGACTGGCCAATGTGGACAGGCGGCTGCGCAGCGTCTACGGGCCCTGGTACGGGCTGACGGTGGAGACCGAGACCGGCGCGGGCACCAGGGTCGTGGTGCGGGTGCCCCGTTTCCAGCCGGGGGTGCTGCCGTGACGAACGGGCTGCGGGTGCTGGCGGTCGACGACGTCCCGCCCGCCCTCGACGAGCTGTGCAGCCTGCTGCGCGAGGCTCCGGAAGTCGCCGAGGTGGTCGCCGCCGGTGACGCGGTCAACGCGCTCAAGCTGTTGCAGGGCAGTCATTTCGACGCCGTTTTCCTCGACATCTCCATGCCCGGTCTTGACGGGCTCGAGCTCGCGTCCCTGCTGGCGCGGCTCAACGAACCGCCGGTGATCGTGTTCGTCACCGCGCACGACGGGCACGCCGTTGCCGCGTACGGTATCGGCGCGGTCGACTACCTGCTCAAACCGGTCCGCGCGGAACGGCTGTCCGCCGCACTGTCCAAAGTGGTCCGGATGGCGGGCAACCAGCCCGACGAGCCGAAACCCGCGCCGGACGCGATGTCCGCGCTGCCGGTGGAATCCGGCGGGCGCACCCGGTACGTCCGGCGCGACGACGTCCAGTTCGTCGAGGCACACGGCGACTACGTCCGGCTGCACACGAAGTCCGGCGTCCACGTCACGCGGATGCCGATCTCCCGGCTCGAAGAGTATTGGGAGGGAACGGGATTCACGCGTGTCCACCGGGGGTTCCTGCTCGCCGTGGACGCGGTGCTCGAACTGCGCAGCGACACCACCGGCGGGCTGCTGGCGCATACGGAGGCAGGTGACGTGCCGGTGAGCCGCCGCCACGCGCGCGACCTTCGGGACCGGCTGCTCGCCGCCGCGCAACGCGGCGAACTCGGCCGGGGCGGCCGCCCGTGAGCCGCGTCAAACGGGTCGCCGTCACCAGCCCGCAGACCCGGCTCGCACGGTCGAGGCCACGGGAACGCGGCCGCTGGCGCGTCCCCCGGCTTGCCGCGGGCGACGCCGAACGCGCGGACGCGCTGTACCGCGCCCAGCGCCGTCGCGGGCTCCCCGCGTTGGCCGGGATGTTCGGGCTGGTCTTCGGGCTCCCGCTGGTGTTCGGGCTGTTCCCCGGGCTGGATTCGGTGCGGCTGCTGGGTATCCCGCTGTCCTGGCTGATGATCGCGATCCTCCCGTATCCGGCCATGGCCTTGCTGTCGTGGTGGCAACTGCGCCGGGCGGAAAAGATCGAGGACGACTAGTGGTCACGGCGCTCTCGGTGGCCCCGGTCGTGCTGGTCACCCTGCTGATCGGGTTGCGCGGGGTCGCGGCCATGCGCACGACGTCGGATTTCCTCGTCGCCTCGCGCCGGATCTCGCCTCTGGTCAACTCCGCCGCGGTCTCCGGCGAGTACCTGTCCGCGGCGTCGTTCCTCGGTGTGGCCGGGCTGGTGGTGAAGGACGGAATCGGCGCGCTCTGGTATCCGGTCGGCTTCACCGCCGGGTACATCGCGATGCTGGTGCTCGTCGCCGCGCCGATGCGGCGTTCCGGCGCGCTCACCGTCCCGGACTTCGCCGAAGCGCGGCTCGCCTCCCCCGCCCTGCGCCGCATCGCCGCCGTCGTCGTACTCGTGATCGGAACCCTTTACCTGGTACCGCAGTTCCGCACCGCGGGGCTCGTGCTGACCGCCGTCGGCGGGACGCCGTACTGGGTCGGCGTCGTCATCGCGGGCACCGCCGTCAGCGCGACGTTGGCGCTCGGCGGGATGCGCGCGGCGACCTACGTCCAGGCCTTCCAGTTCGTGCTGAAACTGCTGTTGTTCATCGTCCCCGCGATCTGGCTGGTCTCCCAGGTGTCCCCGGAGCAGCGGTCGGCTTCGGTGCATCCGGTGGAATTCACCCACTTCGCCCGGGACACGCAGCTTTCCTTCGAGATCGACGTGACGCTCACTCTGCGCGAGCCGACCACCCTGCTCACTCCGGAAAAGCACGTCGTACCACCGGGTGAGCTGGTGGCCAGGAGCGGCGAGACCCTGGAATTCGCCGAGGGGACCCCGGTCCCCGCCGTCCGGGGCGGAGCCCCGCTGGGCGGGCCGGACTGGCAACGGCCGCTGCTCGACCTCGGCGACCAGGGCTATCCGCTGCTCGGCACGTGGGCGATCCTGATCGCCACCATGCTCGGCACCATGGGCCTGCCGCATGTCCTGATGCGCTTCCACACCAGCCCGGACGGCCGCGCCGCCCGCCGGACCGCGGCGATCACCGTCGCCCTGCTCGGCGTCTTCTACCTGTTCCCAGGGGTTTACGGCGTCTTCGGTCGCGTGCTGGTGCCCGAACTGTACGTCTCCGGAGCGACGGACACGGTCGTCGTCGCGTTGCCGGCGCAGATCGACGACGGCTGGGCGGGGTCGCTGTTCACCGGGCTGCTGACGGCGGGCGCGTTCGCCGCGTTCCTGGCGACGTCGCTCGGGCTGCTGCTGGTGATCTCCGGCGCGGTCGCGCACGACCTCGCGCCCGGCGGCCTGCGGAGGCTGCGGTGGTCGGTGCTCGGGGCGGCGGCGGTGATGGTCCTGCTCGCGCTGCCGTCGGCCAGATTGGACGCGGGCGTCCTCGTCACCTGGGGTTTCACCGTGGCCGCATCCACTTTCTGCCCGTTGCTGGTGCTCGGCATCTGGTGGAACCGGCTCACCGCCGCGGGCGCGATCAGCGGTGTCCTCGCCGGGCTCGTCGCGTCTTCGGGCTCGATCCTGGTTGCTCTTTTCGTACCCAGCCTGAGCGGTCTGCCCGCGATCCTGGTGTCGCAGCCCGCTCCCTGGTCGGTTCCGCTGGCATTCGGAGTAATGATCGTGGTTTCCTGGCGGGGCAGGCCTCCCGCCTGGTCCACGGCCGCCATGCTGCGGCTGCATTTGGACGATCGCACAGCCGAAACCCCCTCGTCGTGGTCGGACCACCGTTCGTCGACCGTTCGTCGTCTCGGCAGGCGTTTGAACCGCTGAAGGTTCCGGTCTCCTTGACCTCTCCTTAACGTGTCGCGGAACACATTCGCGGTGCGAGGAGAGCACGATGAGTACCGAAACGAACGCTCCCAGTCCGCCGGAAACGGACTGGGACAAAGCCCATGACAGCGCGGAGTTCAAGGAACTTCGGGCTCGGTTGCGCCGGTTCGTCTTCCCCGTCTCGGCGTTGTTCCTTCTCTGGTACCTGCTCTACGTGCTGCTCGCCGACTACGCGCACGGGTTCATGAGCACGAAGCTGGTCGGCAACATCAACGTCGGCCTCGTCTTCGGGCTGCTGCAGTTCGTTTCGACGTTCGTGATCACGGGGCTCTACGTCCGCTACGCGAACAAGAAACTCGACCCCATCGCGGAGAAGATCCGCACGGACATCGAGAGTGAGGCCAAATGACCCTCGCCGCCGGAGTCGAGGGCAGCAGCCCCGTACTCAACATCACCATCTTCGGCCTGTTCGTGGTGGTCACCCTGTTCGTCGTGTTCCGGGCGAGCCGCAACACGAAGACCGCTTCGGACTACTACGCCGCCGGCCGCGCGTTCACCGGTCCGCAGAACGGCGTCGCCATCGCGGGCGACTACCTGTCCGCCGCGTCCTTCCTCGGGATCGCGGGCGCGATCGCCGTCTACGGCTACGACGGTTTCCTTTACTCCATCGGCTTCCTGGTCGCGTGGCTGGTCGCCCTGCTGCTGGTCGCGGAACTGCTGCGCAACACCGGCAAGTTCACCATGGGCGACGTGCTGGCGTTCCGCATGAAGCAGCGCCCGGTGCGGGCCGCGGCGGCGACGTCCACCCTGGCCGTCTCGTTCTTCTACCTGCTCGCGCAGATGGCGGGTGCCGGTGGCCTCGTCGCGTTGCTGCTCGGGATCGAGAGCAAGGCCGGGCAGGCCGCGATCATCGTGATCGTCGGCATCATCATGATCGCCTACGTGCTCATCGGCGGGATGAAGGGCACCACCTGGGTCCAGATCATCAAGGCGGCGCTGCTCATCGTCGGCGCGCTGGCGATGACGCTGTGGGTGCTGGGCATGTACGGCTTCAACCTTTCCGCGCTGCTGCAGGGCGCCGTGGACAAGGCGGGCAAGGCCGGTGAGGCGCTGCTCGGGCCGGGCAACCAGTACGGCAAGACCGGCACGACGAAGCTCGACTTCCTGTCGCTGGGCATCGCGCTGGTGCTCGGTACCGCGGGCCTGCCCCACGTCCTGATGCGCTTCTACACCGTGCCGACCGCGAAGGAAGCCCGTCGTTCCGTGGTGTGGGCGATCGCCTTGATCGGCGTCTTCTACCTCTTCACCCTGGTGCTCGGCTACGGCGCCGGTGCGCTGGTCGGCGCAGACAAGATCAAGGCCGCGCCCGGTGGCGTGAACTCGGCGGCCCCGCTGCTGGCGCTGGAACTCGGCGGCCCGATCCTGCTCGGCCTGATCGCGGCGATCGCCTTCGCGACGATCCTCGCCGTGGTCGCGGGACTGACGATCACCGCGTCGGCGTCGTTCGCGCACGACGTCTACGCCAACGTGATCAAGAAGGGCAAGGCGAGCCCGGCCTCGGAGGTGAAGGTCGCCCGGATCACCGCGCTGGTGATCGGCGCGGTCGCGATCCTCGGCGGCATCCTCGCCAACGGGCAGAACATCGCGTTCCTGGTGGCGCTGGCCTTCGCGGTCGCGGCGTCGGCGAACCTGCCGACCATCCTGTACTCGCTGTTCTGGAAGCGGTTCAACACCCAAGGCGCGCTGTGGAGCATTTACGGCGGTCTCGCGGTCTGCATCGTGCTGATCGTGTTCTCGCCCGCGGTCTCGGGGAAGCCTGTCGACCCGAAGACCGGCAAGAGCGCGTCGATGATCCAGGGTGTCGACTTCCACTGGTTCCCGCTGGACAACCCGGGCATCGTCTCGATCCCGGTCGCGTTCTTCCTCGGCTGGCTCGGCACCGTGCTGTCCAAGGACCACAACCAGAAGAAGTACGCCGAGATGGAGGTCCGGTCGCTCACCGGAGCGGGCGCCGAGAAGGCGGTCGCCCACTGATCGCCGGGACGGTGCGGCCGGCATCCAACGCCCCCGGCCGCACCGTCCCGGTTCCCATTCAGTAAGGCAGCTTCCCCGCCGTCAGTTCGGCCAGCTTCGCGCGGAGATCGGCCCTTGCCGACTTCCACAGCCCGGTGCCCAGCGAGATCCGCGCCACCCCCAGTGCGGCGAGCGCGGAGAGATCGGGGCCCGAAGGCATCGGAGCGGCGTTGACCGCCCCCGGTGCCACCGCCTTCACGAACTCGCCCAGCACTTCCGGCGACTTCACCATGATCGGGTAGACGCAGTCCGCACCGGCCTCCAGATACGCCTTGGCCCGCAGGATCGCGTCGTCCAGCACGGCCCGCTCGTCGGACGCGCCGAGGAAGACGTCGACGCGGGCGTTGATCACCAGCGCGTCCCCGGCGGCCTCGCGCAACTCCGCGACCCGTCCCGCCTGTGCTTCGAGCGGGCGTACCCCGCCCGAGACGTGGTCGGTGTCCTCGTAGTTGCAGCCGACGGCGCCCACCTCGGCCAGCCTCGCCGCGAGTTCTCCCGCTTCGAGCCCGTATCCGCCTTCCGCGTCGACGGTCACCGGCACCGAGACCGCCCGCGCGATCCTCGCGGCCGCCGCGAACATCTCCTCGGCGGGCGCGTCCTCCCCGTCCTCGTACCCGAGGACCTTGGCCACGGCGAACGAACTCGTCGCCACGACCGGGAACCCGGCGGCCTCCACGAGACGCGCGCTGTCGGCGTCCCACGCGTTCGGCAGGAGGAGCGGCCGGCCCGCGACGTGCAGCTCCCGCAGCCGCGCCGCGGTCATTCGGCGCGCTCGGGCAGCGGGGCGTGGCTGGTCACGCACATCCGGTTCCAGCTGTTGATCGCGATGGCCTCCCAGACGATCGCGCGGTACTGCTCCTCGGTGAAGACGCGGGTGGCCTCTTCGTAGACGTCGTCCGGGACGTCGTGCAGGGTCGCGACGTTCGTGATCGCCTCGGTGAGCGCGAGCGCGGCGCGCTCCTGCTCGGTGAACAGTTCGGTCTCCCGCCAGCCCTGCAGCACGAACAGCCGCCGCGGCGACTCGCCCATCTGCAACGCGTCGTGGGAGTGCATGTCGAGGCAGAACGCGCAGTGGTTGATCTGCGACGAGCGCATCTTCACCAGTTCGAGGATCTTCTGGTCGACCCCGGCGTTGGCGGCGGCCTTCTCGACTTCGGCCTGGAGCTTCGCCATGGCCTGGTAGATCTCGGGCACTCGTTTGCCCACGTGGATTCGCTCGGTCATGACTGCGAATCTAGCGGCGACTGGCCCACGAGTATGGTCCAGTGTCATGGCAGATTCGTGGTCCAGTTCGGGAATAGACGTCCACCTGGACTGGCGTCCCGAAAGCGGCCGGACCGGGCTCGCGACGGCGATCCGCGCGGCCATCCGGGAAGGGCGGTGGCAAGCGGGTGCCACGGTGCCCTCGACCAGGGCCTTGGCGCAGGACCTCGGCGTCGCCAGGGGAACGGTCACCCGCGTCTACGCCGATCTCGCCGCCGAGGGTTACCTGCGGACGGCGCAGGGCGCGCCGACCCGCGTCGCGACGGCGGGCGCGCTGCCCGCGTCGGCGCCGAGGCCCGTCCCCCGCGACCCGGCACCGCGCTGGGACCTGCGCCCCGGCAGGCCGAACCTGTCGGCGTTCCCCCGGTCGGCCTGGCTCGCGGCGACCCGCCGGGCACTGCACCGGGCGCCGATGACGGCGTTCGACTACACGGCCGAGTCGGGTGCGGCGGAACTGCGGGAGACGCTCTCCGCGTATCTCGCACGCAGCCGCGGCGTGATCGCCGACCCCGCGAGGATCCTGGTGTGCTCCGGGTTCTCGCACGCGATCGCGATCCTGGCGCGGGTCCTGCACGCGCGCGGCGCGGACGAGATCGCGTTCGAGAACCCGTCGCTGCACATCTACCGGAACATCGCCGCCGCCAACGGTCCCCGCGTGGCCGGCGTCCCCGTCGACGATCACGGGATCACGGTGTCCTCTTTGGACAGTCCGGCGGTGGTGGTCACCCCGGCGCACCAGTATCCGCTGGGTGTCACGCTCGCTCCGGGGCGCCGGGCGGAACTCACCCGTTGGGCGGAGGAGACCGGTGCTGTCGTCATCGAGGACGACTACGACGGCGAGTTCCGCTTCGACCACCAGCAGGTCGGCGCGTTGCAGGCGCTGGCACCGGAACGGGTCGTGTACGTGGGCACGACGAGCAAGACACTCGCGCCGTCGCTACGCCTGGGATGGATGGTGCTGCCGCGGTTCCTGGTCGAACCGGTGCGCGCGGAGATGGCCGCGAGCGGGGCCCGTCCCGCGCTCTTGGACCAGCTGGCGATGGCCGAACTGATCGAATCCGGCGCGTACGACCAGCACATCCGCCGCTGCCGGATCGAATACCGCTCCCGGCGGGACGAACTGCTCGCGGCCTTACCGGATTCCGTGCTGCCGCAAGGGATCTCCGCCGGTCTGCATCTGGTGCTCCAGTTCCCCGGCGAAGTCCCGAAGGAGATGGAGGTGCTGGCCGCCTGCCGCCGTCGCGCGATCGGGCTCGAAGGGCTCAGCGGCTACTGGATCGGCGAGCCACAGCGCGAAGGGCTCATCATCGGGTACGGCGCCGCCGCGAAACACGCTTTCGGCGGCGCCACCCAGGCCTTGCGCGAGGCCATCTTCGAGGTCACCTAGCAGAACCAGGCGCGGGCGCGGAGGATGTCGGTCTTCAGCACCGGGGCGCCGTCGACCGGGGCGGGGTTCTCCGGAGTCGGCTCGATGCCGCCGGCGGCGACGTCGTCGAGGGTTTCGAGACCTTCGTGACCGACGGTGCCGAAGATCGTGTAGTTCGGCCGCAGCGCGGAGTCGCCGTACACCACGAAGAACTGACTCCCGTTCGTCGCCGGGCCCGCGTTGGCCATCGCGAGGACGCCGCGCGAATACACCTTGCGCTCGCCGGTCGGGTCGGTCGGTGCGGGAGGCAGGCCGACGGGCAGTTCGTCCTTGTACTTGTAGCCGGGGCCGCCCTCGCCGGTGCCGCTCGGGTCACCGCACTGCAGCACCTTCAACGTCGGGTACGCGGTCAGCCGGTGACACGTCGTGCGGTCGTAGAAGCGGTGCTTCGCCAGGTGCAGGAAGCTCTGCACGGTGCAGGGCGCCTTCGCCCGATCGAGGGTCAGGTCGATCTTGCCCTGGTTGGTCTTCAGCTGCACGGGGACCTTGCCCCGATCCGGCGTACGACGGGGGTCCGGCGGCAGCGGCACCGGACGCGCGGCCGGCTCGTCCGGCGTCTGCGTGTACTGGCACGGCCCCTTCGTGACCTTCGGCGGCGCGCCTTCCGCCGACGCCGTTCCGGTGCCGGCCGCGAGCATCAGCCCGGCTCCCAGCACTGCCACAAAGACCTTCGCGATCCTCTGCACGGTTCCTGCCTCCCAGCCGTGGACGAAGAAGAGAGCATAGGGTGAATCCCCGGCGCTCACACAGGTCCGGAAGTAGGTCCGCGGTTAGGGTCGGAGCCGTGGAGATCGCCGAACGACACCAATGGCAGCTGAACGCCCTGACCTTCCTGTACGCGTACACGCAATACGTCCTCGTGCACGAGCGGGTCATGGCGGGGCTGCCGCCGGAGAAGCCGGCCGAACTCGACAAACCGCGCATGCTCAGGCTCGCCAAGGTCGTCGACGACATGATCCTGGACTTCCGCAAGGAGGACGGGCTGAGCGACCTCGAACGGCGCCGCGTCATCCGCCTCGCCAGGGAGATCAAGTCGCACGTACGGGAGAAGTGGCCGCCCCGCGAACCGACGCTGACCGAGTGGATCGCCTCGGCCGCGGCGCATTTCTACTGCGAGGAGCACATCAACAACGGCTACGTCCGGATGGGCCGCGTCTTCGATCCCGACATGGCGGACAGGTTCCTGGAGCGGGTCGAGTTCTGCCGGGGGCAGACCGTCACGATCACGAAGTACGCCCACAAGGTGGCCGACGGCGAAGAGCTCACCTACGGCGAGACCAACCAGCTCGAAGTCTGGAAAGAGGACGCGATCGCCCATCTGGACAATCTCGACAGCGACTTCGGCGACATCAAGATGTACGTCGAATTCTGATCCTCACGAGCCGCGAAGGTCCGCGATGAGTTCTTCGGCCGCCGCGAACGGGTCGAGTTCCCGCGCGACCACGCGTTCGGCCAGTTCGGCGAGCCGGTCCCCGGAACGCAGGTCGACGAGTTCCGCGCGCAACCGCTGCACGGCGATCGCCTCGACCTCGTCCCGGGCCCGCGCCGCACGACGGCTGGGCAGTTCTTCGCGCCGGACCAGCCAATCGTGGTGTTCGTCGAGCGCGCGGACGACGTCCTCGACGCCTTCGCCGCGCGAGGCCACCGTTCGCACGATCGGCTGACGCCAGCTCGGACCGCGGATCTCCCGGCGCACCAAGGAGATCATCTGCTTGAGGTCGTGCACGGTCGCGTCCGCGCCTTCGCGGTCTGCCTTGTTGACCACGAACACGTCCGCGATCTCCAGCACGCCGGCCTTGGCCGCCTGGATCCCGTCGCCCATCCCGGGCGCGAGCAGGACCACCGTGGTGTCGGCCAGTTTCACGACGTCCACTTCGGACTGACCGACGCCGACGGTCTCGATCAGCACGACGTCGAACCCGGCCGCGTCGAGTACCCGGACAGCCTGCGGCGTCGCCCACGACAACCCGCCGAGGTGGCCGCGCGTGGCCATCGACCGGATGAACACGCCGGGATCGGTGGCGTGTTCGGTCATCCGGATCCGGTCGCCGAGCAATGCGCCGCCGGAGAACGGCGACGACGGGTCGATCGCCAGCACGCCGACGCGCAGGCCTTTCGCCCGCAGTGCCGTGAGCAGCGCCGAAGTCGATGTCGACTTGCCGACACCGGGCGGTCCGGTCAGTCCGACGACCCGCGCGTTGCCGGTGTGCGGCGTCAGCTTCGCCGCGACTTCGGGCAACCGCGGATGGGCGTCCTCGACCAGCGACAGCAACCGGGCGATCGCGCGGGGGACGCCGTCCCGCGCGCGACCGACCAGTTCGTCGATGTCCAGCTGTACCGGCAAGGGCTTTACGGAACGCGCAGGAGCAGCGCGTCGCCCTGGCCGCCACCACCGCAGAGGGCGGCCGCGCCGAGGCCGCCACCGCGACGGCGGAGTTCGTGGATCAGGTGCACGGCGAGCCGCGCGCCGGACGCGCCGATCGGGTGACCGAGCGCGATGGCACCGCCGTCGACGTTCACCTTGTCCGCGCTCACGCCGAGCTTGTCGGCCGAGACCACGCCGACGGCGGCGAAGGCCTCGTTGATCTCGATCAGGTCGAGCGCGTCCGCGGTCAGCTTCTCCTTGGCCAGCGCGGCCAGGATCGCGTTCGACGGCTGCTCGTGCAGGCTGGCGTCCGGACCGGCGACCACACCGTGCGCGCCGATTTCGGCGAGCGGGGTCAGGCCCAGCTCCTCGGCCTTGGCCTTGCTCGCGACGATGACCGCGGCCGCGCCGTCGGAGATCTGCGACGCCGAACCGGCGGTGATGGTGCCGTCCGAAGCGAAGGCGGGACGCAGCTTCGAGAGGCTTTCGGCGGTGGTGTCGGCGCGGACACCCTCGTCCTGGGAGAAGACGACCGGGTCGCCCTTGCGCTGCGGGATCGACACCGGCGCGATCTCGGCGTCGAAGCGGCCCTCGGCGATGGCGGCGGCGGCACGCTGGTGCGAACGCGCGGAGAACTCGTCCTGCTGCTCGCGGGTGATCCCGTAGCGGCCGTTGTACTTCTCGGTCGAGGCGCCCATCGCGACCTGGTCGAAGGCACAGAACAGGCCGTCGTAGGCCATGTGGTCGACGAGCGTGGTGTCGCCGTACTTGAACCCGGCGCGGGACTTCGGCAGCAGATGCGGCGACTGGGTCATCGACTCCTGGCCACCGGCCACGATCAGGTCGAACTCACCCGCGCGGATGAGCTGGTCGGCCAGCGCGATGGCGTCGAGGCCGGAGAGGCAGACCTTGTTGACGGTCAGCGCCGGGACGCTCATCGGGATGCCTGCGGCGACCGCGGCCTGCCGGGCGGGGATCTGGCCCGCGCCCGCGGTGAGCACCTGGCCCATGATCGTGTACTGGACCGCTTCCGGCGAGACACCGGCCTGCTCCAGCGCCGCCTTGATGGCGAAGCCGCCGAGTTGTGCGCCCGAGAAATCCTTCAGGGAACCGAGCAAACGCCCGATCGGTGTACGGGCGGCACCCAGGATCACGGAACCGGACACGGCGTCCTCCAAGCATCGACGCGAGGGCAAAATGGGTCTTCGCGACCATACCCGGGTCGCGGGCGTCTTGATGGAGCCAGTGTGAGGCGGCGCACGCCGGTCCGCCCGCCCGCACACCTATCCTGCTCTGCATGAACCAGGCGCTGAAACCGTTCGTGACGGCCATCGACCACGTCGGCATCGCGGTACCCGATCTCGACGCCGCGATCGCCTTCCACGCCGAGCATTTCGGCCTGGAGGTCGCGCACGAGGAGATCAACGAGGAGCAGGGTGTCCGCGAGGCGATGCTGCGCGCGCCGGGCACCGCCGGGACCGAGACCGCGATCCAGCTCCTCGCGCCGCTGCGCGAGGATTCCGCGATCGGCAAGTTCCTCGCGAAGAGCGGGCCCGGGCTGCAGCAGCTGGCTTATCGGGTGTCCGATGTGGACGCCGCGGCCGAGGCTCTGCGCGCGCAGGGACTTCGGCTGCTGTATGCCGAGGCGAAACGCGGCACGTCCAACAGCCGGGTGAACTTCGTCCACCCCAAGGACGCCGGCGGTGTGCTGGTGGAACTGGTCGAGCCCGCGAAGGACGGTCACTGACCACGCGTCAGCGCTGAGGCGATGAAGAGGACCTCGCGGTCGATTTCGGCGGGGTCCCCGTCCTCGGTGTGCCGTGCCGTCGCGTGGCGGTGGCTCACCGCCCGCGCGAGCAGCCCCGAGGCCGAATCGACGTCGGCGATGGCGAGTTTGCCGCCGGTCGCGGCGACGATCACCGCCTTCACCTGCCGGACGAGCTGCTGGAACCGTTCGGCCAGCGCGTCGCGGACCGCGCGGTGCGTATCGGCCTCCCGCCACAGCAGGTGCGAGAGCGCCAGCGACCGGTTGAACCGCCTGTCGAGTTCCACGACGAGGCCGCGCAGGCTGCCCGCGAGGTCGCCGGGGACCACCACGACGGCCGGTTCGATCCGGGCGTCGGGCAGCTCGGCGACCAGCGCGGCCAGCAGATCCGATTTGCGCCGGAAGTAGTAGTGCACGAGGCCTTTCGGCACGCCCGCCCGCTCCGCGATCCGCGAAGTGGGCGTGGCGTCGAAACCGGATTCGGCGAAGAGCGCCTCCGCGGCTCGCAGGATGCGCTGTTTCGCCGAATCCTCTTTCACGCCGTTTCCTCCCGGGTCAGTGCTGTCCCGCCATCTTGTGCGTCGCCTGGGCGATCGGCATCGCCGCCGCCCCGGCCACCACGGTCAGGACGCCACCGATCCAAGCGGTCCAGGACGCGCCCATGAAGTCGGCGTATCCCATCACCCAGGGCGAAATGAACAGCAGCGCGCCCAGAACGATCTGGATGCCTTCGCCGTAGACCATGCCAGGCATCGCAAGCGACGCGAGACCGTCGAGGGCGATCAGTGCGCCGAGGACGACGAGCGTCCACATGGCGGTGTTGTCCGTGGTCATCCAGAGGGGTGAAAGCGCGACGACGACACCGATGACCACCTCCGCCCAGTCATGGGGACGGGTCCAAGGGCGCGTCGTGGGTTCATTCATGCGTGCTCACCTCCGAATATCGGCTGAACCTGCAGGTCGGAGAGATCTCCACATCCGATGGTCCGCTTGGTTGGCCGGCCGGTCAAGACCCGTCGATAACACTTCGGCATGTGGACGTGCTCCACGTCTCGTACAGTTGTGGACTTGGTTACCCGTGAGTAATTTGTGGCCCCAACGCCATGACCCCAATCGCGGAGGTTCCGATGTCGCAGCTCGGCGAGATCCAGCAGGCCATTCTGAACGATGACCTCGGCGCCGTGGCGTCGCTCGACGTGCCGGAGACCTATCGCGGGGTGACCGTGCACAAGGACGAGGCCGACATGTTCGAAGGCCTCGAAAGCCGGGACAAGGACCCGCGCAAGTCGCTGCACGTGGACGAGGTCCCGGTGCCGGAGCTCGGCCCGGGCGAGGCGCTGGTCGCGGTCATGGCGAGCGCGATCAACTACAACACCGTCTGGACCTCGATCTTCGAACCGGTGTCGACGTTCAAGTTCCTGGAGCGCTACGGGCGGCTCTCGCCGCTGTCGAAGCGCCACGACCTGCCCTATCACGTCGTCGGCTCGGATCTGTCCGGCGTCGTGCTGCGCACCGGGCCCGGCGTGCACAACTGGAAGCCGGGCGACGAGGTCGTCGCCCACTGCCTCAACGTGGAACTCGAAGGCCCGGACGGGCACAACGACACGATGCTCGACTCCGAGCAGCGGATCTGGGGTTTCGAGACGAACTTCGGCGGGCTCGCCGAGATCGCGCTCGTGAAGTCGAACCAGCTGATGCCGAAGCCGGACCACCTCACCTGGGAAGAGGCCGCCTCCCCCGGTCTGGTGAACTCCACGGCCTACCGCCAGCTCGTCTCGCGCAACGGTGCCGACATGAAGCAGGGCGACATCGTGCTGATCTGGGGCGCTTCGGGTGGCCTCGGCTCCTACGCGACGCAGTACGCGCTCAACGGCGGCGCCATCCCGGTGTGTGTGGTCTCCAGCCCCGAAAAGGCGGAGATCTGCCGGAAGCTGGGCGCGGAGCTGATCATCGACCGCAACGCCGAGGGCTACAAGTTCTGGAAGGACGAAAACAACCAGGACCCGAAGGAGTGGCAGCGGTTCGGCAAGAAGATCCGCGAGCTGACCGGCGGCGAGGACCCGGACATCGTCTTCGAGCACCCGGGCCGCGAAACCTTCGGCGCTTCCGTCTACGCCGCTCGCAAGGGCGGCACGATCGTCACGTGCGCGTCGACTTCGGGCTACATGCACCAATACGACAACCGCTACCTGTGGATGAACCTGAAGCGGATCATCGGCAGCCACTTCGCCAACTACCGCGAGTCGTGGGAGGCGAACCGGCTGATCGCGAAAGGTCTGATCCACCCGACGCTGTCGAAGACCTACGCGCTCGAGGACACCGGACAGGCCGCGCTGGACGTCCACCGCAACGCGCATCAGGGCAAGGTCGGCGTGCTCGCCCTTGCGCCGGAAGAAGGTCTGGGCGTCCGGAACCACGAGCTGCGCGAAAAGCACATCGACGGGATCAACGCCTTCCGGAACGTTTAGCGCGCCAGAACGCGCTTTCGCCGCGCGTTGCGTGGGTGCTCACCCTTCCGTGACTCCAGCTCGACTACGGTAGAAGGATGAGCCTTGGCGAGGAACGGGAGCTAGTGCCGCTGGGAGCCGGCTTCGACGTGGCGAAGCGCGGTTACAGCCGTGCGCAGGTCGACGAACATCTCGAACGGCTGGACGCCGATCTGAAGATGCTCACCGCCGATCGCGATGCCGCCATCGCACAGGCGGGAGACCTGGCACGGCAGCTGGAGATCGCGCGCGGCGAGATCGCGGACCTGCGCGGGCAGGTCGACAGGCTCGCCCAGCCGCCGACGAGCGTCGAAGGCCTTTCCGAGCGGCTGCAGCGCATGTTGCGGCTCGCGCAGGACGAGGCCGCCGACACCAAGGCGCGCGCGGAAGCCGAAGCCGGGCACATCCGCGCCAAGGCGGAGACCGACGCGAGCGCGATGCGGGCCCGCTACGAGCAGCTGCTCAACGAGCTCGACCTCCGTCGCAAGGAGATGGAGGCCGAGCACCGCGGCGTGCTGGAGAAGGCACGCGCCGAGGCGAAGGACATCACCGACAAGGCGAAGGCCGAGCGCGACAAGCTCGACGCCGAGGCGCAGCAGCGCCGCACGCAGGTCGAAGAGGACTTCGAGATCGCGATGGCGTCGCGGCGCACCGAGGCCATGCACGCGCTGGCCGAGCAGGAGGCCGCGAGCAAGGCCGAGGCGGCGCGCCGCGTCCGCGAGGCCACCGAGGACGCCGCCGCCATCCGCGCGAAGGTGCTCGAAGAGGAGACGGCGGCCAAGGCCGATATCGAACGCCGTCAGCGCGAGTCCGTCGCCGACGCCAACAAGCGCAAGCAGGACTCGATCACCGAGGCCAACGCCAGGCTCGCCGAGGCGGCCGACGAGGCACGCCGCCGCGTCCGGCAGGCCACCGAAGAGTCCAACCGGCGGATCACGCAGGCCACCGAACGGGTCGAAGCGCTCCGCAAGGTGCGCTCCAGCCTGGCCGAGCAGGTCCGCACCGCGCGGACCGCGCTCGCCGAGGCGACGCACGTGCTCGGTGACGAGCCGCACATCCCGGCGGACCTGAAGGCGAAGCCGTCGCCCGACGCGGAAGCCACCGTGCAGCTCCGGACGGCCGATGTGCCGAAGGCCACATCCGGCGCGAAGCCTTCACCGCGACCTGCGGCAGCGCAGAAACCGACTGGCGAGTAACCTTTTCACCCGACCGTGCTCACGACGGACCTGCGGGGCCGCCGACGAGCGGTTATCGTCGCTGCTCGCACGCAGGTGCGGGCTGTCAGATCGGTGGAGGTTGCGGATGGCTGCATATCGGACCGTGGTCGTGGGCACGGACGGATCGGATTCCTCGTTCGCCGCGGTCGACCGCGCGGCGGGCGTCGCCGGGGACTCCGGAGCGACCCTGGTCATCGTGTGCGCCTACTACCCCGCCAATAAGGGCGACGTGGAGAAGGCGCAGGACGTCCTCGGTGACGAGGCGTACCAGGTGGTGGGCTCGGCACCGGCCGAGGACACCCTCCTGTCCGCCCGGGACCGGGCGGCGAAGGCCGGCGCGAAGACCATCGAGACCGCGGCGGTCGTCGGTGACCCGGTCGACTCGCTGCGCAAGGTCGTCGCCGAGCGCTCCGCGGACCTGCTGGTGGTCGGCAACCGCGGGCTGAACACGCTCGCGGGCCGCATCCTCGGCTCCGTGCCGTCCGAAGTCGCGCGGAAGTCCGGGGTGGACGTGCTCATCGTCCACACCACCTGATGCCCGAGCCCGGCGAGATCTCGCCCGACGCGCTGCAACAGCGCCTCGAACGGATCCTGCTCGGCGGAAAACGCAAGTACACCCGGCTCGAAGTCGCCGAGAAGGCAGGCGTTCCCGAGGAACGCTCTCGGCGGCTTTGGCGTGCGCTGGGCTTCGCGACCGTCGATGACGACGAGGTCGTCTTCACCGACGCCGACATCGAAGCGATCCGCACGGCCGATCAGCTGATGAACTCGGGGCTGATCGACCCGAGCATCGAACTGGCCGTGACGCGCGCGCTGGGTCAGCACCTTTCGCGCCTCGCGGAATGGCAGGTCCACATGCTGTGGACGATGATCACCGAGAACAAGGAGATCGGCAGCAGCGAACGCCAGATCGGGCGGCTCGTCGAACGGCTGCTCCCCGAGCTGGAGAAGGTGCAGGAGTTCGTCTGGCGCCGTCACCTCGCCGCCTACGCGGGCCGGGCGATGGCCCAGCCCGACGAGGACCTCGAGGCCAGGACCGAGGTGGTCGGGTTCGTCGACATGGTCGGCTACACCCGGCTGACCAGGCAGGTCGACGAAGAAGAGCTGACCGACATCCTCGACCGGTTCGAATCCGTCGCCACCGAGGTGATCGCCGACCACCACGGACGGATCGTGAAGATGATCGGCGACGAGGTCCTGTTCGTCGCCGATTCAGCCGTCGACGGCGCCGAGATCGCCCTCACCCTGTCCGAACGCGCCGACGCCGACGAAGCCCTGCCCTCCGTGCGCGCCGGTCTGGCGTCGGGCCGGATCCTCAGCCGGTTCGGCGACGTCTACGGCTCGGTCGTGAACCTCGCCGCCCGCCTCACCTCGACCGCGCGGCCGGGCACCATCCTGGTGGACAAGGAACTCGCCACCGAACTCTCGGAATTCCCGCAGTTCGAGGTCCGCACGCGGCGGCCGGTTTCGGTGCGGGGCTACAACCGGCTGCGCCCTTCGTCCCTGCGCCGGGCGCGAGACCGGCCAGCGGGCATGTTCGCGTCTTCTCAGCAGCTCGCGGCGGAGATGCTGGGACTGACCGACGCCACTCCGGACCCGGCGCCCGCTCCGGACGAGGTCGAGGACGCGGACTCCTTGCCGCCACGGCCTCGGTCGAAGCGGCGGCGGCGCTGATCCCCCGCTGGGGAGAGCAAGGGACCTTTGCTACCACTTCCGCGAGCGAGCCGGTCGTGAGTGGCGTTTCGTGTTCTAACCCGAATCGCCACTCACGACCAACGCGAGGTCAGGCGGGCAGCACGGCGTATTGCCGCACGTAGAGGTCGGTGTAGGTGACCGGGCCGCGCGGGCCGGGGACCTTGTCCAGGTTGATGCCGGTCTCGGGGACGGCGAGGAGCTTGAAGCCGTCGAGCAGCCGGGTCGGGGCGTTCCAGAAGACGCCGGTGCCGGTGTACGCGTCGAAGAACGCGTCGGCGGCTTCGCTGCTTTCGGTCGCGATGCCGGCGGCGAGGCCCGAGGTCCGCTCGTTGGCGATCTCCGCCGCCTCGGGCAGGCCGGAGACCTTCGCGACGGTGACGGTCGCTTCGCGGTCCGAGTCGAGCGCCCATTCGTAGCCGATGGCGTGCTCGTGCGGGGCGAGCGACGGCGTGACACCGCGCTCGGCCAGCGCGCCGGAGATGCCGGGCCACACACGGTCGTGCGCGTCTTCGTGGATCAGCAGCAGGTTCAGCCGGTTGCAGACGCCGAGCCGGTCGAGGCTGTTGAAGACCAGGTCGCGCACCTTGTCGGTGTCGGCCGCTTCGTCGACGTACAGCACGCCGCCGCCGTCGGCGTGGGCCAGCGTGCGGACGCCGTGGACGGCGGCCTCGGTGGCCAGCGCCCTGGTGCTGTCACCGCTGCCGCGCAGGATGACCAGCGGCACGAGCGCGGGGAACCGGACCAGCGCGGAAGCCGCTTCCCGTTCGGCGCGCGGCACCAGCTGGATGACGTCCGGGTCGATGCCCGCTTCGGAGAGCGCGGGCGCGATCACGGTCTCGCGCAGGCGGTGGGCCGAGCCGAGCGCGGCGGAGCCCGTGCGGAGCACGCCGCCGTTGCGCGACTTCACCAGCTGCGACGCGACGTCGACCGTGACGTTCGGGCGCGCCTCGTAGTTCGCCCCGATCACGCCGACCGGGCGACGGCGCTCCACCAGCCGCAGCCCTCCGTCCAAAGTGGACACGTCGACGGAGCGCTCCTGATGCGGCGCTCCCGCCAGGAGACGGAGCTGTTCGGCCATGCCGGTCAGCCGCTCGGGGGTGATGGTGAGCCGGTCGAGCAGGCCCGCGCTCATCCCGTCTTCGCGTGCCTTGGCGATGTCGGCCTGGTTCGCCTCCAGCACGACGTCGGCGTGCTCGACGAGCTTGTCCGCCATGGCGTTCAGCGCGGCGTCGATCGCTTCCGGGGAGGCGGCTGCCAGCGACGGTGCGGCCCGTTTCGCCGATCGAGCGCATTCCTCGACGGCCTTGGCGACCTCGTCCATCTGCTGACTCCTTCCGCGCGGAACGAGCCATCAGTCTGCCGTACCGCCCCGGTCAGGCGACGGTCGGCTCCAGCAGCCACAACCCGCCCGCGAAGAGACAGCTCACCGTCAGCACGGCCATCACCAGCACCCACAGCACCGCGGGCATCCCGGTGAGCCTGCCGAGCTGGTCGGCGTCGGAATCCCTCGCCGCTCCCCTGCGCCGCTTGATCTGCAGCTCGACCACCGGCCGGACGCCACCGAACAGCAGGAACCAGGTCAGCAGGTAGACGAAGATCGCCTGGAACCACGACGGCGCCACCAGCGCGACCAGCCCGAGCACCACCGAGCTGGCGATCACGGTGAACACCCCGTAGGTGTTGCGCACCATCACCAGCACACCCAGCAGCATCAGGGCCATCACGACGAGCACGACGGTGATCAGGTCCGACGAGAGCAGCCCCGCGAACACCAGCCCGAGCACCGCGGCCGCCGGGTACCCGGCCAGCGCGGTGAACGCCATCCCCGGCCCCTCCGGTTTGCCGCGGGAGACGGTGACGCCGGAGGTGTCCGAGTGCAGTTTGATGCCCTGCAGCCGTCGCCCGACCAGCACCGCCGCCAGCGCGTGGCCTGCCTCGTGGACGAGCGTGATCAGGTTGCGGGCGATCCGCCAAGGCCTGCCCGAGAGCACCACGAGCAGTGCGAGACCACCGGTGACCAGGGTGATCGTGCCGGGCGGAGTGGACTGGGCGATGTCGGAAACCGTTTCGGCGGGAGACGAGCTCACCTCACCAGCTCACCACAGGCCGGATATGTCCTGTGTCAGGCGGTCATGGAACCCCCGATCCCCCGCGTGCGAAACTCCGGGTCGTTGCGCAAGGCGAAGGCCACCCAGCTGCGGAACGGCCGCCAGACCGCGGAAAGCTCCTCCAGCTCCTCGGGCGGTGCCTCCGGCAGGTCGTACGCGGCGCGCATCGCCTCCTGCAGCCGCGGCTCGCCGGCGGGGAAGACGTCGGGATGCCCGGCGCCCCGGATCAGGATCAGCTGTGCCGAGAACGGGCCGATCCCCGGCAGAAGCTGCAACCAGCGCAACGCTTCCGGCACCGGCATCGCGCGCAGGTACGCGGCGTCGAGCAGACCGTCCTTGGCGGCGTTGGCCACCGCGCGCAACCGCTCGGCCTTCACCTCCGGCAGACCGCGTCCGGCTTCGGGCCCGGCCAGCACGTCCGGCCCGGGAAACGACCTGAGGACGTGCCCGCCGACGTCCACCGGCCTGCCGAACTCCTCGGCGAGCCGCCTTTTCACCGTGGCGGCCTGCGACATCCGCGTCCGATGGCTCAGGATCGCCCAGCAGGCCGCTTCATAGGGCGAATGGAACAGCACGGGACGCAACCCGGGATGCTCCTGTTGCAGGCGGCGCACCACCGGATCCGCCGTGCCGATCTTGGCGAAGCCGACGCTGTCGACATCCACCGAGAGGATCCGCCGGACCTGGGCACCGACCTCGACGGCGAGCCCTTCTTCGGCGAAGACCTCCACCTCGATCGTGCCGGGCGATCTCTGTCTGACGGCCGCACCGACGTGCTCCCAACCCGCTTCGGCGGGGAAGGCGAAGCGCAGGGTGCCGGGCTCGGCGGCGGCGTCCGCGCGGCACGCGGGCGGGAAATCGGTCAGGAAGCGGATGGACTTGTCGAGATCGAACGGACCGCGTACCGGGATGCGAAGCGTGGTCGAGGCGGTGTGCTGCAGGATCGAGCCGGTCATTTCGGGCTCCTTCGGCTGGGGAACGGCGACTCCCTCCGACGTTAGAGACGGCCACCGACAGTTTCGGGTCGCGGCGGCGGGAATGTCGCGAATGGGCCGGTCATGGCAGATTCTCGGGTGAACATCGTGAAGGGAGCAGCCATGCCGGACCATCGCGAACGTCTGAGGAGCCTGCTGCGGCCGGGCACCACGTCCACCGGCGAGGGCAAGGGATTCCTTGATCTGCTGGGAGAAATCCCGCAGGCGGGGCCGCCGACCGGGCTCGCGCAGCGGCTGATGCGCACCTCCGCCGTGCCGATGATCTACGAGCGGTACTGGCGCCCGACGCTGGGCAGGGTCGCGAAAGGACTGACCGGCCCCAGCATGGCGGACGAGGTCCGCATCGCGATCGAAGCGCTCGCCCTGCGCCCCGGACAGGTCGCGCTGGACGTCGCCTGCGGCACCGGCAGGTTCACCCGCGCTTTCGGCGAGGCCGTCGGCCCGGACGGGCTCTCCATCGGCCTCGACGGTTCGGTCACCATGCTGGAGAAGGCGCTCGCCGCGCCCAATCCCGCCTCGGTGACGTATCTGCGCGCCGACGCCGTCGATCTGCCGCTCGACGATTCCACTGTGGACGGCGTCTGCTGTTTCGCCGCGCTGCACATGTTCGCCGACCCGGACGCGGCCCTGGATTCGTTCGCTCGCGTGCTGAAACCCGGTGGCTCGCTGGTACTGCTGACCAGCGCCCGGCACGGCGATCAGCCGATGCGGCTGGCGGACACCGTCCTCGGGAGGCTGAGCGGGCAACGGATGTTCGATCGCGGCGAGATAGCGGTGAAACTGGTCCGGCGCGGCTTCGACCACATCGGCGAGCGGTACTCCGGTGTCACGCAGATCGTCACGGGCGAGCTAGGCGTTAACATCCGGAAATGATCCGCTCTGAGCACGCTTCGCCGATTCCTCCCGACGACAGCTACCTCCGCTCGCTGGTCGAAGCGACCGCGGACGCCGTCGCCGCGGCCGAACCACTCGGCTCGCCCCATGACGGTGCCGACGCCGCCACGCGGGACGCCGTCAGCACCGAGATCCGCGCGCTGGAAGCGGAATTGGTGGGGCTGAGCCAGGACCTGCACGCTCACCCCGAAGAGGGTTTCGCCGAGCACCGCTCGGTCCGCGCGCTCGGCGACCTGCTCGAGCGGCACGGCCACGAGGTGACGATCGGCGCGGGCGGGCTCGACACCGCCCTGGTCGCGACCACCCCCGGCAGCGGGCCGCATATCGCTGTCCTCTCCGAGTACGACGCGCTCCCCGGACTCGGCCACGGCTGCGGGCACAACGTCATCTGCACCGCCGGAGCGGGCGGCTTCCTCGGCGCGGCCGCGGTCGCGCAACGGCTGGGCGGCCGGGTCTCGCTGATCGGCACGCCGGCGGAGGAAGGCGGTGGCGGCAAGGAGACCATGGCCCGCGCCGGTGTTTTCGACGACGTCGACGCCGTGCTCATGCTGCATCCGTTCAGTCACGACATCGCCATGCACCCGTTCCTCGGCAGGCGGCAGCTGGAGATGGTGTTCCACGGCGTCGGCGCGCACGCGTCGGCTCAGCCGTTCATGGGGCGCAACGCGCTCGACGCCGCCGTCGCGGCATACCAGGGTGTCGCGGCGCTTCGGCAGCATCTGCCCTCCAGTGACCGCGTCCACGGCGTCTTCACCGACGGCGGCGCGCGGCCGAACGTCGTCCCCGAACGCGCGGCGCTGCTGTTCTATCTCCGGTCCGCGCAGCCGGACACGCTGCGCGACCTCGCCGAGCGGGTTTCGGCGATCGCGCGCGGCGCGGCGGAGATGACCGGCTGCGGAGTCGAACTCCGCTGGGACGCCCAGCCCGCGTATCTGCCGATCCGGTTCAACACCACCCTCGCCGGACGCTGGTCGGTGCATCAGGTCGACGCCGGCCGCAAACCGCTGCCACCGGGGATCGTGCCCGAATTCCTCACCGGCTCGACCGATCTCGGCAACCTCTCCTACCGGATGCCCGCGATCCACCCGATGATCGCCATCGCCGGACCGACGACCGCCTTGCACACCAAGGAGTTCGCGGCCGCGGCCGGTTCGCCCGACGGCGATCGCGCGGTCGTCGACGGCGCGCTGGGGCTGGCTCTGACGGCCGTCGACTACCTGGCCGACGCGAAGCTCCGCGCAGCGGTACACGAGGAGTTCGAGGCGTCGGGCGGAGCGCTGGACGTGCCTGCCTTCTTCGACTGAGTTTCTCAGGTAATTCTTCTCAGGAAAGCGCAGGGGTATTCCACAGGCGGTTCACAAGTACGGGCGCGAATCTTGTTCCATGACCGAGAACGAGAGTCGGCCAGGCCCCGCCTCAACCGGTGGGCACCAGCCGCCGCACCAGCAGCAGTACCCCGGTTACACCCCTTGGCAGGCCGCGCCGAATCCACTCGTCACCCCGCCACCACGCAAGAAGGGCGGCCGGGTCGCCGTCCTCGTGAGTGCGACGGCGCTCGCCGCCGCACTCGTCGGCGGTGTCGGTGGAGCCGCGATCATGGGGCTCGGCTCCACGTCGTCGGCGTCGGGCACGGGTTCGTCCGCGGTCGCCAACGGGCAACTGGTCGGGAACAACACTTCGGGTGACGTCAGCGGGGTCGCCGCGAAGGTGACGCCGAGCGTCGTGCAGGTGAACGTGACCACCGCCCAGGGTGAGGCCGTCGGCTCCGGCGTCATCCTGACGGCGGACGGGCGCATCCTCACCAACGCCCACGTCGTCGCGGACGCCGAGGGCGATGTGACCGTGACATTGTCCGACGGCAAGCAGTACAAGGCGAGCGTGGTCGGCGCCGACACGAAGGCCGACATCGCGGTGCTCCAGGCGAAGAACGCGAGCGGGCTGACCCCGGCTTCGCTCGGCGATTCCAGCAAGCTCGCCGTCGGCCAGCAGGTCGTCGCGATCGGCTCGCCCGGCGGGCTGCAGAACACCGTGACCACCGGGATCGTGAGCGCGCTGAACCGCAAGCTCGACGAGTTGAGCAGCGGGCAGGAACGGCGTTCGCCCTACAGCAGGACCACGAACGAAGCCGGGCCGAGCTACACCGCGATCCAGACCGACGCCCCGATCAACCAGGGCAACTCGGGCGGCGCGCTGGTCGACGCGCAGGGGAACGTCATCGGCATCAACTCGGCGCTGTACAACCCGGCATCGACCGGCAGCATCGGCATCGGTTTCGCGATCCCCATCAACGACGCGAAGAAGATCGTCGAGCAGATCGTCGGCTGATCCCGCCGTCTGGACCGCTGTCAGGGGGCGGCCCAGCAGGCACAGCCCGTGAAGGCCTCCTTGTGCAAAGGAGGCCTTCACGGGCTTTCAGAGTTCGTACGTGAGGGTGAAGGTGTGGTTGCCCTCGTCGTCCTGGACGATCTCCGCCGTTCCGGTGATACCCGCAAGTTCACCGTGGCCCGAGCCCGGCAAGACGATCAGGTGATGCCCGTTCTCCCCCGCCGAGTGATGCAGGACGAAGCCGCCCTTACGCCCGCCGACGGAGACGGCCAGCCGCTCGAAGGCGACGTACGCCGACGACGTCTCGTTCACCGCCGTGAGCATCTCGACGGCGCTGGTGCCTTCGACGTCACCGGTGAACGTCTTGGTCAGCAGCACCCGCGAGAACTCGGTGCCTTCGGCCTTCTCGGTGGCTTGGGGATCCCAGCCGTCCACAGTGAACGACGCTGTCGCGCTCTTGGTCATGTCACCGAGTCTGCCGGGCATACCTGACAGATCGCGTCAGGTATTCCTCACCGCCGCCGGTTCCCGAACAGGCCGCGGGTGATCTCCCGGCCGAGCGCGCTCGCCGCGGAGCGGAGGAACGACTTCACCGCCGGGTTCTTCATCGCCTGCTCGACCATGCCCGGCTCTTGCTTCTCCGGCTTCGGAGCGGGGGCTTCGGGCGGCGGCGCCTCACCGGCAGGCGGTGCGGCCACCTTCGCGGCGAGCTTCTCATAGGCCGACTCACGATCGATCGTCTCGGCGTACTTCGCGTGCAGATCCGAAGACGTCGTCGCCGCGGAGATGGCTTCGGCGCCGATCGAGCCCATCTTGGAACGCGGCGCGCGCAGACGGGTCCACGCGACCGGCGTCGGCGCGCCCCGTTCGGAAAGGACGGTGACGATCGCTTCGCCGATGCCGAGCGACGTCAGCGCTGAGTCCAGCTCGTAGTGCTTCGTCTTCGGGTACGTCTTCACCGTCTTCGCCAGCGCCGCCTGGTCTTCGGGCGTGAACGCGCGCAACGCGTGCTGCACGCGCGCGCCCAGCTGGGACAGGACGTTGTTCGGGATGTCCGTCGGAAGCTGCGTGCAGAAGAACACGCCGACACCCTTCGACCGGATCAGCTTCACGGTCTGCTCGATGCGCTCGAGGAACGCCTTCGACGCGTCGTTGAACAGCAGGTGTGCCTCGTCGAAGAAGAACACCAGCTTCGGCTTGTCGAGGTCGCCCTCCTCGGGCAGCTCCTCGAACAGCTCGGCCAGCAGCCACATGAGGAACGTCGAGAACAGCGCGGGTTTCGACTGGAGGTTGTCCAGCTCCAGCAAGGTCACCATCGCCTTGCCGTCGGCCTCGCGCATCAGGTCGTGGACGTCCAGCTCGGGCTCGCCGAAGAAGTCCTCGCCGCCCTGAGCCTCCAGATTGGACAGCGACCGGAGGATCACTCCGGCCGTCGCGGCAGAGACACCGCCGATGCCCTTGAGGTCCTCCTTGCCCTCGTCACTCGTCAGATGCGTGATGACCGAGCGAAGGTCCTTCGTGTCCAGCAGCGCCAAACCGCGCTGATCGGCCCAGTGGAAGATCAGGCCGAGCGTCGACTCCTGGGTTTCGTTGAGCCCCAGCACCTTCGACAGCAGGATCGGGCCGAAACTCGTGATCGTCGCCCGGATCGGCGAGCCCTTGCCGCCCGTGCCCAGCGACAGGAACTGCACGGGGAAGGCGGCGGGCTCCCAGGAGTCACCCAGCTCTTCCGCGCGTTTGGCGATCTTGTCGTTGCTTTCACCCTGCGCGGCGAGCCCCGACAGGTCGCCCTTCACGTCCGCCAGCACCACCGGAACCCCGGCGGCCGACAGCTGCTCGGCGATCAGCTGCAAGGTCTTCGTCTTGCCGGTACCGGTCGCGCCCGCGACCAGCCCGTGCCGGTTCAGCGTCGCCAGCGGCAGGCGGACCGCCGCGGCGGCGTCGGCCTTGCCGTCGATCACGACGGCGCCGAGCTCCACCGCCGCCCCGTCGCTCACATACCCCTGCGCGATCTCCTGGGCTGGACCCTGTTCGGCCACTGTCGCTCCCCGATCTGTGACATGACTCACCTGAGGATGCACACGGTGCCAGCAACGCGCCGAACCCGCACGTCGCGCGCCACGAATCCCCGGGTCGGGTTAGGGTTTCGGGGTGAACGACCGCCTAGTCTGGATCGACTGCGAGATGACGGGGCTCGACCTCGGCAAGGACGCGTTGATCGAAATAGCCGCGCTGGTGACCGACGCCGAGCTCAACGTCCTCGGCGAAGGTGTCGACATCGTCATCCACGCCGACGACGAAGCCCTCGACGGCATGCCGGAGGTCGTCCGCGAAATGCACGCCCGCTCGGGCCTCACCGAAGAGGTCCGGCGCTCCACGGTCACCATGGAAGAAGCCGAGCAGCGCGTGCTCGAGTACATCCGCGCGCACGTGCCCGAGGCCAACGTCGCACCGCTCGCCGGCAACTCCATCGCCACCGACCGCGGCTTCATCACCCGCGACATGCCCCTGCTCGACGCGCACCTGCACTACCGCATGGTCGACGTCTCGTCGGTGAAGGAACTCGTCCGGCGCTGGTACCCGCGGATCTACTACGCCAAGCCCGAGAAGGGCCTCGCGCACCGCGCCCTCGCCGACATCAAGGAATCCATCGGCGAGCTCGACTACTACCGTCGCGTCGCCTTCGTGCCGCAGCCCGGCCCGACCACCGAACAGGCCAAGGCCGCGGCCGCTGAAGTGCAGGAACGCCACGAACGGTAACCCGTTGCGAGCCCCGGAAACGGGCACGCTAATATAGTGCGGCCGAGGTGATGGGGGGTTCCCCGAGCCCGGCGATGGTGGGCGTAGCTCAGCTGGTAGAGCACCTGGTTGTGGTCCAGGAGGTCGCGGGTTCGAAACCCGTCGCTCACCCCATCGACCCCAGTTCGGCCGGTACTTCCGGCAGGCTGGGGTTTCGCTTTTTCCGGGTATCGGTAACGCGGCGTGGCGCTCGCGCGAGTTCAGGAAGGAACTCGCGCGGAGGATGCCATGAGACGCTGGCTGGTCTTGGGAGTCTTCGTGGCGGCCGGCGCCTGCACCGCGTCTCCACCGAGCCAGGTGCCCGTACCGGCGATCACGTCGACCCCGGTCACGACCGTGACGGTGGCGCCGTCCACTTCGGTACCGCCACCGGTGACCGTGACGGTGACCCCGCCCAAGCCGACTACTTCTCCGGTCACAAAGTCACCTTGGCGTTGCGAGCCCGGCTATCCGAACTGCACCAAGGCCCAGTCCCAGAAGTACCTCGCCGAACTCGAGTACCAGAAGTGTCTCCGTGATCCGGAGAAGATCTGGGACATCGGCACCCAGAAGTGCCGCTACAAGACCAGCGGCGAGGTGCAGTGGGAGCACTTCTACGGCCCCCTGCCGCCCGGAACGCCATGAGGGTCCTGTCAGGACGAAAACCGTCCTGACAGGACCCTCATGAAGAACAGGTCAGTTCCGGTCGCCGCCGGTCTTCCAGTCGTCCCACGACATCTGCCACACCGACCAGCCGTCGGTCGGCTCCAACACCTGCGGGCCCGAGTTGGTGACCGTGATGATGTCACCCTTCTTGGAAGTCTCCATCAGCCACTGCGCGTTCTCGGTCGACAGGTTGATGCAGCCGTGGCTCACGTTCCGCTTGCCCTGCGAACCGACCGACCAGGGCGCCGAGTGGTAGAAGATGCCGCTGTTGGACATGCGCACCGCGTACTTCACGAACGTCCGGTAGCCGGCCTTGCTGTCCGTCGGGACGCCGTACGTGCTGGAGTCCATCGTGTACCCGTTGTGCTCGCTCATCACCGTGTAGGTCCCGGCCGGGGTGCTGCTCGACGGCTTGCCCATCGAGATCGGCATCTGCCTGACCTCCTGGTCGTTCACCACGACCTTCATCTGGTGCGTGCCGCCGTCCGCGGTGGCGACCAGCTTGTCGCCGACGACCACCTTGGCCGGCTTGTCCTCGCGGCCGAAGGTGTTGTTGCCGAGGTTCTTGCCGTAGATCGCGGCGTTGACCGAGATCTTCGTGCCCGCCTTGAAGTACTCCTTGGGCCGCCACATCACGGTCTTCTCGCCGAACCAGTGGAACGCGCCCTCGGTCGGCGGCTCGGTGACGATCTTCAGCGCCTTCTCGGTCGCGGTCTTGTCGGGCACGTTGCCGGTGAAGGTGAAGATCAACGGCAGGCCGACGCCGACCGTCTCGCCTTCGACGAGGTTGATCGAGACACCGATCTGGCGGCCGGGCTTGGCCGTGGTGAACGTCGAGGTCGCGGTGACCGGTTTGCCGTCGGTCCCGGTCGCGGCCGCGGTGACGGTGTAGCTCTTGCCGTAGCCGAGCGGCTCCGCCGACTCCCAGCCCGAACCGTCCTCCTTCGGCTGGCCCGCGACGACCTTGCCGTCGGCGCCGGTCAGTTTGACCTCGCCCACCTTGCCGTCGGCGACGGCCACGGTGACCGGCTCGCCGGGTGCCACGTTCGCCGCACCCTGCGCCGGGGTCAGCGTCATCACGGCGGGCTTCGGCTCCGGCGCGGGCGCTCCGCTCTGCTGCGAGCCCCCGGGGGCTCCACCCGGCGACGGCTGTTCACCCGACGGTGTACTGGTGCACCCGGCCAGAGTGAACCCGGCCACCAAAGCCACCAAAGCCACCCGCGACCGCCCCGTCGCTCCCCAGACCCTCATGCACACCGCCCGTTTCGCGTGGTACCAACCCCTACGTCTGGCTATAGTCTGCCTGACCGGCCGCAACGCTCGCGGCCGGATGGCCGAATACGTCCCGGCCCGACGTAAGGGGACCCCCCTGAAACGGGCCCCAGCAACCCTGTGTTAATGTTTTCCACGTCGCCGAGGGGAACACCGAAGCGGCGGAACAAGCAGGCGCCATTAGCTCAATTGGCAGAGCAGCTGGCTCTTAACCAGCGGGTTCGGGGTTCGAGTCCCTGATGGCGCACAGTTCGGAATCGAAGCCCACCTGCAGGATTTCTCCGCAAAGAGGATCTTGCCGGTGGGCTTCCATCTTGGATGGGCCCGGCGTGAGGCCGAATGAGGCCGCACCGACCACCCTTTATTTCTTGGCCTTCTTGCCTCAGCTCCGGCCTCCTTTTCGTCGCCGGGCGCCTTTCTTGCCTGCTTGGCCTCGCAGTGAGGTCGCAGCTTTACGGGCCGCTTCCAGTACCAGCTCCGCCGTTGCTTCCGCGGCGCTTTGAGGTCGCCGCCTGCGGCCAGCGGCAGGCTGGCCGCGCCGTGCCGCAGGTCGTCCAACGTGCGACCTGGTATTTCCGCGTGGCATGAACACCCGCCAGGCGGTTGGTGTCCGTACTACTTGCTCACATCTGGGGTGTGCGGTGTATGTGCGTACCTGCCGTTCGCCGCGTGGTGTTTGTGCGGTCAAGCCATCACGTGGGGTTTTGCCGTTGCGCGTAGTTCGGTGACCAGTTGTCGTACCGCCAGGGACTGGGCGGTGGCGTGGGTGGTCACGTACACGATTCGGCGGGTTGGGGCGTTGTCGCCGAGAGGGGTGATGGTGACGCGTGGGGGTGTGGTCATGAGGCTGAGCTTGGGCAAGATGGTCATGCCGATACCCTGCGCGACCATCGACAGGGCGACGCCGTCGTCGGCGACGTCGAGTGTCGCCTTCGGCAGCCAGTCCTGGCGGGCCCACCACGCTCGCGTGTAGGAGGAACAGTTTTCCGCCCAGTCGATCAACGGCAAGCCTTGTGGCTCCCGGTTCCTGGCCGGGTGCACCATCAGATACGGCTCCCGTAGCAGTTCGCCCACGACGAGCCCGTTCGGTGGCCGCGAGTCCTCGGCGAGCGTGGCGATGGCGACGTCCGCGCGGCCGTCGGCGACCTCACCCGCGGTGCCCCTGCCGAGTTCCGGCACGATCAGCACCCTGGGGTTCAACTCGGGATGCTCTGCCGTCAGCCTACCGAGCGCGGCGGGCAGCAGGTGGGCCGCGGCGCTGCGGAACGCCGCGATGCGCAGTGGCCCGGTCAACGCTCCAGTGGCCGCGCCGCGCGCCTCGGCGACGAGCAGGTCGAGCTGGCGCAGGATCTGACGCGCGTGCACGAGGACGCGGTGTCCGGCCTTGGTCGCCCGCGCGCCGGTCCTGCCGCGTTCGAACAAGACGGCCCCGATCTTCCGTTCGCAGACCCGGACCGCGTGGGACACCGCGGACTGGGTCAGGCCCCGGTCCTCGGCCGCGGCGGTGAAACTGCCGGTGCGCGCGACAGCGAGCAGGAGGCGTAGCTCGCCAGGGCTCAGGTCATTGGTGCTCACCGGACCAGGCTAGCCGTTTCCATGAACTCAATTCATGGAAACAAGCGGTCCACCAGCGCGACGGTCTGCCCGGTCGTCCGCCTCCCGCTTATGGTGCTCGTCAGGCCCGTATCCGCGAAGGAGATCCCCGTGACCCGCAGTGTCAGCGCCGTCCGCCAAGTCCGTCGTCCGCAGGGCGAGCCGCGCAGGGAGGACTTCGCCTTCATCACCGAACCGTTGGCCGGTCCCGGCGATGGACAGGTCCTCGTCGAAAACATCTATCTGTCCGTCGACCCGTACATGCGGGAGCTGATGGACTTTGGCGGCTGGGAAAAGGGAGCCGGGCTCGAAGGCCGCACGCTGGGGCGGGTGATCGAGTCAAGGGTGACGGCTCTCCCGGTGGGAACCATCGTCTTCCACCGGCACGGCTGGTGCACGCACGCCGCGCTCGCCGAGGCCGACGTTCGGGTGGTCACCCCAGTGGACGGCGTTCCGCTCAGCGCTTTCCTCGGCATCCTCGGCGGAACCGGGCTGACCGCGTACGTCGGCCTCACCCGCATCGCCCGGTTGCAGCCCGGCGAGGACCTGTTCATATCGGCCGCGGCCGGCGCCGTCGGCAGCGCGACAGGACAAATCGCGCGACTGCTGCACGCGGGCCGGATCGTCGGTAGCGCGGGGTCTGCGGCCAAGGTCGAGCACCTGACCACGCGGCTCGGCTTCGACACCGCGTTCGACTACCACGCTGGCCCGATCCCCGACTCACTCGCGACAGCGGCGCCGGAAGGCATCGACGTCTACTTCGACAACGTCGGAGGCAACCACCTCGCGGCTGCTATCGACGCGCTGCGCGATCACGGGAGGATCGCCTGGTGCGGTGCGGTCGCCCAGTACAACAGCCTGGATAATCCGCCCGCCGCGCCGTACAACCTCTTCGACATCGTCGGCAAAAGCATCCGGTTGGAAGGTTTCCTCGTGCGCGACCACATGGACGCGCGTGAGGAGTTCGAACAGTTCCTGATCCCGCACGTGCGGCGCGGCGGGATCAAGGTCGACGAGACCGTGACCGACGGCTTCGACACCATCGTCGACGCGTTCCTCGGTATGCTACGCGGCGAAAACACCGGCAAGACGCTTGTCCGCGCCACACCGGAATGACCCACCAGGGATCCGCCGCCCAGCCGTCGGGACTGTAACGCGAACGGTGTTTCCGGCCGTGGTTATCAGTAGGTCTCAGCGCCCGGCCAGCGGTCACTGAAGGTGATCGAAAAAGCGTTTAGTGCGGGTTCCATCGCATCTTCCACCGGGCTTGCCCGGTGGCGGTCGAGTCCAGACTCCGGGTGGCCAGATACAAGCACTTTAACGCAGCTTGTTCCGTCGGGAAATGGCTACGTGCCCGCACCGCGCGACGATACCTTGAATTCAAGGATTCAATCGCACTCTTGGAACACATCACGCGACGAATCTCCGCAGCATAGTCCAAAAACGGGATGAACTCCTCCCATGTGTTGCGCCACAAACGGATCATCGCGCCATACTTACGCCCCACCAGTCCTCCAGCTCATCCAACGCGACCGCCGCACGCTTCGACGCGAGCCGGAACCACGCACGTCTGCGCGATCGTCGCAGGCCACGCATTCGCCCAGGTCACGGTTTTTCATTTCAATCAACACTTGCATCCAGAACTTCGCACCCTCGACGCCCTGACCGGCCCGCAGCCCGAGCACATCCCGACGACCTTCCATCGTGACATCGGCCCAGCTGATTAACGACGGTCAGCCGTCGTAGCGGAACGAATACGTCTTGTGCCTAAACTGCACGCAACCCGGCTGGGCGTTCACCGCGGACGGCGAATCGTCCTGAACATCACTTGCTTGACTTCAACTTTACTTGAGGTTCTACGGTCTCCGTATGATCTGCACTGCCTGCAGGTCTTACGGAGGCCTACCAGGAAAGGACATCCATGACGACCCAGCAGATCTCCGACGCTGAGCTCGCCGGACAGCCCGCCGCGTACTGGACCGGTGTCACCTACGAGGCGCTCATCGCATACACCCGGGCCCAGCAGGCCGAAAAGGGATACACCCAGCCGCAGTTCTGGCTGCTGCGCAACCTGTCGGCGAACGACATCTCACCTGACGGCGAGGGGATGACCCTGCCGGAACTTCGAGAGGTCATGACCTCCTATCTCCGGCCCGAGGACGATTTGAAGGCGGAGGCCGAGGTGCTCCTGGATCGAGGCTGGCTGACCCAGGACGCCGAGGACCGGCTGTGGCTCACCAAGGAGGGGGAACAGGCCCGCGTCGACCTCGCACGCAACGCCCCCGCGATCCGTGCCGCCCTCCACGAGGGCATCGACGACGCGGACTACGTCACCACACTGAAGGTGCTCCAGCAACTGGTCCGCAACACTGGCGGGATCGTCGCCTGATAGACCGAGGGGTCGATGACGCCGCCCGCACCGTGTTCACGGTCGGTGGTCCCCGCGACGGGCGTACCGAAACGATCGGCACGCGCCCGCCGACCACGGGCGATCGCACCGCCGCGCGGGTGTTCGGGCGCGCGTTGACCACCGCCGGGGTGCGTGACCGGGTGGCGACGAAGACGACCTCGCCGATTCCGCCCGGTCGCCTTCGGATGCGCGCTCGGACTGTCGAGCCCCCGGTGCCGCGCGGTTGCTGATCATCGTGTCCGACGGGAAGATCCGCGACACGCCCCGCCGCAACGGGCAGCAACTTCTCGACCGGTTGCGCGCCACCGGTCGCGCCGTGTCGTGGATCTCCCGGACGTCCCTGGGCGCAAGCCGACGACCGAGGCGACCGTGCACGTGATGACCGCCCCCACGACCACCGCGCAGGCCAGTGGTCGCACCGCACGGCAACGCAACCCTTCAAGGCGGCTGGGCCAAGCGGCAATCCGGCGTCCGCGAGCCCTAGAGGACCGACTCTTAACCAGCGGGTTCGGGGTTCGAGACCCTGATGGCGCACAGTAAGAAACCAAAGCCCACCAACGATTATCCCTTGATTTCAAGGGTGTCGTCGGTGGGCTTTGTTGATGTGTGAGCCCGAGGTGGGGCCATCGTGAGCCCCGTCAAATGTCCCTCCATGATGAATGAGGCGGGGACCTCGGCCGCGGCCCTGGCTTCGTTGTTGTCGACCACGAGTGGCGCGCGACCTGCAGATCTTCTGACCGCGTTCGTAGCCGGCTCGACGAACCAGGCTCGCGGTCGCTTCGGCGCTGGCATGGGCGAGGGACGGGAGCACGCTGGTGTAGGTGTCGGCCGTCAGGACGATGCTTGCGTGGCCCAGCAGCGCTTGCACCGTCTTGAGGTCGTTCCCCGCGGCCAGCGACAGCGTCGCCGCGCCATGACGGAGGTCGCGGAAACGTACCGGCGGCAGCCCAGACTTGATGATCAGCCGACGGAACGAATGCGATACGTAACTTGGGCTCCAATACTGCCCATTCCCGTGCGCGAAGACCCAACCGTCCGGAGCGCCTCCGCCTGGGCCGCGGTCTTCGGCAGGCACACTACCGCTTTGCAGTCCCGCTCTTGAATCTGATGAGTCACCGCCAAGGTCGCCTCGTCGAGATCGAGGTCGCACCAGCGCAGGCCAAGGGCCTCGCCACGCCGCAACCCGGTCAAGGCCGCGACATGGAACAAGGGATGCAGCGGATGATGCCCAGCGAACTGGAGAAACGCCGCGTGCAGCTCGCACCGGCCTGGCGCGGCCTCGGTGGAGTCGGACGACTACTCACCGCCCGGCTGCTCCGCTGGATCTGCACTGACCCACGACTCGTCGCTGTACTGCCGTTCCCCATCGACCTCGACCGCGGCCTGCTCAAAGACGACTCGATCTTCGAACCGGCACTCGAAAAAGTACGCCGCACCTGGGCAGCACTCGGATTCCAACCCGCCACCGATCAGCTGTGGATCATGGACCCTGCGGACGGAGCACACGAGAGCACCATCACCAGCTCGATGCACACCTTGGCATTGATCGATAGACCGAACTCACACGTATCGCACCATCGCTTCGCTTTGCGACACAGCGCATGGACATGTCCGGCACGGTGACGACACTTTTGTCGGCATTGACCAGCTCCCATGGGCCTCGGCGGATCAACCGCCTGCCCCGTCCAACCAGCCTAATGTAGTGATCATGACAACGGCAGCTCAAGAAGCCTTCCTACGTGCGTTCCACGCACATCGCCCCGCGGTTACCTCTGGCGCGATGAGCCAGGGCCGCGCGTCGGACGGCCGATCGAGCTACGAGATACTGCGAGACCAGGTCGAGGGCCATCCACGAGTGCTCGACCTCGGTTGCGGTGACGGCTTTCTGCTCGACTTGCTCGCCGGGGCCGGGCATGTCGTCGCCGGAGTGGACCTCTCGGGCGCCGAACTGCTGGTCGCCCGGCAGCGCCCATCCCTCGCCGCTGCGACGCTGCTCGAGGGACGAGCCCAGGCGCTGCCCTTCACTGACGGCGCCTTTGATGCGTGCGTGTCACATATGGCGTTCATGCTGATGCCGGAGGTCGAACGCGTCGCCGCGGAACTGGCCCGTGTCCTGATGCCCGGAGGACGACTGGCTTTGGTGCTCGGCGGCGGCGGAGCCGGCGGGGACGGCGCTTATGAACTGTTCCAGCGGCTGCTCCGGCCCGTGCTGGCCGACGCCCCCGCCGAACACCGGACTCCGCGACTGGGCGACCGGCGCACCCGGCACCGCGAAGGTATCGACGAGATACTCACTCCGCCCGGATTTTCGCCTGTCGAGTGGGCTACGGAGCAGATAGATCTCAGCGGCAGCGCCGAGCAGGTGTGGTCGACCGTCTCGGTGACCTACAACCTGATGCCCCTGGACCCCACGATCGTGAAGTCGATCGAGGACGAATTCCTGTCCCAGGCAGCCGGGCTGCGCGACGCCGGTGGCCGGGTCCCCTGCACCATGAACGTCCACGTGGTCACCACGACACTTGGCTGATCCGGCTCGCCGACCGCACGAACACGACGTTCTCGCCCTGCTCTTGCCGGAAGGTCTGTTTCCAGCACTCCGGAGTGCTGGAAACAGACCCATTTCACCGGTTCCGCTGCCGGTGTCTGTGCGCGGGTGCCTTCCGAATCATGAGGTCCCGCAGATCCTTGGGAACGAACGTCCACCTGGAGTCAGTACCTCGGTCTCGGCACCACATGCCGGTCGGCGAACCTGAGCCCTGGCGCGACGACCTTGACGACCGCGAAGTCCTCCGAGGTGCTCAGGTTCACGGCGATCGGCTCCACTCCTGTGAAGTCCTGGATCCTTCGGCTAATCCACGCGAGTTCCGCCTCGACATCGTCGAACTCCGGACCACCGCCTTCCGAGCTGATCTCCGCGAAGGAGGCGAGGTCTCGAGGAACCGGCGGCAGCTCGCCGGAGCGACGCTGGACGTGCGCGTACATCGGGGCGAGATCATCACGGGTGCCGCTGATCGCGGTGAGCCTGCTTTGGACGGATTCCGTGATGGCCCGGCTCAGGGCAACCCCGACCGAGGCGTGTGCGCCCGAACCGACCGAAAAGACCGGGAAGTCGTGACTCCACACGTACGCGACGAAGCATGCGATGCCCCATCTGTTCGGCACCATGGCGATCTCGAACACGGCGTCCGCATCGAGGATCTTGTCGATCAGTTCGGCACAGGCAGGATCTTCCACACTGGCCGGGTCGATATTGACCCGGCCGTCGAGCGAAGTGGTCAGATGTCGCAATGAGTTGCGTTCGAGCACTTCGTAGACCGCGTGCAGGGTGGCCTCGGGCACGTTGTTGCCCGAGGCCAGCCCGTTACTCCCGTTGCGCATGCCGAGCGGTGACCAGTCCGAGGTCAGATTCCGGGCCATGTGCACCATGTGGTGCGGCACCAGCAGGGAGCTCCCGCCGACCAGGCCACGACCCGACAGCCAATCCAGCGGCGTCCGGTCGCCGACCAGACCTCCCGGGTAGTTGTCCAGCTGCTCCAGCCGGTACGGCAGGCCCAAGTCCACCGCCGGGACGTCGCGGACGTCGGGAGGCGGGCAACCGTACTCGGCGTGCCACAGCTCGATGGACTCCATCACCGCTGAGATCTTTGCCAACAGCAGAGAATGCCCTTTGCCCTGTGACACGCTCAAGGTTCTCGCCAACGGCCGGACCGCCATACAGACCGGGATCCCGATCACGTCTAGCCCGGTCACATCGGCGACCCTCGTCACGCCGTAGGTGCTCAGATGCGGCCGCATGACCTCCCAGGTGTGCTCGGGGAGCCGAGTGCGGTGCGTGCCGGTGAAAAAACTCTTGCGAGTGCCCGCGGTCACGATCTGTTCAGCCATGGGCAGCGCTCCTGTCTTCGCGTAGCAGCACTTTGTCCACCAGACGCGCCGCGTGCGCCGCGTGCCGCAAGTAGAACGGGCGGACGGCGGCGACCGCCTCGTCGACAGAGATGAACCCACGATCGCGGGCGGCCGCTGTGAGATGGCGATCGTCGACCTCCACCCCCCAAACCGTACCGAGATGGGTTTTCAACCTCGTGGTCTTCAAGTTGTCGATGTGTTTGGTGTGGTTCACTCCGGCCACCTCGCGGTTGATCACGAAGGACTCGGCGACCGCCTGTTCCGTGCGTGGCAAATCGACGAGGAGCCCTTCGGCATCGAACGGCGTCCTGGGGAAGTCAGGAGACTTCGAGGAGGACCGGACCAGGACACGGACGACCAGTTCCTCCTCGTCACGGGACGCCAACTCTTCCGGGGTGAGCCATTCGGCCGTCCGATCCGCGGTGAGCAATTCGAGGCCCCGTTCAGGCAGAGCGGCGGCCGCGAGGGCCCGTTCTCGCAATGGCAGGTCGGCTCGGGCGGTCCCGGATCTCGCGACACGGCTCAGGACGTGCCGCTCCCATCGGAGTGGAAAGTCCAGGTCGTAGATCTGCTGGTAGTTGAACACGGCCAGCCCGGAGCCAGGCGACGCGGACACACTCGGGCCGCGGAACTGCGCGAGCCATCGCGCCAGGTGCATCGTGCGCCAGTCGTCCTTGCTCTTCCAGTCGAGCTCAGGCGTGCTCTCAACGAGACCAAGCCGTCCTTGAGCCACCACGTCGAGTGCCAGGAGAGCGTCCTGCCGTTTCAAGTCGCCGGCGCTCGGCGATGTCTCGACGAACCTCCGGACGACGGCGACGGATCGGTGCAGACCGCCACCAAGAGACACCGACTCGGCTTCGAGCACCGGCCACTTCCGCAGGGGATAGGGCAGACTCTTCGCGAGTTCGACGATCCGCTCGGCATGTTCCGCGGGAATGGTCCCGTCGGTCACGCAAAGTCCGACGGCATGCCGGACGTTGACCAACGCCTCGCTGAGCAGTCGCCAATCAGGTGGCGGAGCGTGGGTCACCGCCACTTCGTCGTCCGCGTCGATGACGCCGTCCCGGTACATTTCGAAGACCGAGCCGATCCCGATCATGCCGTACCGATACATCTCGGCGGCGCGCAGCGCGCCCATGCTCGACGCGCCGGCCACAGTCGCGCCGGCGGCCATCACGTCGAGGATCTCCTTGTGCCGCACCGCCGGTTCCTGGTGGAACAGCCCGTCGATGACCAGCACCACATCACCTTCACCGGCCCGGAGCCTGAGCAGGTCGCCGAGCTTGACCGGCCCGTGCACCACGGCTCCGTCGAGATGCCGGTGTACTTCGTCATGGCCGAGGGTCGGGCCGGCGAAAACATGGACGGTCACAGCACTCCTCCATAGCGAAAATTACTTGCCGGGCAGGCGTCAACGCCGGACCGTGCCTTCCTTCAGCCGAGAAATCATTCTCAGCGTGGTGTCGATCGGCGCCTCGTCGTCCAGTGATACCGGCCGCAGCGGGACATCCTTATTGGACAGAGCCACGCGCTCGTTCCAGGTTTCCTTTCCGCTAAAGGGAATTGTCTCGCCTTCGTTGTATTCGGGGTACGCACGATAGAAGTTCACGTCCTTGACTGGACGGCCGCGGACCAGGATCGGATCGAGGTAGAGGTTGTCGCTGCTGATCCGGGTCGAGGTGGAGATATAGCCGAGGTCGAGGCCGCAACGACGGACGTTCGACGTGTTGGGGCCAGAGCAGTGCAGCAGATTGGGGTGATGGATCGAGACGTCGCCAGGGCTCAGCTCGATATCGACGATTCCCCGCTCGGCCGACCACTCGTTGACGATGTCCTGATCGGCCATCGAGAAGAGCATGTTGGGCTGGTCCGTCCGCAGCGTGGGCTCGTGGAGCGGCAGGCGATGGCTACCAGGAACCATCCGGAGGCAGCCGTTCTCGGTGGTGCTCGGATCGATGGCGACCCAGACTGTCAGCGCCTCCATCGGGTCCAGCTTCCAGTACGCGCCGTCCTGATGCCACAACACCGGCTGACCGTCGAGCGGTGGCTTGCAGATGTAGTGAGCGGTGAAGGAAGCGAGATCCGAGCCGAGGAAGTACTCGGCGATATCCACTAGTCGGGGGTCCGAAATCAGGCGCACCCAAAAGGCGTCGTGCCGGATCAACGGGTGGTGGAAATGTTCGGGCCGAAGGTCTGGGTATTTTGCCATGAGCCATTTGACGTGTGAGTCGACTTCGGCGACGAGGTCGACTGGGAGCACGTCACGGATGATGGCGTAACCGTTCTCTTCGTAGTCGGCGGCAGCCTGTTCCAGTTTGTTCATACTTCGCTCCTCTTTCTTCGGCTCGAGTGATCGCCTCAGCTCTCGGACTTCTTTCCCTCGTCCGGTACTTCCCACTCCACAGGAAGATCACGTTGGTCGCGCAGCGGCGATCGCAACAGGATCACCGTGGGAAGGGCCATCTCCAGTACCGCGATCCACAGTGCGGTGCCGGTGGACCACATATGGGCAAGCAGGCCTGCGCTAAGGCCACCGAGTGTGGTCGCCCCGCGTGTGACGACAATGTAGGCCGCCGACACGCGTCCGAGGTACGCCGACGGCGTCACACGCGCGCGCAACCCGGCTCCGGCGACCGACCTACCCACGATTACGAAGTTGATCCCGATCGCCGCGGCGAAAGCGAGCGGCACCGCGATAGTCGTGAACACACCGGCGAACGGCATCGCCAGCAAGACGAACGGGGCCAGCCCGGCGAACAGCAGCGTCATCCTGATCTCGCCGTAGCGCCGCCGCAGGTGGGGACACATCAAAGACGACAACACTCCGGAGACCGCTCCCAAGGAGGCCTGCAGACCGAAGACCCAAGGCGACATACCGACGTCGCGCAGCAGGAACACCGGCAGCGTCGCGAGCAGGATGCCGATACCGAGATTGAACAGGGACGTTTGGACCAGCATCAACCGCAAGAAGGGCTGCCGCCACGACATTCGCAGGCCCTCGGTGATGTCCCGGCGGAAGCTCTGCCTCGATTCCCGGACCGCCTCACGGACCTTCCGCTCTACGCGGATCCCCTGCACCATCAGCGCCGAAGCGGCGTGGCACACAGCGGCGAAGAGGTACAGCAAGGGCGCAGCCACACTCTGCGTCAGGAAACCGGCGATCCCGGGCGAGACCGCTTGGATCGCGTTCTCCGAGGTCTGGAGGCGAGCGTTCGCATCGGCGATGTCCCGCTTCGGCATCAGCTCCGGGAGCACACTCGTGTGGGCGATGTCGAAGAACACCCCCGCCAGGCTCTCCAAGAACGCAACGACGAGCAGCTGCCCGACGGTGAGCACGCCCAGAACGTAAGCCAACGGCACGCTGCCGAACGCCAGTGCGTAACAGACGTCTGCACAAATCAGCACTGTCTTCTTGTTCCAGCGGTCGATCCAGACGCCCGCGGGGAGGCCGAACAAGAGGTAGCCGACGCGGGTGAACGCGAAAATCAGGCTGACCTCGAGGGGACCAGCGTGCAGAAGCAGGACCGCGGTGATCGGCAGCGCGAACCCCGCGACCTCGCCGGCCGAGTACCGCAGCCCGTTCGCACCCCACAGACGTCGGAATGCAGGTTGCCGGAGTACCTCTGTATCCCGGTTCGAATCGTTACGCACCTTCGCGCTCATCAAGGTCCTTTTCCCTGTCACGAGCCGGCAGCCGCGCGAGATCGGCGAGGGACTGGCGGTCCACCTTGCCGTTGGTCAGTTTCGGCAGTTCAGTGGACATCGTGACGATCCGCTCAGGAACCATGTAGGCGGGCACATACTCGCGAAGCAACTCATGCAACGGCTTCGCGTCCGACGGCCGCGCGGTATTGACGAAGGCGACGATCACGGTTGCCGCATCCTCGCCGGACACCGCGACGGCCGCGCATTCGCGCACTCCGCACAAGGCGCTCAGATGGCGTTCAACCTCACCGAGTTCGACCCGGTAACCACTCACCTTGATCTGACCGTCGCGGCGGCCAAGGAATTCCAGCTCACCCGAGTCATTCCGGAGGACGAGGTCTCCGGTGGGATACCAGTCCCGGCCGTCGGCGGTGACCACGAAGGCCTCGGCTGTCCCGTCCAAGTACCCCGTCATCAGCGTGGGACCGCGGACGAGGAGCTCGCCGGACACGCCGGTGGGAACAGGCTTCAGTTCCTCGTCCACGACGGCGATCTCCGTGCCCGGCAACGCGCGACCGATCGGGATCACGGCGTCCGCCGCGACCTGCGCGGTAGGGATTTCATAGGTCGTGCACACATTGCTCTCGGTGGGCCCGTACACGTTGAGAAAACGAGCGCGCGGAACTCCCGCGAGCAGAACATTCATGTCCACCGGCCGCATGACCTCGCCGCCGAACACCACGGCCCGTACCGAGCGCAGCTCGGGAAGCAGATCCCGGCCTCGCCTGGCGAGCCACGCCATGGTCGAGGTCACGGCATAGATAATGGTGGTGCCAGTGTCCCGACAGAACTCCAGATACTTCAGAGGGAACGACACCGCGGCGGGGGGAGGCAGTGCGACAGCTGCGCCCACTCGTGCCGCGCCGAACAGATGCAGCGTCGACGGGTCGAAGTGCAGCGGCGAGGAGCTGAGGAGCACGTCTTCGGGGCCGAGCTTCAGTTCCGCTACCGCCCAGTCAAGGAATGCCCTGGCACTCGCCTGCGTGTGCATCACCCCTTTCGGACGGCCGGTGCTACCGGAGGTGTGCAGCACGTAGGCCAGTCCTGGAACAGGTTCCCGCGATCCGGCACCTGGCTCGGCGACCCACAGCTCACCGGCAGGCTCAGCCTCATCGGTAAGTATGCGCCACCTCAAGTCCGGCAGCAGGGACTCCCATTTGCGCCGCGTCACGCTGTCGGCCACCAATGCCCGCGGCTGGGTCTGCTCGACGATCAGCGCCGCTCTGGAGATCGGCCCTTCCGGGTCCACGGGCACGAAGGCGGCGTCGGCGCGGAGGATTCCGTGCACGGCGGCCACAGCCGAGATGGTCTTCCTGCCGTGCCACACGACACAGTCGCCGGGGCGCACCCCGCACTCCGCCAGTGCCTTGGCGATCCCAGCCGCGGCGCTGTCCAGCTCCGCGTAGGTCCAGGCGACCGTTCCATCGGTTATCGCAGTCGCTCCCGGCAGTTGGACAGCCGTCGCGCGAAGCTCGTCACCGAGAGTTCTGTTGTCTGACATTATCCACGTCCTCCGCGCTCCTGGCCTCAGCGATCCTTCGACTCGATGAACGCCGCGATCGCACGAACGCTCTCGAAATTCCGGGGGTCGATGTCTCGGTCCCCGACGTGGATCCCGAAGTCCCGCTCAAGCCGGGCGACGACTTTGAGCAGGGTCAGCGAGTCGATGATCCGTTCCGCGATCAGTGGCGTGTCGTCACCGACCTCCTGTCCGGGCGAAATGTCGCGAATAACAGCTCGCACCGTGGCGAGTGAGACAACTCCGGACATCACAGTCCCAACCCTTCGGCGATGACTTTGATCTGCATTTCGGAAGTTCCCGAGTAGTAGCGGCTCGCCAGCGCGTCGGCCATGAGCTGGATCGCGCCCGTCTCCGGTAACAGGGCATAGCCGCCGTACAGATCGGGAAGTTCGCGACTGAACGAGGTGAACTCGTTGCTCACCGAAAGTTTCGTCAACGATGCCCGCCCGTGGTCAAGACGGCCTTCATCGGCGAGCCGAGCAGAACCGAGCAAGATTTCCCGGGCACAGGTCAGATTCAGATACATTCGTACCAACCGTTCGCGGATAGCGTCATAGGCGCCGATAGCCTGTCCGAATTGGACACGAGAGTTGACGTACTCGACCGCTCTACGCTGAGCTCTGGCCATCAGTCCCAGCACCGGTGCGAGAATGAACGCCCGTTCGTACCGCATGGCGTGCATGAGCACCGCGAACCCGCTGCCTACTTCGCCCAGCCGAGCGCGGTCGGAGACCACGCAGTCGTCCAGGCGCAGGCCGTTGAACCGGGCGCCCGCCAGCGCGGCCTTGGGAATTTCCTCACCGATCACGAGCCCGGCGGTCGCCCGCGGCACCAGGAAGGCGGTGAGCGCGCCGAGCGCGCTTCCTTCGCCGGTGCGGGCGAGCACGAGGAAGACGTCCGCGGTCGGACCGTTCGTCACGAAGGTCTTCCTCCCGGTCAGCCGCCAGTGCTCACTGCCGTCCGGCTCTGCTTTCGTCCGCAGTGAAAGCAGGTCAGAACCGGCATCAGGTTCCGTTGCGGCGAACGCACCGACGACCTCTCCCCGCAGGGAACCCATCAGATAGGTCGCGTGCTGGCTCTCGGTGCCGAACTCTGCCAAAGGGGACTGAAAAGCCCACAGGTGCGCGGAAAAGGCGAACGGCAGGCCTCCGACACCACTCTCGTCGGCGATCGCTTCCAATGCCAGACATGTCATCTCGAAACCCGCGCCGGTCCCGCCCGAAGTCACCGGGAGAGGTGAGGACAGGAGTCCACACTCGGCCCCCGACCGCCAGGCGGCCGTATCGAGGAGGTTGTTTTCCCTGGCCCAGTGCCGAACACCGGTCACCAAGTCGGTCTCGTGCGGGGCCGTTTCACTCATGACGGGACTCCTTCGGCGGAGGCGGGCCATTTGAACGCGTGGTAGGCCTTGACCATGCCTCGATCGGCCATCAGCGGCGGGTTCTCCACCGGAGGCGCTAGCACAATCAGATCCGTTTCGCCGCCCGCGCCGATGGTCTGGGCCAACCAGGTGAACACGTCCTCGGGCACGTTCCTTCCGCGGAAACTCGGCTTCAGCTTGATCTCGTGGAGCAACACCCGTCGCGGGCTGCCGGGGCGGAGCCTTCCCAGCTCGGTGAGTGCGAAGACAGCGGCGACCTCCCTGTCCAGTTCGACCACGTGGTAGACGGTGCTGCGCTCCATGTCCGCTCCCGCCAGCCGCCACGCGAGTTCGTCACGATCGCCGCACAGGTAGAGGCTCCAAAGCGTGTCGGCGTCGTCCGGGACAGCCCGCCGGAACCTCGCCCGTTGGCCGGTCACGCGCGACCACCCGTCCGATCGGGTTGCGACGGCCGGGGCGCGATCGCGGCCTTGGCGCGATACGCCTCCCAGTCACGGATCGCCGACGCCAGCTGCGTCTCGTAATCGGCGTCCGCGATGAACCCATGATCACGGCCATTACGCAGCTTGACCGCCCGCACTCCGTCGCTGTACCCCGCCCGCTCCAGAATCGGGCGCAGGTGCTCGAGCGCGTAATAGGCTTCCTTCTCCGAGACCACCGCGTGCAGATAGCGGGCGACGCCCGGCGTGAGCCAGTCATCCATTTGCCTTGTGGTCGGAACCGGCTCGCCCCATGCGGGCAGATCCAAGAACGGCACAGCGTAGCGCTCCCACTGCCACAGCTGCTTCGGGTCGTCATGCGGAGCGATGACGAACGCGAGATCGTCTGCACCAGAACGCATCCAGTACTTCAGTGCCGCGTAGCCGCCCGACGAGAGCCCGTGCCAGACACAACCGGTGAAGCCGTACTCAGCCATGACGGACTCGCGCAACTCGAGCAGCTTCGGCAGGAACTCGTTCTCCCCCAGCAGGAACCAGCCGCAGTTGGATCCCTTAGTGTGCATGTGGATGGGGTCGCAGACGAACAGGCACGCCTCCTGTGCGGACCGCGTCCACTGCCTGCGGGCGAACACCGGCGGTGTATGCGCCTCGATACGGCTGGCGCCGTGGAACAGAACGTGCAGATAGGAGCTGACCGGCTCCTCCGGTACCGCCAGATCGTATTCGAGTACGTAACCTGCGGAGTGGACGAATCTTGATCGCCCTGTTTTCACCGCAACCTCCATGTGCTAGCCGAGATAGAGCTTGTCGATGTTCTTTGGAATGACCGCCGGGAAGAAAAGTGGTATCCGCCGCGGCTGTGACCGGTCCTCGATCGGCTCCATATCGCCGGTATCCCGGTTGTTCACCACGGCTCGCGGGACGAACGTCGTCCTCCACCGTGCCGCGGCCGTTTCCAGATGACGTACGACTGATTCGTGCACCACAGCATCGGCGCGGGTAGCCCGATAGAGAAACTCAGGACCGATCATCTTGAGCAGCGGCTCCGGGATCCGAGCAGGAAGAGTCAGTGAATAGTAACGCGGCCAATCACGAAGCCCGCCACGCTGTAACCAAGAACGGCCGAACGGGCGCAAGCCGGTGAACATGGCGAAACTCCATTCCAGCTTCACGCCTGCGACGAGAAGAAGTGCGTTGATCACGAACACAGCGGCGATCGCCCAGTGCACTGGCGCGGCTCCAGCCACCAGCGCCGCCGGCTCCTCGGCGGACAGGGAAAGTACGATTGCGGCCAGGACTCCGAAAAGAGCACTCTCCACGACATCCCTGAAAAAGAAGCGCGACTTACGTATTTTCCCGCTCTTCCAGCGGAACAAGACGGCGAATCCGCATGAGAGAGCACCCATGAGCCAGAGGAGACCGGTCTGAGCAGGAAGCACCACGTGATCCGCTTGCGCTGAAAACATGGTCACCCACAAGGTCATCGCTATGATCGAAAACGGAAAGTTGCCGGTGAGACCGAAGACCCAGTGCATCAGCAGGGCAAGCAGAAGCCCCCATTCGCCGCCGCCTGGCACCAAAAGCAATACTCCGACCACGAGCTCGACCACGACGACGGCGGCTGGTACCCAGCGAAGGAGCGCGCCGGGCACCGGTAGACCGAGCCCTCGCGCGTAGTGTTCGGCGATCACACGGCCCGGACTCTGCTCACCGGTGAGGTAGTCCTTGTTCACCTTGAAAAACGCCGCCGACAAGTACACACCCGCGAGCAAGTCACGGGCCACGACCCAGTCCAGCTCCGACGGCGTGCATGCGAAGCCGACCAGCGCGAGCATCGCGAGCCAGACATGATTGGCCAACCGCCGCTGAATCGAACCTACCCACAGCACCACCAACCCGATCCCGATCAGCTGCCCGGTGAGCCCCGGCACCGTTCCCTCGACGACCAGCGCGGCTGGAAGCATGATGGTCTGGCACAACGAGTTGGCCCACCGCGGAAGCATGAGCGGGAACACCGGCGCGTAGCTGCGGCATAGTTCGGCCAGTCCATGTTCGCAAAGCCTGCCCGCCAAATGCGTCAGTAGCCCCACAACGATGAGCGCCGGCGCGCCCAGGAACAGAGTTGACGTCTCGCCGACCACGACTTTCCCTCCAGTGCGGAGATGTGGGGGTGGAGCCCGGGGACCGAGCCCCACCCCCGTTTCACACCCCTCAGCATCCGGCGTTGTTCACGATCGCCCGATCACCTGATGGATGTAGCAGACGAGTGAACCGGGATCAGTCCGGCTCGCTTGCACTCATCGCAACCACGGAACCCTCGAAGAGGTTCTCGAAGTCGTCCTTTGTGATTTCCTCGACCAGGCTGACCGTTTCGGTCACCGTCGTTCCCTGCATGATCTACCAACCTTCACTTTGTTGGACAGAACAGTCAGCGCCGGATCGGCATTGACTGAAGTCATTTTTGCGACGATCCAAAGGTGCGTCAACGGATCAAGGTTGCACACCTCACTTGAGCTCGATTCATACACATGGACGGCCTTTCGCTTCCCACGCAGCAAGAGACAGGTATCCCGAACGCAATCGGGATACCTGCACTTTGTCCGCTTTTTCGCATCTACCGGGCCACGCGTGGACCCTCTCGGTCGAGCCCATCGGCCAATTCGGCCAGCCGATCGGCGTAGTCACGGATGAGAAACACCACTCTGTGACGTTGGTGCGACGGCACGCATTCGGCCAATTTCACCCATCGACCCGCCTCAATGGCACAACTCTGCAGAATTCGCAGCAGCAACCGGCCACTCTCGGTGAAACGCAGTGCAGGGTCCTTCATCAACTGATCGAGGCCGCCTGCCCGATCAAGATCGCCTGCCATCCCAGGCGCCGCTCGATCGCCAGGTTTCACTACGGCTTGTCGTCGGGACGGCAGCACCGAGTCCCCGTGCGCCATCCTTTTCCGGACGTCCCGCACAGTGTTGGGCGCAATACCCACTTCGCGAGCGATCTCCCGCAATGAGGCGTCCGGCCGCAGGAGGATCAGCTCCGATGCGCGCTGGCGCGCGAGCGCCACTCCAGGAGGTCTCGCCTTACCGTCCGCGCCGATCCGGCTGTTCAACTGTCCGGAATGAACGTTTGAACGCCGACGGAGCGCACCGACAGTGGTGGGCGAGAGACCAGCTGTCCTGGCGATCCGGCGGTCCGACCACTGCGGGTACGACACGATGATGCGCTCGGCCGCAGCCACCCGGTCGGAAAGACTCAGCGGAAGGCCATGGGAACCGTTGCAGCGCACGGCGAGCACGAAGGCATCCTCGATGCTGCCATGGAACAAACGCGCGGCGATGAACTCCTCACCTCGTGCTCGCGCCGCCGCCAAGCGATGCATGCCGTCGATGACCCGCATGGTCGGTTCATGCACGATGATGGCGGGCAACGTGACATCGAGCTCAGCGAGCGTTCGGGCGTGGTCGACATCCTCACCGTTCATTCGCGGCGAGTCGGCGGGACGCAAGTCGCCGATCCGCAGCATTCGCTTGGCGGACAGTAACTCGGGCAAGGGTATCGAACCTACGTCTACCTTGATCATGCCTCTCTTCCCCCCTGTGGAGCCAGGTGACCACCCAGTGCCAATTGAGCGATGCGGTCGATTAAAATCCCCGTAAAGAACATCTGAGATTCCTTACTTCAATTTTAACCAGCACCTCGGGATAACTCAGCCGGCGGCGCACCCTCGTCCACCTGCTTCCGCCTCACGCAGACACGGAATTCACTCAGTACACGCATGAGTCCTTTTCCTCCCCTATGCGGCCAGAGTCGCACTTTCAACGACAGGTCCGTCGAGATAGAGGATATTTCCCCACGCCGTCCTCGTTTTATCCTCGTAGCTTCCCGAACCTTGCTATCGTCGTCATGATCAGGTTCATCGCCCGAGGGGATACAGTGAGATTCGGCGTGCTGGGACCGCTGGAAGTAAGCGACGGCGATCGGCGGCTGACGCTCGGCGGCCCTAAACAGCAGAAGGTTCTCGCCGCGCTCCTCTTGGCGGAGGGGCGCGTCGTTCCGCTCTCGGACCTCATAGACACGGTATGGGAGGCCAACCCGCCTGCCAGCGCCGAGAAGCAGGTCCGTAACGCGGTTTCCCACCTTCGGAACTCGCTTGCCGGACGCGATCCTGTCATCGAATCCGTCACGGGCGGGTACGCGTTGGCGGCCGGCATACAACTCGATGCGACCACCTTTACAAATCTGGTTGAAAACGCTCGGAAGCTACGAAAAACCGTGAGCACGGAGAGTGCGGTCCACGAATTTCGTGCCGCGCTGAGCCTGTGGCGAGGCACTGTGTTGGCCGGGCTCGATTGCCCTGCCCTTGTCCCGCAGATCACCGGCTTGCAGGAGAAGAGGCTGACCGCCTACGAAGAGTGTGTGGAACTCGAGTTAGGGCTCGACCGGCACCGTCAGCTCACGGATGAACTGACGAGGTGGACGGAGGAATATCCGCTCAGAGAGCAGCTCGCTGCACAGCTGATGCTGGCATGGCAGCGGTCCGGTTCACGCGCGCAAGCCGTCCTCACCTATCGCCGCATCGAAAGCGCCTTGCGCGACGAACTCAGCCTAGAGCCCGGGGCCGAGCTGCAACGTTTGTTCAAGCACGTCACCGGCGGTTCTTCTCCGGCGACCTCGGGTCGCTGGACACCTCGCAACGACCTTCCGCGCGATATCAGCTACTTCACCGGCCGGCAGAGAGCACTTGACCGGCTTCTGTCGGCATCGCCTGCCCCGAGCGGCTCCAACACCATGGTGATCTCCGCGATCGACGGCATGGCAGGCGTCGGCAAGACCACCCTGGCCGTGCACGCGGCACACCGCCTGGCCACCAGGTTCCCGGACGCTCAACTGTTCGTCGACCTACATGCACACACGCCCGGCCGCACTCCGATGGCGCCGTCCGCCGCGCTGGAAAAGTTGTTGCAGACGCTCGGACTCGGTTCCGACGTGATCCCACCCGACCTCGAAGACCGATCCGCGCTCTGGCGTGCAGAGCTGGCTCGGCGGCGCGTCCTGGTGGTACTGGACAATGCCGCCGACACCACCCAGGTCAGGCCGTTGCTACCCGGATCGCCCCGCAGTCTCGCGCTGGTCACGAGCAGACAACGGCTCACCCAGCTGGACGCGAACCTCATTTCGCTCGACCTCATGCCCCTCGCCGACGCACAAGACCTGTTCGCGAAGGTCGTCGGTGACGACCGCCCCTTCCGTGAACCCGAAGCCACGGAAGAAGTACTGCGGCTTTGTGACCGTCTACCCTTGGCGATTCAGATCGCGGGGGCACGGCTACGTCACAGGTCGTCATGGACGGTGTCTTATTTGGCATCGCGGCTACGCGACGATCACCAGCGGCTCAAGGAGCTCGAGACCGACGACCTCAGCGTCGCCGCCGCCTTCTCCCTGTCTTACGAACAACTGGCCGAAGACGAGAAGCGGGCATTTCGCTTCCTTGGATTGGTTCCCGGCACGGACTTCGATCCGCATGCGGTGGGCGCATTACTCGGGTACGCCCCGAAGAACGCGGAGAAGAAGCTCGAGAACCTTGTCGACGCGCACCTCCTGCAACAGCCGATGCCCGGCCGGTACCGCTTTCACGACCTGATCCGGACACACGCGGCGAGTTTGGTGACAGCCTCCGACGAAGAGCCGCGCCGCAGGGCCGCCCTCACTCAGTTGTTCGACCACTACCTTTCCACGGCGTCGGAGGCAATGGACCTGGTCGCGCCGACCGAGCGGGCGCACCGGCCGAACATCAGCCGGCGAGGGTCAGCGACGATCGACATGCCGAGCTATGACCGGGCTCTCGGCTGGCTCGACACGGAGCGTTCGAACCTGGTCGCGATGTCGCGGCACACAGTCTCATACGGCTGGCCAGCCTATGCTTCGATGCTCTCCTCCACTTTGTGGCGGTATTTCCACATTTGCGGTAACCACGACGACGCGTTGGTCGTGCATACGAACGCCCTCACCGCGGCATCGGCCATCGGTGACGTCCTCCTTGAGGCGGACGCGCTGGCCAGCCGCGGATACATCAACTGGTGGCTCGGTCACTACTCGCGGGCACTCGCCGACTGCCAGGCCGCCACCCGCATCGCCGCGGAGAACGGCGATCGCAGTCTCGAAGGCCGCGCACTGCACGCGCTGGGCCTGATCCATACGAGATTGGGCTCGGATGAGGAGGCCGAAGAAGCCCTACGGCGCACCCTCGCCGCCGGCCGCGAAACCGAGGACCAGGTTCTCACGGGCTATGCGTTGCGAGGTCTCGGCGAGATCTACCACAATCTGGGCAAGGAACGGGAAGCAATGGCCAGCTACGAAGAGGCCGTGTCCGTTGCTCGCAGAGCCGGCAACAGCACGATCGAAGGTTACGCGCTCCGCGCTCTCGGCGAGATCCATTCCGGCATGAACCAGCACGGCAAAGCCTTGACACAATGTCTGAGGTCACTGGAGCTGGCGCGGCGAAGCGGAAACCGGAACATCGAAAACCGCACCCTTCGAACTCTCGGCGAGATCCACCGACACCTCGGCGAACTCGAAGAATCCAGGCGAAGATTCGAGGAAGCGCTTCACCTCGCTAAGGAGACCGGGAACCGGTATGAAGAGGCGCGCGCCCACGACGGGGCCGCGCATACCTGCTCGGCGTACGGTGAGATACGTACGGCGGTCGTCCACTGGCAACAAGCGTTGGAACTCTACGACCGCCTGGGCGTCCCGGAGGCCGATCGGGTACGGGTTCGCCTGAACGCTGTCCCTCGATCAGGCGAGATGAGCTGACATGTCCAAGTTTTCCACCGCGGAGTCGGTCGCGCTCTTCCGGGCCGCGGGCGCCCTGCAGCCGGAGCGCGAGTTGCGAAACCCCGACTTGTACGCCTCGCGAATCCTGCCTTGGTGGCCACCTCTCCTCGCGTCGATCAAGATTCCTGGGCTGCGTCACGTGGTCAGCAGGTCGATCCGGAGAAAGTGGGCTGCCGGGCTGTGGTACGAAGTGATTCGGACGAAGTACATGGACGGGGTTTTGTCCGCCTCGACAGCGGCCGGCGCTACCCAGGTCGTCCTTCTCGGCGCCGGCTTCGACACCCGGGCCCACCGCATGCAGCAGGAGACCGGTACCACGTCGGTCTTCGAAGTGGACCAGCCGCGCATGTCCGCGCGCAAGCAGGAACGTGCCCGTGCGCTGCCCAGGTCCTGTGTTCGGTATCTGGCCGCGGACCTCGAAAAGGACGATCTGGCAGAGGTACTGCGCAAAGGTGGCTTCGATCCCTCAGCGAAGACGGTCGTGCTGTGGTCGGGCGTTACGCCGTACTTGCGGCGGGAAGGCGTCGATACGACATTGCGCTGGTTCGCACAACAGGTGCCCGGCAGCTCACTTGTCTTCGACTACTGCTGGCAGGAGGTCCTCGACGGCACGACTGTGCTCCCCGAGGCTCAGACGGTCCTGCAGGATGTCGCCGCGCGCGGTGAGCCCTGGCGGTGGGGTATCCGGAGGGGCCGTGCGAATGAACTGCTCGCCGCGTACCGGCTCGACCTGGTTGAAGACCTGGAAGGTACCGAGGCGCAACATCGGTACCTGAAACGCACTGATGGGTCGGTGCAAGGACCGATCTGGTTCTTCGGCGGATTCGTACACGCCCAAGTGTCGGACAGTTGACCATGCGCCAGGGTTGCGAAATCTCTGTCAGAGGAGGTGGGATCTCCGCCAGAGGGCCAAGGTCAACCTGCCCCGGAGGAAGCCGGCGTCGCCGCAGAATGCGACCAGCCGCTCGGACATCCAGCGCAAGGTCTCGTGGTAGCGCGGATTGGTCAGGGCCGCGCGGTATGCGGCCCTTGAGCCGAGTCCGGCTCTCCGGTAGGTCGCCGGTCGGAGCAACGTGCGCCCCAGCGACCACGCCAGCAACGCCACCCCGAGTCGGTTCAGCCTGCGTGAGAGCGGCCCGGTTTCCTCCATCGTGCGCCGTGCGGCCTCACGGGCGTACGTCACGTGTCGGCTCTCCTCCAGCACGTGGATTCGGTAGACCATCCGAAGTAATGGCTCGATGCGCTCATCGCCCATCGCCTCACGCTGCAAACGATCCACCGGTTCCTCGAAGAACAACGCGCTGGCCCAGAAGAACGGTCCCTGCGGGATCACCGCCGATACGACGTTGACCAGCTTGGTGACAAGCCTCGACTGGGGTACCACCGAACCGCCGAGCCAGGTTATGGCTTTGGCGAACATAGTCGAGTGCCGGCATTCGTCAGCGACTTCTGTCAGCGCGTAAAGGCCCGAGTCGGCCCCCGGAGCACCTTCCTGCACAGCGCGGAGCAGTGACCGCATGAGGCTGAGCTCGGCGTGGATGATCACGGACAACAACGTGATCGTTTCCTGCCGCGCCAGCTCGATCCGCTGCTCGGGAGACAGCGACTCCCACAAGGGAGTGCCGTACAAGGGCAGCCTATGCGTCGGGAAGTACAGCTTGTCCTCGTTGGCCCGCGCACACCAGTCGATATCGACTTCAGGGTCGTAGGATCGCTCGGCCGACGACTTCAGCAACCTCCTGGCGATCCGCTCTCGACTCATCTGAACCCGCACTCTCCTGATTGCTCGTCTTCGCTGCCCTCAAAGCCTGCCCAGCCTGAAGCTGCACTGTCAACGCGAGCCGGGCCGACCGCGGCATTCGAAGTGGATGGGAACACTGTGTCGCTTCTTTGACGACGCGGGGATCGTGCACCGCGTACCCCGCGCCTACGCCATCCGCGACTGTGAGCTGGTCAAGCCGATCCCGGCCTGCAGTCGAGACTGAGCAGACATCGCCGTCAATTTCCATCTCAAACGCCATACTTGCCTTCAAGGAGGGCATCAGGCACGGTCGTCATCGACCGAACCGTCGTCGGGTGTACCCGAGATGCTTCTGGGGCGTCACCGCCGATCGTCCCCGAGAGGCATCAACGACAGGATGTAAGGGCGGGTGTACAGGCACCATCCGTTGCGCACGATCATCGTGGCAAGATCAGCGCGGCTGATCTGATGCCGTAACAGCACACTGCGTAGCTCCGGCCAGTCGACCGGACCGTCCTGGAGCCGTGCACGTACCACTGCTTCCTGTGCGAGGTCGACGTCGCGCTCAACCAGGTCTGCAGCAGTGTGACAGCGGCTATCGACGGCCGTGAAACCCCAGCCCCGTCGATGGCAGAACTCGGTCGCGGCCACAATCTTGCGAATGTTCCGATACTCCGCGAGTTCGATGTTGCTGGCTTTGACCTCGATCACCAGCCGACGGCCGTCGGCCAGTTCCACCATGAGATCGGGGTAGTAGCTGTGGGTGCGCCCGTCCATCTCGTAGGGAATGACGAGCGGCTGCTCACAGTAGGTCGTGACGAGGCCAGCTTCCTCCACCAAGGTGATCATGGCCCGCTCAGCATCCGAGTCATAGCCGACCCGCCTGCCTAGCCGCGCTGAGTCCAGGTATCCGGAGTTGCTGCGGTCATCTGGCTCACGGGGCGTGCGTTGTGGCCCGTCGACCGGAAACGCCACAGCGACTATGCCAGTTCCTGCGGGCCACGACGCGCCATCTATCACCTTCGCGAGCTTGTCATTCAGCTTGCCGAGTGCGCGTTCGGCACGCTGCCGCTCAGCGCGTTCTCGCGCACGTTCGGCTTCGAGGCTCCGAATCCGCAGTTCGAGGCCGGCCACCTCGTCCTCCAGAAATCCGCAAAGCCCCGCGACCAGCTGTAGAACCGGGCGCCTCGGCGCAGCGGGGACGACTGCTTCGACGAACGAGAGCAGAAGCCGCGTGTCGAGCTGGCCATCTTCGGCGCACAACGCCTTCCGAAGAACCCCGTGAACGTGATCCCACGATCGGAAGACCGCGCCCGGCGAAGACGTGACGGCAGCTCTTCGTAGCCCGCGGACCTCCCGCTGCCGGATCCGTTCACGGCTGACCTCGAAGTACTCACCGATTGAGGACAGAGTCACAGACTCGCCGTCAAGGCCCATGCGCCTCAGGAGGATGTCCCTGTCACCGACAGGTACTTTCACGAGCGCTGCTCGGAGCAACTCGACACCGATCCACGACACCTCGTCCGACCCGTCGATGATCTGCTCCGGAGTGAGAGTCAGCCGCTCGACGTCAGGCCAGTCACAATCGAGCACCCAGTCAGACAGCTCCAGCGTCCCGTACCGCTGGAACAATCGGATGCCCACTGCCTCGAGCACGGTCGCATCATGCCGGGCCAGCACCGATAGCTCCGGGCCGCTGGTCAGGCGTTCCGAAGGCAATCCGGTGATCGAAGACCACAGTAAGGCTACTTCCGACTGTCCCACCGAAGGTGCTTGCCGTGGCCGCGATTGCGATCGTCGCGCAGGGCTCCCGGACGTGGAACGTGGCGGAGGTGGTGTCCACTCAGCGGCTGCCGAAGTGACCCTGTCGAGCATGGAGGCCAGGCTGCCTGCCTGTCCTTTGAGAAGTTCACTTCTGGCCCATTCGAAAACAGCTAGATTGTCCTCAAGATCAGCCGGGCCGTCGACCAACTGCTCGACCCGCAACAGGATCGCAACCACCGAGCGCTGATGTGCAGCCGCGATCGCCTCGGGTTCTTCCTGATCGAACAGCTTGCACAGAAGGTGATCTTCTTCCTCCTCGGTCCACCTGTCACCACGCCGAACTGCCTCCATCCCACCCCTCCCGCATGCGCATTCACCTTATCCACGGGAGCAGATCCGGTCTCGGTTATGGAGCATGCACAGCCATATCGCAGTGACCACTCAGGGCAGCTGACCGCCACAGTGACCGGATGCTGGCCAGAGGCCGGGTAAACGCGACTTCAGGGACAGGTTCCGCACCGCTTCGCGCACGGCGTCCGCTCTCTCAGCATCTCACGGCAGTTCGGCGTCTCGTGTCTGGACGTCCCGATGCCGACAGCTCGCGGTCCGGGCGATCGCGATTGAGGCTGGACGACGTGACACGATTCGGCACACACGAGCCCGAGACGCGCCCGAGAGGGCCGAAACAGTCCGACACCAGGCGACACACCACGACACTACGGACAGCCTCCGACCAGACGAAAAGATTGTGGATCATGGGCCCGGCGGGCGGAACTCACGACAACGCCGTCACAGCCCGAGACGACCCTCGATACCGGGAGTTGATCACGGACCGAACAGGGGAGGCCGACGGGCGACGCCGAAGCGACCTTCGCCGACGAACCTGATCAATGCGCAGTTCCTAAGGTGAAATGAGTTGTCCGGAGATTTCATCGTGGCCCCTCGGGGGCGCGTTCAGCCGCCGCGGATGCTGTCATGGATGCCCTCACGGCGACTACTGCTCCGCGTAGTCGATTTCATCGCCGGCGAGGTTGCGGACGACAAGCTTTCCGAAGAGCTGCGCCACTTCACCGAAGGTGAGTACGGCTACTTTTCTCTGAGCGCATACACAAGCAAGCAAGCAAGCAAGCAAGCTGAAGAGATCATGGCCGTTATCCGGGAATCGCTCCTGCCCGCGGTCGCCGAATGGTACCCGGGCGACGACGAAGTCCACGACTTCGTAGCGGAGCTGGTCGATCTCGTGAAGCAGGTCCAAGCGCTTGAGCCGATCGGCCAAAACGACCGATGAGCGGTGATGCCCCGAATCGATGGTTCCGGAACGAAGCCCAGCAACGGTTCATCTCGGATGCCGTGGGTGCGCTTTGTTCACATGTGCGGCCGGTTCGGTCTGCGACCCAGCGGTTGTACTTCAGGCACGTGAACGCGAGTGCCGCCGCAGGTTTCTGCCCGGAATCCCCTTCATGGTCCCCTCAGATGTGATAAATGAATGACGACTCCATGGGGGAGGCGTCATGCTTCGTATTCACTTCACCGACCGTGACCTGGCCCGTGTCCGCGTCGCGGCCGCACCGGATCCGCTGTGGGAAACGGTTCTGGCCATGCAGAAGCTCACGCTCGACGGCGTTCCCGCCTTCGCGCGCTGGCGGCGGCGGGTGCGGGAAGGCCTGCGGGAGCGTGATGCCCGGACCGCGGTGCGGTTCCTGCAGACGATCGCGCCGCCTGCCCGGTACTTCCCGGACTTCCTCACCCCCGCCGAGTCCGCGTGCGGGCTGAAGGCGGGGCTGGCGGCGCTTCGTGGGACGCCGGCGGATCGGCTCGAGCGCGAAGTCGGGCTTATGGCGAAGCAACACTGTCTGCCCGGTTGGACACACGGGCTGGCGGCGGGTGCGAGCGCGGCGCTCGATCAGGTCGCCGAAGCGCTCCAGCTCGCCCACGACACCCTCGTCGCTCCACAATGGGCGACCGTGCGGACCCAGGTCGACATCGACCGTGCCTTGCGGTCACGCCTCGCCGGCGAAAGTGGCACCCTCGGCCTGCTCGAGTCGCTCCGGCCCGCCTTCCGCTGGGAGGCGCCGGTCCTGACCGTGCGCTACCCCGTCGACCGCGACCTCCACCTCGACGGTCGCGGTATCCGGCTCGTACCGTCCTACTTCTGCTGGGACACCCCCGTCGCCCTGGCCGACGACGACCTTCCACCGGTCCTCGTCTTCCCGGTGTCCCACGAGCACGAGCCCGCTCCCCTGCCGAAACACCTGGCCACCCTGCTCGGCCGGACCCGCGCCGCCGTCCTGTACGCGGTCGCGGGCCGCCCCACCAGCGGCGAACTCGCCGACCGGCTCGGCATCTCGGCGGCCGCGGTTTCGCGGCACACCACGGTGCTCCGCGACGCCGGGCTCATCGCCAGCCGTCGCCACGGAGCCGTCGTGCTGCACAATCTCACGCCGATGGGTGCCGCGTTGCTGGGCTGAGCCATGGTCACCTCCGCACCACTTCGGCGATCCGCGGCGATCCTCGCCACGAGTAGCGGGAACATCGGCCACATCCCGTCCGGGCCGGAGTTCATCACCGCGACGATCGTGCCGCGCACCGCCGCCGGGCGCGGCGTCCTGGCCGCCGCGGACGGCTGACGACGCTTGCTCCGACCACGCCCGCCGGGAATCGGGCATGGTGGGTTCCGGGGGGTGGTCATGTCCGAGTGGTCGAGCGCCAAGACCGGGACGGCGGTCGTCATCGGGGTCACCGCGTTGTGCGCGCTGGTCACGGTGGGAACCGAGTACGCGGGCGCGCTGGAATTACGGATCGGCTCTTTCGCGCTCGTCCTGCTTCCGCTTTTCTTCGCCTTCGTGATCACGGTGGCCCTCAATCTGTCGTTGTCCTGGCGGCGTCCGGACGCGGCCGCGCCGATCTGGTCCTGCGCCGGGCGACTCCTGCAACTGCTGACGGTGGTCTTCGTGGTGCGGGCCGGGGTCGTGCTGGGGACGGCGCTTCCCACGATCGTCGACGCCGGGCCGGCGATCCTCGTGCAGAGCCTCGGAAAGGCGGGGACCGTGCTGCTGGCCTTCCCGGCGGCCCTGCTGCTCGGCTTCGGACGCGCGAGTATCGGCGCCACCTTCTCGATCGGCCGCGAACCCAGCATCGCCCTGGTGACCGAGCGGTACGGCATCTCCGGACCGGAAGGTTCCGGCGTGCTCGCCACCTACATCAGCGGCACGCTCTTCGGGTCCTTGTTCTTCTCCGTGCTCGCGGGCATCGGGTCGACGATTCCGCTGTTCAGTTCCACGGCGCTGGCGATGGCCTGCGGCGTCGGCAGCGGCGGCATGACGATCTCCTGCGCGGGCTCACTCGCGCACGGTTCCCGTGACCTGCCCCAGGACGACATCCTCGCGCTGGCGACGGCCAGCGACGTGCTGACCTACGTCACCACCGTGCTGCTCGGCGCTTTCGTCGTCCTTCCGGTGCTGGAGCGGCTGTACCGTTCCCCCACCGCGGTGCGGAATCGGCTGGTATCCGGGGACACGGTCGAGCCGAAGGCGGTCGTCGCCCCCTCTCGGCTGGTGATCGGCCTGGCCGTGACCGGACTTCTTCTCGTCACCTCGGGATGGCACGCGGCGCCGGGAATGCTCTTGCTGCTGGCCCTCGCCTTCGGGGTGCGGATGCTCGGCGACCGGACCAGCCGGTTCGTGCCGACCGTGCTGTGGGCGGCGCTCGCCGGCGCGGTGCTGACCGTTCCGGGACTTCCTTGGTCCGCGACCATGCTGCCCATCCTGTCCGCTGTCGACCTGCTGACGCTGGCCACGGCCGTGCTCAGCTGCGTCGGACTGTGCGTGACCATCCGGCAGCTGAGGATCTTGCGGACGCTGAGCTGGCGCGCGGTCGTCGTCACCCTGCTCGTTTTCGCCGGCTCCTTCTTCACCTCGGCCCTGCTGGCCCAGATCGTCCTGTCCCTCGGCGGATTCACCGGATGAGCGGCGGCCGAGCACGAACAGCAAAGCGAGCGCCGCGATCGGATAGGCATTGCCGACGACGGCTTGTCCGAGGTTCCACGTGCGTTCGGCGCCGCCGCCACCGGGAACCACGGCGACGGTCCAGCCCGTGAACACGACGGCGGCCATACCCATCGCGGGCCGCCTGGCGCACAGGTAGCCGAGGGCGGGCACCACCCATACCCAGTGGTGCGTCCACGAGATCGGGCTGACCAGCAAGGCACAACCCGCCGTCACCAGCAGAGCGCCGGGGTCGTCGCCCGCGCGGTGAAGACGCCGGACGAGCCAGATCATCACCACCGCGCAGAGGACGCCGAAGCAGCCGATCAGCACTGTCGCGACGCGGCCCTCCGGCAGCGTCCTGGCGACGAATCCTTGCCACGACTGGTTTCCCACCCAGCCTTTCATCTCCGCGAAGTGGCCGTTGAAGATCGCGGACGTCCAGTAGCGCACGGAATCCTTAGGCAGCACCACGAACGCGAGCGTCGTCGCACCGAGGAAGGCCGCCAGGGCACGGGCCGCGTCGGCGAACCGCCGGACGAGCACGAGGTGGACGATGAAGATCAGCGGGATCAGTTTGACCGCCGCCGCGAGCCCGATCCCGATCCCGCGGAACCGCGATTCGCGCAGCAGCAGCACATCCGCGACCACGACGGCCATCAGGAGGAGGTTGACCTGGCCGAGTCCGATCGTCTGCCAAACCGGTTGCAGGGCGAACGCTCCGAGCAACAGGAGCGGGAGGTACGCGCGTTCGGTGAACGGCCGGAGCGCGACATGGAGCGAGGGCGCCGCCGCGATCGCCAGCAGCCCCCAGCACCCTTGCGACGGCAGGGCGGTCAGCGGGACGAAGAGCAACGCGGCGAACGGCGGATAGGTGAACGGCAGTTCCGGCACCCAGCCGGGCAGCGCGGTCAGGTGGTCGTACAGCGGCTCCCCGTGGAGCACCGCGGATCCGCCGGCCCGGTAGACGGCCGAGTCGACGCCGAGCGGCGTGCCCGAAAGCCACCGGATCAGTGCGATCGCGACGAGGACGGTGACCGCGAAGCCGACGGCGAGCACCGTCGCGTTGACGCGCGGGGCGTTGATCCGAACCATGGGGAGAACGATCTCCGGTCCGAGGCCGCGGCACATCGCCCGGCGGAACCGTCTTGGTCCCGCTACCCGGGTATCGCCGGGGTAGCGGACCCCTACCCCGGTATCAGCGCCGGGTGAGGACCCGCTTCCCCAGCCATCCGGCGTAGACGGCCAGCCCGGCGACCCCGGCCTTCCGGGTCGGACGGGCCGCGATCGCCAGGCCGATGACGAGTTCGGTGGCGCCGTTGCGGTAGGTCCAGTTACGGATGTCGTCGGCGAACGCCATCTTCGTCACGGGCTCGAAGGCGGCCGGAGCGGCGAAGTGGGCGAGACCGGTCGCGGCGATGCCGAGGCCGAGGAGCTTGGACATGGAGTGCCTTCCCTGTTCAGTCGAGGACGCCGGCGCGGCGCCAGAGGCGGCGGCTCGGGCCGCCGATGAGGCCGATCTCGGTGAAATAGTCGACGGCCTTGGCCGCCCACGCCGCCTTGGTCCGGCGCCAGTGCGGGTTCGCGGTGGCGATCTGGCGGGCTTCGCGCGGGTCGAGGCCGACGGAGGTGTATGCCTTGGGATGCAACAACTCCGACGTCGCGACGTAGGCCATCCCGGCGATCGCCCATCGGATCAGTTCGCGGCCGACGCGGCCGTGACGGGCCCAGGCCCGGCCCAGTTCGTCCTTGGCGAAGCTGATGTGGCGCGCCTCTTCGATCACATGGATACGGGAGATCATCCGGATCATCGGCTGCAGGCTGTCGTCGCGCATCATCTCGCGTTGCATGCCGTCGGCGAGTTCTTCGACGTAGATGGCGCCGGCGAACAGCAACGCCGGACCGCAGATCGCGCCGAAGATCTTGCCCGAGCGGTGAGCCGTGCGGCTCGGCCGCCGGACGACACCGCCGCTCTTCTCGATCGAGCGGGCGAACATGGTGCTGTGACGGCATTCGTCGGCGATCTCGGTGAGCGCGTACTGCGCGTTGTGGGTCGTCGGGTCGCTGTTGTAGACGTGACGCACGAGCCCCTGCATGAGGATCAGCTCGAACCAGATGCCGGACGCGGCGGCGGCCGCGGCCTCCTGACGGCTCAGCTCGGCACGCTGCCCGTCGTCGAGCCGCTCCCACAAAGCGGTGCCGTACAAGGAACAGCGCTCCGGCGCCTTGCCGTACGCGCCGTCGACCAACGGCGCCTGCCAGTCGACGTCGACGTCCGGGTCGTAGGAGTGTCGCGCGGAGGAGCGCTGCAGACGCTCGGCGACCCGTTCGCTTTCGGTGTTCGCGGTCAAGACGACCTCCTCGGATCCGTGTGCTCCGGCAGCGGTCCGCCGCCGTCCGGGATGACCTGCCCGGAATCGCGGTAGGCCACCGCCTCGTGGAAACCATCGCGTTCGGCGAATTCGCGGAACCAGCGGCCTTCCGGGCTGTGCCGGGTGATGCCGTCGAAAAGCGTGGCGAGTGTCTGGGTGCCGGAAAGGCCCATGTTGTCGTAGGCCTGGTTGATCATCAGCTTCTGCATCACCAGCTGGTTCGTCGGCACGCCCGCCATCCGGTCGGCCAGTTCCTCGACGGCGGCTTCGAGCCGTTCGGGTTCCACCGCCTCGAGCGCGAGCCCCCATTCCGCCGCGGTGGCGCCGTCGATGGTGTCGCCGGTGAGCAGCATCCGCTTCGCGCGCTGGGCACCGGCGCGGTAGACCCACATCGCGGTCGTCGGGCAACCCCAGACCCGGGCGGGTGGATAGCCGAGGCGCGCGTCGGTCGCCATGATCAGCACGTCGCACGAAAGCGCGATGTCGCTGCCGCCGGCGATCGCGTGTCCTTGCACCTGGCAGATGGTGGGTTTCAGCGACCGCCACAGGGTGAAGAAGTCGTCGGTGTTGCGTTTCATCACCCGGTAGTCCTTGATCGGATCCCAGACCGGGCCCTGGTTCCAGCGGCCTTCCGCGTCTCCCTCGGCGAACTGTTTGAGGTCGTAGCCGGCACAGAACGAGCGGCCTTCGCCGCGCACCACGATCACGCGGACGGCGTCGTCCTCGTTGGCCAGTTCCACGGCCTGCCGGATCTCGCCGGGCATGACGTCGTTGATCGCGTTGAGCCGCTCGGGGCGGTTCAGGGTCAGGTAGGCCTTCCGGTCTTGGACGCGATACGTGAGCGTCTCAAACACCATCGGAGCCTCCCAGCGCGCGAAGGGTGAAGGTGACCAGATGCGGGATGGTGTCCGGCCCGCTCTCGCCTGCCAGCGGGCCGACCAGCATTTCCGCGCCCGCGCCGACCAGCGCCGCGGCGGTCGCTTCCGCGTCCTGCGAAGGCAGCAGCCCTCTTCTCACCCCGTCGGCGATGTTCCTGGCGATGACCTCGCGGAACGCGCGGCGGAAGACCAGCCGTTCGGCCTCCACCACGGCGTCGACCGGCTCGGCCAGCAACGCGTACGCCAGCCTCGGCGCCTTCAACGCCCGCCCGGCGAACGTCTCGATCACGGCGACCACCCGCTCGCGGACGTCGCCTTGGGAAGCGGCGGCCTCGACGGCGTCGACCTCCCTCGAGACGACCTCGCGGAAGACCTCGACGACGAGGTCGGCCTTGGACGGGAACTGCCGGTACACGCTGCCGGTGCCCACGCCCGCCCGGGTCGCGACCGCGGCCATGGAGCAGCCCGCGTAGCCGGTCTCGGCCAGCAGCGCGATGGCCGCGGCCAGGATCTCGCCGCGCTGCGAGTCCAGCCTGGCCTGCGTCTTCGGGGTCCGTCGGTACGGCATGCCAAGGAGTGAAGCACGGATTCCGCTCTTCAGTCCAGCTCTTCCTCGAACAGTGCGCGATCCACCGCGGTGGCCGTCACGAAACCCATGGCGGCCGCGGTCACCACGAACGTCATTCCCGGCGGGCACGACTCCCGCCGCGCCAGGTCACCCGCGGCGTATACCCCCGGTACGCCGGTGAATCCGACATCGTCGATCCGCACGGTGCCGTCGTCCTGGAGCACGCAGCCCAGCTTCCCGGCCAGCGGGTCGGCCTGCCGCGTGGTGGCGTGCAGGAACACGGCCGCGCAGTCCACCGGGCCGCCTTCGCGGAAGGTGACCCGTTCGACCTCGTCGTCGGGTCCTTCCACAGCGCGCACCGGCTCCCGGCGCACGCGGACAGCGCGTTCGCGCAGGAGCGCGTCGTCCTCGGCGGACAACGGGAAACCGTTGGCGCACAAGGTGACGTCCCGGCTCCATCGGGTCAGCTGGGCGGCGAACACCGCGTCCTGCCGTCCCTCGGTGGCCAGGACGGCCAAGGGCCGATCCCGGAATTCCCAGGCGTGGCAGTACGGGCAGCCGAGCACGCTCTTCCCCCAGCGCTCGGCCAGCCCTGCGATTCCTGGCAGCTCCTCGATCACCCCGGTGGCCAGCACGATCCGGCGCGCGTTCACCGGATCACCGTCCTCGAACTCGACGGTGAACCCGCCGCATTCGCCCTCCACGCCTCGCACCCGGCCCTCACGCAGGTGGACCTCCGGGTACTCCGTCAGTTGCTCGCGCCCGGCGGCCCGTAACGCGTCCGGGCTCATCCCGTCGCAGGCCAAGAGCCCGTGCACCCCCGCGGCCGCCGAATTCCGGCCCGCGCCGCCGTCGATCACCAGCGCGCTGCGCCGCGACCGGCCGAGCACCAGCGCGGCGCTCAACCCGGCGGGTCCGGCGCCGACGATCACCGCGTCATACCCGGCGTCAGGCACGGCATGTCCTCTCTCTTCGAGTATCGGGCAGCACCCGCATACCCGGGCCGCCCGCCGGGGAACCTGCTTCCCGGCGGGCGTCACGCGCTCAGTCGCGGTTGATGGTGAACGTGCTCGTCGTGTTCCGGATGTCTTCGGCGTTGTCGCTCAGGGTGAGCCCGGTGAACGTCGCCGAGCCGACGGCCGGGCCCTGACCCGGTTCCGGCAGCTCGTTGACCCAGATCCCGATCCCCGACTTCGCGTCGAACTCGTCACCGCTGCGGTGCGCGCCGGTGATCGACACGTTCGTCAGCACCGTGTCCTCGACCGGGTTCTCCGGACGGTTCCCGGTGTACTTGGTCTGGAACATGATGCCGCTGTATGTCGGGCTCTGGATGTCCACATCGGACACCCGGATACCCCGGAACTCCTTGGAGGCGGAGAACATCCAGATAGCGGGGAACGTCTGCTGCCCCCAGAAATGACCACCGGTGCGGACCAGTGAGACGTTCTGGACGGTCGTCGGCTGCGGGCCGAACCCGAGGAACGGATAGCCGAAGTCGAGCGAACTGATCGTGATCCCCGAGTACGTCAACGTGTCCGCGATGTACAGGTTCCGGAAGGTGTTGCCGTACCCGCCGTACACCGCCAGCCCGGCCGCACGCCAAGGAAGCAGCACGGTCAGGTTCTCGAACACGTTGTCGTACTGGTTGCCCGCGTTGAGGTCCGTGGCGGCGAACAGCGCGAAACTGTCGTCACCGGTGGAGCGGGCCTCGTTGTTGGTGACCCGGTTCCCCGTGCTGCCGTTGGTGAAGTTGAGCCCGTCGGCGAACATGTCGCGGATCCGCGAGTTCTTCACCGTCGTGTTGTCCACATTGGTCGCCCACAGCAAGCACATCTGGTGCTCCACCCAGATGTCGTCGATCGTCATGTTCGTGACGTTCGTGAAGTTGAAGACCTTGCCGGGCCCGTCGATCCGGGACGTGTAGTTCCCGAACACGGCGAATCCGCGGAACGTCGAACCACTGGCGCTCGCCTGCGCGTCGAACCCGATGTCGGTGTTCTCCTGCCCGGCGGGCGCGGTGAACCTCGTGAACCACGGCCCGGCGCCGACCACCGTGATCGGCTTGCCGTACACGGTGACCTTGCTCGTCATCGGGTACTGCCCCGGCGGCAGGAAGACGCCGGTGAGGTTCGGATCCTGGCGGACCTTGTCCAGCGCGGCCTGCACATCCTGCTGGGTGAACCCGGCCGGGACGGCGTAGCGCGCCGGGTCGGGGTTCGCGGCCGCCGTTGCCAGCTCGAAGTTCACGAAGTCGATCGCGTAGTTCAAGCCGTTGCCCGCGTCCTTCTGCAGCTTGATCTTGTGCCCGGCGGGCACGGTCGTGCCGAGCATCATGCTGGCCTCGTCGTAGATGTGCCGCGCGGGACCGGCTCCCGGCGAGTTCTGCGGAGAGGCTTCGGGGCCGTAAAGCCAGGCGTGGCGCGAAGTCAGGTCGATGGCCTTCAGGAACGTGCCGTCGACGTAGACGTTCAGCGTCGAGTTCTGGCCGCCGCCACCCGCGGCGTCCGGCATCGAGAACCGGGTCACCAGGGTGTTCGTGGCCGCACGGGTGGTGAATTCGACGGACGCCCCGGTCGAGTTCAGCGTCACCGCCTTGCGGCCCGACGCCTCCCCCGCGAGATCGCCGATCTTCCGGTTCGGGCCGATCACCGACGCGCCGCCGGCGACCACGCCGTCTTCGGCTTCGTACATGTCGTAGGGCATGTTCGCGCCCCGGCCGACGAACAGCGCTTGCGTGCTCGTGTTGTTGCCCTGCTTCGCGGGCAACTCGTTGGCGTCGTTCGCGACGACGGTCTTGACCGTGTACCGCCCGTTCCCGGCGGTCCAGGTGCCGATGGTCACCGGCGGCGCGGTGGCCCCGGCGGCGATCGCGCCGGAGTACGAGCCACTGAGCGTCTTGACGACGGCGCCGTTCTGGTCGGTGATCGTCACCGTCACGCCGTGGGCCCCGCCCGCCGAGGCGACCGTGCCTTGGTTGCGCACCGTCGCGGAGAAGGTCACGGTGCTACCCGGCGTCGGGTTGTTCGGCGACCAGGCGGTGGCCGCGACGAGATCGGAGCTCTGGACCGGGCTGACGACGAGCGCCGTCGCACCGGTGTAGGAGTTGTTGGCCTCGTCCTGTTCGACGACGGCGTTGGCCTCGTCGACCTTCGCGGTGATCTGGTGACTGCCCGCTTCCCGGGGGCCGATATCCGCCGAGACCGTCGCCGACGCTCCCGCGGCGAGCGCGCCGACCGGTGCCGTGCCGACCTTCGCCGTGCCGAGGTAGAGGTTCACGTTCGTCGCGCCCGACGCCGCGGTCCCGGCGTTCCGGACGGTCGCCGACACCGTGATCGAGTCGGTCTCCACCGGGTTCTCCGGCGACCACGAAACACCCGACACCGTGAGGTCGGGATTCGGGGCGGGGACACCGAAGACCTGGAACTCCGCGGCCTGGCCGCCGGGTGCACCGGAGTTGGCGGTGATCCGCAGCCGGACGTCGGCGGCGCGGCCACTCACCGGGATCGTCACGGCGTTGCCGCTCGACGGGGTGAAGGTGTACGTCTGCGCGGGCACCAGCGTGGTGAACGCGGCCGCGCCCTGGTCACGTCCTTCGACCGCGATCGTCTGCGTGCGCTGTGCCCACGCGGGGTCCGGATTGAGCTTGACCACGACACGGTCGAGGTCGGCGTTGGACCCGAGCGCCACGGACAGCAGGTTCGGATACGCCGCGCCCTCCCAATAGGTGGTCACGGAGTCGTCGTTGGCGTTGGCCGCGACGTAGGAATGCTGCACCGAAGACGCCGTGATCGGCTTGCCCAGCGCGAGGTTCGTCCCGGCGCGCGTTCCCGTCCTGGTCACCGTGCCGCTGCTCGGCGACTGGTTGCCCGCCGCGTCGCGGGCCCGCACGGAATACGCGACCGTCGCACTCTCCGGCTGATCGTCGGTGTAGGTCAGGACGTCTCCGGCGACACTGCCGCGCGGCTGCCCGTTGGCGTAGACGTCGTACCCCGCGACGCCGGTGTTGTCGGTCGAAGCCGACCACGTCAGCCGGATCTTGCCGCTCGACGGCTCGGTGTAGGCGAGGTTGCCGGGCGCGGACGGCGGTTGCGTGTCACCGCCCGCCGGACCGTGCACCGCGAACTCCGAGAGCTGGGCCGCGGGCCAGCCGGTGTTCGCGGTGATGTTCAGCCGTACGAACCGGGTGTTCCCGGTGACGTCGAGGGTGACGGTGTTACCCGTCGCCGGGTCGAACCGGTGGCCCGCCGACGGGACGAGATCGCTGAAGCTCGCGCCGTTCCCACTGCCCTGCACCGAGAACTTCTGCGTGCGGGCTTCCCAGCCGGAAGGCAGTTTCAGCACGAGCCGGGCGATATTCGTGGCCGCGCCGAGGTCGGCCTGGATCCATTGCGGGAACTGGTTGTTCGTGCTTTCCCAGTAGGTGGCCTGGCTCCCGTCGCCGACGTTCGAAACGGCGTAACCGGGCAGCTGGCTGCTGGCGGTGTACGTCGCGTCGGCCGCTTCGGCGGCGGCAGGAGTCGCGAGAGCCGTTGGGGCTTCGCTCGCGGCCATGGCGGGTGGAGCCAACAGCATGGACAAGGCGACAAAGGTCACCGCGCGCATCAGTGGGCGCTTCGTTCTCATGACATTCCTCTGTTCCGGGAGGGGACTGAGCGGAATCTTCCTGACTCTTGTCATGTTCTTGCGCTGAAATGTTCAAGAATTACAGCCCATGGGACGCCGCAAGTCAACGGCCGGGGCAAAATCGCGTGACCGGCCGGAAACCCGCTGCTAACGTCCGGCCCGACCAGGTGCTTTCCCGGAAAGAAGGAGAACGGCGTGCGCCGAGCTGTCGAGTCCCCGAGCCGTATGGACCTTTCGACAGCCCTGGAGCCGTTCATCCATGGAGTACCTGAACCTCGGAATCCTCGCCCATGTCGACGCCGGTAAGACGAGCCTGACGGAGCGCCTGCTCCATCACACCGGTGCCATCGGCACCCTCGGCCGCGTCGACGCCGGGGACACCCGCACCGACACGATGGACCTGGAACGCCGTCGCGGCATCACCATCCGCTCGGCCGTCGTGGCCTTCCGCGTCGGCGACCTGCGCGTCAACCTGATCGACACCCCCGGCCATCCGGACTTCATCGCCGAGGTCGAACGCGCGCTGCGTGTGCTCGACGGTGTCGTCCTCGTCGTGTCCGCCGTCGAGGGTGTGCAGGCACAGACCCGGGTGCTCATGCGCGCGCTCAAACGGCTGCGGATCCCCGTGCTGATCTTCGTCAACAAGATCGACCGGGCGGGCGCCCGCGACAACGGCCTCCTCGGCGATCTCGCCGAACGCCTCGGCGTCGCCTGCGTGCCGATGTCCGAAGTCGACGGCATCGGTACGGCGAGCGCGAAGGTGCGGCCGCTCTCGCCGTCGTCCAGGCAGGCCGAGCAGCTCGCCGAGCACAGCGACGCCTTCCTCACCGCGTATCTCGAAGACACATTGACGGCCCAGGACTACCAGGACGAGATCGTCCGCCAGACCCGGCTCGGCGTCGTCTCCCCTGTCTACTTCGGTTCCGCGCGCAGCGGCGAAGGAATCGCCGAGCTGACTTCGGGCATCCGCGAATTCCTTGCAGGAGCGGGGAAACCCGCGCCCGACGACAGGTTGCGCGCCGCGGTGTTCAAGATCGAACGCGGCCGCGCGCACGAGAAGATCGCTTATGTCCGCGTGTTCTCCGGCGAGCTCGGCGCACGGGACCACGTCCCGTTCCACCGCCCTGGCGGGACGTTCACCGCGGAGGCGAAGGTGAGCGCGGTGCGCGTCTTCGAACTCGGCGACGAGACCGTCGAGGGCCGCGCGAGGGCCGGGCAGATCGCCAAGGTCACCGGGCTCAAGGAGATCCGGATCGGCGACCTCGTCGGTGTCCCCGATGACGAGCGCGCGTCCACGCAGTTCCCGCCGCCCGCCTTGGAAACCGTGGTCATCCCGGCCGGACCCGCCGAGACGGCGGCGGTGTTCACCGCTCTGCAGGAACTGGCGGAGCAGGATCCGCTGATCACCGTCCGGCAGGACGACGAGACCCGCCGGATCTCGGTGCGGCTCTACGGCGAAGTGCAGAAGGAGATCATCGCGGAGACACTCGCCATCGAGCACGGCCTCGACGTCGGCTTCAGCCTCACCCGGCCAGTCTGCGTCGAGCGGCCGATCGGCACGGGGCATTCGGTGTGGCTCATCACGGAGAAGCGGAATCCGCACTTCGCCACGGTCGGGCTCCGGGTAGGCCCCGGCGCCCCCGGATCGGGCCTGACCTTCGGCCTCGACGTCGAACTCGGTTCCCTCCCGCTCGCCTTCCACAAGGCCATCGAGGAGACCGTCGACGCGACACTGCGGCGGGGCCGGTCCGGCAGGGAGGTGATCGACTGCGTCGTGACCGTCACCCATACCGGTTACTTCAGCCCTGTCAGCGCGGCGGGCGATTTCCGCAAGGTCACCCCGTTCGTACTGGAAGAGGCGCTGCGGGACGCGGGCACCGAGGTGCTCGAACCGGTCAGCCGGATCGAGGTGGAACTGCCGGCCGGCTCCGTGACCGCGACGCTTTCCCGGCTGGTCGAAGGCGGCGGGACCGTCACCGGCTCGGTGGTGCGCGGTGACCGGGCCGAGCTGACGGGCCTGCTTCCGCTCGGCGAGGTCGCCCGGTTCGAGCAGCACCTGCCCGGGCTCACCCACGGCGAAGGCCTGATGACCACCGAACCGGCGGGCTACCGGCCCGGGGTTAGCCCGAATCGGCCAATACCCGGCTAGCCGGAACGAGTACGTTCTTGATGGACGGCGAAATCCGCCGTCCGAGGGAAAGGGCCACGATGGATCAGTTTCGCGACACCGCTTCGGCGTTGCGGGAACTCACGGAGTCGATGCGGCTCGACGAGCCCCGCGACGAGTTGCTGGAACGGGTGGCGAAGAAGGTGGTCGGCCTGCTCCCCGGAGCGGACGCGGCCACGGTGACGCTGTACTCCGACGGCGAACCGAGCACCGTCGCTTCCACCGACGAGTCCCTGCTCCCCCTGGACAAGGCGCAGTACAGCGCGGACGAGGGCCCCTGCCTGAAAGCCGCCGAAAGCGGGACGATCGTCCGGACCCTGCTGGACGCCGACGCGGCCGCCCGCTGGCCGGACTTCACCACCACCGCCGACCTGCTCGGCGTGCGGACCTCGCTGTCCTGCCCGTTGTTCGTCCCGGACGAGTCCCACTTCAAGCGGCGTGAGACCGAGCCGCTGTCCGGCGCGCTCAACATCTGGAGCTTCCAGGAGAACGCCTTCGATCCGGTGGAGGCGGCCCTGGTCGCGATGTTCACCTCGGCGATCTCGGCGATCATCCTGACCGCGTCACGCTGGGCCGCCGCCGAACGGCAGGCGGAGACCCTGGTCGCCGCGCTGGAGACCAGGGACGCCATCGCCACCGCGAAGGGAATCGTGATGGCACGTCTGGAGCTGAACGCCGAGGAAGCCTTCCGCTGGCTCACCGAGGCGTCACAGCACACGAACCGCAAGATCCGGGAGATCTCGGTGCTGATCGCGGAAGACCCGGGCGCGGTCTTCGGCCGCTAGGCCAGCGGGATCCGGCGGCCCTCGCGTGAGGACTCGAGGCCGGCTTCCGCGAGCCTGATGCCGCGCACCCCGGCCATGAAGTCGTAGGGGTGCGGTGCGTCGTCCACGACGTGGCGGATGAACTGCTCCCACTGGGCGCGGAAACCGTTGCCGAAGTCCTCGTTGTCCGGCACTTCCTGCCACTGCGACCGATAGGACCGGGTCTCCGCGAGGTCCGGGTTCCACACCGGCTTCGGCGTGGCCTCCCTCGGCTGGATGACGCATTTGTGCAGACCGGCGACCGCGCTGCCCTTGGTGCCGTCGACCTGGAACTCCACCAGTTCGTCGCGGTGCACCCGCACGCACCAGGACGAGTTGAGCTGGGCGACGACCCCGCCGTCGAGCTCGAAGATCGCGTACGCGGAGTCGTCGGCCGTGGCCGCGTACCGGTCGCCCTTCTCGTCGACGCGCTCCGGGATGTGGGTGACGGCCTTCGCGGTCACGGCGTTGACGGCGCCGAAGAGGTTCTCCAGCACGTAGTTCCAGTGGCAGAACATGTCGACCACGATGCCGCCGCCGTCTTCGGCGCGGTAGTTCCAGCTGGGACGCTGCGCCGCCTGCCAGTCGCCCTCGAAGACCCAGTAACCGAACTCGCCGCGCACGGAGAGGATCCGGCCGAAGAATCCGCTGTCGATCAGTCGCTTCAGCTTGAGCAGACCGGGCAGGTACAGCTTGTCGTGGACGACGCCGTTCTTGACCCCGGCCGCCTCGGCGTGCTTCGCCAGCGCGAGCGCGCCTTCGACCGACTCGGCCACCGGCTTCTCGGTGTAGATGTGCTTGCCCGCGTCGATGGCGCGGACGATCGACTTCTCGCGGACCGCGGTCAGCTGCGCGTCGAAGTAGAGCGGGAGGTCTTCGTCGCCGAGCGCGGCGTCGAGGTCGGTGGTCCAGCGGGTCAGCCCGTGCCGGGTGGCGATCTCTTCGAGCTTGTCCGCGTTGCGCCCCACCAGGACCGGCTCCAGCTGGACCCGCGAACCGTCGGCCAGCTCGACCCCGCCGGCCTCCCTGATCGCCAGGACCGAGCGCACCAGGTGCTGCCGATAGCCCATCCGCCCGGTGACGCCGTTCATCACGACGCCGAGTTTCCGCGTGGTCATCCGTTCTCCTTTGAAAGCGCTTTCCTGCCCACATCCTGAAAGCGCTTTCTCGACCTGTCAAGACCGATGCGAGGAAAGTCCCTTCCGGCTCAGGAAGCGGGATCGTAGGCGCGGACCGCGTCGAGATATTCGGTGATGGCGTCCCGGTTGCGGAGCAGGCATTCGGCCCGCCGGGTCATCCGGTCCCGCTCGGCCTCCAGGGTTTCGAGCATCTCCGCGGTCGCGTCCGGGAAGTAGATCTGCCGGGGTTTGTCCAGGCACGGCAGGATCTGCTTGATGATCCTGGTCGGCAGGCCGGCGTCGAGCAGGCCGCGGACCTGGATGACCCGGTCGACCGAAGGTTCGGCGTAGTCGCGGTAGCCGTTGGCCAGCCGCTCCGAGACGATGAGACCCTGCTCTTCGTAGTACCGCAGCAGACGGCGCGACGTCCCCGTCCGCTCCGCCAGCTCCCCGATCCGCATGTGCGCCACCTCACCCCGGCCGACTTGACCTTCACATCTATGTGATGGTTCGAGCATACGGACCATGACTTCGAAACTCCCGCTCGGCGCGCTGCTCGCGCTGACCACGGCGGCGTTCGTCACCGTCCTGACCGAGGCACTGCCCGCCGGTGTGCTGCCCGCGATGAGCGCCGGGCTCGGCGTCGGTGAAGCCGCGACCGGGCAGCTGGTGACGGTGTACGCGATCGGCACCGCACTGACCGCCATCCCGCTCTCCGCCGCGACCGCGGGCTGGCGGCGCAAACGCTTGCTCCTGGCCGGAGTGGCCGGGTTCGCCGTCGCCAACACGGTCACGGCGCTGTCCACGAACTATCCCCTGACCCTCGGCGCGCGGTTCGTCGCCGGGATCGCGGCGGGCGTCGTGTGGGCGCTGCTGGCCGGTTACGCCCGGCGGCTGGCGCCGGAGCCGGTGCGGGGCAAGGCGATCGCCATCGTGATGACCGGTATCCCGCTCGCGCTCTCGCTCGGCATCCCCGCCGGCACGTTCCTGGGCGGCGTCTTCGGCTGGCAGGTGACGTTCTCCCTGATGTCGGTGCTCGCGCTCGGCGTGCTGGGCTGGATCGCGGTGGGTGTCCCCGATTTCCCCGGGCAGGACAAGAGCGGCAGGCTCCCGGTGCGCAAGACCCTAACCGTGCCCGGCGTCGCCGCGGTGCTGTTCGTGACGCTGACGTTCGTGCTGGCGCACAACATCCTCTACACCTACATCGCCACCTTCCTCGAACACGTGTCGATGGGCGGCTCGGTCGATCGGTTCCTGCTGGTGTTCGGGCTGGCTTCGATGGCAGGCATCTGGCTCGTCGGCGTCCACATCGACCGGCGGCTGCGGGCATTGACCGTCGCGGGCACCGTGCTCGTAGCGCTCGGGGCGACCATTTTGGCTCTACTGGGCGAAAATCCGGCTCTGGTCTACGTCGCGGCGACGCTGTGGGGGCTCGGCTGGGGCGGTGTGCCGACACTGCTGCAGACCGCCGCCGCGCGGGCGGGCGACAAGGGCGGTGCGGCGGACATCGCACAGGCCATGCTGGTCACCCTGTGGAACGCGGCGATGGCGGGCGGCGGGATCGCCGGTGGCGTCCTCCTCGACGGTTTCGGTGCCGAGTCGTTCCCCTGGAGTGTCCTGGTGCTGCTCGTGCCGACGTTGGCCGTGGTGCTGGTGGCGCGACGGCACGGGTTCACAGCGGCAGTTCCGGATGGCTCCGGATCGCCTCGAGAACCAGGTCGACCGCGGCGCGAGGCGCGGACCCGCGCCTGATCGCCGCGGTGATGGAGCGATCGACCGGCGTCGCGAGCTCGCGGGTGGCGACGCGGTAGCGCTTGTCGACGGCGAGGCCGGGCAGGAGCGCGATCGAAAGCCCGGCCTCGACGTGCTGCAAGGTCATCATGTAGTTGCTGAACCGGGCGATCACGCGCGGCTCGAAACCGGCTTCACGGCAGAGCCGGGTGGCGAGGTTCGCCATGTACGACTGTGGGATGTCGAACGCCCAGGGCTCGCTCGCGTAGGCCGCGAGGTCGGCGGGACCCCGGCCCGCGGCCGGATGACCGGGCGGGACGACGAGCACGATCGGGTCGGTCGCGAGTGGTACCAGGTCGATGTCCGGCCCGAGCGGCTGCTCGACGAAATCCGTGGTCGTGATGATGACGTCGGCGTCGCCGACCCGGAGCGCGGGCATGCTGACGTGCGGTTCGAGTTCGAGCAGTTCGATCTGGAGGCTCGGATGCGACCGGGCCAGCCGGTTCACCGCGGGGACGGCGATGGTGTGGATCGCGCTCTGGAAGGCGCCGAGGCGGACGTGCCCTGCGGGCCCCTCGCCGAGGCCGCGCAACTCAGCCTCGACGGTGTCCATGTGGTCGAGGATCGCTCGCGCTCGGCGCGCCAGCATGCGTCCTGCCGGAGTCAGCCGGACACGGCGGCCGGTGCGTTCCAGCAGTTGCGTACGCGTCTCGGCCTCCAGGACCGCGAGCTGCTGGGACACGCTCGACGCGCTCAGGTTGGCCGCCTTCGCGACCGCGCGGACGGTGCCGAGCGTGTCGAGCCTGCTCAGCAGGCTGAGCCTCCACGGGTTGAGCATGGCACCCATTGTTGTACGGATCAGCCGAACAGCACAGCCGGAATCGTGAGCTGGACGTGTCGCTCGGCACCGGCTTACCGTCGGAACATGGCTGCTCCCCTCACCGACCTGTCCACCGCCGACCGTTTCTGGGCCGACGCCGACCGGCACCTCGTGCGCTACGCCGGGGCCGGCGATTTCACCCGCGAGATCATCGACCACGCCGCCGGGAGCTACCTGTTCACCGAGTCCGGGCGGCGGATCCTCGACTTCACCTCCGGGCAGATGAGCGCGATCCTCGGGCATTCGCATCCGGAGATCGTCGAGACCGTGCGGCGGCAGATCGGCTCGCTGGACCATCTGTTCAGCGGGATGCTGAGCCGCCCCGTCGTCGACCTCGCGCGACGGCTGGCGGAGACCCTGCCGTCGCCGCTGGAGAAGGCGCTGCTGCTGACCACCGGCGCGGAGTCGAACGAGGCCGCGATCCGGATGGCGAAACTGGTGACCGGGAAGCACGAGATCGTGTCGTTCGCCCGGTCGTGGCACGGCATGACGCAAGCGGCGGCGAACGCGACCTACAGCGCGGGCCGCAAGGGCTACGGCCCGACCGCGCCCGGCAACTTCGCCATTCCCGCGCCGAACTCGTATCGGCCGGATTTCGTCGGCCCGGACGGGGAACTGGACTGGAAACGCCAGCTGGACTTCGGGTTCGAGATGATCGACGCCCAGTCCGTCGGCAGTCTCGCGGCGTGCATCGTCGAGCCGATCCTCAGCTCGGGCGGGATCATCGAGCCGCCGGTGGGGTATTTCGCCGCCCTGCGAGAGAAATGCCGTGAGCGCGGGATGTTGCTGATCCTCGACGAGGCGCAGACCGGCTTGTGCCGCACGGGAAACTGGTACGCCTTCGAACGCGACGGCATCGTCCCCGACATCCTCACGCTGTCCAAGACGCTGGGTGCCGGTCTCCCGCTGGCGGCGGTGATCACGAGCGCGGAAATCGAGCAGGAAGCGCACGACCGCGGCTATCTGTTCTTCACCACGCACGTCGCGGACCCGCTGGTGGCGGCCGTCGGGAACACCGTGCTCGACGTCCTCACCCGCGACCGGCTCGACGAACGCGCCACTGACCTGGGCGCCTTCCTCCGCCGCGGCCTCGACGACATCGCCGCCCGTCATCCCGTCGTCGGCGACATCCGGGGACGGGGGCTGCTGGTCGGCGTGGAACTCGTCGCGGACCGGGCCACGAAACGCAGCTCCGACGAACTGGGCGCGCTGGTCACGCGACGCTGCCTCGAACTGGGGCTGCACATGAACATCGTGCAGTTGCCGGGGATGGGCGGGGTCTTCCGGATCGCTCCCCCGCTGACGGCCACCGAAGACGAACTGGCGGAGGGGCTTGAGGTGCTGGACAAGGCGATCGGGGACGCAAGCGCGTAAAAGGCAAGCCGGTCTTGGGGCGCGCTGGTCGTGAGTGGCGTTTCGGGTTCTAACCCGAAACGCCACTCACGACCCCCTGAACTCCCGAAGCAACCGGACGACCTCACCCGGCCGTTCCAAGAACGGCGAGTGCCCGGCACCCTCCACGACCTCCACCCGCGCCCCGGCCGCCGAATACCGCACGGAAGTCTTGTCACAGTCGTAAAAACGGTCCCGGCGGCCGAGAATCACCAGGCACGGCAAGCCCAGGGCCGCCACTTGCGCATCCAGAGGACGAAATGCGAGCAGTCGCGCGCGGTCCACGAGTACCACGCGCGCCATCGCGGGCGCGGTGACCGCGTGATCGGCCAGGTCCTGCAAGGGATCGCCGAACCAGCCCGTGCGGCGGAACCGGGAAACGTATCGGACCCACCGCCGGTGAGCCACGAGCCGCACGAGCGCGCTGACCATCGGCAGCAGAACCGGACTCCCCGGCGGAAAGGACGCGTAGCTGTAATCCGGCGCCTGCCCGATCACCACGACCGAACCCACTCGCGGCGAGATCTCGGCCAGCGCCAAGGCGACATCCGCCCCGAAGGAGTGACCGGCGACCAAGACATCCTCGACGCCCAGCGCATCGAGGACACCGGCCACCATGTGCGCCTGCGACGCCGCGTCGAGCCCGGACGAACCACCGGTGCATCCGTGCCCCAGCAGATCCACCCGGATCACGTGATGCGCCGCGGACAGCCCGAGGGTGAGCCGGTCGAACCAGTGCACCGACCCGCAATACCCGTGCAGCAGCACCACCGGCGGCCCGGCGCCGTCCTGACGCACATGGACGGCGACACCGTTCACGTCGAGGATGTCACCGATGGGAGAACGAGCCACGCCCCCAAACTAGCTCAGACCGGCGCGCTCTCCCTGCTGCGGGACAACAGGAAAGCCGCGATCCCGGCGGGGAAGAACATGAGCACGCCGTAGACCCCGGCGGGCACGGCCATCGCCTTGTCGCCGAGCACGGAATACGCCACGGCGATGGCGAGGGTGGCATTGTGGACACCGATCTCCATGGCGGAAGCGATCGCCTGCCCGCAGTCCACCCGGAACAGCCGCGGCACGTAGTACCCGATCGCGAGGCTGAGCACGGAAAGCGCCAGCGCCACCGGCCCGAGCGTGCCGATGTTGTCCACCAGCGTCCGGAACTCCTGCGCGATCGCGGCCGCGATCACCAGCACGAGCACCACGGCGGAGCCGATCTTGACCGGTTTGCGCATCCGCTCGGCCCAGCCGGTGAACCGGCTCCGCACGATCATGCCGAGCACGACCGGGATCAGCACGATCGCGAAGACCTGCACGAACTTCGCGGGCTGGAGCCCGACCGAGGCGCCGCCGTCGAGGAATTCGGCCATCGCCAGGCTCACCACCAGTGGCAGGGTGAACACGGCGAGCACCGAGTTGATCGCCGTCAGTGTGACGTTGAGGGCGACGTCGCCGCCGGCGAGGTGGCTGAAGAGGTTCGCCGAGGTCCCGCCGGGCGACGCGACGAGCAGCATCATGCCGACCGCGAGGACGCCTTCGAGACCGAAGAGGACGATGAGGCCGACGCAGATCACGGGCAGCACGATCATCTGGCACACCAGCGCGATGACCGCGGCCTTCGGGTACTTCAGCACGCGCGTGAAGTCGCCGACGGTCAGGGTCAGCCCCAGCCCGAACATGACGAGCGCCAGCGCTACCGGCAGGAGGATGGAAAACATCGCCGAACCCATCGCGGGCCTCCGTCCGATATGCCCTTTTCAGATCGGCAATCGTGTCAAGCGGCGTGAACCCGGTCAAGCCACCGAAACCCAGACGTGACCCGTAAGAGTTCGGTAACCGCGCTTCGGGCCCCGCGCGGGGTTCAATGTAGGCATGAAACGCAAGCGGGTGCTCGCCGTCGTGGCGGCCGGACTGGTGGTGGCGGTGGCCGCCGGCCTCTACTGGTTCCAGCCCTGGAAGCTCTGGGTGAACGAAACGGTTCAAGAGGCCTTACCCGTCGCCGAAACGACGGCCCAGCCCACCACCCAAGCCACCGGAAGTGCCACGCCCGCCCCGAAAGAGCCCACGGTCGTGGCGACCGGCGCGCTGATCAGCCACGAGCACGCGACCACCGGCGACGTCCGGATCCTGCGCGCGGCCGACGGATCCCTGGTGCTGCGCCTCGAGAACCTCGACACGAGCAACGGCCCGGATCTGCGGGTCTGGCTCACCGACGCGCCGGTGATCCCCGGCAAGGCAGGCTGGTCCGTGTTCGACGACGGTGCGTACGTGAGCGCCGGGAAACTCAAGGGCAACAAGGGAAGCCAGAACTACACGCTGCCGGCGGGCACCGATCTGGCGCGCTATTCGAGCGTGACGATCTGGTGCGACCGGTTCAACGTGTCCTTCGGCGCGGCCGAGCTGGCCAAAACCGTTTAGGCGAGGCGGTCCACGGCGTATTCCATCTCCGCGCGAACAGCGCGTAGATCGATTCCGCCGGGGTCGATGATCGAGGCCACGGCGATCCCCCGCAGCTGCCCCACCAGCGCCGCCGCGTACGCGTCCGGGTCGCGGACGCCGGTGATGGACCCGTCCGCGAGTCCGGCGGCGACGGTCTGCGCGATGGCGAACCGGTAGCGCCGATCGGCCTCGGTCATCGCCGACCGCACCGCCGGATCGCCGACGGTCGCGTCCGTCCAGAGCACCACGAACGCCCGGTTCAGCGGCGGCATGTCGGTGAGCAGCTCGAAGAAGATGTCCAGCAGGGCACGCAGCATGTCCATCGGGCTCGGCGTCAGCCCGCCCGTCCGCGTGGCGACGGCGGCGCTGAAGACGTCGGCGAACTTCTCCGCGGCGAACTCGACGAGCCGCTGCACCAGCGTCTCCTTCGAGCCGAACAACTGGTAGACGACGCCGCTGGGATAGCCGGTCCTGGCGCAGATCATGCCGATCTTCAGCCGGGCGAAACCTGCCTCGCCGATCAGGCGGGCGGCGGTTTCGAGAATCCGGGTCCGTGCGATCTCCTGGTCACGCTGGACCTGGTGCTCCTCCGCAGACGAGTCCACGGCGCGATCCTCCCATGACTTCCGGTTCGTCACCCGTCGACGCGGCGTTACGATCCGGACATGAGGATCGCCTTCGCCGCCGACGACCGGAACGCCACCACGGACGCCGTCCAGGCCTATCTCGCCGAGGCCGGCCACGAGGTGCTCCGCCCGGCGGCGTCGGACCTCTGGCCCGAACTCGGTGCGGCGGTGGGCCGGGCGGTCGCGGACGGCGAGGCCGATTTCGGCGTGGTGATGTGCTGGACCGGGACGGGCACGGCCATCGCGGCCAACAAGGTGCCCGGGGTCCGCGCGGCGCTGGCCTGGGACACCTGGATCGCCGCGGGCGCGCGCAAGTGGAACGACGCGAACGTGCTGGCACTGAGCCTCAAACGGCTCGCCCCCGACGTGGCCGTCGAAATCACCGACGTGTTCCTTTCCGGTGTCGTGCCCGACCCCGACGAATCCGCGAATATCGCCCGGCTCGGCGAAATGGACGAATTCCGCCGCTGACCGGCGGTGAACCAGTGAACGATTAACGCTGTCGAACGTATTAGGCCGTTCGCAGGAAAATCACCACTCTACGTAGTGATGCTTCCCATATTGGTCCAGACCACGTACCGTCTCCCGCAACAAAGCGTTCCGCATGGAGGTGGTCGATGAAGACTCATCCCCGCCTGCCCGGTTTCGGCCGAGGCAACGCGATGTCGCCGATTTCCCTTTGACGAAATCATCTCCAAGATCATTTCCCGGCACCGGGTTGTAAGGAGTGAAATGTCGAGAAAAAGATGGCATCTGGTCGGCCTGTTCACGGCCGTCGCGGCGCTGGCCGTCGGTCTGGTGACCGTGCCCGCGAACGCGGCGGGCGGGGTCGGAGCCACCCTGACCAAGGGTTCGGACTGGGGGTCCGGCTGGGAAGGCAAGTACACGATCACCAACAACTCGGGATCGAGCCTGACCTCCTGGACCCTCGAGTTCGACCTCGCGGCGGGCCACTCGATCGCTTCGCTGTGGGACGGCAGCTACACCGTCTCCGGCCAGCACGTGACCGTCAAGAACACCTGGAACGGCAACCTTTCCAACGGCGCGTCCACCAGCTTCGGCTTCAACGTCAAGTACTCCGGCGCCTACACCGCGCCCGCCAACTGCAAGATCAACGGCGGCTCCTGCGACCCGGGCGGCGGCAACCCGACCACGACGCCGACCACCACGACGTCCAATCCCCCGACGTCGACCAGCACGAGCAACCCGCCGACCACCACGACTTCGAACCCGAACCCGGGCGCGAAGAAGAACCTCGGCTACTTCGTGCAGTGGGGCGTCTACGGCCGTAATTACCACGTGAAGAACATTCACACTTCCGGTTCCGCGGCCAAGCTGACGCATATCAACTACGCGTTCGGCAACGTCACCAACGGTTCCTGCACCGCGAACGACGACACCTACGCCGACTACGACAAGTTCTACGACGCCGCGTCCAGTGTGGACGGTGTCGCGGACTCGTGGGACGCCGGTTCGCTACGCGGTAACTTCAACCAGCTGCGCAAGCTCAAGAAGATGTACCCGGGCCTGAAGGTGCTGTGGTCGTTCGGTGGCTGGACCTGGTCCGGCGGCTTCGGCCAGGCGTCGAAGAACCCGGCCGCCTTCGCGGAATCCTGCTACAAGCTGATCAAGGACCCGCGCTGGGCCGACGTCTTCGACGGCATCGACATCGACTGGGAATACCCGAACGCCTGCGGTCTCACCTGTGACACCAGCGGCCCCGCCGCGATCAAGAACGTGGCACAGGCGCTGCGCACCAAGTTCGGCTCCTCGTTCCTGGTCACCGCCGCGATCACCGCGGACGCCAGCAGCGGCGGCAAGATCGACGCCGCCGACTACGGCCCCGCGTCGGCGTACTTCGACTGGTACAACGTCATGACGTACGACTTCTTCGGCGCTTGGGCGGCGCAGGGCCCGACGGCCCCGCACTCGCCGCTGACGTCCTACCCCGGCATCCCGCAGCAGGGCTTCACCTCCGACGACGCCATCCAGAAGCTCAAGGCCAAGGGTGTCCCAGCGAGCAAACTGTTGCTGGGTATCGGTTTCTACGGCCGAGGCTGGACCGGCGTCACCCAGGACGCCCCGGGCGGCACCGCGACCGGTGCGGCACCGGGCACGTACGAGGCGGGCATCGAGGACTACAAGATCCTCAAGAACAGCTGCCCGTCGACCGGCACGATCGCGGGCACCGCGTACGCGAAGTGCGGCAACAACTGGTGGAGCTACGACACTCCCGCGACCATCAACGGAAAGATGGGCTGGACCAAGAACCAGGGTCTCGGCGGCGCGTTCTTCTGGGAACTCAGTGGTGACACCTCCAACGGTGAGCTCGTCACGGCCATGCGAAACGGCCTGAACTGAGAGGTTGACAGTGGCTAAGCGGACTTGGATCCAGGCCATCGGCCTGTCCGCCGCTGCCGCAACGGCCGGCGCGGTCCTCGTGATCGCGCCGGCCTCCGCGGCCGGCGGCGTCGGCGCCGCCTTCAGCAAAGGCTCCGATTGGGGCTCGGGCTGGGAAGGCAAGTACACGATCAGCAACAACTCGGGTTCGAGCCTTCCCGCCTGGACGGTCGAATTCGACCTCCCCGCGGGGCACTCGATCGCTTCGCTGTGGGACGGCAGCTACTCGGTCTCCGGACAGCACGTGACGGTGAAGAACACCTGGAACGGCAACCTTTCCAACGGTGGCAGCACCAGTTTCGGGTTCAACGTCAAGTATTCCGGGGGCTACGTCGCCCCGGCGAACTGCAAGATCAACGGTGGTTCGTGCGATCCGGGCGGCGGCACGACCACGACGCCGACCATCCCCACCAGCACGACGACCACATCGTCCCCGACGACGACCACGAGCAACCCGCCGCTGCCCGGCGGCCGTGGCGCGCCGTATCTGTACATGGGCTGGGGCAGCCCGCCGAACCCCCAGACGGTCATGAACGCGACCGGGATCAAGTGGTTCACGATGGCGTTCATCCTGTCGTCCGGTGGCTGCAACCCGGCTTGGGACGGCAGCCGTCCGCTGCAGGGCGGTGTCGACGCGAACGCGATCGCGCAGATCAAGGCCGCGGGCGGGCAGATCGTGCCGTCCTTCGGCGGGTGGAGCGGCAACAAGCTCGGCCCGAACTGCTCGACGCCGGAAGCGCTCGCCGGCGCCTACCAGAAGGTGATCGACGCCTACGGTCTCAAGGCGATCGACATCGACATCGAGAACACCGACGAGTTCGAGAACGCGGTCGTGCAGGACCGCGTGCTGAACGCGCTGAAGATCGTGAAGGCGAACAACCCCGGTATCCAGACGATTCTCACCTTCGGCACGACGACCACCGGCCCGAACTTCTGGGGCCAGCGGCTCATCGACCAGTCGAAGGCGCTGAACGCCGGGATCGACGTCTACACGATCATGCCGTTCGACTTCAATGGCGGCGCGGACATGTACGGCAACACGATCAACGCCGCGAACGGTCTGCGGGACAAGCTGAAGTCGACCTTCGGGTGGAACGACGCCACGGCGTACGCCCACCTGGGCATCAGCGGGATGAACGGTCTCTCGGACCAGCGGGAACTCACGAGTCTCGACACGTGGACCCGGATCACGAACTGGTCGAAGACCAACAAGACCGCCAGGCTGGCGTTCTGGTCGACCAACCGGGACCGGGGCTGCCCGAACGGCGGGGTGGCCGAGAACTGCAGTGGTATCGCACAGAACGACTGGGACTTCACGCGGATCACCGCCGGCTTCTGACGTCCCCTTCGAACCGCGGGCCCGCACCGATGCTGCACGGTGCGGGCCCGCCCCTTTGCCCGCGTGGGGCTTCGCTGGGTCTTGCGGCCGCGCGAGAGGGTTGCGAAAGCCACTTTCGCAACCTTCAGCGTTGCGAAAGTGGCTTTCGCAACGCCTCCCCGGCCCCGTGGCCGACGCCCACAAGCCCTGAAGTACGTGAAGGCCCCCTTCACTGCGTCTAGCGCAGTGAAGGGGGCCTTCACGTACTCACCACCGACGCATTTAGTCCTCTGAATGCGGTCAGGGCAAGGCGTTCAGGAACGGCTCATGGGCGTTCTGGAACTCCCACCCGTAGTACCGGTCCCAGTTGATCGACCACGTCATCAGCCCCCGCAACGCCGGCGAAGCCCCGCCCCGCAGGGAATACGACCCGCACCCGGAGTTCTTCACCAGGCAGTTCAGCGCCGAATGCACCGCCGCCGGCGCGGTGTGCCCGTTGCCCGCGCTCACCGCGGCGGGCAGGCCGAACGCGATCTGGTCCTCACGCAGCCCCGGGAACCGGAATCCGGTCGAAGACACCGTGAAACCCGCCTTGATCATGTCGGTCATCGCGATGTGGAAATCCGCGCCGCCCATGAAGTGGTACTGGTTGTCCAGGCCCATCACCGGCCCGGAGTTGTAGTCCTGGACGTGCAGCACGGTCAGCGCGTCCCGCATCGCGTGGATCACCGGCAGGTACGAACCCGTCCGGTTGTCGGCACCGCCGAGACCGCCGTAGTACTGGTATCCGGTCTGCACGAAGAACGTCTCCGGCGCCATCGTCAGCACGAATCCCGCGCCATAGCGGGCTTTCAACGTCTTCAGCGCCGAGATGAGATTGACGATCACCGGCGTGGTCGGGTTGCGGAAGTCGTTGTCCCCGGAGTTGAGGTACAGCGAGTGTCCCTCGAAGTCGATGTCGAGGCCGTTCAGCCCGTACCGGTCGATGATGGCGGACACCGAATTGACGAAGGCGTCGCGCGCCGCGGTCGTGGTCAGCTGGACCTGACCGTTCTGGCCGCCGATGGAGATCAGCACCTTCTTGCCCTGCGCCTGCTTCGCGCGGATCGCGGCGATGAAGTCCGCGTCGCTTTCCACGGTCGGGCATTCCGCGACCGGGCACCGCGTGAAGCGGATGTCGCCCGAGGTCACCGAAGTCGGCTCACCGAAGGCCAGGTTGATGATGTCCCACGCCGCCGGGACGTCGGACATCCGCGTGTAGCCGGAGCCGTTGGCGAAACTCGCGTGCAGGTAGCCGATCAGCGCGTGCTTCGGCAGGCCGGTGTCGACGCAGCCGGAGGTCGTGGCGCCCGCTTCGGTGGTCTTCGGCGATTCGCCCGCGCTGTTGTACGCGGCCACCGAGTAGTTGTGCGACGAACAGGCCGTCAGTCCCGAGATCGTCGCCGAAGTCCCGGTCACCGTCGCGACCACAGTGCCGCCCTCGTACACGCGATAGCCGGTCACCGTCCCCGCCGAAGCGCCCCACGAGAGCGCGATCGACGAATTCGTCACCGTGCCCACGGCCGGGTTGCCCGGCGTCGGCGGCGCGCCGGGGGTGCCACCGCCGGGTCCGTCGAGGCTGATGTCGTCCGCGTAGTAGGTGCCCGACCCGTACCAGCCGTGGACGTACACCTCGGCCGTCGTCTGCGTGGCCGACGTCGTGAACGAGAGCGACAGCTGCGTGTACGAGGTCGCCGCGGTCCAGGTCGACGGCCCGCCCGTGACGCCGAGGTACACCGGGTTCCCGTTCACCCAGGCCGAAACCGCGTAGGTCGTGTTCGGCCGGACGGATACCGTCTGTGCGCATTTGCCGATCGTCGAGCCGGGCGTGACCGAAACGGCGTAACCGCCCGAACGGACCGGTGTGCTCACGGCCGCGCCCGCCGCGCAGGACCAGCCGGAGGTCGAGCCCGCCTCGAAACCGGGATTGAGGAGCAGGTTGGCCGCGTTCGCGGTGCCACCGCCCGTGATCAGGCCGGTGAAGGTGAGCACCAAAACGGCCAGAAATGCCATGGATCTGGAACGCCTCATCGCGATTCCTCCGTGAAAGGGCGGCCTGCCGCCGCGCTGGGCTAATTGTCTAGACCAATCTGGCGAAAGTCCATACCCCGGGCCCACCAGGGTCCAAAGACCCGACTACTCCGGGCTCCTATACCGGTGTGACGCGCGGCCGCGCTCCGTAACGTCGGAACGGCCAAAGAGGGCTGGGGGCTTTCGGGAGGTGGGGATGATGGGAACGCACAGGACCGTGCCGAGAACGGGCGATCCGGCGTGATGACCGTGTCCGAAGCCGTGCGCCCCACCTACGTACCCCGGCCGGGGGAACCGGACGGCGAACTGATCCGCGCGGCGATCGGCGGTGACCGGCGCGCCGTCGAGAGCCTGCTGGCCCTCCTCCGGCCGATCGTGTTCCGGTACTGCGCCGGCAGGCTGGGCGGGACGGTACGCGGCGTCTCCAACGCGGAGGACTGCGCGCAGGAGGTCCTGATGGCCGTCCTCGTCGCCTTGCCGCGCTACAGCTACCAGGACAACAGCTTCCTGCCGTACGTCTTCGGGATCGCCTCGCACAAGGTCGCCGACGTCCGCCGCAACCTCGCGCGCGATCCGTCCGCGCCGGTGCCCGATCCGGAGCCCGACCAGGACGGACCGTGGAACCCGACGTTCGAAGAGGTCGAGAAGGCCGATCGCCGCCGACGGCTGTCCCGGCTGTTCGAGGTCCTCTCGGCGAAGCAGCGCGACGTGCTGGTGCTGCGCGTGATCCACGGCTACAGCGCCGAGGAGACCGCCGTCGCGCTGGGCATGGCGAGCGCGGGCGCGGTCCGCGTCACCCAGCACCGGGCCCTCAACGAACTGCGCCGCGTGCTGCGCGAGGATCCCGGTTTCGCCGGCGGGTTCACCTTCTTCTAGGAAGTGGACTTGCGGCGCTGGGTGGCGTAGACGGCGGCGGCGGTGCGCCGTTCGAAACCGAGCTTGTGCAGCAGGGACGACACGTAGTTCTTGACGGTCTTCTCCGCCAGGTACAGCTTTTCCGCGATCTGCCGGTTCGTCAGCCCGTCGGCGATGTGGTCGAGCACCCGCCGCTCCTGCGGGCTCAGCTGTTCGTACCGCGGGTCCGGGAGGTCGGTCTCGCCGCGCAGCCGGTTCATCACCGACGCCGTCAGCGTGCTGTCCAGGAGCGATCCGCCCGCGGCGACCGTGCGGACGGCCTTGACGAGCGCGCCGCCGGAGACCTGTTTGAGCATGTAGCCCGCCGCGCCCGCCATGATCGCGCCGAACAACGCGTCGTCGTCCGAATAGGACGTCAGCATCAGGCAGGCGGGCGGCGGGTCGATGGACGCCCGGATCTCCCGGCAGACGCTCACTCCCTCACCGTCCGGCAGCCGGACGTCGAGCACCGCGACCTGCGGTTTGACCGCGGGGATCCGCACGTACGCCTCGGCGGCCGTGGACGCTTCGCCGACCACGGTGAAATCGTCCTCGGCCTCGAAGACGGTCTTGAGCCCGGTGCGCACGAGTTCGTGATCGTCAAGGAGGAACACCGAAATCGTCATCCCACACTCCCCTGTCGGGCCGGCAGTTCCACCGACCAGTCGAGCCTCGTGCCGCCTTCGGGGCGCGCTTCGACCCGGAACGTCCCGTTCCAGCGGGCCGCGCGTTCGGCGAGGTTCGCCACCCCGCTGCGATGGCCGGGTTCGGCGGGCATGCCAACGCCGTCGTCCACCACCGAGAGTTCGAGCCACCGCCCGTCGCGGTCGACCGCGACGTCGACCGAGACCGTCGTCGCCGCGGCATGTCTGACCACATTGGACAGTGCTTCGCGCAGTGTCGCGATGAGATCCGAGCGGACCGTGTCCGGCACGGTCGAGTCGAGCGGCCCGTCGAACCCGACCCGGGGTTCGGACGCGCAGCCCGCGTCCAGCGCGACCCGCAGCAGCTCCGACCGCAGACTGCCCTGCGCCTCCGCCGGTTCCTGCAGGGAGAAGATGCTGTTGCGGATCTCGCGGATGGTGCGGTCGATCTCGTGCGCGAAACCGGTCACCCGGTCGGCGACGGCGGGCTCGCCGGCGAGCCTGCTGAGCCCCTCCAGCCCGAGCCCGATCGCGAACAGCCGCTGGATCACCAGGTCGTGCAGGTCGCGGGCGATGCGGTCGCGGTCTTCGAAGACGGCGAGCCGCTGCCTGTCCTGTTGCGCGCGGGCGAATTCGACCGCGAGCGCGGCGTGCGCGGCGAAGGTCTCGGCCAGCTGGACGTCGTAGGCGGAGAACGGGGTCCGGTCGCGGAACTTCGCCACCAGCAGCACACCGAGCTTCTCCTCGCCGACGATCAGCGGGACGGCGACCGTCGAGTCGAGGTCCTTGACCGCCGCGGGCATCACGGCGCCACGACCGCCTTGGTACTCGACCACCTTCTCGCCGTAATCCCGGACCACGACGGGCTTTCCGGTGGTGAACGCCATCCCGGTCGCGGTGCCCTCGGTCGGCACGACGATCCCGGCGAGCCGGTCCGAGTCCGGGCCCGGCGGTTCGACGATCTCGAAGACCAGTTGCCCGTCGCCGCGCGGCCGGGCCACCGCGCCCGCGGTACCACCGGCGACGACACGGGCGCGTTCGGCGATCAGGCGGAGGGTCGCGGTCAGATCCTGGTCGGCCAGGAGCGCCCCGGTGACGTGGTAGGACGCTTCGAGCCAGCGCTCGCGCCGCTGCACCTGGTCGAACAGCGCGGCGTTCTCGATCACCACACCGGCCGCCGCGGTGAGCGCGACGAGCAGGTCGTCCTCGGATTCGGTGAACTCCTCGCCGTCCGGTTTGCGGGCCAGGTACAGCATCCCGAAGATGCGGCCGCGCATCCGGATGGGCACCGCGCGGGCCTCGTCGTCGGACGGCGGCCGCTCCCAGGCATCACCGAAGCGGATGAACTCGTCCGAATCGAGCACGCTGAGCGCGCCGAACGGGGCACCGGTCAGCTCACAGGCGGATTCGACCATCCGCCGCAGGACGTCGGACAGGCTGAGATCGTGGGCGATCCCCGCCACCGCGTCCAGAATCCTCGGCGCCTTGGCGTCACTCGCCGCACTCACCCGCCGCACCGCCGTCACCGTCCTGGAGTAACTCCCCGGGCAGTGGGGTCAGGAATGACAAACGCGCCCGGATCGCTCATCTGGTGCGTCGATCACGGACAGTGCTTCGTTACTGCAAGCGCCGAGGATCCTTCGACCTGTTACCGACTCGATGGGGATCCTGAGATACCGGGAGTCCTTCCGGCCGGTCCAGCAGCCCAGCGGCAACGTCTCGAGTTCGGCGATCACCAGGGGATCGCGCACCTCGGAGGCACGGCCGACGACGGTGACGAACCAGCCTGCCCCGAGGTCCTTGGCGAACTCGTCGACCGAGAACGCCACCACACTGTCGAGCACTCCGGCGAACAACGCGCTCTGCGACGGCGTCCGCACCACGATCGCGCCGTGGTGCAGCGCGAACCGCGCCGGCTGGATGGCGGGCATGGCCCGGGAGGTGAACACCACCCGGCCGAGCCCGGCACGCGCGAGCAACGCCAGGCACTGCTCGCGGTCGAGCGTCTCGAGACCCAAGGAGTCGGACATCGGCATCCCCGCGTTCTCGTAGTCCACTGCGTCGAGGTCCACGGTCCCCGGCTTACCGACTCGCCGGTAGGGCCGATGGACCCGGCCCGTGCGGGGGATGCCGGTCCGGTGGGTCGTGAGTGGCGATTCGGGTTAGANNACTCACGACCCACCGGACCGAAAACGCGCCTACGCCTTGGGCGAGAGCAGGACGACGGGGATCTCCCGCTCGGTCTTGGTCTGGTACTGCGCGTAGTTCTTGAAATCCGCGGTGATCTTGGGCCACAGGCGGGCACGCAGATCGGCGTCGGCGACGCTCGCCACCATCGGCTGCGCGGCCTCACCCTTCAGCGTGACCTGGACCTCGGGGTTGTCGCGGAGGTTGAGGAACCACGCCGGGTGCTGGTCGTCGCCGCCGCGGGAGGCGACGATGACGTACGCGTCGCCCTCGCGCAGCGGCGAGGTCAGCAGAACGGTGCGCGGCTGGCCGGATTTGCGGCCGATGGTGGTCAGTTCCAGCACGGTCATCCCGGCGACCTGCCAGCCGGCGCGGCCGCCGCTGACCTTCTGGATGACGCGGTGGACGGCGTTCATGGTCTTCAAGGCGAAATCGGAGGGCATGCGGAGAAGGCTACTCCGCTTTGGTCGCGACTTCGATTCCGTCCAGCAAGACGGACAGCGAGAACTCGAAGGCCTCCCTCGCCTCCTGCTCCAGATAGGACACCGTCTCGTCCTCCATCCGGAACGCCAGCTCGGCCTCCATCCAGGTCAGCGTCGGGAAGCGCTCGGCGAAGTCGGGCGAGACCTCCTTCAGATGCGCGGACCTCGCGTACCACCACTCGTCGTCCGACTGCCCTGTCACCTTTTCGGCCAGCCTGGCCTCCGAAGCCGTCCTGGCGGGCTCGCGCACGCACGAATACAGCGCGCTGACCAGCCGCCGCAACGCCGCCGGGCGCAATCCGGTCCGGCGCAGGATCCTCACCAGCGCCTCCAGCACGACGTATTCGTTCGGCCCGAGCACCGGCCGCGCTTGCGAGACCTGCAGGACCCAGGGGTGCCGGAGGTAGAAGTCCCAGAGATCCTCTGCCCAGCGAGCCGCTTCCGCACGCCACCCGTCTCCGTCGTAAGTGGCCGGAAGCTCGGCGAGCGCCTTGTCGTACATGAGGTCGACCAGTTCGCTCTTGCTCGGGACATAGGTGTAGAGCGCCATGGCCGTGCGGCCGAGCCTGTCCCCGACCGCACGCATCGAGAGGCCCGCCATGCCTTCGGCGTCCGCGATGGTGATGGCGGTCTCGACGATCAGATCCACCGAAAGCCCCGGTTTGGGGCCGGGCCGCTCGGCGTCCAGGGGCTCGGTCCGCCACAGCAGGGCCATCGACCGCCGGGGGTCTCCTTGCGCCGCGTAGACGACCACTTGCCAACTCCTTACAGCATAAACTAACCTCTGCTACCCTCACTTTACAGGCTAAAGAGTTCCAACCAGGGGAGAGCCATGCCTTCGGCCGCCGACAGCCACGACATGATCCAGGTGCGCGGAGCCAGAGAGAACAACCTCGCCGACGTCTCGGTCGACATCCCCAAACGCCGCCTCACCGTCTTCACCGGTGTCTCGGGGTCGGGGAAGTCGTCCTTGGTGTTCGGCACCATCGCCGCCGAGTCGCAGCGGCTGATCAACGAGACCTACACCGCGTTCATCCAGTCCTTCATGGCCCCCGTCGGGCGGCCGGACGTGGACGCGCTGCGGAACCTGAGCGCCGCGATCGTCGTCGACCAGGAGCGGATGGGGGCCAACTCCCGCTCCACGGTCGGCACCGCGACCGACGCGCACACCATGCTGCGGATCGTCTTCAGCAGGCTGGGAACGCCGCATATCGGGACGTCGGGCGCGTTCAGCTTCAACCTTCCCGAGGGGATGTGCCCCGACTGCGAGGGGCTGGGGAAGGTCTCCAGCATCGACATCGACCAGCTCGTCGACAAAGAGCTCTCGCTCGACGAAGGGGCGATCACCGTCCCGAACTTCGCGCCGGGCAGCTGGTACTGGAAGGGACTGGCGGAGTCCGGTTTCGTCGATCCGGCGGTCAAGCTGAAGGACTACACCCCGCGGCAGTGGGAAGACTTCATGCACAAACCCGCCACCAAGATGAAGCTCGGCGGGATGAACACCACCTACGAGGGCCTGCTGGTGAAGGTGCAGCGGCTCTTCCTGTCGAAGGACAAGGAAGCGACGCAGCCGCACATCCGGGCCTTCGTGGACCGGGCGATCACCTTCCGGCGATGCCCGGCGTGCGACGGCGCGCGGCTCAACCAGGCGGCGTTGTCCTCGAAGATCGAGGGGCTGAACATCGCCGACTGCTCGTCGATGCAGATCAACGATCTCGCCGACTTCCTCCGCAAGATCGACGATCCGTCGGTCGGGCCGCTGATGCAGACCCTGCGCGGCACCCTCGACTCGCTCGTGGAGATCGGGCTCGGCTACCTGAGCCTCGACCGTGAGTCCGGGACGCTCTCGGGCGGCGAGGCACAGCGCGTGAAGATGGTGCGGCACCTGGGTTCCAGCCTCACCGACGTCACCTACGTGTTCGACGAACCGACCGTCGGGCTGCACCCGCACGACATCCAGCGGATGAACGGTCTCCTGCTGCTGTTGAAGGACAAGGGGAACACGGTGCTCGTCGTCGAACACAAACCGGAGACGATCGAGATCGCCGACCACGTCGTCGACCTCGGGCCCGGCGCGGGACCGAACGGCGGGCGGATCTGCTACACCGGCGACGTCGCCGGCCTGCGGGCGTCCGGCACGCTCACCGGACGGCACCTCGACCACCGGGCGCGGCTGCGCACCGACGTCCGCACGGCCCGCGGGCAGATCGAGATCCGCAACGCGACCCGGCACAACCTGCGCGGCGTCGACGTCGACATCCCGCTGGGCGTGCTGACCGTGGTCACCGGGGTCGCCGGTTCGGGGAAGAGCTCGCTCATCCACGGCTCACTGTCCACGAGGGACGATGTGGTGGTGCTCGACCAGTCGGCCATCCGCGGCTCGCGGCGGAGCAATCCGGCGACCTACACCGGCCTGCTCGACCCGATCCGCACCGCGTTCGCCAAGGCCAACGGCGTCAAGGCGGCCCTGTTCAGCGCGAACTCCGAAGGCGCGTGCCCGAAGTGCAAGGGCATCGGGCTGATCTACACCGACCTGGCGATGATGGCCGGGGTGGCGACGGTCTGCGAGGAATGCGAGGGTAAGCGGTTCACCGCCGAGGTCCTGACCTACAAGCTGCGGGGCAAGGACATCAGCGAGGTGCTCGCCATGCCCGTCGCCGAGGCGCGCGAGTTCTTCCCGTCGGGGCAGGCGCGGACGATCCTGGACCGGCTTTCCGACGTCGGCCTCGGCTACCTCGGGCTCGGGCAGCCGCTCACGACGCTGTCCGGCGGGGAGCGGCAACGGATCAAACTCGCCATCCGGATGGCGGAGAAGTCGGCGACCTACGTCCTCGACGAGCCGACCACCGGCCTGCACCTCGCCGACGTCGACCAGCTGCTGGGCCTGCTCGACCGGCTCGTCGACGACGGGAACACGGTGGTGGTCATCGAGCACCACCAGGCGGTGATGGCGCACGCGGACTGGATCGTCGATCTCGGGCCGGGCGCGGGTTCGGACGGGGGTCAGGTGGTGTTCACGGGGACTCCGGCCGATCTGGTCGCTTCGGGTGACACGCTCACCGCGCGGCACCTTCGCACCTACGTCGGCCGCTAGCGCGTGTGATCGCCTCTGGCGAGGTTGGCGTGTTGCGAAAGCCACTTTCGCAACGTTGAAGGTTGCGAAAGTGGCTTTCGCAACCTCGTCGGAGGCGGAAAGCGGCCGGTGCAGAGGGTCGTGCGCGAGTGGCGGTTTCGCGTGACTGGATGGACGACACACGTGACTGAGCGGCCGACTCGCGGCCACGCTCGTGTCGTCCGTCCAATCACGTGTGTCGTCCGCCTGATCACCCGTGTCGTCCGTCCAATCACCCCGCCACGTCATCGCACGCGGGACCGACGTCGAATCGCTTCACGGAAAGCGGCTGCACCGATAAGCCCCAGCACCACCAAGGCCAGCCCCGAAGTCACCATCTCCACCGGCGAGGCCGCCAGCGGCGAAACCCCGGTCACCGACTCCACCCCCACCACCGCGGTCAGCACCGAGTAGGCACCGATCGCCGTCCACACCAGCCGCACGCGCCGCCGTTCCGTCCAGTCCGCGAACCGCAGCAGCCAGGCGAGCCCCGGCACGATGAGGATCGCGTGCATCGCCACCGCGTGAAGCGGCTTCAGCGCGCCGGCGGTGGTGTACGCGAGCTGCGGGTTCCCGCCCCGCGCCTCGACGACGCCGCTCGCGATCATCGCCGCGCCCGCGCCCAGCGCCACCAGCAGCGCGACGAGCCCGAACCGCACCGCGAGCCGCATGCTCGCCGTCGTCTCCCCTTCGCCGCGCATCGCCGCGGCCGTGAACGTCACCGCCGTCAGGATGATCACGCCACCGCCCGCCGCGAGCGTCGTCGACACGGCGTTGTCGAAGCCGGTCTCGAAGTTGAAATGCGACGGCACCCCACGCCAGGCCTGCATGCTCACCAGCGCCGTCTCCACGACACTCGCCGCCGTGAAGACGCCGAGCAGCACGTTCCGCACGCGTGGCCGCACCGCGACGTACGACGTCGCCCAGGCGACGGTGACCAGCGTCAGCCCGAACGACAAGCCGAACGTGACCGCCTTCCGCATCGACAGCGGCCCGGTCCACGAGCCGCCGGACGCGACCAGCACGACCGCGTGCACGAGACCGCTGAGGAACAGGAGCGCCCCGGTCGCGTAGGCGACGCGTTCGATCGTCCGAATCATGCCGTCGAGTGTCTTTCGCGGCGACGCGGAAAGCGTCGGCCGTGAGGCGACATCTCGCGTACGTCCGCCTACGTACCTGAGACGCCCCTCAGCGAAGACGGCGGTAGAGACCAATGGGCTGTTACTCTGGCCGACATCATGCCCCGCATCCTTGTCCGCGTCGCCGCGCTGATCGCCGTCCTTGCCCTCCTGTTCGGTGTGCCGTGGTGGACGATCGTCGGCTCCCCCGAACTCCCGGCCGCGCTCGAAGTCCTCGGAACGATCGTGTTCGCCGTCGCGGTACTCGCCGTGCCCGCGTGCATGGTCCTCGGTCACGGGCCGTGGCAGCGCGACCTCGCGGCGAAGATCGGCGACCTCTCCCTCGGGCTGATCTGGCTGCTGTTCTCGTTGTCCGTACTCGGAAACGTGCTGCGGCTCGGGCTCGCCGTGTCCGGAGTGGACAGTGCGGCGGGCATCGTGTCCGGCGTCGTCGTGGTGGCCTTCGCGGCGCTGGCGGCGTACGGGATGGTCGAAGCCCGGCGTGTGCCGAGGCTCAAGGAACTCGACGTCGTGCTCCCCCGCCTCGGCGCGGGACTCGACGGTCTCCGCTTCGCGATCATCACCGACACCCATTTCGGTCCGCTGAACCGGACGAAGTGGTCGGGGAAGGTCGTCGAAGTGGTGAACGAACTCGACGCCGACGTCGTCGCCCACGCGGGCGACCTCGCCGACGGCACCGTCGCCAAGCGGCGGGAGCAGGTCGCACCGCTCGGGAAGGTGCGGGCGAAGCTCGGCAAGTTCTACATCACCGGCAACCACGAGTACTTCGGCGAGGCACAGGCCTGGCTCGACCACATGCGCGACCTCGGCTGGGAGCCGCTGCACAACCGGCATCTGCCGGTCAGCCAAGGCGGCGACACGCTGGTCTTCGCCGGGATCGACGACCCGACCGGCGCCGCCTCCGGCCTGCCCGGCCACGGCCCCGACCTCCCCGCCGCGCTCGACGGCGTCGCCGCGAGCACGCCGGTGGTCCTGCTCGCCCACCAGCCGAAGCAGGTCAAGCAGGCCGCGGAGGCCGGTATCGACCTCCAGATCTCCGGGCATACGCACGGCGGCCAGATCTGGCCGTTCCACCTCCTGGTCCGGCTCGACCAGCCAGTACTGGCCGGCCTTTCGCGCCACGGCGAGCGCACGCAGCTCTACACGAGCCGCGGCACCGGCTTCTGGGGGCCGCCGCTGCGCGTCTTCGCGCCGAGCGAGATCACCCTCCTGACCTTGCGAAACGGCAAGTAGTCACCCCGATGCGACACCTCACGGTGTCCCATCGGCGCCACCGACAAATTTTTTTGTCTTGACAATCGAGGCTTTCGGAGCGAGAGTTGTGCCAACGCACCCGCCGCCCCGAAAGGCAGAAACCGATGACCATCACCGCCACCCGCGCCCACATCGCGCTCCCGGCCCGCGCCCTGCTCGCCTGCGGCGCCGTATCGGGCCCGCTGTACTTCCTGACCTCACTCAGCCAGGCCGCCGTGCGCGACGGCTTCGACCTGACGAAGCACCCGGCGAGCATGCTGAGCAACGGCGACGCCGGGTGGATCCAGGTGACGAACTTCCTGGTCACCGGCGTCCTGATGATCGCGGGAGCGATCGGGCTGAGCCGGACGCTCGAACCGGGCAGAGGCAGCACGTGGGGGCCGCGGCTGCTGTGCGTCTTCGGCGTCAGCCTGCTCTTCGCCGCGGTCTTCAAGGCCGACCCCGGCAACGGCTTCCCGGCCGGTTCCGGTCCGGCCACCATCAGCACCGCGGGCGTCCTGCACATGGCCGCCGGCTCGGTCGGTTTCCTCTCGCTGATCGTCGCGACCTTCGTGTTCGCCAGCCGCTTCTCCCGTGAGGGCCACCGCGGCTGGGCCGTCTACTCCCGCGCCACCGGCATCGCGTTCTTCGCCGCCTTCGCCACGATGAGCTCCGGCAACGCGAACGCCGTCGTGATGCTCGCCTTCTGGGCCGCCGTGATGCTGGCCTGGGGCTGGGTCACCGCCGTCATCCTCCGCACCACCCGCTGAACGACTACAGGAGAATTCCCGCCATGAGCACCGTGACCTCGCAAGACGGCACCACCATCGCCTACACCCGCACCGGCTCCGGCCCCGCCGTCATCCTGGTCGACGGCGCGATGTGCCATCGCGAGTTCGGCCCGGCCAAGCCGCTGGCCGCCGAACTGGCCGCGCACTTCACCGTCTACACCTACGACCGCCGCGGTCGCGGCGAGAGCGGGGACACCGCGCCGTTCTCCGTCGCCCGCGAAGTCGAGGACATCGCGGCACTGATCAAGGAAGCGGGTGGGACGGCCCACGTCTACGGGATCTCGTCCGGCGCCGCGCTCGCCCTCGAAGCCGCGAAAGCCGGGCTGCCGATCACGAAACTGGCGGTCTACGAATTCCCGCTGGTCGTCGACGACACCCGCCCGCCGGTCCCGGCCGACTACGACGAGCGGCTGGAGAAGGCCATCGCCGACGGGCGTCCCGGCACCGCGATCAAGACCTTCATGCGGGAAGGTGTCCGCGTCCCGGCGCCGGTCGTCTTCATGATGCAGTTCATGCCCGCGTGGCCGAAGCTCAAGAAGGTCGCGCCGACCCTGCGCTACGACGCCGCCCTGTTCGACGGCCTGCACGACGGCACCCCGCTGCCCGAAGGCCGCTGGGCGAGCGTTTCCGTGCCGACGCTGGTGATGGACGGCGGCAAGAGCCCCGCCTGGATCCGCAACGGTGTCGCCGCGCTGGCGAAGGCGGTGCCCGGCGCCGAGTACCGCACGATCGAGGGCCAGACGCATATGCTCAAACCGAAGGCCGTGGCACCGGTACTGATCGAGTACTTCACCGACTGACGGAGCGATCACGATGATCGAACTGGTCGAAGGCGACATCACCGAACAGCAGGTCGACGTCGTGGTCAACGCCGCGAACTCGTCACTGCTCGGCGGCGGCGGGGTGGACGGCGCGATCCACCGCCGCGGCGGGCCGGAGATCCTCACCGAATGCCGGGCCCTGCGCGCGGGGCACTACGGCAAGGGACTGAAGACCGGAGAGGCGGTCGCCACCACGGCGGGCCGCCTTCCGGCGCGCTGGGTGGTGCACACCGTCGGGCCGGTGTGGTCCGATTCCGAAGACCGCTCGGCGCTGCTGGCGGCGTGCCACCGCAACTCGCTGCACGTCGCCGCCGACCTCGGCGCGCACTCCGTGGCGTTCCCCGCGATCTCGACCGGGATCTACCGGTGGCCCCTCGAATCCGCGGCGGAAATCGCCCTCGAGACCGTGACGAACACGCTCTCGGCCGGGTCTTGCTCGGTGGAACTGGTGCGGTTCGTGCTGTTCGGAACCGCCGCCTACGACGTTTTCCGGGAGCAGGCGCAAGCGATGGGCCTGGGCGGGTCGTGAGTGGCGTTTCGGGCCGGGCCTTGAGTACCTGCTGGACTTTGGCGGCGGCTGATCGCGCGTCGGGTCCGTGAAGGCCTCCTTGCCTACCCTGAAGGTAGTGAAGGAGGCCTTCACTACCTTCAAAGATCGCCACCAGCAACCACAACGACCACCACGGCGGCGCGTGAAGGCCCCCATCCCCCGGCTCAGCCGAGGAAACTCGACCTTCACACCTTCCCCAAGTACATGAAGGCAGGGCGCAGCGTGAGCGGAGGCGGGACTCGCGTGATCAGGGACGTGACTCGCGTGACTGGAAGCCGCACTCGCGAGTTCCGCCCCTGATCACGCGAGTTCCGGCTTCGATCACGTGAGTGCGGTGCTCGACCCACTAAACACCGGCAGGTGAAGCAGCCTGCGAGACCAGCTCCCGCGGCGCCCCGCTCCCGTCCGCAGGCACCGACCACACCGCCGAGTCCACGCCGTACGCCACGGTCCGGTCGTCGAGCCAGGCCGCCTGGTCGTCCACGCTCCGCGTCTCGGCCAGCAAGGTCTCCTTGCCGGACGCCAGGTCGAGGACGGCCAGCCGCCACGGCGCCGCGAGATCGGCGGAGACCTTCTTCTTGAACGCGATCCGCTTCGCGTCCGGCGAGAGCGACGGGCATTCGACGTTCTCCCGGATCATCCTCGCGACGAGCTTTTCGTAGTCCGCCTCGACCAGGTACGTCTTCCCCTTCGTCCCCACGGTCGCGTAGAACTTCTTGCCGTCGGGGGCGAAGGTGATCCCCCAGTAGTTCACGTCGGACGAGTAGTACGGCTTGCCGTCGAGCAGGAGCCCCATCTCCTCGATGCTCTTCATCAGCTTCCCGGTCTTCAGGTTGAAGATCCCGGCCCTGGTCGAAAACCCGGTCTCCGCGTAGGAATCCCCGTTGACGAACAGCGTCCAGTAGGCGAGCTTCCCGTCCGGCGAGACCCGGCCGCGGCTGGGGGTGCCGGGCAGTTCGATTCGGCGGATCTCCTTGAGGTCCTTGTCCAGCACGATCACGTCGGTCATCGGCGGCAGCACCCCGGGCTGCGCGGACAGGCACAACGCCGTCCCCGCCGAGGTGGCGAACCGGTCGCAGCTGAGGCCGGAGACCTTCCGCGGTTCACCGGGACGATCGGCCGGGACGGTGGCCAGATGGCCGAAGTCGGGGCCTTCGGCGGTGTTGCGGAACAGCAGTTGTCCCTTGGCCTGCACCGAAACCGGCTGCCCGGTCACCACGGCGACGGAGTTGACGTCCGGCCCGCGGTCCCGGGACAGGACGCCGTAGCCGACGGCCGCCGCGATCAGGACGACCACCGCCGCCACCACGCCCAGGATCCGCGCCCTCATGCGTAGGTCCGCAACGGACGGAGGACGGCGGCCGCCACGACCACCACGGTCAGCGCACCCGCGGCGACCAAGACCGCGGCGTGCAGATCCCAGGTGGTCCAGGCGAGTCCGAAAAGGACGGACGCGAGCATCCGCGTGGTCGCCTGCCCGGTCTGCACCAGCGCCAGCCCGCCGGCCCGCTGGTGTTCGGGCAGCAGCGGCCCGGCCGCGGCCATCAGGACACCGTCGGTGGCCGCGTAGAAGACACCGTGCAGCACGAGCGCCAGCACCGCGAGGATGCCGCCGTCCACCGGGCCGAGCAGCGCCAGCAGCGCGACGACCAGCGCGACGTGCCCGCCGAGGAACACCTTCCAGCGGCCGATCCGGTCCGAAAGCCTGCCGAGCGGAACGGCTAGCAGCAGGTACACCCCCGCGGTTCCCAGCGGCAGCAAGGGAAAGAACACCGCGCCGAGTTCCCAGCGGCGCTGCAGCACGAGGTAGAGGAACGAGTCGCTGAGGGTGACCAGGCCCAGCAGCGCCGCCCAGACGCAGATCCGCCGGAACGACGCCTGCCGGATCAGGCCCGCGGTCTCCCGCAAGGAGACCTTGGGCCGTTCGGCTCGCGGCTTCGGCTGGTGGTCCTTGACCAGCACCACCAGGATGATCACGCCGATCGCGGCGATGCAGAAGCTCGTGAAGAACACCGAGTCGTAGCTGCCGAGGCTGAGCCAGAGCACCGCCATCGCGACCAGCGGGCCGAGGAACGCGCCGAAGGTGTCCATCGCGCGGTGCACGCCGAACGCGCGACCGAGGTGTTCGGGGTCGCTGCTCAAGGTGATCAGCGCGTCGCGCGGAGCGGTCCGGACGCCTTTGCCGGTGCGGTCGGCCGCGAGCACGGCGCCGATCGCCACGGTGGACGAACCCGCCAGCATCAGGCCGATCTTGCCCAGCGCCGAGATCCCGTAACCGAAGCAGGCGACCGCCTTGAGCTTCTGCCAGCGGTCCGCGAGATGGCCGCCGACCAGCCGGACGACGGCGGTGACACCGGAGTAGAGGCCGTCGAGCACACCGAACTGCAGCGGGCTCAGGCCGAGACCGAGGACGAGGTAGAGCGGGAGGACCGCGGTCACCATCTCCGACGAGATGTCGGTGACGAGGCTGACCAGGCCGAGCGCGACGACGTTCCCGGTGACGGCCCGTTTCACGCCGCTCTTCGGGACATCCGCCGCGGCGTCCGCTCCCCTACTGGTCGCGATGTACATGGGAGACCTCCAGCGCCGGAAGGAGGTGCCGCGGCGCGACGCGGCACCTCCTCACGGGACTCAGTGGCAGGTGTAGGTGGGCGAGGAGTCGATCGTCTTGCCGTCGAGACCGATCAGCTGGGTCGAGAAGGCGTTGTCCGACATGTTCAGCTTGAGCACGCCGTAGGTCGAGATCGCCTTCGCGGTGGCCGGGTGTTCGGTCTTGACCGGGTAGAGGGTCGCCCCGCCACCACCGCCGATGATCTGTACCGGACCCGCCGGGTCCTTGTCACCGTCGGCGTTCTGCGGGTGGAAGCGCTCGTAGTGGTGGTCGTGCCCGTTGAGCACCAGGTCGACCTTGTTCTGGACGAGGGTCTCCCAGAGCGTGGCCATCTTGTCGTTGTCGCCGTGGTCACCCGAGGTGTAGCGCGGGTGGTGGTAGTACGCGGCGACGCAGGGCTTGGTGTTGCTCTTCAGGTCCTGCTTGATCCAGTTCAGCTGCTCGTCGCTGATCGCGTTCGCGGCCAGGCCGGGTGAGAACTCCGTGCTGTCGATGGCGACGAAGTGCCAGTTGCCCATTTCCCAGCTGTAGTAGGTCTTCCCGTTCGGCGTCGCGATCTTGCCGAAGTACTGCTTGTAGGCGCCCAGCGGAGTGTGGTCGTAGGTCTCGTGGTTGCCGGGGACCGGGTGCATGATGCTCTTGTACTTGCCCCAGGTCTTGTCGAAGTACTTCGTGAAGTCCTCGATGTGGGCGTCGTCGTACTGGTTGTCGCCCATGGTGATCACCGCGGCCGGGTTCATCTGGCCGACCAGCGCGGCGGTCTTCGGGTGGACGCACGAGGACGAGGAGGCGGTGCACTGTTCGGCGATGTCACCGGAGGCGGCGAGGACGAACGACGAGCCGCCCGCCTGTGTGGTCGCCTGGATCTGGTTGCTGGCCGCCGAGACGTTGCCGGCGGCGTCCTTCGCGCGGACGGTGTAGGTGTACGCGGTCGACGCGCTCAGCCCGCTGTCGGTGTAGGAAGCGCTTTCCGTGGTGCCGACGACCTGGCCGTTCCGCAGCACCTCGTAGCCGCTGACGCCGACGTTGTCCGTCGAACCGGTCCACGTCAGGTCCACAGTGGACGAAGTGACCGAACCGGCCTTGAGATTGGTCGGCGCGGTGGGCGCCTGCGTGTCGCCGGAGGAGTCCGACGTTCCGTAAACCTGCATCTCCCAAAGGGAGTAGCCGTAGCTGGTGGCCCGTTTGGTGCCGACGAGGCGCAGGTACCGGCCGCGGCCGGACAGCCCGGTGAGGTCGTCGGTCCCACCGTTTCCGTTGGTCACGGACTTGATCGGGGTCCACGCCGAGCCGTCGTTGGAGACTTCCAGGCGATACGCGGAGGCGTACGCGGCTTCCCAGTTCAGCTTGACCCGGTTGATGGCCGACGGGCCGCCGAGGTCGATGCGGATGAACTGCGGGTCCACGCCTTCCGCGCTCGCCCAGCGGGTGCTCGTCTTGCCGTCGACGGCGAGCGGGCCGCCGTAGGACGACGACTCCACCGAGGAGACGAGGACGGGTTTTCCTTGGGACAGAAGGACATCAGCGGCTTGCGCGTTGCCGCTGAGCAGCGTCGGCAACAGGATGGCTGCCGCGCCTAGTGGCAGTAGTCGGGTTCGGGCCTTCACATCGATCTCCCCGGGAATCCGTGGCGGCGGGTTGAGAGGGACGGGTGCGCGGCGTTCACTTCGAGTACACGTGTTCGTTTGGTAAGTTTCCTAACGAATGCGTACGGTAATCCGTACCACTCAGTGAGTCAAGACGTAGACTCGTCCCATGACCGGCGCATTGATCTTCGACTTCGACGGGACGCTGGTCGACACCGAGGCGGCCGTCCTCGTGGCCTGGCAGGAGACCTTCCGCGCACGCGGCGACGAACTCCCCCTCGACGTCTGGCACACCGTGATCGGCACGCAGAACACCGCCGTCGCGATGTTCGAGCTGCTGGAGAAGAACGACGAGAACCTCGACCGGGTCGCGGTCCGCACCGGCGTCCGCGCCAGGGTCACCGAACTATTGGAAACCGTGGGACCGCGTCCTGGCGTCGAGGAGTACCTCGCGGACGCGAAGGAGCGGGGCCTGCGGCTGGCCATCGCGTCCAGCTCGACCGGCGACTGGGTCACCACACATCTGGAGCGGCTGGGCCTGACGGACACGTTCGAGGCCGTGCTCACCGGCGACCTCCACCAGGCGAAGCCGAGCCCGGACCTGTACCTGGCCGCGCTCGCCGCGCTGGACCTGCCCGCGGCCGAGGCGATCGCGTTCGAGGACTCACCGCACGGCGTCACCGCGGCGAAGGCCGCCGGGCTCGAATGCGTCGCCGTGCCGAACGCGATCACCGCGGTGCTGAACTTCGACCACGCCGACCTCGTGCTGGGCTCGCTGGCCGACAAACCACTCGGCGAACTACTCAACCGCTGAGCACCGCACGCGGTGTTCCGCCGCTGATCACACGAGTTACGCCTTCAAACACGCGAGTTCCGGCTTCAATCACGCGATTCACGCCTTCGATCACGTGAGTGCGGTGCCACCCCGGCCCACAGGGCTCAGCCGTCGAGCAGGTCGCCCAGCCGGACGAGGAACGGGCGCTGCCCCTTGAGCAACTTCTCCTCGGCCTCGGCCAGCCCGAACCAGGCGACCCTGTCGACCTCCGGGAACTCCTGTGTCCGGCCCGACCGCGGCGGCCACTCCATCTCGAAGACGCCCGGCACGACCTGAGCCGGGTCGAGGTCGCCCTCCACCGCCCAGACCGTCACGACCTTGCCGCCGGACTGCTTCACGTCGCCGAGTGGCAGGTACTCCCCCTCCGGCGCCGGCAGCCCCAGCTCCTCCTGGAACTCGCGCCGCGCCGCGGCCTCCGGCGTCTCGTCCGGCTCGTACTCGCCCTTGGGCACCGACCAGCCGCCCGCGTCCTTCTTCGCCCAGAACGGCCCGCCCATATGCCCGAGAAGCACCTCGGTCGTCTCGCCCGACCTGCGGAAGAGCAGGATCCCGGCACTCGTCTTACCCGCCATGCCGTCCAGTCTGGCCTTGCTCCGAACGGGTGATGTGACCGGCCCGCGAAAAAAGTTTCCGCGTGGCTGTCGATTCGCGTCGAGCCCGTCCGACGCGTTGTCAGAAGCCGCCCCGACAGACACTCCCGGAAGGACCGGAACCATGACGCAGACCACCGCCCCCGCCAAGACCACCGCCACCACCCCGCGTGCCGCCAAGGCACAGGGCGCGATCCAGTCCGCCGTCCGGATCGTCGTCTCGTTCCTCTTCCTCTGCCACGGTTTGCAGGGATTCGGATTCTTCGGCGGCGTCGACGGCGCGGGCGGCTCGGTCGAGCTCGGTTCCTGGCCCGGCTGGTACGGCAGCGTGATCGAGCTCGTCGGCGCCGCGTTCGTACTGGTCGGCCTGTTCACCCGGCCGGTCGCGGTGCTCCTCTCCGGCGTCATGGCCTACGCCTACTTCACCGTGCACGCGCCGGAAGGCCTGCTGCCGCTGCAGAACATGGGCGAGCTGTCGACCCTCTACTGCTGGATCTTCCTGCTGATCGCCGCGATCGGCCCGGGCACCTACGCCCTCGACACCCTGCGCCGCCGCTGAACGAAAATCGCGAGGCCCCTTTCCTGGATTCATTCCAGGAAAGGGGCCTTTTTATCGCGTACCTGTCGATTCGCTGTCAATAAACGCGGGCATAACATGGAATTACCCCCCGAAAGAAAGTTCCCTACCGATGGGGGTATCCGGCATCCTCTATCGCATCAATGGTTTAGACCACCTTGAGCCGGAAGGATGCGTCATGACCCAGACAGCCGCCGCCACGACCACGGAGATCGGCCCGGCCGCTCCCAAGTGGCAGGGACTGGCCCTCTCAGTGGTCCGCGTCGTGGTCTCGTTCCTCTTCCTCTGCCACGGTCTGCAGAAGATGGGACTCTTCGACAAGCCCGCCGTCCCGTTCGCCACCTGGCCGGGCTGGTACGCCGGGGTGATCGAAACGGTCGGTTCGCTGCTCGTCCTGGCGGGTCTGTTCACCCGCCCGGTCGCGGTGCTTCTCTCGGGCACGATGGCGTACGCGTACTTCGTCGTGCACCAGCCCGACGCGCTGCTGCCGTTGCAGAACAAGGGCGAGACGGCCGCGCTGTACTCCTGGATCTTCCTGCTGTTCGCGGTGGTGGGTCCGGGCACCTACGCGCTCGACACCCTGCGCCGCCGCCGCAAGTCCTGAAACGCGTGAAGGCCCCCTTCCCTCGGCTGAGTCGAGGGAAGGGGGCCTTCACGCGCAAAACGTCAGCGGCCCTGCGGCAACCCGGCCGCCAGGTCCGAAAGCGCCAGCACGTGCTCCATCAGCACCGTCAGCACCTGCTTCGTCGACTCGCGTTCCCGCGCGTCGCACAACAGCAGCGGGACGTCCATGCCGACGTCGAGCGCCTGCCGGACCTCCTCGGTGCCGTAGCGGTACGCGTTGTCGAAGCAGTTGACGGCGACGACGAACGGCAGCCCACGGCGTTCGAAGAAGTCGACGGCCGCGAAGCAGCTGTCGAGCCGCCGGGTGTCGGCGAGCACGACGGCGCCGAGCGCGCCTTCGGCCAGCTCGTCCCACATGAACCAGAACCGGTCCTGACCGGGCGTGCCGAACAGGTACAGGATCAGCTCGGGGTTGATGGTGATGCGACCGAAGTCGAGGGCCACCGTGGTGGTCGTCTTCTTCTCGACACCGGTGAGGTCGTCGACGCCCTCGGACGCCGCGGTGATGACCTCCTCGGTGCGCAGCGGGGGAACCTCGCTGACCGAACCGACCATCGTGGTCTTACCGACCCCGAACCCGCCGGCGATGAGGACCTTGACCGCGTTCGCGGTCAAGGATCGCCGGGGCTCAGAGTTTCCGGATGCCATCAAGAACCGCCTGGAGTACGTGTTTGTTGGGGGTGTCGGTGACCGGGGTCGCGGTGCGGAACAGCACGAGGTTCTGCTCGATGAGGTCGCTCAGCAGCACCTTCACCACCGGCAACGGTAGATCGATGCGCGCGGCGACCTCCGCGACGGACGTCGGTCTCTGGCACAGGTTGAGGATCCGCCCGTACTCCGGTTCGAAGCCCGCGACCTCGTGCGAGGAGCGCATGGCGACGACCAGGGTGATCAGGTCGAGGCCGAGCGTGTCCGAGCGGGTGCGCCCGCCCGTGACGGCGTACGACCGGACCAGCGGCCCGGCCTCCTCCTCGAACCACGACTCGTGCCGCCCGCTCATGGCGAAGTGGGAGTCGCGGCGCGGGGCGCCGAGGTGAGCACCGCGCCGACCCGCTTGACCATCAGGTTCATCTCGTAGGCCACGAGGCCCATGTCCGCGTCCTCCTTCGCCAGCAGCGCGAGGCACGCGCCGCGGCCCGCCGCGGTGACGAACAGGAAGGCGTGGTCCATCTCGACCATGGTCTGGCGGACGTTGCCGCCGCCGAAGTGCCGTCCCGTGCCCCGCGCGAGGCTCTGGAACGCCGACGCGACCGCGGACAGGTGCTCGCCGTCCTGCTCCGACAGGTTCCCGGACCGTCCGATGAGCAGGCCGTCGGAGGACAGGACTACCGCCCTGTCGGCCCCGCTGACGCGCTTGACCAGGTCGTCCAGCAACCAGTCGAGTTCACTGACTCCCGCGTTGGCCATCTAGTCACGATCTCCGTACATGTCGAGGTCGGTGTAGTCGTCGGTGGGTTCGGCGTCCCGGCCGCGGCGCGTGCCCTGCTGGAACGCGGCGAGCCGGTTCCTGGCCAGCTCGGGGGTGTCCTCGCGGACCTCCTCGCGCTGGGCGGCGGGCCGGTCCTCCATCAGCTGGGGGACCAGGTTCGCCTGACGACGGCGCTGCGGCAGCGGTGGCCTGCCGGGCGCCTCGGGGCCGGGCCGCCGGGTCTGCGGCGGACGGCCGTCCTGGGGCCGGGTGTCGGCGGGCGGCCACGCCGGTGGCTGCACCGGCTGCGGACGGGCCTCGGCACGCGCCGGTTCCGGGCGGATCGGCTCAGGCCGCGGCGTCTCCGGCCGGGGCACGCGCGGCGGGCGCGGGGGCAGCGGCGGCAACGCGCCTCCAGGCTGCTCCGGACCCTGCTGCGCCTGCGGCTGGGGCTGCGGCGCGACCGGCATGGGCACGGGCAGCTCGGGCCGCTCCGCGGGGAACTCGGTGCGGTGGCGGGCACGGCGGCCCGGAAGCAGCGGCGCGGCCTCCGGCACCTCGGTGCTCTCGGGGTCCACCTCGTCCTCCGGCTCATCAGACGGGACCGGCGCGAGCAGGTCGGTGCGGACGAGCACGATGGCCCTGGTGCCGCCGTACGCGGATTCGCGCAGGTGCACGGAGATCCCGTGCCGTGCGGCGAGGCGCGCGACCACGAACAGGCCCAGCCGTGGCTCGGCTGACAAGGCCATGATGCCGAAGTCCGGCGGATCGGCCAACATCGCGTTCAGCTCGGCGGCCTGCTCGGCCTCGATACCGAGGCCCTGGTCCTCGACCTCGATGACGACACCCTTGCCGACCACGTTGCCCCGCAACTCGACTCGCGACTGCGGCGGCGAGAAGGAGGTCGCGTTGTCGATCAGCTCCGCGAGCAGGTGCACGAGGTCGCCGACGACCGGGCCCTGCACCGCCATCGCGGGCATCTTCGCCGTCTTCACCCTGGCGAAGTCCTCGGTCTCGGCCGAGGCGCCGCGGGTCAGCTCGGCGAGCGTCACCGGCTTGCGCCACTGACGGCCGGGCTGGCCGCCACCGAGGATGATCAGGTTCTCGGCGTTGCGGCGGGCGCGGGTGGAGAGGTGGTCCAGCTGGAAGAGCGTGTCCAGCTGCTCCGGGTCCTCCTGCTTGCGCTCGGCCTGGTCGAGCACCTTGAGCTGGCGGTGCACGATGACCTGGCTGCGGTGCGCGATGTTGAGGAACACCGTCTTGGTGCCCTCACGGGTCCTCGCCTCTTCGACGGCGGCCGCGATGGCGGTCTGCTGAGCCTTGTTGAAGGCCTCGGCGACCTGGCCGATCTCGTCGTCGCCGTGGTCGAGGAAGTGACCCTTGTCGTCGAGATCGACGGGTTCGCCCGCCCGCACCCGGTCCACCAGTTCCGGCAGCCGGATCTCGGCGACGTCGAGGGTGTCCTCGCGCAGCCGTGCCAGCCGCCCGATGAGCCGGTTGGACAGCCGCAGGGCGACGACGAACACGCCGATCGCCACCAGCAGCGCGATGGCCGCGGCGATGGCCGAGGTGATCAGCGTCCGGTCGGCGTCATCGACCGCCTGCGTCGTGGCCGTACCACTCTGCTCGACGAAGCCGCGCATCATCGCGTCGCTGACGCCGCGCGCGGCCTGCAGCCACGTCTGCTCGGGGATGGGGAGCGTGGCCTTGCTGTTCTGCAGGAAGGTGTTCTCGACCGTGTTGACGGCCTTCCACGGATCACTCGCGACGAGCTGGTCGAACTTCGCCTTGACGTCCGGGAGCATCCGCGAGACCGAAGACTCCAGCTGCGAACGGTAGGAACCGACCTCCGTGACGTACGCGCGGTAGGTCTCGTCGGTGAAGCCTCCGCCCGCGACGGCCGCGGCGGCGAGGGCGTTCGCGCGCTGCATCTGGTCGATCGCGGTGAACAGCGGGACCGCCGTGATCCGCTGATACGCGTTCTCGGCGTTCGGCGCGTCCTGGGCCAGCCCGGTGAGACCGTCGACGAACTGGTCGAGGATCTGGTTGTAGAAGGTGAAGGCGTCCAGCAGCGGAAGCTGGCCGGAGTCGGCCGACTGCCGGATTTGCGGCATCTTCTGGAGGAGCCCGTTCAGCGTGGCGATGTTGCGCTGCACGCTGTCGGGCGAGTCGCCGACGAACTTCTGCAGATGCGCGGCGACACCCTGGGCGGCGGCGTCGGTTTTGGCGCGCTGCTCGGTGAGGGTGGCGTGCTGCGAGCGGTCGCCGGCGAGCTCGCGCAGCGCCAGCCGCCGCTCTTCCTGTACTTGGACGAAGAAGGGAAGAGAGGGGGCTTCCGAGTCACGGATCCGCTGCGCGTAGTCACGACCATTGACCGCGTCGAAGATCAGGTACCCGCCGATCGCCAGACCGACCAGCATCAGCGCGATGCTCGGAATGAGCGCGATCGTCAGAACGCGCGAACGAATCGAAGAGCCGCGGCCTCGTCGAAGGGAAATCTGCTTCACCGTGGTCCGTTTTCCTTCCGGCAGTTATTGGTGTCGGGTCGCCGGGGATCTCATACCCGCGGGATCCGATAGCCGGATCAACACAGCGTGGTCCGCTCCGCCCGCGAAGACGCTAGGAGACCCAAACGGGTGAGTCAAGTCCGGACGCGAAGGGTAGTCGCGTATGGCCGTGACCTGCTGACAAGAGGCGGCCGGACCAGGAAAGTCCACCACGTGGGACAGGGCGCCCGGCTAAGTGACCCACCAGTAGATCACCTGGCGGTTTAGCGCAGGCAGGGGCTTGATCGACGCTCTTCGGACACGATCAAGTCACCCCTCGCGAGGTCCGCGTCTCAGCGAAAAAGTCGACGAAAACTACTCGCCGTGACGTCGCTCACGCTTTCGGACCAGGGCTCCACATACCGTTCGGTTTGCGAACGACATCACCGCGGAGGAACGCCGTCGTAACACCCTTCGCGCCACGGAATCGAGAATTACCGACGCTTATCACCGGGGAATCGGCGAAATGATCTTCCTCGGCGCGGCCGAGCTCGTCGTCGATGAGCGCCTCGACCCGTCCGGACGCGTCGCGCAGCATCCGGACACCCGCCCAGCACAGCGTCGCCACCCCGCAGATCAGGATCGCGACGAGAACCGTCTCCATCGGGTACCGGGAGCCGAATTCGTTGAGCAGAAAACCGGAGGCGACACCGAAAACGGCGACGACGACATAGGCGAACGACACGATCCCCTCCTTCTCCAGGCGCCGTGGCCCGCGCCTCGCCGGTGAGACGGGCGGCGCGGCTTTTCCTTACGCCACAGAGGAAGGATCTACGTCACACTCGCGGCGAGAGCGAATGACGAGCCTAACAGCGAATTCGCGGAGGATCTCCGGATCTCCCCCGCCGGGGCGAGGCGATCACCTATTTGCCACCCATTTCCGAATGCGGTTCACCATTTTCTCCACACCGGGTATCACTCCGCCCTCAGCTCCCGCAGCGTCGTGACGGCGCGGAGCACCTCGCCATAGGTGGTGTAGAGCGGCGCGAGCCCGAACCTGAGGACGTTGGGCGGGCGGAAGTCGCCGATCACCCCGCGGTCGATCAAGGCCGCCATCGTCTCGGCCGCGTCGTCGTCGAGCACCGAGATCTGGTGCCCGCGGTCCCGGCCGCGCGGCGTCGGGATCTTCGCGCCGTCGAGGAGCTCGTCCGCGCACCGGAAGAAGAAGTCGCCGAGCGCGAACCCCTTCTCCCTCAGCAGTCCGCGATCCACGCCGTCCCAGACGTCGAGGGCGGCGTCGAGCGCGAGCAGCGAAAGGATGTCGGGCGTGCCCGCGCGGCCGCGCGCGATACTCGCGTGCGCCTCGTACGCTCCCCGCATCGCGAACGGGTCGCGGTCGCCGGCCCAGCCCGCCAGCGGCTGATCGAACCGGTCCAGCCATTTCGCCGCCACGTAAAGGAAAGCGGGCGATCCGGGGCCGCCGTTGAGGAATTTGTAGGTGCAGCCGACGGCGAGGTCCACGCCCGCCGCGTCCAGCTCGACCGGCAGCGCGCCGACGCTGTGGCAGAGGTCCCAGAGCGCCAGTGCCCCGGCGCGGTGCAGTGCCGTGGTCAGCGCGGTCATGTCGTGCGCGCGGCCGGTGACGTAGTCGACGTGGTTGATCAGCGCGACGGCCGTCCGCTCGCTCACCTGGGCGGGCATGTCCTCGGCGACGACCCGGCGCACCGTGCGCCCGGTCAGCCGGGCGGCCTCGTCGGCGATGTAGCCGTCGGTCGGGAAGGTGTCGGCGTCGACGAGGATCTCGTCGCGGCCGGGCCGGAGCCGGGTGGCGGCGACCAGCGCCTTGAACAGGTTCACACTCGTCGAGTCCGCCACGACGACCTGACCCCGCGCGGCGCCCACCAGCGGCGCGATCCGCTCGCCGACCCGCACCGGCGCCTCCCACCAGCCCTCCGACCAGGACCGGATGAGCCGTCCGCCCCACTGCTCACGGACGACCGCGGCGAGCCGTCCGGCCACGTGTTTCGGCGGGGCACCCAGCGAGTTGCCGTCGAAATAGGCGACGTCCGCGTCGAGGTCGAATTCGTTTCGCTTGTGCGCCAACGGATCGGCCGCGTCCAGCGCCGCGGCCTCGGCTACGAGGTCAGTCACGGCCACCATCGTCGGCGAGGGCGTTCCAGAAGTCCATGACTGACGCGGTGAAAACGGAAAAGGTGGACATTTCGCGTAGCGCAACCGTGGCCGCGATTCTCTATCCAGCACTGCCGACAGCCCTTACAGTGTGCCTGATCAGGCAGCATCGAGGAGGCCAGCGTTGACCACCCAGCCGACCGTCGCCGAGCAGATCGAAGGCCAGACCATCCCCGCCCTGCTTCACCGCAACGCCCAGGAGTTCGGTGACCTGCCGGCGGTGACGTCACTCGACATCGAGGGCAAACCGACCCTGACCTGGGCCGAATTCCGCACCGCCATCGCGGAGGTGTCCCGCGGGCTCGCCGGGCTCGGGCTCGGTGTCCGCGACCGGATGCTGATCATGGCGCCGAGCAGCCCGGAACATCTGATCGCCGACCTCGCCGCCGCCCATCTCGGCGCGATCCCCTGCACCGCGTACGCGACGCTCAGCCCGGAGCAGATCGGGTTCGTCGCCCGGCACAGCGCCGCCGGCGTCGTCGTCCTCGCCGGCGGCGACGAACTCGAGCGCTGGTCACAGGTCCTCGACGAGTTGCCCGCGCTGCGGCACATCGTGCTGCTCGACGCGTCGGTGATTCCCCAGGACGACAAGCGTTTCCTGTCCTTCGCCGATCTCCGCGCGGCGGGCGCCGAAGCGCACGCGGCCGACCCGGAGGCGTTCGAGACGGCGTGGTCCGCGATCACCCCGGACGACCCGCTGTCGATGATCTACACCTCCGGCACCACCGGCGACCCCAAGGGTGTCGTGCTGTCGCACCGCAACGCGATCTACCAGGCCGTCGCCGTCCAGAAGCTGCACGACTCCCCGATGCACGCCACGAACATCGCGTACCTGCCGCTCGCGCATATCGCCGAACGCGAACTGTCGATCTACATGCCGATCGTGTGGGCCGGGCACGTGCACACCGTCGCCGACCCGACGGGCGTCGTCGGCGCGCTGGGCCAGGTGCATCCGAAGAGCTTCTTCGGTGTCCCGCGCGTGTGGGAAAAGATGGTGGCGGGCTTGAAGAACCTGCTCGGCTCGCTCCCGGAGGAGAAGCGGAACGGCCTGATCGCCGCGAACGAACTGCTGCAGCAGGGCTACAAACTCCGCAGTGACGGCAAGGAGGTGCCGCCGGAGCTCGCGGAGAAGATCGCGCAGACCGACGCGGCCGCGCTCGCGCCGGTGCGGGCGATGCTGGGCCTCGACCAGATCGAGGTCGCCTCCAGCGGCGCCGCCGCGCTGCCGGTGGAGATCCTGTACTTCATCGCCGGGCTCGGTGTCGAGATCCAGGAGGTCTGGGGGCTGTCCGAGACCACCGGCGCGGTCACGTCGAACACGCCGACGGCGTTCAAGGCCGGTTCGGTCGGCCGCCCGTTGGAAGGCATCGAGGTGAAGGTCGCCGAAGACGGCGAACTCCTCGTCCGCGGCGCGATCGTGTTCCTCGGCTACCTGCAGGCGGACGGCACGATCAAGCCGGACGTCGACGCCGACGGCTGGCTCGCCACCGGCGACATCGGGACGATCGACGAACGCGGCTTCGTCACGATCACCGACCGCAAGAAGGAACTGATCATCACCTCGAGCGGCAAGAACATCGCCCCGACGAAGATCGAAGGGCTGCTCAAGGAGCACCCGCTGATCGGGCAGGCCGTCGCGATCGGCGAGAAACGGCCGTACGTCACGGCGCTGATCGTCGTCGACGACGAGATCGCGCCGGGCTGGGCGGCCGCGAACGGCATCCAGCTCGCCGAGGGCGAATCGCTCGCCGACAACGCCGAGGTCCGCGCGGAGATCGAGAAGGCCGTCGAGGCGGCGAACGCGCGGCTGGCCCGGATCGAGCAGATCAAGCGGTACCACGTGATCCCCAAGGCGTGGACACCGGAAAGCGGCGAGGTGACGCCGACCTTGAAACTGAAGCGGCGGATCATCAACGACCGGTACGCGCCGACCATCGCGGACCTGTACGCCGCCGCTCCCGAACCCGCCCCGGCCGCCGGTTCCTGATCCCTCGCGCGTGCCAGGAACGGTCCTTTCCTTGCGAAATTTGCAAGGAAAGGACCGTTCATTGCACGCGGACCGGGCCGAAAGGAGTCGCGACCGATCGTCGACCGCTGCTAACTTGCCGCCGTGGATCTCTTTTCCCGATCTTGGGCGGCGCTGCTCACCGCCGTCGCCGAAACCCCCGACGAAGACTTCGACAAGCCGTCCGGCTGCGCCGGCTGGCTGGTGCGGGATCTGGCGTGTCACCTGGTGATCGACGCCCAGGACGTGCTGATCACCCTCGCCACTCCCGCCGACACCGAGCCGACGCGCGACGAGGTCACCTACTGGGAGGTGTCCGAGAAGCCACCCACCGGCGAGGACGACCTCGACGCGCTGATCGTGCGGCTCGCCGCCGCGTACCAGGAACCGCGGCTGCTCAAGTTCCACCTCGACGACGTCGGTTCCGCCGCCGGCCGGGCCGCCACCCTCGCCGACCCGACGGCCAGGGTCGCCACCCGCGACATCGTCCTGACCGCGGGCGACTTCCTTTCCGCGTACGTCCTGGAGTGGACGCTGCACCACCTCGACCTGGTCGCGCACCTCCCCCAGCTCGACGGCCCCGCCGCCGACGCCCTCGCCGAGACTCGCCGGATCATGGAGCGGCGCACCGGGGCGACGTTCCCGGCGTCGTTCTCCGACACCGACGCGCTGCTGGTCGGCACCGGCCGCCGTCAGCCGACGGACGCCGAGAAGGCCGCCCTCGGCGACCTGGCCGCGAAGCTCCCCTTCGTCATCGGCTAAACCGGACGACACGCGTGATCAGAGGGCGAACTCGCGTGATTGGACGGACGACTCACGTGATCAGGCGAGTTACGTCCCCCAATCACGCGTGTCGTCCGTCTGATCACGGCGTCAGGCCGTGCGGGTCGACTCCGTCCACTTGCGGAGCCGGGGCGGGACACGCTTTTCGAGGCCGTAGTTCTCCAGGTGCGCGCTGAAGACCTCGTCGAAGGCGCGCTGCACGGTCTCGGTGTCCCACACCGGCCGTTCGAGGATGGGCTGCTTGAGATACGGCTGACCCATGACGTGCAGCTGCGGCCCGTTGCAGCGGATCATCTGCCCGGTGATCCCGTCGGATCCGGAGCCGAGCAGGAAGAGCACGACCGGAGCGATCCGCGACGGCGTCCGGTCCGGCGGGCAGGCCCGCAGTGATCGTTCGGACTTCCACACCATCCGGGTGTGCGCGAGCGGGCAGACGGCGTTCACCCGGATCCCGCTCTCCTCCAGGTCGAGTGCCCAGGAGTAGGTCAGCGAAGCGACGGCGCCCTTGCTGGCGGCGTACACGCCGAGCTTGCGCTGTCCCAGCGACGCCCCCGACGAGATGTTGACGATCGAGCCCGGCGTGCCTCGCGAAACCATCGCCTTGATCGCGGCGAGCCCGGTGTACATGACGCCGAGGACGTTCACCTCGACCAGTTCGCGGGCCTGCTCGACGTCGTCCTCCCACGGCAGGGCCTCGTAGTTCAGCCCCGCGTTGTTGACCAGCCCGTCGATCGCGCCGAACTCCGCGAGACAGAGGTCGACGATCTCCTGCGCCTGCTTCGGGTCGGCGACGCTGTGCCCGCTGGCGACCGCCCTGCCGCCGAACCGGCGGATGTTCTCCGTCGTCCGTTCGGCCAGTTCGGCGTCGATGTCGTTGACCACGACGGCCCCGCCCGCCCTCGCGACGTGCACCGCGAACGCCTCGCCGAGGCCCCGTCCCGCCCCGGTCACGACGACGGCCTTGTCGTCGAGCAAACCGTTCATCGCCTTCACCCCTTTGACCCAGCCGGCCTCCACCTCCAGGCCGGTCTCTACTCAGTGTTGGCCCATTCGGCCCAACCGGACCGACGGCGGCGGCGAACGGCGGCCCGGCTGCGCCGAGCGAGGGCGGGGCGATCGGCGCGCAGATACCCGCGGACGAGTCAGGCCGTCATCACCCACCGGTCAGACGGCGTAGCCCGATCGGCCCAACAGGCGAAGGATCGGCCGGTCTTCTGTTCGTCTCCCTGTAGCCGGAGGCATACTGAACGTTGTCCGGCGGGACGGCAACTGTGACTCCCTCGCTGACCACGTAACACGGCAGGCAAGAATGCGAGGAAAGCAAGTTCACCCGATCGGGGGGAGGTGGTCACGCAGTGAAGATGAACGCGGCGCCGCGGATGACCGCCGCCCTGGCGAACCGCGAGTTCCGCGCACTCTGGCTCGCCGAGGTGCAGTCCCTCATCGGGGATCAGCTCACCATCGTCGCGCTGGCGATCCTCGTCTACGACCGGACAGGCTCCGCGTTGCTCTCCGCGGTGGTCTACTCCCTGACCTTCCTGCCCGCGCTGGCCGGCGGTCTCGGCCTCTCCCAGCTGGCCGACCGCTACCCGAGGCGCACCGTCCTCGTCGTCTCGTCCCTGATCCAAGGGCTGCTGATCGCGATCATGGCGATTCCCGGCACCCCGCTCGCCCTGTTATGCGGGCTGGTGGTGCTGGCGCGGCTCGTGAACGCGCCCGGCAACGCGGCGCAGAACGCGCTCACCCGCGAGGTGTTCACCGACGACGACCTCTATCTCAAGAGCCAGGACATCCGCGGTATCTCCACCAACACCGCGATGCTGCTCGGCCTCGCGGGCGGCGGTCTGCTGGTGTCTCAGGTCGGGGTGAGCTGGGCGCTGGCGCTGGACGCCGCGACGTTCCTGCTGAGCGCGGCCGTCGTCCGCTTCTCCGTCTCCCGGCGGGCGGCGGCGTCCGACGGCACCGGCAGCTGGTTCGGCGCGGTGAAGCAGGTCTTCGGCAACCGCCATCTGCGGGTGCTGATCTGGTTCTCGTGGCTGGTCGGCCTGGCCGTCATCCCCGAAGGGCTGGCCGCGCCGCTCGCCGCGGAGATGGGCGTCGGGAAACAGGCCGTCGGGTGGTTGCTGGCCGCCGATCCGCTGGGGTTCGTGATCGGGGCGTTCCTGCTGTCCCGGTTCGTCTCCGCGGAACAACGACGGAAGCTGCTGGGCGTGCTGGCGGCACTGCCGATGGTCGCCCTGATCGCCTTCGCGCTCGAGCCGGGGCTGATTCCGGCGTTGCTGCTGCTGGCGGCGGCGGGTGCCGCGGGGGCGTACCTGATCACGGTGAGCGCCACGTTCATCACGTGGGTCCCGAACGAACTCCGGGGCGGTGCGGGTGGGGTGTACCGCACGGGATTGCGGGTGGCTCAAGGAATAGGGGCGGGACTCGGCGGGCTCGCCGCCGATCGGCTCGGGGCGGCGAGCTCGGCCATCGCGCTGGCAGGCGTGGTCGGCCTGCTGCTGGCCGTACTGGTCGCGCTCAGCTGGGGGCACATCAACGGATCCAGCCCGGAACCGTTGCTGTCATGAGGAATCCACACGGGACACTGCTTCCTCGCTCGGATCTTCGGCACATGGGCGAAAAGAAACGACTCTCGATCAGAAGTCACGGCTCGACACTGTCCGACACCTCCCGGCCACCTCGTTGCTGCGAACTAATACCTTGCCCGGGCTCAGAAGTCACGACTGGACACTATCCGTCACCCCTTCCGCGACGCGTCTCGAAAAACATTCAGCGACCAAGATCAGAAATCACGGGACACGATTGCCACCTCCGGTCCGTGTTCGCGGGCACCCTTGCCGGTGTCGGACAACTGTTGCGATGGGATGATACCGGCCGTGGAATACGAACGGTGTATCAGTCGGTACCGGTGAGATTACTCAGCCGTGCCGTCCGGGCGGAAAAGAGGTAGCAATTGCCAGCCGAGACCGGCGACCGTCGCCAGCACGGTGACGGCACCGGCGACCTTGACGACGCAACGGCGACGGCCGCCGCGGACAGCGGTGTACCGGTGACCGAACGCGGGCAGGCAAGCCCGGAAGGTGACCAGGCCGGACCTCCTCGGCGCCATCCCTACGATCCCAGGGCGTGGGCGCTGTGGCAGCGGCCCAAGCGGTTCATCGTGTTCCTTTTCGCGATGGAGGTCGTCGGAATCGCGGTCATGGTCGTCGCGACGATGAATTCCACGAATCCGGGAAGAATCGACTGGGTTCGTTTCACTATTCTCGCCGTCGGTGCCACGGCGCATATTCAGCTCACCCAGCGTCAAGAAGAAAGACGGCGCGACCGGAGCCGCACCGTTCTCATCGACCTCACCGCGGTATGGACATTTCCGGCCGCGGTCATCCTGCCGCTTTCGCTGACGCTTTCCATCATCGCGATCGTCCGGATCCAGCATTGGTTCATCGCCCGGCGTCCCGCGCACAACTTCGTGTTCTCGTCGGTCACCCACGGCGTTTCGGTGACCTTGGCTTCGCTCACCTTCGCCGCGTTCGGACCGCATGAATGGGGAAGGATTTCCGGCTGGGACACCCTCGGCGAGTTCGGTGTCCTGATCGTCACCGGGATGGTCTTCGAAGCGGTGCAGATCGCCTACATCGGCGGCATCCTCGCGATCGGCTCGCCGAAACGGCCGTCGATGTCCACCGTGCTCGGCAACACGGCGGACAACCTGCTGGAGGCCATCACGATCGGCCTCGGCGCGGTCACCGCGGTGCTGCTGTTGATCATGCCGCCGATGGTGATCGTGATGGCCGTGGTGACGGTGGTGTTCAATCGCCTCGCCGAGATCGACCAACTGCAAAACGACGCGCGCACGGACCCGAAAACCGGTGTTCTCAACATGCGCGGATGGTCGGAGTCGGCCGAACGGGCGCTCGGAAGGACTGCCCGATCGGACGACAACCTGGCCCTTCTGATGATTGATCTCGACCACTTCAAGTGGATTAACGACACATATGGACACCCGGCGGGTGACGACGTCCTCCGCGATGTGGCACGGAAATTGGACGAGGTCACCCGGCCCGCCGACGTCATCGGCCGGTTCGGCGGCGAGGAATTCCTCGTACTCCTGCCGGATATCGACGAAACGGCGGCCAAACTCGCCGCCGAGCGAGTGCGCAGCGCTATCGCCGAACTGCATATAGTGACTACCGACAAAAGGGGCAGCCGGGTCACCATCTCGGGTCGCACCACCTCGATCGGGGCGGCCTTGTTCCCTCGTCACGGTGAATCCCTGGAGGAACTCCTGCACGCCTCCGACGCCGCGGTCTACGTGGCCAAGGAGAACGGCCGGAACCAGGTGCGCTTCGCCCAGGACGTCGACCGGCCCGCTCCCCCGCCGGTCACCTGACTCAGGGACACCTGGTGGGTGAACCCGGGGGTTATCCGGATGTCCGCCCCGATCGGCGGATGGCACCCTTGACGCCATGCCAGCGACAGCCGACGCCGCCGCTCGTCCTGCCCGGATCCGGCGGCCATGGTCGACTTCGGGCTGGTTACTGCTGGTCACCGTGCTGGTGTTCGGTTTCGGACTGATCGCGTCACGGCCGGCCTCGCCGCCGGACCAAGGGCCACCGACGGGTGATCTCCTCGCCGCGCAGAACGCGGTCGACGCGCTCGTGCGGCCGGGCCCGGTCGAGAACGTGATCGCCGAACTGCCCGCCGACTTCACCGCGGTCAGCGGCATCACCCCGGGAGTGATGACGGCGAGGGACGGCACCGTGCGCGCCGTCCACACCGACGGCGGCTGCTCGGCACCCTGGGGCGACGACAACACCAAGTGGGACTACGCGGTCCCCTGCAAGGCCCACGACCTGGGCTACGACATCCTCCGCTACGCCGAGCGCAAGGGACATCCGCTCGGGCAGGAGGCCAGGGCCGCGCTCGACGACCGGCTCTCCGCCGACATGCACAACGCCTGCGTCCTCAACCCGATGGACTCACGCGGCACCTGCGACGTCGTCGCCTCCCTCTATACCGCCGGGCTGGTGCTCAACTCGTGGCATCAACGCTGGGGACCGCCGGTCGGCGACCCCCTCGGCCCGATGATCGTCGGCGTGCTGGTGATCGGCGCGCTGCTGGTGTTCCGCCTCCGCGGCTGGGTCCGCAACCGCCGGGCCGCCGTCACGCTCCCGGCCGAACCGCGGCCGGCCGTCCCGGTCGGCCGATGGGCGTTGCTCGGGGTCGCCGGTGTCGTGTTCATGGTGCTCGGCGAATCCGCCGTCGCGCTCGCGCACTGGGCGGGCGCGCCGGAGCGGTCGTTGTGGCCGTTCACCTGGCTCGCCCAGCTCTGTCCGCTCATCTTCTTCGCGGTCGGCCGGATCAACGAGGCGGGCTGGCGGTCGATCCGCGCGGGCGGCGGCCGCTACCCGCAGTACCTCGCCGACCGGGCGAGCCCGCTGCTGCGCCCGGCGCTGATCTTCGCCGTGGTCGCGCTGGTCGTCCCCCTCGCGCTGGAAGTGCTGGGGATCCCGACGGGCACGAACGCCACGGTCATGCGGATCGCGCTGCACCCGCTCTGGCTGCTCGGCGTCTTCCTGCTGACCGTCGTCCTCGCGCCCGCCCTGCTGACGCTGTATCACCGGACACGGGCCGTCTCCGTCGCCGGACTGCTGGCGCTGACCTTGGCGAGCGAGGCGGCCGCGCAGTGGTCCGGCTCGGCCGTCCCCCGCTACGCGGAGACGCTGTTCCTCGCTCTGTTCGTCCAGCAATTGGCGTTCGCCCACGCCGACGGTGCCCGCCCGTCGCGCGGCGCCCTCGTGGCGACGGCGTTCACCGGCGCCGCCGGACTGGGCCTCACGGTCGCCGTCCGCGGCGAAGGACCGATGCTGCTCGGCGGCCCCGGTGCCCCGGCCGCGTTGTCGGGCCCGCCGTGGGGTGTGCTCCTGCTCGGCCTGGTGCAGCTCGCGCTCCTCGGCCTGCTCGCCCGGCCGCTGGCCCGGCTCGGCGAACGTCCGGCGGTCGCCGCGGCCGCACGCCTCGTCCTGCGTGCCCCGATGAGCCTGTACCTCGGCTTCCTGTCCGCGATGCTGCTGCTCGTGGCGGTCGTCTACCTGCCGGGGCCGTTCGTGGACGGGCTCAGCTGGCTGGCCCGGCCGAGGGTCCTGCTCGCGATGGCCCTGCTGGCCGTGCCCGCCGTGCTCGTCTTCTGGTGGTTCGAGCGCCATTCGGGGCCGCAGCAGCGGACGGTCGACGAGCCCGGGCTGCGGGCCATGGTGTTCTGCCGCGCGGCGGCGACGGTCGGGATGGCGTACGCGATGCTCGGCGTTTTCGGGTTCGCGCTGACCCGGTTCGGCGGCGCCTCGGCCGACGCCGACCTCCTCGGGATCCGGTTCGGCCCGGTCCAGAGCCTGGTCAACCTGCTGCTCGGGGTGTACCTGCTGCACACCGTGCGCAACGGCACGAGCCGGATGACCGGGACCTGGCTGGTCTGCGCGATCGCGTGTGCGCCACCCCTGATGACCGCCCTCGAAGGCGAGCGGGTGAGCGCCGCCTCCGTCGCGCTGCCGGTGGCGACGATCGTCGTCGCGATGCTCGCGGCGGCCGCCACGCTGGTCCCAGCCCGTGCGGCCCGGCGTGTCCTTCCCTGAGCCACACGGCGCTGACCAGGCGATTTCCGTACCCTGGAGAGGAAACCGGTGGTGCGTGCCACATCTTCGGGGGGATGTGTAATCCTGCGACAACCCGCAACAGGCACCATGCGTCCCTTGAAGAGACCGTCGAACCGGTAACGAACAGAAGGAGCAGACCGCGTGGAGTACCCGCCTCGGAATGGGTATGGGGATCGACGTCCCGCCCGGCCTAGGCAGGACGCGCCCGGACGCGTTCCTTCCCGCCCGGCCCCGCCCCGGAGTGCCCGCCAGGCCGCAGGCCCGCCGCCCAGGCGCCCGGCCCCCAAGCGTGCCCCTCGACGGTCGTTCCGCGGCCCCAAGATCGCCCTCGGCCTCGTCTCGCTGCTGGTGATGGGCCTGACCGGGTACGCGTGGGCCGCGATGGACGGCCTGACCTTCGCGAACGTCGGCATCGGCGCGGACGAAGGCGAGAAGCCCGCCGACGGCGCCCGCGACATCCTGCTCGTCGGCCTCGACAGCCGAACGGACGCACAGGGCAACCCGCTGTCGAAGGAAGTGCTGGCCCAGTTGCGCGCCGGCCAGGCCGACGGCGAGCTGAACACCGACTCGCTGATCTTCGTGCACATCCCGAACGACGGTTCCAAGGCCGTCGCGATCTCGCTCCCGCGCGACTCCTACGTCGACATCCCCGGCGGCTTCGGCAAGCACAAGATCAACTCCGCCTACGCCCGCGCGATGCTCGACGAGCGCAAGAAGCTGCAGGAAGACGGCGTCTCCGACCCGAAGGAACTCGACCAGAAGGCCAACGAGGCCGGCGCGAAGACGCTGATCAAGACGGTCGAGCAGCTGACCGGCTCGACCATCGACAACTACGCCGCCATCAACCTGCTGGGCTTCAGCGAGATCACGCAGGCCATCGGCGGGGTCGACGTCTGCCTCAACGACGACGTCGACGACCAGTTCTCCGGCGCGAAGTTCACCAAGGGCCCGCACACCATCTCCGGGGTCGAGGCGCTCGGCTTCGTCCGGCAGCGGCACGGGCTGCCTCGCGGCGACCTAGACCGGGTCGTCCGGCAACAGGTGTTCATGGCCGGGATGGCGCGGAAGGTGCTCTCGGCGGGCACGCTCGCGAACCCCGGCAAGCTCAACGACCTGATCACGGCCATCAAGAAGTCGGTCGTGCTCAACCAGAACTGGGACGTCTTCGGGTTCGCGCAGCAGATGAAGAGCCTGACCGGCGGTCAGCTCGAGTTCCGGACGATCCCGATCGTCAACATCGAGTACAAGACCCCGAACGACGGCGTCGCCATCCAGGTCGACCCGAAGCAGGTCAAGAGCTTCGTCCAGGGGCTCGCGGGCCCGCAGCCCGGCGAACAGCAGCAGGCGCCGCCCGCCGAGTCGGCGAACAAGGCGACCACGGTCGACGTCCGCAACTCCACGAACCGGGACGGGCTGGCCTCGTCGGTGCTGAAGCAGCTCGTCGACAAAGGCTTCACAGCGGGCGACACGGCCACCGCGAGCGCGCGCAAGAAGACGGTGGTCTGGGTCGCCAAGGGTGAGAAGGCGGCGGGCCAGGCGGTCGCCGACGCACTCGGCGGCAACCCGACCGTCCAAGAGGACAAGAGTGTGGAGGCCGGGCACGTGACGGTGTTCCTCGGCTCGGACTTCAAGGCGCCGAGCGGCGCCGAGGGCTCCGGTTCCTCGCAGAACGCCGCCGGTTCGTCGGCCGCGGCGCCGCCGCCCGAGCAGTCCGACGAGAAGCCGATCACCGCCGAAGGCGTGCCCTGCGTCAACTGACGCGGCGCCGCTCCTCCTGGCAGCCAGGCTCAGGGTGTTGCGAAAGCCACCGAAACGGCCCCTCCACCCGCCATTCCTTCACCCATTCGGCCCAGCAGACCAAAATCGATAGGAAAACCACCCCCGAAACCGCGTAAGAGCGACGCCCCTGCCGACTTTCATACACGTGAGCGCGCTCGTCCCGGGTTTTGTCACATGGGGCGGGCGGTGGAGAAGGTTGGCAAGGCAGGGGATGGGGAGTGCTGATCGACGCTGAGAGCTATCAGCGGATACTCGGAGACGAGCTCCGCAAGCTCCGCCGTAAACGTGGCTGGACACGCAAGGAACTGAACCAGCATCTGCAGAGCGAGATCTCGCTCCAGACGCTGGCCACCTACGAGCTGGGCACCCGCCACTGTTCCGTGGTGCGGCTGGTCGAACTGTGCGTCGCGATGGACGAGCTGCCACAGGATCTGCTGGCCAAGGTGCATCGCCGGGTGTTCGTGGACGAACCGGGCCGGGTGCGGATCGACCTGCGCCTGGTGATCAAGGACGAGCAGGAGGAACTGCTCCCCCTGCGACGGTGGGCGGACGACCGGCTCAAGAGATCGAGTGACAACGGCTCGGCCGAGGTCCACCTCGATTTCGCGGCGCTGGAACGGATGGCCGAGCTCTGCGGCATCCCCACCGTCGATCTCATCGGAAGGCTTCGCCGGCTCAACCCCTCATGAGCGCGGCATTCCCCGGTCCGTGAAGGCCATGCCCCCCATCTTGGCTTTCACGGACCCTCCCTCTTTCCTCAGCCGAGGAGTTCGTAGTCCTCGCGGCGCACCTTGCGGGTGTCGAGCCAGTACCGCCAGGTGAAACCCGGCCAGATCGTGCGGTTGACGCCCTTCGCGTCGAGGTACCAGCTCTTGCAGCCACCCTGGGTCCAGATGCCCTTGGCGAGTTTGCGCTGGATTTCGCCGTTGAAACGCTCCTGCGCCTCCGGCCGCGGGTCGAGCGCCTTGCCGCGCGCGAGCCGCAGCGCCTGCGCGACGTACGAGATCTGCGCTTCGATCATGAAGACCACGGAGTTGTGCCCCAGCCCCGTGTTCGGGCCGAGCAGGAAGAACAGGTTCGGGAACCCGGACACGGTGATGCCCTGATAGGTCCGCATCCCCTCGGTCGCCCATTCCTTGCCGAGGTTGCGCCCGTCGCGGCCGATGATCTCCAGATCATCGAAGGCGTCGGTGACGTGGAAGCCGGTGCCGTAGATGATCGCGTCGACCTCGTGCTCGACGCCGGCGCCGTCGACGACGCTGTGCTCGCGGACCTCCTTCACGCCGTCGGTGACGACGTCGACGTTGTCCCGCGCGAGCGCCGGGTAGTAGTCGTTGGAGACCAGGACCCGCTTGCAGCCCATGGTGTAGTCCGGCGTCAGCTTCCGGCGCAGCTCGGGATCCTTGACGCTCTTGAAGATGTTGCGCTTCGCGATGCGCTGGCCGATCTTCATGACCCACGGCTGCCCGTTGAAGCCGATCGCGCGGGCTTCGAGGCCCCAGTAGAGAACGTCGCGGAAGGCGCGCTGCAGCAGCGGCACCGAACTGAACGTCTTCCGGAGCGCTTCGGGGATCTCGCGGTCCGGCTTCGGCATGATCCACGGCGGCGTCCGCTGGAAGAGGGTCAGCTCGGCGACGTCCTTCGCGATCCGCGGCACGAACTGGATCGCGCTCGCGCCGGTGCCGACCACGGCGACCCGCTTACCGGTGAGGTCGTAGTCGTGCTCCCACTGCGCGGAGTGGAAGGCACGGCCCTTGAAGCGCTCGATGCCGGGCAGCTTCGGGATCTGCGGCAGATGCAGCGCGCCGACCCCGGCGACCAGCGCGGGCGCGACGAACTCGTCGCCTGTCTTCGACGCGACGTGCCAGCGGTTCTCGTCGGCGTCCCAGCGGGCTCCGGTCATCTCCTGGCCGAAGCTGATGAAGCGGTGCAAGTCGTACTTCGCGGCGACGTCGCGCATGTACTGCCAAATCTCGGGCTGCGGCGAGTACGCGCGGGACCAGCCGGGGTTCTGCTCGAACGAGAACGAGTACATGTGCGAGGGGATGTCGCAGGCGCAGCCGGGGTAGGTGTTGTCGCGCCACGTGCCGCCCACGTCGTCGGCCTTCTCCAGGATGACGAAGTCCTCGCGGCCCTCTTTCCGCAGCTGAATGGCCATGCCCAGGCCGGAGAAGCCGGTTCCGACGATGACGACACCGGTCTCGGTGCGGTTGCCCATGACCCGACCTCTCGTTCGAATTACCTGTTACCGGGAGTTCACCTTACTCGAAGTAGGTTACCTTCGGTAGAGTGTTGTGGTGACGACGGCGAAGCGCAAACGCATGCCACGAGCAGAGCGGATGCGGCAAATGATCGAAATCGCTGAGGAAGTCTTCGCCGATCGCGGCTACAGCGCGGCGTCGATGGACGACATCGCGGAACGCGTCGGGGTCTCCAAGCCGATGCTCTACGAGTACTTCAACTCGAAAGAGGGGCTCCTGCTCGCCTGCATCCAGCAGTCGCGGGCGGCCCTGCGCGAGGTCACCGAACGGGCGACCGTCGGCGCGACGTCCGCCGAGGACGCACTGCGGCGCGGGCTGCTCGCCTTCTTCGTCTTCATCCGGGAACGGCGGCAGGCCTGGTCGCTGCTCCGCCACGAGATGGCGCTGATCGGAACGGGTGCCGCCGACGAGATCGAGCAGACCCGCCGCCAGCAGACCGACCTGATCGCCGCGCTGATGAGCGACCACCTCGACCAGGCCGACGACCTCCGCGTCGAGGCGTCCGCGGAGTTCGTGGTCGGGGCCTGTGAACGGCTCGCGATCTGGTGCGAACGGCACGAGGACGTCAGCCCCGAAACGGCGACCGGATACGCGATGGACATCCTCTGGTCGGGCCTGTCGGCGAGGGCCCGCTGAAACGACTGTGAAGATGCTCGTGCATTAGGCCATTCGGTCGTCACTCAGAGCACATTGCCGCCAGTGTCTTGTGACACAGAGTTGTCCTACTGTATCGATGACACTGTAGAAAGTCTGATGGACAGTCGCGACCACCCTCAGGAGGGGGCGCCACCACCCGAAAGTGGCGTCATGACGGCGGCGTGACGAAGTCCATTGAGTGACGCATGCTCGCGAGGAGAGGGGTGAGGCGGATGACCGAACCGATCACCGCGTCGTACGTCCAAGAGGACGACGACTGGAAGGTCACGGTCAGCGGCTCCGGCAAGGAACTGACCGGTCGCGCGCCGGGCATCATCGCGGCACGGGACCGGGCCGACCAGCTGGTCGAGAAACTGTCCCCGCCGGAACATTCGACGGTGGTGCACCTGCTGAACGGCAGCGCGCTCGAGTTCACCGCCGCCTACATGACGGCGAGGCTGACGCTCCCGGAGATCGAACCGCTCGAGGTTCCTCCGCCGTCGAACGGCAAGGCCAAGGAGAAGACCGGCGGCAAGCCCCCGGTCCCCCAGGGCAAGGAACTCCCGAAGGCCGTCGACGAGGCGAAGTCCAAGGAGAAGTCCGAGCCGGCGAAGACACCCGCCAAGGCGGCCCAGACCTCCTGAGACCTACTTCAGGAGTTTGCGGATCAGCAGGACGCCGATCAGCACAGCCCCGCCGATGAGCGGGTACTTCACCTTGGGCTCGTCCAGCTTCGCGCGCAGACCGGTCTTCGCGGAATCCACGAGCTTCGCGGGGTTCGCCTTCGTGCCCAGCTGGTCGAGCGTGGCCACCAGCGCGTTCCTGGCCTGCTCGATCTCACGCTCGATGGTCTCGGGATCGCGAGCCACGTGTCCTCCTCGCCGCGACGGACTTGCTGGTGGCCCACGTTAGAGGACGCCACCCCGCGCCGTGGCATCGGCCACGCCGAGAAACGCCGAACGTGTCGCACGCTACGATTTCGGGGCAGTACTGGGGGCCCGTAGCCCAATTGGCAGAGGCACACGGTTTAGGTCCGTGCCAGTGAGAGTTCGAGTCTCTCCGGGCCCACCCTGCACGCCTGACCTACGACGGCGCGCTCCGCTTGGAGCCGCCCCGCAGGGCACGTGCCACAGATATGCCACACCCGAACACGAAGAAGCTCCCGGCAGCTAGCGGACCCGCCGATCGCACTTGATCCCGCGACCTTGCCGAAGTCGACCATGTACTACTTCTTCACCAAGACGAACGTCCATCGGTGCGAGTGCGACACGGTATCCGTGTTGTGTACGCGGCCGACGAATCGGAGTACTTCGTCATTGCCCGGCGTGATAGTGGCGGTTTGGAGTCTCACCGTGTCGTCCAGCGAGGTCACGCCCCAGCTCACCAGGTCCCACTCGGGATCGGGATAGAACTCGTACTCGTCCAACTCCCCCGCGGGGACGGTGCGCGTTCCGGAGTTCACTCCCCGGAACTCGAGGATGCTGCGAATCTCAGGCATGGGTCACACTCCTGCCCAGTTAGCGGTGATGCCCCAGCCGGACAGTTCAATAGATCCCGGTCCAGCCCTCGCCGGTAGCGGCGTCGGGATGGTCCCGGTTCCTCTCGGGTTCCGGTTGGTGAGGCTGGCGAAATTCACCGTCTGCTCGACCACGATGTTGACGTTGTCGAGAGTGAGGTCGCTGCCACCTCTGGTCGCCGTTACGCAGCCGCCGAACACCTTCGCCCTCGACTCGACAACGAGACACCCGGCATATCCGGCCGCAGTGCCGTCTCGGACCGCCATTCGGGCTGAGAGGTGACACAGAAGGACGCGCACCTCGACGACGGCAGATTCGACACGGCAAAGGGCTCTCGTACAAGTGAGAGTTCAAGTCTCTCCGTACGCCCCAAGCGGGCCGAGACGCGTGGCCTCAGCGTGCGGTGGCCACCCGGCGAGCTTCTTCGACCAGCGTCTGCCCGCACGCTTGAACTCGTCCACCGTGGCCGGAGTGTGGCTGTAACCCGCCTTGGTCTTCAGCTTGAGCAGAGTTCTCAAGTGCTTCGCGATTTCCTTGTCGGCCCGAGACAACAAGCTGATCGCTTCGTCGTGGTTCTCGCCCTGTGCGTGTTCACCCAACCTGGCACAGCAGATGACGTCGGACGCCGCGATGCCGGCGTGCACGCACAAGGTCACGTACGCGTCGGCGATGTCCTCGTGCTCGTCGGCGAGTTCGCGAATCATGTCCGCCGCCTCGTTGAATTGGGTCGCCTTGTGCATACGACCTCGTTGAACGCTCGCGTCGCATCTTCTGATCCGCACGTCAGCCTTTTCTCTTTCGCAGATGTCCGGTCAGCCATGCCCGGCTCCCGGCCACCGTCAGTCCGTCTCGTGCCACATCGTGCAGAACAGCCTCGTCGTACGCGTGGACGACGAGTTCGGCTTCGGTGAACTCCAGAGGCCGCGTGTCGTTACCGGTCCAGCGGGTCACCTCGACCGCCAGCTCATCGACCTGCGTTTCCCAACGGTCGTCATCCGCGTCATCTGGCCGGATCAGCAGCAGATCAAGGTCGCTGTCCTCCGTCATCTCGCCTCGTGCCACCGAGCCGAAGACCGCGGCGTACACCGGCGGGACCTGCCAGGACTCCAGCCGATCTTCGATGCGTTCCAGGAGCGTCTTCTGCATCCGGGCGAGCCCGATGATGTATTCCGCCGCAAGATGGTCGCGGTTGAGCCGGTACGCGAAGGCGTTGCCGACTCGGTCGGACTCAACGACACCCTGCTTCGTCAGGCGCCGCAGCACTTTGCGGATGCCTTCCTCCGAATGCCGGGCCAGCAGGCGATGCAACTGCCCGGTCGTGAAGATGCCGTCATGGCCGGCAAGGACGGCGAGCACGTCGCCGTCGACGGTTGGGGTGACCGTCATCAACGGCCTGCTCAAGTCCACTTGCCCGCCTCCCAGACAACTATAGTACCGGAATGCCAACTATAGTACACACACCTGTCTTATAGTGGGGCCTCGGGCGAGCTCGCCTGCGATACCTGAAAGGCGACGACCTCCCGGCGGATCAGCGCACCCGGTCGTAGACCAGCGCCATCTCGCCCAGCTCCCCGACCTCCTGGTAAGCCACCGACCACTTCGACGCGGGCAGCCCGTCGGCGAACAGCCGCTGTCCGCCGCCGGTGATCTCCGGGCAGATCATCAGGTACAGCCGGTCGATCAGGTCGTCCGCGAGCAGGGCCTTGATGACACTGGCGCTGCTGTTGACCAGGATGTCGCCTTCCCCGTTCGCCTTGAGGGCTGCGATGACCTCGCCGGCCGGGGCGTTCACGACGCGGGCGCGGTCCCAGGGTGCTTCGGACAATGTCGTCGAGAAGACCACCTTTTCCGCGTCCGTGAGCCATTTCGCGTAGGCCCGGTCGCGGGGATCGGCGTTCTCGTCGGCGGCGATGGTCGGCCAGAAGCCCAGGAAGCCCTCGGCGTTCAGTCTGCCGAGCACCGCGGTGGTCGCCGTTTCGTGGATACGGGCCAGGTGGGCGCGGGCGACGTCGGTGGTGGCGTAGGAGACGATCGCGCCCATGTCGCCAGGGCCGCCGGGGCCGCTGTAGTGGCCGTCGAGGGTGAGGCTGATGTTGGCGGTGACGCGGCGGGCGGCGTGGTTCGTCATGTCGTTCAGTCCTTTTCCTGGGTCAGCGTGGTCGCGAGGTTGTCGAGCACCTGGCCCCAGCCGGTTTCGATACCGGCGATGAAGGGGACGGCCTCGACGGTGGTTTCGGTGATGCGCAGGTCGAGCCGGAGCCGGGTCCCGCCCGGCGCCTCGGTGAACTTCAGGTCGTAGTGACCGGTGAAGAAGGTGTCGCCCTCGGCGGTCAGCACCGAGAGGTCGAATTCGAGGTGTTCGGGTTCGGCCGCGGCGCGGACCTTCCCCGCGGACCGGTAGCGCCCTTCGGCGTCGCGGTAGTCGAGCACGGCCCGGCCACCGGCCCACGGCTCGATGACGCAGTCGGTGACGGTCATCGAGGGCGGCGCCCACCAGGACGCGAGCAGCGCGGGCTCGGCCCAGTGCCGCCAGACGTCGTCCCGCGGCGCGGTGAGCAGACGGTCGAACGAGAACGCTCGTCCGTCCGCCCACCGGTCCTGCTTCGCGGCCTCGGTGTCGGCACCGATCGCGGCCTGATAGCGCGCGAGGACGTCTCGCTCGCCCGCGTTCGCCTCGATGGTCGTGATCAGCGTCCGCAGCCGTCCTTCGAGGTCCTTCAGCGGACCCGCCTCGACCGCGTAGACGCGACGCTGCCCGAGCGGGAACACCGTCACGAGCCCGGCGCGGGCGAGGGTCTGCAGGTGCTTGGTGGTCTGTGGTTGCCGCAGGCCGGTCAGCTCGGCGAGCTCACCGACGGACCGGGGCCGCTCGGCGAGAAGCTCGACGAGGCTCCACCTCGCTCCGTCTCCCAATGCTGCTGCGATCTGCTCCATGCCGAGAAGTATTCACTCAGTAGAATATTCTTGTCAAGGAATATCTTCGCGGTGGAACTCCAGCAGGCTGCGCTGCTCGGTCAGGGTGGTGATGGAGTCGAAGACCAGGCCGTGCGCGGCGGCGAGTTCGCGGAGCTCGTCGAGACGCCGCTCGCGGCCGCCGTAGAGCACGAGCATGACCAGGTCCCACTCGGTCTGGGCCCCGAGTCCGCCGACCGCCTCGATGACGAGGACCCGGCTTCCGGCGCCGGCCGCCTCGGCACATCGGGCCAGGATGCGATGGGCGTGCTCGTCGTCCCAGTCGTGGAGGATGTCGGACAGCAGATAGGCATCTGCCCCGGCCGGGAGCGGGTCGAAGAAGCTCCCCGCGCTCACCTCGACCCGGTCTCCGAGCCCCTGCTCGCGCAGTGCCGCTTCGGCGGCGGCCGCGGTGCGCGCGAGATCGACGAGGTGGCCGCGCATCGACGGGTTGGCCTTCAGGATCGCGGCGAGCAGGCTGCCGTGACCCCCGCCGACGTCGACGAGCGTGCCGAAGCGGGACCAGTCGAACCCGGTGACGAATCGCGGCACCTGCGTCAGATACCGCTGGGTCATCTGCCGGTCGAACGTCTCCCGGAGATGGGGATTTTCGGCGAGATCGGTCCAGAAGTCCTTGCCGTAGCGGCGAACGTAGCCCGCCTCGCCGGTGGCGATGCTGTGCGCGAGCTCGACGAACGCCAGTTCGCCCCGCCCGCCGGCGGCGTTGATGTCCAGCAGTCCGGCGAGGCCGTTTCCCGCGTCGGCGCGGAGTTTCGCGCCGTACTCGGTGGTGCGGTAGCCGGTCGACGTCCGTTCGAGGACGCCGAGCGTGGTCAGGTGCCCCAGCAGCAGATCGAGCGCGAGCGGGGATTGGCCGAGTTCCGCCGCCAGGTCGCCGGCGGCCACGCCGTCGCCGGACAACCGGTCCGGCAGCCCCAGTGTCACCGCCACGCGCAGCGCCATCGGCGTCGCCAGCCCGGCCAGCTGGAGGAATTCCTGTCTGTCCTTGTCATGGGTGGTCACGGGGTCAACGTCCGTCCGGTGAGGTCGGCGTTCTCGACGCTCTCGACGTAGCTGCGCGCGACGTCGGCCGCCGGGGTGCCGCCTTCCGGTTCACCGAGCGCCGCGAGTGTTTCGCGCACCCAGCCGGGGCTGACGGCGTTGACGCGGAGCCCGCGAGGCAGCTCGCGGGCGGCCGCGGCGACGAAGGCTTCGAGACCTGCGTTGGTCAGGACACCGAAAGCACTGCCGCGCAACGTTTCCGGGATCCGGCCCGCGGTCAACGTGACCGATCCACCGTCCGGCAGATGCGGGATCGCGTGCCGCAGCAGGAACACCTGCCCGAGCAGTTTCCCTTGCAGGCCCTGCGTGAACTCTTCGTCGCTCCCGCCGTCGACCGGGACCAGCGAGCCGCTCCCCGCGCAGCACACGACATGCTCGATACCCGGCTCGGCGGCGAAGAGCGCGTCGAGCGTGGCGGGCTGCTCGACGTCCACTCCGACCTCGCCGGAGCGGGACGCGGCGAGCACCGTGTGCCCGCGCGCGGTGAGAGCCGACGAGACCGCGGCCCCGATCGTCCCGGTGGCACCGACCACGAGGATCTTCATCGATTTCTTCCCTTTCAAGGTCGCACGAGAGGTTCTGTTTCGTAAGCCCGGTGCAGCGTCTCGACGAACGACGGCGCTTCCGGCAGCGGCGCCGGGCCGATCCGGCGCACCGCTATCCCCGGCGTCCACGAGTTCATGACCACCGCGCCGCCGAGCCCCGGCAGGTCCGCGCGGGTGACCTCCTGGACCCGTTGCGGCACACCGAGCCCCTCCAGACGCCGCTGGACGATGCCCATCGTCGTTCCCCGCAGCAGAGCGGCTTCGGGCCACACCACCGTATCGCCATCGGAGAAGGCGAGGTTCCAGATCGTCGCCTCGCTCAGCCTGCCCCGCCGATCGACGAACGCCGCGTCGTCGAATCCTTCGGCGACCGCCTGCCGTCGGAAGTACGTCTTCGCCGTCTCGCCCGTTTGCTTGATGGTGGGGAGGAAGCGTTCGTGCTCGACGGCGGTCAGCGCCAGCGGCCCCGCCGGACCCGAAGCCGGGGGCCGGGTGCGCACCAGGACTTCGAGGTCACCCGGCAGGTGGATCGTCACGGTCAGGGAGACGTCGGCGGGCCCGGACTTCAGCGCCTCGCGCACGTACGAGCGGATCCGATCATCCGGCAGGGCGTCGCCGAACAGCTCCAGCGAGGCGCTCCGCAGCCGGTCCAGATGCAGGTCGAGACCGCGGACCCGGCCGTCACGCACCTGCATGGCCGTGAAGTGCGCGAAGCCGGCGAAGGCGAGGGGCGCCAGGTCTTCGGCGGTCGCCGTCCGGCCGTTCCGTTGCGCGACATAGGGACTCATGCCCGCACCGTAAACCGGTTGCGACCGCGGTGCCCCGAAGGGAGGATCCGGCGCGTGTCCGTATCGCGTTCGGAGCTGTCCCGCTGGCAGTTCGATCTGACCTGGTCGTTGTTCGAGTACCACCTCGCCGATCTGGAGCCGGGAGACTTCCTCTGGGAGCCCGCGGCCCTCTGCTGGACGATCCGGCCGGACGGCACCCCCGACTGGGCCGACACCGAACCCGATCCCGTCCCGGCCCCCACGATCGCCTGGCTCACCTGGCATATCGGCTGGTGGTGGAGCGTCGCACTGGACCACGCGAACGGACGGACTCCCCGCGAGCGCACGGAAATCACCTGGCCCGGCGCGGAAACCGTCGTCGCCTGGCTGGGCGGCCTCCGCGAGGAATGGCTGGCCGTGCTGGACCGCTCGACCGACGCCGACCTCGACGCGCCCTCCGGCTACCCGTTCGGCGAGGAAGCGGGGCTGACCTTCGCCCACACCGTCGCCTGGGTGAACGCCGAACTGATGAAGAACGTGTCGGAGATCGGGCAGCTCAGGTTGCGGCGGCGCGCGGCGTGATGCCGGGAATGGACTTCAGCTCACCCAGAAGCGTCGAGCTGACGGCGACGGGGTAATCGTCGAGCGCGTACCACGTCCCGGCGAGCTTCACCCGGACCGGCGTCCGTCCTTTGTGTACCAGCAGAGTCCGCTTCAGTTCGAGGACCGCGTCCTCGGTCAGCCGCTCGGCGGTCGCGTGCAGGGTCAGCGGTGGTTCCCCCGCGGAAAGGTCGAGCGGCACGAGCCCGCCACCGAACACGGACATCCTGTCCTCCCGCCAGTTCACCCGGCCGCTGACGCGGACGGCGTTGTCCTCGGCCAGATCCGCCGCGAAAAGCGCGTACGCCTTGGGAAAGAACAGCACTTCGAGCGCGGCGTCCAGATCCTCGATCGTGCAGATCGCCCACGGCTCGCCTTTCTTGTTCACCCGCCGTTCCAGCGACGTGACGAGCCCGGCGACGACCAGTTCTCCCTCGCGTGGCGGATTGTCGAGGATCGCCGCGATCGGCCGGGGCGCGTGCGCGCGCAGGACATGTTCCGCCCCGTCGAGCGGATGCGCCGACACGTAGAGCCCGAGCATTTCCCGTTCGTGGGCCAGCAGTTCCTTGCGCGGCCACTCCTCGACGCCGTACTTGAGATGCGCGAGCGGCGAGGTGTCCTCCTCGCGTTCCTCACCGGACCCGAAGAGATCGAACTGACCCATGGCCTGCTTGCGTTTCAGCGGAACCACGGCGTCCACCGCGTCCTCGTGCACCCGCACGACCGAGAGCCGCGTGTGCCCGAGCGAGTCGAACGCGCCCGCCTTGGCCAGCGATTCGATGACGCGTTTGTTGCAGGCCACCAGTTCCGACTTGTCGAGGAAGTCGGTGAACGACGCGTATTTCCCCTTATCCAGCCGGGTCCTGATGATCGAATCGACGACGTTCGCACCGACGTTGCGCACCGCGCCCAGCCCGAACCGGATCGCGTCGCCCACCGCGGCGAACCGGAGCCCAGATTCGTTGACGTCCGGCGGCAGCACCTCGATCCCCAGCCGACGGCATTCCGAGAGGTAGACCGCCGACTTGTCCTTGTTGTCCCCCACCGAAGTCAGCAGTCCCGCCATGTACTCGGCCGGGTAGTTCGCCTTCAGGTACGCGGTCCAATAGCCGACCAGGCCGTAGCCGGCGGCGTGGGACTTGTTGAACGCGTACCCGGCGAACGGCAGGATCGCGTCCCAAAGCGCCCGCACGGCCGCGAGGGAGAAACCGTTGGCGAGCATGCCGTCCCGGAAGCCTTCGAACTCCTTCTCCAGCACCTCTTTCTTCTTCTTGCCCATCGCCTTGCGTAGTACGTCGGCGCGGCCCATGGAATAGCCGGCGACGTCGCGCGCGATCCGCATGATCTGTTCCTGGTACACGATCAGGCCGTGGGTCTCGGCCAGGATTTCGCGCAGCGGCTCGGCGAGCTCGGGATGGATCGACTCGATCGGCTGCCTGCCGTTCTTGCGGTCCGCGTAGTTGTTGTGCGTGTTCATCGCGATGGGTCCCGGCCGGTACAGCGCGTTCACCGCGATGATGTCGCCGAAACCGGTCGGCCCCATCCGGCGCAGCAGATCCCGCATCGCCCCGCCGTCGAGCTGGAAGACACCGAGACTGTCGCCGCGGGCGAGCAGTGCGTAGGTCGCCGGATCGTCCACGCCGAGCGTGTCGAGGTCGATGTCCTCGCCACGGTTGGCCTTGATGTTGTCGAGCGCGTCGCCGATCACGGTGAGGTTCCGCAGGCCGAGGAAGTCCATCTTCAGCAGGCCGATGGCCTCGCACGACGGGTAGTCCCAGCCGGTGATGACCGCGCCGTCGTCCCGCCGCCACAACGGGATCGCGTCGAGCAGCGGTTCACTCGACATGATGACGGCGCAGGCGTGGACACCGGCGTTGCGGATCAGTCCTTCGACCCCGCGCGCGGTCTCGAAGATCTTGGCCGCCTCGCCGTCGCTTTCCAGCAGTGCGCGGACCTCCGCCGCCTCGGCGTAGCGCTCGTGGTCCGGCTCGACGATTCCGGCGAGCGGGATGTCCTTCGCCGCGACAGGCGGCGGGAGCGTCTTCGAGATCCGGTCCGCGATCGCGTACCCAGTCTGTCCATAGTGGACGCGTGCAGCGTCCTTGATGGCCGCTTTTGTCTTGATGGTGCCGAAGGTGATCACCTGGGCGACGTGCTCGGCGCCGTACTTTTCGGTGGCGTACCGGATCATCTCACCGCGGCGCCGGTCGTCGAAGTCCATGTCGATGTCGGGCATCGAGACCCGTTCGGGGTTGAGGAACCGTTCGAAGAGCAGGCCGAGGTCGATCGGGTCCAGATTCGTGATGCCGAGCGCGTATGCCACCAGCGACCCGGCCGCCGAACCTCGGCCGGGCCCGACCCGGATGCCGACGCGGCGGGCGTGGTTCATCAGGTCGGCGGTGATCAGGAAGTACGCCGGGAAACCCTTGTCGGCGATCACGCCGATTTCGAAGTCGGCACGGGCGAGGTAGGCCTCGGGGACACCGTCCGGCAGACGGCGGCGGAGCCCGGCCGCGACCTCCTCCCGCAGCCAGGATTCCTCGTCGTGTCCTTCGGGGACTTCGAAGACCGGCATCCGGTCGACGTGCCGGTAGACGTCGTCGTAAGGCTCGATCCGTTCGGCGATGAGCAGCGTGGAATCCGCCGCGCCCGGAACCTCCCTGTCCCAGTACTCCCGCATCTCCTCCGCGGACTTGAGGTAGTAGCCGTCGCCGTCGAATTTGAACCGGCCGGGATCGTCGAGCGTCTTGCCGGACTGGACGCACAGCAGTGCCGAATGCGCCGCGGCCTGATCCCGGGTGACGTAATGCGAATCGTTGGTGGCCAGGGGCTTCAGCTCCAGCCTGCGCCCGATGTCCAGCAACCCCTCCCGCACGGAGCGCTCGATCGGGAGACCGTGGTCCATCAGTTCGAGGAAGAAGCCGTCCGCGCCGAAGATGTCGCGATAGTCCGAAGCCGCCTGGATCGCCTCGTCCGGCTGGCCGAGCCGGAGCCTGGTCTGCACCTCGCCGGACGGGCAGCCGGTGGTGGCGATGACACCTTCGTGGTGCCGGGCGAGGAGTTCGCGATCCATCCGGGGCTTGCGGTAGTAGCCCTCCAAGCTGGCCAGCGAAGACAGCTTGAACAGATTTCGCAGGCCGGTCGCGTTCTCCGCGAGCATGGTCATATGCGTGTAGGCGCCGCCGCCGGAGACGTCACCGCCATCGCCACGCCGCCCCCAGAACACCGGTTTCTTGTGGAAACGCGACTCGGGCGCGAGGTAGGCCTCGATGCCGATCACCGGCTTGAGCCCCGCCCGGACGGACTGCCGGTAGAACTCGTCCGCGCCGTACATGTTCCCGTGGTCGGTCATGCCCACGGCGGGCATGCCGAGCCGTTGGGCCTCGGCGAACAGCGGCGCGATCTTGGCGGCGCCGTCGAGCATCGAGTACTCGGTATGAACGTGCAGGTGCACGAAGGAGTCCACCGGTCACTCCCCACGGTTGTACGATTCCGGTCCGACGCGGCGAATTGGACCGGTGCGGGGCTGGCGTAGTCCAACAAGCGACACGCGATCGGCGACAACCAAAAGTTGTAGGGAGCACAGTGGAACTGGATCTGGGCGCGGTGCGCGCGTTCGTCGCGGTGGCCGAGGACCGGTACTTCAGCGAGGCCGCGATCCGGCTGGACATGAGCCAGCAGGCGGTCTCCAAACGCGTCGCGAAGCTCGAGACCGATCTCGGTGTGCGGCTGCTGTCACGCACGCGAGGAGGCGCCGTGCCGACCGAAGACGGCGAGGAGTTCCTCAAGCACGCCCGGGCGCTGATCAGCCTCGCGGACCAAGCCGTCGAGCGTCTTCAGGGCAGGCGGCGTCCCCTTCGCGTCGACGTCCTCGGCACGCGGCTAGCGACCATGGAGGTCATCCGGGCGTTCCACGCCGGCCACGACGACGAACTGGAACTCGTCACACCCGGGCTGGGCGCGGTGCGCCGGTCCGTGCTGCCCGAGTCCGTCGACGCCGCCTTCGCGCGCGTCAGCAGCGCGCCTGCCCCGGGGATCGGCCGCACGCCCGCCTACCTGGAACCGGCGAATCTGCTGGTCGGGCGGCGGCACCCGCTCGCACGGCGGCGACGGGTGGCGATGGCGGAACTCGAAGGACTGACGGCCTGGATGCCCTACAACGCACGGGCCAGCGAATGGGCGGAGTTCTGGGCGGAACTGTGCCCGGCGTTCGGCATCCTGGTCGACACCGCCGGCCCGAACTTCGGCCTGGAACACCACATCGAGGTGCTCAGCGAGTCGAAGGACCGGCTGGGCTTCGTCGGCGCGAAGATGCACGTGCCCTGGCATCCGGACGTCGTCCAGATCCCGCTCGTCGATCCGACGCCGGTGTACCCGTTCTCGCTGCTGTGGCGGCACGAGAACCGGCATCCGACGCTGCCGCGGCTGATCGAGCACGTCCGCTCCACGTACCGGCCCTTCGATCCGGAGCGGCAGTGGCTCCCGGTGTCCGATCGGGAGGCCATGACCCGTGTGCACGATGCGCGAGGGGCCCTCGGTACGGAAAAGTGAGGCCATGGGGCTGATCGGCGCGAGCGTGACCCGGCAGGAGGACGTCCGCCTGCTGACCGGGCGGGCGCAGTACATCGACGACGTACGGCTGCCGGGGATGCTGGAGGCGGCCGTCCTCCGCAGTCCCCTGCCGCACGCGCGGATCCTGCGCGTCGACACCACGGCGGCGCAAGCCCATCCCGGCGTGTTCGCCGTGATCACCGGCGAGGACGTCCGGGCGATCACGAAGACACCCCAGCCGGTGATCTGGTCGAACCTGCCGGACATGCGGACACCCGAGACCCACGCCCTGGCCATCGGCAAGGTGCGCTACCACGGCCAAGGCGTCGCGGCCGTCGCGGCGAAGGACCGGGCGACCGCCGAAGACGCGCTGGAACTGATCGAAATCGAGTACGGGGAACTCCCCGCCGCCAGCACGCTCGAACAGGCGCTGGCGGACGACGCGCCGAAGCTCTACGAGGACTGGCCGGACAACATCGCCGGCACCGGCACCATCCCGATGGGTGACGTGGCCACCGCGTTCGCCGAGGCCGACGTCGTGCTCACCGAGTCGTTCCGGTTCGCCCGCCAGATGGGCACGCCGATCGAAACGCGCGGCGTGGTGGCGACCTGGGACCCGTTCACCGACCGACTCGACGTCTGGCTCGCCACGCAGGCGCCCAATCTCGCGCGCGAACTGTTCGGCGAGGTCTTCGGGCTCCCGATGGACCGGATCCGCGTGCGCACGCCCGACGTCGGCGGCGGCTTCGGGAACAAGTTCGACTTCTACGCCGAGGAAGTCGTCGCGGCGATCCTCTCGCGGCGCACCGGGAAACCGGTCAAGCTCATCGAGGACCGCGCGGAGAGCTTCGTCGCCAACGCGCACTCTCGCGAGCAGAAGATCGACGTCGAACTCGCGGCCAAGGACGACGGCACGATCACCGGCCTGCGTGCCACCGTGTACGGCGTCCTCGGCGGCGTGCTCGGGACCGTCGGCGCCAGCCCATGCTGGACGACGACCGCGCTGCTGACCGGGCCGTACGCCATCCCGAACGCGGAACTCACCCTCGTCGCCGTGATGACGAACCGGTCGCCGTACGGATCGTTTCGCGGTTACGGGCTGCCGAAGGCGAACTTCGTGCACGAACACCTGGTGGAGCAGCTGGCGAAACGGCTCGGCATGGACGCGCACGCGGTGCGGCGCAAGAACTTCATCCCACCGGAAGCGTTCCCGTACCAGGGCCCGGTGTTCGTCTACGACAGCGGCCGCTACGAGGACTGCCTCGATCTTTGCCTGAAGGCCGTCGAAGACGCGGGCTGGGCGGAACGGCGCGGAGACGGTGTCGGCATCGGATACGCGTTCCACAACGAACTGACCGGGTTCGGGCCGAGCAGGATCATCAACCTCGCCGGATTGGGGCATTCCGGGTTCGACGAGGAGGTCGTGCGGGTCGACTCGACCGGCCACGTGACCGTCCACACCGGACTGTCCGCGATCGGGCAGGGCATCCACACGACGCTGGCGCAGGTGGCCGCGCATACGCTCGGTGTCCCGCTCGACCATGTCACCGTGCTGTCCGGGGACACCCAAAGCTGCCCGTACACCGGCTACGGCACGGCGGCGAGCCGCGGGGCGGCCGTCGGCGGCGCGGCCGTGCTGAACGCGTCGACCCGGCTGCGGGCGAAGATCCTGCGGGTGGCCGGGCACATCCTGGAGGCCTCGCCCGATGATCTGTCCATCAAGGACGGTGTCGTCGCGGTGAACGGCGTACCGGACAGGCAGGTCACCCTCGCCGCGATCGGCGACGCGGCGTACCGGCGGCTGAACGGCGTCTGGCCCGAGGACGAGACGCCGACGCTGGAGGAACGCGAGGTCTACGATCCGGTCAACGTCGCGACCTCGTTCGGCTGCACCGCCGTCCTCGCCGAAGTCGACAAGGAGACCGGCGTCGTGACGCTGCTGGACTACCTGATCGCGCACGACTGCGGCACCGTCATCAACCCGAAGATCGTGGACGGGCAGCTGCACGGCGGCGCGGCGCAGGCGATCGGCGGGGCGCTGTACGAGGAACTCGTCTACGGCGCCGATGGGCGGATGGAGACCACGTCGTTCACCGGGTACCTGCTGCCGACCGCGACCGAGATCCCGCCGTTCTCCGTGTCGCATATGTCGACTCCCGCCGAGCACGTCCCCGGCGGGTTCAAGGGAATGGGCGAAGCGGGCGTGATCGGCGGCGGCGCGGCGATCGCGCACGCCGTCGAGGACGCGTTGCGCGAATACGACGTCGACATCACCTCCCTGCCGATCACGCCGCCACGGCTGCTCGCCGCGCTGAAGCGGGGAGCAGTCCGGTGAAGGCTGCGCCGTTCGAGTACTTGCGGGCTTCGTCGCTCGACGAGGCCATCGAAGCGCTGAGCACCCCGGAGGCGCGGGTGCTGGCGGGCGGACAGAGTCTCGTGCCGTTGCTGAATCTGCGTCAGGCGCGGCCCTCGCTGGTGGTCGACATCAACCGGCTCGACGAGCTTTCTTTCCTGCGCAAGGAGAACGAGCGGCTGGAGATCGGCGCGCTCACCCGGCACCGGTCGGTCGAAACGTCCGCCGTCGTCCGGTCCGAAGTCCCCCTCCTCGCCGAGGCGCTCGGCCACGTGGGGCACGTGGCCATCCGGAACCGGGGCACGATCGGCGGCAGTCTCGCGCACGCCGATCCGGCCGCGGAACTGCCCGCGGTGATGGTCGCGCTCGACGCCGATTTCGCCGTCCACGGTGCTTCCGGGGAACGGATCGTCGCGGCCCGGGACTTCTTCCTCGGCCCGCACCGGACCTCGTTGGGCCGGGGCGAGCTGCTGACGCGGATCTCGGTGCCGTCGCATCGAGGCGGCTGGGCCGTCGAAGAACTGAGCAGACGGAGTCGCGATCTCGCACTGGTCGCCGTCTTCGCGACCGTGACGATGGCTGGTGAGGTCTGCGAATCCGCGCGGATCGCCATCGCGGGCGCGGGTCCGACACCGATCCGGGCCACCGCCGCCGAAGAGTCGCTCACCGGCGGCCCGATGACCGTCGAGGCGATCGCTCGCGCCGCGGACCTCGCGGCCGCCGCGACCGATCCGCCCGGCGACCTTCACGCTCCAGCCGATTACCGGCGCGAGATGGCCGCGGTGCTCACCCGGCGGGCACTCGCACGAGCCAAGGAGAGCGCATGATCACGGTCACCCTGACGGTGAACGGCCGGACCTACCGCGCCGACTGCGAACCACGACGGACGCTGGCCGATTTCCTGCGCCACGACCTGGGTTTCACCGGGGTGCACGTCGGCTGCGAACACGGCGTCTGCGGCTCGTGCACGATCACCCTCGACGGGGCGAGCGCACGTGCGTGCTGCCTGCTGGCGGTGCAGGTGGACGGCTCGGAGATCGTGACGGTCGAGGGGCTGGCGTCGGACGGTGAACTGCATCCGCTGCAGGAGTCGTTCCGGAAGCACCACGGGCTGCAGTGCGGGTTCTGCACGCCGGGGATGCTGGCGACGGCTGCGGAACTGCTGAAGGAGAACCCGGACCCGACGGACACCGAGATCCGGCAGGCGATCGCGGGGAATCTGTGCCGGTGCACGGGATATCAGTTCATCGTGGACGCCGTCCGGGACGCGGCCCGGTGAGGGATCACCACTCGTCGTCGATGTGCCGCCGCAACTCCGCGGCGGACCGCCTGGGGAGGGCGAGAACTCCTGCCGGACCCGAGCGGGCGGCTTACGCGGCATCGGCCTTTCGGAAGCTCGTCATGACATGAAGGCCCCCTTCCTGTACCCAGGCGCAAGGAAGGGGACCTTCATGTACTCGGGCCTCAGCCGACGATGTCGATTTCGAACTCCACGTTCGAGCTGTATTCGAAGTCGGCCCACACCGCGCCCGGCAGGTGGTACCGCCGGTGCGAAACCGTCTTCGGGTTGAATCCGGGCGTCTGCATGGGATTCCCGCCGACGCCGACCTTGTCGCTTCCCCAGGCGTAGATGTTGCCCTGCCATACGGGCGCGTCGGTGATGCCGTCCCCGTCGACCCGCGGGCGGACGATGATCGCGGCCGTCTCGCTGCCGGACAGGAACAAGCGCACGGACGTGACGGACGGGCTGGCCGGAATGGTCCTGCGTTCCATGAGTTCTGTCGTCGCCTTCCGTTTCGGGGCGGCGCCGCCGCCGGTCAAGTGGGCGTTCGTGTAGGACTCGTTGAGATCGACCGCGCTCGCGCGGATGCCGGGGACGTGGCCGGCGTCCGAATACTGGTGGACGTCGTACCGGCCGGCGGCCGGATCGGGTTTCGCGCCGTAGCGCGCGATCCAGATGACGAGATCCCGTACGCCGAACTGGTCGGGACGCAGCATCTTGGCGAGCGAGTTGTTCATGTAGATACCGGGCCGGAAGCCGTGCCCGGCCACGCGATTGCAGAATCTGATCGAGAAGTCCCGCTTGCGCGAGTCGGGGATGTTCGGCGTCCCCGAACCCGGCGGGTTGTCCTCGAGGTCGAGCATCGGGACACATCCGGTCGCCCCGAGTCGCCGGACCTCCCCGATCAGCACGTCCGCCTGCGCCTCCGGCGAAGGACTCGCCTGGGCGTAGTGATAGCCCCCCACCGGGATACCGACGGATCTCGCGCCCGCCACCAGCGCGTCGCCGGTGTTGCGGCCGCCGTTCGGGAGGCCGCCCCCGTCGCTCAGCTTGACGAAGACGAACGTCACGCCGTGGTTCTTGACGGCCTGCCAATTGGTAACGGATTGAAAGCGACTGTAGATATCTATTCCCAGCGCCATCGTTACAGCCTGACGGGTGAACCAGTTGGACAAAAGGGCCTAGTGGGCGATAACTGGTTCGTCCGGTTCGCCCTTTCGGGCGGCCCCTCCATGGCTGACTCGGCTCACCCATGCCCGTACTGTGATGACCATGGCGTCTCGAAGCCCCTTTCGCTGGCTGACCCGGTGGGCGGACTGGTTCGAAGAGCGCGGCGTCTACGTCCCCGGCGAGGAGAGCCGGGCGGTCGATCCGATGCGTGATTTCGGCTGGCTGATCGTGGCCTGGGTGTCCGGTTTGGCGATCTTCATCCTGTTCTTCGCCTTCGCCGTCTGACCGGGCGCGGATGTGCCATCGAGGTGACGGCTGTCACTAGCCGTGCCCTTCCGATCACGGATCGGCCACGGCTGTACACCAGGTGCGCCTCAACCCGGCCGTGCCGCTCCTCTCGGCTGCGGAAGACCGTCACTCTGGACTCTTCGGCACTAATACCTACCTCGAACGGCCCACCCGCACCTCCGACTGGAGTAACCGCACATGGCGCCCCCGCGCACCCCGAAGCTCTTCATCGCCGCCTGCTCGCTGATACTGGCGGCCGCGTGCGGGGTCCCGGCACCGGAAAAAGGTGCCGCCGTGCTCGGTGCGGACGCCCCGGCGCAGGGCTTGGCCGCGACACACGCCGAGGGTGACCTGGCGTTCGGCGCCCCGCACCGGTTCGCGACCGGCGTCACGATCTCCGTTTCCGCGCCGAAGTCGTTCCGCCCCAGTGCGTCGGCGTATCCGCAGAGCCCGCGCGCGGTGGCCTTCGGCATCGAGGTGACGAACGCGGGCGAGGGCACGTACCGGCTCTCCGGACTGTCCGTGACGGGTGAGGTCGACGGGGAGACCACGTCGGTCAAACAGGTCGTCGACCCGGTGCAGGGCTACAACGGCGTCGCGGACGCCGGCAAGGACGTGGCGCCCGGCCGGTCGGTGCACCTGAACCTGGCGTTCGCCGTTCCGGACCGGCCGGTGCGGCTGCGCCTGCAGGTGCGGCCGAGCCCGTCGGAGCCCGTCGCCGCGAAGTACTGCGGAAAGGTCTGACGCCGCCGGTTCGCTACCGTGTGCGTCATGACCGAGCAGCGACTTTCCCCCGGCGACAAAGCGCCCGACTTCACCCTCCCCGACAGCGAGGGCAACGACGTCAAGCTCAGCGACTTCCGCGGCAAGTCGGTCGTCGTGTACTTCTACCCGAACGCCGGCACGCCGGGCTGCACGAAGCAGGCGTGCGACTTCCGGGACAGCCTCGCGCAGCTCAACGACGCCGGTTACCAGGTGCTCGGCATCTCACCCGACAAGCCCGCGAAGCTGGCGAAGTTCGTCGAGGCGGAAGGCCTGACGTTCCCGCTGCTGTCCGACGAGGAGAAGACCGTCCTGAAGGCGTACAGCGCCTTCGGCGAGAAGAAGAACTACGGCAGGGTCTACGAAGGCGTCATCCGCTCGACGTTCGTCGTCGACCCCGAGGGCAAGATCGCGGTGGCGCAGTACAACGTGCGGGCGACGGGGCACGTCGCGAAGCTGCTGCGGGACCTCTCGCTGGCGTGAGCCTCGTGAGTGGCGTTTCGGGTTCTAACCCGAAACGCCACTCACGACCACCGGTTTGGGTCCCTGAAGTACGTGAAGGGGGCCTTCACGTACTTGGGAAGGTGTGAAGGTCGAGTTTCCTCGGCTGAGCCGAGGGAAGGGGGCCTTCACGCGCCACCGTAGTGGTCGTTGTGGTTGCTGGTGCAGGTGAGCTGCAGGTGGCGATCCCTGAAGGCCGTGAAGGCCTCCTTCACTACCTTCAGGGTAGGCAAGGAGGCCTTCACGGACCCGACCCGCGATCAGCCGCGGCCAAAGTCCAGCAGGTCCTCAAGGAACCCTTCGCCCTAACCCGAAACGCCACTCACGACCAGCTCAGCCCGCCAGCTTCCGCAGCTCTCCCACCAACGCCCGCAACGCCTTCCCCCGGTGCGAAGCTTCGTCCTTTTCGGACGGTTCCAGCTCCGCCGAGGTCCGCGTCCCGCCTTCGGGCACGAAGATCGGGTCGTAGCCGAATCCGTTGGCACCACGGCGTTCCCGGATCAGCGAACCGCGCCATTCCCCGCGCACCACGGTTTCGTCGCCACCGGGCACGACCAGCGCTGCCGCGCAGACGAAGGCGGCACCCATGCGCTCGTCGGGCGTGTCGGACAGCTGCGCCAGCACGAGATCCAGGTTCGCCTCGTCGTCGCCGTGCTTGCCGGACCAGCGCGCCGAGAGCACGCCCGGCATGCCGTTGAGCGCGTCGACGGCGATGCCCGAATCGTCGGCGATGGCCGGGAGACCGGTCGCGGCGGCCGCGTCCTGGGCCTTCGCGAGCGCGTTGCCTTCGAAGTCCGGGGCGGTTTCAGGTGCTTCGGGGAACTCGGGGACGTCGGCGAGACCGATGACCTCGACGCCCTCGATCCCTTCCGCCACCAGGATGCGCCGGAGCTCGCCGAGCTTCTTCGCGTTGCGGGTGGCGAGGAGCAGCTTGGTCACTTGGCGCCCTTCTTCTTGTCGGGACGCGGCTCGGGGAGCTCGCCGGGGTAAGGCAGCGCGAGCGCTTCGGTCTGCAAACGAGTCAGTTCCTCACAACCCGCGAGCGCCACGTCCAGCATGGTGTCCAAAGTGGACCGTGCGAAGGTGGCGCCCTCTCCGGTGCCCTGCACCTCGATCAGGGTGCCCGCGTCGGTGGCGACGACGTTCATGTCGACCTCCGCGCGCGAGTCTTCTTCGTAGGGCAGGTCGAGGCGCACCCGCCCGTCGACGACGCCCACGCTCACCGCGGCCACCGAAGACGAAAGCGGCTGCGGGTCGGCGAGGCGGCCCGCGGCGCCGAGCCAGGTGACGGCGTCGGCGAGCGCGACGTAGCCGCCGGTCACCGCGGCCGTGCGGGTGCCGCCGTCGGCCTGGATGACGTCGCAGTCGATGACGATCGTGTTCTCCCCCAACGCCGCCAGGTCGATGCAGGCGCGCAGGGACCGGCCGATCAGCCGGGAGATCTCGTGCGTTCGGCCGCCGACGCGGCCCTTGATGGATTCGCGGTCGCTGCGGGTGTTCGTCGCCGACGGCAACATCGCGTACTCGGCGGTTACCCAGCCGAGGCCGGAACCGGCCCGCCAGCGGGGGACGCCTTCGGTGACGCTCGCCGCGCACAGCACCCGGGTGTCGCCGAATTCGATCAACACCGATCCCGCAGGCCACCGCTGAAAGCCGCGGGTGATCTTGATGTCGCGAAGCTGGTCGTCGTTCCTGCCGTCTTTTCTCGCCACGGCCGCCACTCTAGAACCCCGCGTCAGAGGTCGTAGACGGCGCCCTGCTCGACCAGCTCGGCCGCGGGGAACGCGACGGCCGCCTCGGCGAGGACGGCATCGCGGTCGGTCCAGGGCGCGACATGGGTGAGCAGCAAGCGCCCCACCCCGGCCTTGCGTCCCAGCTCGCCCGCTTCCTTACCGGACAGATGGACGCCGGCGGGCCGGTCGGGCGAGTCGGTCCACGACGCTTCGGACAGCAGGACGTCGACGCCGCAGGCGAGATCGGTCAGGGTGTCGCAGACGCCCGTGTCACCGGTGTAGGCGAGAGTCTTGCCGCCGTATGAGAACCGCAGGCCGAACGCGGGAGTCGGGTGGTCGACGGGGACCGCGGTGACCTCGAACGGCCCGATCCGCATCGGCTCGGACCGCAGCGCCTCGAAGGCGAAGACGTCGGAAAGATCGGTGGTCGCCCGCTCGTCCTCGTTCGCTGCGTACGCGTGGGCGAGCCGCTCGTGCACGTCCGACGGCCCGTACACCGGGAGCCGCCGCGGCCTCGCCGGATACGGCAACGCCGGGTGGTAGCGGCGCAGCACGGTGAGCGCGCTGACGTCGGCGCAATGATCGGGGTGGAGATGCGAAAGGATCAGCGCGTCCAGGTCGAACGGGTCGCGCAGGGCCTGAAGCCTGGCGAGCGTCCCGTTGCCGAGTTCGAGCCCCAGGACGAACCCGTCCGCCTCGAGCAGGTAGCCGGACGCGGCGGCGTCGGGCCCGGGGATGCTGCCGGAGCAGCCGAGGATCGTGAGACGCACTGTGACACCTTAAGCACGGAATCGGCGATTTTAGGCGCTGGTGGGAGCCAGCACACCCGGAGCGAAGCCCATGAACCGCTGAGCGAGTCTGGTGAACGGCTCGGCGGATCCGGTGGCGACGAACTCGTGCCGCGGCGGGGTGTCGCGCTCGGCGAGGAGATCGGCCTCGGTGAGGACGCGCACGAGGTCACGCGCGGTCTCCTCGGCGCTGGACACCAGCGTGACGTCCTGGCCCATGACGATCTGCAGCACCCCGGACAACAACGGGTAGTGCGTGCAGCCCATGACCAGCGTGTCGACCTGCGCGTCCAGCAGTGGTTCCAGATAGCCCTGAGCGAGCCCGAGCACCTGGCGCCCGGTGGTGATCCCGCGTTCGACGAAGTCCACGAAGCGCGGGCACGCGACGCTGGTGATCTCGACGTCCTGCGCGGCGTTGAAGGCGTCGTCGTAGGCGCGGGACCGGACGGTGCCCTCGGTGCCGATAACGCCGATGCGCCCCGAACGCGTGGCGGACACGGCCCGGCGCGCGGCCGGGAGGACGACCTCGATCACGGGGACGTCGTAGCGCTCCCTCGCGTCGCGAAGGCAGGCGGCGGAGGCGGTGTTGCAGGCGATGACCAGCGCCTTCACCCCGCCTTCGACGATGTCGTCCAGCGCTTCCAGCGCGTACTCGCGTGCCGTCGCGATGGGAAGCGGACCGTACGGGTTGCGGGCGGTGTCGCCGACGTAGCGCAGCTGCTCACCGGGCAACTGCTCCAGGATCGCCCTGGCGACGGTGAGCCCGCCCACCCCGGAATCGAAGACCCCGATCGGGGCGTCGGCGCTCGGCTTGGTCACACGGCGAGGCTACCGGGGCCCGCCGCTTTCTTGGCCTGGGACCTGTCGGCCCGCGCCATCAACCAGGCGGCGAAGACGCCCGACAGCGCGCCGAACAGGTGGCCCTGCCAGGAGACGCCCGGGTCACCCGGAAGCAGTCCCCAGAGCATCCCGCTCCAGATGCCCAGCAGCACCACGGCGACCAGGATCTGCCCGACCGCGCGGTTGAAGATGCCCCGGACCAGCAGGAACGCGAGCCAGCCGAAGGCGACGCCGGACGCTCCGACGGTCACCGTGCCGCCCGGCGCGATCAGCCAGACGCCGAGGCCGGAGAGCACCCAGATGATCGCGGTGACCAGCACCCACCGGCCGATCCCCGCGGACATCGCGAGGAAGGCGAACACCAGCACCGGGACGGTGTTGGAGAACAGATGCCCCCAGCCCGCGTGCAGCAGCGGCGCCCAGAGCACGCCGTCGAGATCGGAGACCTCGCGGGCGACGATTCCCCCGCTCTGATCGAGGTCGGCGGGCAGCACGACGTCGACCAGTTCGACCAGGTAGAGCAGCGCGGTGAAGGCGAGCGCCACGATCGCGGCGGCCCTCGGGTTCGGCGGCAGGACGCGTTTGGCCGGATCCGTACCGGACGACTCGCTCGCCGGGACCGGCTGGGGAGGCAAAGTGGTCACCTCCCCAGGCTACGACGTGGATCGGCGGGATCGCCTCCGTGAGAACCCTGATTTGTCGGTGGTGCCCGCTACCGTCGATCACATGGGGTTCCCTTCTTCGGAGCACGTCGACGTGCCCGCCTACCTCGCGCGACTCGGCCTCGAGCACGAGCCGCCGAGTCTCGATGCCCTTTTCCGCCTGCACGCGGCCCATGTGGAGCGCGTGCCGTACGAAGATCTCGAAGTCCAGCTCGGCCGGGTGACCTCGCTGGATCCGGCGGTGTCGTTCGGCCGGATCGCCGCCGGCCGCGGTGGCTACTGCTATCACCTCAACGGCGCGTTCTCGGCCCTGCTGCGGGCACTCGGTTACCAGGTCACCCGGCATCCGAGCGGAGCGCAGATGCCGGGCGGGGAGGCAGGCATCCACCTCAACCACCTGGCCCTGAAGGTGACCGGGCTGCCGGAGACGCCCGAAGTCGGCTGGCTGGTCGACGTCGGGCTCGGAGACGGCATCCACCAGCCGCTCCCGCTGCGGGAGGGCGAGTACAAACAGGGTCCGCTGGTGTTCCGGATCCGGCCCTCGGAGGTCACGCCGGGCGGCTGGCGGCTCGACCACGACCCGCAGGGCAGTTTCGTCGGGATGGATTTCGCGCCGGAGACGGCCGTGATGGCCGACTTCGCCGAGAAACATGTCGAGCTGTCGACGGCGGAGGATTCCGGATTCGTCCGCACGCTGGTGGTGCAGCGGCGCGACGCCGACGGCGTGGACTCGCTGCGCGCGCTGACCTTGACCGGCCTGCCGGGCGGCAAGACCGTGCTGGACTCACCGGCCGAGTGGTGGACGGCCATCGAGGACGTCTTCGGCGTGCCGCGCGGCGGATTCACCGGTGAAGAACAGGACAGACTGTGGCGACAGGCCGTCGCCCAGCACGAACGTCACACCGCGGGAGGGAGTGAGGCCTTGCCCAGCGCGTAGTCCACGGCCGCTTCGGCGTGCAGCCTCGTCGTGGGGAAGGTGGGCACAGTGCTGTCTTCCGGCCCGACGAGCAGCTCGATCTCCGTGCAGCCGTAGATCACGCCTTCCGCGCCGGCTTCCACGAGCCTCGCGATGACCTCGCGGTACCGCTCGCGGGACTCCTCGGTGACCACGCCGTGGACGAGTTCGTCGTAGATGACCCGGTGCACCGTCTCGCGGTCGTCCGCGTCCGGCACGAGCACGTCGAGGCCGTGCGCGGCGAGGCGTTCGCGGTAGAACGGCTGGGCCATGGTGAAACCGGTGCCCAGGAGTCCGACGCGCTCGACGCCGGCGGCCTTGATCGCGACGGCCGTCGTATCGGCGAGATGCAGGAGCGGGACGCCCAGACCGTCGGTGAGCCGGTCGGCGACCTTGTGCATCGTGTTGGTGCAGAGGACGACGAAGTCCGCTCCGGCGGCTTCGAGAGCGAGTGCGGCGCGGTTCAGTTCGCGTCCCGCGTCGTCCCAGCGGCCTTCGGCCTGCATCGCCTCGATCTCGGCGAAGTCCACGGAGTACAGCACGGTGCGCGCGGAGTGGTACCCGCCGCGCAGCTCACGGACGCGCTCGTTCACCAGCCGGTAGTACTCGGCCGACGACTCCCAGCTCATGCCGCCCAGCAACCCGATGACCTTCATGCCCGCCATCGTGCCAGCGCCGGACCGCCTCGGTTTGCGGCACTCCTCAAATGTCATGAAAGGGTCGTTCAGGACATTTTTCGTCCTGAACGACCCTTTCATGACATCCGGCTGAACCCGCCCCCGAACGCTATGAACGGTCCGTTCCTTGCAAATTTTGCAAGGAACGGACCGTTCATAGCGCGTGCAGAGAGGGGTCAGGCCCAGAGCTGCCCGTCGAGCCTCTGAGCCGCTTCGTCGATCGAGCCGGAGTACGCGCCCGTCGAGAGGTACTTCCACCCCGCGTCGGCGACCACGAAGGCCACGTCGGCAGGCTTCCCCGCGGCGGCGGCCTTCTCGGCGACGGCCAGTGCGGCGTGCAGCACGGCACCGGTCGAAATCCCCGCGAAGATGCCTTCGTGCTCCAGCAGCTCACGCGTCCGGCGAAGCGCGTCGTACGCGCCGACGGAGTACCGGCCGTTGAGCACGCTCGCGTCGTAGAGCTCCGGGACGAAGCCCTCGTCGAGGTTCCGCAGGCCGTACACCAGCTCGCCGTAGCGCGGTTCGGCCGCGATGATCTGCACGTCCGGCTTCGCCTCGTGCAGGTAGCGCCCGACGCCGACCAGCGTGCCGGTGGTGCCGAGGCCGCCGACGAAATGCGTCAGCGTCGGCAGGTCCTTGAGCAGTTCGGGCCCGGTGCCGCGGTAGTGCGCGTCGGCGTTGGCCGGGTTGCCGTACTGGTAGAGCATCACCCAGTCCGGGTTGGCCTCGGCGAGTTCCTTCGCCCGGCGCACGGCCTCGTTGGACCCGCCGGCGGCCGGGGAGAAGACGATCCGCGCGCCGTACGCCTGCAGCAGCTGTTTGCGCTCGGTGGAGGTGTTCTCCGGCATCACGCACACCAGGCCGTAGCCCTTGAGCTTCGCGGCCATGGCGAGCGCGATCCCGGTGTTGCCCGACGTCGGCTCCAGGATCGTGGAGCCGCGCCGGAGCGTGCCGTCACGCTCGGCGGCCTCGATCATCGCCAGCGCGGGGCGATCCTTGATCGAACCGGTCGGGTTGCGATCCTCCAGCTTCGCCCACAACCGCACGTCGTGGGTGGGCGAAAGCCGGGGAAGGCCGACCAGCGGCGTGCCGCCGAGCGCGTCGAGCAGCGACTCGAAGCGAGCCATCGATCAGCCACCGGCCACGGCGGGCAGGATGGTCAGGGTGTCGCCGTCCTTGACCTCGGCCTCGAGACCACCGGCGAAGCGGACGTCCTCGTCGTTGACGTAGACGTTGACGAAGCGGTGCAGCTTCTCTTCCTTGACCAGGCGGGCCTTGAGGCCGCCGTGGCGGGACTCGATGTCGTCGATCACCTCGAGCACGGTCTTGCCGGTCGCCTCGACGGACTTCTCGCCGCCGGTGTGCGTACGCAGGATGGTCGGGATGGACACGGTCACGGCCATGGTTTTCTACCTCCGGTGGGTTCTCTGCAACGCAGACGTTCGGGCCGGTCCGGGTTATTCCCGGACGGGGCGGGTTCAGCCGACGATCTCGACGGGCTCCTCGGTGATCTCCCCGTCCACGATCCGGTACGACCGGAACTGATGCGAATCGGGGTCCTTGGTGGAAACGAGCACGTAGTGCGCGTCGGGTTCCGAGGCGTACGAGACATCGGTGCGGGACGGGTAGGCGTCGGTCGCGGTGTGCGAGTGGTAGATGACCACCGGCACCTCGTCGTTGGCGTCCATCTCCCGGTAGAGCTTGAGCAGATCACCCGAGTCGAATTCGTAGAACGTGGGCGAGCGCGCCGCGTTCAGCATCGGGATGTACCGCTCGGGGCTGTCCGATCCCTCGGGACCGGCGATCACCCCGCACGCCTCATCGGGATGGTCACGACGGGCATGGGCGACGATCTCGTCGACGAGTTCACGGCGGATCCGGAGCACGTCGCCCATCTTAGGTGCTGGACAGAGCCGGTCCATACTCTGAGATTGCCGCCACTCGGCACCCCGGCCGGTCAGGAGAAGGCTTCGGGCCAGACGTCCCGGTACGCCCGCATGTCCCCCGACGAAGTGGCGGAGAGCACACCGTGCACCATCGCCCGCCCGAACACCCGCGCGGCCGCCGAGCACAGCTTGTCCAGCACCAACGCGCGCCGCGCCGCCGCGACGGGGCCCGCACCACCGGGCAGCTCCCGGTCGCCGGTCGCCAGCGCGAACACCGTGTCGCCGTCGAACATCGTGTGCGCGGGCCGCACCGCCCTGGCGAGGCCGTCCTGAGCCGCCACCGCGAGGCGTCGCGCCTCCGCCTTGGACAGCGCCGCGTCGACCGCGACCACGCCGATGGTGGTGTTGAGTCCCGCGGCCTTCGTCTCGACGTCGCCGGGCCGGTCGGGCCAGCGGACGCCGAACTCGCCGTCGACCTCGTGATCCGCCGCGTACGCGCGGCCGGTCGAGAGATCGACGGCCTCGCCGGCGGCGTTCACGGCGGCGACCACGCCGACGGTGAACTCCCCGACCTTCTCCGAGGCCGTGCCGATCCCGCCTTTGAGTGATCCCGCCTTCGCCCCGGCGCCCGCGCCGACGGTCCCCGACGGCACCGGGCCGTCCTTGGCCGCTTGGCACGCCGCGTAGCCGAAGGAGGCGTCCGGACGGTTTCCCCAGTCACTTCGCGGCAGGTCGAACAACACCGCGGCGGGCACGATCGGCACCACCTCGTGCGGCTGGGATCCCACCGGGATGCCCTGGTTCCGCTCGGCGAGCCACCGCATGACGCCGTCCGCGGCGGCCAGTCCGTACGCACTCCCGCCGGACAGGCAGATCGCGTTGACGTGCTGGACCAGGTTCTCCGGCTCCAGCAGGTTGGTCTCGCGCGTGCCGGGCGCGCCGCCGCGCTGGTCGACGGCCCCGACGGCGCCGCCGGGCACGAGCACGACCGTCGTCCCGGTCGCCCAGCCGTCGCCGACCCGCTCGTGGTGCCCGACCAGCACGCCGGGAACGTCGGTGATCATGACGTCAGCGACTGGATGAGGGTCTCCTGAACCCAGGTCAGCCAGTGGTAGACGCCGAGATGCGGCGCGCGCGGATCGTCCTCGGGCAGTTCGTCGGGCATGTCCTCGGTGACGTCGAGCGCGGTGCCCAGCGCCAGCCGGACGTCGTTGAGCGCGCCCAGCCACGCGTCGGCCTGCTCGAAGGTCAGCCGCACGTTCCCGCCGTCACGCGGCAGGGTGTCCAGCACGATCTTCGCGACGCCGACCTTCTTGTCCAGCAGCTCGGGCTCGTGGATCGACCGCATCGCGGCGGCCGAGTCGATGTCCTCGCGGGTCGGGTTGTCCGGGTCGAGCTTGTGGAAATCCGGCAGCAGCCGCGAAAGCACCGGGTCGTCCGGCGATTCGGTCGGGCCGGTGCGGATGCCGGTCAGCTCCGCGAGCTCGTCCTGCGGCGCCTCCTCGGCGCGCGCGGTGAGCATGTCCTCCAGCTGGCTGACCAGGCCGCGCAGCACCGCGGCCTCCTGCTGCTCGAACCCGGCGACGATGGTCTCGCCCTTGCGGCGCCATCCGTTCATGAAGGCTGCTCCATGGTCGCCCAGAGGCCGGCCGCGTGCAGTTTCGCGACGTCGGTCTCCACCTTCTCCTTGGATCCGGAGGACACGATCGCCTTGCCCTTCTGGTGCACGTCGAGCATCAGCTTCGTCGCGTGGTCCCGGCTGTAACCGAACAGCTTCTGGAACACGTACGTCACGTACGACATGAGGTTCACCGGATCGTTCCAGACGACCGTCCGCCAGGGTTTGTCCTCAGAGACGATTTCTACTCCCTGTGGATCAACCTGCGTCTGCTCGGATGCGACAGGCGTGGACATGCACTCCATGGTGTCACGGGCCCGATCCGGTACGGGCTGGCAGGTCCGGCCATGTGGGTGAATAGGCTGGTGCCATGGGTTTCCCCGAGGCGGCCACTGGCGCCAGCACCGCGCTGCTCACCGACCACTACGAGCTGACCATGCTGGCCAGCGCCCTGTCCGACGGGACGGCGGACCGGCCTTGCGTCTTCGAGGTCTTCGCACGTCGTCTGCCCGACGGCCGCCGCTACGGCGTCGTCGCGGGCACCGGCCGGGTCCTCGACGCGATCGCGGACTTCCGGTTCACCGACGCCGAGCTGAGCCAGCTGGAAGCGACGGCCGTGGTCGACGACGCCACCCTTTCGTGGCTCGCTGACTACTCCTTCTCGGGGAACGTCGACGGCTACCCCGAGGGCGAGCTGTACTTCCCCGGCTCCCCGATCATGACCGTAACCGGTTCCTTCGGCGAGGCCGTCGTGCTGGAGACGCTGATCCTCTCGATCCTCAACCACGACAGCGCGATCGCGTCCGCGGCGGCGCGGATGTCGGGCGCCGCGCACGGCAGGCCGATCATCGAGATGGGCGGCCGCCGCACGCACGAGTACGCCGCCGTCGCCGCCGCGCGGGCCGCGTACCTCTCCGGGTTCGCCACGACGTCCAACCTCGAAGCCGGGCGCCGCTACGGCATCCCGACGCGGGGCACGGTCGCGCACGCGTTCATGTTGCTGCACGACAGCGAAGAGCAGGCGTTCCGCGCGCAGGTGGACAAGATGGGCGCCGACACCACCCTCCTGGTGGACACCTACGACATCACCAAGGGCATCGAAACGGCCGTCCGGGTGGCGGGCACCGAACTCGGCGCGATCCGCATCGACTCCGGCGACGTGGGCCCGCTGGCGCGCAAGGCCCGCGAGCAACTGGACGCCCTCGGCGCCAAGGACACCCGCATCGTGGTGTCGGGCGACCTCGACGAGCACGCGATCGCGGCGCTGCGGGCGGAACCCGTCGACGCGTACGGCGTCGGCACCTCGGTCGTCACCGGTTCCGGCGCGCCGACCGCGGGGATGGTCTACAAGCTCGTCGAGGTCGACGGCAAACCGGTCGCCAAGCGCAGCGCGCACAAGGAATCCCGCGGCGGGCGGAAATCCGCGCTGCGGCGGCACCGCGAGACCGGCACCGCCGTCGAAGAGGTGATCTGGACGGCCGCCTCGCCGGTCCCGGAACGGGGACCGAACGACCACGAATTGCAGATTCCGCTGGTCCGGGACGGCCGGACGGTGGATGATTTGCCCACGCTGGACGACGCGCGCCAGCGGCTTCGGCGGGCGCTGGTGAGCCTTCCGTGGGAAGGCCTCAAGCTCTCGCACGGGGAGCCCGCCATCCCGACCGTATTCGTCTAAAGAGACTCAGGAGCAACACATGGGGACCGCCTTGATCGTGGTCGATGTGCAGAACGACTTCTGCGAAGGCGGGTCGCTCGGCCTGCCCGGTGGCGCCGCCGCCGCCGAAGCGATCTCCAAGCAGGCCGCGGAGGGTGGCTACGCGCACGTCGTCGCCACTCGCGACTACCACATCGACCCGGGCGACCACTTCAGCGAGACGCCGGACTTCAAGGACAGCTGGCCGCGGCACTGCGTCGCGGGCACCTCCGGCGCGTCGTTCCACCCCGCGCTCGACGTGGTCCCGATCAGCGAGGTGTTCTCCAAGGGCGAGTACACGGCCGCGTACTCCGGCTTCGAGGGCAACGCGCGCGACGGCAAGACACTCGACGCGTGGCTGAAGGAGCACGACGTCACCGAGGTCGACGTCGTCGGCATCGCGACCGACTTCTGCGTCCGCGCGACGGCGCTCGACGCGGCGAAGGCGGGCTTCACCGTGCGGGTGCTGCTCGACCTCACGGTCGGCGGTTCGCAGCCGACGGTCGACGCCGCGCTGAAGGACTTCGACGAGGCGGGCGTGACCTACACCGGGAAGGCGCCGGTCCCCGCCGCATGATCCAGCACGACCTCCAGGACACCTTGATCGAAAACCGGCTGGTCGCGATCCTGCGGGCCGCGGACGCGAGCCGGTTCGCCGACGCCGCGACGGTGCTGCACGCGGCGGGCGTGCGGGTGCTCGAAGCGGCGTTGACCACGCCGGGCGCCACGGACGCCATCTCGACCATCCGGAAGAAGCTCGGCGACGACGCGTACGTCGGCGCCGGGAGCGTGCGCGAGGTGTCCGATGTGGACAAAGCGGCGGACGCCGGTGCGACGTTCCTGGTCACGCCGACGGTGAACCCGCTGGTCATGGAGCGCGCGCACGAACGCGGGCTGCCGGTGATCTGCGGCGCGCTGACCCCGACCGAGATCGACCAGGCATGGCGTCTCGGCGCGGCGGCGGTGAAGGTGTTCCCGATCGCGGCCGTCGGGGGCATCGCGTACCTGCGGGCAATCCGGGCGCCGATGCCGGACATCCCGCTCGTCCCCACGGGCGGCGTCCACCTGGCCGAAGTCGCGAAGTACCTCGAGTCGGGCTCGATCGCCGTCGCGGCCGCCACTCCGCTGGTCGGCGACGCGCTCACCTCCAGTGGCTCGCTGACCGACCTCGCGACCCGGGCGGGCGAGTTCGTCGCCGCGGCCGCGAAGTACGTCTCGCGCACCTGACGCGTTTCGTCCTCTGAATGCGGTACTTGCGTGTGCAAGGACCGCATTCAGAGGACGAAACGCGGGAGGGTCAGGGCTTCTTCTTACCGTACGGGTCGCAGCGCGCGGTCCCGAGGTAGATGTCGCCCTTCGCCGGTCCGCCGCCCTGCGGGAACAGCTTGATGTGCAGCATGTGCGTCACGAGGCTGCCGTCGGGCGGCGTCGGCGTGACGGTCTCGTTGACCGTGAGCGACGCCAGCGCCGTCCCGCCCTTGCCGCCGGCGATGGTCAGCCGGTAGTTCTGCGGGATGTTCTCCGGCAGCGTGAACCCGCTGACGTCGCCGAACTCGATGTAGCCGAGGCTGCCGTCCTGGGTGGTGCTGCATTTGGCCATGAACGTGCGGACCTTGAGCACCGGGCCGCCGAACCGCTTGAGCAGGGTGGTCTCGAAGCGCCGCCCGGCCGCCTCGCCGATCGCCGCCGCGCCGTTCCGGCCGCAGCGCGACTCACCGCCGCCGAACCGGGCGAAGTCGCCGGTGGACCCGCCCTGGGTCTTCGCGTTCAAGGGACCGTCGACGTCGCACGGCGCCAGCTCGCCGGTGACCACGTGCTCGCCGCCGATCTCCACGTCGAGCGAACCCACCGACGCGGACGCCGTCGCGGGCACCGGATCGGCCGACGCGACCGCCGGGCCTCCGGTCACCAGCGCCCCGGTCAGCATCGTCACCGACAACAGCCTCGAAACGGGTTTCCTCATGTCCGGCAGCCTCCACCAACCGCCTGCCCCGTGCAGGGTCGTGCACCCGGTCGAGTGGATCGTGAGGTGCCCGACATTCGGTCCGCGTGCCGCCATCTGACGTTAACCTCGGTTCACATTCGTGTACTCATAGGAGGTCTGAGTGTCTTCGCTGTCCGTGACCGGCACCCGCCCGGTTCTCGCCGACCTCGTTCCCGGCGCCCTGGTCCGTGACGCGGTCCTGGTCGCCGGTGGTGCCGCCCTGACCGGCGCGGCCGCGCAGATCCTGATCCCGGTGCCCGGCTCGCCGGTGCCGATGACCGGCCAGACCTTCGCCGCCCTGCTGGTCGGCGCCGCACTCGGCTGGAAGCGCGGCGCGCTGTCGATGGCGCTGTACCTCGCCGTCGGCGCGGCCGGGTTCGGCTGGTTCCAGAACGGTTCTTCGGGCCTGTTCGGCGCCAGCGCCGGCTACATCGTCGGCTTCGTGCTCGCGGGCGCACTGGTGGGCGCGCTCGCCGGCCGCGGCGGGGACCGCACGCCGCTGCGCACGGCGGGGACGATGGTGCTGGGCAACCTCGCCATCTACTCGGTCGGTGTGCCGTGGCTGATGGCGTCGACCGGCATGGGCCTGTCGACCGCGCTCGAGAAGGGTGTCGTGCCGTTCCTGATCGGGGACGCGCTGAAGATCGCCGCCGCCGCGGCGCTGCTTCCGGGCACCTGGGCGCTGGTCTCGCGCTTCCGCAAGGAGTCGTGACCGGCCCTTTCACCGCCCCACGAGCTGCCATGAACGGTCCGTTCCTTGCAAATTTCGCAAGGAACGGACCGTTCATTGCACGGGGCGGACGATCTTGACGGTGCCCCCGGCTATCGTCTTGTCCCGTGCCCTCCCGTGCTGATTTCCCCGGTGTCCTCGAACTCCTGACCCACGCGGTCGAGTCCGTGGGCGGTGCCGAGCGCGAGGGCCAGGTCAAGATGGCGGACGCCGTCGGCCGCGCCATCCGCACCGGCGAGCATCTGGCCGTCCAGGCGGGCACGGGCACCGGGAAATCGTTGGCCTACCTCGTCCCCGCGATCCGGCACGCGGTCGAGAAGGAGGCCACGGTCGTGGTCTCCACGGCCACCATCGCGCTGCAGCGCCAGCTCGTCGACCGGGATCTCCCCCGGCTGGCGAAGGCACTCAAGAAGCCCCTCGGCCGCGAGCCCACCTTCGCGATCCTCAAGGGCCGCCGTAACTACCTCTGCCTCCACCGGCTCGATTCCGGCGCCCCGGACGAGCCGGAAGACCAGCAGCTGTTCGACCCGTTCGCCGTCTCCCGGCTCGGCAAGGAGGTCACCCGGCTGCGGGAATGGTCCTCCGACACCGAAACCGGCGATCGCGACGAGCTGGTCCCCGGCGTCTCGGACCAGGCGTGGCGCCAGGTGTCCGTCACCGCCAAGGAATGCCTGGGCGCGTCTCGCTGTCCCATCGGCACGGACTGTTTCGCCGAGCGGTCCCGCGCCGAGGCGGGCAAGGCCGACGTCGTGATCACCAACCACGCGCTGCTGGCGATCGACGCGCTGCAGGGCTATCAGGTGCTCCCCGAGCACGATCTGGTGATCATCGACGAGGCGCACGACCTGGTGGACCGCGTGACCTCGGTGGCGACCGGCGAGCTGACCAGCGGCATGGTCTCCGCCGCCGCCCGGCGCTGCGGGAAACTGGTCGACGACGAGGTCGCCGATCAGCTGCTGGAGGCGAGCGACGGGTTGGCGCTGATCCTCGACGACCTGCCCTCGGGCCGTATGGACTCGCTGCCGCAGGCCCTCACCGGCGCGATCCCCGCGGTCCGCGACGCCGCGCATCGCTGCCTCACCTCGCTCGGTAAGGACCGCAAGGAGGACGTCGACGAGGCCACGGCCCGCAAGCTCGCGCGATCGCTGCTCGAAGAAGTCCACGACACCGCGGTCCGCCTGCTCGAGGCCTTCGACGACGACAAGGCGCATCAGCGTGACGTCGTCTGGCTGACCGGGGACCGTTTCTCCACGAACCCGCGCCCGCCCGCGCTGAAGGTCGCTCCGCTGGGTGTCGCCGGCCTGCTGCGGGAGCGGGTTTTCAACCAGCACACGACCGTCCTCACCTCGGCGACGCTGACCTTGGGCGGCACGTTCGACACCATGGCTCGCCAATGGGGTCTCCCGCCCGGCGGGGCCAGGGTCGAGAAGGCGCCGGGCGCGGCGACGGACAAGGCCGCCCCCGCGGACAGTGACGAGGCCGACGGCCCGAAGTGGACCGGCCTCGACGTCGGTTCGCCGTTCGACCACAAACGCAACGGCATCCTTTACCTGGCCAAACACCTGCCGCCGCCGGGCAGGGACGGGTTGCAGCCTTCGACCATGGACGAGCTGGCCGAGCTCATCGAGGCCGCGGGCGGGCGCACGCTCGGCCTGTTCTCCTCGATGCGCGCGGCGAAGCAGGCGACGGAGGAGATGCGGGAGCGGCTCGACCTGCCGATCCTCTGCCAGGGCGACGACGCCACCGGCCTGCTGGTGCAGAAGTTCTCCGAGGACGCGCGCACCTGCCTGTTCGGCACGCTGTCGCTGTGGCAGGGCGTCGATGTTCCCGGGCCGTCGCTCCAGCTCGTCGTGGTCGACAGGATCCCGTTCCCCCGCCCGGACGATCCGGTCTCGTCGGCCCGGCAGCGGGCCGTGGAAGCCAGGGGCGGCAACGGGTTCCTCACCGTCGCGGCCACGCATGCCGCGCTGCTGCTCGCGCAGGGCACCGGACGGCTGCACCGTTCGGTCACCGATCGCGGGGTCGTGGCGATCCTGGATTCGCGGCTGGCCACCGCCCGCTACGGCGGATTCCTCCGTGCCTCGCTGCCGCCGTTCTGGCCGACCATGGACCCGAAGGTCGCCCGCGACGCGCTGCGCCGCCTCGACGCGGCCGCCCCGGCCTGAGTGGCCTGGAACACGGCCGAGTACCGTTAACGGAACGCCGAAGACAGGGAGAACCGGTTGTCCCAGGAGTCGCCCAACGCACAATCCCGGACCGTCAGCGTCGATGACACCGGAGTGCGGCGCCAGCTCGCGGACGGCAGCGAAGAAGCCGTCACGTGGTCCGAGCTGTCCGCGGTGGTGGTCAGAGTGATCCCTGAAGGCCCGTGGAAGGAAGACGTCTTCTTCATGCTCGCCGGCGCCGACGGGAAGGGCACCGCGATCCCCAGCGGCGACCCGGCCGCCGACGCGCTGATCGAGCGGTTGCAGACACTGCCCGGCTTCGACAACGAGAAGTTCATCGAGGCCATGACCACCGACGCCGACGAGGCGTACGTGGTCTGGAGCGCCGAAGGCCACGCCGCCAAACACTGAGCCGAGTGCTATGAACGGTCCGTTCCTTGCAAATTTTGCAAGGAACGGACCGTTCATAGCATCCGGAGGCGGCTACTCGACGGGGAAGCTTTCCGTGACCGGGATGCCCTTCTTCAGCGTCCGGCTCACCGTGCACAGCCGCTCGATGGCGCGATCCACCGCCGCCGCCAGAGCCTCGCGCTCCGAAGCGGGCAGCGAGGACACGTCGACATCGAAGGCCACATGGACCGCGTCGAGCTCCGAAGCGTCTTCGCGCCGATCCGCGGTCACACCGACCCGGAACTTCGAGTCCTCACCGATCCGGCGCGTGATGAGGTTCTCGGCGGTGACGGCCGAACAGCCCGCCGCCGCGATCTGCAGCAGTTCGGCGGGTGAGAAGGCGCCCTCGGCGCCCTTGCGGCCGATCACGACCTCGGCACCGCGTTCGTTGCGGCCGATGAAGCGATGCTCACCGTCGCGCTGGACTTCCAAAGACACGGTCTTCCCTTTCAGAGTGGCGGCAGCCTGGGGGCGATCTCGCCGGCGAGCCGTTCCGCGGCCGGGCACATCTCCTGCGGCGGCTTGACCTTGCTCGCGACGTAGATCTCCACCGTCTCGATCATGGCACGACCGTCGCCGGTGAAGCCCCGGTGCGGGATCTCCGCCTGACAAGCCTTCCACTCGGAAGAGACCTCGACGAAGGCTTCCCGCGATCCGAGAGCGACGCGTCTGCCGTCGTCCTCGAACGGCGCCCGTTCCCGTTCGAACCGGATCGTCACCGCGGTCTCACGATGGTTCCAGTAGCACTCCCAGTTGCCGAAGACCGGATCCGGCGTCGCCGGGCCGCCGATGATCGCCTGCGGCAGGTTCCCGCCCAGCGCGCAGGCGTCGAGGGTCCCGAGCGAACCCGCGGGGAAAGGGGCCGGACGACGTTCGAGCGGTCCGCGGTTCAGCACCCCGGCGGCGTGCGAGGCGACCGCGTCGGCGTAGTCGCACAGGTGTGCGTGCCAGTTCTGGACATGCCGGGAGTGCACCCAGATCTGGTTGCCGTCCGGCAGTTCGATGGCCCGCTGGCACTTCTCTTCGGTGTCGCTCGGCCACTCGCGCACGCGCAGCTGCCCGGGCGGGGGCTTCTCCAGCATCGGCGACCCCGGGATGGTCAGTTCGAGCCGGACGTCGACGACGTCCTGTTCGTCCGGGGTCAGCCTCAGCAGGACACCGCAGGCGTTGAAGTTGCCGCCGGCGGTGTCGAGCCGCGGAGTCCCGAGGTGCTTCAGCGCGGACGGATCCACCAGCGCGCAGGGGTCGGCGGTGCGCGGGTCGCCGACCGAGTTCATGGGAGTGGGGCCCGCCGCGATCGACGCGGGTTCCCTCGTGGCGTAGAGCAGGCCACCCGTCAGCATCAGTACCGCCGCGACGGCCGCGATCACGACGGCACGTCTGTTCACCCGGAACCTTCGCGTCCGTACGGGAACGCTGACGTCCGCGACGTCGGACAGCAGTTCGGCGGCGCGGACGGCGTTCGGTCGCCCGCCGGGTTTGCGCCGCAGCAGTTCCGTCAGCACGGGCGCCAACGGCCCCGCCCGCCGGAGCGGCTCCAGGCTGTACGCCGTCGCCCGCCGAAGCTGCACGAACGGGCCCACGTTCGCGTCTCCCCACACCGAGGTGCCTTCGACGGCGGCGAACAACGTGGCGCCGAGCGAGAAGACGTCCGCCGCGGCACCCGCCTGCCGCCCTTCGGCCATCTCGGGCGCGACGTAACCGGGAGTGCCGACGTCGAGGCCGCCGCCGGTGCGGGTGACCTCCGCCCATTGCGCGATCCCCAGGTCGGTGAGTTTGGCGGTGCCGTCGTCGGCCACCAGGACGTTGCCCGGTTTGAGGTCGCGGTGGACCATGCCCTTCTCGTGCATCGCCGCGAGCGCCGCGGCGAGCTGGACGCCGATCTTGGCCACCCTGCCGGGCGGCAGCGGCCCGTCCGAGTCGATGACGTCGGCGAGGCTGCGCGAGGGCAGGTACTCCATCACGAGCCAGCGATCGTCACCGTCGATCACGGCGTCGAAGACGGTGACCACGTTCGGATGATGCAGGCCCGCGCCGATCCGTGCCTCGCGCCGGATCTGACCGCTGTCCCCGGCCTGCGAACGCTTGAGAGCGACGACCCGCCCGAGGTCCAGATCGGTGGCACGCCAGACCACCCCCATACCCCCGGCGCCGATCCGCTCCTCCAAGCGGTAGCGCCCGGCGATCAGCCGATCACCCATGCGGGGAGTATAGGAGCTAAGCCCTTTGGGCTATGACCGTGACGGTTCCGGGATCGACTTCGGTGAACCCGGCGTCCCGGACCGCGACGACACCGTCACGGCGCCACGAACCTTCGGGATCCTCGACCGGGCAAAGCGCCTTCCAGGTCGCGACCGGCGGAGTGCGCACCGAGCACCGGAACCCCGTCGCCGCCCAGGCGGCCAGTTCGGCTTCGTCGAGCAGTGAGGCCAGGATCATCGTCGCGTGCCCGACCTGAGCGGCGCCCTTGCCGACGGTCATCGAGACTTCGGGGTTCAGCAGCAACCGCGGAAGACCGTCGAGCGCGGGCCCCGGCTCGTCGGCGGGGAGTTCGCTCCCGGAGATCTGCAACCGCGAGACCTCTTTCGGGGCCTCCACGACCCGGCCGGGCAGCAACGCCCGCGCCTCGGCGCCGTCGACCTCGATCGTGATACCCGGCAGCTCTTGGACCGCCTGCCAGTGCGCGCCGCGCGCCCGCCGGGCGACCTTGCGGATCCGGCCGTCGACCCACGCCTTGAGCGGCTCGTGCCATTCGCCTTCGGGCTGGGCGCGTTCGTCGAGACAGACCGCGACCGCGGCCGCCGCGGCGGCCTCCAGCAACGCGGTCCGCGACGGCGGTTCGGCGCGTTCCATCCGCAGGATCACCGGCATGGCGCGGACCTCGGCGGGATCCTCGTCCGAGGTGTCCACCGTGCTTTCCGCAGGAAGGCCGAGCCAATGGGCGTAGCGCGCGGCCAGCGGCTCCAGCACGCTCATGGCCGGGAAAGCTCGAGACCGTCGGCCGCGTCGGCCGCCTCGATCTCGGCCCTGGTGACCCCGAGCAGGAACAGCACGGCGTCGAGGTACGGGTGGGAAAGCGCGGTGTCGGCGACCTCGCGCAGCGCGGGCTTGGCGTTGAAGGCGACACCCATCCCGGCGACCGACAGCATGTCGATGTCGTTCGCCCCGTCACCGACCGCGACGCACTGCTCCAGCGAGATCTCGTACTCCTCGGCGAAGCGGCGCAGCGCCGTCGCCTTGCCCGCCCGGTCGACGATGTCCCCGACCACCCGGCCGGTGAGCTTGCCGTCGACGACTTCGAGCTCGTTCGCGGCGGCGAAGTCGAGGCCGAGGTCGTCCACGAGGGACTTGATGATCTTGGTGAATCCGCCGGAGACGACCCCGCAGCGGAAGCCCATCCGCTTCAGCGTGCGGATGGTCGTGCGCGCGCCCGGGGTCAGCTCGATGGACGCGGCGACCTCGTCCAGCACCGTCTCCGGCAGCCCTTCCAGCAGCGCGACGCGGCGCTCCAGCGACTCGCCGAAGTTCAGCTCGCCGCGCATCGCGGCCTCGGTGATCTCGCGGACCTGCGGTTCGACCCCGGCGTGCGCACCGAGCATCTCGATGACCTCGCCCTGGATGAGCGTGGAATCCACGTCGAAGACGACCAGGCGCTTGGCGCGGCGGGCGAGCCCGGCCCGCTCGACCGAGATGTCGATCCCGGCCTCGACGGCCGCGTCCGCGAGCGCGGTGCGCAGCGCGGCGTCGGCCTCCGGAGTGTCCTGGGCGAGCGAGGCGTACAGCTCCAGCCCGGTCACCGGGTAGTCGGCGACGCTGCGGATCGAGTCGATGTTGACGTCCAGCGCGGCGAGCCGTCGCGCGACGTCGGAGAAGGCCCGCGCGGTCACCGGGCGGCCGAGCATCAGCAGGACATGCGTCGAGTCCTTCTGGCCGATGGCGAACGGGTCGGCGCCGATGGCCGAGCCGATCTTCACCTCGACCTGCATCCCGACCGACGCCATCGCCTGCTCGACGTACTCCTGCAGGCCCTCGGGGTCGCGGTAGACCCCGGCGAGCACACCGAGCACCAGCTGGCCGCGGATCACGACCTGCTCGACGTCCAGGACGTCCACGTCATGGCGCGACAGCACGGCGAACAACACCGAGGACACACCCGGCTTGTCGGGTCCGGTGGTGGTGATGAGAACTGGTGTCTGCGTCACGGGGTCAGTCTCCCTCAGCCGGGCAGCAAAAAGGCGCGTGCCTTGCCCCTGTGTGAGGCAAGGCACGCGCCATTTCCGCTTATCGGGTCACTTCTCGCTGGAGTTGTCCTCGGAGTGGTCACCCGGCATGGCCGCCTCGGTGAGCACCTGGGACGGCGCCCGGTGGGTGTTGACCTTCTGCTTCCCGAAGAAGCCGATCTCACCCTCCTTGTGGATGCGCTCCATCATGTGCGGGTAGTGCAGCTCGAACGCCGGACGCTCGGACCGGATCCGCGGCAGCTCGGTGAAGTTGTGCCGCGGCGGCGGGCAGGACGTCGCCCATTCGAGCGAGTTGCCGTAGCCCCACGGGTCGTCCACCGTGACGATCTCGCCGTACCGGTAGCTCTTGAAGACGTTCCAGATGAACGGCAGCGTCGAGGCACCGAGGATGTACGCGCCGATCGTGGAGATCGTGTTCAGCGTCGTGAACCCGTCGGACTGCAGGTAGTCCGCGTACCGGCGCGGCATGCCTTCGGCGCCGAGCCAGTGCTGAACCAGGAACGTGGCGTGGAAGCCGATGAACGTGGTCCAGAAGTGCCACTTGCCGAGCTTCTCGTCCATCATGCGGCCGGTGATCTTCGGGAACCAGAAGTAGATCCCGGCGAACGTGGCGAACACGATCGTGCCGTAGAGCACGTAGTGGAAGTGCGCGACGACGAAGTAGCTGTCGGACACGTGGAAGTCGATCGCCGGCGCGGCCAGCATGATGCCGGTCAGACCGCCGAAGAGGAACGTGACGATGAAGCCCATCGAGAAGATCATCGGCGTCTCGAAGGACAGCTGGCCCTTCCACATCGTGCCGATCCAGTTGAAGAACTTCACGCCGGTCGGGACCGCGATCAAGAAGGTCATGAAGGAGAAGAACGGCAGCAGCACGGCGCCGGTCGCGTACATGTGGTGCGCCCACACGGCCACCGACAGCGCGGCGATCGCCAGCGTCGCCCAGACCAGGCCCTTGTAGCCGAAGATCGGCTTGCGGCTGAAGACCGGGAAGATCTCCGACACGATCCCGAAGAACGGTAGCGCGACGATGTAGACCTCTGGATGGCCGAAGAACCAGAACAGGTGCTGCCAGAGGATCACGCCGCCGTTGGCCGGGTCGAACACGTGCGCCCCGAGATGCCGGTCCGCCAGCAGGCCCATCAGGGCCGCGGTCAGGATCGGGAACGCCAGCAGGATCAGGATGCTGGTGACCAGGATGTTCCAGGTGAAGATCGGCATCCGGTACATCGTCATACCGGGGGCGCGCAGGCAGACCACCGTGGTGATCATGTTGACGCCACCGAGGATGGTGCCGAGACCGGACACGACCAGACCGGAGATCCACAGGTCGGCGCCGACGCCGGGCGAGTGGATGGCGTCCGACAGCGGGGTGTAGGCGAACCAGCCGAAGTCGGCGGCGCCACCCGGGGTCAGGAAGCCGGACATCACGATCAGGCCGCCGAACAGGTACAGCCAGTACGAGAACGCGTTCAGCCGGGGGAACGCGACGTCGGGCGAACCGATCTGCAGCGGCAGGATGAAGTTCGCGAAGCCGAAGAGGATCGGCGTCGCGTACAGCAGCAGCATGATCGTGCCGTGCATGGTGAACAGCTGGTTGTACTGCTCCTGCGAAAGGAACTGCTGCCCGGGACGCGCCAGCTCGGAGCGGATCAGCATCGCCATCGCGCCGCCCACCATGAAGAAGGCGAACGACGTGACCAGGTACATGATGCCGATTTGCTTGTGGTCCGTCGTGCGGAACAACCGCAGCAGGTACGAACCCTTAACCGACTCGCGCGCGGGATACGGGCGCGTGGCGATCGGCTTGGGGGCTACGGCCGTCACTCCTGCCTCCAACACTCAAACCTTGTGGTGGTCAATTTGCGGTCGCCGGGCGGGTTCGAGGCCCAATCCGGCGGCTAGTGGGGATCGTAGCCCTCACTACCGACAGTCGCGCGCACCGGCTGGCAAGATCGGGCCGTGACCGACGAACACACGCGTGCGGGAGTGGCCGCGGCGATCGCCGTCGGTGACCGGTACGGGCTGCCGACGGGCAGTCCCGATGTCCTCCATTTCAAGTCGAACGTGCTGGTGAGACTGGGTCCGGTGGTGGCACGGGTACCCGGCACGACACGGCTCGCCCGGCCCTCGCCCGAGGACTGGCTCGCGCGCGACGTCGAGCTGTCGAGGTACCTCACGGAACGTGGTGTGCTCGTCGTCTCACCGACCACGGATCCCCCGGCAGGACCGCATTTCGCCAATGGGCTACCGGTCACTCTCTGGCACTACACACCGCACGAGCCGGGGCACACGCTGTCGCCACGCGAGGTGGCGCTTTCCCTCGCCCGGGTACACGACGCGCTCGCGGACTATCCCGGCGAACTGCCCGAACTCGGGCCCGTCAGTGAACTCCGGACGGTGCTCGACCGGCACGGTGCTCTCCTGGGCGAGGCGGCACCCCGGCTGTACGACGAACTCGAACGGGTCACGGCGGCGCTCCCGGACTCCGAGCCGCGGCCGCTGCACGGAGACGCCCATCGGGGGAACGTCGTCGCGACCGCGGCCGGGCCGTGCTGGCTCGACTTCGAGGACACCTGGCGCGGGCCGCTCGGCTGGGACCTCGGCGTGCTCTACGCGGAGGCCGGACGCGCGACCTTGGACGCGTACCCGGCGGACGTGGCGCCTTCGTCGTTGGAGCCGTTCATCGCGTTGCGGCGGTTGTTCGAGGTGCCGTGGCGGTTCGTGATCGCGCAGCGGTTCCCGGAGCGGCTCCCTGAGGCCGAAGCCGCCCTGGAGCGCTACTTCTCCTCCCGCGTTTAGTCCTCTGGATGCGGCGATGTCGTCCAAGGGGTCTCGTGAGTGGCGATTCGGGTTAGAACCCGAATCGCCACTCACGACCCACCCCAGCCCGCATCCAGAGGACTAAACGCCGGACATCAGGAGCTCGGCCGCCACGTCGACGCCGTCCGTCCGCACCTCACCGCCGACCTGCCCGGCCCGCGAGGCGACTTCAGGACGCAGCACCTCGCCCAGGGCGAGCGTCAGCGCTTCGGCGGAGGGCTCCCCCGTGATCGACGTCCCCACCCCGAGTTCCCGGACCCGCTGCGCGAAGTAGGGCTGGTCGAACATCTGCGGCACCAGCACCTGCGGCACCCCGGCCCGGGTCGCCGCCGTGGTCGTGCCGGCGCCGCCGTGATGCACGACGGCCGCGACCCGCGGGAACAGCGCCTGCTGGTTGACGTCCCCGATCGCGATGCAGTCGGGTTCGTCGTCGATCAGCGCCAGTTCGGTCCAGCCGCGGAACACGATCGCCCGCCGCCCGTGCGCCCTCGCCGCCTCGATCATCGCCTTCGCGATCTCCTCCGGGGCGCGGATGCTGCCGAATCCGAAGTAGACCGGCGGTTCCCCGTCGTCGAGGAACGCCTCGAGTTCCGGCGACAGCGGGCTGTGGTCCGGCAGGAGCCAGGCACCGGTCTGGTGGACGTCCAGCGCCGACGGACCCCGCCACGGCGCCAGCACCGGATCGGCGGCCAGCCACGGGCGCTCGGTGAAGATATGCCCGCGCACGTCGTCGACCGGTGCCAGGCCCAGCAGTTTCCGCTGCGCGTCGAGCACGGCGCCCCATTGCTCGTTCCACCGTTCCGCGTCGTCGGCCCACAAAGCCGGGATGTCGGCGTCGGGATTCTTCGGCGCCCACCCCGGGAAAACGGGCGGACGATGGTGCAGCGAAGGCAGCGTTATCGGGCAGTAGGCGGTGAAGAAATAAGGAATCCCCTTTCGCTCGGCCACCGAATGGGCGGCGATGTTCAAGGCCATTCCCGCGACGACGGCGTCGCAGCCCTCGGCCACGTCCGGCATCGTCTCGAACTGGTTCACCACCATGGCCTCGGCCATCGCGCGCCGCCCTTCCGGCGTGGCCATCGCCTTGGTCATCGCGGAATCCGGTTTCGCCGTCGACCGCAGTTCCGGCCCCAACGGCGCGAAGGAGATCCCGAGACCTTCGGCCCACGCACGGAAATCCGGCGGCGCGCAAAGCCGCACCTCCTGGCCGAGTTCCCGCAATCGCACCGCCAGCGCCACCAGCGGCTGTACCTCACCCCTCGTCCCGATAGTGGACAGGAGTACACGCATGGGAATCCCCCTTCGGCAAAAACGTGAAGGCACGAATTGTGGACCGGGAATGGGGGCTTGCCGCAAGCCCCGGGGTCGGCTATACCTTTAAAGGGGCGAGGGGAACCTTTTCTTACGCGGGATACCAGCCCAAGATCGCTTCGACGACTCCGGCCGGATCCTCCAGCGGCGTCAGATGTCCCGCCTCCGGCAGCACCACCAATGTCGCGTCCGGCAGCGTTTCCACCAGGGTGTTCGCCGCTTCCAACGGGGTCAGGCCGTCCTCTTCGCCGACCACGACCAGCGCCGGAATATCCGCCGAGCGCAGTGTTTCGAGCGAATCGGGCCGGGCCGCCATCGCGCGCGCCGCCCACGCGATCCCGGACGGCGGCTGCGTCGTGATCAGTTCGCGAAGCCGTTCGGCCACTTCCGGGCGCGCCTTCTCGGCGATCAAACCGGGCGTGACGGCCTCGGGCATCCAGCCGGCGCCTTCCGCTTCGACCCGGGCCGCGACGTCGTGCCGGGCCTGCGCGGCCTCGGGGGTGTCGGCGGTCGCCTTCGTGTCGATGAACACGAGCCCGCCCACGCGTTCCGGCGCGAGGCGCAGCACGGCCATCGTCAGGTAGCCGCCCATCGAGCAGCCGCCGAGGACGACCTTGTCGAGTTCCAGCCGGTCGAGCAGCGCGACCACGTCGCGGGCGGCGTCGTCCAGGTCCGGCTCCCGGTCGGTTTCCGGCAGCGGGCTGCGGCCGAGACCTCGCTGGTCGGGGGTGATCAGCCGCAGACGTTCCGAGAGCGGCGCGCGGACCGCGTCCCACATGCGGGCGTCGACGGGGAAGGCGTGCAGCAATACCAGCGGGAGATCCTTCATGGCGATAATTCTGTCGCACCCCGGCGCTACCGTCAGAACCGTGCTGACAGAGATCAAGACGGAGAGGCTGCTGCTGCGGAGGCTGCGCGAGGCGGATCGCGAGAACATCGTCGCGCTGCAGGCCGATCCGGAGACGAACAAGTTCAACGTCGTGCCGCACACCGTCGAGGGTGCGCGGGAGCTGTACGACGCCTGGATGAAGCAGTGGGCCGAGCACGGATTCGGCTATCTCACGGTGTCCGCTTCGGACGATCCCGAGGTGATCATCGGGTTCGGCGGCGTCCGGTATCACGAATGGAACGGCGAGCGCGTGCTGAACCTCGCGTACCGCTTCTGGCCGTTCGCCTGGGGCAAGGGCTACGCGACGGAGATGGCGGCCGCGGTCGTCGACTGGGCCGAGCGGGAGATCCCCGACGTCCCGGTGATCGCCAACATCATGGCGTCCAACGATCCGTCCATCCGGGTCGCCGAGCGGCTCGGCTTCAAGGTCCACACGGAGGAGGAGTTCGAGGGAGCGCCCTCGCTGCACATGCGGCGCTGAGTCACCAGCGGCCCGGACGGCGGCGGGACCGCGCGCCCCAGCACGCCTTGTGCCAATGACGGCGGTCGGCGACCCCGCCGGTGTCGTCGGCGGGCCAGGCGACCACATGCGGCGTCCCCTGCCTGATCTCGTGATCGCAACCGGGACAGCGGTAGTCCTTGGTGGCCTGCGCGCCGGGCACGGTACGCACCAGCCATTCGCCGTCGGAGGCGGATTCGGAGCGCGCCCAGCCGGTCGACGCGCCGAGGTCGGGGCGCCCACCGCGTTCGGGCCGGTTACGTCGTGGCACGCCCGAAACGGTATACGGCGGGCCCGGTCAGCAGCCGACGTAGGCGCGCGGCGTCACATGAGATCCGCTTCAATCACGGGTGTCGTCCGTCTGATCACGCGTGTCGTCCACCGGATCACCTGTGATGGAAGGCCGATCATGCGTGACTGAAGCCGGATCATGCGTGATCGAAGGCGGAACACGCGAGGTCAACCGCCGAAGTAGGCGCCCGGCGTCACACCGACCGCGCGGCGGAAGGCGGCGACGAAAGCGCTCGGCGAGGAATAACCGATCCGGCGGGAGACCGCGGTCAGCGGCATGCCCTCGGCCAGCAACGGCAGGGACGCGCGCAGACGGGCCTGAACCCGCCACGCGCCGAAGGTCGTGCGGCACTCGGTGAGGAACAGCCGCGCGAGGGTGCGTTCGCTCGCGCCCGCGTGGTGGACGAAATCGGCGAGGGCGCGGCGGTCCGAAGGATCGGCGATCACCGCCCTCGCGACGGCCAGCGCCCGTTCGTCGGACGGCATCGGCACGGTGATCGGCACGACGTCCACCGGTTCGAGCAGGTCGAAGGCGACGGCCTCGGCCCGGCGGCGCGCGTCGTCGCCGAGGTCGGCCGCGCCGAGATGCTCCAGCAGTTCGCGCAGCAGCGGGCGGACGGCGACGAGCGTCGGCCCGGGCCAGCGCACCGGACATCGGTGCCGGGCGGCGTAGATCCCCCGCAGCACGGTTTGCGCGGTGGCACCGGTCCGGTGGACGACCCCGGCCGGGATCCAGAGCGCCCGCGTCGGCGGCAGCACCCAGTACCGCTCGCCGACGTTCACGCTCAGGATCCCCCGCGCCGCCCAGGCGAGCTGGTGACCGTCGTGTTCGTGCCACGGGAGCCAGGTGCCCGCCGGCAGGTCCATCTCACCGAGCACCATCGCCGTGGACATCGGCGGCAGGAGTCCGATATTCGACATCGTTTGGCAGCCTATCGCCTACCGGTCACCGTTAGCTTCGGATTCATGCCGATGAACCTGGTGCACCGCAAACTCTGCAGTTCCGCGCTGTGGGCGAAGGCCGTCGCCGCCGAGATGCCGGGCAACGTCGCCGGCTTCGACCTCGGCGACTCCGTCCTGGAGATCGGGCCCGGCTTCGGGGCGACCACGCGCGCGCTCGCCGGGCTCGTCCCCCGGCTCACCGCCGTCGAGATCGACGAGGCGTCGGCGGATCTCCTCAAGCGTGAGTTCGACGGCCGGGTGCGGATCGTGCAGGGCGACGGAGCGGCGATGCCCTTCGACGACGGCGAGTTCTCCGCGGTCGTCTGCTTCACGATGCTGCACCACGTGCCGACGACGTCGTCGCAGGACTCGATCTTCGCCGAGGCGTTCCGCGTGCTCCGCCCCGGCGGTGTCCTGCGTGCGATCGACAGCCTGGCGAACGTGCCGTTCCGGCTCCTCCACCTCGGCGACACGATGAACGCGCTCGACCCGGTCTCCCTCTGGCCCCGGCTCACCGAGGCCGGATTCACCGACATCAAGGTCGATCACGTGCCGAAGCGGAGCGTGAAGTTCTCGGCCCGGAAGCCCTCCTAACCGGCTAAGAGGGGTTTATAGGGGCTGTCCCGACGCCGGGCGCCTCCTAGCGTCGGGAGCATGAATCGTCTGTTTCGCGGTATGGCGGCGATCGTCGCCGTCACCGTGTTGTTCTCCGGAACACTCGCCACCGGTCAGGCCGTCGCCGCCCCCACCAGGGAAGGCCTGCAAAAGGCGCTGGACGACGCCGTCGCCGCCGGTGCCCCCGGCGCGTACGCCGCGGTGCTCGACCAGGACGGCGGCTGGTACGGCCGGAGCGGCGTCGGCGACGTCACGACGGGCGGCGCGCCGGACCCCCGCGGCCGGTTCCGGGCGGGCAGCATCACCAAGAGCGTGGTCGCCACCGCCGTGCTGCAACTGGCCGGTGAGGGCAAGGTCGGCCTCGACGACCGCGTCCAGGACCGCCTTCCCGGGCTGCTGCCGTACACCGAGCCGATCACCGTTCGCCAGCTGCTGCAGCACACCAGCGGGATCCCGGCGACCGACCGGTGGAACAGCCTCCCGGAGATCGACACGACCCGCTGGCACCACCAGTCACCGGACGAGACGATCCGGAAGGGGACCGAGGGCAAGCCGCTGGCCTTCCCGCCCGGCCAGGGCATGGTGTACTCCAACACCAATTACGCCGTGCTCGGGAAACTCGTCGAAAAGCTCACCGGTGACGAGCTGAATTCCGTGCTGCAGCGACGGGTTCTCGACAGGGCGGGAATGCGGGACAGCTCCCTCCCGTACCGCTATCCCTACGTCCACCACGCGGCCGCCCGTGGTTACGAACGGCTGTACGGTCCCAGCGCGCCACTGACCGACGTCACCGACTACGAGATGTCGCGGTTCTGGGGTTCCGGGAACCTGATCTCCACCGCCGACGACCTGAACCGGTTCTACGGCGCCCTGTTCACCGGACGGCTCTTCCCCGCCGCGCAGCTCGCCGAGATGCGCAAGACCGTGCCCAGCGGCGTTCCCGCGGTGGACTCGGGCCTCGGCGTCATGCGGCTCCGGCTCCCGCAAGGATGCGCCGCACCGGAGGCTTGGGGCTTCAACGGTTCGGTGCCCGGCTACAACACCTGGAGCATGCGGACTTCCGACGGCACCAGGCAGATCACGGTCGGCGTCACCACGAACCTGACCTCCGAAACCGCTCGCTCGGCCGTGTTGCGCGCGATGTTCGCCGAGTTCTGCGGCTAGCCGCGCGCGAGGACCAACGGGACGAGTTGCTCGGCCGGGGTGAGCGAACCGTGCTGCCCGACCAGGGAGGACTCGACGGCCTCCGCCAGTTCCCGCACGAGCCCGAAACGCCCCTTCGCCGCCGCGACCACGTCGCCGATACGCGGGCGGACCCGATCGGAGACCGGCCCGAACCAGCCCGCCTCGACGGCCTCGTCGCGCGGGAGGATCCACGCCCGGTCTCCGATCACCTCGCGCCACGCCGCCAGGACGTCGGCCTCCGCGCCCGCTTCGCTGTAGACGTGCCGCGCCCGGACCTCGCCCCCGATGGCCCGGACGCCGCCGAGCAGCGCGGGTGTCTCGTCGATGTCGAGCGCGCCCTCGACGGTCACCATGCCGTGGTCGGCCACGACGGCGAGGAGCGCGCCCGGCGGCAGACCGTCCACAAGGGACTCGACCAGCCGGTCGACCTGCCGCAGCTGCATCCGCCACGGCGCCGAACCCGGGCCGTAGATGTGGCCCATCATGTCGAGTTCGCTGTGATAGCCCCAGCAGAACGCGGGCCGCGCTTCGAGGCAGTGCAGGACGCAGGCGGCGAGGTCGCCGAGCGCGTGGACGCCCACATAGCGCGCGCCGGACTGGGTCGCCCGGGTGAGCGCGGTGTCGGCGAACTTCGCCGAAGACACCACGCTGGTCGTGATCCCGGCGGCGGCCGCGCGTTCGAACGTCGTCGGCAGCGGCTGCACCTCGCGCGGCGGCAGGGCCCCGCGGAGATCGCCGCCGTCCACGTGGCTGCTCCAGCGCAGCGCGTTCAGGACGCCGGTGCCCGGCACCTCGAAGCTGTACCCGACCAGGCCGTGCTCCCCCGACGCCAGCCCCGTGCCGATCGCGCCGAGACCGGCCGCCGTCGTCGCCGGGAAACCGACCCGGAGCGGCGACTTCGCCAGCTGGGTGAGCACGGGGGCGTCGGCGGCGTGCTCGGCCAGCAGCTCCCAGCCGAGACCGTCGATGAGCAGGACGCAGGCGCTCGACGCCTCCGCCAGGCTCAGCGAATTGGCGAACTCCTCGGCGCCGAGGGCGGAGAGCACGGACGGGACGACTTGGCCGAGATGCGGCACATGCGCCGCGACAGGCAGTTCCACCCGGCCAGCTTGCCATCCCGGAGCCCGGTTGGAGATGGGATAATGGCGAAATGCCGACCTACGCCTACCGCTGCCGCGAATGCGCCGGAACCTTCGAACTGCTGCGGCCGATGAGCGAGTCCGGAGCACCCGCGGCGTGCCCCGAGGGCCACCAGGACACCGTCAAGCTGCTGACGACCGTCGCGCTGACCGGGTCCGCTTCCGGCCCGGCCCCTGTCCCCGCAGGTGGAGGCGGTTGTTGCGGCGGAGGCTGCTGCGGCTGACCCACCCGTTCGGGTGGCGCAACGTGTGATCGCCCGAATGGCGGGTACCCCCTTCCCACCAGTCTGGAAGCTCCAGTGGTGGGAAGGGAGAAAGTCCAGTGGCCACATCAGCACTGGCGGCCGTCGACTTCGGTCAAGGCGTGTCGAGCGCCTGGAGTTCGGTCGCCACCTTCGTCCCGAAACTGCTCGCGTTCCTGGTCATCCTGTTCATCGGCTGGCTGATCGCCAAGGCGCTCTCGAAGGCCGTGAGCATGGTGCTCGAGAAGGTCGGGTTCAACCGGCTGCTCGAACGCGGGGGCTTCAAACAGATGCTCGCGCGCAGCCAGTTCGACGCGTCGGGCATCATCAGCAAGATCGTCTACTACGCGATCCTGCTGATCGCCCTGCAGTTCGCGTTCGGCGTGTTCGGCCCGAACCCGGTGAGCGCGCTGCTCAACGACATCGTCGCGTGGCTGCCGCGCGCCATCGTCGCGATCGTCATCGTGGTGATCGCCGGTGCGGTCGCCAAGGCGGTCAAGGACCTGATCGGGAACGCCCTCGGCGGTGTCTCCTACGGCAAGGTGCTCGCCACCATCGCCTCGGTGTTCATCTGGGGCCTCGGCGCGATCGCCGCGCTGAACCAGATCGGCGTTGCCACCGCGGTCACGATGCCGGTGCTGATCGCCGTGCTCGCCACGGTCGGCGGTATCGCCGTCGTCGGTGTCGGCGGTGGTCTCATCAAGCCGATGCAGCAGCGCTGGGAGACCTGGCTCGGCCGGGCCGAGGCGGAGATCCCCGCCGCGAAGGCGCAGGCCGAGGCCTACCAGCGCGGTCGCGAGGACGCGGGCCGCTCGGGTGAGGTGCCGACGGAGCGGACCGCGGTCCACCAGCCGGTGTCCGCCGGACATCACGCCGCGAACCCGAACGCGCCGACCCAGCACCAGCAGTTTCCGCCCAGCCAGGGTCAGGTGCCGCAGCACCAGGATCCCGGCCAGCGGCCCCCCGGTGGAAACATGCCCCCTCCGCCGGAGTACCGCTGACCTTCCACGGGAGCGGGTGGGGCGTCCGGCCGCCCTACCCGTTCCCGGTCGGCTGGGTCCGCCGGTCGTCCATCGAGGCGGCCAGCGAACAGACGCCGACCAGCCGCGCGGTCAACCAGTCGCTGGTGGTCCACGCGGTCAGATCGGCCGGAGCACGGAACGTCCAGCCCTTGGCCTTCGCCTCGTCGAGCAACCCGCGCGTGTAGCCGGCGAGCAGGACGACTCCGGCCACCGCCGCCGAGCCTTCGACCCCGACCGCGAGGATGTCGCGCACCGCGGCGGAGTGCTGATCGAAGACGGCCGACAGCCCGGGCACGGCCGCCGCCGCGGCGAGCCCGGCCACACCGATCTGCTGGTGCAGCCGGGAAAGCGTGCTACGAGCCGAAGATTCCACCCAGGACGAGACCAGATCTTTCACCCGACCAGGTTAGCCAGGCCGGACGATTTGTCGACATCTCGGTGATGACGATCGCAGAACTCAGCACGTCTTGAGTGCCTGATCCAGGTCGTGCCACAGGTCCTCGACGTCCTCCAGCCCCACCGACATGCGGATGAGCCGGTCGGTGACCCCCGCGCCGCGCCGGTCGTCCTCGGCGACGATCCGGTGGCTGATCGAGGCGGGATGCTGGATGAGCGAGTCCACACTGCCGAGGCTGACGGCCGGGGTGATCAGGCGGACCGCGCCGATCAACGCGTGCGGATCGCCTTCGACCTCGAACGCGATCAGTGGACCACCGACGGCCGGGTAGTGCACGGCGCTCACGTTCGCGTGGCCGCGAAGCCGCTCGACGAGTTCGGCGGCCGTCGCGGACGCGGCGTTGACGCGCAGCGGAAGGGTCGAGAGACCGCGAAGCAGCATGTACCCGGCAAGCGGGTGCAGCACGCCTCCGGTGGCGAAGCGGATCTGCCGCAGCATTCCCGCGTCTTCGGCGCTGCAAGCCACCACGCCACCCATGACGTCGCCGTGCCCGCCCAGGAACTTGGTCGCGCTGTGCAGGACGAAGCGGGCACCGTGCCGCCCCGGCCGCTGGAGCACAGGAGTCGCGAAGGTGTTGTCGACCAGCACCGGAACCTCGCCCGCGGCACGCACGATCTCGGCGATGTCGACCTCCCGCAGGGTCGGGTTCGCGGGGGTTTCGAGCAGCACCAGCCCGGTGTCGGGGCGCAGCGCCGAGGCGACATCCGCCGGATCGGCCCAGGTCACCTCGGTGCCGAGCAGCCCGGACGTGAGCATGTGGTCGGTGCAGCCGTAGACCGGCCGGACGGCGACGACGTGCCGCTTGCCCTGCGCCACCGCGGCGAGCAGCGAGGCCGAAACCGCGGCCATGCCGGTGGCGAACGCGACGGCGTCTTCGAACCCTTCGAGTTCGGCCAGCGCCTTCTCGAAACGCTCGACGGTCGGGTTGCTCAGGCGCCCGTAGACCGGGAGCCCGGACAGCGAGCCCGTGGCGGCGAATTCGTCGATGCGGCCCGCCTCCTCGAAGCTGTCCCGCGACGGGTAGGTCGTGGACAGGTCGAGCGGAGCGGCGTGGACGCCGAGGTCCGTGAGATCGTCACGGCCGGCGTGGACGGCTCGGGTGCGCAGCGTTGCGGTCATACTCCAGATGGTGCGATTTTCTCCGGAACGGACGCAATATCCTCGGATATCATTCGCCGATGTCGGATTCCGTCGAACTGAGTACGGTTGATCTTCGAATTCTGCGGCTCTTGCAGAACGACGCCCGGATCTCGAACAAGGATCTGGCGGCCGAAGTCGGCGTCGCGCCCTCGACCTGTCTCGATCGCGTCAACCGGCTGCGCGAGCTCGGGGTGATCATCGGCCAGCGCGCCGAGGTCGACGCGGCCAAGCTCGGCCGCCCGCTCGAAGCGCTCCTGTTCGTGCAGGTCCGCCCGCACCGGCGCGCGTTGGTCGATTCGTTCGTCGAGCATCTGCTGGCACTGCCCGAGGTCCGTGCCGTCTACCACCTGACCGGCCCGGACGACTTCCTCGCGCATGTCGCCACCGCTTCGGCGACCGAGCTGCAACGGCTGGTCCTCGACGAACTGACCGCCCGCGACGAGGTCGCCCGGGTGCACACGAACCTCGTCTTCCAGCACTGGATCGGGGGACCTTTGCTACCACCCGGCTGATCAGGCGATGCGGACCTTGAACGGATGCCGCGGATCGGTCGGGCAGGTGAAGATGTTCAGCACTCCCCGGTCGCCGAAAGCCCAGCCAGCCGGTTCTTCCTCGTCGACCCCGCAACCGCAGCCGACCTCGTGTTCCTCCGTGGCCAGCGCGAGCGTCTGTCTCAGTTCGGCACCGCATTCCCGGCAGCCCAGGTCGACGCGATCGGCCGCGTGCCAGGCCGTCCAGCCGCCGATCTTCGCGTAGTGGTCCAGCTCGGGCCAGCCCTCCGGGTCTTCGCTCGCGCCTTCGGGAACGCCGAGCGCGGCGCGGGTCTCCGGCGGGAAGTCGCAGAGCCGGGGCAGCTCGTCGATCGAGCACGGTTCGAAGACGCAGGGTTCCGGCAGGTAGGCGGCTTCGGCGTCCTCGGGAGCCGGCGGCGGCTCCGCGATGTCCCCCACCTCGCCGGAATCACGCCACACCAGCCGGACGGCGGGGCCGCGGTGGTACGGGTTGTCGTGCTCCAGCGGGCAGAACAGGATCTGCAGGACGTCGGTGCCCTCCGGGAAGGGCAGCTCCGGGAAGTCGTCGCGGAAGAACTGCGCCGCGCCGACCATCGACGGCACCGGCTCGTCGAGCGGATGCCCGCCCGGCCACGCGTCGTCGGACGCGTCGGGGTCCGGCGGCCAGGTCACCGGGCACTCCGGCCATGGCTCGTCCGACGGCCAGAGCAGCGGGCCGCCGAAGTGGCTTTCGTCCGGACGGGGCAGGCCCGGCGCGGGGTGCAGCCGGATGGCCGTCCGGACCAGGTCGTTCAGACCGGGGATGGGCACCCCGTCGTAGGTGAGCTGACGCACTCCCGGGAGCTTAGAGGTCCGGCAGCGGATCTTCAGGTTTTGCCCGCATGATCTCGGCGTCGGCGGCGTGCACGACGGCGATGTACTCGTCGTCGATCTCGTAGTCGACGCCGTTGAACTTGAACCACGGCACGGTCGAGGTGTCGACCGGCCCGATCCGGTGATTCCGCAACGTCGTCGCGACGACGCGTTTCGGCATCTTCCGGCTCAGGTACCCGGTGCTCAGGATCGTGATCGTCTTGCGGGTCACCGCGAAGAACACTCCGGGGTTGGTGCTGCCGAAGACGTCGGCTGGGAACACGTAGTGGATCTCGTCGTCCGGATCGAGAAGTTCCTTGATCCGTTTCCTGACCCCCGCGGAAACCGGCATGGCCCCAAAATTACCGCGTCGAGTAGTCCTTGAAACCCTTTCCGGTCTTCCGGCCGAGCCGTCCGGCGGTCACGAGGTGCTCCAGCAGCGGCGCGGGCGCGAAGCCCTCTTCGCGGAACTCGTTGTACAGGGTCCGCTGGATCGCCAGCGAAACGTCCAGCCCGACGACGTCGAGCAGTTCGAACGGACCCATCGGCAGCCCGCAGCCCACCTTCATCGCGGTGTCGATGTCGTCGGCCTCCGCGTAGTGCGCTTCGAGCATCTTCACCGCGTCGTTCAGGTACGGGAACAGCAGCGCGTTGACGATGAATCCGGCCCGGTCGCCGCAGTGCACGGGGTGCTTGCCCACGGCCGCGCAGACGGCGTCGACGGTGGCGATCACGCCGGGAGCGGTCGCGATCGTGGAGACGACCTCGACGAGTTTCATCACCGGCGCCGGGTTGAAGAAGTGCACGCCGACCACGTCGGACGGCCGCGAGGTGGCAGCCGCGCATTCGATGACCGGCAGCGAGGACGTGGTGGTCGCCAGGACCGCGCCCGGCTTCACGACGTCGTCGAGCGCGGCGAAAACCGCCTGCTTGACGGCCAGGTCTTCGGCCACCGCCTCGACGACGAGGTCGACGTCGGCCAGTTCCTCGAACTCCACCGCCGGCGAGATCCGGCCGAGCGCGGCGGCGGCGTCCTCCTCGGACAGCTTGCCCTTGACGACGGCCTTGTCCAGCGACTTCTTCACCCGCGCGACCGACGCCGCGGCCTTCTCCGCGCTCCGCGCCCGCAGGACGACCTCGTAGCCGCGTTTCGCGAACACCTCGACGATGCCCGTCGCCATGGTCCCGGTCCCGACGACGCCGACCTTGCGCACCTCACGGGGCGCCGCGGTGTCCACTGTGGACTTCGCTACCGCGTCCGTCACCGTCGGCGAATCGGGCTCGTCGTAGGTGTAGAAACCCCGGCCCGTCTTCCGGCCGAGCAGCCCGGCGGTGATCATCTGCTTCAGCAGCGGGGCGGGCGCGTGCAGCCGGTTGCGCGACTGGTGGTACATCGTGTCGAGGATCTCGTACGCGGTGTCCAGCCCGATGAGGTCGAGCAAAGCCAAGGGCCCCATGGGATATCCGCAGCCGAACCGCATCGCCGCGTCGAGGTCCTCACGGGTGGCGTAGCGCTGCTCGTACATCCGCACGGCGTGGTTGAGATACCCGAAGAGCAGGGCGTTGGCGATGAACCCGGCGCGGTCGCCGATCACCACCGGGGTCTTGCCGAGCCGTTCGGCGAACGCGACCACGTCGGTGACCACGTCGGGCTCGGTGACGACGGTGCGCACGACCTCGACCAGCTTGAGGATCGGCGCCGGATTGAAGAAGTGCATCCCGACGACCTTGCCCGGCCGCGCGGTGTGCACGCCGATCTCGGTGATCGACAGCGAGGAGGTGTTCGAGACGAAGATCGTGTCCGGGCCGGTGATCTTGTCCAGCTGCGCGAACACGTCGGACTTCGCTTCGAGGTTCTCCGGGATCGCCTCGATCACCAGGTCCACATCGGACAATTCCGCCAACGACGTGGTGTACCGGATCCGGTCAAGGAGCGCGGTCCGGCCGTCGGCGTCGAGCTTGCCGCCGGACACCGCCCGTTCGGTCGAATGCTCCAGATGACCCCGGCCGCGGTGGACGCCGTCGTCGTCGATCTCCACCGCGACGACCGATACGCCGCTCCGCGCGAGCACCTCGGCGATCCCGGCGCCCATGGTGCCGAGACCGATGACTCCCACACTCGAGATTTCCCGCGCCACAACCGGCCTCCGGAGGTTACTCGCTGGTAGTTTCTCCGATCGTGCCATGCCGGGGCGCGGAAAGCAGCGGCTGTCACCCTCCGAATCGAGTAAGTGTCACTCACGGACGAGGGCACGCGGCGCTACCCCGTTCCTCCGGATGCAATGAAAGTGTCTTTCCTTGCAAATTTTGCAAGGAAAGACACTTTCATTGCACGGGCAGGCGGGGTCGGGGAGGGCCGGCCCCGGCTCACTCGCCGAAGTTCTGGTCCACCAGATCCTTGACCTTGGTGAGCGCTTCCTCGGCCTGCGCCCCCTTCGCGCGGACCTCGATCCGGTCGCCCTGGCGCGCGCCGAGCGCCATCAGCGCGAGCACGCTGTTGGCGTCCGCGGTCTCGTCGCCCAGCCGCACGGTGACCTGCGCGTCCAGCCCCGCGATGCTGCGGACCAGCACCGCGGCCGGCCGCGCGTGCAGCCCGACGTCGTTCCGCAGCGTGAGTTCGACACTGCTCTCGCCGTCCTGCGCGCCATCGTCGAACGTGAGGTCCGGGGGTGCTCCCGCCGAGGCGGCCGCTTCGGCGACGGCCTTGCGGTCCGCGCCGCCCTGTGCCGCGACGGCGGCGGCGATCGCGCCTTCGACCAGCGGCGCGTCCACCACGACCGCGGCCGACGGGTCGGCGAGCGATTCGACCGCCAGTTCCGCGGTCATCTGCGCGCTGCCCAGGTCGTACAGCAGGACGACGCCCGATCCCGAATCGGCACGCTGCGTCGCGGCGACGACCTCGTCGTAGTCCGTTCCGATCCCGCCGTCGGCCAGGCCGCCCGCCGCCGCGATGGTGACGTCCGGCGCCATCTGCGCGGCGAGTTCCGCGAGCCCTTCGGCGAGTTTGGCGCTGTGGGAGACGAGCACGATTCCGACGCTCACTTGGCGGCCTCCGCGAAGGCGCGCAGCAGCAATGCCGTCGAACGGGCGCCAGGATCCATATGCCCCTTCGCCCGCTCTCCGAGGTACGACGCCCGGCCCTTGCGCGGCACCAGGTCCACAGTGGACTCGGCGCCCTTGTCCGCGGCGTCGGCGGCCGCGGCCAGGATCGCCGCGACGCCGTCACCGGAGACCCCTTCCGCGGCGGAGACGGCGGGGATCAGGGCGTCGACCATGGTCGCGTCTCCTCCGACGGCCTTGCCGCGTGCCTGCACTCCTTCGAGCGCCGCGCGCAGGGCTTCGACCAGCAGCGGACCGTCCACTTCGGCCGCGTCGCCCAGTTTGACCGACGCACGCAGGAAAGCCGTGCCGTACAACGGCCCCGCCGCCCCGCCGACCTTCGAGATCAGCGTGGTGGCGGCGAGCTTCGCGACCGCGGCGGGGGTTTCGGGCGTCGCGGAGTCCAAAGCGGACACGATGGCGGCGAAACCACGGTCCATGTTCTCGCCGTGGTCGGCGTCGCCGATCGCGCGGTCGAGGTCGACCAGTTCGGCTCGGTGCTCGGCGATCACGGCGGCCGCCGCCCGCAAGGCGGCGGCGAGCGTCTCGGCGGTGCAGGCCATCAGACTCCCCACCTCAGGGCCGGGGTGTTCACCGGCGCGTCCCACAACTCGGTCAGCTCGTCGTCCAGTTTCAGCAACGTCAGGCTCATCCCCTGCATCTCGAGGCTGGTGATGTACGGCCCCACCAGCCGCCGTTCGACCACGATCCCACGCTCGGCCAGCAGCCGCTCGGCGATCCCGTGGGCGAGGTACAGCTCGACCAGCGGGGTCCCGCCCATCGAGTTCGTGAACAGCAGGACCTTGTCGCCCTCGGCGAAGGGCAGGTCCGTGACCACCGCTTCGACCATGCGCGCGACGAGTTCGTCGGCCGTCGTCACGGCGGTCCGCTCGATCCCGGGCTCGCCGTGGATGCCGATGCCGAACTCGATCTCGTCGTCGGCGAGGTCGAAACTCGGCTCGCCCGCGTGCGGCACGGTCGGCGCGGTGAGCGCGACGCCGATCGACCGCACCTGGCCGATCACCTTGCGGGCCAACGCCTCCACCGCGTCGAGCGTGTCGCCCCGTTCGGCGGCGGCTCCGGTGATCTTCTCCAGCAGCACCGTGCCGCCGACACCGCGACGGCCGGCGGTGTAGGTGGAGTCCTTGACCGCGACGTCGTCGTCGATGACGACGCTGCGCACGTCCAGCCCTTCGGCGGCGGCGAGTTCCCCGGCGGTCTCGAAGTTGAGCACGTCGCCGGTGTAGTTCTTCACGATCAGCAGCGCGCCCGCGTCCCCGGTGGTGGCCTTGACCGCGGCTTCCACGGCGTCCGGCGTCGGCGAGGTGAACACCGCGCCCGGGACGGCGGCGGCGAGCATGCCCTGCCCGACGAAGCCGCCGTGCAGTGGTTCGTGCCCCGAGCCGCCGCCGGAGATCACCGCGACCTTGCCCGCCAGAGGCGCGCCCACGCGTACAACGATCGCCGGGTCGTCCTCCACGCGCAGGACGTCCGCATGCGCCGCGGCGAGTCCGCGCAACGATTCCGCGACCACCGTCTTCGGGTCGTTGATGATCTTCTTCAAGGGTGGCCTCCGGCACGTCGGCGGGTGGGGTGTCCCCTTCCTACCTCTCCCGGCCGGATGCCGCCAGCGTCAGGGCTTCGGCAGCTTGGAGATCACCGATTTGGCGATCTTCGCCGTCTTCCCGCACGACGCCGCTTCGTCGGACTTCTCGTCGTAGTTCTTGTAGATCACGCTGACGATTTCGACGTCCTCGTCGGCCCACGGCTTGTGCTGCCACTCCATCTTGCACTCGGCGTCGCCGCCGCTGCCGACCTTCTGGTACACGGCGACACCGTCGATGTCGACCTTCTTGGTCCCGTCGCGTTCCTCCGGCGGGAGGCCCTTGCGGAAGCCGATCGAGATCCTCGGGTTGGAGCCCGGTGTCCAGTCGCAGGAGTGGAAGGAGGTGAGGGTGGTCGCGCCGTGCGGCACCACCTCGTTGAGGACCGCGGTGTCGGCGGCGGTGCACGGGTCGACAGCGGTGAGCGTGCCCGCGGTCGCCGGGTACTTCGCCGGCGACGCGTGCAGGGACTTCACGGCCTTCGCGGCCACCGCACGCCCCGTCGCGCACGGGTCGCCGCCGTCGTAGGTGACCGAGAAGTTGATCCCTCGCTCGGGCTTGCGCAGGGTCATGATGCCGACGTCGCAGCTCTTCCCGTCCTTGTCCTTCCGCTCGATCTGCGGCAGCCCGTCGACCGCCGAAACGGTGACGCCGTTGATCGAAGAGAAGGTCGACGCGCCGATTTCGACCCTGACCGTGAGGGCCTTGCCTCCGGCGTCGACGGCCTTCGCCCGGCAAGTGCCGAACGCGGAGAGATTCGCCGTCGGGTCCTCCGGCGTGCCGAGGCCGCTCATCACTTCCTTGTTCACCAGCCCGCACGGGTCGATCGTGCGCAGCACCGCGGGGGTGACCGCCGGATCGTTGATGTCCCCGTCGGGCACCGAGCCGGAACCGGAGCCGGGTTCGGCGGCGACGGTGGTGCGGGCGAAGTTGGACTTGCCGAGGTTCTGACCGCAGGCCGAGAGCACGCCCAGTGCGGCGACCAGGGCCAGCACGGACGCGATCCGGCGACGTCGAGCGTTGAGCAGCACGAGATGCACGGTAGCCGGAGCCCCTCGGCGCTGTCCGGACAACCCGGCTATTCGCCGCTCTCGCCGTCGGTGCTCGGCGGGACCACGATGGGCCGCAGCTTCGCCCACAGCACGAACAACCCCGCGAACACCAGCATGCCGATGCCCGCCCACAGGTTGATGTTGACGTCGGCGGCCTTGGCCAGCTCCTCCTCGGTGGTGAAGCCGATGCCCATGATCGTGAGCACCAGCCCGTAACCGCCGATGAGCAGGGCGATGATCAGCCGGATGTCGAAGACGCCGGCCTTCTTGGGAGCTTGCGAAGCAGCCATCTCCGGCCTCCTAGAAGATGATGTTGAGCACGATGGTCAGGATCAGCACGATGCCCGCGAGCAGACCCGGCTTGCGGTACCAGCCCGCGTCGTCGCCGGTCTCGTCGTGCTTCAGCGACTCCTTCGGGGTGAGGGAGTAGACGAGGCCGACCAGCTGCGCCTCCGGCTTCGGCGCGGTGGCGAGCGAGACCCCGACGCTGACCGCGATGTCGACGACGAACGCCGTACCGGCGGCCACGAAGCTGATGCCCTGCCCGGTGAGCCCGAGGACCCCGGCCTGCGACAGCAGCCACACGGTGATCGCCGAGGCGGTACCGGACACCAGGCCGACCCAGCCGGCCGTCGGCGTCATCCGCTTCCAGAACATGCCGAGGATGAAGGTGGCGAACAGCGGCGCGTTGAAGAAGGAGAACAGGTCCTGCAGGTAGGTCAGGATGTTCCCGGAGTTCGACGCGATGAACGCGGTGCCGATGGCGAGCACGGTGCCGATGGCGGTGACCAGGCGACCGAGCCGGAGGTAGTAGCCGTCCGACTCGTTCTTCTTCACGTACGACTGCCAGATGTCGTAGGTGAACACGGTGTTGAACGAGCTCAGGTTCGCGGCCATCCCGGCCATGAACGAGGCGAGCAGACCGGCGAGCGCCACGCCGAGCATGCCGTTGGGCAGCAGGTCGCGCATCAGCAGCAGGATCGCGTTGTTCGCGGTCACGCCGCTCGGCGCGTCACCGCCGTCGAGCAGGACCTGCTTGTCCTGGACGTACTCGGAAACGGTGACCGCGGCGATCATGCCGGGGATGATCACGATGAACGGGACCAGCATCTTCGGGAAGGCGCCGATGATCGGCGTCCGCCGCGCGGCCGACATGCTCTTCGACGCCATCGCGCGCTGGACCTCGACGAAGTTCGTGGTCCAGTAGCCGAAGGACAGCACGAAACCGAGGCCGAAGACGAGACCGAGGATCGACAGGAAGCTGTTGCCGAAGCCGGTGAGGTTGTCACCCGGCCACGAGTGCAGCTGCGCTTCGCCGCCGGGGCTCGCGGTGACCTTGTCGACCAGGCCCTGCCAGCCGCCGACCTTCACCAGGCCGACGATGGTCAGCGGCAGCAGCGCCGCGACGATCACGAAGAACTGCAGGACCTCGTTGTAGATCGCGGCGGAGAGGCCGCCGAGCGCGGTGTAGGAGAGCACCACCGCGGCCGCGACGATGATCGACACCCACAACGGCCAGCCGAGCAGGAGGTTCACCACGCTGGCGAGCAGGAACAGGTTCGCGCCCGCGATGAGGATCTGCGCGCTCGCGAAGCTGATGCCGTTGACCAGGTGGGCGGGTTTGCCGAACCGGCGGAGCATGAACTCGGGGACGCTGCGGACCTTCGAGCCGTAGTAGAACGGCATCATCACGATGCCGAGGAACAGCATCGCCGGGATCGCGCCGATCCAGAAGTAGTGGACGGTCGGCAGGCCGTAGAGCACGCCGTTGGCCGACATGCCCATGATCTCGACCGCGCCGAGGTTCGCCGAAATGAAGGCGAGACCGGTGACCCAGGCGGGCAGCGACCGGCCCGAGAGGAAGAAGTCGAGGCTGCTCGAGACCGACCTGCGCGCCATGTACCCGATGCCGAGCACCAGCGCGAAATAGAAGGCGAGCAGGACGTAGTCGATCGGACTTGCGTCGAGCCGCAGGTTCGCATCGGCCAGCACGTGCAACCGACCCACCTCCATAGTGAAAATGTCCACGAGAAACGCCTGGATCACGTCAATCGCGGACCATACTGCATGGATTCAGGAACGGCAGTGCGGGTGGGTGGTCACTGCCTGAGAGTGTCTGTTTTTTGACAATTCCTGTCCGGTCGGCGGCGATTCAAGGCGCCCACGGCAGCCGTATCGCTTCGATTTCGGTGTCGCTCGGCAACGCTTCGATCAGGGCGACCTTGGTGCCCTCGGTGCCCGGACATTCCGTGATGATCCCCGAAAAGGGCCGCTCCGTCGCCGGAGCGGCCCTCTCCCGTGACCGGCGGGGGTTTACCGGTCCGTGGGCAGGCCCACTTCGCCGTCCTCCTTGATCAACCGGGCGAGGACGTCGTCCGGCATGTACGTGCGGTGCGGGTAACCCGAACCCCACGAGTTGAGGAACGGCACGGCGCCGAGTTCGTCGGCACGCGGGTTGCCGAGGACCTCGTGCACCTCGTCGACCGACGTCGCCCAGCGATAGGCCTGGATACCGTTCTTGACGTCGGGCGTGTAGGCGGCCCGCTTGACGTGGTCGTCGTCGGCGTAGGTCTCCGACCACGGGACGTGGCCCAGTTCGAGCAGGACCTCGGCGGCGGCACGGCACGAGGTGCCGTTGTTGTCACCGGGGTTGGTCTCGTCCCATTCGTCACGCATCTTGGACTGGTCCCACAGCCACCGCGCGGCGTACAGGTCGCCGTTGAACATCGACATGCAGCGCGACCAGCCGAAGCCGACACACGCGCCTTCCCGGCCCTGGTCGTAGAAGGCGTACTGCTTCTCGCCATCGGTCGACTCGCCGGGTTCGAGGCAGACGCAGTGCCCGCCGCGGATCCTGGTGAGCGATTTCGCGCCGCCCTTCGCGACGAAGAATTCGCCGGACTTCTCGTCCTTCTCGGGTACGTCGAATTCCTTGTACCAGTTGACGCCGATGACGACCGGCGACCGGGTGGGCCGGTCTTCGGTGGCCAGCGCGGTCAGCGGATAGCGCTCGACGTGGCGCCAGTCGTCCGGGACGAACCGGCCGAGCCTGCCGTCCGCCGGGTCACTACCGATCGGGCGATAACGCATGGGATCCTCCTATCCCTCATCCCACCGGAATACCGCCGGCGAGTTCACTGCTGCACGATCTTTTCCAGAAACCGCCGCGCGGCCTCCCGTCCGCTTTCGAAGAGGCGCTTCTTCTCCTCTTCACCGAGCCCGAAGTCGACGGCGGAAATCCCGGTCGTGTCGACGTACACCGTCCGCCGGTTCACACCCTCCTCGTGCAACCGGTAACGATTCCAGTCCGACAGCAGGGTTTCGAGCGAACCGATGGCGATCCGCAACGCGCTCTTCACCGGTTTGTCCCTGCCGCCCACCGGTTCGCCGGAAAGCTTCACGCCCCAGGTGGGCCATCGCGGCTTCTTCGTGTCGGTGCGGTCGAAGACGGTGATCGGGAAGTTCGACAGCAGCCCGCCGTCGACCCAGGTGACGGTGCCCTCGGGACGGACGTCGAACTGCACCGGCCGGAAGTACAGCGGGATCGACATGGACGCGCGGACCGCGTCGACGATCTTCTCCGCACCGGGATCGCGGCCGTACTGGCAATAATCCCAAGGCAGCCGGACGAGTACGCGGCGCGTCAGGTCGCTGACGTGGACGACGAGGGAATACCGTTGGTACGGAAGCAAAGTACTTTCCGGATCCTCGATGGCGAGATCGGCGAAAGTGCGTACGCCGACCTCCTCCAGCAACGGCGTGAGCCATTCCACGAGATAGTCGCCGGAGTGCATCCCGTCGTGCAGGAGCAGATCCACGCCGTCACCGAGCGGGCCGGTGACCCTGTCGAACAGGGACTGATCCTGGAAACGGCGGCAGTCCAGGTCGTTCATCACCGCTTCCAGACCGCCGAGATCCTTCCCCGCCTTCTGATAAGCGGCGACCAATGCCGCCACGATCGCACCGGCGCTCGTCCCGGCGATCCGGGGAAACGAATAACCGGCCTCGTGCAACTCCAGCACCGCGCCCAGCAACCCGATGCCTTTGACGCCGCCGCCTTCCAGCACCAGATCGACACACTTCGAAGAATCAGCCATGGCACTTCACCTCTGCACCCGCGACCGCCGTATGTCGGCGGTACCCCTCGCGGAAATCGAGTGTGACACAGCGCGAGACCGAGGAATCCGGCGTTCACCCGAATGGCCCGGAAACAGCTGGTTCTTTTGCGAATGAACGCGAGTTCGTTAATTTCCCGCCGCCCTTTAGGGCATTCTGTGGCGCGAGAAAGAATGCAGATACACAGGCGAGGACTCGATTCGGTATCGGCCGTTCAGCGCTCTAAGGGGCGGCAAGCCTGCGTAACGGGGGATGCGCGGAGAGCCCCGCCGCCTCAACGGTGACCACAAGTTCGCCGTCGTCGTCGACGACCTCTACGGCACCGACCCAGCCGGCCGGCCCGAGCAAGAGTTCGCCGAGTCCGACGACATCGACCTCGACGAGCGAGTATCCGAAGTTCGTGCCGAAGTCCAAGGTCGACAAGCGGTACACGCATCGCCGAGCCCCTGAAGTACGTGAAGGCCCCCTTCATTGCGCCTAGCGCAGTGAAGGGGGCCTTCACGTACTTGCGAGCAGGGCTCAGAACAGGCGGAACTCGTCCGACTCGATGCCGCGCAGCGCGTCGTAGTCCAGCGTGAGGCACCGGATCCCCCGGTCCTCGGCCAGCACCCGCGCCTGCGGTTTGATGACCTGCGCCGCGAACACGCCCTGCACCGGCGCCAGCAGCGGGTCGCGGTTGAGCAGTTCGAGGTACCGCGTCAGCTGCTCGACACCGTCGATCTCGCCACGCCGTTTGATCTCGACGGCGACGCTGGCCCCGTCGGCGTCGCGGGCCATGATGTCGACCGGGCCGATCGCGGTCGGGAACTCCCGCCGCACCAGGGTGTAGCCGTCACCGAGGGTCTTGATGTGCTCGGCGAGCAGTTCCTGCAGGTGCGCCTCGACGCCGTCCTTCTGCAGGCCCGGCTCGGCGCCGAGTTCCTGGGCGTGGTCGTGGAAGATCTCGTCGATCGTGATGACGAGCTTCTCCCCCTGCTTGTTCTCGACGATCCACAGCTTGCCGTCCTCGATCAGCCAGCACGGCGGGCTCATCCAGTTCAGCGGCTTGTAGGCGCGGTCGTCCGAGTGCACGGACACCGAGCCGTCGGCCTTCACGAGCAGCAGCCGGGTGGCCATCGGCAGATGGGCGGTCAGACGGCCGGCGTAGTCGACCTGGCAGCGAGCGATCACAAGGCGCACCCCGCGAGGGTAGGACAAGCACGGCGATACTGTGCGCATGGACCCCGTTCAGCGTGTCAGCTCGCGTGAGGTGTACCGGAACAACTGGATGACCGTGCGCGAGGACGACGTCCGGCGGCTCGATGGTTCCGCGGGGATCTACGCCGTCGTCGACAAACCGGTCTGCGCCGTGGTGATCCCGTCCGACGGCGCCCGGTTTCACCTCGTGGAACAGTTCCGCTATCCGCTCGGGCTGCGGCGCTGGGAGTTCCCCATGGGCACCGCGCCCGAGCTGGCCGACGTCCCGCCGCTCGAACTCGCCGCCCGCGAACTGCGGGAGGAGACCGGGCTGATCGCGGGCACGATGACCGACCTCGGCAGGACCGACGTCGCGCCCGGGTTCTCGAGTCAGCGCGGGCACGTGTTCCTCGCCACGGATCTCACGCAGGGTGAAGCCCAGCGCGAGGCCGAGGAGCAGGACATGCGGACGGCGTGGTTCGAGCGCGGCGAATTCGAGAAGATGATCGCTTCGGGAGACATCACCGATTCCCAGACGCTGGCCGCCTACACGCTTCTGCTCATGCGCGAGCGCGTTCTCTGAACTCAGTCGGGCCAGACCGGCGAACGCTTCTCCAGGAAGGCCGCCATCCCCTCCCGGGCACCGGGCAACTGCGACGCCGAAGCCATCACCTCCAGCGCGAGCGCATAGGCGTCGGCCTCGGGCCGGTCCAGCTGTGCGTAGAGGGTCTGCTTGCCCATCGCCTTGCTGGCCCGGCTCCCTCGCGTCGCGCGTCCGAGCAGCGAAGCCACGGCTTCGTCCAGTGAGTCGTCCGGGACGACGCGGTTCACCAGGCCCCAGTCCAGTGCGGTCGCGGCGTCGACGACGTCGCCGGTGAGCGCCAGCTCCATCAGCCGTTTCCGTCCGATCGCGCGGGCGACCGGCACCGCGGGCGTGTGGCAGAACCAGCCGCCCTTGCCGCCAGGCAGGGCGAACCCGGCGGATTCCGCGGCGACGGCGAGGTCGCACGACGCCACCAGCTGGCAGCCCGCCGCGGTCGCGAGCCCGTGCACCCGCGCGACGACCACCTGCGGCACGGACTGCATCGTGCCCATCAGGTCCGTGCACAGCCGCAGCAGCTCACGTACGCCCATCAGGTCACGGGCGGCGACGTCGCCGAAGTCGTGTCCCGCCGAGAACACCGGCCCGGCGCCCGCCAGGACGATCCCGGTGGCGTCGGTGTCCCCTGCCTCGCGGAACGCCGCGAGCAGCTCGGCGAGGTGGTCGGCGGACAGCGAGTTCCGCCGCGCGGCGCGGTTCATGGTGATCGTGACGGTGTCGCCGTCCCGCTTCACGAGGATGTGCTCGTACTCGGCCATGCTTCGACGGTAACCGACCGGAACGTCCGGCGATACGAATCGGGCCCGACACCGACGTCGGCCCGGAGCCGTCGTCGCAGGTTGGCGGCGGTGCCGAGGCCGGACCGCTGCGCGACCCACTCGACCGGGAGCTCGGTGGTCTCCAGCAGCCGCCGCGCGAGCCGCACCCGCTGCGCGCGCAGCCAGCGTCCCGGCGTGACCCCGGTGGCCGCCGCGAACTCGCGATGGAAGGTCCGCTCGCTGAGCCCGGCGTGCCCGACGAGGTCGTCGACGCCGATGTCGTCGGCGATGCGCTCCAGCGCCCAGTCCATTGTGGACGAAACACTCGGCCGCGACGGCTTGGGCGGCAACGGATTGTCGACGTACTGTCGCTGGCCACCTTCCCGCGCCGGCGGCATCACGAGCCGACGGGCGAGGGCGGCCGCGACCTCGGCGCCGTGGTCGCGACGCACCAGATGCAGACACAGATCCAGCCCGCCGACCACCCCGGCGGAGGTCAGGACGTCACCCTCGTCGGTGAACAGGACGTCCCGCTGGACGACCGCGTCGCGAGCGGCGGTTTCGAGATCGTCCAGCAGCCGCCAGTGCGTGGTGACGGACCGGCCGTCGAGCAGCCCGGCCGCCGCGAGGGTGAAGGCACCGGAGCACAGCGAGGCCACGGTGATCCCGGCCCGGTGCGCCTTGCGCAGCGCGGCGACGGCCGGCGCGGGCACCTCGGCGTGCGGATCGACCCGGCCGGGCACGAGGACGAGATCGCAGCCAGCCAGCCCGCTCAGCCCATGGGTCGCCTCGACCTGGCCGAACGGGTGGATGGCGACCCGGCCGCGGCCGGACGCGCAGAGCCGGACCTCGAAGGGGCCGATGGCACTGTCGGTCCGGTCCACGCCCCAGACCTCACCGATCACGCCCAGGTCGAAGGACCGGCTGCCGGGCAGGAGGAGTACACCGACGGTTCGCATGGCAGAAAAGTACCGCATCGCGCCTCTTCTGCCACTCCCCTCCAGGAACGATGCGCGTGAGACTCGATGCCATGACCACTGAAACCAAGGCCTTGATCGTGATCGACGTCCAGCGCGGCTTCGACAAACCCGTCTGGGGTCCGCGCAACAACCCCGGCGCGGAGGCCAACATCAAGGCGCTCGTCGACGCCTGGCAGGAGCGCGGGCTGCCGATCGTGCTGGTGCACCACGACTCCGTGAAACCCGGCTCGTCGCTGCGGCCCGGCCAGGAGGGCAACCACTTCAAGCCGGAACTCGACGGCGTGCGCGCGGATCTGGTGTTCGGCAAGAAGGTCAACTCGGCCTTCCACGGCGACATCGATCTCGACGGCTGGCTGAAGACGCGGGGCATCACGTCGTTCGTGCTCGCCGGGATCCAGACGAACTTCTGCTGCGAGACGACCGCGCGCGTCGGCGGGAACCTCGGCTACGGCGTGACTTTCGCGCTCGACGCCACCTTCACCTTCGACCTCGCCGGGCCGGACGGCGGCGTCCTGACCGCGGACGAGCTGTACCGGGCGACCGCGACGAATCTGCACGGAGGCGGATTCGCCACGGTCACCTCGACGAAGGAGGTCTTGAGCGCGCTCCAGTGAGCGCCAGCCACTCGCCCACCGACGTTGTGAAAGCCACTTTCGCAACGTTGAAGGTTGCGAAAGTGGCTTTCACAACATGATCACCAAGCGGCCACCGGCCTCACGCCCGGTCGATCACGGCCTTGAGGAACCGCCGCGTCCGGTCGTGCTCCGGATCGTTGAACAGCTTGTCCGGCGCCGCGTCCTCCAGCACCCGCCCCTGATCGAACATCATCACCCGATCCGAAACGTCCCGCGCGAACTGCATTTCGTGCGTGACACAGAGGATCGTGATGTCGGTGGACGTCGCGATCTCGCGCAGCACACGCAGCACGTCGGCGACCAGTTCCGGGTCGAGCGCCGAAGTCACCTCGTCCAGCAGCAGCACGTCCGGCCGCATCGCGAGCGCGCGGGCGATCGCGACGCGCTGCTGCTGGCCACCGGAAAGCCGGGTGGGGTGCGCGTCCTTCTTGTCGGCGAGCCCCACCATCTCCAGCAGTTCGACGGCCCGCGCCTCGGCCTCGTCCCGCGAGACGCCGAGCGAGTGGACCGGCGCCTCGGTGATGTTGCGCAGCACGTTCATGTTCGGGAACAGGTTGAACTGCTGGAACACCATGCCGATCCGCTTGCGCGCTTCCCGCAGGTACTTCTCGTCCGCGGGCACCAGCTTCTCGCCGCGCTTCATATGGCTCAGGTGGTCACCGCAGACCTCGATGGTGCCGGCGTCGACCTTCTCCAGCGTCATCAACAACCGCAGGATCGTCGTCTTCCCGGAGCCGCTCGGCCCGATCAGCGAGACGAACTCCCCCGGCGCGACGGTGAAATCGAGGTCCTGCAACACGACGTGGTCCCCGAAGGACTTGACCACCTGCGAGAACCGGATCATCGGGGAATCAACTGTGGGCGGCACGACGCTCCAACCTTCTCACCAGAATCGAAGCCGGCAGGCTCACCAGCAGGAACAGCACCCCGGCCAGGGTGTACGGCTCGGTGACGCGGAACGTGTCGGCGCCGACCTCCTTCGCCCTCGCCAGGACGTCGACGACGCCGATCGCCAGCAGCAGCGGGGTTTCCTTGAACATCGAGATCGTGTAGTTGCCGAGCGCGGGCAGCACCCGCGGCACCGCTTGCGGCAGGACGACCGCGGTCCACACCCGCGACCTCGGCAGGTTCAGCGCGGTCGTGGCCTCCCACTGTCCTTTCGGGACGGCTTCGATCCCGGCACGGTAGACCTCGGCGGCGTAGGTCGCGTAGTGCACGCCGAGCGCGATGACACCGGTGGTGAACGGGGACAACGTCATCCCGCCCACCGGCTGGATCACGTAGTAGAGCACGAACACCTGGATCAGCAAGGGCGTGCTGCGCACGAACTCGATGAACAGCAGAACCGCCTGGGACAGCACGGGAATCCCTGTCCGGCGGATCAGCGCGAACACCAGGCCGAGCGCGTACGCGACCACCGAGGCCAGCAGGGTGATCTCGACGGTGACGAGAAGCCCTTCCAGCAGAAGGGGAACCGATTTCGCGGCGGATTCCCAGCTCCAGTCCATCACACACCTCCCGCGGTGGCCGTCATCTTGGCCGGCGCCCGGCCGAGGCGCCGCGCGGCGATCCGTTCCAGCAGCCGCATCCCGCTGGTGATCAGCAACGCGAGCAGGAGGTAGAGCACGAGTTCGGTGCCGTAGATCCAGCCGAGTTCGGCGCCGAACACCGGCCGCAGCAGTTCACCTTGACGCGCCATCTCCGGGACGGCGATGAACGAAAGCAGCGCGGTGCTCTTCAGCAACTGGATGAAGAGATTGTTGAACGGTGGCAGCATTTCCGCGAACGCCTGCGGCAGGATCACCCGCCGCATCCGCTGGGCGGGCGTCAGGTTGAGCGCGACGGCGCCTTCGAACTGCGCGCGAGGCACCGAATTCACCGCGCCGCGGACGATCTCCGCGCCGTAGGCCCCGTGGTTGAGGCCCAGCACCAGGATCCCGGCGAACATCGGCACCAGCTGGAAGCCGACCAGCACCGGGAGCACGAAATACAGCCAGAACAGCTGGACGACTTCCGAGGTACCACGGAAGATCTCGACGTAGACACGGGAAATCCCCCGCACCGTCCGTGACGGCGAGCCCAGCGCGAGCCCGGCGATCAGGGAGAGCACCACGGTGAGCGCGATCCCGCCGACGGCGGCGGTGACGGTCGCGGTCAGTCCACTGAGGACGGTCGTGATGATATGCGACACCGACGACGACATGACGTCAGCCCCACCTACACCGCGCAGAGTTTCTCGGTGGTGACGTCGGCCTTCGGCAGGTTGTCCGCCGAGAAGCCGAACGGCGTCACGATCCTGGTCCATTCACCGCTGTCCTGCAGCTTCTTGAGCTCGACGTTGAAGGCCTCGCGCAACGGGTTGTCGTCCTTGCGGAAGACGAACGCGCCGGCGGAGACGACCGGCTTGCCGTCCTTGATCGGATCGAAGCCCGGCGTCACCTCCGCCGCGGCACCCGGGCTCTTCGCCAGCACGTCCTTGAGCGAGATGTCGGTGAGCGCGGCGCAGTAGACCCGGCCGTCGGTGACCGCACGGAGCATGTTGTCCTGCGAGTCGAGGGTGACGATCTGGTCCTCGGCGACACCGGAGTCGGTGGCGTATCCCTTCTCCACGGCCGCGGAGAGCACGGCGACCTTGACCTTCTTCGCCGCGATGTCCTCGAACTTCAGCACCTGCTGCGGGTTTCCCTTGGGGACCAGCAAAGCGGTCAGCGCCGAGTAGTCGGGGATCGAGAAGGCCGCCGCGTCACACCGTTCCTTCTTGATGTTCATCCCGGCCGCGACGATGTCGTACTTCCTGGCGTTGAGCGCGGGGATCAGCTGGTCGAAGGAGACCGCTTCGGCTTCCACGTTGTCGATGCCCATGGCCTTGAAGACGGCGCGCGCGACCTCGGGCGCCTCGCCGGTGACCTTGCCGGATTGGTCGGTGAAACCGTACGGCGCTTCGTTCGCGATCCCGATCTTGATCTTCTTCGCGTCCTTGGCGGCCTGCAGGGCGTCACCGGAAGACGTCGACGTGCACGCGGACAACAGCACCGGGCCGCCGATCGTCACCGCTCCCAGTACCGCCGACCGCCGGAAGAACTCTCGCCTCGACCATTCGCCGTGCGCCATCGCGGCACCTCTTTTCGATTAATCGGTTTAATCGAAACGTAGGTGGGTACCCACAGGCGAGCAGTGTGAGCGGGTGACGAACCACCCGCTGTTACGGTACCGAGATTTACGGTGACTTTAGGTGCTCAGGCCGTGGCGCTCCCGTACCAATCCGACAATCCCGTCCATGATGTCGGTGAGTTCGTAGTCCTTCGGCGTGAACACCCGCGCGATTCCCCGCTCCAGAAGGAGCTTCTCGTCGTCGGGCGGGATGATGCCGCCGACGATGACCGGGATGTCGCCCGCGCCCGCGGCCCGCAAGCCGTCCACGACCTGCGGCACGACCTCGAGATGCGAGCCGGAGAGCACCGAAAGCCCGACCACGTGCACGCCCTCCTGGACGGCGGCCGCGACGATCTGCTCCGGCGTGAGCCGGATGCCCTGGTACACCACCTCGAAGCCGACGTCACGCGCCCGCACGGCCACCTGCTCGGCGCCGTTGGAATGCCCGTCGAGACCGGGTTTGCCGACCAGGATCCGCAGCCGCTCGCCGATTTCGGTGTTCGTCGCCTTGATCCGGTCGCGGACGCGGCGGATCTCCTCGTTGCCCTCGCCCGCGGCCGCCGACGCGGAAACCCCGGTGGGAGCACGGTATTCGCCGAACACCTCGCGCAACGCACCCGACCATTCGCCGGTGGTGACCCCGGCGCGAGCACACTCGATGGTGGCCTCGAACAGGTTCTGCGACGTCTTCGCGACGGACTTCAGCTTCTCCAGCGCAGACTCGACGGCCGCGTTGTCGCGGTGCGTTCGCCATTCCTCGATCGCGGTCACCGCATGCTTCTCGACGGCCGGGTCGATCGTTTCGATCGCCTTCGCGCCTTCGGCCTGCAACGGAGAGGGCTCGGTGGTCTCGAATTTGTTGACCCCGACCAGGATCCGCTCGCCGTTCTCCATGCCGCGCCGGTACTCCGCGAGCGACGCGACGAGCTGCGACTTCATGTAGCCGCTCTCGACCGCCGCGACGGCACCGCCGACATCCTGCACGCGCGCGATCTCCTCGCGCGCGCCCGTCATGATCTCGTCGACCTTGGCCTGGATGACGTGCGAGCCGTCGAAGATGTCCTCGTACTCCAGGAGATCGGTCTCGAACGCCAGCACCTGCTGCATTCGCAGCGCCCACTGCTGATCCCACGGCCGGGGCAGGCCGAGCGCCTCGTTCCACGCGGGCAGCTGGATCGCGCGGGCCCTGGCACCGCGGGAAAGGGAGACCGCGAGCATCTCCAGCACGATGCGCTGGACGTTGTTCTCCGGCTGCGCCTCGGTCAGGCCCAGCGAGTTGACCTGAACGCCGTAGCGCAGCCGCCGCGCCTTGGGATCCGTGACGCCGTAACGATCCCGGGTGATCTCGTCCCAGAGCGCGGTGAACGCGCGCATCTTCGACATCTCTTCGACGAACCGCACCCCGGCGTTGACGAAGAACGAGATCCGCGCGACGACCTTGGCCATGTCGGCCTGCTCGACCTGGCCGGAATCGCGGACCGCGTCGAGCACGGCGATCGCGGTGCACAACGCGTACGCGACCTCTTGCGTCGGCGTCGCGCCGGCTTCCTGCAGGTGGTAGCTGCAGATGTTGATCGGGTTCCACTTCGGCACGTGGTGCACCGTCCACGCGATCATGTCGGTGATCAGGCGGAGGCTCGGGCCCGGCGGGAAGATGTAGGTGCCGCGGGAGAGGTATTCCTTGATGATGTCGTTCTGCGTGGTGCCGGTGAGCTTCGCCAGCACCTCGTCCACGTCGCGGCCCTCGGCCTCGGCCTGCTCACGCGCCACGGAGACGTAGAGCGCCAGCAGCCACATGGCGGGCGCGTTGATCGTCATCGACGTGTTGGCCTCGGCGAGCGGGATGCCGTCGAACAGGCGCCGCATGTCGCCGATATGCGAGACCGGGACGCCGACCTTGCCGACCTCGCCCTTGGACAGCTGGTGATCCGGGTCGTAACCGGTCTGCGTCGGCAGATCGAAGGCGACCGAGAGGCCGGTCTGCCCCTTCGCGAGGTTACGGCGGTACAGCTCGTTGGACGCGGCCGCGGACGAGTGACCCGCGTAGGTCCGCATCACCCAGGGGCGGTCCCGTTCACGGTCCGTGGGATAGGGCACGGCATACCTCCGGCGCTGGACGACCGCCTGAGTGTACCGGCCGGTAACATCAGGCGTGCAGTTGAATCGAACACAGTCGGGTCATTCTTCGGGCCGCTGGAGATTCCGTTCGCGCGCCTCTTCGACGGCTTTCGCGAGCTTCTCGCGCACCTTCGCCACGTCGCTGACACCCACCAGGATGATCGGCGGCTTGCGGTCCTTCCCGGTACCGGCGCCGAAATTCGCCGACGCCCACGCCAGCACGCCGAGCCTGCCGAAGGTGATCGTCCCGGTCTTGCCCGGCCCCGAGGTGACGACGGGGTCCGCCAACCCGGCCAGCGCCGCGGACTCCTCCTTGCGGCGGACGAGCGAACTGGTCGCGATGACCCGGCCGTCCGTCACCGCGTACGTGGTCGAGGCGAGCCTGAGGTAGCGGATCAGCGGCCTGCCGGCGAGATGCAGAACGCCCGCGACGGTGAGCACGACCCACGCGCCCGTGTGGAACGCCGTGTCGTGGTTGCCCGCGAAGAACACCGTGACCGCGCCGAGCCAGAGCAGGCCGACGGGGACGTTGAAGTAGTCGCCGGGATTGAAGAGAGGCCTGCGCACCGGCTGCCCGGCCCAGATGACCCGTTCGCCTGGAAGGAGGTCGATCTGCCCCTCGTGCATGCCACGGCACACTACCCGTCCGGGGGACGGTCGAGGAGTGTCCGTTCGTCGGTCGTCCAGCGGGCCGAACGGACCTAGCGCGCCTTCTGCTGGGCGGTCGCGATGAGGTCGCGGACGCGCCTTGCGTCCTCGATCCCGCTCAGCTCGGGCATCGCGTCGTCGGCGTTCTGGAACAGGCCGACGACGAAGCCCACGCCCTTGCCGAAGGTGACCGTCCCGGTCCCGTCACCGTTCTCCGCCACCTGCGGCGGCCCCAACATCTCCAGATAGCCCGACGTGCTCTCCTTGCCCTTGACCCAGACCACCACCCGCTGGTCGGTCACGGCGTACGAAGTGGACTTCAGCTTCAAGTAGCGCTGGACCGGCTGCCAGATCCAGCCCATCAGGACGAAGGCCGCCACGAGATACAAGATCACGGGGAATTCGTCCCCGTCTCGCGTGAAGAAGTAGAACCACGCGCCGAAGAACAGCAGACCAGGCACGATCATCAGATCGCTCTTCGCGAGCATCGAGATTCGCTTCGGCGCGCCTTCCCAGATCATGCGCTCTCCGGGCAGCAACCCCGTGTCCCCCAGGTACATACGCGGACGATAAGCCCGCTTCGTCCCGCTGACCAGGGCTTTGCCGGAATCGTGACCGGCCGGTGTGACCGAAATCCGCGAGACTCGCCCGCTCCCGGCGTCTAGCGTGGGTGACCGTGACGTGGAGTTCGTACAGCAGCTATCTGGTCATCGTCGTCCTGATCGTCCTCGCGCCGGGGCCGGACACGATGGTGATGCTCAAGAACTCGCTGTCCGGCGGCACCCGCGGCGGTTTCCTCACCACGGCGGGGATCTTCGTGGCCAACGCCGTACAGGGCACCGCCGCCGCGCTCGGCCTCGGTGTCGTGATCGCGCAGTCGCAGCCGGTGTTCGTGACGCTCAAATGGGTCGGTGCCGCGTACCTGGTCTTCCTCGGTTTCCAGGCGTTGCGCGGCGCGTGGCGGGGTGACTACTCCGGTGTCACGGCGGTGAAGCAGCAACGGTCGACCGGGTTCCGCCGCTTCCGTGAGGGCTTCCTTTCCAACATCACCAACCCGAAGGTGCTCGTGCTCTATCTGTCGGTGCTGCCGCAGTTCCTCGATCCGGTGACGACGTCGGCTTGGCACGCGCTGCTGCTCGCGTACACGGTCGCCGTGCTCGGTGCGATCTGGCTGCTGACACTGCTGTTCTTCGTGCACCGCGTGCGGGCCTGGCTCGAACGCCGCAAGGTGCGCCGTGCGCTCGACGGCGTCACCGGCACCGCGCTGGTCGGCTTCGGCGCGGCTCTGGTGTTCGAGTCATGACCTGGGGTGTGTACAGCGGTTTCGCGCTGATGATGCTGGCGCTCGCGCTCGTCCCCGGCCCGGACAACATGGTGGTGCTGAAGAACGCGCTCTCCGGCGGAGTCCGCGGTGGAGGTTGGGCCTGCTTCGGCGTCGGCGCCGCGAACCTCGCGCAGGCGACCGCGGCAGCGCTCGGGCTCGGCGCGGTCATCATGAACTCGCGGCCGGTGTTCGAGGCCGTGAAATGGGCGGGCGCGGCCTACCTCTGCTACCTCGGTGTCCGGGCCCTGATCGGCGCCTTCCGCGGCGACTACGACGGGCTCACCGAGACCGCCGCCGCCCGGCGGAGCGGATTCCGCCGCTGGCGCGAGGGCTTCCTTTCCAACGTCACCAACCCGAAGGTCCTCGTGCTGTACCTGTCGGTGCTGCCGCAGTTCCTGACCCCGGGCGTCACCGGCACCGGGGACGCGCTGCTGCTGGCGTACACGATCGCGGCCGCGGGCACGGTCGCCCAGCTCCTGCTGCTGTTCTTCGTGCACCGCGTGCGGACCTGGCTCGAACGCCGCAAGGTGCGCCGCGCGCTCGACGGTGTCACCGGCACCGCGCTGGTCGGTTTCGGCGCCGCGCTCGTGCTGGAGTAACCCCTTCGGTCGTTCACGCGATACTCCGGATGTCGCAATGGCGCGACCTCAAGGAGGCTTCGATGAACAAGAAGACCTACGGCGTTCTCGCCGGAGCCGCCTTCTCCCTCATTCTTCTCGGCGCGGGGCCCGCGGACGCCGGCGAGCGCGGCAACTCCGGTAACCCGCCCGGACACGCGAAGGACACCACCAAACCGCAGCCACCGTCCAAAGCGGACTTCTCCGGGCACGGCGCGAACAAGCACGGGCCGTACGACTCCACCCGGGACGGTTCGCCGTCGGCCAACGGCAACGGCGGTGGCGAAGCCGCGGGCAAGCCCTGCGCCGGTTGCGTCGGCAAGGCCGACAACAAGAACCCACCCGGGCATCTGCCCGGCGGCTCCGACGCGAACGCCGGCTACGAATGCGACCGCAACCACGGCGTCGGGCGCGGCAACCCCGCGCACACCGCCTGCGTGCCGGACCGGACGCCGCCCGCCACGAAACCGCCGGTCGAGACTCCCCCGCCCGGGGGACCACGGGCCGGGGCCGTTCCTGCCGCGGTCGTGCCGGTGGTGGCCGTCGCCGCGGCCGGCGCCGACGTCGCGGTCGCGAGCTCGCCGTCACTGGCCAAGACCGGTTTCGATCTCGAACCGGTGCTGCTGGCCGGGCTGGGCTCGCTGGCCGCGGGCGGTGCCGCGGTCTACGCGGGAACGCGGCGGCGCAGGGACGCCTGACTACTTTCGGCGGGTGACTTTCCGGCGTCCACCACGTTGAATCCCGTCTCCAGAAGCACCTAGCCGAGGAGGCCGTTCGTGAGGTTCACCCCCGCCGCCACCGTCACGGCGATGGCCGCCGCCCTGCTGCTGGGCGGGGCCACCGCCGCGACCGCGATCAACTCCTACAACGCCACCCCGGCGCCCGAGCGCACAGAGGTCGGCGCGCTCGTCGCCACCTGGGACGACGACGGCGACCCGGCCACGCCCGACCGGGTCGACTGGGTGTGCTCCGGCACCATGGTCGACGCCGACACCTTCCTCACCGCCGCGCACTGCACCACCGGCTGGCCCGCCAACGTGCGGTTCTTCGTCTCGCTCGACCAGGACGTGCAAGCGGGTCTCGACGCGGCCGCGAAGAAGTACCCCGGCGACCCGGCGGCGGTCGCCAAGGCCGTCGCCGTGGAGGGCGTCGCGCACAACGAACCCGGCTATCCCGGCAACTCCGCCGACTCGCACGACATCGCCGTCGTCGAGGTGCCCGCGAAGCAGGTCGCCGCACGCTGGAGCTTCACCCCCGCGAAGCTGCCCAGTGCCGGTCAGCTCGACAAGCTCGGCCCGCAGGGACTGAACTCGACGCCGTTCGTGGTCGCCGGCTACGGCACGCAGGAAGCCGTGAACGGGCCGGGCGGGCACACGCATCCGGGCGGCGGAGTCCGGATGAAGGCGCCCGTCACCTTCAACGCGCTGAACGACACGTGGGTGCGGCTCGCGATGACGGCGCCCCAGGGCAACGGCGGCGCCTGCTACGGCGACTCCGGCGGGCCGAACTTCGCCACGATCGACGGCAAGCGTGTCCTCGTGTCGACGACCATCACCGGCGACGGGCCCTGCTACGCCACCAATGTCACCTACCGGCTGGACTCGCCGACGTCGCGTGACTTCCTCGCGCCGTTCGTCGCCCTGCCCTGATCGCGCGTGAAGGCCCCCTTTCCTCGGCTAAGCCGAGGAAAGGGGGCCTTCACGCGCAATCCGTCAAGCCCGCTCGGGTTCGCCCGCGACACGCTCGATGCGGGCACCGAGCCGGTTCAGGTTCTCCACGAAATGCGGGTAACCGCGGTCGATGTGGAAGACGTCCCAGACCTCGGTGACGCCGTCCGCGCACAGCCCGGCCAGCACCAGCCCGGCGCCGGCGCGGATGTCCGCGGCCCATACCGGGGCGCTCGAAAGCTTCTCCACACCACGGACGACGGCGTGGTGCCCGTCGGTGCGCGCGTCGCCGGAAAGCCGCATCATCTCTTCGATGAACCGGAACCGGGCCTCGTAGATGTTCTCCGTGATCATCGAGGTGCCCTCGGAGACCGCGGACAGCGCCACCGCGAACGGCTGCAGGTCGGTCGCGAAACCGGGGTACGGCAGCGTCACCCAGTCGACGGCCTTCGGGCGCTCGTTCTGGACGATGCGGAAGCCCTTGTCGTCGAACGTCTCGACCTCGGCACCCGCCAGGCGGAGCTTGTCGAGGACCAGGTCGAGGTAGTGCGGGTTGACGCCGCGGACGGTCAGGTCGCCCCGGGTCATCGCGGCGGCGAACGCCCAGGTCGCGCCGACGATCCGGTCGCCGATCACGCGGTGCTCGGTCGGGTGCAGCTTCTCGACGCCCTCGACGGTGAGGGTCGAGGTGCCCGCGCCTTCGACCTTCGCGCCCATTTCGGTCAGCATCGTGCAGATGTCGACGATCTCGGGCTCGCGCGCCGCGTTGTCGATGACCGTGGTGCCCTCGGCGAGCACGGCGGCCATCAGGATGTTCTCGGTGGCGCCGACGCTCGGGAAGTCCAGCCAGATCTGCGCGCCGCGCAGCCCGTCGGCCTTCGCCACGACGCAGCCGTGCTCGATGGTGCTGGTGGCGCCCAGCTTGCGCAGGCCGTTCTGGTGCATGTCCAGCGGCCGCGAACCGATGGCGTCACCGCCCGGCAGCGCCACGACGGCCTGCTTGAGCCGTCCGACCAGCGGACCCAGCACGCACACCGACGCGCGCAGCTTGCCCATCGCGGCCGAATCGGCCCGGTGCGACAGCTCGGCCGGGGTGGTGATCTTGGCGGTGTCGCCGTCGATGACGACGTCGCAGCCGACACTGCGCAAGACGTCGCCCATCAGGGGGACGTCCAGGATCTGGGGGCAGTTCGTGATGGTCGTCGTACCCTCGGCCAGCAGGGCCGCGGCCATCAGTTTCAGCACGCTGTTCTTGGCGCCGACCACGTCGACCTCGCCGACCAGCCGTGCTCCGCCGTGCACGTCGAAGTGCTCGCTCATGGGCGCCAATCATGCCCTCTCGCCCGGATTTGCCTTACGCCGGGCCGGTAGAGTCGGCTTCATGGTCGTTCGCATCAACCGCGTGTACACGAAGGTCGGCGACAACGGCACCACGGCGCTCGGCGACGGCTCCCGCGTGCCGAAGACCTCGCCCCGGCTGGCCGCGTACGCCGACGTCGACGAAGCCAACTCCGTCATCGGGCTCGCGCTCGCGATGGGCGGGCTTTCCGAGGAGATCACGCAGGTCCTGCGTGCGGTGCAGAACGATCTCTTCGACGTCGGTGCGGATCTGTGCGCGCCGATCGTGGAGAACCCGCCGTACGAGCCGCTGCGCATCACCGAGCGGTACATCGAGCGGCTGGAAGGCTGGTGCGACGAGTTCAACGAGCGCGTGCCGAAGCTGACGTCGTTCATCCTGCCGGGTGGCACCCCGGGGGCGGCTTTCCTGCATCAGGCCCGCACGGTCGCGCGGCGGGCCGAGCGGTCCGGCTGGGCGCTGTTCGAGGCCGAGCAGGCCGCGACGAACCAGCTGGCGATCAAGTATCTGAACCGGCTCTCGGATCTGCTGTTCATCCTGTCGCGGCTGGCGAATCCGGACGGCGACATCCTGTGGCAGCCCGGCGGAGCGGGCTGAAGGACGCTTTCACCGCATCCGATGCGACGAAAGCGTCCTTCGGCTCACAATCGGCCCTGCTCCTGTGCTGCCCAATAACGCTCGAGGTCGACGTCGGGCGTGCCGTCCTTGCCCGGGTCGATCGCCTTCATCGTGATCGTGTCCTCCAGGGACACGGGCTCGGGAAGGTGGCTCCAGCGGTTCGTGTCCTCGCTCTGAGTCATGGACCGAGAATAGACGCGGATCACGTCCGAAGCCCGGTAGAAATGCCGCATTCAGAGGACTAAATGCCCCAGGAGGTCCGGAGCGAAGCGAGCGCGTCGTGGAAGCCCGGGAAGGTCTTCTTCACGCAACCGGGGTCGTCCAGCGTGATCCCCGGCGTCCGCAAGCCCGTGACGCTGAACGCCATCGCGATCCGGTGGTCCCGGCGGCACTTCACGAGCGCCCCGGACGGCGTGCCCGGCCGGATTTCGATCCAGTCCCGCCCTGTCTCCACCGAAACGCCCATCGCGCGCAGATTCTCTTCGCACGCCGCCAGCCGGTCGCATTCCTTGATTCGCGTGTTGTAGACGTCCTCGATCCGCACCGGCCCGTCCGCGAACGGCGCGATGGCCGCGAGCGTCGGCACGGTGTCGGAGATGTCGCGCATGTTCACCGTGACACCGCGCAGGCCGCCCGTCCCGGTCACGGTCACGGCGTCCGGACCGACCTCGACGTCCGCGCCCATCTGCCGCAGGACCTCGACGAAGGCCAGATCCCCTTGCAGGGCGCCCTCGCCGAGCCCCGGCACGGTGACCGAGCGACCGGTCAGCGCGGCCGCCGCGAAGAAGTAGCTGGACGTCGAGGCGTCGGGCTCGATCTCGTAGCGACAGGCCTGATACGGCGTCGGCGGCACGACGAACGTGTCACCGTCACGGACGACCTCGACGCCGAAGCGCCGCATCATCGCGATGGTGATCTCGACGTAGGGCACCGAAACGAGGTCCGTGACGGTGATCCGCAGTCCCTCGGCGGTCAGGGGGCCGACCAGCAGCAACGCGGTCAGGAACTGCGAGGACAGTCCCGCGTCCAGGGTCAGTTCGCCGCCCTTGATCCCGGCGGCCCGCACGACCAGCGGATGGTGGCCCGGCGTGCCTTCGAAGGTCAGGTCGACGCCCAGTTCCAGCAACGCGTCGGTGAGCGGCCCCAGCGGCCGCGCGCGCATCTGCTCGGAGGCGTCGAAGCGGAAGGTGCCGTGCCCGGCGGCGGCCAGTGCCGGCAGGAACCGCGCGGTGGTGGCGCCGTCACGGCAGAAGATATCGGCGCTGTCGACGGCGGGGCCCTCGGGCCTGCCCTCGATCGTCCACTCGCCGGGAGCGCGGGAGACCTGATAGCCGAGCTTGAGGAGGCCCTCGGCGAAGCCCTCGGAGTCGTCCGAACGCAGCGGCCTGCTCAGCACGGTCGTCCCGTGGGCGGCGGCCGCGAGGAACAGGCCTCGGGCGGTGATCGACTTCGAACCGGGGATGTCGACGATGGTCACAGCGTGAGCATACGGCGTGCCCGAACGGCGAACTCGCGTGATTGAAGGCGTAACTCAGGAAGCGCGCGGGAGGCGGCGGCCCGGCGGGGCCGACTCCAGCCAGGACAGGAAGCCGGTGAGGGCACCGGGACCCATCGCGATCTCGATCGCCTCCTGTTTGGCGGACTCGCACCGCAGGACGATCGAACCGTCGGGGACGGCGTACGCCTCCGTGCCGGAGGGGTCACGCCGGTCCGCGATCTCCATGCTTTCGCGCTCGAAGACGCGATCCGGGCCCGTCCGCAGGCTCCACACGCGGAACCAGACGAACTTCTCGCCCTCGTAGCGGCCCAGCCCCAGATGCCAGCTGGACCGCGCCTCGTCCGGACGCCACCGCAGGGCGACGCTCACCCCGCCACCGCGGCGCATCCGGACCCACCGCAACGAATACCAGGCCGCGAGTACGGCCAGGACGGTCAGGGCCCCGAGAACACCCACGGCGATTTCCACGGCCCGGCCCCTGTCCTTCGCCCGGTCAGACCGACTGACCGGCCGCGCGAAGCTGGGCGGTCGCCCTAGCCCGCTCTTGCTCGTCTTCGCCGCTCAGCGCCTTCTTGGCCGCGTCGACGTCGATCTCGTCCGAGAGCTCGGCGCTCTCGGCGAGGATGCTCACGCCGGTCGCGGTGACCGACAGGAACCCGCCGTGCACCGCGGCGGTCACGGTCTCGCCGTCCGTGGTCGTCACCTTCACGACACCACCCTCGACGAGCTGGCCGAGAACCGGCTCGTGACCGGCCATGATGCCGATCTCGCCCTCGGTGGTCTGCGCCACCACGAACGTGGCGGTACCGGACCAGAGACGGCGCTCGACGGCTACCAGCTCGACAGAAATCTCAGCCACGTAGCTTCCCTTCACCTCAGGTGCTGGCACCGAGTGTAATAGTCAACGATCCCGGTATGCGAACGACGGGACCAGCGTCCACAGTAGACACTGATCCCGCCGCTCATCGGAACATCACTTCTTGGTGATTTCCTTGTACTTCTTCTCGAGGTCTTCGAGGCCACCGATACCCAGGAACGCCTGCTCCGGGTAGTGGTCGAAGTCGCCCTTGGTGATGCGGTCGAAGGACTCGATGGTCTCCGACAGCGGCACGGTCGAGCCCGGGATCTGCGTGAACGCCTCGGCGACCAGCATGTTCTGCGACAGGAACCGCTCGATGCGGCGCGCGCGCTGAACGGTCAGCTTGTCCTCTTCCGAGAGCTCGTCCATACCGAGGATCGCGATGATGTCCTGCAGCTCCTTGTACTTCTGCAGGATCCGGATGACCTCGGAGGCCACGCGGTAGTGGTCCTCACCGACGATGGCCGGGTCGAGAATGGTCGACGTCGACGCCAGCGGGTCCACCGCCGGGAAGATGCCCTTCTGGAACACCGACCGCGAAAGCTCGGTGGTGGCGTCCAGGTGGGCGAACGTCGTCGCCGGGGCCGGGTCGGTGTAGTCGTCCGCGGGGACGTAGATCGCCTGCATCGAGGTGATCGAACGACCACGGGTCGAGGTGATCCGCTCCTGGAGCTGACCCATCTCGTCGGCCAGCGTCGGCTGGTAACCCACGGCCGAAGGCATGCGGCCCAGCAGGGTCGACACCTCGGAACCGGCCTGGGTGAACCGGAAGATGTTGTCGATGAAGAGCAGCACGTCCTGGTTCTGCACATCGCGGAAGTACTCCGCCATGGTCAGCGCGGACAGCGCGACCCGCATACGGGTGCCCGGCGGCTCGTCCATCTGACCGAAGACGAGGGCGGTGTCGTTGATGACGCCGTCCTCGGACATCTCCAGGAAGAGGTCGTTGCCCTCACGGGTGCGCTCGCCGACACCGGCGAACACCGAGGTACCACCGAAGTTCCGGGCGACACGGGTGATCATCTCCTTGATGAGCACCGTCTTGCCGACGCCGGCACCGCCGAACAGGCCGATCTTCCCACCCTGCACGTACGGGGTCAGCAGGTCGACGACCTTGAGGCCGGTCTCCAGCATCTCCGTCTTGCCTTCGAGCTGGTCGAAGGACGGCGGGTTGCGGTGGATGCCCCAGCGCTCGAGGTCGTCGCCGTAGCCGGGCTCGTCCAGGCACTCGCCGAGCGCGTTGTAGACGTGGCCCTTGACCTTGTCGCCGACCGGGACGGTGATGGGGCCGCCGGTGTCGGTGACCTCGGCGCCACGGACGAGACCGTCCTGCGGCTGGAGCGAAATGGTGCGGACGAGGTTGTCGCCGAGGTGGCTGGCGACCTCGAGCGTCACCGTCTTGCGCAGCTGCTCGAACTCGATTTCGACCTTGAGCGCGTTGAACTGGTCGGGAACGGAACCGCGCGGGAATTCGACGTCGACGACCGGGCCGGTCACCGAGACGATGCGCCCCTTGGCACGGGCTTCAGTACTGGTCATCAGTCATCACTTCCTGCTGCGGTGAGAGCGTTCGCCCCACCGACGATTTCGGAGATCTCCTGGGTGATCTGCGCCTGGCGGGCCTGGTTCGCCTCCCGCGTCAGCGTGTTCACCAGTTCGTTCGCGTTGTCCGACGCCGCCTTCATCGCGGTGCGGCGGGCCGCGAGTTCGGACGCCGCCGACTCGAGCATCGCCGCGAAGATCCGCGTGTTGATGTACTTCGGCAGCAACGCGGCGAGCAGCTTCTCGGCGCTGGGCTCGAACTCGTAGCTCGGGAGCAGGCTCTCGGGCTTCTCCTCTTCGCCCTCGACGTACTCGACCTCGAGCGGCGCGACGCGCTTGGCGACCGGACGCTGGGTGAGCATCGAGACGAACTCGGTGTAGACGACGTGGATCTCGTCGACACCCAGGATGCCGTCGGCGTTGCCCGACTCGTCGTCGGCGCCGTTCAGGAACGACTCGACGATGAGCTCACCGGCCTCCGCGGCGTTGACGTAACCGGGCTGGTCGGAGAAGCCCGTCCAGCTTTCGGCCACGTCGCGGCCACGGAAGCGGTAGAAGCTCAGGCCCTTGTTGCCGGTCACGTAGACGACCGGCTCCTTGCCCTGCTCGCGCAGCAGCGTGAGGAGCTCCTCGGTCGCCTTCAGCACGTTGGAGTTGTACCCACCGCACTGGCCCTTGTCGCTGGTGATCACGAGGACCGCCGCGCGCTTCGGGTTCGGACGCTCGACCAGAAGCGGGTGGTCGAGGTTCGCCGAGGCTCCGGCCAGGGCCGAGAGCACGTTCGTGATCTCGTCCGAGTACGGCCGGGAAGCCGCGACCTTCGCCCGCGCCTTGGTGATGCGCGCGGTGGCGATGAGCTCCATCGCCTTGGTGATCTTGCCGATGGACTTGGTCGCCTTGATACGCGACCGGAGTTCTCGGAGTTGTGCGGCCATGAGCTATCAGCTCACTTCTTCGGGGCGGGCTTGTTGACCTTGACGGTCTCCTGCCCGACCTTCTCGGCGTCCATCGCGTCGGAGACCTCGACCAGGCTCTTGCCCTCGGAGGTGGTGAACTCCTTCTTGAACTCGTTCACCGCGTCGACCAGCCCGGCGGCGGTCTCCTTGGAGAACTTGCCCGACTCGCGGATGTCCTTGAGGAGCTCGCCGTTCTTGCGGCGCGCGGAATCGACGAACTCGTCACGGAAGCGGCGCACGTCCTCGGTCGGGACCGTGTCGAAGTGGCCGTTGGTACCGAGGTACACGGTGACGACCTGCTCCTCGACCGGAAGCGGCGAGTACTGCGGCTGCTTGAGCACCTCGTACAGGCGGGCACCACGCTCGAGCTGCGCCTTCGACGCGTCGTCGAGGTCCGAGGCGAAGGCCGCGAAGGCCTCCAGCTCGCGGTACTGCGACAGGTCGATACGGAGCGAACCCGAAACGTCCTTCATCGCCTTGACCTGCGCGGCACCACCCACACGGGAGACCGAGATACCCACGTCGATGGCCGGGCGCTGACCGGCGTTGAAGAGGTCCGACTGGAAGAAGCACTGACCGTCGGTGATCGAGATGACGTTGGTCGGGATGTAGGCCGACACGTCGTTCGCCTTGGTCTCGATGATCGGGAGACCGGTCAGCGAGCCCGCGCCCAGCTCGTCCGAGAGCTTCGCGCAACGCTCGAGGAGACGGGAGTGCAAGTAGAAGACGTCGCCGGGGAAGGCTTCACGGCCCGGCGGGCGACGCAGCAGCAGCGAGATCGCGCGGTAGGCGTCGGCCTGCTTGGTCAGGTCGTCGAACACGATGAGGACGTGCTTGCCCTCGTACATCCAGTGCTGGCCGATGGCCGAACCGGTGTACGGCGCGATCCACTTGAAGCCGGCGGAGTCCGACGCGGGGGCCGCGACGATGGTGGTGTACTCCATCGCGCCGGCGTCCTCGAGGGACTTCTTCACCGCGGCGATCGTGGAGCCCTTCTGGCCGACCGCGACGTAGATGCAGCGAACCTGCTTCTTCGGGTCGCCGGACTCCCAGTTGGCCTTCTGGTTGATGATCGTGTCCACCGCGACGGCCGTCTTACCGGTCTTGCGGTCACCGATGATCAGCTGGCGCTGGCCACGGCCGATCGGGGTCATCGCGTCGATGGCGGTGATACCGGTCTGCAGCGGCTCGGACACCGGCTGGCGCTCGACCACCGAAGCGGCCTTGACCTCCAGCGGGCGACGCTCGGTGGTCTCGATCTCGCCGAGGCCGTCGATCGGGGCGCCCAGCGGGTTCACGACGCGGCCGAGGTAGCCCTCGCCGACCGGAACCGAGAGGACCTGACCGGTCCGCTTGACTTCCTGACCTTCGACGACGGTCTCGAAGTCACCGAGGATCGCGGCACCGATGGAGCGCGCGTCCAGGTTCAGCGCCACGCCGAGGACCCCGCCGGGGAACTCGAGCAGCTCGTTGGCCATCGCCGAGGGAAGACCCTCGATGTGGGCGATACCGTCACCGGCGTCGATGACGACGCCAACTTCTTCCCGGCTCACGTCCGGGGCGTAACTCGAGACGTAGTTCTCGATCGCGCTACGGATCTCATCCGAGGAGATCGTCAGCTCCGCCATTTCAATCCCGCTCTCGCTTCGTTCGTGCCAGTGTGCAAAGTCGTTGTTGTGGGTTCAGCCGGCCAGCCGGCGACGCAGGGCGTCGATGCGCCCTGCGGTGCTGCCGTCGATGACCTCGTCGCCGACGCGGACCACCAGTCCGCCGCCGAGTGACGGGTCGACCTCGACGTGCAGCGCGAGCTGCCGCCCGTACAGGGCGTTGAGCTTCTCGCTCAGCCGAGCGTGCTGCTCTTCGGACAGCGCGCTGGCGCTGGTCACCTGGGCGACCGAGCGCTGACGGCGTTCCGCGGCCAGCTGGACCAGCCGCTCGAGGGCGTTGGCGACCCCGCGGCCCTTGGCGCGCAGGACGACCTGCTCGACGAGGGTCTTGGTGACCACGTCCACCTTGTCGGCGAACAGGGTGCGGACGAGGGTCCGCTTCGCCTCGGCGGGAGCGGTCAGGTCGGACAAGGCCTGTTCGAGCTCCGGCGCACCCGCAACGATACGAGTGACCCGGAACAGCTGGTCTTCGACAGCGTCGATGTTCCCGGACTTCTCCGCACTGGTGAGCAGCGCCGAGCGGCCGAGGGCCTCGAGCCCGTCGGTCAGTTCGCGCGGGCTCGACCAGCGGCTGCCCGCCACGGAGTCGAGCACCTGCAGGGCCGGTTCGGAAACCTTGCCCGCGAGGACCCCGCGGGCGAGGCCGATCCGGGCTTCGGACGAGGCCGAACCGTCGGCGACGGCCCGGCGCAGGCCGATCTCCCGGTCCAGCAGGGCGACGACCGAAAGCAGCTCGTCGCCGACCGTCGCCGGGTCCGTACCCGCGGCGGCCAGAACCTCGCCGAGACGCTTCTCGGCGAGGTCGAGCGCTTCACGGCTCGCAGCATGCAGCGTCATTCTGGTCTACTTCCCCGCTCCGTTGGAGGCACCAGCGGTCTCCAGCTCGGCAAGGAACCGGTCCACGGTGCCGTGGCGGCGCGCGTCGTCCGCGAGCGACTCGCCGACGATGCGGCTGGCCAGCTCGACGGAGTTACGGCCGAGTTCGGCGCGCAGCTCGGCGATGATCTGCGCCTTCTGGGCCTGCAGCTGAGCCTGCCCCTGGGCGACGATGCGCTGGGACTCGGCTTCGGCCTCGGCCCGCAGCTCCGCCTTGATCTGCTCGGCTTCGAGCCGGGCGTCGTCGCGGATCTTCGCGGCCTCGGAACGGGCTTCCGCCAGCTGCGCCTTGTACTGCGCAAGGTTTTCTTCGGCTTCGGCCTGAGCCTTTTCGGCCCGCTCGATGCCACCCTCGATCAGCTTGGTCCGCTCTTCGTAGGTCGCCTCGAAACGAGGGACCACGTACTTCTTCAGAACGAACAGCAGCAGAAGGAAGGCGATGAACCCGAGGATGAGCTCGGGAACGTGCGGCACGATCGGGTTGGGCGCCTCCTCGGCGGCCAACACCAATTCGGTCTTCAGCACAACGTCTCCTTAAGCGATGAGCGGAACTCAGCCCTAGGCGGAGGCGAGGAAGTAGATGACGATACCGATCAGCGCGAGCACCTCGGTCAGCACGAAGGTCGAGAAGGCGATGCCCTGCAGCTTGCCCTGGGCCTCCGGCTGACGGGCGGTGCCGTTGATGACCGCGGCGAAGATGAGACCCACACCGATACCGGGGCCGATCGCGCCGAGGCCGTAACCGATGGCGGCAAGACCCTTGTTGATGCTGACGGCCTCGGTGGCGGCCTGCGCAAGAACGATGTTGCTCACGTGCGTTTCCCTTCAAACTCGGTCCGCGCGACTCACGCGGATCGGGGGCTTTTGGTGTTTCTCAGTGCTCCGACGCCAGTGCGGCGCCGATGTACCCTGCGGACAGCAGTGCGAAAATGTACGCCTGCAGGATCTGGATGAATGCCTCCAGGAAGGTCATCGCGATGGCGAAGAGGAATGCCACCGGTGACGCGACCTTCACGAGTCCTTCGCCCTCGGTCAGCAGGAAACTCCCGCCGAGCGTGAAGACCATGATGATGAGGTGCCCGGCGAACATCGCCGCGAAGACTCGGATGGCCAGGGTGGCCGGCGCGATGAAGAACTTCTGCGCGAACTCGATGGTGGAGTACAGCGGCAGAACGAATCCGGGAATACCCGCCGGAGCCAGTTCCTTCTTGAGGTAACCCTTGAAACCGTGGCGCTTGAACCCGACGTAGTGGTACACCGGGTAAACGACAAGGAACGCGAGGGCGACCGGGAAACCGATCCGCGCCATGGTCGGGAACTGGAAGAACGGGATGATCCCGAAGAGGTTGTTCACCAGCACGAAGCTGAACAGCCCCAGGATCAGCGGAATGAACGGCTTGAAGTCGGCCGAACCGATCTGCTCACGCGCGATGTTGTTGCGGCCGAAGTTGTAAATCGACTCGGCGATGAACTGTCCCTTGCCGGGGACGACCTTGAGCCGGCGCGACGTCACCATGAAGTAGGTGATGATGATGATCAGGGAGATGACCACCAGCAGCATCGGCTTGGTGAAGCTCAACCAATAGCCGGAACCGAACAACGGCGGCAGGTTGAAGTCTTTGACACCAGGCGGCGCGAACTCCGCACCCTCGGCTAGTACCAGCGCGCCCACTGGGCTCCTTCCGGTTCTCCCGGCCGGCGTTCACTCCGCCGGGGGAATCGTCACGATCTGGACTTAACGTACCCGACACGTATCGGGCCGTCGGAGGCGGCCACCCCACGATGTGCTGAACACGGTTTCACGTTCCGCACACGAGGATTCTCGATGCAGTGCTCCCGGGAGACAGACGCCTACCAGCGGGTAATGAGGGACGATTCAACGCCGTCGCCACACTGCTGTTCGGGGTTCGTCATCAGGAGCCGGCAGCCGAGGCCGCCGCCCATACGCGGACCATATCAGCAGGTTCCGACGGGCCGTACAGGCGTACTACATTGCCCCTGATCGGCCGAGGACCTAGGTCCCGTCCCAGGTCAGGACCTGGGTCCCGAAATCAGCGGGAAGCCGGGATGATCGTCGGGATCTTGGTCTTGCGGAAGGCCGCGAACTCCACCGCGGCGGCCACCAGGATGGCGACGATCATGGTGACGCCCAAGGCCATCGGGTGGATCGAGCTCACCCCGCGGAGCAGGGTCAGCGCCCCGAACAGGAGGACGATCTTGAGCACGTAACCACCGAGAGCGATCACCATCACGAACATCGGGTCCATGCCCGCGCTGAAGCGCATCAGGCCCAGCGTCGCGAGGGCGGACACGATGGCGAGCACGCCACCGACGACCGAGCCGAGCAGGCCCGGGAGTCCATTGAGGATGGTGAAGACCACGATGCAGATCAGCACCGCGGGCGGAACCAGCTTCAGGGAAGCCTTCGTCATCGCGTTGGCCGCCTGCAGAACCACCTTGGCGTGGGGGTTCTCCTCCGCCTCGACGGTCTTCTCGGTCTCGCTCACAGAAAACTCCCTGGTCGTCTCAGCCCGCCAGTGTAGGCCCGTGCCGATACGGGCCTTCAGGCAGTCCGGTTCCGCGACCGCAGTCTCGGCACGATCGACACCAGCGTCGCCAGCAGGAAGCCGAATCCGACAATCCAGAAAACCGCGACACTGTCGAAGAGTGTCACCGAAACGGCGCCGAACGCGAGCAGCCCCGCCCACAAGTAGATGAGCAGCACCGCGCGGCGCTGGGAGTGGCCGATCTCCAGCAGGCGGTGATGCAGGTGCATCTTGTCCGCCGCGAACGGGCTCTCGCCGCGTCGGGTGCGGCGGATGACCGCCATGATCAGGTCGAGCAACGGCACGAACAGCACCGCGGCGACCACCACGAGCGGCGAGAGCAGCGCGAGCGCGTCCTTGCCGCTGAACTGCGGGTACGGCACGCGGCCCGACGCGGACGTCGTCGCACCGGCCAGCATGAGCCCGATCATCATCGAACCCGAATCGCCCATGAAGATCTTCGCGGGCTGGAAGTTGTACGGCAGGAAGCCGAGACAGGCCCCCGCGAGCGTGGCGGCGATGAGGGCGGGCGGGTACGCGCCGACGTCGCCGCCCGAGGAGTCGAGCAGGCCGAGCGAGAAGGAACAGGTCGCCGCGGCGGCGATGAAGCCGAGGCCGCCGGCGAGACCGTCGAGGCCGTCGACGAAGTTCATCGCGTTGACCATGACGACCACCAGCACGACGGTCAGCAGCGCGCCCTGGTTCTTGTCCAGTACCAGGACCTGGCCGAAGGAGTCGCCACCGCCGCCCCACGGCACCCAGAACGACACCCACTGCACACCGAAGATCACCAGGATCCCGGCGCACATGACCTGGCCCGCGAGCTTCGTCCAGGCGTCCAGCTCGAATCGGTCGTCGAGCGCGCCGATCAGGGAGATCACCCCCGCGGCGAGCAGGACACCCAGCGAGTCGAAGGAGAAGTCGAAGCCCCGGCTCAGCGCGGGCAGCTGGTGCGCGAGCCCCATCGCGGCGGCGACACCGAGGAAGATGCCGATGCCGCCCATCCGCGGGATCGGGGTGACGTGGACGTCGCGGGCCCGCGGGTTGGCGATCGCGCCGATCCGGATGGCGACCCGGCGCACGACACCGGTGAGCAGGAAGGTCACGGCCGCCGCGGTGAGGGCGACGAGGATGTACTCCCGGATCGGGAGGCCTTGCGTAGGAGGCATGGTGCGTTACGCCGCCGAGGTCCAAGTCACTCGAACACGCTACCGCGTCAGGGGGATACGACGGCCGACGGTCCTAGGCCAGTGACTCCGCGGGCACACCCAGTACTTCCGCGACGGCGGCGCGGCTGACCGCGCCCTCCCGCAGGATGACCGGGTCGTCGCCGGTGAGATCGACCATCGTGGACGGAACGGGCTCGCCGGACGAGCCGCCGTCGAGGTATACCGCCACGCTGTCCCCGAGCTGGTCGACCGCTTCCTGCGCGGTGGTCGCGGGCGGACGGCCGGACACGTTCGCGCTCGAGACCGCCATCGGGCCGACGTCGCGCAGCAGTTCCAGCGCGACCGGGTGCAGCGGCATCCGGAGCATCACCGTTCCGCGCGACTGGCCGAGATCCCACTGCAGGCTCGGGGCGTGCGGGAGGATGATCGAGAGGTCGCCGGGCCAGAAGGCCTCGATGAGCGCGCGGGCCTGCGGCGGCGTACCGAGCACGAGTCCGTCCACAGTGGACCAGGAACCGACCAGGACGCCGACCGGCATGTCGGGGCCGCGGTGCTTGGCCCGCAGGAGGGACTGGACGGCGCCGCCGTCGAAGGCGTCCGCGCCGATGCCGTAGACCGTGTCGGTCGGGAGGACGACCAGACGGCTGGAGCGCACCGCGCTCGCCGCCGCGGCGAGCCCGTCGGCCCGGGATTCGTGCTTGCTGCAGTCGTACACCGCGCTCATGGGCAGTGAGCGTAGCGCCGCGGTGTGGCGGGGCTCGCCAAGGTGCCCGTCTCGGTGCGTTTTTCTCGGCCGGGCGGTCGTGAATGTCGATTCGGGGCAGGTCCGTGAAGGCCTCCTTGCCTACCTTGAAGGTAGTGAAGGAGGCCTTCACTACCTTCAAGGTCACCACTTGCGGCGCACCTGCGACAGCAGCCCCAGCAGTCACAGTGACTGCGCGTGAAGGCCCCCTTCCCTCGGCTCAGCCGAGGGAACTCGACCTTCACACCTTCCCCGGGTACATGAAAGCCTCAGATGCGCGCGCCGTGGTACCGAGCCGGGCCAGTGTCATGAAAGGGTCGTTCAGGACGTTTTTCGTCCTGAACGACCCTTTCATGACATCCGGAGCGAGCGTCAGAAGGCGAAAGCGGTACAGAACGAAGTCGCCGACTTCGCCGGGTCCGCGATCGACGTCGCGGTCAGCTTGATGTGCGCGACGTGGTCACCGCCCGCGGCCCGTTTGGCGTGCGCGGTCGCCGAAGACCGTCCGCCGAACGGGACGGTGGACAGCTCGTTCGGCAGCCGCACCTCCCAGCCCTTCGCGCTGGTGGACGCGCTCAGGCGATAGGTGTCGGTGTTGTACGGCGCCACCGCGCCCTTCGCGTTGCCCGTGTTGAGCACCGGGAACGAGCAGCTCGCGAGCCCCTGCTTGGCGAACGCCGGGGCCGACGGCCACAGCGAAACGCCCCTGGCCTGCGAGCCCGCTCCGTCGAGCGAAGCCACCGTGACGACGTAGGACAGCACGCCCTTGCGGTCGCGTTCGATGTCGGAGACGAGGAACTTCAGCCTGTTCGCCTCGTCGGTGTACTCGTACTTGCTCGCGGACCCGGTGCCCGCCTTGAACGCGGCGTCGTTGAGCTGGCGGTAGTCACCGATCGGGATCGGCACCGGGGTGCCGTCCGGCTTCTTGTAGTCGGTCATGCCGATGTCGGCCGGGTTCGCGTCGATGATCCATTCGAACGGCGCGTTGTCCTGGTTCTTCGTCTTCGCGATGAGGACACCGGAATCGGGGGCGAAGGAATCGCTGCCCATCCGGTCGACGACCTCGACGGTGTAGTTGTGGTATCCGCCGCCGTCGCAGAACGGATCCTTCGAGCGATCGCATTTCGGCGAAAGGTCCCCGCCGGTGAGCGCGATGTTGATACCGCTGTAGGCACCCTGTCCCGGCAGGACCGAACGCGCCGTGATCCTCGCCGAAACCGGGCCTGTCTTGGCGAGGGAGTTCCGGTCGAGCTTCAGGACGTCTTCAGGATCGATGATGTCGAGCTTCATCTTCGTGCGCAGCATGTGGTGCGAGCCCATCGAGCCGCCCTGTGTCGCCGGGATCTGCCAGCGGGTGTGCGGTCCGCCGGGACCGTTGAAACTGCCGCGCGACATCATTTCCCACGGTCCGGTGTAGGTGCGGGACGGCGGGTTGCCGAAGGGATTGTTGTAGTTGTCGCCGATGCCGAGGATGTGGCTGAATTCGTGCGCGTACACGCCCTGTCCCGAGCTTTCCGCCTGGGTCGAGGAGCCGGTGATCGCGTTCGGCCAGATGCTCGCGGCGGATTTCCACGACGTCCACGGGACATAACGGGTGGACGCGGCGTTCGGCATGCCGGCGACGCCGGGGCCGAATTCGGCGGGCACGTTCTCCTTCTCGCCGAATTTCATCACACCGAATTCCTGCCAGGTCGAGCTCTCGTCCTGGCCGGCGGAAAGATAGAAGACGAAGTCGAACTGCTTGGACACGTCGCCCACGTCCGCCCGCCAGGCCGCGCCCGCGTCGGTGCGCAGGTCACGCTTGCAGTTCGCGTCCGGCGGGCACGCGTCGGGCTGGAACTCCATGCCGTATTCGAAGGACTTGCCGGGCAGGTGGTACGGGCCGAACGCGGTCAGTTCGACGCCCAGCCTGCCGCCGGAGTCCTCCATCCAGTACTCGTTGATCGTGTGGCCCTGGTTGAGCGCCTGCGGCTTGTTGAGGAAGTCCTGGTAGAACCTCGCGACTTCGGCGCGCGGGATATTGCTCGCGGCGGGGCCGGGGTTGCCGAACACCGTGGAACGCGCGGGCTGCGTGACGGCGAATTCCTGATCCGGGTAGTCCGCGAGCACCACGGCACCCTTGAACATCCGCTTGGTCGGCTTCAGCGCCGGGTCGGCCCAGTTGGTGCCGGGCGGTTTGCGGTAGTCGTCCCACGTCATGTGGTCCTGGTTCTCCCAGGTCGATCCGTCGATCGCGGCCGGCCAGCCGCGCACCGGCGCCGCGGCGGACGCGGGCTGGGCGACCAGACCCGGCAGTAGCGCGACGGTGGCGAGGACGGCGAGTGTTCTGAGTGGGGCTCGTCGGAGAGACGATCGCATCGGGGTACACCTCCCAGTCGGACCGCCGATGAGGCGGCCGTGATCGACGTTAGGAGGTGGGCTTTGCCCTGGGCACCGCCGGAAGTCGTGAGTCTCGCTAACTATCCGCCGAACGCGGGATCAGGAGACGCGCAGGGCGGTGACGAAACGCGGCCGTCCGGCGAGGTCGAGGTGACCCTGCACGTCCGTGAGCACCCGCCGCGCCCGCACGAGCGCCGGGACGGCGGAACCGTGCGTGTCGTCGTGCTCGATCGCCATCCCGCCGGTGGGCCGCAGCAGGCGCGCGGCGGCCGCGATCGCGTGCCGGATCACCGCCAGCCCGCTCTCCTCCGCGAACACCGCCCGCGGCGGGTCGTGTTCGGCGACCTCCGCCGGCACCGGCGTGCCTTCCGGGACGTACGGCGGGTTGCACAGGACCAGGTCGACGAGCCCGTCGAGTTCGGCGAACATCGTGCTGTCCGCGACGTCGCCGGAGTACAGCCGGATGGGCGTGTCCCCCGCGTCGGCGTGGACGTCGGCGTTGTGCCGGGCCCACGCGAGCGCCTGCGCGTCGATGTCGACGGCGTAGACGACCGCGTCCGGCCGCGCGTGCTGCACGGCCAGCGCCAGCGCACCGGACCCGGTGCACAGATCGACCACCACCGGGTACTCGCGTCCGTGCAGCAGTTTGAGGCCCCATTCCAGGAGCAGCTCGGTCTCCGGACGCGGGACGAACACCCCGGCGCCGACGTTCACCGTGATGTCGCCGAGCGCGGCCCAGCCGGTGAGGTACTGCAACGGGATCCGTTTGGCCCGCTGGTTCACGAGCTGGCCGATCGCGTCGACGACCGGCGGGTCCACCAGCGGCACCATCGGCAGGCGGCCGCGTTCGACACCGAGGACGTGGGAGGCGATCAGCTCCGCGTCCGAACGCGGTGACGCCACTCCGGCCTCGGTGAGGATGCGGGTCGCTTCCATGATGGCGAGGCGCAACGGCTGCCGGTTCACTGGTGTTCCTTCACAGAGTCAAGCCTGACACACGAGGCACGCGTGCCGGGGTCGATACACGCGGGCTCAGGGTATCGATTCCTTTCAGCGCACCCGCCACGAGAGCGAAGACAACGTCAGCGCCGCTTCGGCCACCCGCCGCGCGAGGTCTGTCTGGAGGCTCTTCGTCGCCGAAGCGATCCATTCGTCTACGTTCCGTACACCGATGTCGCGGTACTCCACGGCCTGAAGCAGCATTTCGAGCTTGTCCGCGTCACGCGCGTAGAGCGCTTCAGGGCTTTCGGCGGACTCGTACTCGTCGACGGCGTCACGCACCGAGTCACGCGCGGCCTCGGGGAGCGCCGACGTCTGCGCGGCGGTGATCGCCCGCGGATCCGGCTTCTCGACGAACCCCTTGATCGTGTGCGGGAGGTCCCCGGTCCGCGTCTCCTGCGTGTCGTGCCACAACGCGAGGTACGCCGCCCGCGCCGGGTCCGCGCCGCCCTCGGCCGCGAGGAGGCCGGCCAGCTGCGCGACCCGCGTGGTGTGCTCGGCCACCGATTCGGGATCGCGGACTCCGGCCTGCCACCAGCCCGCCCGCCGGATCCGCTTGAGCACACCCAGTTCGAATCCGAATCTGGCCAGGACTTCCACAGTTCTCCTACGCGTCGACGGTGAGATATCCGGCCAGTGTCCCGCGCCGCAACCGGAGCGTGTCGATGCGGTCGTCCATTTCGGCCAGTTCCCGCCGGATCTCCGCCACCACGGTCGGGCACATGTCCAGCTCGGGCAATTCACCCGTGGCACACGGAAGCACCTTGCCGATGACCTGCGTGCTCAGCCCGGCCGCGAGGAGCGCGCGGATCTGCCGCACCGTGGTGACCGCGTCGTCGTCGAAAGTGCGGTAACCGTTGGAATCGCGCCGCGACACCAGCAGCCCCTGCTCCTCGTAGTAACGCAACAGCCGCTGGCTCACGCCGGTCCGCCGGGACAGCTCGCCGATCAGCATGTGACCCCCGTCATCCGAGTTTGACCTTCACATCGATGTCAGTACCTAACGTCGCCGGCATGACGAATCATTTCGCGCACGTCGTCCGCGGTTCCGGTCCCGGCCTCCTGCTCGCCCACGGCGCCGGCGGCGGCGTCGAGGGCAACTTCGGGAGCATCCTCGACGACCTCGCCCGCACCCACACCGTCGTCGGCCCCGACTACCCCGGCTCCGGGGCCACGCCGCGCAGCACCGAGCCGCTGGACCTCGACGCCGTCGCGGACGAACTGGTCTCCATCGCCGTCGACGCCGGTCTCGAACGCTTCGCGATCCTCGGCTACTCGCTCGGCACCGCTGTCGCCGTCCGCGCCACGACGCGGCACCCCGATCGGGTCACCGGGCTCATCCTGACCGCCGGGCTCGCGAAACCGGACAACCGGCTCCTGCTGGGTCTCGACGTCTGGCGCGAGCTGCTGCGCGGCGACCGGAGGCTGCTGGCGAAGTACCTCACCTTCGCCGGCACCGGGGAGAAGCAGCTGAACGCGCTGACACCCGCGGAGCTCGAAGCCGCCATCGACGGGCTGGCCGAGTTCATCCCGGAGGGCAGCCCGGAACACGTGGACCTGGTCGCGAACGTCGACACCCGCGCCGAACTGGCCGGGGTCTCGGTCCCCACCCTCGTCGTCGCCACGGCGCTCGACCGGTTCGTCCCGCCCACCCATTCCCGCGAGCTCGCGGCCGGGATCCCCAGCGCCCAACTGGTCGAGATCGAAGCCGGGCACGGTATCGGCGCCGAGGCGCCCGGCGAATGGCTCGGCGTGATCCAAAAGTTCCTCTCCGCAGGTGTTGGAGAGGGTACGAACTGATCACCCTGCGGAATCTTCTAAGGTGACGCGGGTGAAGATCCGGGAAATCCGACTGACCTTGGGCGTCTTCTTCGCCGCGCTCGGGGTGCTCCTCGTCCGTTTCCTGGTGCCACGTCCGATCGGCATGGCGGACAACGGCGACGGATGGCGCATCCTGTGCCAGCTCGGCGCCCGCGAGCTCGACCGGCCTTCGGAATACTTCGTCCGCTTCTCCTACGGCCCCGCCCCGGCCTGCAACAGCGAGTACATCTCCAGCCAGAGCTGGATCGACAAGATCGCCAGCGAGATCGGGCAGCTGCTCGGCTCGTCCGCGATCCTGAACCTGCTGGTGCTGGGGGTGCTCGGCTGTCTGCTGGTCGCGGGCGGGATCGCCGCGATCGTCGTGGGCCTGCGCCTTTCGGTCCGCGACAGCGTCATCGCCACGGCCGCGCTGCTGCTGGTCGCGGCGGACTCGGCCTTCTTCGGGTACTTCGCCTCCGTGCTGAGCGAGGGCGCCGCCTTCCTCGGGATGCTCCTGCTCGCCGGCGGGCTTCTGCTCATGCACCGCACCGGGCCGTGGCGCTACACCGGGGCCGCGGTCACCGTGCTCGGCGCGATGATCGGGATCAACGCGAAGTCCCAGACGCTGCTGCTGATCCCGCTGTTCGCGATCGCGCTGCTGTTCGTCCGGCCGGAAGGCAGCCGCGGCCTGGCCCGGTGGGCGCTGCCGCTGGCCGTACTCGCCGTCGTCGGCACCGGCACCGCGCTGGTGCAGGGAGCGGGTGACTCGGCCAACGCGGAGTACCGCGAGGCCAACATGTACCACGTCGTGTTCAACGGGATCGTGGACGGGAAACACGACACCACCGGCGACCTCGCCGCGCTGGGCCTGCCGCCCGAGTTCGCGAAGTACGTCGGCACGGGCTGGTGGAGCGCGAACGCGGCCTGGCGCGACCCCGAGTACGCCAAGTACCGCGACAAGATCAGCCGACGCAATGTCGCGCAGTACTACCTCGACCACCCGGTGCGCGTCGTCGAGATGCTGCACCGGTCCGCGCAGGAGACGCTGACCGCGCGCGTGCCGAACCTCGGCAGCTTCGGTGAGCACGCCGGGCAGCCGCCGCTCGCCAAGGAATACCGGATCCCGGTGCTGTCCGGGATCACCGGCTGGATCGCCCCGCTGGGACTGTTCGCCCTGCTGCCGATCTGGCTGCTCATCGGCTGGGCGGGACTCCGCGCCTTCCGCAACCGCACCGGACGCCGCGACGTCGGCATCGTGGTGCTCATGTTCCTGCTCTTCGCGATGGGCCAGATCCTGGTGTCCGGTCTCGCGGAAGGCATCGAGAACGTCAAGCACCAGCAGCTGACGATCTACCCGACGCTGCTCGCCGCCGCCTTCGCCGCGCTCTCGTTCCTGCCGCGGCGCAAGGAAGAACCGCCGGCGGCCGAGGAACGCGAGCCGGAGACGGCCTCCCTCTCCGCTTGAAACGCCTGGAAGAGCACGAACCTGTACGCGCCGAAGGGCTCAAAGAAACAGTCATGGATCTCCGGGAAACGACTGTCGTCACGCGAATATCGGCGAATATCGAAACCGATGATTTCGCCGCGGCCACCACGCTGGGCGGACGTCTCATCGGCGAGTTCGAGGCCACCGAGCTGGAGATCTGCCGGGCGGATCCGGAAGGGGGCTGGACGGGATACCTGGTCTCCGTCGGCTATCGCACGCCGCCCGCCGACGGCGAAGATCCCGCCGAAACACTGCATCGTGCCGCGGTACCCGCGCTTTTCCACTTCGGTCTGAATGCGGAATTCTTCGAAATCCACGGCACTCCGGAGACCGGGCAATACGGTAGCTACGACGCCTATGACGTCCCGGCGGACGGATTCACGCTTTATTCGCTGATGGCGTCCGTCGGTGGTACGGATCCCCGCGAGCCCGCGTACGTCACCAGGCACGATTTCACCCCGCGCGCGGAAACCGATGTCATTTCGCGGGTGCATCTCTACGTGCCCACCGGTGACCTGCGGCTGGCCGTGGACCTGTGCGGCCGCCCCGCGACCGACCTTTCGGCGTCGATGGTCCGGATCAGCACGGACGCGGGCCCTTGCGAAGCGGTGCTGCTGTCGGCTTTTCCCGCTCTCGCCGGGGAAAGCGGCGACGAGGCGCTCAGCCGGGTGACGCGCGAGGTGACCGACCTGCTTTCGCACGTCGGCATGTCGGTCCGGGCAATCCACACCGCGCTGGAGGACGATCCGTTCTCCACCGAGCCGGGTTAGGCAGCGCGGATCAGCCGGCGTGGGCGGCCAGCCGCTCCTCGCGGTCCGCGGTGATGAGCGCGTCCAGCACACCGTCGAGGTCGCCGTCGAGGACCTGGTCCAGGTTGTACGCCTTGTAGTTCACCCGGTGGTCGGCGATGCGGTTCTCGGCGAAGTTGTACGTCCGGACCCGCTCGGAGCGGTCGACGGTGCGGACCTGCGAACGGCGCGCGTCGGACGCTTTCGCGGCGGCCTCCTCCTCGGCGATCGCCTGGAGGCGGGCCTGGAGCACCTGCAGGGCGCGGGCGCGGTTCTGGATCTGCGACTTCTCGTTCTGGCACGAGACGACCACGCCGGTGGGGATATGCGTGATCCGCACGGCGGAGTCGGTCGTGTTCACGCTCTGGCCGCCGGGGCCGGAGGAGCGGTAGACGTCGATCCGCAGGTCGTTGGGGTCGATCTCGACCTCGACGTCCTCGGGTTCGGGGTAGATGAGCACGCCCGAGGCGGAGGTGTGGATGCGGCCCTGCGATTCGGTGGCGGGCACGCGCTGCACGCGGTGCACCCCGCCCTCGAACTTCAGCCGCGCCCAGACGCCGTCGGCCTCGGCCGAACGGCTCTTGATGGACACGGTGACGTCCTTGAAACCGCCGAGGTCCGAGTCGACCGAGTCGAGTACCTCGGCCTTCCAGCCGTGACGCTCGGCGTAGCGCAGGTACATGCGCAGCAGGTCGCCGGCGAACAGCGCCGACTCCTCGCCGCCTTCACCCGATTTGATCTCCATGACGACGTCGGAGCCGTCGTACGGGTCGCGCGGAAGGAGCAGCTCGGTGAGCTTGGCTTCGAGCACGGGGATCTTGGCGGAGATCTCCTCGGCCTCGGCCGCGAAGGCGGCGTCTTCCGCGGCCAGTTCCTTCGCCGTCTCGAGGTCGTCGCGGGCGGTGTCGAGCTCGCGGACCGTCTTGACGACGGGGCTCAGCTCCGCGTACCGGCGGCCGAGCTTGCGGGCACGCGCCTGGTCGGCGTGCACGGACGGGTCGGCCAGCTGCTCTTCCAGCTGGGCGTGCTCTTCGAGCAGACCCTTCAGCGAACTCGAATCCACCACTCCACCTCTCAACGGACCCGGACAGAACCATGAAAAACGGCGCCCACCCGGACATGCGGGTAGGCGCCGTCGTTCAAGCTACTTGGCGTCTTCGGCCTTCTTGCGCTTGCCGTAGCGAGCCTCGAAGCGCGCGACGCGGCCGCCGGTGTCCATGAGCTTCTGCTTGCCGGTGTAGAACGGGTGGCAGTTCGAGCAGATCTCGACGTGGAGGTTGCCGGAGGTCTTGGTGCTGCGCGTGGTGAATTCGTTGCCACAGTCACAGTTCACGTGCGTGACGACGTACTCGGGGTGAATACCGCTTTTCATGGTGTCCTCTCTCGTTGGCTCCGGGTCCCCGAGCGGGGTGAACCGGCGCCGGACTTCAGCGGATGATTTTGCCAGATGTGCTGGCAGTGGCGTCAACGCACCCCTCCCCCGGCATATTCCAGCACGTTGAGTCATCAACTATCGACGGTGAGTTGTACGAAATTTGTACTTGATCACGGGACCGTCTTCCTGTTGGTGATTCCTCAACAGGAGGTATTGATCATGTGCAGCATCCTCGCCAAGGTGGCGAAGCCGGCGTCCGTCGCCGCGCTGGCAATCGCGGCCCTCGCCGTGGCCCCGGCCGCCGGGGCGGCCCCTGAAACGGGCGCCACCATCACCGCCGCCGACATCAACCCGGCCGCGGGAACGTTCACCACGCTGTCCGACGGTGACCTGGCCATCCAGGGCGCCGGTGACGGCACGCCCGCCGGCGCCGTCCAGTGGTTCAAGAACCACATGGGCTCCACCGCGTACCAGGGCCTCTGCGAGAAGGCCGTCGAGAACGCGTACGGAACGACCGGCGTCTGGGCCTCGGCCAACGCGCACTGGAACGGCGCGAGCCCGAAGCACACGACCGGGACGCCGCCGAAGGGCTCCTTCGTGTACTGGAACATCAGCCAGTGGGGTCACGTCGGCATCGCCGACGGCTCCGGCGGGATCTACGCCTCCAGCATCGGCGGCAAGATCGGCCACGCGTCGAGCGTGCACTACTTCAACAACTACCGCGGCTGGACCCCTGCGGCCGTTCCGCACCGCTGATCTCCTCCGCTCTCGCGAGCTAAGCGCCCCGACAGCGCGTGAAGGCC
>NZ_LQMT02000020.1:282779-302977 GCF_001620365.2 Amycolatopsis keratiniphila subsp. keratiniphila
GAAAGCCACTTTCGCAACCTTGAACGTTGCGAAAGTGGCTTTCGCAACACGCGGGCGCTCACGAGGCCAGCCGGAAGTACATGAAGGCCCCCTTCCTTGCGCCTGGCGCAAGGAAGGGGGCCTTCATGTACTGGACCGAAAGAATCAGTCGTCGTCGTTCGAGCCGAGGGCCGTCTTCGAGACCTGCATGAGGAACTCGATGTTGGTCTTCGTCTTGCGCAGACGCGAGATCAGCAGGTCGATGGCCTGCTGCGAGTCCAGCGCGTGCAGCACCCGGTGCAGCTTGTGGGTGACCGCGAGCTCGTCGGGCGAAAGCAGCAGGTCTTCCTTGCGGGTACCGGACGGGTTGATGTCCACCGCGGGGAACACGCGCCGTTCGGCGATCTTCCGGTCGAGCTTGAGGTCCGCGTTCGCGGTGCCCTTGAACTCTTCGAAGATGACCGTGTCACCGGTGGAACCGGTCTCGACCATCGTCGTGGCGAAGATCGTCAGCGAGCCGCCGTTCTCGATGTTGCGCGCCGCGCCGAGGAAACGCTTCGGCGGGAACAGCGCCGTCGAGTCGACACCACCGGAGAGGATCCGGCCGGACGCCGGGGCCGCCAGGTTGTACGCACGGCCAAGACGGGTGATCGAGTCGAGCAGCACGACGACGTCGTGGCCCATCTCGACCAGGCGCTTCGCCCGCTCGATGGCCAGCTCCGCGACCGAGGTGTGGTCGGACGGCGGGCGGTCGAAGGTCGAGGCGATGACCTCACCCTTCACCGACCGCTGCATGTCGGTGACCTCTTCGGGACGCTCGTCCACGAGCACGACCATCAGGTGGCACTCGGGGTTGTTCGTCGAGATCGCGTTCGCGATGTCCTGCATGATCGTCGTCTTGCCGGCCTTCGGCGGCGAAACGATCAGCGCACGCTGCCCCTTGCCGACCGGCATCACCAGGTCGATGACGCGGGTGGTGAGCTTGTGCGGCTCGGTCTCGAGGCGCAGCCGCTCGTTCGGATACAGCGGGGTCAGCTTGGTGAACTCGGGACGGCGCTTGGACTCGTCCGGCTCCAGGCCGTTGATCGAGTCGACGCGCACCAGCGGGTTGAACTTCTGCCGCTGCTGCTCGCCGTCACGCGGCTGGCGCACGACACCGGTGATGGCGTCACCGCGGCGCAGGCCGTACTTGCGGACCAGCGAGAGCGAGACGTACACGTCGTTCGGCCCGGCGAGGTAGCCCGAGGTGCGCACGAACGCGTAGTTGTCGAGCACGTCCAGGATGCCCGCGACGGGCAGCAGGACGTCGTCCTCGCGGATCTCGGTGTCGGGCGAGCCGCCCTGTTCGCGGCCACCGCCGGAACCCCGGCGGCGACGGTCGCGGAAGCGACGGCCGCGACGGCCGCCTTCCTCGTCGTCGTCACCCTGCGGGCCCTGGCCCTGGCGCTGGCTGTTGTCCTGGCCGCCGCCCTGCTGGTTGCGCTGGCGGTTGTCCTGGCCACGGCCGTCGCGGTTGCCCTGGCGGTTGCCGCCCTGGTCACCACGGTCACCGCGGTCGTTGCGCTCACGCTGCTGGCCGCCCTGCTCGGGCGAACCGGCGGCACGGTTGGAGCCGCGGCGACGACGGCTGCGGCCGCCCTCCTCCTGCTGCGGCTGGCCGTCCTGCTGCCCGCTTTCCTGCTGCGCGGGCCGCTCGGCGGCGGGCGCGGAGCCGTTCTCCGAAACCTTCTCGGCCTTCTCCGCACGAGGAGCCTCGGCCGGAGCGGCTTCCTCCTTCGGGGCCTCCTGCTTCGGGGCCTCGGTCTTGGGCGCTTCGGCCTTCGGGGCCTTGCGCGGTGCGTCGATCCCCTCGAGCGGAAGCGTTTCGCTCGCCGCGGCGGGGGTCTTGCGCTTGGTCTTGCCCTGGCGCTCGCGGATGGCCGCGATCAGATCGCCCTTGCGCATGCCCGTCGTCTCGCCGATGCCAAGGTCCCCAGCGATCGAGCGCAGTTCGGCGACGGTCTTGCCGGTCAATCCGCCGACCGTGCGCTTGGGAGCGACGACGCCGTTCGACTCGGCGGCGCCACCTTCGACGTCGCTCAAAAGATCGGTGTTGCTCACAAATGTCCTTCCTGACCGATCCACGCCTCCAGGTGGATCAGCGGACCGCCGCTCGCGTCCGATTGCGAAACGGCGTAATTGGCCCCCGATACGGGCGATCAGCTCCTCGGCCGTGTTGAACACAGCTAGAAGGCCTCCAGCACAGGGATTTGCGTCCTCCAAACGGAGGAAGCGGAATTCGGCACCGCCGGAACCGGGAACCCGCCTGCGTCCATCCGCTACTCCCCGCTTGCCAGGCGGTGTACGGAACTGGCGGATCAACGAAGGATGCGGGCCAAGGATGACACTGGTCACCTGGACCGGCACCGGGTGCGGAAACGCACGGTGATCGAACGCCCCCGAGGGTAGACCGCGCCACGGTCCGGTGCAACAACCACCCCCCGCGTGGCGGGGCGGGGCTCCGGCATGTGACCGAGGCTTTACTGAGCCGCAACCTGAACGCCGCCCGGATCGATCGGCAGCTCGGTGACGTCGAAAGACGTAACGTCGACGCCCGCCGGGAGTATTCCCCCGGTGGTCAGCGCGAGCACCGTCGGACCGGCCCCGGAGATGGCCGCGGCCACCCCTTCGGCCCGCAGTGCGCGCACCAATTCGCTGCTCGCCGGGTACGCGGACGCCCGGTAATGCTGATGGAGCCGATCTTCGGTCGCGGAGAGCAACAGGTCCGGGCGCGCGGTCAGCGCGTGCACCGCGAGCGCCGCGCGACCGGCCGTGAACGCCGCGTCGGCGTGCGGGACCCGCTCGGGAAGGAGCCCGCGGGTGGCGTCGGTCGAGGACCGCAGCGCCGGGACGGCGACCACGGGCCGGATGTCGTGATGCGGCTGGAGCCGTTCGGCGCGGAACCGCTCGCCCTCGCTCCACGCCACCACGAAGCCGCCCAGCAGGCTCGCCGCGGCGTTGTCGGCGTGTCCTTCGAACTCGGCCGCCAACTGCAGGGCGTCGTCGTCCAGGGGCTTCTCAGCCAGCGCGTACGCCGCCGCGACCCCGGTCACCACGGCGGACGCGGACGAGCCGAGGCCTCGGGCGTGCGGGATGGCGTTGAAACACCTCAGGTGCAGGCCGGGCGGCCGGAGGCCGAGGTGCTCGCAACCGCGCCGGAAAGCCCGCACGACCAGGTGCGATTCGTCGGTCGGGACGTCGTCCACGCCACCCGCGCCGACGTCGGTCACCTCGATCTTGAGTCCCGCGTCGGTGATCTGGAGTTCGACCCGGTCGTACAGCGCTAGCGCCAGGCCGAGCGCGTCGAACCCCGGGCCGAGGTTCGCCGAAGACGCCGGGACCTTGATCTTGAGCAGCGTCATCGCAGGTCCAGCGCGGCGGCGACGGCGGTCGGGTCGACGGCGAGCGGCTCGACCTCGACGTTGCCCTCCAGCGCCGTGGCCGGATCCTTCAGACCGTGTCCCGTGACGGTGCACACAACGGTCGAGCCCTTGGGCAGACGGCCGTCGGCGGCCGTGGCGAGCAGGCCGGCGACGCTGGTCGCCGAGGCGGGCTCCACGAACACGCCCTCCTTGCGGGCCAGCAGCCGGTACGCCTCGAGGATCTTCTCGTCGGTGATCGCCTCGAACAGGCCCGCGGACGCGTTCTTCGCCTTCATCGCGCCGTCCCAGGACGCGGGGCTGCCGATGCGGATCGCGGTCGCGATGGTGTCGGGGTCGGCCACCGGCTCGCCGCGCACGAGCGGCGCGGCACCGGCCGCCTGGAACCCGAACATCCGCGGGGTGTTCTTCACCACACCGTCGCCCGCGTACTCGGAATACCCGGCCCAGTAGGCGGTGATGTTGCCCGCGTTGCCGACCGGCAGGCAGTGGATGTCCGGCGCCCGGCCGAGCACGTCGCAGATCTCGAACGCGGCCGACTTCTGGCCGGCGATACGCACCGGGTTGACCGAGTTGACCAAGGTCACCGGGTAGTCGATCGCGGTCTTCTGCGCGAGTTCGAGGCAGTCGTCGAAGTTGCCGTCCACCTGCAGGATCCGCGCGCCGTGCAGGACGGCCTGGGCGAGTTTGCCCATCGCGATCTTGCCCTGCGGGACGAGCACCGCGCAGGTGAGCCCGGCGCGGGCCGCGTACGCCGCGGCCGAGGCCGACGTGTTGCCGGTGGAGGCGCAGATGACCGCCTTGAGCCCGCTGGCGAGCGCGTGCGTGATGGCCACGGTCATCCCGCGGTCCTTGAACGACCCGGTCGGGTTCGCGCCTTCGACCTTGAGGTGGACCTCGCAGCCAGTCAGTTCCGAGAGGTGCGGGGCGGGCAGCAGCGGCGTGTTGCCTTCGCCGAGCGTGATCACCTTCGCGCCGGAGGGGACCGGGATCCGGTCCGGATAAGCCTGGATGATCCCCGGCCACGGTTGGGAAATCACTGGTCTTCGCCTTCCACCCGCATCACACTGACGACCTGGTTCACCACATCGAGCTGGGCAATGTCGTCCACAGTGGACCGCAATGCCGCGTCCGGCGCCAGGTGGGTGACCACGACCAGGCTGGCCGTGTCGTTCGCGTCTCGCTGCCGCACCGCGGCGATGCTGACGCCGTGCCCTGCGAACGCCTGGGCCACCTGGGCGAGGACGCCCGCTCGATCGGCCACGTCGAGACTGACGTGGTACCGCGTCGGCGTCTGGCCCATCGGCCTGACCGGGAGCGCGGCGTGCGCGGATTCGCGCGGGCCACGGCCGCCGACTACCCGGTTTCGAGCCACCGCGACGAGGTCGCCGAGCACGGCACTCGCGGTCGGCGCGCCACCGGCGCCCTGACCGTAGAACATGAGCTCACCGGCGGCGTCGGCCTCGACGTAGACGGCGTTGTACGCGCCGCCCACCCCGGCGAGCTGGTGACCGCGCGGGATCATCACCGGATGCACGCGCGCCGAAACGGATTCGGTGCCGTCGTCGGCGGTGACGCGTTCGCAGATGGCGAGCAGTTTCACCGTGCGGCCCAGCACGTTCGCCGCGGCGAGATCCGACGCGGTGACGTCGGCGATGCCCTCGCGGTGCACGTCGGACGCGGTCACCCGGGTGTGGAACGCGAGCGAGGCGAGGATCGCGGCCTTGGAAGCCGCGTCGTAGCCGTCGACGTCGGCCGTCGGGTCCGCCTCGGCGTAGCCGAGCCTACTGGCCTCTTCCAGCGTTTCCGCGTAGCCGGCGCCGGTGGAGTCCATCGCGGACAGGATGTAGTTGGTGGTGCCGTTGACGATGCCCATCACGCGGGTGATGCGGTCACCGGCCAGCGATTCGCGCAGCGGGCGCAGGAGCGGGATCGCCCCGGCCACGGCCGCTTCGAAGTACAAATCGACACCCGCCGCGTCGGCGGCCTCGAACAGCTCCGCGGAGTGTTCGGCAAGGAGCGCTTTGTTCGCCGTGACAACGGATTTCCCGGCCTTGAGCGCGTCGAGCAGCCACTCCCGCACCGGCTCGATGCCGCCGACCAGTTCGACGACGACGTCGACGTCCGGGGAGGTCACGAGCTTCGTCACGTCGGAGGTCACCAGCTCCGGCGGCAGCTCGGGGTGCTTGTCGGGACGCCGCACCGCGATACCCGCCAGCTCCACCCTGGCGCCCGCCCTGGCGGCCAGCTCCTCGGCCTGCTCGGTGAGCAGCCGGACGACCTCGCCACCGACCGTCCCACAGCCGAGCAGGGCGACCCTGATCACGCGTCCGTCTACAGTAGACACTTGCTAGACCTCCAGGCGCAGCATGTCGTCCGTCGTCTCCCGCCGCAGCAGCACGCGGGCGCTGCCGTTGCGCACGGCCACCACCGCGGGCCGCGGCTGCCGGTTGTACCCGCTGGCCATCGAGTAGCAGTACGCCCCGGTGGCCGCCACGGCGAGCAGGTCGCCGGGAGCAAGGGTGTCGGGGAGCCAGCAGTCACGGACGACGATGTCGCCGGACTCACAGTGTTTTCCCACGACCCGGGACAAAGCGGCGCTCGCCTGGCCGTCCCCGTCGTCGTCGGCCGACCGGGATACGAGACGGCAGTCGTACACCGCGTCGTAGAGGGCGGTGCGGATGTTGTCGCTCATCCCGCCGTCGACGCTGACGTAACGCCGGGCGGCCTTGTCGCCGAGCGAGACGTCCTTGATGGTGCCGACCTCGTACAGCGTGATCGTGCCGGGGCCGGCGATGGCGCGGCCCGGCTCACCGGCGATCTTCGGCACCGGAAGGCCCGCGTACTCGCATTCCTTGCGGACGATCTCGCGGATCTGCGTGATCATCTGCGCGGGCGGCGGCGGGTTGTCCTTGTCGGTGTAGGCGATACCGAAACCACCGCCGAGGTCGACGATCGACAGCTGGTCGAGCAGATCGGAGCCGTGCTCCTTGGCGAGTTCGGCCAGCAGGCCGACCACGCGGCGGGCCGCGACCTCGAAACCGTCGGCGTCGAAGATCTGCGAACCGATGTGGCTGTGCAGGCCGATCAGCTTGAGCGACGGCGCGTTGAGCACGCGGCGCACGGCCTCGGCCGCGTCGCCGGAAGCCAGCGAGAAACCGAACTTCTGGTCCTCGTGCGCGGTGGCGATGAATTCGTGCGTATGCGCCTCGACGCCGACGGTCACCCGGATGAGGACGTTCTGCACGACGTCGTGCCGGGCGGCGACGTCGGCCAGCCGCGCGATCTCGTAGTAGGAGTCGACGACGACCGTGCCGACGCCCGCTTCGACGGCGGCTTCCAGTTCGGACAGCGACTTGTTGTTGCCGTGGAAGGTGATCCGCTCCGCCGGGAAGTTCGCGCGCTGCGCGACGGCGAGTTCGCCGCCGCTGCAGACGTCCAGGCTCAGCCCCTGCTCGGCCACCCAGCGGGCGATCTCGATGGACAGGAACGCCTTGGACGCGTAGTGCACGAGCGCCGGGTCATCGAACGCCTCGGCGTAGTCGGCGCACCGGGACTTGAAGTCGGCCTCGTCGACGACGAACAGCGGCGTGCCGTACTTCTCGGCGAGTTCGCGGACGTCGACGCCGGCGATGCGGACGACGCCGTCACCGCCGCGGAAAGTGTTGCGGGGCCAGACTTTCGGGTACAGCCTGTCGAGTTCTTCGGGACTCGACGGCGGGAAACCGGAGGCGTCGGCGTGGGGGTAGACGTCGGCGTGGCGGGGGCCCGCGGGGTGAGCCATTCTGGGTTACATCCGTTCCGGAGCAGAGACACCGAGCACGTTGAGGCCGTTCGCCAGCACCTGGCGGGCGGCCTGGCACAGCGCGAGCCGGGCGAACGTGAGGGGGGTGGCCTCCTCGTCGCCCTGGGGGAGAACACGGCCGACGGTGTAGAACTTGTGGTACGCGCCGGCGAGTTCTTCGAGGTACCGGGCGACGCGGTGCGGTTCGCGCAGCTGTGCGGCCCGGCGGAGGACGGTCGGGAATTCGCCGATCGTGCGGATCAGATCGCCCTCGGCGGGCAGCGTAAGCAGTCCGAAGTCGACTTCGCCATCCGATTTCAGGCCGAGGTCGGCGGCGTTGCGCTGCAACGAGGCCAGCCGGGCGTGGGCGTACTGGACGTAGTAGACCGGGTTGTCGTTGGAGTGCTTGCGCAGCAGGTCGAGGTCGATGTCCAAAGTGGAATCGACCGAGTAGCGGATCAGCTCGTAGCGGGCCGCGTCCACACCGACGGTGCCGACGAGGTCCTCCATGGTGATCACGGTGCCGGCGCGCTTGCTCATCCGGACCGGCTTGCCCTCGGAGACCAGGTTGACCATCTGGCCGATCAGCACCTCGACGACGGCCGGGTCGTCACCGAAGGCGGCCGCCGCGGCCTTGAGCCGGGCGATGTAGCCGTGGTGGTCCGCGCCGAGCATGTAGATACACAGGTCGAAGCCGCGCTTGCGCTTGTCCTGGAAGTAGGCGAGGTCACCGGCGATGTAGGCCGGGTTGCCGTCCTTCTTGATGACGACGCGGTCCTTGTCGTCGCCGTGTTCCTTGGACTTGAGCCACCAAGCGCCGTCTTCGAAGTACAGGTTCCCGGAGTCCTTCAGCTGCTGGACCGAGGACGCCACGGCGCCGGACTCGTGCAGCGAGTTCTCGTGGAAGTAGACGTCGAAATCGGTGCCGAACTCGTGGAGGCTCTGCTTGATCTCGGTGAACATCAGCTCGATGCCGACCCGGCGGAAGGTCTCGGCCCGCTCGTCGTCGGGCAGCGACAGCGCGCTCGGCTCCTGGCGAATGACCTCGGCGGCGATGTCGTTGATGTAGCCGCCCGCGTAGCCGTCCTCGGGGGCGGGCTCGCCCTTGGCGGCGGCGATCAAGGACCGCACGAAGCGGTCGATCTGCGCGCCGTGGTCGTTGAAGTAGTACTCCCGGGTGACCAGGCCGCCCTGCGCGGACAGCACGCGGCCCAGCGCGTCACCCACCGCGGCCCAGCGGGTGCCGCCGAGGTGGATCGGGCCGGTCGGGTTCGCCGAGACGAACTCGAGATTGATCTTGACGCCCGCCAGCGCGTCGCCGAGGCCGTACTTCTCGCCGGCGTCGAGCACCTGCTGGACGATCTGGCCCTGCGCGTCGGCGGCGAGCCGCAGGTTGAGGAAGCCCGGCCCGGCGACCTCGGCCGAGTCGATGCCGTCGGTGGCCGAGAGCGCCTCGGCCAGCGCGTCGGCGAAGTCGCGGGGCTTCATGCCCGCCTTCTTGGCCACCTGCAGCGCCAGGTTGGTCGCGTAATCGCCGTGCTCGGGATTGCGGGGACGCTCGATCGTCACCTTCTCCGGCAGCACGGAATCGTCGAGGCCGCGCGCGGTGAGAACCTGCACGGCGGAGTTACGGACCAGGTCGGCGAGAGCTGCGGGAGTCACTCGCGGAATTCTAGGTGTGACCTGGTCCGGGCTTCGCAGCGACCGCCGGAAGGTGTGAGCCAAGCCGGTGATCTTCCGACTGTTCACGGTGATCAGACGCGCGGTCTCTACACTGGCCCGCGCAGGGACCACCCCCTTCGGAGAACGCAGGAGCCATGGCTAACGGGACAACCAGAAAAAAGGGCGCGTCGTCGAAGAACGCCATGAAGGCCGCCCGTAGTTCCGTCGTGTCCAAGAAGGGCACGCCCTGGGGCACGATCATCGCCGTCGTCGCGATCGTCGTCCTGGCTGCCTCGGTGGTCACCTACTACATGGTCGCCTCGGCGCCCAAGCGCGAGCAGAAGACCCGCGAAGAGGCCGCGGCCGCCTTCGCCCCCTCCCAGCAGGACCCGGATCCGTCCAAGCGGATCCCCGGGGTGGTCACCGCGACCTATTCAGCCGGCGCCCACGTCAGGGCGACCGAGCGGGTGGCCTATGACAAGACCCCGCCTTACGGCGGCCCGCACGACGACAGCTGGGCCTCTTGCAACGGCGTCGTCTACCCGAACGCGATCCGCACCGAGAAGCTGATCCACGGGCTCGAGCACGGCGCCGTCTGGATCGCCTACAACCCGCAGCAGGTCTCCGGGGCCGCGCTGGACCTGCTCAAGGTCCGCGTCGAGGGCAAGCCGTACACCATGATGTCGCCCTACCCTGGGCTCGACAAGCCGATCTCGCTCCAATCGTGGGGGCACCAGCTGAAGCTGGACAACGCCGACGACCAGCGGATCGACCAGTTCATCGCGGCGCTGCGCAGCAACCCGAACGGGGTCTACCCGGAACTGGGCGCTTCCTGCGACTCCTCGATCGCTCCGGAGGACGAGCCGCCGTTCGACCCGACGCCGCCCGGACCTGACGCCAAGCCCATGGACTACAAGGGCACCGCGGGCACCGCGCCCGACGCGCCGCAGCAGTCCCAGACCCCGCCGTCCGCGCCCGCCTCGAAGTGAGCCAGGTGGACTCCGACCTCGACCGGGTCGACGAGGCAAGGGAGGAGGGACCGTCCCATCCTGCCCGCCGGTGGCTGGTGGTGGGGGCCGCGCTCGTCGTCGTCCTCATCCTCGGCCTCGGCATCGGCGCGTTCCTCGCCCGGCTGATCGACAACGAACCGGCGACCGTCACCCCTGCCGCGGGTTCGGTCGAGGTCGGGTTCGCCCAGGACATGTCGGTGCATCACCTCCAAGCGGTCACCATGGCGAACTGGGCACGAGACCACTCGACCGACCGGCAGGTCGAACAGCTCGCGTTCGACATCCAGAGCACGCAGACCGAGCAGATCGGCAGGATGAAGGGCTGGCTCATGCTCTGGGACCAGCCTGAGCAGGCCGCCGGCGCGCCCATGGCCTGGATGACCGAACCGATGGCCGGTCATTCCGGGCACGGGCAGGAGGCGACGGGGCCGTCCAGCGGGTCCCTCATGCCCGGCATGGCCACCACCGCCGAACTGACCAAGCTGCGCTCGCTTCAGGGCAAGGAACTGGACGTCTTCTTCCTGCAGCTGATGCTCAGGCACCACCAGGGTGGGACGGCGATGGCGCAATACGCGCAGGAGCACTCCGGCCTGCCCGCGCTGAAGGCGTTGGTCACGAGCATCCTGGCGTCGCAGGGCGCGGAAGCGGACCTGATCACCCGCATGCTCGCCTCCCGGGGCGCCCAGCCTCTGCCGCCCCCCTGAATACGAAGTACGTGAAGGCCGTTCCTCGCCACTCACGAGACCTTCACCTTTTCGGCCGATGCGGCCGACAATAAATCACCAGTAGTTTCGGATTGCACAGGGAACGAAACATGGGGGGCTCCGGCTCGTTCGCCGGACCGGGAGTCGTGACCGTCCACCGAACGGTCACCGCGATTACCTGCGGGGGCTCGACATTCCGGGATTCATGACCACGTGAGCGGCGAGATCCTTGAATTCGCCGCCGCAATTACGTTCAGCCGATTCGTGATTCCCTTTTCTCCGCCCTCTGACCCGTTCCTGGACCATTCCATGCAACCTGGAGGGGTATTCCTTGGAAACCAAGAAGCGAGCGAAGCAGGCGATCGCCGGTGCCGTACTGGCCCTGGCCGCGGTCGCCGGCGGGACGGCGACCGCATCGGCCTCACCGGACACCGTGCTCACGGACTGCTTCGTCACCACCGTCGGCGTCCCCGCGTACGACTACCCGAACCGCAATATCGTGGTGTGGGTCGGCCAGGGCCAGGGCCTTTTCCTGACCCAGGTCTCCGGCTACTGGCGCAAGGGCAATCTGTGGGGCGGTCAGTCCAACGTGTGGATCCACTCGAACTACCTGCGCATGGCCAACGGTTCGGCCTGCTGAAACCCGTGACAGGCCCTAGTTGAGCCGTACCGGAGTGGCGCTCCAGCGGCTCAGTCGTGAGGGTTCGGGAGTCATCGGCTCCTGAACCCTCACGACGCGCACTACCAGGACAGCTCCCGGCAGCGTTGAGCACATTGGGGCACTTCTATCTGCAGGGTCGCGTGCTCGATGGAGTAGCGGCTCGCCAGCAGGTTCTGCGCCTCGGTGAGCACCTCGGCCTGCTCGACGGTGGGCGCGATGGTGAGGTGCGCCGACGCGACCTCCATCCCCGAGGTCAGCGTCCAGACGTGCAGGTCGTGAACGTCCTCGACGCCCTTCAGTCCGCCGAGTTCGGCCTGGATCCCGGCGACGTCGACGCCCTTGGGCGCGTGCTGGAACAGGATCCGCAGCGCGCGCCGGGCGAGGGCGTAGGTGCGGGGCAGGACGAACAGACCGATCGCGACACCGATGATCGGGTCGGCGTAGCGCCAGCCGGTCAGCAGCGTGATCGCGCCGCTCAGCAGCACACCGACGGAGCCGATCAGGTCGGCGAGGACCTCGAGGTACGCGCCCCGGACGTTGATGCTCTCCTCCGCGCCCTTGCGCAAGATCATGAAGGAGGCGATGTTCGCGACGAGGCCCGCGGCCGCGGCCAGCAGGACGGGCAGGCCGGGCACGGCGGGCGGGTCGCTGATCCGGCCGATGGCCTCGACCAGGACGTAGCCCGCGACGCCGAACAACAGGATGGCGTTGCCCAGCGCCGCGAGCACTTCGGCGCGATAGAAGCCGAATGTCCTGGTGAGCGTCGGGCCGCTGCGCCGGGCGAGCAGGATGGCCGCCAGCGCCATGCCGACGCCGAGGACGTCGGTGAACATGTGCGCGGCGTCGGAGATCAACGCGAGCGAGCCGGTGGCGAACCCGACGACGAACTCCATGACCATGAAGCCGGCGCCGATGACCAGCGCGATCGTCAGGCTCTTGAGGTAGCGGCCTGACGCGCTCGACGGCGCGGCCGTCCCATGCCCGTGCCCGTGACCCATTGCTCCGCCTCTCGTGAAGTCGACAGGCCGAATATATTGTCACATGCGCATATGTGCAATACAGGTGAGCCTAAGTTCACCATGTCTTAAGCCACACAAGGAAGCCATCCCCCAGGAGGGCCTTCCCGAAACCTGGAACCGCCACGCACCGCTACCGAAGCGACCCGAGGAACCCCCGCAACTGGCCGACGAAGGCCTCCGGCCGCTCGAACGCGGCGAAATGCCCGCCCTTGTCCAGCACCTCGTACCAGCGAAGATCGGTGTAGCGCAGTTCCGCCCAGCGCCGGGACGGCCGGATGATCTCGCGCGGGAAGATGGAGATACCCGAAGGAACTTCAACGGCCGAGACGTCCCGCTCCTTGCTCTCCCAGTAGATCCGTGCCGACGAGGCCGCCGTGCCGGTGAACCAGTAGACGGAGATCGCGTCGAGCATCTGCCGCCAGGACAGCGCACTCTCCGGCGAGCCGTCGTTGTCGGTCCACTCCCGGAACTTCTCGGCGATCCACGCGGCCTGGCCCATCGGCGAGTCGGTGAGCCCGTAGCCGACCGTCTGCGGACGCGTGGCCTGCTGCTGCGCGTACGCGGATCCGACGGCGCGGAACCGCGCGAGGTCGCCGATCGCCGCCTTCTCCTCCGCCGTCGGCTCGCCCAGCACGGAGTCGTCGTACGGGACGCCCGCCATGTTCACGTGTACGCCGATCAGCCGCTCCGGGACGACCTTGGCGAGCATGTTCGTCACGCCGGTGCCCCAGTCGCCGCCCTGCGCGACGTAACGCTCGTACCCGAGCCGCCCCATCAGCTCGGCCCAGGCCCGGGCGATGCGCTCGACGTTCCAGCCCGTCGACGACGGTTTGTCACTCCAGCCGAACCCCGGCAGCGACGGTGCCACGACATGGAACGCGTCCGCGGGATCGCCCCCGTGCGCGGCGGGATCGGTCAGCGGCCCGAGGACGTCGAGGAACTCCACGACCGACCCCGGCCAGCCGTGCGTGAGCACGAGCGGCGTCGCGTCCGGCTCCGGCGAGCGAACGTGCAGGAAGTGGATCCCGAGACCGTCCACAGTGGTCTTGAAGCCCGGGAAAGCGTTGACCCGGGCGGCCAGCCCGAAGTCGTAGTCCTCGGCCCAGTACCGGCACAACTCCCGCGCGAACTCCAGCGGGACACCCTGCTCCCAGTCGTCGACCGTGGCCGGCTCGGGCCAGCGCGTCGCACGCAGCCGGATTCGCAGGTCTTCGATCTCGGATTCGGGGATCCGCACCTCGAACGGTTCGATCACCAGGTCCTCCCAGTTCGTCGATGCCACCAACGCTACGCATTTCGGCTGCCCACCGGCTCGCTCTTGCGAAAGACCTGGTCAGGGGGACCCCTGGCCGCCTCGTCGGGCATCACGCCGGTTAACGACCACCACTCGCGAGAGCCCCCGGGGACATGCGCTAAGCTTTCAACGTCGCTCAGGCGGCAACGCCCTCGTAGCTCAGGGGATAGAGCACTGCCCTCCGGAGGCAGGTGTCGCAGGTTCGAATCCTGCCGAGGGCACACTTCCGACCAGGCCAAACACCGTTCGCCAGTCTAGACTGGACGGTTATGTGACAAGAAGCGTGGCAAGACCTCCGCGACAGTGAGTCGCGGTAATACCGTTCTCCGTCGCGGTCCCCGCGGCTCCATCAGCCGCCTCCCCAGCGGCTCACTCCGGGTGCGGGTCTACGTTGGCACCGATCCGTTCACTCACCGCGCACACATGCTCAGCCAAACCATCCCCGCCGGACCGACCGCTCTCGATGATGCGGAGGCGGCAGCCCGGCGGATGCTGACGCAGGTCCGCGAGCGCCGCGAACTCCGAACCGACGTCACCCTGACTGAACTACTCGCTAGTCACCTGGCCCTCTTGCACGCCAGTGGCACTACCCGGCACTCGTACCAGTGCATGGTCACCAAGCACGTGCAGCCGCTGCTGGGACACCTTCGGCTCTCCGCGATCACCCCGGAACTACTGGATCACTACTACTCCGAACTCCGCCGCTGCCGCGACCACTGCCGGCGCCCGCAGAAGAACCATCGCTGCCGACCGCTCGCGCCCGCCACGGTCCGCAAGATCCACTATCTGCTCAGCGGGGCCTATCACCGCGCCTTCCGCTGGGGCTGGATCGACCGCAGCCCCACCATGGACGCCGCGCCACCGCCCAAGGCGCATCTGGAACCCCAACCACCTACCCCGGCCGAGGCCGCCCAGATCATGGACGCCGCTGCGCGGCACTCTAACCTCGGTCCGCTGGTCTGGCTGGCCATGGTGACCGGCGCCCGCCGCGGCGAACTCTGCGCACTACGGTGGCGCCACTTCGACCCGGTCCACCGCGTCCTGGTCATCCGGGCCAGCATCGCCCAAGTCGGCACCACGACCTGGGAGAAGGACACCAAGCTGCACCAACGGCGTCACCTTGCCCTCGACGCGGACACCACCGCCATGCTCGTGCGCTACCACCACGCCCAGCAGCACCGCGCCGCCTCGATCGGCGCCGCGCTCACACCGGACAGCTTCGTGTTCTCCGCCCGCGCCGACGGCGCCACCTGGCGCCCGCCGGACTCCCTCACCCGCCAGTACCGGCGTCTGGTCACCCGCCTCGGAATCCGCACCACCCTGCACAAACTGCGCCACTACTCGGCCACCGAACTCATCGCCGCCGGCGTCGACGTGCGTACCGTCGCCGGCCGACTCGGCCACTCCGACGGCGGCACCACCCTCGCCTACTACGCCGCCTGGGTCCGCGAGGCCGACCAACGCGCCAGCAACATCCTCATCTCCCGACTCCCCACACCCCGGCGTCCACTCGCCACCAAGCCCGACACTCGCACCACCACCCGCCGACCACGCTGCCCGTACGAAACGATCGCCGCCGAACTGCGCACCGCCATCACCGACGGCACTCTCACGCCCGGCTCCGCTCTCCCCACCATCCAAGAACTCGCGACCATCCACCACGTCGCCCCCAGCACCGCCCACCGTGCGATAGCCCAGCTCACCCGCCAGCACCTCATCACCGTCACCCGAGGCTGCCGAGCCCGCGTCAACAAAACAGTCCCGAGTACATGAGAAAGCCGCCGCCGATCCCAACTGCCTAACCCGCCGAGCATCCACAATGACTCACGCTGCGCCACTCACGCGTCGGCAGAACTCCTCACCATGACCACCGCCCACCACCAGTTGCGTCGGCTAGAACACCGCCCGATCCCGACTCGATCTACCCACGTAACACCCGCGCCATGTCGAGCGACCTTTCCAGGCACCTCTGCCTGATCAAGGAGCTCCACAGTGCGCACCACTCGACTCATCGCCCTCGCCGGCACCGTCGCCGTACTCGCCACAACGGGTGCGTGCGGAACCCAGCCCGCGCCGACAACTCCGGACGCCGCCGCACTCCCCAGTGCGTCGCCCCAGGCCGCGGCGCCGACCGACAATGCCCCAGCCGGGGCCAACGCTCAAGGCAGGGTGCCGAAGCAGTTAGGCGAGGCCGCGGGGTTCACGAGCCAGGACGGCACAACAAAGGTCGTCACATTCACGATCGACAAGATCACCGTCGACCCGAAGTGCGACCCGTATATGAAGACCGAGGCAGGAAAGCACACGCTACTGCTGGACATCCGCGTCGCGACGAACCAACTCTCCCCGGAGGACGCGATCCAGCTAGGCGGGACGATCAACCCCTTCGCTTTCCAAGTCGTCACACCAGACGGCGTCACGACCCCGGCCGAGCTCGGCATGTGCAAAAGCAGCAGCCTGAAAGCCCTGCCCAACAACTGGGCATCGAACTCGAAGTACACCGGCCAAATAGAGCTCCAGGTCACGGCCAAGAGCGGCGTACTCGCGCTGATCCCCGGCGGACTGACCAACGCCGGAGGCGGCTGGGAATGGAAGTACTAGCTCCCGCATCCGATCGCCGATCCCGGCGGACCTACGAGCCACAGCTTCGCCAGTCGCGCGTACGCCGTTGGTGATCCGAACGACGAGTACGGCAGGCTGTACCTGTGTCGACAGCAGTGATCACCGCGAGCGCGAGCGTACTGGTCGCCGTTCTTGTGTTCGTTCTCAACCAGCGTGCTCAAATCCGGCAAGAGCGGCGTCAGGCTCGGCTAGCAAGGGTGAACAGCCAGCTGCGAGAATTGTATGGGCCCCTCAACGCGCTTGTGGAGATCAACGAACGCGTCTGGGAGGCCCTGCGTGATTCGGGGCTGCCCCGCAAGGCGGATCGGAGTCCTTCTCGCGCCGACAGCGACTGGCTGCGGTGGAGGAGTCAGGCGTTGCAGCCGGTCAACCTGCAGATGCGTGACCTGATCGTCGATCATGCCGACCTCCTGATCGAGCCTGAGCTCCCGAAGGCTCTGTGCGACTTCTGCGCCCACGTGGCCGCTGTGGAGATCGTGCTGGCGGCTGAGGCCGACGGTGTGCGGGATCGGGCCCTCATCGTCCATCCTGGTGCTCCGTTCGCGACGTACGTGCGCGAGGCCTTCCTCCGTCTCAAGCGCGAGCAGCAGCATCTGCTAGCCGCGGTGAACCGGCCTCGTGAAATACCGGCCAAGTAGCGCTCGCCCCCCAGCCGCCGCCCCGTGTAACGTTCTGCGGCTAATCAGAGATTACTGCCACACGTCCCGACAGGCCTACCGCGAGAGGGCGCATGAGCACGGACAACACCGAGATGCACCTCGAGTTGGGGGCCAGCGGCAAACCGCTGGTGCGGGTGTTCCTCAGCTTCGCCGGACAGGACAAGACCCTGGTTCTGCGCTTATGGGACCTGCTGGCCGAGGCGTTGGTCATCGACCGTGTATTCGACTTCCAGCTCTGGCGATCCGATGAAGCAATCCTTGTCGGCGAGGGCTGGGACGACCGGATCCACAACGCGTTGTCGGCAGCTGAGGTCGGAGTTGTCGCGTTGAGCAACGCCTTCCTGGGCAGCGAGTACATAACCGGCGTCGAGCTGCCCGCACTCGTCGACGTCCCTGGGAAGCGTGTGGTTCCGTTGCTGCTCCGGAAGACCAGCAAGCAGGCGGACTGGCGCGGATTGAAGAGCAAGCAAATCTACGGCTATGAACGACCGTTCAGCGACGTGCGCGGGATGTCGGCGCGGGATGCGTGGGTGAACGGCCTTGTGACCGAGATGCATCGGGTGCTTGCCCGCTACGCGATACACGCCGACAAGCAGCAGTGATCGCACCCATGCAACGGATACCTCCCGCCACGGCACGCGCCCGGCTGCGCAGGGTCGACTTAAGCGCGGTGGACCACACGGCGATGAGCGTGCTGCTGAATGTGATGGGCACGGCGGACGAGTTGACTGCGGAGCGGGTGCAGCATCTGCTATTCGCTCAGCAAACATCGGCGGACGCGACGAAAGCGTTGGAGCGCTTGGTCAAACTGGTCAACGCCGCCGCAGCAGATGAGGGTGTGGATCTCCAAGTACAGGTCCACGGCGCGAACAAATTGGGTGTGCCGGGTCGGACGCTGAGCTTCTGGGCTGAGCGCGACGACGTGGCCGGGGCACCGCTGCGTGAACACGAGGCGGTTCGTGACGTGCTCATCGAGGACCGGAAGGCTACTGTGCTCGGGCCGCGACGGATTGTGCTATGCAATGCCACCGCGGACGACGTACCAGCTGCACGCCTGTGGGATCTGCTGTTCGAAGCATTGGGCGGTGAGCAGCACGGAATCGCCGTATGGCGGTCCGACAGGGACGTGCTGACAGGTGACGACCGGGAAAGACAATTCCGCATGGAAGTGGCGGGCAGCGAACTGGTGGTGGTCGCGGTCAGCAACGCCTGGTACGCACAGCCCGCGCTCGGCGAGACATTGCGTGCCTACAGCGGTTCCTTCGGCCCGACGGTGATGCCGGTACTGCTGCGGCCGACGAGCTCCCGAGCGGATGGGTTCGAGACCAAGGCTATCTATCCCAGTGGGTCCCAGGCTGTCCCGTTCATCGGGCTGAGGAACCTGGGCCAGGACAAGTGGGTGAATGGCCTCGTCGAGCACATCCACCGCCAACTCGACCGCGCGAGCGCGAAGCCACTGGACATGGGCACGAAAGACCGACGCATGCTCAAGGAGACATGCGGGGACCAGTTCTTCGACCTGCACGGCCGTCCCGGAGGCATGGATCCGAACACGGCCGACGGTGCGCACGACCAAGAGCGGCGAGTCGAGGACGTCGTGGCGTACCTCATGGAATGGGCACGTGATCCAGACAGCGCTCCGCTTGCCGCTCTGCTGGGCGAGTACGGCACTGGCAAAACAATTACCTGCCAGGAGTTGACCGAAAGGCTACTAGCCCAGCCGGCTCGATCGGGGCCCGAGCCGCTGTACTTCGACCTCCGGCGTCTCGGAAACCTGAGCAACCTGGTGCCGCCTCTGACCGCCATTCTGACCGAGTGCATCAACCGCGGCTGGGCAGCTGGGAACATGCGGCTCCCGTCAGGAGAGGAGGTCATCGCACGGGCCCAAAAAGTACCTACCCTGTTCATCATCGACGGATTGGACGAGGTCCTTGTCCGGCTCGACGCCGCGCAAGGTGCAGCCTTTACCCATGAGCTCCTCAAGCTCCGGCCAATCCGAGTGAAGGGCAAGGGCACGGTCTACGCCCCGTTCGCCGGGGTGGATACCAAGATGCTGCTGTCCTGCCGAACTCACTATTTCCGGTCGCTCCGGGAGCAGTCCAGACATTTCCTCGAGCACGACCGTGATCTCGCAACCGCCGAGGACTACGTCGCACTGATGTTGTTGCCGTTAACCGACGTGCAGATCCGCGGATACCTGGACAAGGCCCTGCCAGACCAGGACGTCGAGCAGGTGATGGACATGCTGGGAGCGGTGCACGACCTATCCGACCTGGCCACGCGCCCGTACACGCTTACCAAGGTCGCCGCGCAGATCCCCTTCATCGAGGACCGTCTCTCGCAGAAACGGCCGGTGCACGCGGCCACGATCTACCGGCAGGTCCTGCACGATTGGCTCGCACGAGACCTCGGCAAACACCGTCTGCGCCCCGACCACAAGCTCACCTTGATGGCTCGATTGGCTGCGTGGTCCTGGAGGCGTGGTGACCGGCGGGTCGACAGCGCCGACTTGGACGACTGGCTCGACGAGCAGCTCGCCACGGACCCCGTGCTCGGTAGGCGCTACGGGAACACCTCACGCGATCAACTCGAGGAAGACTTGCGCACCGCCACGTTCGTGGTTCGCAACGACCACAGCGGGCCTGACCGCCCCGACTTTCAGTTCGCCCACAGCTCTATCCATGAGTACTTCCTCGCCCAATACCTATGTGACGCGATACGCGATGACCGCCGTCAAGACTGGTGCCTTCCCATCCCGCCAGTGGAGACATTGGATTTCTTGGGCCAGTTGATCGCAGACGACGATGATCAAGAGACACTCCGGGCAATCCTGAACCGATGGCGTACGTCGTACTTGGAAGGAGCCAGTGAGCTGTGGCTCCGGTACGCGCTTTACGCCATCGCACACGACCGACCACATCTCACGCTGGCCGGCTGTGATCTCAGTGGTGCCCGACTACGAGGCTGGCAGTTCATCGGTACGAGGACCTCCCCCCTCATTTTCACCGGAGCCTCCCTGTCCGGAGCGGATCTGCGCGAAACCCGCTGGGACCATGTCAATCTCGCCCGGGCGCGCCTTGAGGCCACCCGCCTCGAACAAGCCGTGCTACACGAGACCACGATCATCGACGGAAGCCTGCGCGATGCCGATCTCACGGGCGCCTTCCTCCGCCGCTGCCGCCTGGACAACACCGATCTGACCGGCTTGAAAATCAACCATCTCCGTCACGTCTACAGTGGCAACGACCTACCGACCCCGTCGCCGCCCGTCCGGACCCGACTCCAGTCACTCACCACACACAGCGGACCGGTCCAGGGTGTCGCATTCAGCCCGGACGGAACCCGACTCGCCACCGCCAGCGACGACGGCACCGCACGCATCTGG
>NZ_LQMT02000021.1 GCF_001620365.2 Amycolatopsis keratiniphila subsp. keratiniphila
CGACGGGCCCCTCGGCATGCCAAGTGGCGACGCCGTTACTGCGCTTGCTGCTGCTGGCTCGGCAGCGTCCCCGCCGCCATCCGCCGCGCCACGTCCCGTCGCAGCCACAGCAGCCACAGCCAGATCCCGAGGAAGATCACCCCGAGGATCGCCACGGCGGGCAACGCGACGAAGAAGGCGATCAGCGCGACCTGCAGCACGAGCACCGCGGGCACCGCCCAGGGCTTCTTCAGGAAGCCGCACAGCACGATCAGCGCGACCGCGATCACGATCACCGACCAGCCGGTGAACGAGCCGACCCCGCCGCCGAGTTTCGCCACCACCGGCAGCGCGAGCGCGACGGTGATGCCCTCCATGATCAGCGAACCGGCCATCACCCCGCGGAAGGACTTCATCGGGTCCTTGGCGGGCGGCTTCGGGGTCTCGTCGGTCACGCCGGCTCCTTACCGAACAGGGTCCTGGCCTCGCCCGCGGTGACGACGGAGCCGGTGACCAGCACGCCGCCGCCCGCCAGCGGTTCCTCGGGGTCGTCGCTCTGCTCGACGAGGCCGATGGCGGTCTCGATCGCGGCATCCAGGCTGGGCTCGGCCACGACCCGGTCTTCGCCGAAGATCGAGATGGCGATGTCGTTGAGTTCGTCGAGCGGCATCGCGCGCGGGGACGAGTTCTTGGTGACGACGATCTCGGACACCACCGGTTCGAGGGCGTCCAGGATGCCGCGCGCGTCCTTCTCCGCCATCACGCCGACCACGGCGGCGAGGCGACGGAAGGCGAACTCCTCGGCGACGGTCGTCGCGAGTGCCTTCGCGCCGTGCGGGTTGTGGGCGGCGTCGAGCAGCACGGTCGGGGCGGCGCGGACGCGCTCCAGCCTGCCGGGGGTCTCGACCTCGGCGAAGGCCTCACGGACGGCCTCGATGACCAGTTGCTTGTCCTTGCCCGCGCCGAAGAACGCTTCGACGGCGGCCAGCGCCAGAGCGGCGTTGGCCGCCTGGTGCGCGCCGTGCAGCGGCAGGAAGATCTCGTCGTACACCCCGCCGAGGCCCTGCAGCTTCAGCATCTGCCCGCCGACGGCGACCTCGCGCTCCAGCACACCGAACTCGCTGCCCGCGCGGGCGACGCTCGCGTCGACCTCGATGGCGCGTTCCAGCAGGACTTTCTGCACCTCGGGGTCCTGCTCCGCGATGACCGCGACACTGCCGGGCTTGATGATCCCGGCCTTCTCCACCGCGGCCTTGACCGGGGAGCCGCCGAAGTACTCGACGTGGTCGACGCCGATCGGCGTGATGACGGCGACGTCGCCGTCCACGACGTTGGTGGCGTCCCAGGAGCCGCCGAGCCCGGTCTCGATGACCGCGGCTTCGACGGGCGCGTCGGCGAAGGCCGCGAACGCCATCCCGGTGAGCACCTCGAATTTGCTCATCGGCACCGCGTCGTGGCCGCCGACGTTGTCCACCATGGTCACATACGGCGCGACGTCGCGGTACAGGTCGACGTACGCGGCGGCGGAGATGGGGGCGCCGTCGAGCGCGATCCGCTCGGTGACCAGCTGCAGATGCGGGCTGGTGTACCGGCCGACGCGCAGGCCCATGCGGGTCAGCAGCGCGTCGATCATCCGGGTGGTCGAGCCCTTGCCGTTGGTCCCGGCGACGTGCAGCACCGGGTAACCGCGGTGCGGTTCACCCATGAGGTTGACCAGGGCCGCGATCCGGGCGAGGGACGGCTCGATCTTGGTCTCGGGCCAGCGCTGATTCAGCTCGGCCTCGACGGCGAGCAGTTCCCGTCGGGCCTGCTGCCCGTTGGGGTCGGACGGGGCGAACTCGTCGCCCTGGTCGTCCAGTTCGTGCAGTTCCACGTCCTCCGGGGCGACGAGGTCCGGCACGGGGCCGAGCGCGAGGTTGTCCCCCAGCTGCCCGATCCCGCCGATGCCGCCCCGCGCGCCGCCGCCCGCCTGGTACGCGGCGTCGGGTGCGTCCAGATCCGGGTCGGTGTCGTCGGACGGATCGTGGGCGCGGGCCCCCAATTCGTCGACACCGGCGAAACTGTCCAGATCTGCCAGGTCCGGGGATTCCCTGAAATCTTCGGAATCCCGGCCGTCACCTCGCGGCACGAACTCTCCTCTTACCCTTGCTGCCTGTCACGCCGAGTCTACGTGCGGCTTTTCCTGGCACTCTCGACGCATGGGGTTCAACCACAACGACCACTATCACCCGCTGCTGCTCGACCAGCTGCCTCCCGGGCCCGGCGTGGCGCTGGACGTGGGCTGCGGCAGCGGGCGGTTCGCGCGGCGGCTCGCGGCCACCGGGATGCACGTCGAGGCGATCGACCGGTCCGGGCCGATGATCGACCTCGCCCGCGCCGCCGGCTCGCCGGGCCCCGGCACGATCTCGTACCGGCAGGCCGACGTGGTCGCCGAGAAGCTGCCGGACGAGGCGTACGACTTCATCTCCTGCCTCGCGATGCTCCACCACGTGCCGTTCGACACGGTCACCAGGCTGCGTGACGCGCTGGTCCCCGGCGGGGTGCTCGCCGTGCTCGGCCTCGGCAGGCCCAGCACCGTCGCCGACTACGCGCGCGCTCTCGTGGCCTCACCGGTGAACGCGCTGGCCAGGGTGGTCGTCTACGCGGGCGAACGGCTGAACGGCGGCGCCGACCCGCTGCCGACGGCGCCGATCGTGGAGACCTTCCCGCCGATGAACCGCGTCCGGCGCGACGCGGCCCGCCTGCTGCCCGGCAGCAAGGTCCGGAACCTGCTCTTCTTCCGCTATCTGCTCGTCTACCGGCGACCCGAAGACGATCACCCGATGTGACACCCCAAGCGGGTGAAACCGGCGCCCGACCACCCGATCGGCGGCGCCGAGCCGGGCGGATCCGGTTCATTTTTGAGAGGCCATCCAGTCCGGAGATCGGGGTCCTCATGCGCTACAGACGCGTCCTGTTCGCGGCCGTCTCGACCGTCGTCCTGCTGATCGCCTCCGCCACGGCGGCCACCGCCACCACGCGGTCCTACCGGAATTACGTCGCGCTGGGTGATTCCTACACCTCCGGACCGCTGATCCCGCTCCCCCGCCTCGATCCGCTCTTCTGCGGCAAGTCGACGCAGAACTACCCGTCGATGCTCGCCTCCGCACTGCGGGTCCGCTCCTTCACCGACATCAGCTGCGGCGGCGCCGACACCACCAACATGACGCAGCGCCAAAGCGTGACCCTCGGCAGCAACCCGCCCCAGTTCAGCGCCCTGCGCGCGAACACCGATCTGGTGACGGTCGGTATCGGCGGCAACGACTACGGCGTCTTCGGCACGCTCGTCGGCACCTGCCCGTCGCTGCGGGCGAGCGATCCCACCGGGAACCCGTGCCAGGAGAGGTTCACCGTCGGCGGTGTCGACACCATCAAGGCCAAGATCGCCGACACCGGCAAGAACGTCGAGAAGGTGCTGGCCGGGATCCACGCCCGCTCGCCGCGCGCCGACGTGCTCGTCATCGGCTACCCGCGGATCGCGCCGGAACGCGGGTACTGCCCGAAGATCCTGCCCTTCGCCGAGGGCGACTACGCGTGGCTCAACGACGTCGAGAAGGCGCTGAACTCGGCGATCGAGAAGGCCGTCGCGGCCGACGGCAAGTCGACCTTCGTGGACACGTTCGGACCGTCGGCCGGGCACGACGCGTGCGCGAAGAACGGGGCCGCGTGGATCAACGGGCAGCACACGAAACTGCTCGCCGCGGCGGCTTACCACCCGTATCGCACCGGGATGGCGGGTGTGGCCGCGGTGGTCCTCCGTCACCTCCGCTGAATGTCATGAAAGGGTCGTTCAGGACAAAAAATGTCCTGAACGACCCTTTCATGACATTGGTCAGGAGGCGGGGAGGGCGGCCAGCCGGGCGTTGATGCGCTCGATGTCCGCGACCGCGGTCTCCTTGCGGGCCCGGATCTTGCCGATCACCGGCTCCGGCGCCTTGTCGATGAAGGCCTGGTTGCCGAGCTTGGCCTCGGCCTGCGCCAGTTCCTTCTCCGCCGCGCCGAGGTCCTTCTGCAGGCGCTTGCGCTCCGCGGCGACGTCGATCGTGCCGGACAGGTCCAGCTCGACGGTCACCACACCGGCCGACAGCCCGACCTCGAGCGACGCGCTCGGCGCGAAGCCCTCTTCGGGCTGGGTCAGCCGGACGAGCGAGCGGATCGGCTCGTCGTGCCCGGTCAGCTCGGCGAATCCGTCGCCGGACAGCCGCGCGGCCACCTTCTGGCTGGGCTTGAGGCCCTGGTCCGCACGGAACCGGCGCACCTCGGTGACCAGCTTCTGCACGTCCGCGATCCGCTTGTCCGCCACGGCGTCGGCGTACGAGGCGTCGGCCACCGGCCACGGGGCGATCACCAGCGACTCGCGGCCGGTCAGCGCCGTCCACAGCTTCTCGGTGATGAACGGGATGAACGGGTGCAGCAGCTTCAGCACGGTGTCGAACACGTGCCCCAGCACCGCGCGCGTCGCCGTCACGCGGGCCTCGTCACCCTGGAAGACCTGGACCTTCGACAGCTCCAGGTACCAGTCGCACAGCTCGGTCCAGGTGAACTGGTAGAGCGTGTCGGTGGCCTTCGCGAACTGGTAGTCCGCCAGGTAGCCGGTGACCTCGTCCACGACGTTGCCGAGCCTGCCGAGGATCCAGCGGTCGGCCTCGGTGAGTTCGGCGGCCGGCGGCAACGGGGCGTTCGCGTCCGCGCCGTTCATCATCGCGAACTTGGTGGCGTTCCAGAGCTTCGTGGTGAAGTTCCGGGAGCCCGCGACCCACTCCTCGCCGATCGGCACGTCGGTGCCCGGGTTGGCGCCCCGGGTGAGGGTGAAGCGCAGCGCGTCGGTGCCGTAGGAGTCCATCCACTCGATGGGGTCGACGCCGTTGCCCGCGGTCTTCGACATCTTCTTGCCGAACTGGTCGCGGACCATGCCGTGCAGCGCGATGGTCTTGAACGGCGCCTCGCCGGTGGCGTAGAGACCGAACATCATCATCCGCACGACCCAGAAGAACAGGATGTCGTAGCCGGTGACCAGCACCGACGTCGGATAGAACTTGTTCAGGTCCGGGGTCTTCTCCGGCCAGCCGAGGGTGGAGAACGGCCACAGCCCCGAGGAGAACCAGGTGTCGAGGACGTCCGGGTCCTGGGTCCAGCCCTCGCCCGAGGGCGGCTCCTCGTCCGGTCCGACGCAGACGACCTCGTCGTTCGGGCCGTACCAGACCGGGATGCGGTGGCCCCACCACAGCTGACGCGAGATGCACCAGTCGTGCAGGTTGTCGACCCAGTCGAAGTAGCGCTTCTCCATCTCAGCCGGGTGGACGTTGACCCGGCCGTCGCGCACCGCGTCGCCGGCGGCCTTCGCGAGCGGGCCGACCTTGACGAACCACTGCAGCGAAAGCCGCGGCTCGATCGGCTCCTTCGAGCGCTCCGAGTGCCCGACACTGTGCAGGTACGGGCGCTTCTCCGCGACGATGCGGCCCTGCTCGCGCAGCTTCTCCCGCACCGCGACGCGGGCCTCGAAGCGGTCCATGCCGTCGAACTCGGTGCCGGTGCCGTCGATCCGGCCCTGCTCGTCCATGATCGTGATCATCGGCAGGTCGTGCCGCTGGCCGATCTCGAAGTCGTTCGGGTCGTGCGCGGGGGTCACCTTGACCGCGCCGGTGCCGAACTCCGGGTCGACGTGCTTGTCCGCGACGATCGGGATCTTGCGCCCGGTCAGCGGCAGCTCGACCTCGGTGCCGATGAGGTGGGTGTAGCGCTCGTCGTCCGGGTGGACCGCGACGGCGGTGTCGCCGAGCATCGTCTCCATCCGGGTGGTGGCCACGACGATCGCGTTCTCGCCGTCGCCGTAGCGCATCGAGACGAGTTCGCCTTCGACCTCTTCGTGCTTCACCTCGGCGTCGGACAGCACCGACCGCAGCTCCGGCGACCAGTTGACCAGCCGCTCGGCGCGGTAGATGAGGCCGTCGTCGAAGAGCTTCTTGAAGATCGTGTTGACGGCCTTGGACAGACCGTCGTCCATGGTGAACCGCTCACGGGTCCAGTCCACACCCTCGCCGAGGCGTTTCATCTGGGCGAGGATCTTGCCGCCGTGCTCGTTCTTCCACTGCCAGACTCGCTCCACGAAGGCCTCGCGGCCGAGTTCGCGGCGGCTGGTGCCTTCGGCGCGGAGCTGCTTCTCGACCAGCGCGTGGACCGCGATGCTCGCGTGGTCCATGCCCGGCAGGTACAGCGTCTCGTCGCCGAGCATGCGGTGGTAGCGGGTGATGGCGTCGATCAGGGTGTGCTCGAACGCGTGCCCGATGTGCAGCGAACCGGTCACGTTCGGGGGCGGGATGACTACCGTGAACGGCGGCTTGTCCGACGTGGGGTCGGCCGTGAAGTAGCCGGCGTCTACCCAACGCTGGTAGAGCGAGGCTTCTTCGTCGGCCGGGTTCCAGGTACCCGGAAGGTCGGTCTGCTGCGGCTGGGCGTTCTCGGTCACAGTTGACAAGTCTACGAACCTCCTCCATCGAGTTCCTCACCGGCCGTAACGCCCGCCGTTCCCAGCCGATGAGGGGTTGTCGTCACGCACTGGGGAGGGGCGGGTTCTTGGAGGACGCGCGGTTGGAGACGCATCCGGATCTGATGGATCCGGAGCGACGCGATCAAGACCGGCATCCTCGCACCCCAGTACGCTGACAAGGACAGACCTCTCGTCGGCCCACCCGTCGCCGACGAGGTCGCCGCCTACGACCCGACGAAACCCTTGCCGTCGCTGGACACCTGCCGGTAGCAGGCCGAACCCTGGGGAAGAGGACCGAGATGGACGAAGAGGACCGGCGGATCGAGACCCATCCGGATCTGATGAATCCGGACTGGCAGAAACACGCCGAACGCGACGCCTGGCTGGGTGCGAAGAAGGAGCTCAAGAAGAAGCGTCGTAAGCAGCAGAAGGTCGCCGCGGCCTCCGGGGGCGGCTACTCCGCGCCAGGGACGAGCCGGTGGCCGGGCATCGCGGCGCTCGTCGGCCTGATCGTGCTGGTCCTGGCCGCGGTGACGGTGAACGTGGTGCAGGAACGCGGCGTCAACGAGACACCTTGGTTCCCGCTCGACGAGTCGCAGATCACCCGGATCGTCACCGACGCCTGACCCCTCGGTCGCGCGCGAAGGCGGCAAGGCGCACGATGGGGTCATGACCCGCGAAGCACCCGCGAACGACGTTGACGAGACACAGCTCGAGGTCGGGAAACCGAAGAGCTGGGCGGCCGGGATCCCCGGTGTCGCCGTCTCCCTGATGCGCGGCATGGAACAGATGGGCGCCGCGCGCACCGTGAAGACGCTGCGCCTGCTGAACCAGCGCGACGGTTTCGACTGTCCCGGTTGCGCCTGGCCGGAGCCTCGCGAGGTCGACGGCGAGCACCGCAAGCTCGCGGAGTTCTGCGAGAACGGGGCGAAGGCCGTCGCCGAGGAGGCGACGAAGCGCCGCGTCGGCCGCGAGTTCTTCGCCGCGCATTCCATCCACGAGCTGGCGGACAAGACGGACTACTGGCTCGGCCAGCAGGGCCGCATCACCGAGCCGTTCGTGCTGCGCGAAGGGGCTTCGCACTACGAGCCGATCTCCTGGGACGACGCGTTCACGCTGGTCGCGGACGAGCTCCGGGCGCTGAGCGACCCGAACGAGGCGATCTTCTACACCTCCGGCCGCACCAGCAACGAGGCCGCGTTCCTCTACCAGCTGCTCGTGCGCTCCTACGGCACCAACAACCTGCCGGACTGCTCCAACATGTGCCACGAGTCCTCCGGTGCGGCGCTCGCGGCCACGACCGGGATCGGCAAGGGCTCGGTGTCGCTCGCCGACATCCACAAGGCGGATCTGATCGTGGTGGTCGGCCAGAACCCGGGCACGAACCACCCGCGCATGCTGTCCGCGCTGGAGGAGGCCAAGGGCAACGGCGCGAAGATCGTGGCGGTCAACCCGCTGCCCGAAGCCGGCCTCATGCGGTTCAAGAACCCGCAGAACATCCGCGGTGTGGTCGGCAAGGGCACCCCGCTGGCCGACGAGTTCGCGCAGATCCGGCTCGGTGGCGACCTCGCCCTGTTCCAGGCGATCGGTCATCTGCTGCTGAAGTGGGAGGAGGAGACTCCCGGCACGATCGTCGACCACGCGTTCATCGAGTCGTCCTCCGAGGGTTTCGAGGACTACGCGAAGCATCTGCGGGAGATCGACTGGGCCGAGGTCGACGCCGCGACCGGGCTGCCGCGTGAGCAGATCGAACGGCTGGCGCGGATGATCGCGACGTCGAAGCGGACCATCTACTGCTGGGCGATGGGGCTGACCCAGCACAAGCACGCGGTGCAGACCATCTCCGAGGTCGCGAACCTGGCGCTGGTACGCGGCATGATCGGCGAGCCGGGTGCGGGCCTGTGCCCCGTGCGCGGGCACTCCAACGTCCAGGGCGACCGGACGATGGGCATCTGGGAGAAGATGCCGGAGTCGTTCATGGACGGCCTCGACGCCGAGTTCGGCATCAAGGTGCCGCGAGACCACGGTCACGACACCGTCGCCGCGATCCGCGCGATGCGGGACGGGCACGGCAAGGTGTTCTTCGCCGTCGGCGGCAATTTCGCTTCCGCCACACCGGATACGGAGCTGACCGAGAAGGCGCTCAAGTCGTGCTCGCTGACCGCGCACGTGTCGACGAAGCTCAACCGCTCGCACGTCGTGCCGGGCAGGACGGCGCTGATCCTGCCCACCCTCGGCCGCACGGAACGCGACGTCCAGGCTGGCGGCGAGCAGTTCGTCACCGTCGAGGACTCGATGTCGCAGGTGCACACCTCACGCGGCAGGCTGGCCCCGGCCAGTGAGCATCTGCTCTCCGAAGTCGCGATCATCTGCCATCTCGCGGAGGCCCTGCTCGGTGCCGGGCACGCCGTGCCGTGGCGGGACTTCCACGCCGACTACGACCTCATCCGCGACCGGATCGCGCGCGTCGTCCCCGGCTGCCACGACTACAACGCCCGCGTGCGCGAGCCCGACGGGTTCGTCCTCCCGCACGCGCCGCGCGATTCGCGGCAGTTCAACGGAACCGCGAACGGCAAGGCGAACTTCACCGTCTCCGAACTCGAATACCCCCAGGCGCCCGAAGGCAGGCTGCTGCTGCAGACGATGCGCAGCCACGACCAGTACAACACCACCATCTACGGCCTTTCCGACCGCTATCGCGGCATCGAGGACGCGCGGCGCGTGGTGCTGGTCAACCCCGACGACCTGACCGCGCTCGGGCTGGCCGACGGCGCGATGGTCGACCTGGTCTCGGAATGGCGGGACGGCGATCGCCGGGCACCGCGGTTCCGGGTGGTCTCGTATCCGACGGCGAAGGGCTGCGCGGCCGCGTACTTCCCCGAGGCGAACGCGTTGGTGCCGCTGGATTCGGTGGCGGACAAGTCGAACACCCCGGTGTCGAAGGCGGTCGTGGTGCGGCTGGAGCCGGTGGCCGCACCTTAAGCTGCCCGCTTGGCGGTGCCGCCCGGCGCCGGACGGGGTCCACCGTGAAGTGGCCAACCCACTTCGCGGAAAGGCCTTGCCATGTCACGAAGATCGACCTTGCGTTGCTTCGCCGCCCTGGCTTCGCTCCTGCTCGTCGCGGTGTTGCCCGGCGCGGCCACCGCCGCCGCGGGCGCACCACCGCCGCTGCCCTTCGTCTCCCAGCTCGACCTGTCCTGCTACCGGACCGAAGGCTACAAACCGCCGCCGACGGAGCTCACCCTCAAGCACCTCAACCCCGTACTCGGGAATCTGCCGGTGGAGACGGTCAAACTCGGTGAACGCCAACAGCTGTGCGTCCCGGTCGCGAAGAACGGCGTGATCCCGCCGTCGGGGATCATCGACTACGTCCGCTGGGTGGATCTGTCGTGCTACCGGATCGAAGGCCGCACGGTGGACTTCCCGCTGACGCTGAGCCATCTGAACCCGGTCGTGCAGAAGCTCGGCATCCAGGACTCGCACGTGACGATGTTGTCGCCGGAGCAGTTGTGCGTCCCGGTCGCGAAGAACGGCAAGCTGCCGCCGCCGGAGATCCTGTCGTTCGTGCGGCACATCGACCTGGAGTGCTACACCCTGCGCGTCCTGGGCATTCCGACCATCCCGTTCCCGCTCACGCTCGGCCATCTCAACCCGGTGCTGGCCGACCGGCCGAAGGTGGACGTGAAGGTCGGTAACGCGCGGCAGTTGTGCGTCCCGGTGGCGAAACGCGGCGACGAGATCCCACCTGAGGTGCTCAACACCGTCCAGTGGCTGGATCTGGCGAAGGCGGACATCAGCACCGCGCCGAGCGTCGTCGGACCAGTCACGCTGAAGCTGACCCATCTCAACCCGGTGCTGTCCCACTTCCCCAGCGAAGCGGCCGTCATCACCGAGCCGGTCCAGCTCGGTCTTCCGGTCGCCAAGAACGGGAAGATCCCGCCAAGGGAATGACGCGGCTCAGTCGATGCAGTCGGTGCCTTCGGCCGTGATCGGCTGCTGGCCGAGCGCACCGGTCGCGCCCCCGCCCGCGGAGACGCCCGGTCCTTTGTAGACCTGGCCGAGGACGACCTCGACCTGGCCCGCCGCGACCGAATCGGCTTTCTGGACGTCCAGTCCGCCGAGCAGTTTCGCGATCTCCGCGGCGGGTCCGGCCGCGTCGCTGTACCGGACGACCGACGTCCGGCGGCCGGCCTCGGCCTTCGTGTCGCCCTTGCCGTATCCCTTCTCCGCCAACAGTTCCGAGACGCGGGCGGCGAGGCCGTCCTTGCCGCTCGCGTTGACGACGTCGACCTTGGGCCCGGCGGGCGCCTGCGGCGTCGTGGGCTGGGCGCCGATCAGGGAGGCGGCGAACGCGCGCACCTGGGCGGGATCCACCTGCACGGCGGTCCAGGTCGGATGCCGGGGGTCGTAGCGGTAGTCGGGGTTGACCACCGGGATGGTCTCGAACGCGATACCGCCGCCGGACACCCCGCGCATCTGCCGCACGAAGTCGAGCAGGTTCCACGAACCGTCGAGCACGACCGAACGCTTCACCGCCTCGATCAGGTCGGACACGCGCGCCGGGTTGGCGAGGGTCCCGCCGGAGAGCACCTGTTTCGCCAGCCCCGCGAGGAACACCTGCTGACGGCGGACGCGGTCGAGGTCGCTGCGGGGCAGGTTCTTGCGCTGTCGGACGAAGGCGAGCGCGTCGGCGCCCGCGATGGTCTGCCGCCCGGCGGGGAAGTCCGCGCCCGAATCGCGGTCCTTGGTGGCGTTCTTCAGGCAGACCTCGACGCCGCCGACGGCCTTGCTGATCTCGTAGAAGCTCAGCAGGTTGACTTCGGCGAAGTGGTCGATCTTGACGCCGCTGAGCTCTTCGACGGCCTTCAGGGTCGCCTTGCGCGCCGCGGTGATCGCCTGCTTGTTGATCTCGGCCTTGTCGGTCTTGCCCGCCGCGCGCTGCTCGCTCGCCGAGGCGAACTTGGTCCGGCCGAAGATCTCATTGATCTTGCTCTTGTCCTTCGTGCCCGGCTGCGCGACCCAGGAGTCACGCGGGATCGAGAACGCCTTCACCGCCTGCTGTCCGTTGGGGATGCGGAGCACGATGAGGGTGTCGGTCAGGTCGTCGCCGTTCGCCCCGGCCCGCAGTTCGCGCAGGATCTCCGGCGGGAGCGGCCGGTCCTGGTTGTCGGTGCGCGCGTCCCGCCCGACCAGCAGGATGTCCAGCGAACCGTCGGCGGGCTGCTCCCCCGGATCCGGCGCCTCGATCACGTCCTCGCGGGTGATGCCGTCGAGCGACTCCAGCGTCGTGTATCCGTACGCGGTCCCGCCGAACACCGCCACCGCGAGCGCGGCGACCAGGACCTTCCCCAGCTTGTGCACGTTCCATAGACGCGCGGGAGGCCGTCAGCGCTGCATCCGTGACCCAGTTCACATCCGCAGATGCGACGCGCCGTTCAGATCGAGGATCGCCCCGGACGCCCACGCGGCCTCGCCGGAAGCCAGGTAGAGCACCGCGGCGGCGACCTCCTCGGGCGTGCCGACCCGGCCGAACGGGCTCTCGCCCCGCGCGCCTTCCACCTTCGCCGCGACCCGGTCGGTCGCGGTGAAACCGGGCGCGACCGAGGTCACGGCGATCCCATGCGGGGCGAGGGCGACGGCGAGCGACTGCCCCAGCGAGTGCAGCGCCGCCTTGCTCGCGCCGTACGCCGGGAACTCGGGCTCGCCCTTGAAGGCTCCCCGCGAGCCGATGTTGACAACGCGGCCGGGCGCGCCGCGCTCGATCATGTGCCGCGCCACGCAGTAGGTCACGTTCGCGGTGCCGAGCACGTTGACGTCGAGCATCCGCCGCCAGACCCGCTGCCAGTCCGCATAGGACACTTCGGCGACCGGATGGGCCGAAGCCGCGGACGGCGCGAAGGCGGCGTTGTTCACGAGGACGTCGACACCGCCCACCAGTGCCTCGGCCTCGTCGGCGACCCGTTGTGCCACTTCGGGTTCCGCGAGGTCGCCTTGGATCAGGCCGTGCCCGGAACCGGGCAGTTCGCCGAGGGTTCGCTCGGCTTCCTCCCGCTTCGAGGCGTAGTGGACGGCGACACGGTCGCCCTTTTCCGCGAAGGCGCGGGCGATCGCACGGCCGATGCCGCGCGACGCCCCGGTGACCAGAACTCCCACGAGCCGACCTTACTCAGCCGCCGAAAAGCTGGACCACCTTGCGGAACAGTTCGTAGACGCCGTAGGCGAAGGGGAGCGCGACCCACAGCCACGCGAAGACCATGAGCCCGGTGCGGCGGCGTTCGGGAGCCTGTTCGGTCATCGGGCCTCACTCCTCGCGGGCTCGCCGGACGGCGCCGGCTCGTGGTACTTGGGGTTGACCGGGCGCACCAGTTCGTTGGCGACGAAGCCGACGACCAGCAGGCCGATCATGATGAACAGCGACGTCGAGTACAGCTCCGGGCCGACCTTGCCCGCCGCCTTCTGACTGTCGGCGATGGCGTTGACGATCAGCGGCCCGAGCACGCCCGCCATCGACCACGCGGTCAGCAGCCTGCCGTGGATCGCGCCCACCTGGTAGGTGCCGAAGAGGTCCTTCAGATACGCCGGCACGGTCGCGAAGCCGCCGCCGTAGAAGGACAGGATCAACATCGCGCACAGGACGAACACGAGCTTCGAGGCATTGGTGGTCAGCGCGATCACCAGGTACAGCAGGGCGCCGACGCCGAGGTAGAGCCGGTAGATGTTCTTGCGTCCCACCAGGTCCGAAGTGGACGACCAGACGAACCGGCCGAGCATGTTGGTCAGCGAGAGCAATGCGACGAACCCGGCCGCGGCGGCGGTGCCGACCGGGGTCGAGGTCTCGCGGAAGAAGTCCGCGATCATCGGCGCGGCCTTCTCCAGGATGCCGATACCGGCGGTCACGTTGAAGCACAGGACCACCCAGAGGAGCCAGAACTGCGGCGTCCTGATGGCGTTGCGCGCCGACACGTTCGCGGTGGTGATCATCGCGTTGCCGTGGTCGGTCTTCGGTTCCCAGCCCTTCGGCTTCCAGCCCTCGGCGGGGACCCGCACCAGCAGGATGCCGAGGGTCATGAAGACGGCGTAGACCAGGCCGTGCACGAGGAAGGCCGTCGCGACCGTCCCGATGGACCACGGCGCCGCGCCCAGCATCTGCGAAGACCACGGGGAGGCGATCAGCGCGCCGCCGCCGAAGCCCATGATCGCGATGCCGGTGGCCATGCCGGGCCGGTCCGGGAACCATTTGATCAGCGTCGACACCGGCGAGATGTAGCCGATCCCGAGCCCGATGCCGCCGATCCCGCCCCAGCCGAGGACGACGAGCCAGTACTGCGACGTCGCCACACCGAGCGCGGAGAGCAGGAAGCCCGAGCTGAAACAGACCATCGAGACGAACATCGCCCAGCGCGGCCCGTTACGTTCGACCAGCGTCCCGCCGAAGGCCGCCGAAAGCCCGAGCATCACGATGCCGAGCTGGAACGGCAGCGCGCTCTCCGTCCCGGTGAGGCCGAGGGTCTTCTCCAGCGGCGGTTTGAAGACGCTCCACGCGTACGCCTGCCCGATCGACAGGTGGACGGCCAGCGCGGCGGGCGGCACCAGCCAGCGGCTCCAGCCCGGTGATGCGACGATGCGGGAACGGTCCAGGAAGCCGACAGCCATCCGGCGCCTCCGTACTCTGAGGATGTGCACTGGGAATGTATTACTTAATTCCCGACGTTGCAGTATCCGAGTGTCGAACAAACCGGTCAGAAGGGTGGACAAGTGGGCAGGGTGACGGTGCGGCGTCCGGTGCGGAAGATCTCCGCGACCAAGGACGTGCGGCGGCCCGACGCGCTCGCGGCCGAAGAACCGCTGGAGATCCGCGTCGGCGGCAAGGCACTCGCGGTCACCATGCGGACACCCGGCAACGACGTCGAACTCGCACACGGGTTCCTGTTGTCCGAAGGCGTGCTCGCCTCGCGTGAGGACGTCGCGGTCGCGCGGTACTGCGACGGCGTCGACGACCAGGGCCGCAACACCTACAACGTCCTGGACATCGCGCTGGCCGAAGGGGTCGCCCCGCCGGAGACCGGCGTCGAGCGGAACTTCTACACCACGTCCTCGTGCGGCGTCTGCGGCAAGGCCGCGCTCGACGCGGTGAAGCTGAAAAGCCGGTTTTCCCCGGAGAAGTCCGAATTCACGGTGAGCACCGACGTGCTGGCGAAGCTCCCGGACACCCTCCGCGCGCACCAGAAGGTGTTCTCCAGCACCGGCGGGCTGCACGCGGCCGCCCTGTTCGACGGAGACGGGAACCTCGCCGTCGTCCGCGAGGACGTCGGCAGGCACAACGCCGTCGACAAGGTGCTGGGCTGGGCGCTGCAGGAGGGCCGGATCCCCGCGGCGGACACCGGGCTGCTGGTGTCCGGCCGCGCCTCGTTCGAACTGGTGCAGAAGGCCGCCATGGCCGGCATCGGGCTGCTGGCGGCCGTCTCCGCGCCGTCGTCGCTGGCCGCGGAACTGGCCGAGGAGAACGGCATGACGCTCATCGGTTTCCTGCGCGGCGACAGCATGAACCTCTACAGCGGGGAACAGCGCGTGCTCGGCCTCGGCTGAGCGTGGCGCGACGTGTTGCGAAAGCCACTTTCGCAACGTTGAAGGTTGCGAAAGTGGCTTTCGCAACCTCACACGGCGGCGAGCGGGCGAGGGCGCCTTCAGCCCTCCGTGCCCACCCAGTTGCCGTGGAAGCCGTTCGGCACCCGGTCCGGCAGGTGCACGGCCCCGACGGTCTCCAGTGTCCCCGCGTCCAGAATGGTCAGATCGCTCTTCTGTGTCGCGGCGTCGTAGACGAAACCCATCAGCACGCCCTCGTCCTCGCCGGCGTCCACTGAGGACGGCACGAAGACGAACTCCCCCACCTGGCTGCCCGCACCGAATTCCCGCGAAGCGACCGACCGGTTCCACAGATCGTGCTTCAGCAAGGAACCCGAGGACGCCGAACCATCCTTTGTGGACACCGAGTAGCCGAAGCGGTGCCGACGCCCCACCAAACGCTCGTCGACGCGCGGGAACTCCTGCCCCTGGTCGTCGAGACGTTCCTCGATGACCTTGCCGACGCTCAGGTCGATCGTCCAGCGATCCAGGGTCGGCGGCCCCTCGGCGGGGCCAAGGAGTTCGGTGTCGAACATCTTCGGATGCCGCACGACGTCCAGCACGATGTCGTCGCCGTCGTCGTAGGCGTTCATCGGGTGGAACACGTAGCACGGCTCGATCTCGAACCAGCGGACGTCGCCGTTGCCGCCGTCGCGCGGCATCACGCCGACCCGCGCCGGGTACTTCGGGTTCCAGCGGTACGGCAGGCCCGCGTTGCCCGTGATCCGCTGACGCAGCCGCGCGCTGAGCGGATCCGGCACCTTCACCTTGCCCACCAGCGCGGACACAACCAGCTGGGCGGGCGTGCGCAGGAACGGCGGGACGGAAGCCGCGACGGCCTGCTCGGTCGCGAACGTGACCGGGAGGTCGTAGAAGACGACGTGCTTCTCGGTCAGGGAGAAGTCGTGCATCATCGGCGAACCGGCGACCTCGATGTCCACCTTGCGCCGCGCGCGGCCCTGCGCGTCGATCACCGAGTACTGCACCTTGTTGCCCCAGCCGAAGAAGTACGACACGGCGTGCAGTTCGCCGGTCTCCGGATCACGCTTCGGATGGGCGGTGTAGCCACCGGGAAGGGTGCCGTCGAAATCGCAGGCGCCGACGGTGTCGAGTTCGTCGGTCAGTTCGAAGTTCGTGGGGCCGCCCTCGATCAGCGCGAGGGTTTTGCCCGCGTGGCCGATGACGTTCGTGTTGGCCCCCATCGACGCGACCCCGGAGACCGGCCCACCCTCCCAGCGCTCGCCGATCTCCGCGGACAGCCGGGGATTGCGCACCCAGCGGTTGCGGTACCACTCGGCGCGGCCGTCCCGCAGCCGGACGCCGTGCACCATGCCGTCGCCCATGAACCAGTGATACGTCGCGGGGTCCACTTCGGACAGCGGGTTGGGCCCGTTCCGCAGATAGCGCCCGTCCAGGTACTCCGGGATGTGCCCGGTGACGCTCAGTTCGGTGATCGTGTGCTCTCGGCTGACCGGGGCGAAATTGCCCTCGAGGAACTTGTTGCCCATCACAGCCCCCTAGCCTGGTATAACGATGTTATGCGGTCATTTATAACAGGGTTATGAGATACTGGCAAGCATGGCACCGAAACCCTCCGCCACCGAGGTCAAGGGAAAGCTGATCGAAGCGGCGATCCGGCTGCTCGCGCACGGCGGCCCGGAGGCGCTCCAGGCCCGCAAGCTGGCGGCCGAGATCGGCGCGTCCACCATGGCCGTGTACACCCACTTCGGCGGGATGGGCGCACTCGTGGACGAGGTCGCGCGCGAGGGATTCCGGCGGCTGTCGGCGAACCTGGGCCGGGTCGAGGAGACCGACGACCCGGCGGCCGACATCCTCACCCTCGCGCTGGCGTACCGGCGGACCGTCGTGGACGATCCGCAGCTCTACGCGGTGACCTTCGGCCAGAGCCAGCCCAGCGGGCAGAAGGTGACCCTCGGCGACATGACCAACGAGGAGACCCGCCAGAACGCCAGCGAAGAAGGCATCGAGGCCTTCGGCTACCTCGTCCGCGCCGCGAAACGGGTGATCGACGCCGGCCGGTTCCGGCCCGCTCCGGAGTTCGAGGTCGCCGCCCAGCTCTGGAGCGCCGTGCACGGCTACATCACGCTGGAGGTCGCCGGCCACTTCGGCGACGGCGAGAATGGTGTGGACCACATCCTGATTCCCCTGGCCACCGCCCTCGGCGTGGGGCTGGGCGACACTTACGAGGCCGCGACGCGGTCCGCCCGGCGCTCGATCGAGGCCTGGCGCGCGAAAGAGGGAAACATCGGCACCTGATCCGGCGATACCCCGGTCACAGGTCGGTGAATCGTGCAACCTTCGAGCGGAAACGCGCGTCTGACCTGGTGGAAGCTCAACAGGGGGATCGGGGATCGGTGAACGAGGACGACCAGGGGCACACGACGCTGCCGGGGGTGGACGGCGCCCGCCGGTGGCTGAGCCGTCGTTCCGTGCTGATCGCGGGCGCCTCCGGCCTCGGGGTCGCCGGGCTCGCCGCCGGAACGGCCACCGGAGCCCTGCCGTTCAGCGAAGCGCTCCAGCGGGCGCTCGGCGTCGCGTCGCCGACCCCGGCCACCCAGCTGGGCAGCCCACGTGTCGAGCGCGTCTACTCCGAAGCCCGCGGCCGCGAGGTCGACCTCGTACTCATGCTGCCGACCAAGGCGCCGCCCAAGGGCCTGCCGATGTCGCTGATGCTGCACGGCCTCCACGGCACCGCGCGGCACGCGGCCCCGACAGGACTGCTGAAGCAGCTCGGCAGCGACGTCGCCCGCAAGGCGGTGCCCCCGTTCGGGTTCGTCGCCGTCGACGGCGGAGACCACTACTGGCACGAGAACAAGCCGGGTGACAACCCGATGGCGATGCTGCTCGAAGAGGTCCCCCGCTGGCTCGCCGCGCGCGGCCTCGGCGGCCGGGACGGCCAGCCGTTCGCCGCCACCGGGCTTTCGATGGGCGGCTTCGGCGCGCTGCTGTACACCCGGCGCCGTCTCGAACGCCGCCGCCGGCCCGCCGCGGTCGCGGCCCTCGCGCCCGCGCTGATCACGTCGTGGGCCGAGATGAGCAAACGGCGCGCGTTCCGCGACGCCGCCGACTGGGGATCGCTGGACCCACTGCGCCACATCGACGTCACCAAGAGCGTGCCGACCGGCATCTGGTGCGGGACCGAAGACCCGTTCATCGGCGGGGTGCGGAAGTTCATCGCCGAGGCGCGGCCCATGGTCGCGCACACCTCGCGCGGCAAGCACGGCGACGCCTTCAACCGCACGGTCGTGCCGAGCCTGGTCGCGTTCCTCGGCAAGCACGTCCCGAAGAACACCTGAGGCCCCTCAGACGCGGAAGTAGATCCTGGTCACGGTCGACCCCGGTCTCAGGTACTGCCGGACCAGGTCGGCCACCTGGTTCACCAGCACCAGGCCCCGTCCGCCGATCTGCCCCGGCGAGGCGGGACGGCGGCCTGCCAGCGGATCGCTCAGCGTGCCCTCGTCGATGACCTCACAGAGCACGTAGCCCTCTTCACGCCAGACACGGACGACACCGTGCCCCGAACCGTGCAGCACGCTGTTGGCGGACAGTTCGGCCACGGCGAGCACGAGGTCTTCCACGCGCTCCAAAGCGAGCCCGTACTCCTCGGCCCGGTCCTGCGCGAAACTCCGCACCGCGCCGAGCCGGGCGAGGTCGAAACGGAACGCGTCGGCCGCCCGCGGTTCGGGCAATGGGAGGTTGTACTTCTCGACGACCGCGTCAGGGGCGTACCCCGCGCTCGGGCGGTCTCCCCCGGCGCCGGACAGCGTCGGATGGGTCCGCTCGGCGTCGGCCAGGACGTCGTCTTCGAGCCGGTTGCGGTCGTACGGGCAGAGAATGCTCAGCTCGCGGTCCCCGAAGGCGAAGTTGATCAGCGCCTCGTGCTGCGCGCAGGCCGGGTACTCCAGCGCCGACCGGCCCGCCCAGATCGGTTCACCGATGATCCGCACCGGCCCCGGGCGGTGGTCCGCGAACGCGAGCAGCACGCCGGGGAGGATGCGGCCGGGATTGCGGCCCGCCTCGGTCATGTCGATGAGCTCGACCCCGGCCGCGGAATCGCCCAAGGCGGCTTCGATCAGCGCCAGGTTCCGGCCCGGCACGGCCACCGCGACGGGCTGGCCGAGCTTCAGGCCCTCCAGGATGTACGGAACCGTACCGTCCAGGTACTCGGTGTCACCGGAGTAGAGCAGGCCCACGTGGGAGAAGAGACCCGCGGTGACTGTCACGGACTCGTCTTACCCCGTGAAGACGATTCTGAAACCCTGCTAACGGAGGGAAATCGCCGAAACGGCGCCGGGCCGATCAGCCGAGCCAGCGTCCCGCCATCGAGATCAGCCAGAATCCGGCGAGCGTCGCACCGGTGAACAGTCCCGTCCAGGCGACCAGCGACTGGTTCGCCTCAGCACTTTTCGCCGCCTTGAGCCGGACGAGCGCATACGCCGAAACGGCGAAGAACGGCAACGGGATCAGCGGCAGTGGCGACAAGCGGACGACCCCGGCCACCAGGCAGGTCGCCACGAGCACGCCCAGCGCGATCGTCAGCGCCCGCGGGAGCCACGGATGCCCGCGGTAGGCCCCGACGACGATGCGTTCGGTGAGTTCGACGAGTCCCCTGACCTCGCGTGGACTCGCGGCTTCCAGCTCGGGAGCCTCGTTCTCGTCCTTCGTGGGAGTCAGCGGCACCTTCGCATCCTATCCCGGTCCGGTCACCGGCCGGACCGGGCCGGAGAAACCGATGCCCCGGCCGGGTGGATCCGGCCGGGGCATCGGTGACGAAACAGCCTTTCTCAGGCGGACTTCTCGCCGCGCTCGCTGCTTCGACGGCGTGACGGCTGACGCGCCACGATCGTCGGGTTCACGTTCTCGCGGACGGTCTGCTCGGTGATGACGACCTTCGCGACGTCGTCGCGGCTGGGGATGTCGTACATGACCGGCTGCAGGACCTCTTCCATGATCGCGCGCAGGCCGCGGGCGCCGGTGCCGCGGAGCACGGCCTGATCGGCGATGGCCTCGAGCGCGGTCTTGGTGAACTCCAGCTCGACGTTGTCCATCTCGAAGAGCTTCTTGTACTGCTTCACCAGCGCGTTGCGCGGCGTGGTCAGGATGCTGACCAGCGAGTCCTTGTCGAGGTGGGTCACCGTCGCCACGACCGGGAGACGCCCGATGAACTCCGGGATCAGCCCGAACTTGATCAGGTCCTCCGGCATGGTGTCGGAGAAGATGTCGCTCTCGTCGATCTCGGCCTTGGTGCGGATCTCCGCGCCGAACCCGAGGCCGCGTTTGCCGACCCGCTCGTTGATGATCTTCTCCAGCCCGGCGAACGCGCCGGCCACGATGAACAGCACGTTCGTCGTGTCGATCTGGATGAACTCCTGGTGCGGGTGCTTGCGGCCGCCCTGCGGCGGCACCGAGGCGGTGGTGCCCTCGAGGATCTTCAGCAGCGCCTGCTGCACGCCCTCACCGGACACGTCGCGGGTGATCGACGGATTCTCCGACTTGCGGGCGATCTTGTCGACCTCGTCGATGTAGATGATGCCCGTCTCGGCGCGCTTGACGTCGTAATCCGCCGCCTGGATCAGCTTGAGCAGGATGTTCTCGACGTCCTCGCCCACGTACCCGGCCTCGGTGAGCGCCGTGGCGTCCGCGATCGCGAACGGGACGTTCAACATCTTCGCCAGGGTCTGGGCCAGATAGGTCTTGCCGCAGCCCGTCGGCCCGAGCATCAGGATGTTGGACTTCGCCAGCTCGACGGTCTCGTCCTTGGAATCCTTCGGCCCGGCCTTGTCGTCGGACTGCACACGCTTGTAGTGGTTGTACACCGCCACGGCCAGCGAACGCTTCGCGTCGTCCTGGCCGATGATGTACTGCTCGAGGAACTCGTGGATCTCGGCGGGTTTGGGCAGCTCGTCGAGCTTGACCTCGCCGGCCTCGGCCAGTTCCTCTTCGATGATCTCGTTGCAGAGATCGATGCACTCATCGCAGATGTAGACCCCGGGGCCGGCAATGAGCTTCTTCACCTGCTTCTGGCTCTTGCCGCAGAAAGAACATTTCAGCAGGTCGCCGCCGTCACCGATCCGTGCCATGGCCGTTGACCTCGTCCCCTCCGGCGCGATACGCGCCTGACTGTCTTACCGCCCCGGTCACGGATGACCTCTCGGAGCCTCACACACTGCCACTGACGGTACCCGTCCGATGCCGCCGACGGGAGAACCAACGTCATATCTGAGCACGCCAGAAGCTGACCATAGACCAGGGGTCCGGTGCGTGTCGTCTCCCGACACGCACCGGCCCCTCCCTCGATCAGCTGCTCGAAGCCTTGCGGTACTCGAGCACCTCGTCGACGATCCCGTACGCCTTGGCCTCGTCGGCCGTCAGGATCTTGTCGCGCTCGATGTCCTTCTTGACCTCGTCGGCGTCCTTCTTGGTGTGCTTCGCCAGGATGACCTCCATCTGGCGCCGCACCCGCTGGATCTCGTTGGCCTGGATCTCCAGGTCCGACACCTGGCCGTAGGTGCCCTCGGTGGCGGGCTGGTGGATCAGCACGCGCGAGTTCGGCAGCGTGAACCGCTTGCCGGGGGTACCGGCGGCCAGCAGCACCGCGGCGGCCGAGGCGGCCTGGCCGATGCACATGGTGACGATGTCCGGGCGGACGTACTGCATCGTGTCGTAGATCGCCATCAGCGCGGTGAACGAGCCACCGGGCGAGTTGATCAGGATCATGATGTCGCGGTCCGGGTCCTCGTGCTCGAGGTGGAGCAGCTGGACCATCACGTCGTTGGCCGACGCGTCGTCGATCTGCACGCCGAGCATGATCTGACGCTCTTCGTACAGCTTGTTGTACGGGTTCGATTCCTTGATGCCGTAGCTCGTGCGCTCGACGTACGAGGGCAGGACGTACCGCGACTGCGGCAGCTGGAGCCGCGACTGCATCCCGGGCGCCTGCGACCCGATCGGAAGCTGGAAGTTGCTCATGAAATTCTCCTGTGTGCCGGGCGCGGATCAGCTGTTGGGAAGCGGGTTCTCACGAGTGAGGACCTGGTCCACGAAGCCGTAGTCCTTCGCCTCCTGCGCGGTGAACCAGCGGTCGCGGTCACCGTCCTTGACGATCTGCTCGACCGTCTGGCCGGTCTGCTCGGCGGTGATCCGGGCCAGCTCCTGCTTCCACTTGCCGAACACCTCGGCCTGGATGGCGATGTCGGAGGCCGTGCCGCCGACCCCCGCCGAGGGCTGGTGCATGAGGATGCGCGCGTGCTGCAGCGCGTACCGCTTGCCGGGCGTGCCGGAGGAGAGCAGGAACTGCCCCATCGACGCGGCCAGGCCCATCGCGTAGGTCGCGACGTCCGGGCGGATCAGCTGCATGGTGTCGTAGATCGCGAAACCCGCGGTGACCGAGCCACCGGGCGAGTTGATGTAGAAGCGGATGTCCGACTCGGAGTCGTCTGCGTCGAGCAGCAACAACTGGGCGGTGATCCGGTTGGCGACCTCGTCGTTGACCTCGGAGCCGAGGACGACGATGCGCTCCTGGAGCAACCGCTCGAAGACCGAGTCGGTGAGGTTGAGCCCTGCGGTACCGGTCCGCGCCTGGGGCGTGTGCTGCGTCACGTCATGCCTGCCTTTTCGCCGACGGCGGCGGGTGGAACGTTCGCCGCCGCGTATGTCCAGATGCTTGAGGATCTTGCAACCGACCCTAACGAACTTGGGCGGTGCAGAATGCCTGACACCGCCCAAGTTCGCTTACAGCTTTACGGTCCGTTTCGACCGGACCGGATATTCCCTACTCGGCCGCAGTCTTCGCGGTCTCCTCGGTGACCTGCGTCTCCTCGGCTGCGGGGCCGAAGAGCTCTTCGAGGTCGACCGTGGCGCCGGAGGCGTCGGTCACCGTGGTCTTGCGGACCACAGAGGCCAGCGCCTTGCCGCGGCGGACGTCGGCGTAGATCGCGGTCAGCTGACCGGACTGCTGCGCCCGCTGGACGTACTCGTCCGGGCTGACGCCGAAGCGCTGCGCCTGGTAGATGATGCGTTCGGTGAGCTCGCCGTCGTTGACCGACGTCTGCTCGGCGTCGGCGATGCTGTCCAGCAGCAGCTGCGTGCGGACCGCCTTCTCCGACTCCTCGCGGACCTCGGTGTCGAACTCTTCGATCGTGCGGCCTTCGGCCTCCAGCGCCTTCGCGAACTGCGCCTCGTCGTGGTCGAAGGGGTGGATCGCGTCGTGCTTGCGGTTCTCGATCTCGGCCTCGAGGACCTTCTCCGGGATCGCGACCTCGGTGCGCTCGAGGAGCTCCTCGAGGACCTTGTCACGGGCCTGGACGCCCTGCTGCATCTTCTTGACGCGGCCGAGGCGCTCGCGAAGGTCACCCTTCAGCTCGTCGATCGTGTCGAACTCGCTCGCCATCTGGGCGAACTCGTCGTCCGCCTCGGGCAGCTCGCGCTGCTTGATGGTCTGCACGGTGACGGTGACGTCGGCGTCCTTGCCGGTGTGCTCGCCGGCGACCAGCTTCGTGGTGAAGGTCTTGGTCTCGCCGGCCTTCGCGCCGATGATCGCCTCGTCGATGCCGTCGACGAGCTGACCGGAGCCGATCTCGTAGGACAGGCCGGTGGTCGAGGCCTCCTCGACCTCCTGGCCGTCGACGGTGGCCGACAGGTCGATCGAGACGAAGTCGCCGTTCTCGGCCGGGCGGTCGACACCGGTCAGCGTGCCGAAGCGGGCGCGCAGCTCGTCGAGCTGCTCGTCGACCTCGGCGTCGGTCAGTTCGACGTCGTCGACGCTGACCGCGAAGCCCTCGAGGTCGGGCAGCGAGATCTCCGGGCGGACGTCGACTTCGGCGGTGAACTCGAGGACCTCGCGGTCCTCCAGCTTGGTCACCTCGAACTCGGGCTGGCCCAGCGTGCGGACCTCGCCCGCGCGCACGGCTTCCATGTACTTGGCCGGAATGACCTCGTTGACGACCTCGTCGAGCACCGGGGCTCGCCCGATCCGGCTTTCCAGCACGCGAGCCGGCGCCTTGCCCGGGCGGAAGCCGGGGATGCGCACCTGCTGGGCGATCTTGCGGTAGGCGCGGTCGAAGTTCGGCTTGAGCTCGTCGAACGGCACCTCGACATTGATCTTGACTCGCGTCGGGCTGAGCTGCTCGACGGTGCTCTTCAACGTATTCTCCTCGAGCGGTAAACGATGTGTTGGGGCATCCGCATGTCTTCGACGGCGGATGTGCCCTGGTCACCTTGCAGACCGGGCCGTCCGAGTCTAGGCCGTGTCCCTTCCCGGTCCGGGCCCGGGGCCATCAGCCCGCCCTCGCCCGCCGGTCACAGGTTTCGAACGACGTCGGACCATCAGGCCCCCGACCACCCGATCGGACGAGTTTTCGGTTCTTCTCTGTTACGAACCGGCCCTTTCCTGGACACGGATGCGTGCCACGCTTCACCATCGGACGCCGTGACGAGGCGTTTCGGCGATCGGATGAAGTTTACAAACCAGTACTAATTGTCTACGGTGTGCTGGCTCGACCCGGTAGCCATCGACCGAGGGGGAACGATCGATGACCGTCGCCGTAACCCGGTCCGAGGACACGGGGGAATCACCCGCGAGAAGCCCCAGACGCGGCGTGCCCAACCCGCGGATCCCGTTGCCACTGGTCTCGGTGCCGACGGTGCTGCTGTTCACCGGTGGCGCCATGGTCTGGACGGGCGCCACCTGGCTGGTCGTCAACGATGCCGCGCCGCTCTGGGTGACCATTCCCCTGCACGCGCTCGTCACCTTCACCATGTTCACCGTGCTGCACGAGTCGACGCATCACGCGGCCGGGCGGCTCACCTGGGTCAACGAACTGCTCGGCAGGCTCGCGATGCCGTTCGTGGCCGCCTACGGCTCCTTCCCCCTGGTGCGCTACATCCATCTGGAGCACCACCGCAACACCAACGAGGACGCCCACACCGACCCCGACGCCTGGACCGCGCACGGGCCGTGGTGGCAGTTGCCGCTGCGCTGGCTGACCATCGACTTCTGGTACGCCCGCTTCTACGTGGCACGGCAGCGCACACGGCCGCCGTCGGAGCGGATCGAGACCGCGGCCGTCGTGACGCTGAGCCTCGCCGCGTTCGCCTGGCTGACCGTGAGCGGCCACGGCTGGGAACTGCTGATGGTCTACCTGATCCCGCAGCGTGTCGGGCTGGCCGTGCTGGCCTGGTGGTTCGACTGGCTCCCGCATCACGACCTCGGCGCGCAGCGGCAGAACCGGTTCGGCGCCACCCGCGTCCGCGTCGGGCTCGAATGGCTGATGACGCCGATCATGCTGTGCCAGAACTACCACCTGGTGCACCATCTCCACCCGGCGATCCCGTTCTACCGGTACCTGCGCACGTGGCGGGACAACCGCGACGCCTACCTCGCCAGGGACGTCCCGATCGCGACCCCGTGGGGCCGCGAGCTGACGGCCTCGGAGTACCGCGAATGGCGACGGCTCACCGGCTCGTTCGACGAGGAGCCGCCCGCGCACCAGCCGCTGCGGCCGAGCCGGTTCCACTCGCTGCGGGTCGCCGAGGTCCGGCCGCTGTGCGAGGGCGCCGTCACCGTGACGTTCGACGTGCCGGAGCGGCTGCGCGAGACCTTCCGTTTCACCCCCGGCCAGCACCTCGTCATCCGCGCGGAGGTCGACGGTGAAGAGGTGCGGCGCGCCTATTCGATCTGCTCGACGCCGGACTCCGGCGTGCTGCGGATCGCGATCAAGCACCAGCTCGGCGGCGCGTTCTCGACTTTCGCCACCACGGAGCTCGCGGCGGGCGACGTCCTGGACGTCCTGCCGCCGGACGGCGAGTTCACGCTGATCCCGGAGCGGGGCCGCGCCGGCCGCTACGTCGCGCTCGCCGCGGGCAGCGGGATCACGCCGATCCTGTCGATCCTGGCCGCGACCCTGGGGAACGAGCCGAACAGCAAGGCGACCTTGCTGTACATCAACACCTCCGGCGCCAGCACGATGTTCGCCGACGAGCTCCGCGAACTCGCCGCTGGGCTGGGCGGACGGCTGCACGTCGTGCACTACCGCACCGACGAACGCGACCCCGACCTGCGCACGCAACGGCTCGAAAAGCCGTTCGACATCGTCGGCGAGGCGCTGGCCATCTCGCACGAGCGCTACCAGCGCGGCCGCCTCGACGGCACCCGCCTCCGCGCGCTGCTGCAGGCACGGCTGCACCCGGCGAAGGTGGACGACTGGTTCCTGTGCGGCCCGCGCGACCTCGTCGACATGGCCCGCCGCACGCTGGCCGACCGGGACGTCCCGGAGGAGAACGTCCACTTCGAACTGTTCCAGGGCGCGCTTCCGGTCCGCCCCTCGCGGCGCCCCGGCTCGACGCTCACGGTGACCGCCGGCGGGAAGACCGTCGAAATCCCCGCGACAGTGGGCGAAACCGTGCTCAGCGCCGCGCTCCGGCACGGCGTCGACGCGCCGTACGCGTGCGTCGGCGGGGCTTGCGGCACGTGCCGGGCGACCGTGGTGCACGGCGACGCCCGGATGGACGTGCACTACGCGCTCGGGGACGACGAGGTCGCGGCGGGCCGGATCCTGACCTGCCGCGCGGTGGCCACCTCCCCGGCACTCGGCGTCGACTACGACCGCTGACCCCGGCCATAAGGGTGGCGCGCACGACAGCCCCTCCGATATGTCGCGAAAGCCACTTTCGGGACATATGACGTCGCGAAAGTGGCTTTCGCGACATGATCGCGCCGTCGATGGGGTCGTGAGTGGCGACTCGTGTTCTAACCCGAATCGCCACTCACGACCACCGGACCGACTCGGTTGCGTGACTGAGTGGCCGACGCGTGTGATCAGGCGGACGACACGCGTGATTGGGTGGACGACACTCGGACGTGACCAATCCTGCCGCGAGGCGTCCGTCTGGACACGCGTGTCGTCCGTCTGATCACATGTGTCGCCCGAAGACAGGTACGTGACCTAGGCACACAGCGGGCTCACAGGCGGGACACAACGCGCGCATACGACCGCGGCGCACGCTCGGGGCATGGCATCCGGTCCGACCACCGGCCCGCGCCGGTGGCCCCGGCCCGGGCGGCTTTCCCTGCGCGCCAAGCTGACCGGCTCGCTGGTCCTGCTGCTCACGTTCGTCTGCCTGGTGATCGGCGTCGCCAGCGAGATCGCGCTGCGGTCGTTCCTCACCCGCCAGATCGACGACCAGCTCTCGGCGGCGTCGGACCGCGCCCACGACTTCGCGAGCAGGCCGCCGGAAGACGGCCTCGGTCCCAACCCGCTCAACGCGCCGGGCCAGGCTTCCGGGACGCTCAGCGTGCGGGTCTCCGGAGACCGCGTGCTCTACGCGGGAGTCCTTACCGTGCAAGGACTTCCGCAAGGACTGTCGGCCGAGCAGGAGGCCGGGCTGTTCTCGATCCCGGCGGACCGGCCGCCGATGACGCTGACGCTGAGCGGGCTGGGCGACTACCGCGTGCAGGCCTCCTCGATCCCCGGCGGCGTGGTCGTCACCGGGCTCCCGCTCGGGCCGATGCAGGACACCCTGGCCACCGTGCGCTGGATCCTGTTCGGGGTCGCTGCGGCGGGTGTCACCGGCGCCGGGTTCCTCGGCGCGTTCGCCGTCCGGCGCACGTTGCGGCCGCTCGACCGGGTCGCGGCGACCGCGGGCCGGGTGTCGGCGATGCGCCTCGACCGCGGTCAGGTCGCGCTTTCCGTGCGGGTGCCCGAGATCGACACCGATCCGCGGACCGAGGTCGGCCAAGTCGGTTCGGCGCTGAACCTCATGCTCGGGCATATCGCTCGGGCCTTGGAAGCCCGGCAGGCCAGCGAGACCCGGGTCCGCCGGTTCGTCGCCGACGCGAGCCACGAACTCCGCACGCCGCTCGCGGCGATCCGCGGGTACGCCGAACTCGCCGGCCGCGGCAGCGCGCTGGCACCGCCGGAGGTCGCGCGTTCGATGTCGCGGATCCAGTCCGAGGCGGCCCGGATGACGACGCTGGTCGAAGACCTCCTCCTGCTGGCGAGACTCGACGCCGGGCGGCCGCTCGAAGCGGGCGAGGTCGATCTCACCCGGCTTGCCGCGGACGCCGTCGGCGACGCGCACGTCGCGGGCCCGGACCATCGCTGGGAACTCCGGCTCCCGCCGGTGCCCGTCCTCGTCCGCGGCGATGTCCAGCGCCTGCACCAGGTGCTGGCGAACCTGCTGTCCAACGCGCGCACGCACACCCCGCCGGGCACCGTGGTGGTCACCGCGCTGACCCGCTCGCCCGTCGGGGCCGCGGTGCTCACCGTCACCGACGACGGCCCCGGTATCGCACCGGAGCTCCTGCCGGGCGTGTTCGAACGCTTCGCCCGCGGTGACTCCTCCCGCTCACGGACCGCGGGCGGCACGGGGCTCGGGATGGCGATCGCGTCGGCGATCGTCGTGGCCCATCAGGGCACGATCGAGGTGCACAGCCGCCCGGGACGCACCGAATTCGCCGTCCGTCTTCCGGTGATCGGATCCTCACAGCGGGTGCACAGCTTCGGCACAACCACGCCCCAGGTCGGCCCCCGACGCTGAGGCCATGACCCTCCTCGCCTCCCGCGACGAAGCCGATCGAACCGCGCCCCCCGCCCGAGGCAGGCCCGCGGATCCGCGCTGGGTCCGGCCGTCGCTGGCCGCGCTGCTGCTCGCGACCGCCGTCCTGTACCTGTGGAACCTCGGGGAATCCGGCTGGGCCAACGCCTTCTACTCGGCGGCCGCGCAGGCCGGATCGCTGAGCTGGAAGGCGTTGTTCTTCGGCTCCAGCGACGCCGCGAACGCGATCACGGTCGACAAGACACCGGCCGCGTTGTGGGTCATGGGCCTTTCCGCGCGCCTGTTCGGTGTCAACGCGTGGAGTGTCCTGGTACCGCAGGCGTTGATGGGCGTCGGCTCGGTGGCGTCGCTGTACGCCGCGGTGCGCCGGACGTCCGGTCCGGCGGCGGGGCTGCTGGCGGGCACGGTCCTCGCGCTCACCCCGGCCGCCGCGCTGATGTTCCGCTTCAACAATCCCGACGCGTTGCTCGTCCTGCTGTTGACCGCGGGCGCGTACTGCGTCGTCCGCGCGCTGGAGAAGGCGAGCCCGCGCTGGCTGGCGCTGGCCGGGGTCGCCGTCGGGTTCGGCTTCCTCGCCAAGATGCTGCAGGCGTTCCTGGTGCTGCCCGCGTTCGGGCTCGCCTACCTGATCGCCGCGCCGGCCTCGCCTGCCAAACGTCTCTTGCACCTGTTCGGCGCTTTGGCCGCGACCCTCGTCTCGGCAGGCTGGTATCTCGCCGTCGTCGCGTTGTGGCCCGCGGCGGACCGGCCCTACATCGGCGGCTCACAGGAGAACAGCCTGTGGGAGCTGGCTTTCGGCTACAACGGCCTCGGCCGCATCACCGGGAACGAGGTCGGGAGTGTCGGCGGGAATCCCAACGGCGGCTGGGGCGGCACGGGCTGGGACCGGTTGTTCGGCGACGAGATGGCGGGCGGGATCGCCTGGCTCCTGCCTGCCGCCGCCGTCGCGCTGGCCGCCGGGCTGTGGTTCACGCGCCGTGCCCCGCGCACCGACCGCGGGCGGGCGGCGCTGATCGTCTGGGGTGGCTGGTTCCTGGTGACCGCCGTGGTGTTCAGCTACATGGGCGGCATCATCCACGCCTACTACACGATCGCGCTCGCGCCGGCGGTCGCCGCGCTCGTCGGGATCGCGGGCACACAGTTGTGGCGTGCACGGGGGAATCCCGCCGCCGCGGGCACCTTGAGCGCGGGAGTGGGGCTGACCGCCCTGACGGCGTACCTCCTGGTGTCACGGCAATCCGACTGGCTTCCCGGGCTCGGGATCGCGATTCTCGTGGCCGGTCTCCTGTGCGCCTTCCTGGTGTTCTTCGCCTCGCGTTTGCCTGACGTGGCAAGGCGTCTGGTCGCCCTCGGCGTACTGGTCACGGTTCTCGCAGGCACGGGGGTGTACACGGTCGCGACGGCGGCCACCCCGCATTCCGGCGCGCTTCCCTCAGCAGGGCCGGATACGGGCCGGGGCATGCGGATGGGCGGCGGCGGGCTGCTCGGGACGAGCCTGCCCGGTGACACCCTGGCCGCCCTCATCCGGCAGGACAGCGCGAACTACACCTGGGCGGCGGCGACCGTCGGCTCCAACAACGCCGCGGGGTATCAGCTCGGCAGCGGCGCGCCGGTGATGGCCGTCGGCGGGTTCAACGGCACGGATCCGGCCCCCACACTCGAACAATTCCAGGAACTCGTCCAAAAGGGACGGATACATTATTTCCTCGGCGAAGGCATGATGATGCGCGGGGAGACCGGCAGCGACGCCGCCGAGCGGATCGCCGCCTGGGTCGCGGATACCTACCGACCGACCACTGTGGACGGTGTCACCGTCTACGACCTGAGCCGGTGAGTCCCGTGACAGGACACAGCGACAGCACAGCTCGGGCACAAGGCGACCTCAGCGCGATGGCCGAGATTGACGTCATGACAACCGCGATCCTCTCCGGCGCCGACACCGGCCGCCGCCCCGCCATCGCCCCGGACGGTTCCCTCGTGCTCGATGTCGTCATCCCGGTCTACAACGAGGAGAACGACCTCGAACCGTGCATCCGCAGGCTGCACGCGCACCTCGTGGAGCAATTCCCGTACCCGTTCCGGATCACCGTCGCCGACAACGCCAGCACCGACGGCACGCTGCGCGTCGCGGAACGGCTCGGCCGCGAGTTCGACGCGGTCGAAGTCCAGCACCTCGAAGAAAAAGGCCGCGGCCGCGCACTGCGCGCCGTTTGGTCCACTTCGGACGCTCCGGTGCTCGCCTACATGGACGTCGACCTCTCGACGGATCTGGCCGCGCTCGGGCCGCTCATCGCGCCACTGCTGTCCGGCCACTCCGACCTCGCCATCGGCAGCAGGCTCGCCCGTGGCGCACGGGTGGTGCGCGGGCCGAAGCGGGAGTTCATTTCCCGTTGCTACAACCTGATCCTGCGCGGCACGCTGGCGGCGAGGTTCAGCGACGCGCAATGCGGCTTCAAGGCGATCCGCGCCGACGTCGCCGAGCGGCTGCTCCCCCACATCCAGGACACCGGCTGGTTCTTCGACACCGAACTGCTCGTGCTGGCGCAGAAGGCCGGGCTGCGGATCCACGAGGTCCCGGTCGACTGGGTGGACGACCCGGATTCGTCGGTGAACATCATCGCCACGGCGACCGCCGACCTCAAAGGCATCGCCCGGCTGACCAAGGCCACGATGACCGGCCGGATCCCGATCAGCGGCCTGCGCGAACAACTCGGCCGCGCACCGATCCAGGTCCAGGCGCCGGGGGTGGCACCGAGCCTGGTGCGGCAGCTGGTGCGGTTCGCCGCCGTCGGGGTTGCCAGCACCGTCGCCTACCTCTTGCTTTTCCTGCTGCTGCGGACGTTCACCGGCGCGCAGGCGGCGAACCTCGTCGCACTGCTGGTGACGGCGGTCGGCAACACCGCGCTCAACCGGCGCCTGACCTTCGGCATCCGCGGCAAGCAAGGCGCCGGGCTGCACCAGTTCCAGGGTCTCATCGTGTTCGGTCTCGGGCTCGCGCTCACCAGTGGCGCGCTGGCGCTGCTGCACACGATGACCGCGCCGGGGCTGGCGCTGGAGATCACCGCGCTCGTGCTCGCGAACCTCGCGGCCACCGTCCTGCGTTTCCTGTTGCTGCGGGGCTGGGTGTTCCGCCGCCGCCCCGCCACCGAGATGGAGAACTGAGCCATGACCACCGCACTCGCCTCCCGGGTGGAACCCGGCCACGCCGGGGAAACCGCCACGAAACCACCCGGCCGATGGGTCCGGCCCGCCGTGTTCGGACTGCTCGCCGCCACCGCGCTGCTGTACTTCTGGAACCTGACCGCCTCCGGCTACGGCAACTCGTTCTACGCGGCGGCCGTGCAGTCGGGCACCCAGGACTGGAAGGCGTGGCTCTTCGGCTCCCTCGACGCGGGGAACGTGCTGACCGTCGACAAACCCCCGGCCGCGCTGTGGGTGACGACGGCGTTCGCCCGGATCTTCGGGTTCTCCGGCTTCACCGTGCTGGCCCCGCAGGCGCTGATGGGCGTGGCCTCGGTCGGCCTGCTGTACCTGACGGTGAAACGGACCTCCGGACCGGTCGCCGGCCTGTTCGCCGGCGCTGCGCTCGCCGTCACGCCGGTCGCCGCGCTCATGTTCAAGTTCAACAACCCGGACGCGCTGCTGACCCTGCTGCTGATCGCCGGTGGATACTGCACGATCCGCGCGATCGAAACGGCGAGCCCGCGGTGGCTGGCGCTGGCCGGGGTCGCCATCGGGTTCGGCTTCCTGACCAAGATGATGCAGGCGTTCCTGGTGCTGCCCGCCTTCGGGCTCGCGTACCTGATCGCCGCGCCGACCTCGCTCGGCAAACGCTTGCTGCACCTGCTCGGTGCGGTGGTCGCGGTGGTCGTTTCGGCGGGCTGGTTCATCGCGCTGGTCGATCTGTGGCCGACCGATTCGCGGCCGTACATCGGCGGCTCGGACGGCGACAGCCTGCTCGAACTGGCCTTGGGCTACAACGGGCTCGGCCGGATCTTCGGCATGGGCGGCGGCATGGTGGTCGGCGGCCCAGGCGGGACCGTCGGCTCCGCCGGCGGCGGGAACGTCGGCTTCGGCGGCGAGAGCGGCCTGACCCGGATGTTCGGCGCCAGCTTCGGCGGCGAGGTGTCGTGGCTGCTGCCCGCCGCGCTGATCGGGCTGGTCGCGGGGCTGTGGTTCACCCGGCGGGCGGCCGGCACCGACCGGACGAGGGCCGCACTGATCGTGTGGGGCGGCTGGATGCTCGTCACCTCGCTGGTGTTCAGCTTCATGAGCGGCATCGTGCACCCGTACTACGCCGTCGCGCTGGCGCCGTCGATCGCCGCGGTGGTGGCGATCTCCGGGACCTCGCTGTGGCGCGGCCGGGCACATCGCGCGCCGCGGGTGTTCCTGTCGCTGATGATCGCGGCCAGCGCCGTCTGGGCGTACATCCTCTTGGACCGCGACGCGGACTGGCTGCCCGCACTGCGCTGGATCATCGTCGGCCTCGGCCTGATGACCGCGACCGTCGTGCTGGTGGGTGTCCCGCCGATGCGCAAACTCGTCGCCGTCGTCGCCACGGTCTCCGTGCTGACGATCGGCCTCGGGACCACCGCGTACGGCATCGAGACCGCTTCGCAGTCGCACTCCGGCTCGATCCCGATCTCCGGCCCGTCCACCGGTGACGAGCGCGGAATGGGGATGGGCCCGGAAGAGGAATCTTCGGCGGAGATCGGGGCCGCGCTCGCTGCGACCACGACGAAATGGGCGGCCGCGACGTCGAGTTCGCAGTCGGCGGCGAGCCTGGAACTCGCGAGCGGGAAGTCGGTGATCGGCATCGGCGGGTGGAGCGGCCGGGATCCCGCTCCGACACTGGCGGAATTCCAGCAGTACGTGGCGAACGGCGACATCACCTACTACATCGAAGGCGGCCGCGGCGGCGGGCCGGGCGGCGGCTCGAACGAGATCTCCGAATGGGTCGCCGAAAACTTCACCGCCACCACCGTCGGCGAGCGGACGGTGTACCACCTGCTGTCTTAAATGCTTCGACAAACCTTGGGGCGCACGGGAATCCTGGACAGCGTGAATCGGCCGTACCGCTGGGATCTCGTGCGCCCCGACCAGCTCGGGACGCTACTGGAGCGCGCCGAAGAACCGTCGTTGTGGTTCCTGGACGAACTGATCGAATGCGCCGCGAAGGTGATCGCCCGGGCCGGCGACGCGGATCTCTACTTCGTCGGCCGCTCCGCGGACAGCGTGTACGACCTGCTGAGCGGAACCCCTTGGCGGGAACGGATCCACCAGTTGCCGCTGTCGTTCGCGGGTACCGGTTCCGAGCTGGCCGAGTCCGATGTGGACACTCTTCGCGGCTATCTCGCATCGGCGGGTCTGAGCCCGTACGACCTGGCGCGCGGACGGCCGAAGGTGTTCGTCGACCTCGTCTACACGGGACAGACGTTCACCGACCTCTACTCGCTGCTGCGGAAGTGGGGCGACGACGAGCGCGAGGCGTGGAGCATCATCCGCGGGCGGCTCCGGTTCCTCGGGATCACCATCCGCGAGGACACCTCCCCGTCGGCGTTCCGCTGGCAGCGGCACTTCGGCTGGCCCGCCGACCTTCCCGCGAACGGCGTCCGGAACATCTCACTCGACGAGCCGGTGTGGCTCTACTTCGGGAACACCCAGCCCAAGCTGACGGCGTCGTTCCCGCGGCCGCGCTGGTCGGACGAGAACGGCCGGGCGCCGGAGCATTCGGAGGAGCGGCTGCGGGGGCTCGCCGAGGCGGTCGCGATCGTCGAGGCCGGGCGCTCGAAGGCGGGGCGGGACCTGCTCGTGCGGCATCTGCGGAAGGAACCGGCGATGGCGGAGAGCTGGCTGCGGACCCTGATCACCCGTCTGCGCTGACCGAAACTCGTGACTCGCGTGATCAAGCACCGATCTCGCGTGATTGAAGGCGGAACTCACGTGACTGAAGGCGTAACTCGCGAGTTCCGCCTTCGATCACGCGAGTCACGGGTGTGATCACGCGAGTCGCGTCTCTGATCACGAGACGGGACCGACAGCCGCCTTTCACCTATCCCTCAGCCGCCCCACAGGATTCGGGCGCACTCTGGAAGCAGGGCATCACCCAGGGGTGAGGAGAAGACGATGAGGGAGCTTCCGCACTGGCACACGGCGAGCGCGCAGGGACCGCGCGAGTACAACGCGGACGCCGTCGCGGCGTACGCGGCGGCGGACGGCCGCGGGATCGTGTTCGCGCTGGCCGATGGGGTCGGAGATCACCCGAATGCCGCACAAGCGGCGCGGACGGCGGCCTCGGCGGCGGCGAGGACACCGGTCGAGCAGGGGGCGGCCGGGGCCGTTCTCGCTGCTCAGCGGGCCGTGCTCGCCCTCGGCGGGGCCGGTGACTGCGTGCTCGTCGTGGCCGTCCGGACGGCCGATGGGTATGGCATCGCGTGGGTCGGGGACGCGCGGGCGTACGCTTGGGACGGTTACACCGTGCGGCAGGTGACGAAGGACCATACGCTCGCGCAGTACTTCCGCGACCACGAACAACCCGTGACACCGCGGATGGAACACGTCGTCACCACCAGCGTCCGCACGGCCGGTGCGCACGAGATCGGCACGGCCACCGTCACGACCGGTGGGCTTCTGCTCACCAGCGACGGTGTGCACAAGACGCTCAGCGGTCCGACCATGCTCGACATCCTCGGGATGCCGGACAGGGCGGCCACCGAGCTGGTGCGGACGGCGATCTCGCTCGGTGGCTCCGACAACGCCACCGCGATCGTGGTGGATCCGCCCGGCGCGGAGGTCACCACGGAAAAGTTTCGCGTCGCGGCCTGAACCGGGCGGTCAGGCCGCGACGCGATCCCTCTTCAGCTGACGGTATTCACGCAGCACCAGCACGACGATCACGACGTCGAGGGCGGCGAAGAACGGCAGCGCGAGCGAGTGCGTGTGGATCGCGCGGAAGATCTCGTAGACCACGAACGCCGAGAGCACCACGGCGGCCACGGGGTAGGCCCGCATCACCTTCTTCGCGAGCGCCCAGACCAGGCCGAGCTTGATGAGGCCGTGCGCGACGAGGTACACGACGGCGAAGGTCCGGCCCTCGGCGAAGTGGCCGGCGGCGAGTTCGAGGTGCCGGGCCAGCGTCCCCTCGGGGTCGCCGAGCAGGTCGCGGGTGACCACGGCGTGCGCGAATCCGGAGATGACCGTCGCCGGGACGATCATCAGGACGAGGCCGCCCACCAGCTGCAACGCGCCGTCGAGCCCCTTCAGGGTGATGGCGATCCGGAAGAGCTTCTCGGTGCTCATGTCACCTCACCCTGCCGCACACGGGGGCCGTCCGCAGCCACCGTCACCGGAACAGGCGGTCCCGGCAGGCCGGGCACCGTTCGTGCCGGGCGGTCCGGCCGGACGGGTCCCTGCCGTAGAACGGGAAGCACGGCGCCCCGCAGACGGCGAGATAGATCCGCCCGCACCGCAGCGGCCGCTCACCGACGTGGTGGGCCACGACCAGCGCCCGGTGGCGCTCGCCCGCTTCGGGCAGCCAGCCGTCGTCCGGCAGCTTCGCGAGCACGGCCGCGTCGACGTCGTCCGAACGGGCGAGCAGCGCCGTGCCGAGGTCGGTCAGCCGTTCCCCGAGATCACGGAGGACGTCGGCGCGCGGCGCCTCGTCCTCGACCATCCGGGTGACGACGGTGATGTCGGTGTCCAGGGAGCCGTGGAGGTCCCGGAGCCGGTCGAGAAGGCGGTGATCCATGCCCTTCCATTAAGGCGTTGCGCCCGGGCAAGGAAAGGGTCACGACGCGTAGGTGACCCGGCCGTTCATGACGGTGGCGGTCACGGGGATGTCGCGCAGCCCGGCCGGGGACAGGCGCGCCGGATCCACCGCGGTGACGACCAGATCCGCGACGTCCCCGACGCCCACCGTCGTCCGGCCGCCGGACGACGCCGCGAGCGCGGCCTCCAGCGGCATGGCCTGCTCGGGATGCCACGCCGGACGGTCGTCGTCGGTGCGGCTGACCGCCGAAGCGATCGCGTCCCACGGGTCCAGCGGCGCGACCGGGGCGTCCGAGCCGAACTCGAGGCGCACCCCGGCGCGGTGCAGGGCGCCGTACGGGAACGCCCGATCGGTCCAGCCGTGCCAGTGCCGGTCGGCGACGTCGCGGTCGTCCGGCTGATGGGCGGGCTGCACACTCGCCACGACACCCAGTTCGGCGAAGCGGGCCACGTCCTCGGAACGCAGCAGTTGCGCGTGCTCGATGCGGCCGGCGCAGCCGACGTTCGCGAAGGCGTCGAGCGCGATCTTGTTGGCGTGATCGCCGATCGCGTGCACCGCGGGTGAGAGACCGTGTTCGGAAGCCTTGCGCATCAACGGCTCCAGCTCCCAGGGCGGCAGTTCGAGCAGCCCGTGGGACTCGGTTCCGGCGTAGTGGCCGACGCAGTACGCGGTGCGCGTGTTCAGTGAACCGTCGACGAACAGCTTGAACGGGCCCACCGTGAGCAGCCCGCCGCTGCCCTCCAGGACGTCGTCCGAGCGGTGGCCGCGGTCGATGGCCGTGTCGAGCAGGTACTTGGCGATCACGCAGGAAACCCGGACCGGCAAGGGTTTCCGCGCCAGCCGTCGCCGCCAGTCGGTGACGGTGTCGGCGTATTCGTAGTCGACGATCTTGGTGACGCCACGGGCGGCCGCCGCGTCGAGGGCGTCGGCGACCCAGCCGTCGATGACGTCTTCGGGGGCGACCGGGAGTTCGGCCGTCGCGCTCATGCAGTCGTTCTCCAGCAGCACGCCGGTCGGATGCTCGCGGCCGATGAGCTTCAGGGCGGCGGGGCTGAGCCACAGCGTGTGGAGGTCGGCGCTGAAGAGCGCGACCGGATGCCCGGGCAGCGCCTTCTGCAGCAGATCCTTGTGCGGGGCGTCGGGCCAGAGGCCGTCGCGGAACCCGGCGCCGAGCACGAGTTCGCCGGGCGGCGCGGGGTGAGCCAGCAGATGGGCGAGCACGAGCTCGACCGTGTGGGCGGCGGAAGTCGCCTCCCCCAGCGGGATCCGGCGGCGCGCGGCCGACCACTGCGCGGTGTGCACGTGCGTGTCGACCAGGCTGGGCAGCAGGGTGCCGCCGTGCCCGTCCAGGATCTCCGACGCCTCACCCGCCTGCCCCGGGCCCGCGATGGCCGCGATCCGGCCGTCCTCGATCCGCACGTCCGACAGGGAACCCGCCAGGCCGACCCGGACCCGGCGCAACAGAAGATCGTCCACGCCCTCACCTTGCCAGCCCGGCCGCGTTTAGTCCTCTAATTGCCGGCGAAGCTGAGCTTTCCGAGCGCGGCGACCAAAGGCGCGAGTTCGGGGAGTTCCTCGGCGGCGGCGAGGGCCTCGGTGAGGACGGTGTCGTGCGTCGGCCGCGCGGCCGCGAGCAGTTCCTGCCCCGACGGCGTGACCTCGGTGTAGATCCCCCTCCGGTCGTCCGGGCACAGGTACCGCTGCAGCAGGCCCCGGTCCTCCAGCCGCGACACCAGCCGGGTGGTCGCCGACTGGCTGAGCACGACGGCGTTCGACAGCTGGTTCATCCTCAGGTGGAAACCGTCCTGGCGGGCGAGCACGTCCAGCACGGTGTACTCGCTCACGGACAGCGAGTGCTGCTGCGCCAGCGCGCGCTCGAGCGCGTCCTCGATCCGCGCGTGCAATGCGGCGAGGGTCCGCCAGCCCTGCGCGCGTGCCTCCACGGCGTCGTCGGCCAGTGACACGGTTCACCTCTTCCCCGGTTGCCCGAGCTTCGTTGCGTCATGCATCATCAAGCGTGTGCAATATACGGCGCGTGCAACTATTTCAGACGCCCGTAGTTGCCAACGCCAGCCAACACCACTCTACGGGAAGAAGTGAGCCTCCAATGCCTGCCGCTCTGCTCGCACTGGCGATCAGTGCCTTCGGTATCGGCACCACCGAGTTCGTGATCATGGGCCTGCTGCCCGAGGTCGCGGGCGACTTCGGCGTCTCGATCCCCTCCGCCGGGCTGCTGATCTCCGGATACGCGCTCGGCGTCGTGGTCGGCGCCCCGCTGCTGACCGCGCTCGCGTCGCGGGTGCCGCGCAAGACGGTCCTGGTCGGCCTGATGGTCCTGTTCATCGCCGGCAACGTCCTGTCCGCGCTGGCCCCCACGTACGGCCTGCTGATGACCGGCCGTGTGGTCGCCGCGCTGTCGCATGGCGCGTTCTTCGGGGTCGGCGCGGTCGTCGCCGCCTCGCTGGTCGCGCCGACCAAGCAGGCGGGGGCCATCGCGATGATGTTCACCGGCCTGACCGTCGCCAACGTCCTCGGCGTGCCCGCCGGGACCGCGCTGGGCCAGGCACTGGGCTGGCGCTCGACGTTCTGGGCGGTCAGCGCGCTCGGCGTGATCGGCCTGATCGGGATCCTCGCGCTGGTCCCCGCGCAGGCGACGACGCAGAGCGCCGGGCTGCGCAGCGAACTGGCCGTGTTCCGGCGCCCGCAGGTGTGGCTCGCGCTGGCGATGACCGCGCTCGGTTTCGCCGGGGTGTTCGCGTCCTTCACCTACATCGCCCCGATGATGACCGAGGTCGCGGGCTTCTCCCCGGGCGCGGTGACGTGGCTGCTGGTGCTGTTCGGCGGCGGCCTGTTCGTCGGCAACCTGCTCGGCGGCAAGGCGGCCGACCGGTCGCTGATGCCCAGCCTGTACGTCATCCTCGCCGTGCTCGCGGCCGTGCTGGTCGTGTTCGTCTTCACCGCGCACGCCCAGCTCCCCGCCGCGATCACCATCGCGGTCTTCGGCGCCGCCGGTTTCGCGACCGTCGCGCCGCTGCAGGCCCGTGTCATGAACAAGGCCGAAGGCGCGCCCGCGCTGGCTTCGGCGGCCAACATCGCCGCGTTCAACCTCGGCAACGCCGGGGGCGCGTGGCTCGGCGGCAAGGCCATCGACGCCGGGCTCGGCTACACCGCGCCCAACTGGATCGGCGCCGCGCTCGCGCTCGCCGGACTGCTGGTCGCGGTCATCTCGGGCATGCTCGACCATGGGCGGCGAAAGGCTCGTCGCGCCGAACTGGCCCCCGCCGCCTGAACCGGAAACACCCATGAAAGGAACGCAAGTGACCGACATTCCCACCGTCAAGCTCAACAACGGGGTGGAGATGCCGCAGCTCGGGTTCGGCGTCTTCCAGGTGCCGGACGAGGAGACCACCGCCGCGGTCAAGGCCGCGCTGGACGCGGGCTACCGCAGCATCGACACCGCCGCCATCTACGGCAACGAAGCGGGCGTCGGCAAGGCACTCGCCGAGTCCGGGATCGCCCGCGACGAGCTGTTCATCACCACCAAGCTGTGGAACAGCGAACAGGGCTACGACGCCACGCTGAAGGCGTTCGACGCCAGCCTGGCCAAGCTCGGCCTGGAGCAGCTGGACCTGTACCTCATCCACTGGCCGACGCCCGAGCGCGATCTCTACCGCGACACGTGGAAGGCCTTCGAGAAGCTCTACGCCGACGGCCGGGTACGCGCGATCGGCGTCTCCAACTTCCAGCCCGCGCACCTCGAACGGCTGGCCGAGGCCGGTTCCGTGACCCCGGCGGTCAACCAGGTCGAGGTGCACCCGTACCTGCAGCAGGCCGCGGTGCGTGAATACGACGCGAAGCACGGCATCGCGACCGAGGCCTGGAGCCCGCTGGCCAAGGGTGGTGACCTGCTCGGCGAGGACGCGGTCAAGGCGCTGGCTTCGAAGCACGGCCGCACGCCGGCGCAGATCGTGCTGCGGTGGCATCTGCAGCTGGGCAACGTCGTGATCCCGAAGTCCGTGACCCCGTCGCGGATCAAGGAGAACTTGGACGTCTTCGGGTTCACGCTCTCGGAGGAGGACATCGCCTCGCTGTCCGTGCTGGACCGGGGCGAGCGGACCGGACCGGATCCCGACACCTTCAACGTCGCCTAGTCACAAGTCCGTGAAGGCCTCCTTGAGGGACTCTGGGTCCCTCAAGGAGGCCTTCACGGACTTTCGCAGGTAGCGGGCGTAGCGCTTTGTTTTCGCCCGAGCCCGCTGCGTAGCCGGTTACTATTCGGCCGCACAGACGGCACTTGTGCGAAAAGAGGTAACCGGACGATGCAGGCCCGAGGACGCGCCGTCCTCGCGACACTTCTGCTCGTGGCGTTCCCAGTGGTGGTCGTCGCGGTGGGTGTCGCCAGTGTGCTGGCGGGCCTGCGGATCCAGGGCAAGATCGGCACCTACGTCATGCTCGGCGGGCTCGCGATCATGGTCGCGCTCGGCTTCGGGCTGATGAGCGCGTTGCGGGCACGGCGTCCCCCGATCGAGGGGCCGCGGCTGGACCGCGAAGCCCATCCCGCGTTGTGGGAGATGATCGACGACCTCGCCGCCCAGGTGAAGACGCGGCCGCCGGACGAGATCGTGCTGATCGGCGAGATCAACGCGGCGGTCAGCGAGGACGCCCGGTTCCTCGGGCTGCGGCCGGGCCGCCGCACGATGCTGATCGGGCTGCCGCTGCTGGCGGCGATGAGCGTGAGCGAATTGCGGTCGGTCCTCGCGCACGAACTCGGCCACTACAGCGGCGGCCACACCCGCCTGCTCGCGCTGACCTACCGCGGCACCCAGACGCTCGCCTTCACCGTCGACAGGCTGGACGGCGGCCCCGCCAGGGCGCTGCTCTCCGCCTACTCGAAGCTGTACCTGCTGGTCGCGAGGTCGGCGAACCGGCGGCAGGAACTCCAGGCCGACGAGGCGTCCGTGCTCGCCGCGGGCAGCCGGACGGCGGCCGCGGCCCTGCGGAAGGCCGCGACGCTGAGCCCGCTGTGGAAGGACTACGCCGAGCGTTACCTCTCGCTCGGCGCGGCGGCGCGGCGCACTCCCCCGGTCCTGCTGGGGTTCCGGTCGTACCTGAACCACCCCGTCCAGCGGGACTGGGTGGCCGAGTACGCCGAAGACGTCATCGACGGCGAAGAGCTCTCGAAATACGACAGTCATCCGCCCACGAAGCGGCGTATCGCCGCGCTGGCGGGGGTTCCGGACAACCCGGTGAAGCCGGACGCGCGACCGGGCTGGTCACTGCTGGGCGCGCCGAAGATCGACGTGCCGGAGGCGGAGCTGGACGTGCTGATCCGCGACGTCGGGCCGCGCGCGGACTGGGACGAGGTCGTCAAACGCGCGGGCCGCGCGTCGGTGGCGGAGGGCGCGAGGCTGCTGACCGCGGCCGGGATCGAGAGCAGGCTGGCGCCGCGCGGCACGATCGGCGAGGTCGTGCGGGTCCTGCGGGACGGCGACGCCGACGCGCTCGCGAAACCCCTGCGGGCGCCGTCCCGCGAAGAGGGTCTTGACCTGCTGACCGAGCTGTTCGCCGACACCGTCACCGCCGCGATGATCGACAACGGCGTCGCCGCGCACCGCCTGAACTGGGGCGGCGGCTGGGAACTGTGCCTCGGCGACGGCGAGCCGTTCGACGTCGCCGAACTGGTCGGCGCGGCGGTGCGCAGCCCGCGCGCGGTGGACGAACTGGTCCACAACCTGCAACTGCTGAGCGTGCCCGCCGCCTACTTCTGCAAACAGGAGCCGCAGCCGGAGCCTGATCCCGCCGAAGCCCGGATGCTCGGGATGTTCACCGCGCTCAAGGCCAAGCGGAAGCTCTACGACCTGATCGTCTGCGACACCGAAGTGGTGCTGCTGCCGTTGGCGCGTTCGGTGCTGCTCCGCCGCGGCCTCGCCGGCCTGATCGGGGCGCGTGGCGTTTCGGACCGCAAGCGGATCCGGAAGCTGCGGGAGCGCGGCCTCGACGATCTGCGCGCCGAACCGGGCGCCCGGCGGATCCCGTTCCCGGACATCGTCGCGGGCGGTTTCCCGCGCCGGAAGCTCACCACGTACCTGACGCTGGAGCTGTCCGACGGCGAGACGCTGGAACTGGCGATCACCGGCAACACCGAGGACTTCGGCACCGCCCACGACGAACTGACGGCGTTCTTCGCCTCGCTGAAAGCCTGACGCCGTGCGCGTTTCCGGCGTTGCGAAAGCCACTTTCGCAACGTTGAAGGTTGCGAAAGTGGCTTTCGCAACCTCCCGCCGACGGTCAGGCGCCCTCTAAGGCTTGATCCCCACCCCACCGAGGCTCAGGTGGTTCAGCTCCGTCAGCGGAGCGAGACGCGGCCCCTCCGGCCACCACTCGTGCAGGTGAACCACACCGGGCTCGAGGATGTCCAGCCCGTCGAACAGCGACTCGATCTCGTCGCGCCCCCGGTGCACCGTGCGATGCCCGGTGCCGGCCATCAGATCGTCGAGCTTCCGGGCGAGCGCGCCGCGCGAGCCCTCGCCGGGCATGAAGTCGTGCGTGATCAGCACGTAGGACCCCGGCGCGATCGCGTCGACGTAGGCGCGCACGACGGCCCGTGCCTTGTCGAGGTCTTCGATGTGGTGCAGCACCGAGTTCAGGATCACCGCGACCGGGCGGTCGAGTTCGATGTGCTCGGCGACCACCGGATCGGCGAGGGTCTGCGCGGGGTCGGTCAGATCCGCGCCGCTCACGTGGACGAGGTGGTCCTCCAGCAACGCCAGACCGTGTGCCTGGACCACCGGATCGTGGTCGACGTAGACGACCAGGGCGTCCGGGTTGTACCGCTGCGCCGCCTGATGGGTGTTCTCCGAGGTGGGCAGCCCGGAGCCCAGGTCGAGGAACTGGTCGATCCCGCGGGCGCCGGCGAGGAAGCGGACCACCCGGTTCGCCCAGGCGCGGAATTCCTTCGCCATCGCGGCGGCGTCGGGGGCCAGGGCGAGCAGGTCTTCGACGGCCCGCCTGTCGACCTCGTAGTGGTCGTGACCGCCGAGGAGGACGTCCTTCATCCGGGCGAGGTTGGGCTTGCTGTAGTCGAGGGGAAGCGGGCGCCTCGGCACAGACCGGACCTCGTCCGAAGTCATGGACACGTTCCACCCTTCAGCCGCGCACAGGCCACGCGAACGCGCCCACGGCTCCCTCGACATCGACGGACCGTACACAGATTACGACATGGCGTGCATCCTCGTGAACCTCCCCAAGGGCCTTGGCCACCTGCGACGATCACCCGAAACCGAGTTCACGCCAGGTGCGTCCGCCGTCGGTGGTGCGATACACGGCGGACCCACCCTCGGCGTCCGGCAGGCCGTCCACGACCACGCCGACCCGTTCGTCAGGGAAATCCAGATCGTTCAGGCAGACCCCGCGGCCGCTGAGCACGGTGGTCGTCCAGGTCGTCCCGCCGTCGGCGGTGCTGTGCAGGAATCCGGTGCCGCCGCCTTCCGCCGCGACGGTCGCCGCCGTGGGGGAAGCCGCGCTGAAGCTCTGGTCGATCCCGAGTGTGGGCGCTTGCCCCGTCCCGGTGAACTGCCCGCCGAGTTTCGGCGCGCGCCACAGCCGCCGGACGGTCGCCCCCGGCTGCGGCGTCCCCGGTCCCCCGCTGCACAACGCCAGCACGTGTCCCCGCCGGACGCCGCTCAGCGAAGCCGAACTGTCGGCCGGGCAGGGCGGCGGCGCGGTCGCGAAGGTCAAGCCGTCCGAAGACGTCCAGTACTTCTGGACGCGGTAGTCCGCCCCCATCGACACCTGGACCCCGCCGCTCGTGGCGATGTCGCCGTAGGTCGTGGAGCCGGTGACGGTGAATCCCGGGACCGGCAGGAGAAGCCGTGTGCCGGAGATCCCGGCGTACAGCGTCGTCGTCGACGGGCTGCCGAACCCGGTGACCATCGCGAACATCCGAGGCCCGGCTTCGGTGATCTTCGAAATGTAGAAGGGTTCCCGCGCCCCGGCGAGCCTGACCTCGGCCCAGCTGCCGCCACCGTCGCGGCTCGCGAGCAGCCGGGTGCCGTCGGAGAGGAAGACGTCACGCTCGCCGATCACCGTGAGCTTGACCTGATTGTGGTTGTCCGGCAACGAGATCGGCGGTTCGCCCGCGCGCCGCCACCGCTTCCCGCCATCGGTCGTCGACAGCAGGGACGCGCACCATCCCGGTTTCCCGCAGGGGGAAAACCCGAGGACGAAGCCGCGCGACGGCCCGGTCCAGCTCGTCGACGCGGGAGCGAAACCCTTGGGCACCAGTGGATCGGCGACGGCGGGCGAGGTGAAGACGGCCAGGGCGGTCAGTGCGGCGGCGGCGAGCGCGGCCCACCGGTTCGGCTTCATGACCACGAGACGTCCCGCCCGCGCCGGGGTTGCCCGCCGTTCGGGGTGAACCCGTCGATCGTCTCCGGTAGGCTCCCCAACCTTGTTTCGCCCGGGGCCGGACCGGGTATACGGCGTTCGGCCGGTGAGACGGAGGTAGCACCGATGGACGACGCGGGTTCGCGTGCTGGTGGTGACGAGGAGGAAGAACCCGATGCCGGGACCACTCAACGCCGGTTCAGCCTGAACGTCCACGACCCGGACCATCTTCCGCGCAAACTCGCCGGCCGGTACGAGGTCGGGGAACTGCTCGGCCGTGGTGCCACCGCACGCGTCTTCCGCGCCCGTGACCTGCTCGAACGGCGCGAAGTGGCGCTCAAGCTGTTCCACGCCGACACGATGACCCGGGACGAGCGCCGCCGCCAGCAGGAGATCCGGACCCTCAGCGCGGTCCGGCATCCCGGGCTCGTCCCGCTGTACGACGCGGGCTCCGACGACGGCTACACCTACCTCACGATGCGCCTGGTCGACGGGCCGAACCTGGCCCAGCGGCTGCGCTCCGGCCCGCTCCCCCAGGACGAGGTCGTCGAGCTGACCGCCCGGCTGGCCGACGCGCTCGCGCACGTCCACGCGCACGGCATCACCCACCGTGACCTCAAGCCGGCGAACATCCTGATCGCCGAAGACGGTCCGCTGATCGGCGACTTCGGGGTGGCGCACGCCTTCGACGCGACCAGGGTGACCGAGACCGGCGGTGTCGTCGGCACGGCGGCGTACATGGCGCCCGAACAGGTCCGCGGCGAGAACGTCGGCCCGCCCGCCGACGTCTATTCGCTCGGCCTGGTCCTGCTCGAATGCCTCTCCGGGGAACGGGAGTACACCGGGACACCGGTCGAGGCCGCGGTCGGACGGCTGCACCGGCCGCCGCGGATCCCCGCCGGGCTGTCGGCGACCATGACGACGTTGCTGCGCGGGATGACGGCGCGGAAGCCCTCGCAGCGCCCGACGGCCGCGGCGATCTCGCGGATCCTGCTGGAGGATTCCACCGGCACGAAGGTCGCCCATCTCGCGCCTGCCACCCGCAAACGGGCGGCCGTGGTCGCCGCCATCAGCGCGCCCGCCGCCGCGATCACCGTCGGGGTGCTGCTCGCGATGAACCAGGCTCCGGGTGACGGACCGGGCCGGCCTGCCGTCCCGCTTCCCCCGGCGGCGACCGGCTCGTCCGCGCCGGCGGTGGGCCAGGCACCGCAATCCTCGGAGGCGGTCGAGGTGACCACCCGCGACCCGAAGGCGAGCAACGGCACCGTCGTGGTGACCGAAGCCGTGCCCGCGACCGGGGATCCGTCCAGTGCCACCGAAAGCGCCGGCGCCACCTCGACACCGAGGGACACGACCGCCGCCAGCGACCGGCAGAGCACCTCGGGCAAGCCGAGCAAGACGAAACCCAGCCCGCCGACGAAGAGCAGGCCAGGCCCTCCCGGCTGAGCGACCGCCCGACCGGGTGTCCACAGTGGACGATGATGGGAGACGGCGATGAACTACATCAACGACCCGCGTGAGCCACCGGAAGAGATCGTCGAACAAACGCCCGCCCGAATCCGCGCCGTGCGGATCATCAACGCCGTCGTCCACGCGGTCTGCTGGATCTTCGCGCTGGTGCTGATCGTGCACATCCTGCTGGTGTTCGGCGAAGCGAATCCGGGGAACGGGTTCGCGCAGCTGATCGACCAATGGTCGCGAGCGGTCTCGCTCGGGCTGCGGAACCTGTTCACCCCGGAGGGGATCAAACCCCGGACGCTGTTCAACGACGGTCTCGCGGCGCTGCTGTGGCTGATCATCGGCGGCGTGGTGACCGATCTGGTCTCGCGGATCGGCCTGCCCGGCCCGAAGCGGGTCTGGTACCGGCGACCGCTCAGTTGAGCGAACCCGGTCTCGCCTCCGGGGCGTCACCGGCCTGGGCCTGCTCGGCCTCGGCGTCGGCGACCTCCGGGGCGGCCTCGGCCTCGGCAGGCCGCTGCTCCGGCTCGTGCTCCGTTTCGAAGTGCTCACGGCACCAACGGCCGTAGCGTCTGGCGTGCACGGTCATCGCGGCACCTCCTCCTCTGCCACCACGATCCCCCATCATTGTGACGCGCGCCACTCGTTTATCCGGCGAATCGGGCCACGATCGCCGCGCAGAACGCGGGCAGGTCGCCGGGATTCCGGCTGGAGATCAGGCCGTCGTCGTCGACCACCTCCTGGTCGACGACGGTGCCGCCGGCGTTGCGGATGTCGGTGCGCACGCTCGGGTACGACGTGAGCGTGCGGCCGCGGACCACGTCGGCCTCGACCAGCGTCCACGGCCCGTGACAGATCACCCCGACCGGCTTTCCGCTGTTCACGAAGTCACGCACGAAGCGGACCGCGTTCTCGTCCACGCGCAGATTGTCCGGATTCATCGTGCCGCCGGGCAGGACGAGCGCGTCGAAGTCGTCGACCGTGACGTCCTTGACCACCCGGTCGACGGTGAACCTGTCGGCCTTGTCGATGTCGCCGTCCATGGCCTGGATCTCGCCGGGTTCCAGCGAGACGATCTCGGCCGTCGCCCCGGCGTCCGTGACCGCCTTGCGCGGTTCGACCAGTTCGACCTGTTCCACGCCGTCCGCGGCGAGGATGGCCACGCGGCGTCCGTTCAGCGATGTCGTCATCGGTTCCCTCCTGAAGTCGTGTTCGCCCCCGGCTACCCCGGGGCGGCCTCGCCGAACCATGGGTATGAACCGGGATCACCGGGGGTATTCGCCGCGCATGCGATTGCGGCGAGCGGATCTGGGGTCCCCCGGTATCGGGAGGCGGCGAAGAGGGCGGGGTTTCGGTTACCTGACACCGGACGGAGAACCGCTGAAGGACAAGGAGACGCTGGAGCGCATCGAGGCGCTCGCGATCCCGCCCGCGTGGCGGCACGTGTGGATCTCGCCGCACGAGAACGCCCATATCCAGGCCGTCGGGGTCGACGACGCCGGCCGGAAGCAGTACCTCTACCACGGGGAATGGCGACGGGCCCGCGACGAGGAGAAGCACGAGCGCGTCCTCGCGCTGGCACGGCGGCTTCCCCGGATCCGCCGGACGGTCCGGGAAGACCTCGCTTCCCGCGGCCTCACCCGCGAACGGGTGCTCGCCGGCGCCCTCCGCATGCTCGACCTCGGGGTGTTCAGGACCGGCGGCGAAAGCTACGCCGACGAGAACGGCACGCACGGGGTGGCGACCTTGCTGTGCGAACACGTGTCGATCCGCCAAGGCTGCCTGCTCTGCGACTACCCCGCGAAAGGCGGGATCCAGCGGAAGGTCCGGCTGCGGGACGACGGGCTCGTCCGGCTGATCCGCTCGCTCCGGCGCGCCCGCGGCGACGAGGTGCGCCTGCTCGCTTACCGCAACGGCCGCGGGTGGCAGGAGATCCGGGCCGACGACCTCAACGAGCGGTTCAAGGAACTCGCGGGTGACGACTTCACGGCCAAGGACCTGCGCACCTGGAACGCCACCGTCCTGGCCGCTTCGGCTTTCGCGGGGACCGAAAAGCCTTCCAGTGAAAGAGGATTGAAGCGGGTCGAGAAGGCCGTGATGGCCGAAGTCGCCGACGGACTCGGCAACACTCCCGCCGTCGCGCGACGGTCCTATGTGGACCCTCGGGTGATCACCGCCTACCGCCGGGATCGGACGATCGCACACGCGGCGCGGAGGGCGGAGAAGGTCTCCGATCCCGATGAAGCCCGCGACATCGTGGAGCGGGCGGTGGTGCGGTTACTGAACGGGTCGTGAGGCTTCGATGGCGAGGACGGCGATGTCGTCGTGCGTCCCGCTGCCGAGCCATTCCCGCACCGCGGTGCGGACGCGGGCGACCACCTCGCGGCCCGACATCCCCTGGCAGCCGGCCAGCAGTTCACGCAGCCGTTCGTCACCGAACAGGTCCGACGGCCGCTCGTGATGGCGCGCTTCGGTGATGCCGTCGGTGTAAAGCAGGCAGACGTCGCCCTCGCCCAGCCGGATGGCCGTTTCGGCGAACCGGGCCTGCGGCGAGATCCCGACCAGCGTGCCGGGCAGGGTGATCTCCTCGACGCCGCCCCGGCGGCGCACCACCAGCGGCGCGGGATGCCCGCCGGAGGCCAGGGTGACGCCGAGACCGTCTTCACCCGCCAGCACCGAACCGAGCACCAGGGTCGCGAACCGGCCGCTTCCTCCGGTGATGAGCAGGGAGTTGAGCAGGCTCAGCAACGTCGTGTTGTCGTGCTCGACGAGGTCGAGCGCGGCGAGGGTCTGCCGGACCCGGCCGGTGAGCGCGGCCGCCTCGGCACCCTTCCCGCAGACGTCGCCGAGGACGAACATCGCGCCCCCGTCTTCCCGCGGCAGGACGTCGTAGAAGTCGCCGCCGACGTCGAGCAGGCCGCCCGAGGGCTCGTACCAGACGTCGAACTTGACGCCGTGGACGTCCGGCGGCGGTGTCGGGCGCAGCGTGGTCTCCAGGCCGCGGGTGGCCTCTTCCTGGCGGGCGTAGCGATGCGCGTTCGCGAGCGCCGTGCCGGCCGCGCGGGCGAACTCGGTCACCGCGCGCGGGTGATCCTCGCCGAACGCGGGCGCGCCGCGCCTGCCGAGCACCACCGCACCGGTGACCCCTCCGCCGCCGTCGAAGCCCAGTGAGACCACGGTCACGGACGGATGGACGGCGAGCCGTTCCGCGACGATCGCGGGCAGCGTCGCGACCTCCTCATCCGGGACGGCCTTGGCCTCAGGCGCCTCGGTGGAGGCGAAGGTGCCGGCGAGCACCGGCGCGAGCTGGGCCGGAACGCGGCGGATCCGGCCGTGCCCGTGGTTGGTGCGGTGGTCGCAGCTCCACCACTCCCACCGGCCGCGTGTGGTCGGCAGCAGCACGAACACGCAGTCGGCGAGCTCGGCAGCGGCGACCTCGGCGATCGCCTTCGCCGTCCCGTGCCGTCCGCGTGCGGAGGCCAGCCGGGGCGCCGAAGCGGCGAGGAAGCCGTCCACGCGCGGGCCGTCGGCCGCGACCGCGGAGGTCACCGTCCACGCGTGCCAGCCGCCGGGCAGGGTCCGGATCCGGGCCGGGAACCGGCGGCCGGTGTGTTCGACATGCCCGACGTCGGGGCCTTCGGCGGTGAGTATCGGGCGACCACCGCCGAACAGCTCGCGGGCGGCGGGATTCGACCAGCGCAACGCGCCGCCGACGTCCTGCACGAGCACCGCGTCACGGACGTCTTCCAGCAGCTCACGCCAGAACCGCCCGGATTCGGGCAGGGCTCCCTCGCTCGTCGGGGGCGACGACTCCGAGGGGAGCGACGTCGAGGCCGGGGCGGGCCGTGACACCATTCCCGGACCTCCTCCTGCCTTGCGGGTAGCGCAGTGTGAGCGGGCGGACTGGCTCGAAGTGTAGGTCGAATCATGGCACGCTGATGCGACGACCATGGCTTGGCATGCGTGGTGGAGAGGGTCGACACAGATGACACAGCACTCCCAAAGGGACCGGATCCCCGTGGAAGGTGGTGGCGGCCAGGTGGACGAAGCGACCCTGGAACGCCTGCTCGCGGCGGCTCGTGACCTCGGGGACGGCAACTTCCGGCGGCGGCTCGTGGCGCACGGCGACGGGCTCGCGGCCCAGCTCGCGGGCGCGTTCAACGACATCGCCGAACGGAACCAGCGACTGGTGACCGAACTCCTGCGCGTCCGCGAGGCGGTCGGCAAGGAAGGCAGGCTGACCGAGCGCGTCGCGGCCGAGATCGGCCCCGGCGGCTGGGCCACCGCGGTCGACGTCGTCAACGGGCTGATCGAGGACGTGAGCAGGCCCACGGCCGAACTCAACCGCGTCCTCGGCGCGGTCGCCGAGGGCGATCTGTCCGAGCCGATGCCACTGGAAGTCGGCGGACGGCCGCTGCAGGGTCAGTTCGCCGAGGTCGCGAAGACGGTCAACGGCCTGATCAAGCAGCTTTCGCGGTTCGCGACCGAGGTCACCAGAGTGGCCCGCGAGATCGCCACCGAGGGACGGCTCGGCGGCCAGGCCGAGGTCCCGGGCGTGGCGGGCACGTGGCGTGATCTCACCGACAACGTCAACGTGATGGCCAGCAACCTGACCGACCAGGTGCGCAACATCGCCCAGGTGACCACCGCGGTGGCGCGGGGCGACCTGACCCAGAAGATCAACGTCGACGCGCGCGGCGAGATCCTGGAGCTCAAGAACACCGTCAACATCATGGTCGACCAGCTCTCGTCGTTCGCCGACGAAGTGACCAGGGTTTCGCGCGAGGTGGGTAGCGAGGGCCGTCTCGGCGGTCAGGCGCAGGTCCCCGGCGCGGCGGGTACGTGGCGCGACCTCACCGACTCGGTGAACCTGATGGCGGACAACCTGACCGACCAGGTCCGCAACATCGCCCAGGTGGCCACGGCGGTGGCGAAGGGCGACCTCTCGCAGAAGATCAACGTCGACGCCAAGGGCGAGATCCTCGAACTCAAGAACACGCTCAACACGATGGTCGACCAGCTCTCGTCGTTCGCCGACGAAGTCACGCGCGTCGCGCGCGAGGTCGGCAGCGAAGGCCGGCTCGGCGGCCAGGCGCAGGTGCCCGGGGTCGCCGGGACGTGGCGCGGGCTCACCGACTCGGTGAACCAGATGGCCGACAACCTGACCGACCAGGTCCGCAACATCGCCCAGGTCACCACGGCGGTCGCGAAGGGCGACCTGACGCAGAAGATCACGGTCGACGCGCGTGGCGAGATCCTCGAACTGAAGACGACCGTCAACACGATGGTGGATCAGCTCTCGTCGTTCGCCGACGAGGTCACGCGCGTCGCGCGCGAGGTGGGCACGGAAGGTCAGCTGGGCGGCCAGGCGCAGGTGCCCGGGGTCGCCGGGACGTGGCGCGACCTCACCGGGTCGGTCAACTTCATGGCGAACAACCTCACCGCGCAGGTCCGCAACATCGCCCAGGTGGCGACCGCGGTGGCGAAGGGCGATCTGTCGCAGAAGATCGCCGTCGACGCCAAGGGCGAGATCCTCGAACTCAAGAACACGCTGAACACGATGGTGGATCAGCTCTCGTCGTTCGCCGACGAGGTCACCCGAGTGGCCCGCGAGGTCGGCAGCGACGGACGGCTCGGCGGTCAGGCGCAGGTGCCGGGCGTGGCCGGGACGTGGAAGGACCTGACCGACAACGTCAACTTCATGGCGAAGAACCTGACCGACCAGGTCCGGAACATCGCCCAGGTCACCACCGCCGTCGCGAAGGGCGACCTGACGCAGAAGATCATCGTCGACGCGCGCGGCGAGATCCTGGAGCTCAAGAACACCGTCAACATCATGGTCGACCAGCTTTCGGCGTTCGCCGACGAGGTCACCCGGGTGTCGCGCGAGGTCGGTACCGAAGGCAAGCTCGGCGGGCAGGCGCAGGTGCGCGGCGTCGCCGGGACCTGGAAGGACCTCACCGACAACGTCAACGTCATGGCCACCAACCTCACCGACCAGGTGCGGAGCATCGCGACGGTGACGACGGCGGTGGCGAACGGCGACCTGTCGAAGAAGATCTCGATCGACGCGCAGGGCGAGGTCGCCGTCCTCGCCGAGACGATCAACAGCATGGTCGAGACGCTGCGCGCGTTCGCCGACGAGGTCACCCGTGTCGCCCGCGAGGTGGGTACGGAAGGCATCCTCGGCGGTCAGGCCCGGGTGCCGAACGTGGCGGGCACGTGGAAGGCGTTGACGGACAACGTGAACGTCATGGCCGACAACCTGACCGGCCAGGTCCGGAGCATCGCGACGGTGACCACCGCGGTGGCGCAGGGCGATCTGTCGAAGAAGATCGACATCGACGCGCGCGGCGAGATCCTCGAACTCAAGACCACCATCAACACGATGGTCGACCAGCTCTCGGCCTTCGCCTCCGAAGTCACCCGTGTCGCCCGCGAGGTGGGCACGGACGGCACGCTCGGTGGCCAGGCGGAGGTGCCCGGCGTCGCGGGCACGTGGTCGCGGCTGACCGAAAGCGTGAACCAGCTGGCCGGGAACCTGACCACCCAGGTGCGCGCGATCGCGCAGGTGGCCACCGCGGTGACCGCCGGCGATCTGACCCGGCACATCACCGTCGACGCGTCCGGGGAGGTGGCCGAACTCAAGGACAACATCAACCAGATGATCGCGAACCTGAAGGAGACCACCCGGGCGAACCGCGAGCAGGACTGGCTCAAGACCAACCTCGCGCGGCTGTCGGCGCTCATGCAGGGGCACCGCGACCTCGCGTCCGTGGCTTCGCTGATCCTTTCCGAACTGACGCCGCTGGTGTCCGCGCAGCAGGGCGCGTTCTTCCTCGCCCGCGAGGACGAGCAGGAAGAGGTGGTCCTGGAGAGCATCGCCACCTACGGGCTGGCGAAATCCCAGACCGGGCTGCGGTTCTCCCCCGGCGAATCGCTCATCGGGCAGGCCGCCGTCGACCGCCGCACGATACTGGTCCACGAAGCGCCGCCGGAGTACGCGCTCATCTCGTCGGGACTGGGTTCGGCCGCGCCGGTGAACGTGATCGTGCTGCCGGTGCTGTTCCAGGGCGAGGTGCTCGGTGTGCTGGAACTGGCGACCATCAACGCGTTCAGCACCGTGCACATCGACCTCCTGGAGCAGCTGAAGGAGACCATCGCGGTCAACGTCAGCACCATCCAGTCCAACTCGCGCACCGAGGCGCTGCTGACCGAATCCCAGCGCCTGGCACAGGAACTGCGCGCGCGGTCCGAGCAGTTGCAGGCGCAGCAACGGGAACTGCGCCGGTCCAACACGGATCTGGCGGAGAAGGCGGCGCTGCTGGCGCAGCAGAACCGCGACATCGAGGTCAAGAACAGCGAGATCGAGCAGGCGCGGCAGGAGCTCGAAGAGCGTGCCGGGCAGCTGACCATGGCGTCGCAGTACAAGTCCGAGTTCATGGCGAACATGTCGCACGAACTGCGGACCCCGCTCAACAGCGCGCTGATCCTCGCGAAACTGCTCTCGGAGAACCCGGACGGGAACCTGTCGGAGAAGCAGGTCCAGTTCGCGCGGACCATCTACTCGGCGGGCAGCGACCTGCAGCAGCTGATCAACGACATCCTCGACATGGCCAAGGTCGAGGCCGGGCACCTGGATCTGCAGATGTCCGACGTCACGCTGCCCGAGCTGGTCGAGTACGTCGAATCGATCTGCCGTCCGCTCACTTCGGACAAGGGCCTGGAGTTCGCCGTCCTGATCGACCCGCCGGTGCCGTCGTCGATCCACACCGACGAACACCGCGTGCAGCAGGTGCTGCGGAACCTGTTGTCCAACGCGGCGAAGTTCACCGACGAGGGCGGCGTGCGCCTGCACATCCGGATGGCCGACCCGGGCGAGGTCGAAGCCGACTCGCTCCGCAACGCCCCCGGCGTCCTCGCGTTCGCCGTGGAGGACACCGGGATCGGGATCGCGCCGGACAAACTCGCGATCATCTTCGACGCGTTCCGCCAGGCCGACGGCACCACCAGCCGCAAATACGGCGGCACCGGGCTGGGCCTGTCGATCAGCCAGCAGCTGACGGAACTGCTCGGCGGCGAACTGCGGGTGCGCAGCGATCCCGGCAAGGGCAGCACGTTCACCCTGTACCTGCCGGTGGGCGCGGCGAACCTGGTGGTCCCGACCTCCGCCGCGGCGAGCGGTGTCCCGTTGATCATGGCCGTGCCGCAGGTGATCCCGGTGCCGCCGTCGCAGCGGTTCCACGGCGAGAAGATCCTGATCGTCGACGACGACCTGCGCAACGTCTTCGCGCTGGCCGCCGTGCTGGAACGCAACGGCCTGGAGGTCATCTACGCCGAGACCGGCGTCGCGGGCATCCGGGCGCTGGAACGGCACGAGGACACCGCGCTCGTCCTGATGGACGTGATGATGCCCGAACTGGACGGCAACGCCACGATCACCGCGATCCGCGCCGAGGCCGCGCACGAAGACCTGCCCGTGATCGCCGTCACCGCGAAGGCGACCGCTGAGGACAAGGCGCGGACGCTCGCCTCGGGGGCGGACGACTACGTGACCAAGCCGGTCGACACGGACAAGCTGCTGGACCTGATCGCGGCGCATCTGGAGGCGGATGCCGCTTCCAGCGGGCTCTCGCAGGCCGTGGCACCCGCCGAGTCGGACTGAGCCGTGTCCTGAAGGCCCCCTTTGAGACGTTGGATGTCTCAAAGGGGGCCTTCAGGACACGCGGACTTTCGCCCCAGGAACGAAAGAACCCGCAGGCCAGAGAGCCTGCGGGTTCGGATGTGGAGCTGTGGAGCGGGTGACGGGAATCGAACCCGCGTAGCTAGTTTGGAAGACTAGGGCTCTACCATTGAGCTACACCCGCGTGCCCCCGGAGTACCGGGTGCGAAAACAGCTTAGCGTGACCCGCTAGGCTGTGCGCACACCCCCCGGGAGATCCGGGAAGTAGCGGGATGTGGCGCAGCTTGGTAGCGCATCCGCTTTGGGAGCGGAGGGTCGCAGGTTCAAATCCTGTCATCCCGACCAGATGGGGCCGGACCTGCGGGTCCGGCCCTTTCGGTACCACCGCTCGGCGACGTCGGAGCGTTCAGTCCCACCACAGCACGACGGCCAGCCGGCGGCGGGCGGCTTCCTCGTAGAAGTCACGCAGGACGGTGTGTTCCCGAGCCAGCTGTCCGGCCAGATCACCGCCCATCCCCAGCGCGCCCTTGCCCAGCTCGGCCTCGATCCGGTCCGGGTCCGACGGCACGACGGCACGGACCGCATCGGGTGTCACGGCACGCAACGCTTCGGCGACGTCGTTTGCCTGCGGTGGCTCCAACGCCGTCACCGGGTGTTCCCAGATCGTGCCGGGGTGATCCCGGTACGCCGGGTTGACTTCTTCCTCACCGCCGAAGCAACGCCGCAGCCGCGCCAAGGTCCGGTCATCGGCCTCGGTCAGCGCCCAAGCCCGTTTCAAGGTGGCAGGCCACCAGTCCATGTCGAGGTAGTCCTCGACCGGGGTCGACGAGAAGGAGCAGAGTTCGTGTAGCGCGTCGACCGACCGGCGACACACGGCGAGCCGCGTGGCCGGGATCCGAGCGAGCTGCTGAGTCACCGCCATAGGTTCAGTGTGCTCAGTCCTGGGAGGGCCACAAACCCAGGAAGCTCCGGACGTCGTCGAAACCGTCCATCGCTCGTCCGTCCACGTCAGCCGGGTCCGCTTCCGCGCGGGAGGCCAGGGATTCGGCGAGTTTCACCGCCTCGTCGCCGAGCCGCCCGAAGCGGCGAGCGGTATGCCCCAAGCACAACCCGGCGAGCCCGAGCAAAGGGCTGCCCGGCTCGGCCCGTGTCCCCACCTCGACACACCAATGCTCGACGAACGCGTGGTCGTCGTCATTCAACGCGGTCCCGACCAGGGTGTCCGCCACCTCGCCTTCGAACGATCTGTCCCGCAGGGCACGCTCCAGCGTCTCCACGACCGCGGCGTGGGGTAACGCGGGCGGGTTCCGGAAGCTCCGATGCGTGTGCACAACGCGAGACCAGCCAGCTCGCGGTACTCGTCGGCCATCGCACGTCCGGGCAAGATGGCGATCATGGAGATCCGCCACGCCGTCAGCACCGACGCCCCCGCCGTGACCGCGCTCCTCGCCGAGCTGGGCTACCCGGACAACACCGAGACCGACGTGCACGGCCGGCTCGAACGCTGGGCGCGGCATCCCGAAGGGGCCGCGTTCGTCGCCGAGTCGGACGGCACCGTGGTCGGTGTCATCGCGGTGGTCGCGATCCCGCTGCTCGAGCGACCGGGCTCCGGAGGCCGAATCGTCGCCTTGGTGGTGGACGAGACCCGGCGCGGAACCGGGATCGGCCGCGAGCTCGTCGCCGCGGCCGAAGCGGAGGCGCGGCGCCTGGGCTGCGACACCATGGAGGTCACCAGTTCCCGCCACCGGACCGGCGCGCACGCCTTCTACCGTGCGAGGGGTTACGAGGACCGCTGCGAACACAGCGCCAGGTTCATCCGACGGCTTGCTCCCGGATCGTGAGAGGCCTAGGCCCGCCGCCACCCGCTTGCGAACATCGGCACCGTGACCGGCAGGCGGAGCGCCAGTGCCAGCGCGGTGCTCCGCGTGGTGCTGGACGAAGGGGCGACAGCGCGCAGCACCATCGCGCGCCGCACCGGGCTCAGTGCCGCGGCCGTCACGGGGCATGTGGCGGAGCTGCTGCGCCGCGGGTTCCTCATCGAGCTGCCGGAGGTCGCGGGCGCGGTCGGCAGGCCGTCCGTGCCACTGGACCTCGACACGGAGCGGTTCGTGGTGTGCGGAGCGCATGTCGCGGTCGACCATCTCACCGTCGGGCTGCTCGATCTGCGCGGGAAAGTGCTGGCACAACTGGAAACCCCGCATCACGGCGCCGAGCCTGCCGTGCAGGTCGCGCAGATCGCGGAACTGCTCGACGACCTCCTCGTCGGGCACGCGCCGGATCGGACGCCACTGGGGCTGGGGGTGGCGACGGGCGGTTGGGTCGACGAAGCCTCGGGAACGGTGGTGGAGCACGGGTTGCTCGGCTGGCACGGGGTTCCGTTGCGCGATCTGCTCACGGAGGTCACCGGTCTCGACGTCCGCGTCGACGGGCATTCCCGGGCGCTCATCCACGCCGAACGCCTGCTGGGGCAACCGAGAACGCGCCGCAGTGTGGTGCAGTTGTTCACCGGCAACGTGGTCGACGCCGCCTTCGCCACCGGCGACACCGTCCATCATGGACCGCGTTCGGCGGCGGGCGCCGTCGCGCATCTGCGGGTGGACGACAGCGAGGAACCTTGCCGTTGCGGACGTTCCGGCTGTCTCGAAGCGACGGTGTCCGAGCGCACCGTCGCCCGTAAAGCCGCCGAAGCACGCATCATCGAAGAACCGGATTTCGCCGAAGTGCTCCATTTGGCGAAATCGGGAAACAAAAGCGCCATCACTCTTTTCCATGAGCGCGCGAGAATCATCGGCCAGGCCGCCGCGTTGCTCTTCGACGTGCTGAATCCGGAAATCCTCATCGTGCTCGACCAGAGTGTACGCGACGTCGATGGGTGCCTTTCCACGATCCGGGACGAGGTCTCCCAGCGGTCCTGGATCTGCCAGGACGCGGAGAAAAACGTTGTGTCGTCGAGCTTTCCGGGCAACGAGCTGGCAACGGCGGGTGGGGCGGTCATGCTGAACGCCCTCTACGAAGATCCGCTTTTCGCCGACCTCGCCGACGCATCCTGAGTTACTTCACTAAATCGCAAAATTGACGCTCTCCGCCGGGCCCGCGTTGAATCTTCTTCAACGACGCGAACCCGAACGAAAGAGCCCACCGTGAAGAAACCAGTGCCCTTGATCGCCGCGCTCCTCGCCGGATTGGCGCTGTCGGGCTGCGGCGCCTCCGCGACCCCGGCGGGCGTCGCCGGGCAGCCGGAGAAGCTCGAACTCCGCTACCAGGGGTCGGCGAACAACGTCACCTTCCCCGAGCTCGCCGAAGACCTCGGCTACTTCGGCCCGGTCAAACTCAAATGGGTCGGCAACACGATCAGCGGACCGCAGGACATCCAGTCCGCCGCGACCGACCAGACCGACTTCGGTGGCGCCTTCACCGGCGCGGTCGTCAAACTCGTCGACGCCGGCGCCCCGATCAAGGCCGTCGTCAACTATTACGGCTCCGACGAGAAGACCTTTCTGGGCTTCTACGTCAAGGAGGACAGCCCGATCCGCACCGCGCGTGACCTCATCGGCAAGAAGGTCGGCGTCAACACCGTCGGCGCGAACCTGGAGGCCGCCCTCGACACCTGGCTCAAGCGCAACGGCCTCACCGACGCCGAGATCGACCAGGTGCAGCTCGTCGTCCTGCCGCCGATCAACACCGAACAAGCCTTGCGCAACAACCAGATCGACGTCGCCGCGCTCAACGGCGTCCTCCAGGACCGCGCCCTCGCGGGAGGCGGGGTGCGGCCGATCGTGAAGGACGTCGAGGCGTTCGGCCCGTACAACGGCGGGCCGTACGTGTTGCGGACCGACTTCATCAAGAAGTACCCGGAGACCACGAAGACCTTCGTCACCGGCGTGGCCAAGGCGATCGAATGGGCCCGCACCACTCCGCGCGAGGAGGTGATCGCCCGGTTCACCAAGATCATCCAGAACCGCGGCCGCAACGAGAACACCGAAACGCTCAAGTACTGGAAGAGCACCGGTGTCACCAAAGGCGGGCTGACCTCCGACCACGACTACACGCTCTGGACGGGCTGGCTCAAGCAGTCCGGGTTCATCAAGAACGACCAGGTCGACCTGAAGAAGCTCTACACCAACGAATTCAACCCGTACCGCGAAGGCGGTGGCGCATGACCGCCAAGATCAGCCTGCGCTCGGTCACCAAGACCTTCGGCGCGTTGACCGCACTCGACGACATCTCCCTCGACATCGAGGACGGCACGTTCCTCTCTCTCGTCGGCCCGAGCGGTTCCGGCAAGTCCACGCTGCTCGATCTGCTCGGCGGGCTCGCGAAACCCACCTCCGGCGAGGTTCTGATCGACGGGAAACCCGTCACCGGACCGGGGCTGGACCGCGGGGTCGTGTTCCAGCAGTACGCGCTGTTCCCCTGGCGCACCGCACGCGCCAACGTCGAGTTCGGCCTCGAAGACGGCACCCTGAACAAGCGGCAGCGCGCCGAGCGAGCACGGGAATTCCTCGACCTGGTCGGTCTTTCCGGCTTCGAGGACCATCTCCCCCATCAGCTTTCCGGCGGCATGAAACAACGGGTCGCGATCGCGAGAAGCCTCGCCTACGACCCGGACGTGCTGCTGATGGACGAGCCGTACGCCGCGCTGGACTCCCAGACCCGCGAACTCCTGCAGGAGGAGCTGCGCCGGATCTGGAAACGCACGGGCAAGACCATCGTCTTCATCACCCACAGCATCGAAGAAGCCGTCTATTTAGGACAGAAGGTCGCGGTGCTCACGTCCCGGCCGGGCAGGCTCAAGGACGTCGTCGACATCGATCTCGGCGACCGTTCGAACGACGACCTGCGCTCGGCGCCCGCCTTCGTGGCCCATCGCCACCGGCTGTGGGAACTGCTGCACGACGAGATCCGGAGGGCCGCATGACCGCGACACTCGAAGCACCGACAGTCCACACAGGACCGAGAGTCGCCGCGAAGCCTCGCAAGAAGAGCAGGCTCAGCAAGGCTTTCCGCAGTTCCGCGGCGATCCTGCTCTTCCTCGCCGTCTGGGAGCTCGCTCCCCGATACCTGCTCGACGAAGGCACGAGGACCTTCCTTCCGCCGCTGTCGGAAGACCTCGCCGCACTCTGGGAGCTGATCCTCAACGGGCAGCTGGCCGACCATCTGCTGGCGAGTCTCGGCCGGTCCGCCGCCGGATTCGTGATCGCGGTGGCCGTCTCGGTGCCGCTCGGCCTGCTGATCGCGTGGTACCGGCCGCTCGCGGAATTCCTGAACCCGTTGCTGGAACTGGCCCGCAACACCGCCGCGCTCGCGCTGCTGCCGGTGTTCACGCTCCTGCTCGGCATCGGCGAGGTGTCCAAGATCGCGCTGATCGTCTACGCCTGCGTCTGGCCGGTGCTGCTCAACACGATCGCCGGGGTGAACACCGTGGATCCGCTGCTGGTCAAGGCCGCGCGCTCGCTCGGGCTGTCGAGCCCGAGCCTGTTCCGCAAGGTGATCCTGCCGTCGGCGGTGCCGACCATCTTCACCGGCATCCGGATGGCGGCGGCCTACTCGATCCTCATCCTGATCGCCGCCGAAATGGTCGGCGCCAAGGCCGGGCTCGGCTATCTGATCAACAACTCGCAGGTCAACTTCCAGATCCAGCAGATGTACGCCGCGATCATCACGGTGTCGGTGCTGGGCCTGGCCATCAACGCGGGCTTCGTCGCGCTGGAGCGGCGGTTCTCCACCTGGCGTGTCAAGGAGAAGGCGTGAAGCACTTACACCTCAACGCGTTCGTGATGCCGAACGGTCATCACGAGGCGGCCTGGCGGCATCCGAGCACGGATCCGCACCGCGCCGCGACGCTGAAGCACTACGTCGACATCGCCCGTACGGCGGAGCGTGGCAAGCTGGATTCGCTGTTCCTCGCCGACGGTGTCGCCCTGTGGGGCAACGTCCGCTACAACTCGCACACCCTGTTCGAGCCGCTGACGTTGCTCTCCGCGCTGGCCGGGGCGACCGAGCGCATCGGGCTGATCGCCACCGCGTCGACGACCTACAACGAGCCGTACCACCTGGCGCGGAAATTCGCGTCGCTCGATCATCTCAGCGGCGGGCGCGCGGGCTGGAACATCGTCACGTCGGCGGGCGAGGACGAGGCCCGCAACTTCAACCGCGACGCCCGGCCGGCGCACGCGCTGCGGTACGAGCGCGCCACCGAATTCGTCGAAGTGGCCAGGAAACTCTGGGACAGCTGGGACGACGACGCGGCGGTGATCGACAAGGTGAGCGGCGTCTACGCCGACACCGACCGCATCCACCCGATCGACCACAACGGCCCGCATTTCCAGGTCCGCGGCCCGCTCAACATCCCGCGCCCGGTACAGGGACATCCGTTGCTCGTCCAGGCCGGTTCGTCGGAGACGGGCAAGGAGTACGCGGCCCGCTTCGCCGAGGCGGTGTTCACCGCGCAGCAGACCTTCGCCGAGGGCAAGGCTTTCTACGACGACGTCAAGGGAAGGCTCGCGAAGTACGGCCGCTCGCCGGAGGAGATCAAGATCCTGCCGGGGATCAGCCCGATCCTGGGCCGCACCGAGGCCGAAGCGAAAGAACGCGAGGCCGAACTCAACGCCCTCATCACGCCCGCGTACGGCGTGCGGCAGCTGTCGAACATGCTCGACCACGACCTGACGCCGTACCCGCTCGACGGACCGCTGCCCGACGTCGGCACGTTCACCGAAGGCGCGCAGAGCCGGTTCGAGCTGGTCACGGGCCTGGCACGGCGCGAGAACCTCACCATCCGCCAGCTGATCGAGCGGCTGGCCGGCGGCCGGGGACACCGCGTCTTCGCCGGAACCGCCACCCAGGTGGCCGATCAGCTGGAGCACTGGTTCACCGAAGGCGCCGCGGACGGCTTCAACGTCATGCCGCCCACGCTGCCGGGAGGTCTCGAGGACTTCGTCGACCTCGTGGTGCCCGAACTTCAGCGGCGCGGCCTCTTCCGCTCCGAGTACACCGCCACGACCTTGCGCGGCCACTACGGCCTCGCCCGCCCCGTCCACCGCACCCCAGTGAAGGAGCACGCCGCATGACCGCCCTCAACACCCAGGTCGAAGTCCGCAAGATCACCGGCAGGATCGGCGCGCAGGTGCTCGGCGTCGACCCCGCCAAGGATCTCGACGCCGCGACCGTCGCGTTCGTGACCGACGCCTTGCACGAGCACAAGGCGCTCGTTTTCTCAGGCATCGACCTCGACGACGCGGGCCAGCAGCGGTTCGCCGGGCACTTCGGCGAACTGACCAAGGCACACCCGACCGTCCCGTCGGTCGACGGCGAGCCCGCGATCCTGCCGGTCGACAGCGAAGAGGGCCGCGCGAACCAGTGGCACACGGACGTCACTTTCGTGCTTAACCCGCCGAAGGCCAGCACGCTGCGCAGCCTGGTCGTACCGCCCTACGGCGGCGAGACGCTGATCGCCAACTCGGCCGCGGCGTACCGGGACCTGCCGGAGCCGCTCCGGGCGTTCGCGGACACGCTGCGCGCCGAGCACACCAACGACTACGACTACGCGAAGGCGCCCGAGACCCTGGACGACGCGGAGCGGGAACGCCGCGAGGTGTTCGTCTCGCAGAAGTTCCGCACGGTCCATCCGGTGGTGCGGGTGCATCCGGTGACCGGGGAACGCGGGCTGTACATCGGCGGGTTCGCGCAGCGGATCATCGGGCTGTCCAAAGGCGAGTCGCGGGACATCCTCCGGCTGCTGCAGTCCTACGTGACGCGGCCGGAGAACGTCGTCCGGGTGAGCTGGGAGCCGAACCAGCTGGTGCTGTTCGACAACCGCATCACCCAGCACTACGCCGTCGACAACTACGACGACCTGCCCCGCCGCCTGAACCGGGTGACCGTGGCGGGCGACGTCCCGGTGGGCATCGACGGGGTGCCGAGCGAATCCCTCGAAGGCGACGCTTCGCACTACTCCGCCGTCACCTGACGGCCGAAGTGGTAAGACTGGCGGCGTGAAGACCGATCGTCAGGTGGAAGCGCTCCTGAGGGAGCTGGCCCCGCAGGTCATCGGGCTGCTGGTGCGCAAGCACGGGCAGTTCGACGCCTGCGAGGACGCCGTCCAGGAGGCCCTGCTCTCGGCCGCGCAGCAATGGCCGGAGCAGGGCATCCCGGACAGCCCGAAGTCCTGGCTCGCGACGGTCGCGTCACGGCGGCTGATCGACGAGTGGCGCAGCGAGAGCGCACGCAGGCGGCGCGAAGAGAACGACGCGCTGATGGACCCCGCCCCGGCCACCGTGTCCGATTCGGACGACACGCTCACCGTCCTTTTCCTGTGCTGCCACCCGTCTTTGTCCGCGCCGTCGCAACTCGCGCTCACCCTGCGCGCCGTCGGCGGGCTGACCACGGGCGAGATCGCGACCGCGTTCCTGGTCCCGGAATCGACGCTGGCCCAGCGGATCAGCCGGGCCAAACAGACCATCAAGAAGGCGGGCGCCGAGTTCGTCCTGCCGCCGTCCGCGGAACTCGGCGAACGGCTCCGTGTCGTCCTCCAGGTGCTGTACCTGATCTTCAACGAGGGCTACACGACCAGCGGCGGCCCCGACCTGCACCGCGCGGACCTGACCGCGGAGGCGATCCGGCTGACCCGGCTGCTCCGGCGGCTCATGCCGGACGAGGACGAGGTCACCGGCCTGCTCGCGCTCATGCTGCTGACCGACGCCCGCCGGGCCGCCCGCGCCGGCGACGACGGCTCGCTCGTCCCGCTCGCCGAACAGGACCGCACGCGCTGGAACGCGGACACGATCGCCGAAGGGGTCACGCTGGTGAGCGAGGCCCTGGAGGCGGGCCCGGTCGGGCCGTACCAGGTGCAGGCCGCGATCGCCGCCGTCCACTCGGAGGCGGCCACCGCGGCCGACACGGACTGGCCCCAGATCCTCGCGCTCTACGACGTCCTCGAAAAGGTCTCGCCCGGCCCGGTGGTCACGCTCAACCGCGCCGTCGCGGTCGCCGAGGTCAACGGGCCGGAAGCGGGCCTCGAACTGCTGGCCACGCTCGACGACGACAGCCGGATGAGCCAGACGCACCGGCTCGATTCCGTCCGCGGGCACCTGCTGGAACTGGCCGGGGACACCGGCGCGGCGCGCGAGGCCTACCTCCGTGCGGCCGGCAGAACCGCGAGCGAACCGGAGAAGGAGTACCTGACGCGGCGCGCGGAGCGGCTCGGCTGAGCCTCACATGCGCAGGTGCGGCAGCAGCCGTCCGATCACCGCGGTGTAGTCGGATCGGGCTTCGATGGCGCGGGGCACGTCGTCGAACGTCGTCACCGAGCTCGGGCACACCCGGGTGCCGGGCAGAACGAAGGTGTCGAGCAGGCGTTTGCTTTCGGCGTCGTAGGCCTTGTAGGTGTACTGGACACCGGTGACCGCGACGGAGAGCGGCGGCTTGCCTTGCCGCTCGTACCCGTCACAGGTGCCGACGCGTTCATTGGTCGGCTTCGGATATTCGCACACCACCACCTGTACGGCTCCCTGCTGGGACGTGCCCATCGGCAGATACCCGTCGGCCGTGTCGCTGAAGTCCCTCATGCCCTTCTCGTCGACCACGAAGTAGGCCAGCCGATGCGGGCCGGACGGCGTACGCGGCTCCGTCTTCCCGTCGAGGCCGGACGGGGAACGCACGCGATCCGAGGTCGCGGTCTCCGGGCAGAAGGCGATGGGTGGTTGCGCTGTCGTCACCGGTGCGGGCGGCGGCGCGCCGGGCCCGGCCACGGGGGACGGTTCCTCCCGGGTGGTCACCACGACGGCGGCGATCACGCCTGCGGCCACGACGGCCAGGAGCGTGATCACGAACCGCCGCCGCATGCTCAGCCCTCTTGGCGGGCCGTCGCCATGGCGCGCTCGGTCTCCCAGAACGCGCGCATCGACACGATCAGCCCGTCCTCGCGCACCCGGTAGACGAACACGCCGTCGGTGTCGACGCGGTAGCCGCCGGGCAGGTACGTCGTGATCGTGCCGACGTTCGCGACCTCGTCCCCGGCCGCGTGGGAATCGCGGATGGTGAACTGGAAACGTTCGACATTCGCGATCGTCTTGTCCCAGAAGGCACTGATCCCGTCGTGCCCGTGGTGTCCCTTGCCTTCTTCGTCGAACATCGACTTGCCGATCGGGTCCTCGACGACGGCGTCCCCGGCGAAGAGTCCGAGCCAGGCGGACTTGTCCCCCGCGGTGACCGCGGTCATCGAAGCGAACGCGGCCCGCCGCGCGGGCGGCTGCTCGGTGGCCGGATCCCAGCAGACGTCGACACCCATGGTTCAGTCTCCGATCTTCGCGATGATCTCGTCGCCGAACTTCTTGATGGAATCGAGCTTCGGGCCGACCTCGGCGTCGAAACCGAGGCCGTCGAACACCCACGGCATGGTGATGATGTCGGTGACGCCGATGTCGCCCTGCTCGCGATAGCCGTCGAGGCCGAACTTGTCGATGCAGACGGCCTGATACTCGAAGGGATCTTCGGCGCGGCCCTGTTCGGCCAGCAGCCCGCGCAGCTTGGCGATGGTGTCGGCCAGGTCGTCGAACTTCATCATCGCCGAAGACCAGCCGTCGGCGACGCGGGCGGCCCGGCGCAGCGCGACGTCGGTGTGCCCGCCGATGTAGAACGGGACCCGCGACGGCGGTGTCGGGCTCATGCGGAGCTTGTCGAAGTCGAAGAACTCGCCGTGGAACTCGACCATCCCGCCGTCGAGGATCAGGCGCAGCACCTCGATGGCCTCGTCGACGCGTTTGCCGCGCTTCTCGTACGGCGCGCCGCACCAGCGGAACTCCTCCGGCGACCAGCCGACGCCGAGGCCGAGCCCGAAGCGGCCGCCGGTCAGCGCCGCGACCGAGTTGACCTGGCGGGCGAGCAGGACCGGGTTGCGGGAGCCGAGTTTGAGCACGGAGGTGTAGAAGGTGAGCCGCTCGGTGACCGCACCCATCGAAGCGGCCGCGATCAGCGGATCGGCCCAGGGCGTCTCCTCGGTCCAGAAGCGGCTGCCGTCGGGCGTGTACGGGTAGTCGGCCGAGACCGTTTCGGAATAGAACAGGGAATCCGGGAGCGCGATCGAGGAGAAACCCGCCTCTTCGGCGGCCCGGGCGAGCTCGCCCAGCTGATCGAGCGGATTCATCGCGATCGACAGGGTGAACTTCATGGAGCCGAACTATAACGTGTTCTAGTTTCACCCGCCAGTGCGCGCGGGAACCCCCGGCGGGTTCCCCGCGTTGATCCGGGCAAAGGCCGAACGATTCCTGGAGTTGAACCCATGGGCACCGCGATCTTCCTGATCGTGCTCCTCGTCGTCGTGGTCGGCGGCGGCATCTACTTCGCGAAATCCCAGGCGGCGGCCAAGAAGCGCCAGCTGGACGACGCGAAGGCGGACGCACGGCGCCTCGTCGAACGACTGGGCGGTCAGGTCATGAACCTCACCGGTACGGACACCGCCTCCCAGCAGGCGATGGCGGACGCGTCCGAACGCTTCACCGCCGCGGGCTCCCAGATGGAGCAGGCGCAGACCGTCGAGCAGGCCCGATTGGTGCGCGAGACCGCCATCGAGGGGCTCTATTACGTCCGCGCGGCGCGGCTCGCGATGGGCATGGACCCCGGTCCGGAACTGCCCGGCAGCGAAGAGCGCGATCGGGCGGGCAAGGTCACCGAGTACCGCTCGGTCGACGTCGAGGGCGAGCACTACGAGGCCTCGCCGGACCCGAGCCAGCGCACGCCGCACTACTACCCCGGTGGCCGCGTCGCGGGCCGACCGGTGCCGCAGGGCTGGTACAGCGAGCCGTGGTGGAAGCCCGCGCTCGTCGCCGGTGCCTGGGGTCTCGGTTCGATGCTGCTGTTCAGCGCGATGTTCTCCGGGATGGCGGGCATCGCGAGCGCGTCGGCCTGGGAGTCGGGCTATGACGCGGGCCAGGAGGACGCCGGGGCCGCGGACGCCGGTGGTGACGCCGGCGGCGACATGGGCGGGGACGCCGGCGGGTTCGACGGCGGCGGCTTCGATGGTGGCGGCTTCGACGGCGGGGGCTTCGACTTCTAACGTGGGCTGAAGGGGCCCTTCACCGCATGCGATGCGGTGAAGGGCCCCTTCGCTGCGTCTGTCGCGGGTCTGTGGGCGCGGTCTGCTGCGGGGCGCCACGCGGCACGTTGCGAAAGCCACTTTCGCAACGTTGAAGGTTGCGAAAGTGGCTTTCGCAACACCTTCAGGCGGGCTGGCAGGTCGGGCACCAGAAGAGGTTCCGCGCCGCCAGATCGCTCCGCAGCACCGCCGTCCCGCACACGAGACACGGCATCCCCTCGCGCCGGTAGACGTAGACCTCGCCCCCGTGCCGGTCCTGCCGCGGCGCGCGGCCCGTGACCTCGGGCAGATGCTCCGGCGCGACCGTGTCGATCCGGCCCACGCGGACACCGTGCCGCATGAGCGTCACGAGATCCGCCCACAGGTCGTCCCACAGCCCGCGATCGAGCGCGCGGCCCGGGACGAGCGGGGCGACACCGTGCCGGAACAGCACCTCGGCGCGATACACGTTGCCGACGCCGGCCAGCACCGACTGGTCCATCAGCAGTGCCGCGATCGATGTCTTCGACCGCGAGATCCGCTCCCACGCCTTGTCCGGCTTCGCGTCGCGGCGCAGCGGATCCGGGCCGAGCCGCCCCTTGATCGCCTCGACCTGGGGCGCGTCCAGGAGTTCGCACCGGGTCGGTCCGCGCAGATCGGCGTAATGCGTCGGGCCGGCCAGCCGCATCCGCACCTGCCCGACGGGCTCAGGAGCGGGCAGAGGCTCGTCGGAGAACGTGCCGTAGAGGCCGAGGTGGACGTGCACCGTCCCGTGTGGACCGTAGTCGTGGAACAGGTGCTTCCCGTACGCCTCGGCCTTCACCAGCACCCGGCCGTCCAAACGGGACGCTTCGGCGGCGAACCGCCCTTGCGGGCTGCCCACCTCGACCGGGTGACCGGCGAAACGGCGTTTGTGCAGACGTGCCAAGCGATGGAGCGTGTGCCCCTCGGGCATGTCAGTGCTCGGGAAGCGGCGGCGGCCAGCCGGTGTTCTCGTAGTCCAGGATCTGCTGGACGCGGCGGCCGTGGCGCTCGTCCGGGCTCGGCGGGGTCGCGAGGAACGCCTCGACGATCTCCGTTGCCTCTTCGGTGGTGTGCATCCGCGCGCCGACGCCGATCAGCTGGGCGTGGTTGTGCTCGCGGGTGAGCTTCGCGGTCTCGACGCTCCACGCGAGGCCGGCGCGAGCGCCCTTCACCTTGTTGGCCGCGATCTGCTCGCCGTTGCCGGAGCCGCCGACGACGATGCCGAGGCTGCCCTCGTCCGCGACGACGCGGCGGGCCGCCTCGATGCAGAACGCCGGGTAGTCGTCGGCCGCGTCGTAGACGAAGGGGCCGACGTCCTCGACGTCGTGGCCCTGCTCCTTGAGGTGGGCCACGAGGTGGTTCTTCAGTTCGAAACCGGCATGGTCAGAGCCAAGGTAAACACGCACAGCGCGGAGTCTGCCATCACGTTCGGGCGCGGGCATGCTGTGGGGGTGGACATCAGGCTCGAATGGGGACCCGAGGGTGTCGCCGCCCTGGGCGCGGAGTGCGCCGTGCTCGTCGTGGTCGACGTGCTTTCCTTCTGCACCACAACGGATCTCGTGCTGGGCAACGGTGGCCGGGTGCTGCCCGTCCGCTGGCGCGATCGTCGCGGCGAAGAGGCCGCGAATGCGCGCGGTGCCATCCTCGCGGGTGAAAGCGAATGGACTTTGCGACCTTCGTCTGTGACGCAAATCCCTTCCGGAACGCTTTTGGCGCTCCCTTCCCCCAATGGCGCCACGCTGTGCGACACCGCCGCCACGACCGGTGCCGACGTCCTGGCGGGCTGCCTGCGCAACGCGTCCGCCGTCGCCGCCCGCGCGGCGGAACTCGCGGACGGACGACCGATCGGTGTCGTCCCGGCCGGGGAACGCTGGGGCATCGACATGCGCACCGAGGTCAAGACTTTCGGGCCGCTGAGGCCGTGCGTCGAGGACCAGCTCGGCGCGGGCGCGATCGTCGCGGCGCTGGACGGCTACGGCCGCCTGTCCGCCGAAGCCCGTCTCGCCGCCGTCGCGGCAAAAGCGATCGACATCGACGAAGCACTGACAGACTGTTCTTCAGGGCGCGAGCTCGCCGCGGCCGGGCACGCGAACGACGTGCGGCTCGCCGCGAAGCTCGACAGCAGCGGCACGGTTCCTGTGCTGCGCAACGGAATTCTGGAGGATTCGTGACTTGGCTCGAACTCGCGGACGGCGTGTACGCGCGCCGTTACGAAGAGCTGGACCTGACCGTCGGCCTGGTCGTGGGCAGCCAGCGCTGCCTGGTCGTCGACGTTCGCGGTGACGTCGACCAGGGCGCCGAACTGGCCGCGGCGGTACGGGAGATCACGCCGCTGCCGTGGTCGGTCGTCTACACCCACGCGCATTTCGATCACGCCTTCGGCACGACGGCGTTCCTGCCGTGCGACGTCTGGGCGCACGAAGGCTGCCTGACCGAGCTGACCACCTTCGGGGACGGCGCACGGCTCAAGTGGATCCAGCATTATCTCGGCGAAAACCGTCCGGAGATGGCGGAGGCGTTGGAGCGCACCGAGATCACCCTGCCGGACAAACCCGTCGTCGACACCGCCGAGATCGACCTCGGCGGCCGCACCGTCGTGCTGCGCTTCCTCGGCCGGGCCCACACGGACCACGACCTGTTCGTGCACGTGCCCGACGCGGGCGTGATCTACGCGGGCGACGCCGTCGAGAACGCCGAAGCCGGCTTCAGCGCGTTCTCCTTCAACGACGGCACCTTCCTCGCCGAATGGCCGGGCGTGATGGACGCGATCCTCGCGCTGGAACCGAAGATCATCGTCGCCGGGCACGGGGATCCCGTCGACACCGCCTTCATCGAGAAGCACCGCGACGGGCTGCGCGAACTCGTCGCGCTCAAGGCCGGGATCGCGGCGGGAGACCTCACGACGGACGAAGCCGTCGCGAGGTCCTCCTACCCCGAAGATGTCACCAGGGGCGCCCTGGAGACCCCTTAGTCGAAGTTCAGCTCACCGGACCGGGTGCGCTTCAGCTCGAAGAAGTCCGGGTAGCTCGCCAGCGCGCGGGCGCCGTCGAACACCTTGACGGCGTCCTCGCCACGCGGGATCGAGCTGAGCACCGGGCCGAAGAAGGCGACACCGTCGATGTGGATGGTCGGGGTGCCGACGTCCATTCCGACCGGATTCATACCTTCGTAGTGACTCTTTTTGAGCGCTTCGTCGTACTCGGTCGACTCCGCGGCCTCGGCCAGCTCGGCCGGGGCACCGATGGCCTCGAGGGTCTCCTTGATGACCTTCGGGATGTCCTTGTCGCCCTGGTTGTGGTGACGCGTGCCGAACTCCGTGTAGAAGTCCCGCAGGGCCTCTTCGCCGTTCTTCTGCGCCAGCGCGGTGGCGACGCGGACGGGGCCCCAGCCGCGCTCCAGCAGCTCCTTGTACTGCTCAGGCAGGTCCTCACGGCCGCTGTTGAGCTCGGACAGGCTCATGATCCGGAACCTCAGGTCGAGGTCGCGGTGCTTCTCCACTTCGAGGATCCAGCGCGAGCTGATCCAGGCGAAGGGGCAGATCGGGTCGAAGTAGAAGTCGACCTTGGTCTTCTCGGACGGGGCGGTCATCAGGTTCTCCCAGTGCCATCGTCTTGGGGTGGTCCGGTACACACACAGTGCTACACAGCGGCCAACATCGCCGCCGTCGGCGTTGTTCCCGTCGTCAGCACGGGCTCCGACATGATTGGATGCCTGTAGTTGGAAACCAAAACCGATACCGATGACCAGAGGTGCCAGTGCCCGCCCCCAACCTGACCCGAGACCAAGCCAAGCTGCGCGCGGAACTGCTCGACGTCGAGTCCTACGACATCGAGCTGGATCTGACCGACGGCCGTGGCGGTCCCGGTGAGAAGACCTTCACGTCGAAGACGACGATCAAGTTCGCGAGCGCCAGAAGCGGCGAAGCGTCGTGGGTCGACATCGTCGCCGAGGGGATCGAGTCGGCCGTCCTCAACGGGACGGACCTCGACGTCAGCGGGTACGTCGAGGACAAGGGCATCGAGCTCCCCGGCCTCGCCGAGTCGAACGAGCTCGTCGTGGACGCGGTCTGCCGGTACATGAACACCGGCGAGGGCCTGCACCGGTTCGTCGACCCGGTCGACGACGGCGTCTACCTCTACACGCAGTTCGAGACCGCGGACGCGAAGCGCATGTTCGCCTGCTTCGACCAGCCCGACCTCAAGTCGGTCTACCGGCTCACCGTGATCGCGCCGAAGGACTGGAAGGTCATCTCGAACGCGCTGATCGAATCCACCGAGGAGACCCCGGAGGGGGCCGTCCGCACGGTCTTCAAGGTGTCCGAGCGGATCTCGACCTACCTGGTCGCGCTGATCGCGGGCCCGTACACCGAGTGGCGCGACGAATTCTCCGACGAACACCGCACGATCCCGCTGGGCATCTACTGCCGCGCCTCGCTCGCCGAGCACATGGACGCGGACAAGCTGTTCACCGAGACCAAGCAGGGTTTCGCCTTCTATCACGAGAAGTTCGCGACCCCGTACCCGTTCTCCAAGTACGACCAGCTGTTCGTGCCGGAGTTCAACGCGGGCGCGATGGAGAACGCCGGCGCGGTCACCTTCCTGGAGGACTACGTCTTCCGCAGCCGCGTCACCCGCTACGCCTACGAGCGCCGCGCCGAGACGCTGCTGCACGAGATGGCGCACATGTGGTTCGGCGACCTGGTCACCATGCGCTGGTGGGACGACCTGTGGCTGAACGAGTCGTTCGCGACCTTCGCGAGCGTGCTGGCCCAGGCCGAGGCCACCGAGTACAAGAACGCGTGGACCAGCTTCGCGAACATCGAGAAGTCGTGGGCGTACCGGCAGGACCAGCTGCCCTCGACGCACCCGATCGCCGCGGACATCGTCGACCTGCACGCGGTCGAGGTGAACTTCGACGGCATCACCTACGCCAAGGGCGCGAGCGTGCTCAAGCAGCTCGTCGCCTACGTCGGGCTGGAGCACTTCCTCGAAGGCCTCAAGGTCTACTTCGGCAAGCACGCCTGGGGCAACGCGACCCTGGCGGATCTGCTGGGCGCGCTGGAGGAGGCCTCGGGCCGCGACCTGTCGTGGTGGAGCGCGCAGTGGCTGGAGACCACCGGTCTCAACTCGCTGAGCCCGCGCTACGAGGTCGGCGCCGACGGCACGTACACCGCGTTCGCCGTCACCCAGACCGGCGCCAAGCCGGGTGCCGGTGAGCTGCGCACGCACCGCGTCGCGGTCGGTGTCTACGACGAGGACGAGAACGGCAAGATCGTCCGCAAGCACCGCGTCGAGCTCGACGTGGACGGCGAGCGCACCGAGGTGCCGGGGCTGGTCGGGCTCCCGGCGGGCAAGCTCGTACTGGTCAACGACGACGACCTGACCTACTGCACGATGCGGCTCGACCCCGCGTCGCTGACCACGCTGATCGACCGCATCGCCGACATCACCGAACCGCTGCCCCGCACGCTGTGCTGGTCGGCGGCGTGGGAGATGACGCGCGAGGCCGAGCTCAAGGCCCGCGACTTCGTCACGCTGGTGCAGCGCGGCGTGCACACCGAGACCGAGGTCGGCGTGGTGCAGCGGCTGCTGCTGCAGGCGCAGACGGCGCTGAACTCGTACGCGAAGCCGGAGTGGGCGGCGGAAAAGGGCTGGCCGGAGTTCTCCGCGCGGCTGCTGGAGCTGGCGCAGGGCGCCGAGGCCGGTTCGGACCACCAGCTCGCGTTCGTGAACTCGCTCGCCGGTTGCGTGCTCGACGACAAGACGCTGGCGATCATCGCGGGCTGGCTCGACGGCACGGCGCCGCTGGAGGGCCTGACCGTCGACACCGACCTGCGCTGGCGGCTGCTGCACGCGCTGGTCGCGCACGGCAAGGCGGAGAACCCCGAGATCGACGCGGAACTCGGCAAGGACGACACCGCCGCCGGACGGCGCCAGGCGGAGCGCTCGCGGGCGCTGCGGCCGACCGCCGAGGCGAAGGCCGACGCGTGGCAGCGGGCGGTGTACGACGACGAGCTGCCCAACGCGGTCAGCGACTCGCTCATCACCGGCTTCTCCCACCCGGGTCAGAAGCACCTGCTCGGTGACTACGTGACGCGCTACTTCGAGGTCATCGACGAGGTGTGGCAGCGGCGCTCCAGCGAGCGGGCGCAGCCGACCGTGGTCGGCCTGTACCCGTCGTGGGCCGTCGAGCCGTCGACCGTCGAGGCGTCGGACGAGTGGCTGGCCGGGGAACACCCGGCGGCGCTGCGCCGTCTCGTGTCGGAGGGCCGGGCCGGGATCGTGCGGGCGCTGGCCGCCCGTGAGTTCGACTCGCAGGCCGGGGTCTAGTCCCGTAACGCTATGAACGGGCCGTTCCTTGCAAATTTTGCAAGGAACGGCCCGTTCATAGCATTCAGGGACCTGTGAAGAGCGTCAGTGCTGCGGAGCGCCGGCCTGGTCGCTCAGCATGCGGAGGGCGTTCACGAGGCCACCGATGAGGTCGCCTTCCTTGAACGAGGCCACCATGCTGGCCACGGCGAGCTTCGCGCCGCGGTCGGGCAGGCGGTGCCGGGCCTGCGTGCCGGTCACGACCTCGATCGCCCGCTGGCCGGGCGACACGGCGATGACGACACCGTCGGCCGGGTTGTCCGTCGAGGTCAGCAGGCCTTCGGCGGTGGCGCGGGTGTCCTCGCCGAGGTCGCCGAGGTACACGCTGAAGTCCAGGCCGGTCTCGCGGCTGGCGAGCGTCAGCGCCTCGTCCAGCCGGGCGAGCTGCTGGGTGGTGAATGGGCTGATCGGACCAGCCGGTTCGTACATCTTGGCGGCGGAAATCCGGCCGCTCGAGGTAACGACGGCGCCGTAACCGGGCTCTTCGTCAACAGCGGTGGACGAATGGGTCAGTTCACCAGTTGCCACGAGCGCCTCCCGTCACCGAAGCTCCGTCCGCCGCGACGACGGCGGTCGCGCCGCCCTCGTTCGCGTGCGAATGCCTTGCGCCGACACCGTCGGGGTTGGCGCTCCACCACATGGCCGGGTACTCCCACGGCTGCCCCGGCCGGTACCGGGCGACGCCCGCGCCCTTCGACCGCAGCGTGGCCACCCCGCACAGGGCGTAGATGACCAAGGGGATCACCGCGAAGACCAGGATCGTCTCGACAAGGTTCACGCGCGTGAGCGTATCCGATGGCGTGCGACCGCACCCGCTCGCACGGCCCCTACCGCTCGTCGTCCTCAGGTGGCCGTCCGCCGCTTGCCGCGAAAGCGCTCCCACGTTGGGGCGAAGCCCGCAAGGCCGAAAGGTTGCAACTCAACGTACGGGCGGCCGCACCCGGCGCTGTCGTCTTGTCGCGGCCTTGAAATCCTCGTAGCTTTTTCACCTGTACGGGCCTTGCGCCCAGCTCCCCCACCCCAGCAGGTAACGCACCGGTCGCAGGAGGATATGTCATGCAGAGCACCCAGACACCCGGCCAGGCGATCATCGACGACATTTCGTCACTCTTCGAAATTGGATTCGTCCCCGGTACGCGTGTGACGGCGGGCACACGGGTTACTCGCGGTACTCGTGTCACTCGCGGTACGCGGGTCACCGCCGGCACCCGGGTCACCCGCGGAACTCGTGTCACCCGTGGCACCCGCGTCACCGCGGGCACCCGCGTCACCCGTGGCACGCGAGTCACCCGCGGCACCCGCGTGACGGCGGGCACCCGCGTCACCTGCGGCACGCGCGTCACTCGCGGGACCCGTGTCACCCGTGGCACCCGCGTCACCTGCCAGAGCGACTTCTCGCTCGCCGCCTGAGTCCGAGCACGACCGGTTCGTAGGGGACGGCGTACTCGTAACGAGCTTCACCACGGCGTCATCGGCCCGCCCCGGCCGCCGAAAGGCAGCCGGGGCGCCGACGTGTTCATGGTCAGGTCAGGCCGCGGTTCCCAGGTACGGCCGCCACAACGGGTCGGCCTCCTTCGAATGCGCGAGCAGCCGCCAGTGCGGCCCGTGCGGGGCCCTCGGCACGACGCGCAGGCGCCAGCCGATCTCGGAAAGCAGCTTGTCCGCCTTCCGATGGTTGCACTTGGCGCAGCAGGCCACGCAGTTCGTCCAGCTGTGGGGGCCTCCGCGACTGCGCGGGACGACGTGGTCGATGGTCTCGGCCCGCCCTCCGCAATAGGCGCAGCGGTACCGGTCGCGGTGCATCAGCCCGGCCCGGGTCAGCGGCACCTGCGCGCGGTAGGGAACGCGCACGTAGGTGCTCAGCCGGATCACCGAAGGCACGGGCAGCGAGACCGTGGCGGCGTGCAGTTCGATCCCCGCCGGGTCTCCGTGCACCACCTCGGCCTTGCCGCACATCACCAGGACCACCGCGCGCCGCAACGGCAGCGCCGTGAGCGGTTCGAACGTGGCGTTCAACAGCAATACCCGTCTGCGACCCCAAGACGACGCTGATGTCGTAGTGGGTACCGCCGTAGTCGACGGGTCCCGCCCTCTACGCTGTCCGGGCGGGCGGGCAACACCCCCTGGCCGCGTTCCCGGCCCGCCCGGTGGAGCCCCGTGCGAGGGGGCACCTCCCGGATGGGCGCGCAACACGACCTCCGGCGCCTGTCCGGCCACGGCTTGGCTCGGGACGCCGAGGGGGATGGGTTGTCGGTCTGGCACTCGACCACCTCCACCGGTGCAGGCATAGTCGACCACAGATCAGCCCCAAAGTGCACGTGTGTTACTGGACGTGTCACATGCGCGCGACCCGGCGGCCACATGAAGTTGGGTGTTTCGCATCCGCCTGGGCGTGTGGCGTGACCGACTCCCCGCCGAGTACGAAAGGATATTTCCTCTCCGTGAACCTGCTGCCCACCGAACCCCCGGCCTGCACGCGCGAAGCCGGGAGCCTGTGCTACCAGGTGTTCCAGGTCACAAAGAACGAATGGCTCTCCGCCTCCGCGGGCTGGCTTCTGACGAAGCCGCTCAGGATCCTGATGATCGTCGCCGTGGCGTTCCTGCTGCGGTACCTGGTCCGGCGCTTGATCAACCGCGTGACGCGGATGCCCGCCGGCGGCTCGTCGAAGCTGCCCGCCCTGTTGAGACCGCTGCGGGAGAGGGCTCCCGAGGTGCTCGGGTCGGCGGTGATGGAACGGCGCCGTCAGCGCGCCGCCACCATCGGCTCGGTCCTCAAGTCGATGGCCACGTTCCTGATCTACGGCCTCGCGTTCATCCTCGTGCTGGGCGAACTGGGTATCGACCTCGCGCCGATCATCGCGTCGGCGGGCATCGTCGGCGTGGCGCTCGGTTTCGGCGCGCAGAACCTGGTCAAGGACTTCCTGTCCGGCATGTTCATGATGATCGAGGACCAATACGGCGTCGGTGACGTCGTCGACGTCGGCGAGGCGTCCGGCACCGTCGAGGCCGTCGGCCTCCGGATCACCACCCTGCGTGACATCAACGGCACCGTCTGGTACGTCCGCAACGGCGAGGTGCTGCGGGTCGGCAACTCGAGCCAGGGCTTCGCGGTGGCCGTCGTCGACGTCCCGCTCAGCTACTCCGCCGACGTCGAGAAGGCCACCGAGCTGATGGCCGCGAAGGCGAAGACGCTCCTGGAGAGCGAAAGCCTCGCGCCGAACGTGCTGGAGCCGCCGGAGATGCTCGGCGTGGAAACCGTCACCCCCGAGGGCATCAAGCTCCGGCTGACGGTGAAGGTCCGGCCGGGTAAGCAGTGGTCCGTGCAGCGCGCACTGCGGGCGCACCTGCTCGCCGCGCTCGACGAAGCCGGCTTCGAGCCGCCTCTGGGGCGCTTTATGTCGTCCGGCCCGGCCCCGCAGTAGGAGAAGGGCAGAATGGAGCTGTGTCCGTGACCGAACCTGAGCCCACCACCTTGTACGAAGCCATCGGCGGTGAACCGGTGTTCACCCGGATCGTCGCGCGGTTCTACGCCGAAGTGGCGGTCGACGAGGTGCTTCGCCCGCTGTATCCGGAGGAGGACCTCGGCCCGGCCGAGGAGCGTTTCCGGCTGTTCCTCATGCAGTACTGGGGCGGCCCGCACACCTACTCCGACCAGCGTGGTCACCCGCGGCTGCGGATGCGGCACGCCCCGTTCAAGATCGGCCCGATCGAACGCGACGCCTGGTTGCGCTGCATCAAGATCGCGGTCGACGAGGAGAACATCGAGGAGCCCTACCGCGGGCAGCTGTGGGCGTACCTGGAGATGGCCGCCAACAGCATGATGAACAGTTTCGTGTGATGGAGCGCGACGTGGCTTGGTGGGACCAGGCGGTCTTCTACCAGGTCTACGTGCGCTCGTTCGCCGATTCGGACGGGGACGGCGTCGGTGACCTCGAAGGCATCCGCGGCAAGCTCGGGTATCTGGAGCTGCTCGGGGTCGACGCGCTGTGGCTGACGCCGTTCTACCGCTCCCCCATGGCCGACCACGGCTACGACATCGCCGACCCGCGCGACGTCGACCCGATGTTCGGCACCCTCGGCGATTTCGACGTCCTGCTGACCGAGGCGCACAAACGCGGCATCAAGGTCACCGTCGACGTCGTCCCCAACCACACCAGCAACACCCACGCCTGGTTCAAATCGGCGATGGCGGCGCCGCCGGGCAGCCCGGAACGGGATCGCTACATCTTCCGTGACGGGCTCGGCCCGCGCGGCGACCAGCCGCCGAACAACTGGGTCAGCTCGTTCGGCGGCCCGGCGTGGACGCGGGTGCCGGACGGCCAGTGGTACCTGCACCTGTTCTCGCCGCAGCAGCCGGATCTGAACTGGGCCAACCACGAGGTCGCCGCCGATCTGGAGCGGACGCTGCGGTTCTGGCTCGACCACGGCGTGGACGGCTTCCGCGTCGACGTCGCGCACGGCATGGCGAAACCGCCGGGCCTGCCGGACATGGACCCGCGGGTGAACCCGCTCGGGCCGAGCGAGTTCTACGATCCGCGTTTCGACAACGACCGCGTCCACGAGATCCACCAGATGATCCGCAAGGTGCTCGACGAGTACCCCGGCACCATGGCCGTCGGCGAGATCTGGGTGACCGACGAGGAACGCCTCGCGCGCTACCTGCGGCCGGACGAACTGCACCTGGCCTTCAACTTCCGGCTCGTGCTCACGCATTTCGACGCGGACGCGCTGCGGACGGCCATCGAGCGGTCCCTGGCGGTGCCGAAGGCCGCCGGGGCCCCCGCCACCTGGACGTTGAGCAACCACGACGTCTGGCGGCAGGTCAGCCGGTACGGCGGCGGCGAACGCGGCGTCCGGCGCGCCAGGGCGATGGCGCTCGTCGAACTCGCGCTGCCCGGCGCGGTCTACCTGTACAACGGCGAGGAACTGGGGCTCGGCAACGTCGACATCCCGCCCGACGCGGTCGCGGACCCGCGCGCCAAGATCTCCGGTGCCGAGTTCGGCCGGGACGCGTCGCGAGTGCCGCTGCCGTGGGAAGGCGACCTGCCGCCGTTCGGTTTCTCGCGCAATCCGAGGACGTGGCTGCCGATGCCCGCTTCGTGGGCGTCGGTGACCGTCGAGGCGCAACTGGAGGATCCGGCGTCGACGCTCTCGCTGTACCGGCGGGCGATCGAGATCCGCAAGTCGCACCAGGCTTTCCGCGGGGACGAGCTGGAGTGGTACGGCGCTCCGGCCGGGTGTTTCGCGTTCCGGCGGCGCGGTGGCGGGCTGGTCTGCGCGCTGAACACGTCGGCGAGCCCGATCGCGCTGCCGCCGGGTGAGGTGCTGCTGTCGAGCGTGCCGTTGGTGAACGGGAAACTGCCGCCGGACGCGGCCGCCTGGCTCGTCTGATCCCCTCCCCGCGTGCAATGAACGGTCCGTTCCTTGCAAATTTTGCAAGGAACGGACCGTTCATGGCGCGTTACCGGGTCAGTTGTTGTTGAAGCCCGGGTGCAGCTTGTACTGCGTCTGGGCGTTGAACTGGTTCTGCCGGACCAGCTTCGCCGGGAAGGTCCGCCAGTCGTTGAGGTCCAGGACGTCCAGGCCCTTCACGATGTCGGACGAGTAGATGTAGCCGTTGTACCAGTAGGTCGACCACGTCCCACCGCCGACGAGCTTCTCGTTCGAGAGCGGGCCACGCTCCCAGAACGCGATCTCCTTCGGGTTCTTCGCGTCGGTGAAGTCCCACACCGAGACACCGCCCTGGTACCAGGACTGGACCATGATGTCCTTGCCCGGCACCGGGATCAGCGAACCGTTGTGCGCCACGCAGTTCTCGGTCTCGGACTGCAACCGCGGGATCTTGTAGTAGCTCACGAACTCCAGCTTGCGGTCGTCGCCGCGGCCGGTGATCTGGTAGATGCCGTTGGCGCCGCGGGTGGGGCCGAACTTCTCCAGGCAGGTCGCCATCCCGCCGCCGCCGAGCTCGTCGGTGAAGACGATCTTGGTGGCGTCGTTGTTGAAGGTGGCGCTGTGCCAGAACGCGAAGTTCACGTTGTCCTGGACCCGGTTGATGACGCGCGGCTTGAGGCGGTCGGAGATGTCGAGCAGGACGCCGTCACCCATGCAGGCGCCGGCCATCAGGTCCTTCTCCGGCAGCGCCGTGAGGTCGTGGCAACCGGTGGTCGCCGAGCGGCGGGTGCCGTCGGGGTTGGCGCCGCCCGCGTTGCCGCCGTCCGGGAACAGCACCGGCGTCGCGACCAGCGAGGCCTTCGCCGGGTCCTTCACCGGGACCTTGATGATGGACAGCTTGTCGTGCGGCGGCTGGCAGTCGGGCAGGTTCGCCGCCGGCGCGTACGACGAGACGTAGATGTAGACGTCCTTGCCGCGCTTGTCCGGCACCAGGGTGTTGGTGTGCGAACCGCAGTCCGTCTCGATCGCCGCGACGTACTTGGGCGCCGCGAGGTTCGAGATGTCGAAGATCTTGATGCCCTCCCACGACGTCTTGTCCGACGCGGGCTTCGAGACGCTGTTGCACGAGTTGTCGCTGCGCGACGAGTCGGTCGACAGGAAGAGCAGGTCGCCGGAGATCGACACGTCGTTCTGCCCGCCGGGGCACAGGACCTGGCTGACGATCTTCGGGCGGTAGGGGTTGCGGACGTCGAAGACGTTGAACCCGTCGTAGGTGCCGATGATCGCGTGGCCCTTGGTGAACGCGATGTCGGTGCCGGTCGAGTCCTTGGTGAACGGTCCCTGCTGCGGGACGTTCGCGATCGACCGGAGGTTCGGGCTGTGGACGATCTCGTCCACACCCGGGATCGCGGTCGCCGACGGTTCGGCGACGACGGCCGGCGCGGCGAGCGCGCTGGAGGCCCCGAGGGCGGCGACCGCGGCCGCCGACACGAAGACCCTGGTCAAGCGACGTTTCAGCCCAGGCTGCAGCACGATATGGCTCTCCTTCCACCCAGCTTTACGCGCACCTTATTCCTTATTTAGGCTCAGCAGATACCGACCAACGGAGGAACTCCCGGGATGCGAAAAAGTTTGACATCGGCGCTGGTCGCCGCCGCTTTCCTGGTCTCGGGTTGCACCGGTGCCCCGGAGCCCGCCGCACCCGCCCAGAGCGCGCCGGTGATCGCCCCCGGCAAACCCGGCGAGCAGGCGAGCACCGGCTCCCGCGGTCCGGTGAACCGCGATCAGCCCAACGAGGCCGACGTCGAATACATGACGATGATGATCCCCCATCACCAGCAGGCGAAGGTGATGACCGACCTGGTGCCGGGCAAGACGGCCAACGAGCAGATCCGGGCGATCGCCGGGCGGATCTCGGTCGCACAGGACGGCGAGATCACGATGATGAAGACCTGGCTGGCCGACCGCGGCAAACCGGTGCCGGGCGAGGGGCACGCGGGTCACGGGGGCGGGCACGATCACGCGCTCATGCCGGGGATGGCGACCGAGGCCCAGCTGGCGGATCTGCGCGCGGCGAGCGGGGCGGCGTTCGAAAAGCTGTTCCTCGACCTGATGATCGCGCACCACCAGGGCGCGCTGACCATGGCCGAAGCCCAGCTCGGCAAGGGCGTGGAGATCAAGGCGCAGGAGATGGCGCAGGAGGTCATCACCGGTCAGACCGCCGAGATCGAGCGCATGAAAGCCATGCGGGCGAAGCTCTAGGCCTCGCCGGAAGAGCCCATGTCGCCGAACCCGGAGTCGTCGGAGTCGTCGAGGGTGCCCGAGACGATCCAGGTCGCCAGCGCGGCGGCCTGGACGTAGGGCGCCGCCTTCGCCGCGGCCCGTCCGGCGCTCTTGGCGCGGCCCCACTTCTCCGGGCGTTCGGCGCGTTCGGGCGCCTCCTCACCCGGCGGCCGCTCGGTCCGCCACGGCGTCTCCTCCGGCCTGACCTCGGCGAGGAAGTCCGCGGTGGGGTCGTCCCCGTCCTTGTCGTTCATGGAGACAGCATGACGCCGCGGGCGGCCGGAAGCCACCCGCGGCGCCAAGCGGTAAGAAACCCGTCAGAACAGCAACGGCAGGAGCGCGTGGCGGCGCTTGAGGACGGCGCCGTACCGGGCGTCGATGCGCATCCACGAATCCGTCGCGGTGACACGGACGACGTCACCGTCGATCGACGAGTCCACGAAACCCATCCCCGACAACGCGAACAGGCACCGCATCTGGACCTTGATCTCCAGCTCGTTGCCCGAAACGGTGAGCACCGCCTGGTCCATCAGCGACGCCGGCGGCGTGCCGTGCGGGCCGACGTTGTCGCGGGCCAAGGTGACCCCGCGATCGGCCAGCTCCGAGATCACCGTCGCCGGCAGTTCGTCCACCAGCTGCCAGCGGCCCGGCGCGGGCAGCTCCGAATGCCACATCAGGTCGCGGGCCGGGCCCGGATCCATCCGCTCGCCGCCCGCGACGGTCAGCGCGGCGAGCAGCTCGTTCCCGGACACGGTGATGTCCGAAGGCGTGATGTCACCGGCGACAGCCCTGGTGGCCAGGACCTCGAACGGCGTCGCGCACCACGCCTCGACGACGCCGTCACCACGCTGCCGCAACCGCACCAACGTGTTCTGGTCGAGCCGGACCGCCCTGGCCACGAACGCGCCGAGCGTTTCGCGGTCGCCCGCGTCCGGGATGACGAGCTCAGGCATCCGCGAACCCCTTCTCCAGGAAGACACGTTCGTCCTCGGTCAGCCGGCGGGGCCGCTCGGAGACGGTGTCGAACGGCGCGAGCACCGTCTCCGCGGTGACCGCGACCTTGTCGGCCTCGGCGGGCCCGGAGTGCACCCGGTAGCCGAGGGTGAAGCTGGCGTGCTTCAAGTCCTTCAACGAGATCTCCACCCGGATGTCCTGATCGGACACCACGATCGGCGAACGGTAATGGACGGCCAGCTTCACCACCACGATGCCCTTGGGCAGTTCGGTGAGCCCGGCGCGGACGGCGTCCCCGAACAGCAGCGGGATCCGTGCCTCTTCGAGCAAGGTCACCATGTTCGCGTGGTTGACGTGCCCGTAGACGTCCATATCCGACCAGCGCGGCCGGATCAGGGAAATGTAGCTCACTACCTCACCGTGCTCCGGATCTGCCTCGCCGCCACCGACAGCGTCGCCAGGTCGAGCTTGCCGGACTGGCTGATCTCGTCCAGCGCGACACGTGCCCGCTGCAACCGTGAGGCGTTCGTCTTCTCCCAGTGAGCGATCTTCTCGTCCGGGTCGGTGCCCGAATCGCTGTGCCGCAACGCGTCCAGCGTGATCGTCCGCAAGGAACCGTAGACGTCGTCCCGCAGCGCCAGCCGCGCGAGCGCGTGCCAGCGGTTGCCGCGTTCGAGACCGCTGATCGACGTCAGCATCTTGTCGATTCCGAGGTGGTCGGAAAGCGCGTAGTACAGGCCCGCCGTCTCCGCCGGGGTGTGCACCGCGTCGATCCCCACCTGCTGCTCTGCCAGCTCCGCGACGTCGGTGACGTCGAGCAGGCCGTAGGTGTGCAGCAGCAGCGCCACCCGTCCGGCGAGTTCCGCCGGGACGCCCTTCTCGATCAGCCGCTCGGTGTTCGCGTCCACCGAAGCGCACTCGACACCGCGAAGCAGCTCGTGCGCCCGCGGGGCCAGCTCGCCGACGACACGGCCGAACCGGTTGATCTCGGCGAGCGGGGCCAGCGGCTGCGGCCGGTTGGTGAGGAACCAGCGGGCGGCCCGGTCGAGCAGCCTGCGGGTCTCCAGCATCATCTCGTCGGCGACCTCGGTCGGCACGACGTTGTCCAGCGCGTCGATCTGCGCCCACAGCGAGGGCAGGTCGTACACGTGGGTGACCACGGCGTACGCGCGGACGGCGTCGGTCGCGGTCGCGTTCATCTCCTCCATCAGGCGGAAGACGTACGAGATCCCGGCGCCGTCGACGACCTCGTTGGCCACCATCGTCGTGATGATCTCCCGCTTCAGCGGGTGCTGGAAGATCGCGTCGCCGAAGCGCTCCCGAAGCGGCTTCGGGAAGTACTCGGGCAGGCGGCGCGAGAACACCTCGGAGTCCGGCAGCTCGCTGGCCAGCAGCTCGTCCTTGAGGTCGAGCTTGACGTGCGCGAGCAGCGTCGCCAGCTCCGGCGAGGTGAGGCCTTCGCCCGCCTTCTCCAGCGCGCGGAACTCCGCCGAACTCGGCAGCGCTTCGAGCTTGCGGTCGAAGGCGCCCTTCGCGACCAGCGCCGCGACGAGCCGCTGGTGCACCGAGACCATCGGGCCTGCGTGCGCCCGGCTGACACCGAGCACCGCGTTCTGCCGGTAGTTGTCGGCCAGCACCAGCTCGCCGACCTCGTCGGTCATCTGCTCGAGCAGTTCGTTGCGCTGCTCGGCGTCCAGCGATCCGGTCGAGACCAGGTGGTCCAGCAGGATCTTGATGTTGACCTCGTGGTCGGAGCAGTCCACGCCGGCGGAGTTGTCGAGCGCGTCGGTGTTGATCTTGCCGCCCGCGCGGGCGAACTCGATCCGGCCGAGCTGGGTCAGGCCCAGGTTCCCGCCCTCGCCGACGACCTTGACGCGAAGCTGGTTGCCGTTGACGCGCAGGGCGTCGTTGGCCTTGTCGCCCGCGTCCGCGTGGGACTCGTTCTCGGCCTTGACGTAGGTGCCGATGCCGCCGTTCCACAACAGCTCCACCGGCGCCAGCAGGATCGCCTGCATCAGGTCGTTGGGCGCCAGTTTCGTGACGTCCTCGCCGAGGCCGAGCGCCTCCCGGACCTGCGGGCTGACCGGGATCGTCTTCGCCGACCGCGAGTAGATCCCGCCGCCCTCGCTGATCAACGAGCGGTCGTAGTCCTCCCACGACGAACGCGGCAGATCGAACAGCCTGCGCCGCTCGGCGAACGAGGTCGCCGAATCCGGGTTCGGGTCGAGGAAGATGTGCATGTGGTTGAAGGCGGCCACGAGCCGGATGTGCTCCGAGAGCAGCATCCCGTTGCCGAAGACGTCACCCATCATGTCGCCGATGCCGACGACGGTGAAGTCCTCGGTCTGGGTGTCCTTGCCCAGCTCGCGGAAGTTGCGCTTGACGCTCTCCCAAGCGCCCTTCGCGGTGATGCCCATGGCCTTGTGGTCGTAGCCGACCGAACCGCCGGACGCGAAGGCGTCGCCGAGCCAGAACCCGTAGTTCGCCGAGACCTCGTTCGCGATGTCGGAGAACTTCGCGGTGCCCTTGTCCGCGGCGACCACGAGGTAGCTGTCGTCGCCGTCGTGTCGGACCACGCGCGGCGCCGGGACGGTCTTTCCCTCGACGCGGTTGTCGGTCACGTCGAGCAGGCCGGAGATGAACATCCGGTAGCAGGCGATGCCCTCGTTCAGCTGGGCGTCGCGGTCCAGGCCGGGGTCGCCCGTGGGCGCCGGCGGGCGCTTCACGACGAAGCCGCCCTTCGCGCCGACCGGCACGATGACCGCGTTCTTGACCGCCTGCGCCTTGACCAGGCCGAGGATCTCCGTGCGGAAGTCCTCCCGGCGGTCGGACCACCGCAGGCCACCGCGCGCGACGTCGCCGAAACGCAGGTGCACACCCTCGATCCGGGGCGAGTACACGAAGATCTCGTACTTCGGCCGCGGCTCGGGCAGCTCGGGCACCGCGCTCGGGTCGAGCTTGAGCGCCAGGTACTGGCGGGAGTTCCCGTCCGCGTCGGTCACGTGGTAGTTCGTGCGCAGCGTGGCGAGGATGACCGACATCAGCCGCCGCAGGATCCGGTCCTCGTCGAGGCTCGTCACCTCGTCGACCAGCTTGCCGATCTCGGTGGTGAGCTGATCGGCCTGCGACGCGCGCGCCTCGTCGCCGAGCGCGAGGTCGAAGCGGGTCTCGAACAGCCGCACCAGCGCGGTGGCGATGTCGGTGTGCGCGAGGACGGTGTTCTCGATGTACTCCTGCGAGAACGGGATCTTCGTCTGGCGCAGGTACCGCGAATAGGCCCGCAGGATGGCCGCCTGGCGCCAGGTGAGCCCGGCGCGCAGGACGAGACCGTTGAAGCCGTCGACCTCACAGTCGCCGCGCCAGGCGGCGTGGAAGGCGTCCTGGAAGCGGGTGCGCAGGTCGCTGTCCGCGTGGTCGAGGACCTGCGGGTCGATCCGCAGGCCGAAGTCGTAGATCCAGGACCGGCCGCCGTCCTCGCGGCGCAGTTCGTAGGGCCGCTCGTCGACGACCTCGACGCCCATCCTCTGCAGGACCGGGAGCACCTGGGAGAGCGTGACGCCCTCGCCGCGCAGGTACAGCTTGAAGCGCCGCTCCCCCGCCTCGGCGTCGGCCGGCAGGTAGAACGACATCGACAGGTCGCCCTCGTCGGTCAGCGACTCCAGGGCGCGGAGGTCCGCGAGCGCTTCGAGCGCGGTGAAGTCCTCCTTGTAGCCCTCGGGGAACACCGCGGCGAACCGCTGCCCCTGCTCGCCCGCCGACTCCTCGACCAGCAGGCCGATCGCGACACCGCTGTCCCCGGCGCGCTCGCGGCGTTCGGCGAGGATCGCCTCGACCATCCGGTCGTCCCAGCTGCGCACGGCTTCGTTGAGCCGTTCCTGGATGCGCAGGGTGTCCGGGGCGGAACTCTGCGACGGATCGGTGTGCACGATGAAGTGCACCTGCGCGAGCACGGTCTCGCCGATGCGCGCGCTGTACTCCAGTTGGGTGCCTTCGAGTTCTTCGAGCAGGACCTCCTGCATCGCGAGCCGCGAACGGGTGGTGTAGCGGTCACGCGGGAGGTATACGAGGCACGAGTAGAAGCGGCCGTACGGGTCGCGGCGCAGGAACAGGCGCAGCCGTCTGCGATCCGAAAGCGCGATCGCGCCCGTCGTCGTCGAGTAGAGCGAGTCGGAGTCGGCGGAGAACAGGTCCGCGCGCGGCCAGTTCTGCAGGACTTCGAGCATCCGCTGGCCGGAGAAGGACTCCATCGGGAAGCCCGCGCGGTGGATGACCTCGCGGACCCGGTTGCAGACCACCGGGATGTCGAGCACGTTCTCGTGCAGCGCGGTGGTGGTGAACATGCCGAGGAAGCGGTGCTCGCCGGTGACGTTTCCGTTGTCGTCGAACGTTTTCACGCCGACGTAGTACGGATACACCGGACGGTGCACGGTGGACGGCGCGCTCGCCTGGGTCAGCACCAGCAGCGTCGGCGCGAGCGCGGAGGCCGCCGTGTCCGGGCCGGCGGTGAGGCTGCGAGCGGCCAGGCTGTCCTGGCGCAGCACGCCAAGCCCGGTGGCGAGCACCGCGCGCAGGGCGGGCTCGTCGCTGTCCGGGTGCGGGTTGTCGATCAGCTCGTACCGGCGGTAGCCGAGGAAGGTGAAGTGGCCGTCGGCGAGCCAGCGCAGCAACCGGGCGCCTTCCGCGACCTCGGTGGAGGGCAGCCGAGGCGGGTTCCCGTCCAGCTCGTCGGCGAGACGGCGCGCCGTCTCGGTCATCTTGTCGGTGTCCTCGACGACCTCGCGGACGTCACCCAGCACCGAAGACAGCCGGTTGTCCAGCTCGCGGGCGCGGTTCGGGTCCGTGACCAGGTCGATCTCGATGTACATCCACGATTCGGCCGCCGAATTCGCCGGCGGCTCCGCCGGGTCGGCGTCCGGGTGGACCTCCAGCAGCTCACCGGTCAGATCCCGGCTCACCACGACGATCGGGTGCACGATGCGCTGCACCTGCACCCCGTCGCGCGCGAACTCGGCCGCGACGGAATCCACCAGGTACGGCATGTCGTCCGTGACGACCTGCACCACGGTGGCCTCACGCGTCCAGCCGTCTTCGGGCCCCGTCGGGTTCAGCAACCGCACCGCGGGACGGCCGGGCATCCGGTCCTTCGCGAGCTGCAGATGCGAGCGGACGGCGCCGACGAGGTCGACCGGGTCGTCACCGAGAATCTCTTCGGCCGGGATGTGCCGGTAGTACAGGCGGATCAGGTCGCCGATCTCCGGGGCGTACGCCGCGGCGGCGTCGATCAGGTCGTCCCGGATCTGCTCCGGGTTCGCCGACCGGCGCCGGGCGCCATCCTCGGTGCCGACATCTTTTCCGGGCGGGGACGAGACTCCCGTCGAGCTCATTTGAGGCAACTCTCCACTGTAGCGAGATTGACACCGCGACCGGCACGACTCTGTACCGGCCCAGACCCAACCTACAGCTCCGGACAGTCGGCTCCACAAGGCCGGGTCATTCCCGCCCGTCGAAGATTTCCCTGCTCAGATACCGGAATCGCCGTGATCGGTTCAGCTACTCGCCGGTCACATAGGCGGTCTGTCCGGACCCTTCCGCGCCTCGCCGCACCGGGGTGACCAGCACCCATTCCCCCGCACGACCCCGGCGGGCGACTCGAACGGATCAGCTGAATCGTTCAAGCCGACCGCGTCTCCCACCGGGGTGAGCAAGGGACCTTTGCTACCGCGGGAGTCAGTCGCTCCCGTTGGCGCGGTGCCGGTCGTGGCCGTTGACCGGACGCTTTCCCGAGTCCTGGGAGCCGAGCTGCTTCACGAGCGCGGCGGCGCTCGCGGTCCCCGCCTGATGCTCGGCGAGCGCGCGGGCGAGCAGGTCGGCGAGGCCGGCGTCCGGCGGCGGTTCGTCCTCCGCGATCGCACGGGCGTAGCTCTCCGGGAACGGCGTGATCGGCCGCCAGGAACCGGTGTCGGTCAGCGGGTCCAACGCAGGCGGCATCCGCAACCGCGGCAACCAGGGATCGGCGACCTCTTCCTTCGCGGCCGGGCGAACGCTTTCCTGAGCCTGCGAAGGCGCGGGATCCTCCCGAGGCGGCGGGGCGAGCGGAACGGCGGGCTCGCTGTACTCGACCGGTGGCTGCTCCCAGCGGGTATCGGCGCGTTCTTCGGCGACGGGTTCGGGGTGCACGGGATCCGTGGCGCCGTCCGCGCGTCGACGGCCGCCGCCGTGTCCGCCGGCACTCGAGATCCCGAGCCGGTCCAGCACCGATTTCGCCGCCACGGAACCGTGTTCGGCATCGTGCCTCGTCTTGCGCGACGCGGGCGCCGAGGACCGGCGGGCACGCTCTTCGGCCGCCCACTCGTCGCTCTCCCACAGCGGGGCCGCGGTGCCGGGCGGACGCGGCGGCGCTGCCTCGGCCGCCATCCGCGGCCGAGGCTCGGCCGCGGGCTCGGGTGCGAGCAGCAGTTCCGGGACGACGGGATCCGATGCCGCCACGGGCGCCGGCTCCTCGATCCGGACGGGGATCTCGGCCTCGGGCCGCCACCGCTCGGCCGGAGCCGGGGTTTCGGATCGGGCGGCCACCGGTTCGGCGGCGCTCTCGCGCGCGGCGGGCTCCTCCTGGCGACGGCGGCGCCCGGGCTCCGGTTCGGGACGCGAAACCGGCGCGGGCTCCGGTTTCGGCGGCGGCATCAGTTTCGGCGCGACGGGTTCGGCCTTGGGCTCGAACCTGATCGACGGCTTGGCCTTCTTCGGCACCCGACGACGCCAGTCGCTGTCCGACGCAGCCACTTCCCGTGCGGGCTCCGGACGGGACGGCGGCTTCAACACCGGTGCTTCACTCTTTTCCGCGACCGCCGCCGCGGGCCGCTCCACCGGCCTCGGCGGCTCGGCGGGACGCGAAGGCTCGGCTGGGCGCGAAGGCGCAGCGGCGCGTGCAGGCTCGACCGGCGCCTGCCGCACCGGCGCGGGCTCCGGTTGCCTGCTCTGCCGCACGGGCTGCGGCTCACGACGAACCGGCGGCTCGGCCGCGGCCCGTTTCGGCGGTGCCACGTCGATCGGCGGCATCACCGCGGTCACCTCGGCCGGTTCCGGCGCCGGAACCGGGGACGGCGTGGACACCGTGGCGGCCGACCGCGCGGCGACGGCCCGCAAGACGTCGTCGAGGTCCACCGCGGCGTTCTCGGCCGAGCCGAACTCGCCGACCAGGACGTTGCACGCCTGCCTGCGCGCACGGGCGTGCAGATGTTCGGCGGCCCGCGAACGGTGCAGGCAGCCGATGGCCTCTTCGGCCCGGCCCAGCCGTTCCTCGATCTGCGCGAGCTCCAGCCACAGCCGCGCCGTGACGGCGTGCAGGTTGTGATCACCGGTCCCGGCGACCGCCTCACGGACGAGCATGCCCGCGGCCTCGGCGGATCCCGCGGGGAGCAGGACACGGGTGGCCACCGCCAGCCGCAACCAGGCGGCCGGGGCGATCCCCGCGGCCCGGACAGGGGCGTCGAGGATCGGCTGCGCGACCTCCAGCGCCATCTCCGTGTCACCCCGGTCCAGCAACGTGCAGACGAGTTGCAGGACCAGCCTGATCCGGACGAGACCGCCGTCGTCGTCCGGATTTCCGAGCTTTTCGAGCATGCCCAGCCCGGTCCGCGCGGCATCGGCGGCCGCTGTCAGGTCACCGTGACGGCGGCGGTGCGCCGACACCCCGACCCGCAGCATCGCTCGGATCAGCAGCTGCGAGTCCGCCGTCATCGAACCGTCGCCGAGTACGAGCTTGTCCGCCTCGGCGAGCACGCGGTCCAGTTCCGCCTTCCGGCCGAACTGCGCCAGGCAGCCGACGAGGTGACACAACGCCTCTGCCCGGTGCGACGGCGAAACCGCCGGATCCGCCAGCAACGGACGCAACGCGGCCAGCCCCGTCAGCGGGATGCCGACGCTGCGCGCGCAGACGGCCAGGTCGATCCTCAGCCGGGCGGCGATGTCTCCGTAGCCCGCGTGTTCCGCGGCGCGCAGGGCGGCAACGGCCCGGCCGACCGTCCGGGGGCGGCCACCGAGCCGCACCCGGGCGCTCACCACCAGGCTCTCCGCCCGGATCCACTGCTCGTCGGCACCGGCGGCCTCGGCGAGCGTGGCCGCGCGCTCCCCGAGGACCAGTGCGAGCTCGGGCGCCCTCAGGTGCAGGGCGTCCGCGCGTTCGATCAACCTGCCGACAGCGGACAGGGTTCCCCCGGTGGCAGCCGTCCGCCCACCCACCATGGTGGTGGGCGAGCCCGGCCGTTGGCGCTTGCTGGCTTCCACGGGGAACCCCCGGCCCTCAGTCGCGGGTCAGCTTGCGATGGGTGACGCGGTGCGGACGAGCCGCCTCGGCACCGAGACGCTCGACCTTGTTCTTCTCGTAGCCCTCGAAGTTACCTTCGAACCAGAACCATTGCGAGGGGTTCTCGTCCGTGCCTTCCCAGGCGAGGATGTGCGTCGCGACCCGGTCGAGGAACCACCGGTCGTGCGAAATGACCACGGCGCAGCCGGGGAACTGCTCGAGAGCGTTCTCCAGCGAGCCCAGGGTCTCGACGTCCAGGTCGTTCGTCGGCTCGTCGAGCAGGATCAGGTTCCCGCCCTGTTTGAGGGTCAGCGCCAGGTTCAGCCGGTTGCGCTCACCACCGGAGAGCACGCCCGCCGGCTTCTGCTGGTCCGGGCCCTTGAAACCGAACGCGCTGACGTAGGCACGCGAGGGCATTTCGGTCTGCCCGACGTGGATGTAGTCCAGCTTGTCCGAAACCACCTCCCATACCGTCTTCTTCGGGTCGATCCCGCCGCGGTTCTGGTCCACATAGGACAGTTTGACCGTCTCACCGATCTTGACCCGGCCGTCGTCCGGCTCCTCGAGCCCGACGATCGTCTTGAACAGGGTCGTCTTGCCGACACCGTTCGGCCCGATCACGCCGACGATGCCGTTGCGCGGCAGGTCGAACGACAGCCCGTCGATCAGCACACGGTCGTCGAAACCCTTGCGCAGCTTCTCGACCTCGACGACTACGCTGCCCAGCCGGGGCCCCGGCGGGATCTGGATCTCTTCGAAGTCGAGCTTGCGGTGCTTGTCCGCCTCCGCGGCCATCTCCTCGTAGCGGTCGAGCCGGGACCGCGACTTGGTCTGACGCGCCTTGGCGTTGGACCGGACCCATTCGAGCTCGGACTTCAGCCGCTTCGCGAGCTTGGCGTCCTTCTTGCCCTGGACCTCGAGGCGTTCGCGCTTCTTCTCCAGGTACGTCGAGTAGTTGCCCTCGTAGCCGACGACCCGGCCACGGTCGAGCTCCATGATCCACTGTGCGACGTTGTCCAGGAAGTACCGGTCGTGCGTGACGGCGAGGACGGCGCCGGCGTAGTTCGCCAGGAACTGTTCCAGCCACAGCACGCTTTCGGCGTCCAGATGGTTGGTGGGCTCGTCGAGGAGCAGCAGGTCGGGCGCGGACAGGAGGAGCTTGCACAGCGCGACCCGGCGGCGCTCACCACCGGAGAGGTGGGTGACCGGCTCGTCCGGCGGCGGGCAGCGCAGGGCGTCCATCGCCTGCTCGACCGTGGAGTCGATCTCCCAGGCGTCGGCGTGGTCGAGCTCCTCCTGGAGCTTGCCCATTTCCTCCATCAGCTCGTCGCTGTAGTCGGTCGCCATGAGCTCGGCGACCTCGTTGAAGCGGTTGAGCTTGACCTTGATGTCGCCAAGACCCTCTTCGACGTTCTCGCGGACCGTCTTTTCCTCGTTGAGCTCCGGCTCCTGCATGAGGATGCCGACGCTGGCGCCGGGCTGGAGGAAGGCTTCGCCGTTACTGGCCTGCTCGATCCCCGCCATGATCTTCAGAACGGTGGACTTACCCGCGCCGTTCGGCCCCACCACGCCGATCTTGGCGCCGGGGTAGAACGCGGTGCTGACGTCGTCGAGGATGACCTTGTCCCCGACGGTCTTGCGCACCTTCTTCATGGTGTAGATGAACTCGGCCATACAAGCGATCGTAGAGCGAGCCGATCGCGGCCTTGACGGCGGTCACCACCGAGCTACCGACAGTCAGCCCGATATCACTGAACGAGCATCGGCACCTCACGCCACAGGCGCGTCCTCCAGCGCGATGACCATGGGATTCCCCGCGGGCGGCGGTACCGACGGGATCGCCCTCGGCCGATCCCGTCCCATCCGGTGGATCTCCGCCGAGCACCGCGCGAGGTTGGGGCCGATGGAGAAGGCCTCAAGCTCAGGTAGACCCAGAGGTGCCGGGATCTCCTCCGCCGTCTCGGCGCCGCGCAGCCGCCCGGCCACGATCACCGGGTCGCCTTTGCTCAGGCAGGAGAACGCCGCCATCGCCAGCTTGCGCCAGCAGGTGACCTTGACCGCGAGTTGCCGCCCCTCGCCCCACTCCCCTCTTTCCTTGTCGTACCGGCGTTCGACACTCCGCAAGCCGAACGACACGACGTCGTGCCCGTGCACCCGCTCCGGATGGTGGATCGGCTCGCTGGTCAGGTTGCCGATCATGGTCACCCACGTTTCGCCCATCGCCATCACACTCGCCCTTCTCCTCGGCCCGGGACCTTCCCGGTGTTTCCCTTGAGCACAGATTGCCGCGGATCAAGGGCGGGAAAGGGACGCGAACCGGATCTGTGGACAACTCCGGGCGATGTGGGCTTCCTGTGGACAACTCCGGCCGGAGGGCCGAGGGCCGTCGGCGAAGTGTGCTAGGAGCCGGACCCCGGGCCCCGCCCCTGGTCGGCGAGTTTCTTCAGCATCGCGTTGTAGGCGTTCAGATCCGCGTCGCCCGAGGCCTCCTCGCGGCGGTCGCGGCGCCGTGCCTCCCGCTCGTCCTGCCGCGCCCACTGCACCAGCAGCGCGACGAGCACCAGCAGCACCGGCAGCTCACCGGACGCCCACGCGATCCCGCCGCCGAGCCGCTGGTCGGTCAGCAGATCGGTGACCCACGGCAGTTTCAGCCCGCGGTAGAAGTCCTGTCCCAGCACGGTCTGCATGCTCATCAGCGCGATCCCGAAGAACGCGTGGAACGGCATGGCGGCGAACATCATCCCCAGCCGCCCCAGCGGCGGGAGCCGTCGTGGCGCCGGGTCGACCCCGATCACCGGCCAGTAGAAGACGTAGCCGGCGAGCAGGAAGTGCGCGTTCATCGCCAGATGCGCCCAGTGATAGTTCAGCGCGGAGTCGAACAGGCCCGAGAAGTACAGGCCGTAGAACGAACCGACGAACAGCAGCAGCGCGACGATCGGATGCGTCAGGAACCGCGAGAGCGGCGAGTGCACGAACGCGAGCAGCCATTCACGCGGTCCGGGCGGGGCGTCCTTGCCCGCCGTGGGCAACGCGCGCAGGGCGAGCGTCACGGGTCCGCCGAGGACGAACAGCACCGGCGCCACCATGGAGAGCAACATGTGGTTGCCCATGTGCACGCTGAACATCGCGGGCGCGTACCGCCCGATGCCGGACGACGTCGCGATCAGCAGCACGAAGCAACCCGCGAGCCACGCGACAGTCCGGCCGGTGGCCCAGGTGTCGCCGCGACGGCGCAACCGTCGCACCCCGGCGAGGTACAGCCCGGCGAGAACGATCGCGAGCGTCCCGTAGACGAGGTCGAACCGCCAATCCGTCAGCAGCCGGAGCACGGTCGGCGGACCGTAGAGGTCGTAGCCGATCAGCAGTTCCGTGGTCGACGGCTGGGTGAGCGATTCCTGCGGCGGAGGGGTCTTCGCGAGCCCGGTGGCGATGCCGATCGTGATGAACATGATCAGCACCTCGACCGCGGCGAGCCGCAGCAGCTGACCGCCGCCGGCACCGTTCACCAGCCCGGCGACGCCCTTCTGCCGTTGCTGATGCCCGAAGACACCGAGCAGCAGCAACGCGACGATCTTCGCGACCACCAGCAGGCCGTAGTCCGTGGTGAACAGGTCGGCGATCCTGATCCGCACCAGCGCGTTGACGACGCCGGAGACCGCCATCACGATCCAGCAGATCAGTGCCAGCTTGGAGAACCGGGTCGCGGCGAGCTTGAGGTTCTCGCCGCGGCGCCAGCCGAGCGCGAGCAGCGCCACGAGCCCGCCGACCCACAGCGCGGCGGCGACCAGGTGATACAGCAGGCTGTTGGTCGCCATGTCGTGGGAGCCGCCGCTCGCGGAATGCCCCGTGACCGCGACCGGTACGAGGCCGCCGACGGACAGGAAGAAGACCACCGTCGTCCAGCCCCAGGTCAGCGCGAGACGGCAGCCGAGCGCGACCAGCAGCGCGATCAACGCAGTGAACAGCCAGGCCTTGGGCTGTTCGATGGCGTCCACGAGGTCGACCAGCACCTGCGGCGAGAGCACCTCGGTGAACGGGCGACCCGCGCCGTCGGCCGCCGAGAAGAAGATCGACGCGGCGGCGGCGAAGAACCAGACCCACGCGGCGGCGCCCGCGACACGGATGGCCGCGTAGCCGTCGGCCGCGAGCGTGCCGGACTTCTGCGGCGGGACGAGGAACGCGGCGAGCAGCAGCGAACCCACGCACAGCACCGAAGCCGCCTCGGCCAGCACGCGGACGACGGTGATGCCGTAGCGCGTCACCAGGCCCGGGTCCGGGAGTCCGGCGATGACGTAACCGGCGCCACCGGTCAGCGCGACCAGGCCGACGGCCACCACCGCGGCGAGGAGCGCCCCGATCGACACCAGCGGCAGGACACCGGCCTTCCGCGCGGACGGGGCCGGTTTCGTCTCGGGGTCTGAAGGCACGTCACGAGGGTATGCCGGACGCGCAACCGGCAAGATGGCGGCGTGCGGATCATCCTGCTGAGGCACGCCGAGTCGCTCGGCAACGTCGACGAGCTCGCCTACACCCGGATCCCCGACCACGCGCTGCCGCTCACCGAAGCAGGCCGCGAACAGGCCAGGCTGGCGGGCCCGGAGATCGAGGAGATCCTCGACGGGCAGCGGCCGGCGGTCTACGTCAGCCCCTACCTGCGGACGCGGGAAACGTTGCGGCTGATGGACATCCGTGACTCCTGCGAGCGGATCGTGCCGGAGCCGAGACTGCGGGAACAGGACTGGGGCAACCTTCAGGATCCGCAGGACCAGGAGGTCCAGAAGCAACGGCGCCACGAGTTCGGGCACTTCTTCTACCGGCTCCCGTTCGGCGAGTCCGGCGCGGACGTGGACGACCGGGTCGCCGCGTTCCTCAGCGAGCTGGCGTCGTGCGGCGAAGATCACCCCGAAACCGTGCTGGTCGTCTCACACGGGCTGACCATCCGGTTGCTGTGCCGACGGCTGTTCGGCTGGAGCATCGAGCTGTTCGAGTCCCTGTCCAACCCGACGACCTGCGAATACCGGGTCGTCGAGCGGGTGGGCGACAAATGGACGCTGGACCGGCCGTTCCGCCAGTGGCGGGACTCACCCGACGGGGAGACGCAGGACTGATGGAGCGAGGAGGACCACCCTCGTGCCCAGCCCCGGACTGGATTCGATCCGCGCGAAACCGCCGATCTCCGCCATTCGCGCGATGATCGAGTTCTCGAGGCCGAAGCCACGCCGCCGGTCGCCGACGTCGAATCCGGCGCCGTGATCGCGCACCGTCAAGGAGACCCCGCCGCCGATCTCTTCGACGCTGACCACGGCCCGTCTGGTCCCGGAGTGCTTCAACGTGTTCCGCAAGGCCTCCCTGGCCGAGTCGTGCAGTGCCACGGCCGTTTCTTCCGCGAGCTCCGGGGCGCAGTCGTCCTGGATGACGACCTCGGCTCGTAGCCCCTCGGCGGCCATTTCGGCGGCGAGCAGCCGCAGCCGCTGGTGCAGCCCGATCCCTTCGGCGGATTCGTGTTCGAGGCTGATCCGGATGCGCATCGCCTGGGCGCGAGCGGTCCGGCGGACGCGGTCGAGGCTGGCCGCCGGGTCGAGTTCGTCGGCGGGCGCGGGGATCGCGAACGACTCCATCACCTGCAGGACGGTGTCGTGGACGTCGCGGCGATGCCGTTCGCGTTCCGCCGCCCGGCCTTGCTGCTCCCCGAATCCGAGCGCGAACCGCATCGAAGCGCCGACCACGCCGACGATCGCGAGCGATGCCACCAGCGCGGTCGCGAGGGTGAGCAAAAGACCGACCGCCGGGCCGAGGTTCAGCACGGTGTGCAGCAGCACCGCGCCTCCGATGGCCGAGGCACCCGCCAGCGCGCCACGCAACAGGGCGCAGATCATCACCGTGCCCATCAGATGGGTCCAGGTGATCGACGTGATCGCGCCGTCCTGCGTGAACGGCGCGGCCACCAGGACGAACAGGGCGCCGAACCCGGCGTCCACCGCGGGAACCAGCCGCGTCCCGGCCGGAGGGCGGCGGAAGATCCAGGCGGCTTCGGCGACGTTCGGCACCAGGTGGAGCAGCACGAACATCCACAGCACCGACCCGCCGGTGCCCGCCGTCCAGAGCGCCTGCGCCAGCATCACCAGGCGGAACGCCACCGGGACCAAGATGAGCCAGGGCAACGTGGTCCGCACCAGCCGCGCCGGGATCCCGGCGCCCCCTCCGAGCATCAGCACTCTCACGCTGCCCCTCCCCCGGATCAGCCTTCCTGAAATGGCGACAAAGCCGCATTCATTTCAGTTTACGAGCAGTCAGCTTGCCCGGGCTCCGGCGAGGATGTCAACGGGCGACGGGCTCGGCGGCCTCCTCCCGTTTCCCCGCCCGCGCCGCGGCCACCGCGGACGGCACGATCAGCGCGGCGGTCAAACCGACGAACAGGAACGACACCGAAAGCGACGTCACCTGCGCGATCCCTCCGATGAGCGGCGGCCCGGCGAGGAATCCGGTGTAGGCGATCGCCGTGACGAAGGCCAGCTCCCGCTCGCCTCCGGTGCCGTCGGCGCGTTTCCCCGACGCTCCCGCGAGGCTCAACGCGATCGGGAAGGCGGCGGCCAGCCCGGCACCCGCCAGAGCGAAGCCGACGAACCCGAAGACCGGCAGGCTCGCCACCGCGGCCAGCACGAGGCCCGCCGCGGCGATCCCGGCGCCGACCGCCAGCGCACGTGTCGCGCCGAAACGGTTCTGCAGCCAGGCACCCGCGAGCCTGGCGAGTGCCATGGCCAGCGCGAACCCCGAGTAGGCGAAGGCCGCGGCGCCGTCGCCGACCCCGTGCACGGACGTCATCAGCAGGGCGGACCAGTCCGAACTCGCACCCTCCGCGATCGCCGAGAACAACGCGATGGCGGCGAGCAGCCAGAGGACGGGACGTTTGATCGGCGCCACCCGCGGTTTCTCGACGGGTTCGGTGTGCACGGGCCGCGCGCCCGGCACGGCCGTGATGACGAAGGCCAGCACGACCAGCGCGGCCAGCGCGGCGACTGTGAGATGCCGCCCTGGTGACCACTGGTGCGACGCGGCGAATCCGGCGGCGACGGAGCCCGCCAGCGCGCCGAAGCTGAATCCGGCGTGCAGGATCGGCATGATGGCCCGCCCGGACCGGCGTTCCACCTCGACTCCCGCGACGTTCATCGCCACGTCGAGCGCGCCGACACTCGCACCGAGGACGAACAGCGCCCCGGCGAGCAGGGCGACCGACGTCGAGAAGCCGATCATCGGCAACGCGGCGGCGGCGATGATCGTGCTGCCCGCGACCACCGCGCGGGCACCGTGACGTTCGATCAGCCGCCCCGATATCGACGCCGCGATCAGCATGCCGACGCTGGCACCCAGCAGGGCCAGCCCGAAAACCCCCGGTGAGGCGTCCACCCTTTCCGACAACGCCGGCGTCCGCGGCGCCCAGGAGCCGAGCGCGGCCCCGTTGAGCGCGAACACGACGAAAACGGCCGTACGGTCACGCATAGACCCCAGTCTCCTTTCGATTCCTCTTCCCTCAGAATGACTTAAGCGCTTCAGAAAGTCCACCGGCGCAGCCCGGGACTACACTGCGCCGGTGACCAGCACGCGACGGCGAAGGCCGACGTTGGACGATGTCGCCGACGCCGTCGGGGTGTCGCGGGCGACCGTGTCCAACGCCTACAACCGGCCCGATCAGCTGTCCGCCCAGCTGCGGGAAGAGGTGCTTCGCGCGGCCAAGAAGATCGGGTACGCGGGGCCGAACCCGACCGCGCGCAGTCTCGCCACCAGCCGCACCGGCGCGATCGCCGTCCTGCTCGACACGAACCTCTCGACGGCGTTCTCGGATCCCGCGTTGTCGCTCACCCTCGACGCGCTCTCGACCGTCGTCGACCCCGAGGGCCACGCCCTCCTGCTGCTCCCCGGCGACGGCGAGAGCGGCGGGCCGCGCGCGGAGCGGATCCTGACCGCGCAGGCCGACATCGCGGTGGCGTATTCGCTGGCCGACGGCGCGCCGGCACTGAACGCGGTCCGGGACCGGGGGATGCCGCTGGTGGTGATCGACCAGCCGCATATCCGCGGTTCGGCCAGGATCGGCGTCGCGGACCGGGCGGGAGCGGCCGCCGCGGCCCGGCACCTGGTGGAACTCGGGCACCGGCGGATCGGGATCTTCTCCGCGCAGTGCCTCTCGGCGCCCCGCGGCGGGGAATTGAGCGTGACCGAGGCCGGGAACAGCCGATTCCACGACAACCGCGAACGGATGTCCGGTTACCTCCAGACGCTGGCGGAGGCCGGGATCCCGGCGGCGGACGTGCCGATCTGGGAGGCCTCCGGGCTCTCGATCGAAGGAGCGCTGCCGAGCGCTTTCGGCCTGCTCGACCGGCATCCGCGGCCGACGGCGCTGCTGTGCATGTCGGACCTGCTGGCGCTGGCGGCGATCTCGGCGGCCAGACATCTCGGCCTGTCGGTCCCGGGTGATCTTTCGGTCGTGGGCTTCGACGACGTCCCGCCCGCCCGGTGGTCCGAACCACCGCTGACGACCGTTCGGCAGGATCTCGCCGCCAAGGGCCAGGCGGCCGGCGAGCTGGTGCTGGGCCTGTTGCGCGGGGAGAAGGCCCCCGCCCCCGCCGAGATACCCGCCGAGCTGGTCGTCAGGGACTCCACCGCGCCCGCGTAGCAGCCGATTTCGGCGAGCACAAGGCGCTCCCGGCGATATGTGGACAACTCGCCCCGATCGAGCGGCGCACAACTACTTATCCACAGAAGTAGAAATGCGGGCAGACAAAGCCTTCCCCGCGCGCCATCGTGGAATCACACATTCACCGACGGCGAACCAGCCGCCGATTCACGGGGGAGAACCCAGCCATGCAACGACGTTTGACGAACCTGCGCGCCCGCCTCCCGCACGTGCTCCTACTGGCCCTGGCAGGCCTGCTGACCAGCGCCGGAGTCGCCAGTGCAGCCACCGCACCGCCGCAGCCCGACTGCCAGAAGGGCGAGTTCTGCGTATGGGGCGCGGAATCGTACGGCGGCACGGTGCACAAATTCGACCTGCGCACCTCCAATCCCGAGGAATGCATTCCCCTGCCCCAGGACTTCGACGGGCATTCGTTCGTCAACCGGCTGAGCCGTGACGTGACGATTTACCAGAGCGAGGAATGCACGACGGAGGGAGATTTCATCACCTATCCGGGTGGCGGCACCTACGTACCGCAGGGACCGTTCGTGATCCGCGCCCTCAAGATCTGGGACTGACCACCCCGGCGGTTCGCGCCGGTCGCTCGCGGACGAGTCGACTCGCGACCTGCGCGAACCCAGGGGCCGCTCCCCCGAAGCGGCCCCGGCCCGTGAGCGCGTCACCCCGCGTCGTGACGCGCTCACGGGTGTTCCAAAAAACGGTGGGCTCGACCTGAAACGATCTGGCGGTGTCGAACGATCGACAGGTTGGCGACGGCTAAGCTGCCGATGCTGGGCGACACCCAACGTCGCCGACGTCGGCCCTCGTAGCTCAGCTGGATAGAGCAAGAGCCTTCTAATCTCTAGGTCGCAGGTTCAAGTCCTGCCGGGGGCACGCCGCCACGGGGAACCCCCTGGTCACGAGAGTGACCAGGGGGTTCTTCTCCTCATCGCCAGGTCGGCCCATGGTTTTGAGGGCACCCACCGGACAGGTCTTCCAGCGCCAGGCCGGCTTGCGGACCGACCCCGCCGCGCTCCACATACACGTCCTGACTGGTGCTGGGCTTGTCGTGCCCCACGTGGTCGGCGATCTGGCGAGCAGTCAGTCCGGCATCGCGGAGGACGCCGATCAGGTAGTGCCGCCAGTCGTGTGGGTGCAGCCCGGCGAAGAGTGTGCCTTCAACGACGCGGCGGATGTACTCGCGGGTGTTGTCGGCGTCCCTCAGCGTGCCCCTGGAGAAGGGGAACAGCCAAGGTGACTCCCGACTTCGCGTGACGTCATTTGAGGATGCCCATGACCCACCCAGGCGGGCGATGCGTCGCATCCCCGCCGGAGTCTTGATGTGATCTTGAACAATGAGCCCCACCCCCACCCGGATCACCGTGCCGTGGAACCAGATGGCTCGACGGTCAAAGTCCACCAGTGTCCCTGAGTCAAGTGCCAGTAATTCACCAATGCGGCAGCCCAGTCCCGAGAGCGCCTCTTGGGTGTCGACGAGATCCACCGCACCGCACGGCGCGAGTCATGGAACAGTTCGAGGGCCGCGCTCGCTGTGCCCGGGGTGACGAGTCGCTCTTGCCCCTCGGGACGCTCATGGATTCGATCTCGCGGACGGGGGTTGTCGTCGAGTGCGTCGCGACGAACCATCAGTGCGCAGGCCCCAGTCAGCACTGCCCGGCAATGTTTGACTGCGCCACCGCCCTTGTCCTCCCTGGCTACGGTGAATATTTGTCCACAATGGACACGAGCATTTCCTGCTTGGTCCTTGCAACTTTGTCCGCAGTGAAGAAATATTGTCAATACTTGTTCGTATGCAAGCATCGAACAAAACCACCGCTAGAGGTGTTGGCCTTCACTTCCATTGCGAATCGGGCGACCTACGAACAGCGCCGCCGAATTCCTGAAGTTGTTGACGCTGCCCTTAACGGTCTCACTATCACGCCCGCTACTAGCGGCACGTTTACGCTCCTGGACTACCGGATCAACGACACACCCCAACCTCATCGAACGCCACCGAGACTCTGATCTGGACGCTCAAACAGGACTAGCCAACCGCTTCGCCCGACCTGGTGCTTCGACCCAGCCTTCACCCGGAGATGACCAGCCAGTCAATCACCACGATGACCAAGAACACCGCCGCGCCCACAGCGACCCCAAACCACCGTGACCTGCGTCGACGGTCCAGACGCGTGACACACAGCGCGCCGAGAATAATTGCGGCTATCCAGCCGCCCAGCGGAAACCAGAACGCGAAGTTCTGGCCAGTGCTGGTGCACAAGAACGACTCGTCGCCCGGCCGGCACGAGTCGCTGCTCATCGCCCCACCCGCACCGAGCGTGAACGCGACCAGCCCACCTGCGAGCACCAACACCACGCACACCGCCGTCAGGAGCCCGCGGCGCTCTGACGGTTCCGGCGCGTTCAAGAAGCTCACCCTCGCATCGTTCCCGAAGCAGGAGCCCCGCCAGCGCTTTGCTTGGCCGCGGTCGTCAAGTGACAACCAGTCTCGATCGAGATCACGGTGGTCTTGTCCGTCGACAGTGTCACGCTCGCCTGGTACTGGTCTTTCAGTTCGAACTCGAACGCTGGCGGCTTGCTCACCTGCAGTCCTGGCTTGTCGAACCCATGTGCCGCACCGACCTCGGTCACGATGCGCGTCGCCGCCGGCCACTGCTCGCCCGTGACCGGCTTCGGCGCGATCAGGAAGCTCAGGAACATCCGGACCGCGTCCCGGCTGTCCACGCCGGGGAAATCGTTCGCACACCCCGATTGGCGCCCATCCTGCTTGTCGACCCAGCCAGTCACTCCCAGCTCCGCAGAGAGTCTGGCTTGCAGGGCATGGCGGAGCCTGTCGTAGTGCGCGACAGCCTCATCGATCGACGGCCTACGGGAAAGCTCTGCATACTGATCCTGACTGGGCATCGACTTCTCCGACGACGGTGTTCCAACGTACTGCCCGCTATCACTGCACGCCGCCACCAGCAGCAGGCCCGCGGCCATGATCACGGCAAAAGACGTTCGGCTCGGCATGAAATAGTCTTCCTAGCGTGCGGCGACAGCCAGCTGCGGCATACCCGCAACGACAGCGGCGATGTTGTGCTTGCTGGTCGAATCAGCCCCACCGGGCATGGTCTTGGTGTACTCGCTGTGCCCCTGCGACGCAGCCAGCGGAGCGCCATCAGCGCCCACCGCGGCATCAGCGGACAGCTGGTTCATGCCCTCCATCGCATACGGCGCCCGGCCATACCGCCACGTCTCCGGGACATACTGGGCGACCGCGTCACCCTCGGCCTTGATGTTGTAAGCATGCCCCTCCGGGACCTTCAGATCATGGGCAGTGTTGTCAGTCCCGAAATTGTTCGCAACCCCCGGGCTGCCGAACACCACCGCATCATCCACCCCAGTACCAGCGTGGGTGAGGCTGATCCCAGTCACGATCGACCCTTGCGAATGCCCCAACGCGGTCAAATGCGGATCAGTCGGGCGGGAGGCGTTGATGCCCTGATCGAACTTCGCCAGTTTGTCCGCGCCGACATCCACATTCTCTGCGGTCGCCAGCCCCATCAACGAGGCCGGATCATCGAACGTGGAGGGTTCGTAGCCGATCCAGGTGACCGTCGCCACCGAACCCCCGCCCTGGGTGGCGAGTATCCGCTCGGCGCTACGCGCGACACCATCCATGTCATCAACGTATCCGCGCATGTTCCCGTCCACCGTGGAGTTCATCCCGGGCGTGAACACCGCGACGTGCTCGGCGGTGTCGACATCACCGTTCGCGATCGCGGCCTTCGGATGGTCACCGGTCAGGTCCAGCGACATCAGCTGCCGATTCGGGTTCAGGCTGCCGTCCCGGTTGTGCATCATCCCGGTGATCGAATCGATCGCCTTCACCCGCTCCTCCAGGCGTGCGATCTCATCGGAATCGCCGTCCTCTCGACGCAGCCGCTCCAGCTCGGCGGTGAAACCGCGTTTCTGCTGCTCGAGCAGGTTCAGGTTCGCGCTGCTGCGATCAGCGGCCTTCACACCGTCCCGATTACCGACCCAATCCGGGTGCTGCGCGATCAACTGCTTGCGCTGAGCCTCGGACAAGGCTGCCCACCACGCGGCGTTGGTCGACGGATCCGCACCCACCGGCGGTGGAGCCAATACCGACAAAGCGCCGTTCACCGCCCCCGAGTTGCCGGCCGCGGCCAAGCTGGTGTTCTCATTGTCGTTCGCCGTCGCGTCGATGACGTTCCCGGCTTCGATCCGCCCCAGCACCGCACACAAGTCGTCATCGATGTCGGTGGCCTGCCGCAAGACCTGCTCGACCCGGCCTTTCAGCTCCTCAGCGAGCCGGGCGCGTTCCTCCGCGACCAGCTGCGTCTGCTCCGGCGGTACGTTCGGCACCCCGTTGTCGACGACCGCGCCATCCGCTGCGATGGTGAAGTGGTTGCCCGAGGCGATCGCTTCCGCTTCCCGCACCCCGTTCTGCACACCGGTGATCGCGTCCCCGGTGTCACCGGCCGCTCTGCGGAGCGCCGCGACGTCCGCGGCATACTCCTCGAGGCCATCGATGATCTGGTTGACCTCGGCCGCCGCCGCGCCGGCCGCGTCACCATGCCAGCCCTCAGGTGTGTTGATGTCGCGCAGATCATCCGAGCACGCCACCAGCTTGTTGTAGGCGGCATTGATCGCTCCGACAGCCTCCTGCAGCACCGCCGGATTCCAGTGCTTGGCCTCACCCCACGTCACCATCAGCTGGCCTTCACCGGCCCTGGCACGGGCACCGTGATGTCCGCCGCCGCTGCCGCTTCCCGACCCGAATACAAGTCCGCGGCCTTCGTCATGTTTCCCGCGTGGGTATCGAGGCGTGCTTCGAAGCTCGCCTGCCGAGACACCAGCACATGCTTGACCCGAGCCATCGCCAGCGCTGCCCGCTACCCCGGCATGCCAAGATCACCCGTCGGCACGGCGGCCGGACAACCAGCGCTCCGTAACCCGTCGACGACCCGACCGGCAGCCTGACCGGTGCCGCGGATCTTGTCGACCACCACCTGATAGCCCGTCACAAACGCCTCCCCGTCGTCGGTAACCAACGGTCACCCTACGACAGCGACGCGTACCCATTCAACCCGTCACACCACCTGTGAACAGCTAAAACAATGTTTCGAGGCGATCTACCCACACGCACGTAAGTAGGACTACTCAATCCGGAGCATCGGCCGCTCGATCGCCGGAATCCGAAGGTTTCTCGCTGTGCCGTCGGCCCGCCTTCTTGGCAATTGCTCGCATAAGGCCACATTCGGTCTTTCGTTCACCCGCGACCGGCCCCGAGGTCTGGTGGGGCTCGGGGCCGGTCGCTTCCGCTGCCCGGCGGAACCGGTGGTCACGCCAGGCGATCCCTTGTCATTTCAGGTCAGTAGTCACGTCCTGCGGTCATGCCGGTTACCTCCTCTCTTTCGAGGGCCCCCTCGACGACGAGATTTACGGCAAACGGGTTGTCCGAGCCCGATCCTCGGACGCTGATCAACGATCTCTGAACAATGCTGGCCGGGGATGGAGGGGAATATGCCGAGGCCAGAACGCCCACTAGACGGTGAGAACACGGCACTGACACGGTTCGCCGCGGACCTGCGGACACTGCGGGAGGCGGCGGGAAGACCGACGTACCGACAACTGAGCGCTCGCGCCCACTACTCGACCGCTTCGCTGTCCGAGGCCGCGGCCGGCCGGAAACTGCCCAGCCTGGCGGTGACGCTCGCGTTCGTCGACGCCTGCGGTGGCGACCGAGCGGCCTGGGAATCCCGCTGGAGCGCCTTGGCGGCGGAGCTCCACACGCCGTCCCCGATGGACGGCCCCAACGACACGGCCAGCCCGTACGCGGGCCTCACGTGCTTCGAAATCGAGGACGTGGAACGCTTCTTCGGACGGGACGACGAGGTCACCGATCTGATGAAACGGCTCCGAGAGCAACGTTTCCTCGGTGTGTTCGGCGCCTCCGGGGCGGGCAAATCGTCGGTACTCCGCGCCGGGCTGGCCGCCCGGATCCGGGAGGAGACACCGGACCGGCCGGTGGCGGTCCTGACCCCAGGCCCGCATCCGATCGAGGAATGCGCTGTGTACCTGGCGAAGCTGACCGGCGGCCCGGTCGCGGCGATCCGGGACGAACTGGCGGCCGAGCCGCGGAACCTGCATCTGCGGATCCGGCAGACGATGGCCGAGCTCGGCGATGAGGTGGAGCTGCTTCTCATCGTCGACCAGTTCGAAGAGGTCTTCTCGTCGTGTTCCGATCCGGGTGAGCGCGAGTGGTTCATCGAGGCGCTGTTGATCGCGGCGGGCACCGCGACGAGCCGGGCGCGGGTCGTGCTCGGGGTCCGCGCGGACTTCTTCGGCCACTTGGGGCAGTATCCGCGCCTGGTGGCCGCGCTTCGCGACGCCCAGGTGCTGATCGGCTCGATGAGCGCCGACGCGCTGAGGGAAGTCGTCATCCGCCCGGCCGCGGCGGTGAACTGCACGGTGGAAACCGCTTTGGTGACCCGGCTGGTCGCCGAGGCGGCCGGGCATCCAGGCACCCTTCCGCTGCTGTCGCACGCGTTGCGGGAAACCTGGCGGCATCGCGGCGGGATGGCTTTGACGCTGGCGGGCTACGACCGGACGGGCGGTATCCGACACGCGCTTTCCCGCACCGCGGAAGAGGTCTACACCGGCCTCGACCCGGATCGGCGTACGGCGGCCAGGAACCTGTTCCTCCGGCTGACCGCTACGGAGGACGGCGTCACGGACACCCGGCGGCGGGTGTCGCTGCGCGAGCTGGGCGACGACGCCGTCACCGCCGACGTGATCGACCGGCTCGCCCGGGCCCGCCTGCTGACCGTGGACAAGGACAGTGTCGAGCTGGCACACGAAGCGCTCATCCGGCATTGGCCCCGGCTGCGCGACTGGCTCACCGAAGACCGCGACGGGCTCCGTGTCCATCGCCAGCTCACCACCGCCACGGACACCTGGGAAGCGCTCGGAAAGGACGAAAGCACGCTGTACCGGGGTATGCGACTCGCGCTCGCGCTGGAATGGGCGGAGCGATACGAGACCGCGATGTCCCCGCGCGAGCGGCGTTTCCTGCAGGCCAGCAAATCCATCGAAATCAAATGCGGCCGGCGGCTGCGGCAGCTGGTGGGCGTCCTCAGCGTCCTGGTCCTGCTGGCCGTCACCACGACGGTCTTCGCCGTACGCGCCCAGCAGACGGCCACCGGGCAGCGCAACGCGAGCCAGGCCCAAGTCGTCGCGAGCCAGGCGATCGCGCTCTACCCTGCCGACCCGGATCTGGCCGTCCAGCTCAGCCTGTCCGCACACAGACTGGCTCCGACCACCCACACGCGCGAAGCCCTGCACAGCACCTTGCCACTCGCGGTGATCAGTCATCCCACCGAAATCCTTTCGGTGGCCTACAGCCCGGACGGCCGCACCCTGGCGACCGCGAACCACGACGGCAGCATCCGGCTGTGGGACCTCGCCGATCCCCGAAAACCCGTCGTGATCGGCGTTTTGACCGGCCACACCTCGGAGATCAACTCGGTGGCCTTCAGCCCGGACGGGCGGACCCTCGCCTCCGGTGCCTTCGATCGCACGGTACGGCTCTGGAACGTCACTGAAGTCCGGCGGCCGCTGGCGACGGCGACCCTCACCGGTCACACCGAGGCGGTCAAGTCGGTGGCCTTCAGTCCCGACGGCCGCAGGCTGGTCTCGTCGAGCATGGACCATCGTGCCCGGCTGTGGGACGTCGCGGACCCTGCGAAACCCACGGAGCTGGGCACCCTCGACGCGGACGCGGAAGCTTTGTTCAGCGCGAAATTCAGCGGCGACGGACACACCCTCTCCACCGGGGGCGACGACAGCACCGTCCGGCTGTGGAACGTCACCGATCCCCGGAAGCCCGTGTTGTCGTCCACCCTCACCGGGCACAGTCAGATGGTGCTGGCGATCGCCATGAGCCCGGACGGCCACACGCTCGCCTCCGCCGGCGACGATCAGACCGTGCGGCTGTGGGACATCGCCGAGCCCGCCCGGCCGCGGCCGCTGGCCACGCTCACCGGCCACGCCGACGGCGTGTACGCGGTGGCGTTCAGTTCGGACGGCCGCACGCTGGCTTCCGCCGGCGACGATCGGACCGTCCGCTTGTGGGATGTGACCGATACCCGCCGTCCGGCGGGACCGGTCACCCTCAGCAGTCACACCGACGCCGTCGAATCGGTGGCGTTCAGCCCCGACGGCCGCACCCTCGCCACCGCCAGCTGGGACAACACGACCCGGTTGCTCGACACGAATGTCGCCCAGGACGGCGCCCGCGCCTGCGAGCACGTGCGCAGGCAGATCACCGAAGAGGAGTGGAACCGCTACTTCCCCGATCTCGACTACGCGCCTCCGTGCACGTCGTGAAGACCCCGTGGCGGCCGTCGCACTCCGGCGACGAAGTGCGACGGCCGCGCGGACTCAGCAGATCCGGATCGAGCTGTACGCGTCGTTGTGCGGGAACCAGCCTCGCGTCCCTGGCCTGGACACGTACATCGCTCCCTTGTAGTAGGCCTCGGTGTAGAAGCAGAAGGAGTTCCCGCGGTTGTTGTTGAACCCGGAACTGATCTGGTCGTTCATGCTGCCGTTCCCGAATTTGCTCAGGTCGGGGATGGCGTTGATGAGCGCGACCCTGGGGCCGTCTCCGCCGGGCCAGGCCCACGCACACATGTAATCGGGCGGGCACTCCCAGGCCTCTTCCGCCGCCTGCGCCGGCCCTGCTCCCATCACCATGGCCCCCACGGCCGCGGCCGCTACGGCGAGCGAAGTGGCTTTGCGGATCTTCGGTGCCATCTGTCTCCCTTCCGGCGGTGCGGGTCACCGCGTCGCCATCGAGATCTACGGCAACGGAGTTGTCCACGGCCGAGGCCGGGACGCTGATCAACAACCTCCGAACAACGAGGATTCCCGCGAAGTCGTCCAACCGTGGCGCCGGGCGCTATAGGTTGTGCGAATGTACGTGCCGACCCCGACACAGCACGACCCACGTCCGACCGGGCAGCCGTGGTGGCTCGTCATCGGGCCCGGGTTCGCCGCGCTCATCGGACTGTTCCTGCTCACCGTGATCTACCGCTTCGACGGCGAGTCTCCCCTGCGGATCGATCTCGGCATGTCCAGCCAAGCGCTACTGCTGAACGGTCTCGTCTCGTATCTCGTCGCGGCCGCGATCGCCTTCCCCGCGGGCCTGCTGCTCAGCGCGCGCTTCCCGACGTCGGTGACCGTGCCCGCGCTCGTCTTGATGCTCATGGGCGTCCTCTTGGTCGCCTTCGTCCCGGGCAGCGGCCTGCTCCTGGTCGGCCGGGTGCTGAACGGGCTCGGTGCGGGCGCCGTTCTCGGGGTGACCGTCGCGCTGATCCGACGGCTCCGGACCGGTCGCGGCATCGCGGCCGGAGTGGCGGCCGGACTCGGTGTGCTCGCCTTGGCCATCGCGCCGGTCCTCGGCGGGCTGCTCTCAGACGCGACGGGCTTCCGGGTGGTGTTCGTGGTGGCCGCGTTGTTCGTGTTCGTGGCACTCGTCGTCGCCGGGGTCATCGGCATCGTCACGCTGGCCAAGCCGAAGCACGCCTGACCTTCAGTCGCCGAGCGTCCGCAACACCGCGAGCACGTCGTCCGGCACGTCGAGGCCGGCTTCCACTTCCGCCACCTTCGCGGCCACGCGGCGGTACGTCGCGCGGCCACGGGCGCTCAGGTGCACGAGCACGCGACGTCTGTCCGCGGTGTCGACCTCGCGATAGGCCTGCGCGGTGGTGACCAGCTTGTCCACCACCCTGGTCAGCGTCGGGGCGGTGGCGAGCGTCCGGTCGGCGAGGTCGGCCATGGCGAGTCCGCCCTTGCCGCTCAGCGCGTCCAGCACGAGCCACTGGTCCAGGGTGAGGCCTTCCTTGGCCAGCACCTGCTCGACCCTGGCGGCGACGGCACGGGCGGCGCGGGTGAGCGAGCCGGTGAGCGACGTCCCGCCGACCGTGACGCCGCGTGTCCCCATATCCCGTCCCCTTGCCAAAACCGGACACCCTCGCAATACTTCCAGGTGAAAGCACTTTGACCTTACCGGGCCACCGCACGGAGCGCCATGCCCCTACGCCTCGCCACCCGGCCCCGCGACGACACCTGGCGTGTGGCCATGGTGGTCCCGTTGCAGGGGCCCGCCGGGCTGTTCGGTCCGTCGTGCGAGGCGATCACCGAGCTGGCCGTCCACGAGCTCAACGAATCCGGCGGCATTCTCGGCCGCCAGGTCGAGGCCGAGGTGGTCGACGGCGGCGGCACCCCTGCGCAGGTGGCAGGCGACCTGCGACGGCTCGTCGACAGCGGGCGGGTCGACGCGGTGAGCGGCTGGCACATCTCGTCGATCCGCCACGCGCTCGCGCCGGTCGTGGCCGACAAGATCCCGTACGTGTACACGTCGCTCTACGAAGGCGGCGAGCGCCGCTCGGGCATCTTCTGCACGGGCGAGACACCGCGCTGCCAGATCGAACCGGCGCTGCGCTGGCTGCGCGACCACCTCGGCACCCGGCGCTGGTTCGTCGTCGGCGATGACTACGTCTGGCCGCACCGTTCGACCCGCGCGATCCGGCAGTACGCCAAGGATCTCGATCTGCGCATCACCGGCGAGGCGTTCGTCGGGCTCGGCACCGGTGATATGTCCACAGTGGTCCGTCAGATCGAACAGTCCACAAGCGACGGTGTGCTCATGTTGCTGGTCGGGCAGGACGCGGTGCGGTTCAACCGCGCCTTCGCCGCGCACGGGCTCAGCGACCGGCTGGTCCGGTTCAGCCCGCTGATGGAGGAGAACATGCTCCTGGCGAGCGGCGCGAACGCCACCGGCAACCTCTACGTCTCCGCCGCCTACTTCCGTTCCATGGTCACCGCCGACGCGATGGACCTGCTCGGCCGTTACGTCGACCGCAACGGCCCCGGCGCCCCAGCGCTCAACAACGCCGCCGAATCCTGTTACGAGGGGCTGCATACGCTCGCGGAACTGGTCCGCCGGGCGGGGACGCCGGAGCTTCCCGCGCTCAACGCGGCGATCGACGGCGTCGCCTATCACGGCCCTCGCGGCACGATCGAATTCCGCGGGCAGCAGGCCGATCAGCACGTCCATCTCGCGGTCGCCGACGGTTACGACTTCGAAGTCCTCACCCGGCTCTGAGAAAGCACCTCTTGACGCACCCCGGCTCACCACATACTTTCATTTGAAATTATTCCACGTGACATCGATTACGCGGAGGTGAGCATGGGCAGCGTGGGCTTGCTCTACGTCGGCGCCGCTCTGATGATCAACGGCCTGATGCTGCTCGGCCGGATACCGCCGCGGTCGGCGGCGGTGCTGAACCTGTTCGTCGGCGCGCTCCAGTGCGTCACCCCGACCGTGCTGATCGTGCAGGCGGGCGGCGACCGGGACGCGATCCTCGCCGCGTCCGGCCTGTACCTGTTCGGTTTCACCTACCTGTACGTCGGCATCGCGAACCTCGCGGACCTGACGCCCGAAGGCATCGGCTGGTTCTCGCTCTTCGTGGCGGGTGCCGCCGTGGTGTACGCGGGAATCGCCTTCTGGCACGACGGCGATCCGGTGTTCGGCGTCATCTGGTTGTCCTGGGCGCTGTTGTGGACGTTGTTCTTCCTGGTTCTCGGCCTCGGAAAGGAGCGTCTGACGCGGTTCACCGGCTGGACCGCCCTGCTGCTCAGCCAGCCCACGTGCACGGTGCCCGCCTTCCTCGGCCTCACCGGCGTTTACCCGTCCTGAAAAACCGTTCGGAGAAAAGGAGTCTTCATGCGACACGGTGACATTTCCGCCAGCCCGGACACGGTCGGCGTCGCGGTGGTCAACTACAAGATGCCACGGCTGCACACCAAGGCCGAAGTCCTCGCCAACGCCCGCAAGATCGCCGAAATGGTGGCGGGCATGAAATCCGGCCTTCCCGGCATGGACCTCGTGGTGTTCCCGGAGTACTCGACGCAGGGCATCATGTACGACCCCAAGGAAATGTACGAGACCGCCGCGACGATTCCCGGCGAGGAGACCGAGATCTTCGCCGCCGCGTGCCGCGAAGCCCAGACGTGGGGTGTTTTCTCCATCACCGGCGAGCGCCACGAAGACCACCCGAACAAGCCGCCGTACAACACGCTCGTGCTCATCAACGACCGCGGCGAGATCGTCCAGAAATACCGCAAGATCCTGCCCTGGTGCCCGATCGAAGGCTGGTACCCCGGCGAGGACACCTACGTCAGCGACGGGCCCAAGGGCATGAAGATCTCGCTGATCATCTGCGACGACGGGAACTACCCGGAGATCTGGCGTGACTGCGCGATGAAGGGCGCCGAACTGATCGTGCGTTGCCAGGGCTACATGTACCCGGCCAAGGAACAGCAGATCCTGATCGCCAAGGCGATGGCGTGGGCCAACAACTGTTACGTGGCCGTCGCGAACGCCGCCGGTTTCGACGGCGTGTACTCCTACTTCGGCCATTCCGCGATCATCGGTTTCGACGGACGCACGCTCGGCGAGACCGGCGAAGAGGAATACGGGATCCAGTACGCGCAGCTTTCGATTTCGGCGATCCGCGACGCCCGGACCTACGACCAGTCGCAGAACCACATCTTCAAGCTGCTGCACCGCGGGTACACCGGCGTGCAGGACGCGGACGAAGGCGACAAGGGCGTGGCGGACTGCCCGTTCGACTTCTACAAGCTCTGGGTCACCGACGCCAAGAAGGCGCAGGAGAAGGTGGAGTCGATCACCCGCGACACCATCGCTCCGCGGCATCCCTGACGAGGACAGTGCGCCCTAGACTCGGCGCCATGGCCAGGATCGACAGCGGCAGCCGGACGATCGCCGCCCCGCCCGAGACCGTCTACCAGGCACTCCTCGACCGGGAGTCGCTCGAAGCCTGGCTACCGCCCGAGGGCATGCGTGGCCGGATCGAGCACTGGGATCCACGGCCCGGTGGCGGTTTCCGGATGACCCTCACCTACCTCGACGCGTCCGCCGCGCCCGGCAAATCGTCGGACGCGACGGACGTCGTCGAGGTCGGGTTCGCCGACCTGGTGCCCGCGAAACGCGTGGTGCAGCAGGCCGTCTTCGCATCCGGGGACCCGGCGTTCGCGGGCACCATGACGATGACCTGGGACCTGGCCGCCGCGGGTGACGGCACCGAAGTGACCGTCACCGCGACGGACGTGCCGCCCGGCATCGGCCAGGCCGATCACGAGGCCGGGATCGCCTCCTCGCTGGCCAACCTGGCTTCCTTCGCCGAGACGCGCTGACGGCCGGAGGCGATGACGATCGCGGCGAGCACGGCCATCACCAGCGGCACGACCAGCGCCGCCCGGAACCCGCCGAGCGCCGCCTCGGGCGAACCACCCGCGCCGAGGACGGCGACGTTGACGGCGGTCACCGCGGACAGCCCGAGCGCCGCGCCGAACTGAAACGCCGTGTACAGCAGACCGCCCGCGAGCCCCTGTTCGTCTTCGGCGATCCCGTCGGTGGCGACGATCGTCAGCGGACCATAGGCGAGTGCGAAGCCGAGACCCAGGATGATCATCGAGGGGAACATCGCCGCGTACGTCCAGTCCAGGCCCAGCGGCAGGAAGAGCGCGTAGGACACGGCCGCGAGCACGAGCCCGCCGAAGATCAGCCTCGTGTTGCCGAACCTCGCCACCAGCCGCGGGGTGAGCGTCGGCGCGAGGATCGCGTCGATCCCGACCGCCAGCAGCGCCAGGCTCGTCTCCACCGTCGACCAGCCCCGCAGTTCCTGCAGGTACAGCGTGACCAGGAACTGGAACCCGAAGAACGAGCCCGCGAACAGCAGCGCGCTGACGTTCGCCCGCACCAGCGGTCCCGACTTCAGGATGCCCAGGCGCACCAGCGGTGCGGGCGAGCGGCGTTCGACGGACACGAAGGCCACCAGCGCGGCCACTCCCCCGGCGAACGAGGCGACGGTCCAGCCCCAGCCCTGCCCGGGGTGTTCCAGCCGGACCACCGCGTAGGCGATCAGCAGCATCGCCGCCGTGACGGTGACCGCTCCGGCGAGGTCGAGACGACGCGGCCCGAGTTCCTCACGGGCGGGTTCCTTGATGAGCCAGAGCGCGGCGAGCAGGATGACCGCGGACAGGATCACCGGCGTGAAGAACACCCAGCGCCAGTCGATCCTGGCCAGCAGGCCGCCGATGAAGAGGCCGAGCGAGAAGCCGCCCGCCCCGGTGCCGGCGTAGAACAGCAGGGCCTTGTTGCGCTTCGGGCCCTCTTCGAAGCTCGTGGTGATGATGGACAGGCCCGCCGGGGTCATGAAGGCCGCGGCGACGCCGGTGACGAACCGGGCGAGCAGCAGCATCCAGCCTTCGGTGGCGAAGCCGCCCAACCCGGAGAAGACGAGGAACACCACCAGCCAGCCGACGAACATGCGGCGGCGGCCGTACAGGTCGGCGGCGCGCCCGCCCAGCAGCATGAACCCGCCGTAGCCGAGCACGTAGGCGCTCACCACGCCGCTCAGCGTCGCGGTCGACAGGCCGAGTTCGGCCCGGATGGACGGCAGCGCCACGTTCAGCATCGCGACGTCGATGCCCTCCAGGAAGATGGCGCCGCACAGCACTACGAGCACGCCCCAGGCCCGCCCGCCCATCCGGTCGGCGCGCGGAAGCGTTTGCGAGTTGCTCAAGATCGGATCTCCCTCGGTGAACGGGAACCGACGGTTACTCATCGGCCGGTCGGTTCCCTCTTGTAACCAAGGGGATCTTCCGTCACCATCGATGACCATGGAAGAAGGCACTTTGAACTCACCTAGTCGTTGTGAACTCACCGAGGAGGACTACGAGGCCTTCCAGTGGGACACGCGCGAGGACTGCGAGGTCCGCCAGATCCTGGACCGGGTGGCGGACAAGTGGTCGCTCCTGGTGATCGCCCTGCTGGACCGCAACACCCTGCGGTTCACCGAGCTCAAGTACAAGATCGACGGCATCAGCCAGCGCATGCTCACCACCACGCTGCGGCATCTGGAACGCGACGGGCTGGTGAGCCGGACCGTCTATCCGGTGGTTCCGCCCCGGGTCGAGTACGCGCTGACGCCGCTGGGCATGACGCTGCACAAGACCATCCAGTCGCTGGTCACCTGGACCGAGGACCACCAGAGCGAAATCGCCCTCGCGCGCGCCCAGTACGACAAACGCGTCACCGCCTAGGGAGTCGCATGGCCAGGCTGTCCGGAGGGGATCCGTCACTGCTGCGGCGGCTCAACGCCATCGCCGTCCTGCGCGCGCTGTACGCGGCCGAGGAGCTCACCCTCGCGGAACTGGTCAAGGCGAGCGAGGTCTCCCGGCCGACCGTCGAGGAGATCGCCGCGGACCTCGGCGAACAGGGCCTGGTCGAGGAGGTCCCGCTCTCCCCCGGCGCGCCGCGGCCGCGGGGCAGACCCGCCAAGCGGTACCGGTTCCGCCAGGAGTCCGGGCACGTCGCCGGCCTCGAGATCGGCCCGCATCAGGCGTTGTGCCTGGTCGCCGACCTGCGGGGCGACGTCGTCGGGCGGGCGAGGGCCGGGCTCACCCCGGAAACGGCCGCCGCCGACCGGCTCGGCGCCGCGCACCGGGTGCTCGGCGCGGCCGCCGAAGGCCATGCCAACCTGCGGGTGCTCGGCGTCGGCACCACCGGTGTGGTGTCCGGCGGCAAGGTCGTCCACAACTACCGGCTGCCCGGCTGGACCGGCGTCGACCTGCCCGTGGAGTTCGGCGGCGGCTGTCCGGTGCTGGCAGGCAACGACACCGAGCTCGCGACGCTGGCCGAGCACTGGCGCGGCGCCGCGCACGGCCTCGACGACGTCGTCTACGTACGGGCCGGGCCCGCCGTTTCGCTGGGCCTGCTGCTCGGCGGGAAGCTCCACGCGGGCCACCACGGGGCGGCGGGCGAGATCGGCGCCCTGCGGCAGGCGGGCGGATTCGTCGAGCTCGTCGCCGCCACGATCATCGCCGTCGACCCGCAGTTGGTGGTGATCGACGGCGCCGAGGACCCGCTGACGGTGCCGCTGCGCGCCGAACTGGCCCGCCTGGCGCTGTTCCCGGTGCGCGTCGAAACGTCGGCGCTCGGCGAGGACGCGGTCGCGCTCGGCGCGGTCCGGCTGGCGCTGAGCCGGGTCGAGCGCGAACTGTTCAGCGTCGCGGACGTCGCCTGAGCAGGCTGATCACCACGATCAGCACGGCCACCGCGCCACTGGTGAACAGCTGCGTCCGCGCGTCGGCGTCCGTCCACATGAGAACGAGGACACCCGCCATCGCGAGCAGCGCGACCCAGCTGAGCCACGGGAAACCCCACATCCGCACCGGCAGGTCGGCGGCCGTGCCGTCGCGTTCCGCCGCCTTCCGCAGCCGCAGCTGGGAAACGGCGACGAAGATCCAGACCAGCAGGATGTTCGCCCCGATGGCGTTGAGCAGGAACGGAAGCACGTGTTCGGGGGCGAGGAAGTTCAGCAGCACGGCCACGAAACCGAAGGCCACCGACGCGAGCACCGCCGTCCGCGGGACGCCCGCGCCGGACAGTTTCAGCATCGCGCGCGGCGCTTCACCGCGTTCGGCCAAGGAGAACACCATCCGCGAGGCACCGTAGAGGTTCGCGTTGAGCGCCGAGAGCAACGAGGTCAGCACGACGAAACTCATCAGCAGCGCCGCCGACGGCACCCCGACCTTCTCCAGGATGGTGACGAAGGGGCTGGTGTTGGCCGAAGCGGATTCCCATGGCAGCAACAGCACCATCAGCGCCACGGAACCGATGTAGAACAACAGCAGCCGCACGATGACCGTGCGCGTGGTGCGGCGGATCGAACCCGCCGGGTCGTCGGACTCCGCCGCCGCGATGGTCACCAGTTCCATGCCGCCGAAGGAGAACGCGACCGCGAGCAGGCCGGTCAGCACCCCTTGAAGGCCGTTGGGCAGGAAACCGCCGTGTCCGGTGAGATTGCTCAGCCCGACCGGCGTCGTGCCCGGCAGGATCCCGAACACCGCGAGGGTGCCGAGCACGAGGAACGCGACCACGGCGGTCACCTTGATCGCGCCGAACCAGAACTCGAATTCCCCGAACGAGCGCACGGCGAACAGGTTCACCACGGTCAGCACCGCCATGAACAGCAGCACCCACGTCCATTGTGGAACCTGGGGCAGCAGCTCGTTCGCGATCGCCGCGGCCGCGGTCGCCTCGGCGGCCACCACGACCACCAGCAGCGACCAGTACAGCCAGCCGACGGTGAACCCGGCCCAGCGGCCGAGCGCCTTCTCCGCGTACACCGAGAACGAGCCGCTGCTCGGCTCGGCGGCCGCCATCTCGCCCAGCATGCGCATCACGAGCACCATGAGCAGGCCCGCGACCACATAGGACAGCAGGATGCCGGGGCCCGCGGTCTTGATCCCCGCGCCGGTGCCGACGAACAGCCCGGCGCCGATCGCCCCGCTGATGGCCAGCATGGTGACGTGCCGCCGCCGGAACCCGTTTCCGAGCGATTTCGTCTCGATCGCGGTCACGGGTTCGGCGGGACCTGGTGCGGGCATGGCGGATCCATTCGTCTGCGGTACTGGCGAGCTCAACCGCGGGACAACTCTTCCAGCCGCTCGTGCAGCCGGTCGACGTGGTCCTCGCTTTCGGGCTTCATCAGCACGCTACGCAGGATCCTCGCGCCGTCCGCATCCGCGTCGACCCCGGTGTGACGCAGACCGAACTGCGCCTCGCCGATCCGCAGCGTGCTGAGGAAGACCGGCTCCCTGGCAGCCGCCATTCCGGTGCGCAGGATCCGCGCGCTCTCCTCGTCGATCTTCGACAGCGAAAGCGGCTCCGTGCGGGGGAAGTAGGTGACGATGTCGAGTTCCGGTGGCTGGTACAGGTCGAACCGCTCGGAGTCTTCCAGCAGCTTCGCCCACCGCAACGCCGCGCGGCGCCCGGCCGCGAGCACCTTGCCCAGCCCGTCGGGGGTGGGCGGCAGGACGCGGAAGGTGAGCCACAACGCGGCGGCGGCCGCGCCCGCCCGGGAGCATTCGAGGCTGATCTCGCCGAGATGCAGCTCTTCCGAGGTGAAGTAGGTGTACGGCGAATCGTGCAGGAAGAACCGGCCCACCGCGGGGTCGGAGAACAGCACCGCGCCGCAGCCGTAGGGCTGGAGGCCGTGCTTGTGCGGGTCGATGACGATCGAGTCGGCCTCGGCGATGGCGTGCCACGGGGCTTCGGGCAGCCCCTCCGGACCGTCCAAACCGGACAGAATCCGGAAGAATCCCCCGTAGGCGGCGTCGACGTGCACCCGGACGCCGTAGCGCTCGCGCAGCGCCAGCGCCTCGTGGATCGGCTCCACCGTGCCGAGCGCGGTCGTCCCGGCGGTGAGGACGACGGTGCCGATCTTCCCGGTGCGCAGCAGGTCTTCGAGCGCGTCGAGGTCCATCGCGCCGCGCGCGTCGACGGGCACCGTATGCCCCTCGACGCCGAGGACGCCGCACATCCGGCCGTGCGTGTAGTGCGCCTCGGCGCTGTACGCGATGCCCTTGCCGGGATGCGTTTCCCGCGCGACGAACAGCGCCTCGAGGTTCGCGATCGTGCCGCTGGTGGTCAGATGCCCCAGGTGCTCCGCGTAGCCGAACATCGTGGCCAGTGCCTGGACGACCTCGCGTTCCATCTCGGCCGTCGCGGGGCCGCCGTCGAGCGCGTGGTTGTTGGGGTTGACCAGCATCGCGGTCAGGTAGCCGACCACGGCGGCCGGATGCGGCGGTTTGAGCATCTGGCCGGCGTAGGACGGGTGGAAGAACGGGTAGTTGTCCTTCAACCGCTCGGTGAGCTCCTCGAACGCCGTCTCGAACCGCCCGTCGGAGATCTCCAGCGACGGATGCGGCCGGACCGGGGTGAACGTCTCCGTCCACGCCTCGTTCGACGTCAACGCCTGACCGAGCCAGTACCGGAAGTCCATCAAGGGCGCCCTTCGCTTCGTTCGGCTCCAAAAAACGTAGGAGTCGCCGGAGGTCCCGCGCAACCGTCTTCGGTAGGGGTCAGCTCCCCCGGGTCCGCCGCTCCTCGCCCTTCTCCTCCAGCTGCCGGACGATCTCCCTCAACGAAGCGGCCAGCTCGGTGCACTTCTCGGAGCTGAGCCGTCCGGTGACGAACGCTTCCTCCTGGTTGAACTCCGGGAAGAGCTCCCGCATCAGCCGCTCACCCTCCGGGGTCAGCGCGAGCAGCACCAGCCGTCCGTCGACGGGGTGTTTGCGCCGGGTGACCAGGCCGTGCGCCTCCAGGGTCTTCATCACCCCGGTCAGCGTCCCCTTGGTGATCCCGGATTCCGCGGCGACGTGCCTGGTCTCCTTCTCGCCGAAGATCCAAACCACCCAGAGCACCACGAACGCGGTCCAGGTGAGGCCCGCGGTGCGCAGTACCGAGTTCTCGAAGTGCAACCGGACCGCGGTCGCGGCGCGGTGGAGGTTGGCCACCGCCTCCATCCGCTCCCACAGCAGCGGGATACCGCCCAGTTTGGCCCGGACGGCGTTCTCGGTCTCGGCCAGCGTGTGATACCCGGTCAACAGCCACATCCTCACCGGCCCCGGAGGCACCAGCCCGGTGGGCACGCACCCCCGCGCACCCGCTCCGCAGATCGTATGCGGAACGGGCGGGAGTCCACAGTGGTCTTTCCGGGTTGCTCTTCGCTAAGCGGCGGGCGCCAAGGGCTCCAGCAGATCCTGTCCTGTTTCGGACAATTCCGCGGGTACCCGGCTGCCGGGAACTCCGCCGGGGGTCCGGATCAGCCCGGCGTGGGCCAGGCGGTGGGCCGTGCTCTGGTCACTGCACGGCAGGCCGTCGACGTAGAGATCGGGCTCCAGGCTGACGGTGATCTCGGCTCTGCCCTGTGCCACGGCTCGCAGCATGGCCAGTGCTCGCGCTGACCAGCCTTCGGTGTGTTCGGTCATTCGGGGTCACTCCTCTGACCTGAGGTTTTCCCGGCGGCCGCGGTTCAAACATGAGCCCGGTCACCGTTGGGGAACGGCCGCGCGGTGCTCGGCGATGTCCCCGAACAGGTCACCCATCTCCTCGACGCGCTCGAGCACCTGCTCGGCGGTGAACAGCAGGTCGGCGGCCTTGCGGCAGGCCTCGACCTCCTCCCAGGTCACCGGCGTGGAGACGGTCGGGACGGCGCGGCCGCGCAGCGAGTACGGCGCGATGGTGGTCTTGGCGGTGTTGTTCTGGCTCCAATCGATGAACACGCGGCCGGGACGGATGGCCTTCGTCATCTTGGCGACGATGGTTTCCGGTGACCGGCGCGCGAGTTCCTCCGCGACGGCCTTGGCGTACTCGGAGGTGCGTTCGTCGGAGCGCGTGCGCACCGGGCAGTACAACTGCATTCCCTTGTTGCCGCTGGTCTTCGCGTACACGGTGAGACCGTCTCCGATGAGCAGGTCGCTGAGCGTCTCGGCCACCCGGCAGCAGTCGACGACGTCCGCGGGCGGCCCGGGATCGAGGTCGAACACCAGCAGATCGGGTGATTTCCGCGCGCCGCGCGCACCGACCGTCCACTGTGGAACATGCAGTTCCAGCGCGGCGAGATTGGCCGCCCACATCAGCGTCGGGAGATCGCCGACGACCGGGTAGTCGAGCGTCTCCTCCCCGCCCCGGCGGCCGCGGTTGGTGAGCCGCGCGGTGCGCACCCAGTCGGGCGCGTGCCGGGAAACGTTCTTCTCGTAGAACGGTTCGCCGTCGACCCCGTCGGGGAACCGGCGGAAGGTGGCGGCGCGATCGCGCAGATGCGGGAGCATCACCGGGGCTATCCGGCGGTAGTAGTCGAGGACCTCGCGTTTGGTGAACCCGTGCGCGGGATAGAGCACCTTGTCCAGATTGGACAGCCCCAGCCGCCGCCCCTCGACCTCGACCGTTATCCGCTCCTCAGGCACCCTTCGACGATAGATCACCGGCGGGGTTTCCGGGGTACCGTGAGGCATGAGCACCGTGCCGGACGCGATCGCCCCGATGCTGGCGACCGACGGCGACCTGCCCATCGGCGGGTGGGGGTACGAATACAAATGGGACGGCTACCGCTGCTGCCTGCGTGTCGCGCGCGACGGCGAAACGCGCCTGACCAGCCGCCGCGGGCTCGACATCACGGCGACGTACCCGGACGTCACCGGCGAAGCACTCGATGGACGCGAAGCCGTCCTCGACGGCGAGATCGTCGTGCTCGACGAGCAGGGGCGGCCCAGCTTCCCGCTGCTCCAGACCCGGCACCTGCGCACGCCGGACGCGTCGCTGCTGGAACGCAGCCCGGTGCACTTCTTCGCCTTCGACGTGCTGCTTCTCGACGGCGACGTCCTGCTCGACGAGCCGTACGAGGCCAGGCGCGAGGTGCTGACGTCCTTGGGCGCCGGCGGCCGCATCGCCATCCCACCGGGGTACACCGACGAGGACATCTCGCCCGATCAGCTGCTCGACGTCGTCCGGCAGCACGGGCTCGAAGGCTTGATCGCGAAGAAGCTCGACAGCCGGTACTACCCCGGCAAGCGGACACGGCAGTGGGTCAAACGGGCGCTCTGGCACACCCAGGAGGTCGTGGTCGGCGGCTGGCGGCCCGGCGACGGACGGCGCTCGGGGACGCTCGGCGCGTTGCTGCTCGGCGCCCACGACGAAGCCGGGGACCTGCGCTACATCGGCGACGTCGGGACCGGGTTCACCGACAAGGTCCTCGAAGACCTGCATGCCCGGCTCACCCCGCTGGAGCGGAAGAAGCCTCCCTTCGCTTCGGAGGTCCCGCGCGATCGGGCGCGGCGGGTGCACTGGGTGGAGCCGGAGCTCGTCGGCGAGGTCGTGCACCGGAACTGGACGCCGGACGGCCGTCTGCGGCATACGACCTGGCGGGGTTTGCGGGCGGACAAGACGCCTGAGGACGTCAAGCTTCCCTCCGCTGGGTGAAGCGCAGCAGATTGCCGGAGGGGTCGAGGAACGCGCAATCACGTACTCCGCCGGGCCGGTCGATCGGTTCCTGCATCACTTCCGCACCCGCGGCCTCGATGCGCTCGAAGGTGTCGTCGCAGTCGTCGGTCGCGAAGACGAGTCGGTTCAACAAGGCCTTGGACATCAGTTCCTCGATCGCGGACCGGTCGGCCGGTGAGGCACCGCGGTCCGCGTCAGGTGGTTCGAGGACGATCCGCACGTCCGGCTGCGAAGGCGGGCCGACGCTCACCGGGCCGTCACTCCACACGGTGAAACCGAGCACGTCACGGTAGAAACCGAGCGCGCTGCCGAGATCGTGGACGGCGAGCGTGCACGAGAAGAACCGGATCATCGGGCACTGAGGAAGACGATTTCGAGACCGCGGAGGCGTTCCGGGTCCGTGTCGATGTCGATCCGGGTGATCTTCCCGTCGTGAACGCTGAACGTGAAGACGGCCTTCGCTTCGCCGCGATGCGACCAGACCGCCGACGGATCCCCGCCGACCAGGGCCGGCCGGGCTGCCTCCGCGCGACCGGAGAAGAAGGCCGCGACCGCGTGGCCGCCGCGGACCTCGCCGACCACGGCGTCCGGGTCGAGCACTTCGAGCAGGGCTTCGAAATCACCGTTCCGGGCGGCTGCCAGGAAGGCGGCGATGACCTCCCGCTTCGGCGATCGCGCCGCGTCGGTCTCGTCGGAAGCGGTCTGCACCCGGCGTCTGGCCCGGCTCGCGAGCTGCCTGGCCGCCGCCGGCGAACGGCCGAGAACCGTGCCGATCTCGCCGAACGACACGGCGAACACGTCGTGCAGGACGAACGCGAGCCGCTCGGCGGGGTTCAGCTTGTCCAGCACCACCATCAGCGCGACCCCGACCGAGTCGGCCAGCAGCGCCTCGTCCTCCGGATCCTCCCTGGTGACATCGGGCAGCGCGGGCTCGGGCGGCATCGCCCCCGCGGACTCCTCCCGTCTGGCGCGGCGGGCTTCCAGCATGTTCAGGCAGACCCTGGCGACGACCGTGGTCAGCCAGCCCGCCGGATTCTCGATCTCGTCGGTGTCCGCGCGGCTGACCCGCAGCCACGCCTCCTGCACCGCGTCCTCGGCCTCCCCGGGTGAGCCGAGTATCCGGTAGGCCACCGCCCGCAAGCGGCCCTGGTGCTCGGCGAACCGCTCGCTCACCCACTCCTGCTCGGCCATCTGTCACATTCCTCCGTCCGGGTCTGTCACAGCGAATGACCGGCGAACCCGTCCCGATGTGACATCGCCGGTCCGACCACCCGTTTCGGATCCACAGGAGACCATCATGAAAGCGCACGTCAGCTCGATCCTTCTCGGCGTCCAGGACCTGGCCAGGTCCAAGGCGTTCTACACGGAGGGCCTCGGCTGGAGGATCAAGGACGACTACGGCGTCTCGGTGTTCTTCGAACCGGACGGCGGCACCTGGGTCGGCTTCTACGGCCGCGAAGGCCTCGCGGCCCAGGTGGGCACGAGCGCGGAGGGCAATGGCTTCAGCGGACTGGTCCTCAGCTACGTCGTCCGCAGCGAGGCGCGCGTCGACGAGATCGTCGCCGAGGCCGAGAAGGCCGGGGCCACGATCCTGAAGCCCGCGGGCGCCCTGCCGTGGGGCGGATATGGAGGCACCTTCGCGGATCTGGACGGCTACGTCTGGAGCATCAGCTACAGCGGGAAGGGCACGGATCAGCCGTACGCGGAGTGATCATCGGCCGAGCCCGGGTCCCTCGTGTTCTCGCGAGGGGCCCGGTGTCTCCGGCGTGTCAGCGCCATGGCGGTCCGGTGTCAGGCGGGTCGACGATCGTTGCTTTCACAACGAGAGATCACCACCACCAAGGAGTTCGAGATGTCCGTCTTCCCCACCCCGCAGCCGATCACCGCCGCCCTGGCCGTCGCCGGCGCCCGGGTCCGCCTCACCGCGAGCGAACGCACCGACACGGTGGTCCTGGTCGAGCCGATCGACGCCACGAGCAAGTCGGACGTGAAGGTCGCCGAGAACACCAAGGTCGGCTTCGACGGCGGAAAGCTGTCGATCGAGACGAAGAAGGCGGGAGGCAAGAACGGCTCGGTCGCGATCACGATCGAGGTGCCCACCGGTTCTCAGCTGGCCCTGAACACCGCTTGGTCGGACGTCGACGCCGACGGCCGGTTCGGTGACTGCGTGCTGGAGATGTCGTCGGGGCAGGTCCGGATCGACCGCGCCGCGTCGGTGCGAGGCGACCTCGCTGCCGGCGAGATCGCGATCGGGCACGTCGCCGGGGCCGTGAACATCGAAGGCGGCTCGGCCGGAGTCCGGATCGGCGAGGTCGAAGGCACCGTCAAGTATTCGGGCTCGACCGGGAAGGTCTGGATCGGGCACGCTCGGTCCGAAATCGAACTTTCCGGCTCCAGCGGCAGTTTCGACATCGACCGCGCCGACGGCGACGTCGTCGCGTCGGCGGCGAACTGCCCGATCCGCGTCGGGCGGCTGTCGCGCGGCGAGGCCGAACTGATGAACGCTTCCGGCGGCATCGAGGTCGGTGTCGACGGGGACACCGCGACGGTGGATGCCAAGAGCACCAAGGGATCCGTGCACAACTCGCTCGCGACCGCCGGTGAGGGCGGCGTGGGCGGCGTCAAGATCCACGCCCGCACGCGACTGGACGACATCGTCATTCACCGCGCCGCGTGATTCCGGATGGGCCGGTTGGGGTGGTCGCGTTTAGTCGGCTAATTGCGGCCACCCTCGCTCTCTGCATTGCCTTTAGGCGTCCTACATCGTTCGATATAGCCTGAACATGCTATAGCACAGGTGTTCGATCCGGCGTAGCGTTGATCTTGTGTCCAGCGACGAAGCACCTCCGAAGACGACCACCGAGTGGTGGCGCGTCGACACCGCGACGCTGCACGCCCGCAAACAGGAACTCGAAGTCCAGAAACGACAGTTGGATGCCGAGCAGAACGCGATCCTCGCCGAAATCAACTCCCGCGGGATCCGCGGCTGCAGCGGTCATTCGACACTGGCCGGGTTGATTCTCGAGGACTTCCTTGTCTCGGACAAAGAAGCCGCCGCCCGCGCCGACCGCGTCCTCGCCCTGCACCCCGGCCCCGCGATCGGCGGCGACCCCGAACCACCCCTGGCGCCACTCACTGCCGAAGCCGCTGCGGAGGGCGCGATCGGTGGCGGCCAGATCGACGCCATCATCAAAACGCTCGCCCGCATCCCCTCCACCGTCCCCGACGACGAGGTGCGGGCCGGGGAGAAGATCCTCGTCGAACTGGCCCGGCACGCCGGACCACGCCAGATCGCCCGCGCCGGACGTCGCCTGCTCGACGAACTCGACCCCGACGGCAAAGAACCCCGCAACGACGACCCCAAAGACACCCGCCCCGAACTACGCTTCGTCAAACATCGCGACGGCACCTTAGGCCTCAAGGCTCGCCTGGATCTGGAAACCTACGCCCGCCTGAAGTCCGACCTGGATCCCATGGCCAAACCCCACAAAGCCATCGACGGAGTCCGGGATGCCCGCACCCAGGACGAACGCTACGGGGACGCCTTCACCGACTACGTGCGGTTGAAGACCACCAGCCGCAACCTCCCCGGCCAAGCAGGCGAAGCCACCCACATCCTCATCACCATGTCCTACGACGACCTGATCCGCGACATCGGCGAAGCACACCTCGACCTGGTCGGCCCCATCAGCGCCACCGACGCCCGCATCCTCGCCTGCGACGCCCGCGTCCGCCCCGGCGTCCTCGGCACCACAGGCGACCCCCTCGACATCGGCCGCTCCAAACGCACCGTGTCCTTAGCACAGAAATACGCGCTCACCCTCCGCGACGGCGGCTGCGCGTTCCCCGGTTGTGACATGCCCGTCCCCCGCTGCACCGCCCACCACATCGTCTTCTGGCAACACCACGGCGAAACCAAAATCGACAACCTCGTACTCCTCTGCACCAAACACCACCGACTCATCCACCGCAGCGAATGGAAAGTCCAGATCGCCCAAGACGGACTCCCCGAATTCACGCCGCCCGCCTACCTCGACCCCACCGGCACACCAAGGAGGAACACCATGCACCTCAGAACATAGGCCGAACCACGGCTGCCCATGTCGTGTCCGCCTAGCAACCCGTACGGCGAAGTGACTGCGCTCCGGTGCCCCGATGCGACCAATATGGCATTGGGGACACTCAACTCGCTGGCCTCGGGGCGTAAAGCGAACCCGGCCGCAACCAGCAAGGCGCGAAGGGGCCTGTCACCGCATCAGACGCAACGAAAGCCCCCTTCAGCCCACGGACAAGCGCGTCACCTTTGCCTCACCCCTCAGTAAACTCGGAACACGCCGACAACCTCATCTAGGAGTCGCTCGATGAAGCTCGACTGGGCCGGCTGCCTCAACAGCCGCGACGTCGGGGGCTTGCTCTCGGCCGATGGACGGCGGATCCGTTCCGGCGTGCTTTTCCGGTCCGACAGCCATAATCGGTTGACCGTCGACGGGATAGCCGCGGTCCGGGCGGCCGGGATCGGTCGCATACTCGACCTCCGGTGGACGCGGGAAACCGAGCTGGAGCCCAGCCCGTTCGCCGGCGATCCGGTGTACCGCAACGCGCCCTTGATCGCCGAACTGGCCGAACAAGGCACCACCATGCCGGACGCGTACCGCACGATGCTCGACGACAACCGACGTCAGATCACCGGCGTCTTCGTTCAGCTGAGTGACGCTCCGCCCGGTCCGCTCGCGGTGCACTGCAGTGCCGGGCGCGATCGGCCGGCAGCACCCCTCCGCCTGACGAAGGGAGGAGCCACCAGGACTCAGCTAAGCCAGGTGAGAGATCGTCTGCTCGCTTAAGACGAAGCGAACCGGTCCAGCGCCGCGAGTTTCCAGGCCCGCTTCACGTCGCTCGAGTGGTGTCCTGAATCGTCGTCGATCAGCAACTCCGCGCCGGGCCAGGCGCGGGCGAGTTCCCAGGCCGTGTCCACCGGGCAGCTCAGGTCACGGCGGCCGTGGATCAGTACTCCGGGAATGTCGCGCAACAGACCGGCGTCGCGGATCAGTGCGCCGGGCTCCAGCCAGCCGGCGTGGGAGTAGTAGTGCGTGACGATGCGCGCGAGCGCGAGTTCCCATTCGCCGATCGAACCATTGTGGACGGTCGCGCCGGGTTCGAGTGAGAGCACGGTGTCCTCCCAGCGGCACCAGGAACGGGCGGCCTCGATCCGCACGTTCGGGTCGGGATCTTCCAGGAGCCGCGCGTAAGCGGCGACCAGATCACCGGAGAGATCACCTCGGAAACGGGCCCATTCCTCGGGGAAGAACCGGCCGGCGCCGTGATACAGCCAGTCGATCTCGGAGGGCCGTGTCGTACTGATGGCGCTGACGACGATCTCGGTGACCCGCTCCGGGAATCGTTCGGCGTAGGCGAGTGCGAGGGTGGTGCCCCAAGAACCGCCGGTGACGAGCCAGCGCTCGATCCCCAGATGTTCCCGCAGGCGTTCCATGTCGGCGACGAGATGATCCGTCGTGTTGTGCCGCATGTCGGTCGCCGGGTCACTCGCGTGCGGGGTGCTGCGACCGCAGCCGCGCTGGTCGAACAGCACCGCGCGATAGCGGGCCGGGTCGAACATCCGCCGCATCCCCGGCGTACAGCCCTGCCCGGGGCCGCCGTGCAGCATGACCGCGGGCTTCCCGGCGGGGTTCCCGCAGGTCTCCCAGTAGACGAGGTTGCCGTCACCTACATCGAGCAGTCCCTTGTCATATGGCTCGGCAGGTGGGTACAGATCGATCATGAACGAAGACTAGACCGTCAGTGAGGCCACGAAACACTTTCGCCGCAACGAAGTTCAGCACACCGGCCCTTTCCTCACCGCGCCCGAAGGGGCAGATTCGGAGGTTCACCGGCGAAAAACCACGAACGGGGAACCATGGCGGTCGACGGCATGAACCACACCGTTGGGGTGGAAGAAGAGTTCGTCCTGCTCGACCCGGTCGACGGCTCGGTCGCGTTGCGCGCGCCCGAGCTTCTCGAAAGCCTCGCCCCCGGGCCGGACGTCACCGGTGAGCTGATGCGGTTCCAGATCGAGACCGCGACCGGCGTCTGCCGCGGCCTGGACGAGGTGCGCTCGGAACTGACGCGGCTACGGCAGACGGTCGCGACGGCGGCGGAAGCCGACGGCTGCCTGATGGTGGCGGCCGGGATCCCGCCCGGCCGCCTGCGGGGAGACACGCTCACGCCGGAACCCCGATACCGGCGGATGGCGCAGGCGTTCCCGGAGCTGATCGGCGAGGCCGGGACGTGCGCCTGTCATGTGCATGTCGGCCTGCCGTCGCGGGATCTCGGCGCCCGCGTCCTCGCCGGGCTGCGGCCGTGGCTCGCGCCGTTGCTGGCGCTCAGTGTCAACTCCCCGGTGGAGAACGGTGCCGACTCCGGCTGGGCGAGCAGGCGTTTCCCGATCTGGAACCGGTGGCCGACGGCGAAGCCGCCCGACGAATGGTCCGGCGCGGCCGCGTACGACCGGAGCATCCGGGAGGCCTTGCGCCGCGGCGCCGCGCTCGACGCGGCGGGCGTGTACTTCTACGCGCGCCTTTCCCCTCGGCATCCCACGGTCGAGGTGCGGATCGCCGACGTCTGCCTCGCCGTCGACGACGCCGTGCTCCTCGCGGCGCTGGTGCGCGGGCTGGTCGCGACCTGCGCCGCGACGACGAGACCGCCGCGCGCCCGCGGTGCCCGGATCGACGCCGCCTTGGCGGCAGCCGCGCGGAGCGGTCTCGAAGGGCCGGGCATCGACGTCTTCACCGGACGGGAGGCCGATCAGCGGGAGCTGATCGGCGAACTGGTCGAGTTCATCCGGCCGGCGCTCACCGCGGCGGGCGACGCCGAAGACGTCGACCGGGGGTTGGACTCACTGTTCGAACACGGGACCGGCGCGGACCGGCAGCGCCGGTTGCTCGCGGAAGCGGCTTCTCCCGGCGAGTTCGCCGCGGATCTCGCCCACGCGACGATGAACGTCCCCGCCCGGTAGACGGGCCGTCGTCACAGCCAGCCGGACTCGCGCGCGATCCGCACGGCGTCGACCCGGTTGCGGGCGCTGAGCTTCGAAACGATCGTCGTCAGGTAGTTCCGCACGGTGCCGGCGGACAGGAACAACTCGGCGGCGATCTCGGTCGGATCGGAGCCGACCGACGCCAGCCGGAGCACCTCGATCTCGCGGGCGGTGAGCGGGCATTCCTCGCTGTCCCAGGCGGCGAGCGCCAGGTCGCCGTCGACGACGCGCCGTCCGGCGGCGACTCCGCGGACCGCGTTGGCGAGCCGGTCGGCGGGCGCGTCCTTGCGCAGGAAACCGTTGACCTTCGCGGCCAGCGCCCGCCGCAGGGTGCCGGGGCTGCCGAGCGAGGTGAGGATCAGTGTGCGCACGCCGGGCAGTTGCTCGTGCAGTTCGGCGGCCGCGGTGAGCCCGTCCTTGCCCGGGAGGTCGATGTCGATCAGCGCGATGTCGGGGCGCGCGGACTGGGCGAGCGGGAGGATCTCGTCGCCGCTGGCGCATTCGGCGACGACTTCGATGTCGGGTTCCAAACCGAGCAGCGCGACCAGGGCCCCCCGGACAATGTGCATGTCCTCGGCCACCAGGACCTTGATCATCGACCCCATCTGCCTTTCGCCTGCGTCTCGCCCCACGAGCCGACGATACTATCCTCACACACTCGTTCCGCGAAATGGAAACCGGCCCTTGACCGCCGCGGGGGGACGCGGTCAAGGGCCGGTTCTGTGTTGCCGCGGGAATACGTTCTTCGGACCGCGCCAACACGGCCGGGGAGGTTCCGGCGTGAATGCGCTACCAGGAATTCTGCGGTCGCCGACCACCAGGATCCAGTGCGCGTACCACCGGTGGACCATGGTTTTCGCATGCTCCACACCCCGTGAAATTTTCACGTCGGCGCACACATGAATCCATATCCGGCGGTGAATCAAGCACTTCAGGAGAAGCCGTGGCGAACACTACTGTCGGAAACCGCAAAGCATGCCAGAAATCCTCGAGCGAAAGGACGGCACAATGGATGAGACTGTCCGGCGAGCCGTGGAGCGAGCCATTGGGGCCATGAACGAGAAACTGGGCGAAGAGCTCACTATCGACGACATCGCCCGCGCCGCGACCTTCAGCAAATTCCATTTCACCAGGGTGTTCCAGCAGGCCACCGGGGTCTCGCCCGGCCGGTTCCTGTCCGCGCTGCGGCTCGACGAGGCCAAGCGCCTGCTGCTGACCACCTCGATCACGGTCGCCGACATCAGCCACCGCGTCGGCTACAACAGCGTCGGCACCTTCAGCACGCGGTTCAGCAGCCGCGTCGGCCTGTCCCCGTCCGCGTACCGGCGGCAGGGCGGCTTCCAGCGCCGCCTGGCCGGCGAGCCCCGCCCCGACCCGAAGCGGGCGATCGTCCGCGGTTTCGTGTCGGCGCCGCCGGAGATCTCGCCCGGCCTCGTCTTCGTCGGCCTCTTCCCGACGCGGATCCCCGAGGGCGCGCCCGTGCGGTACACGGTCATCGACGCCCCCGGCCCCTATCAGCTGACCGAGGTCCCGGAAGGCGACTGGCACCTCGTCGCACACTGCGTGACCGGCCCGCTCACGCGCCGCGGCACCGGATACACCGGGCACCACGGTCCGATCACCGTCGAGCCGGGGGTCACCGCGCGGCTCGCGGACCTGCGGATGCGCCCCAAGCGCCTGTTCGACCCGCCGGTCCTGCTCGCGCTGCCCGATCTGCGGCACCGGCCGGAGCCGGTCAAGCGCGCGGCCTGACCCTCACCCGGATGTCAGGAAAGGGTCGTTCAGGACGGGAAACGTCTTGAACGACCCTTTCCTGACATCTGCGGGACCTCAGGCGGAGAGCCGGCCGGCCGAAGGGGCCAGACCCTCCCGGATGTTCTGCCGCCACAGCTCGTACGCGGGCGTCCCGTCGGCGGCGTCCTCGGTGACCTCGGTCGAGTCGGCAAGCCGAACGGCCTCCTCGATGCTCAGCCCGGCGAGCGCGCGGGCGGCGCGGCGGGTGTGCGGCGGGACGAACGACGAGAACGTCCTCGCCTTCACCGCGAAGACGACGCCGAGCCCGAGCTCGTCCTGGTGCTCCCCCGCCGCCTCGCGGAGCCTCACCAGCCCGGGCCGGTCGCAGCCGCCCGCGAAGGTCGAAGCCAGCCCGACACCGCTCCAGAGGTCCGGGCGGCGTCCGGCCGGGAAGCGGTCCACCGCCGCGGCGACCTTCACCGGATCGCCGCCGTTGATGAACCACAGCGCCCGCCCGATGCCCTGGTCGCAGGCGCGCGGGAAGTACGCGGGGGCGCCCGCCCACGGGTACGGCTTGGGGACGAACTGCTCGTCGACCCATTTGCGCGTGTCGAAGTAGGCGCGGTCGAAGGCGTAGCCGTCGACGGCCAGCCAGCTCATCGTCGGGTGGAACGGCACGCCGTCCAGCTCCGGCAGCACCTTCTTCCACAGCGGCCGGGGCAGCCGGGCCATCGCGAAGCCGATGCCGATGTAGGTCAGGAACACGTGCGGGAGTCCGGGGCCGCTCATCAGTTCGGCCGTGCGGTCCTTGCGGCCGCCGGGCATGACGTCGAGGATGGTGAACGCCATCGCCGCGCCCTCGTAGGCGAACCCGCGCATCTCCGGCTCGACCATGTCCAGCCGCCGTTCGGCCTCCCACAGCGCAGGCGCGTCGATCCCCCACTCGAAGCCGCACACCACCGACTGCGGGATCGACTCCAGCCGCGCGGTCGACGGCGTCCGCGGCACTCCGAAGCCGCGCCCCTCGAAGCCGACCGAAGCCAGCGAAGGCGCGAACATGACCTTGCGCAGGGCACCCAGCAATGAGCTCATCATACGTCCTTTGTGGATAGTGGCGGCTTCGCGCGAACCGGCTCGTGCCGAGGAGACCATGCCGCGATCGACGTCCGATCGAGGTCGGCGCCGGTACCGCCGAACAGTCCATCGCCGTCTCCGGAATGGAGAGAGTTCACCCGTTCGCCGGACCGATTCACCGGAATGGAACGTACTCGACAGGGAATGAAAACCACTTGAGGTAGCAATTTTACCTTCTTCTGACCTGACAGCGAGTAATCGATCGCTCGCAGTTTCAGTACCTTCGAAGCCGACGCATCGCCGCAGCTCACCGCCACATTGATCATGTCGGGCCGACCGCGAGGAAAAGCGCAACCTTGCATCGTGCGATTCCGATTCACTCTTCCGGGTTTGCTATGTACACTGAGAGTTAGCGCGTTTTCTGGGGAAGAGGAGGTCGGAGTGATCCGAGTCCTATTGGCCGAGGATATGCACATGGTCCGTGGCGCCTTGGTCGCCCTGTTGAACCTCGAACAGGACATCGAGGTCGTCGCCGAGGTCTGCTCCGGCGACAAGATCCTCCCGATGGCCGCGGAGTATCTCCCGGACGTCGCGATCATCGACATCGATCTACCGGCCAAGGACGGGCTCGCGGCCGCTTCCGAGCTCTGCCAGCAACTTCCGAGCGTCCGCACGCTGATCCTCACCTCGCTCGGCCGCCCGGGCACCGTGCGCCGCGCGCTCGACGCGAAGGTCAACGGCTTCCTGCTCAAGGACGCGCCGGCCGACAAGCTCGCCAACGCCGTCCGTTCGGTCGCCATCGGCCGCCGGGTCATCGACAGCGAACTGGCGTTGTCCGCCTGGGAAACGGAAGACTGCCCGCTGACCCCGCGGGAAGCGGAGATCCTCCGCCTCGCCGCGAACGGGCGCACGGTCGCCGACATCGCGGCGGAGCTGTTCCTGTCACCGGGGACCGTGCGGAACTATCTCGCCACCGTGGTCACGAAACTCAACGCCCGCAACAGGGTGGACGCCATCCGCATCGCCACCGATTCGGACTGGCTCTGACCCGTTCCGCGTCTTCTCTTTTGCCACAACCGGTTCATCGCGGCAGGTTGTGACGATCGCATACCGCGCAACGAAGAAATCATGGCCGACCGGGTGTTTCCGGCACTGTTCCGAAGGTTCCGCCTCTGTCACCGTCATCGAGGGGGACTCCGCCGGAGGGGCAGGGATGCACGCGATGACCATCGAAGCGGGTGACACGGCCAGGTTGCTGGGGCCACTCGAGCTGCACATCGACGGCGCCGACCGCGCGCCGAGCACGCCGAAACTCCTGCAACTGCTGGCGATGCTGCTCATCCGTCCCGGCAAGACGGTCCACGTCGACTCCCTCGTCCACGAGCTGTGGAACGACGCGCCCCCGCGCAGTGTCCGCCGGACCCTGCACACCTACGTCCACCACCTCCGCCGCCACCTCGACCCCGGTGGCAACGGCGGTCTGCTGGTCACCAGCTCGCCCGGCTACCGGCTCGAGATCGACGCGGGCGTGGTCGACGTGTCGGAGTTCCAGCGGCTGCACCGGCTCGGCCGCGACCTGCTGGACGAGGGTGACAACGCGGCGGCCGCGCACGCGTTCCGTACCGCGCTGGACCTGTGGTCCGGTCCCCCGCTGGCGAACATCCACTGTGGACCGACCTTGGCCGCCTACACCGTCTATCTGCTGGAGCATCGGCGCAACGCCCGCGACCTGTGGATCGAGGCCGAGATCCGGGCGGGCAGGCACCGGGAGATGCTCGGCGTGCTGCGGTCGCTGACCACCGCCGACCCGTTCGACGAAACCCTGCACGCCCACCTGATCCGCGCGCTGGGGCTCAGCGGACGGCGCAGCGACGCGCTGGCGGCCTACGAGTGGCTGCGATCCAGGCTCGAGGACGAACTGGGGGTGACACCCTGCGCCGAACTGCGAGAGCTGCACCGCGAGCTGCTCTCCGAGGGACATCCGGTCCGCTGAAGCACCACCCGCCACCACCAGATCAAGGAAACTGAGGAGTCAAGCATGACCGCTCGTACCTATGGCCAGTTCTGCGGCCTCGCCCGCGCGCTCGAGATCATCGGGGAACGCTGGTCCCTGCTCGTGATCCGCGACCTCGTGCTCGGGCCGAAGCGCTTCGACGAGCTCCAGCACGGCCTGCCGAAGATCCCGACGAGCATCCTGTCGACCCGGCTCAACGAACTCGAACGGCACGGGGTCGTCCAGCGCCGGGTGCTCTCACAGCTCGACGCCGGGGTGGTCTACGAGCTGACCGAATACGGCAACGACCTCGACCAGATCCTGCTGCAGCTGGGCCTGTGGGGCGCCCGTTCGCTCACCGACCCGGCAGCCGACGACCTGTTCACCCTCGACGCGGCCATCCTGTCGCTCTACACCACGTTCCAGCCCGACGCGGCCCGCGGCATCGACTGCGCGTTCGAGCTGCACTACGGCGACCAGATGATCGTGCACGCGGTGGTCGAGGACGGCGCCATGACCGCCGGGGAGGGCCCGCACCCGAACCCCGACCTCGTCATCGAGCCGCGCGGCCCGGTCGTGCTGAAGCTGCTGAACGGCGAGATGGCCGCCGCGAGCGCGCTCACCTGCGGCGCGGTGGCCATCAAGGGCGAGCCTGCCATGCTGGAGCTGTTCACGCGGCTGTTCCACATCCCCTCGGCCCCGTCCAAGGCCGAAGGGCTCGTCACGCACTGAACCGCGGGCGCGTGGGACCGGGACGCCGGTCCCACGCGTCATTCGAAGCGCGAGGTGTCGCCCGCGCCCCGGCGTACGATCTCCGGCTCGCCCGACGAGAAATCGATGACCGTGGTGGGCTCGACCCCGCAGTCGCCGGAGTCGATCACCGCGTCCACCACGTGCTCCAGATGCTCCTTGATGTCCCAGCCCTGGGTCATCGGCTCCTCCTGGTCGGGCAGCAGCAGCGTGCTCGACAGCAGCGGCTCGCCGAGTTCGCCGAGCAGCGCCTGGGTGACCACGTGGTCGGGGATGCGCACACCGACGGTCTTCTTCTTGGCGTGCAGCAGCCGTCGCGGCACCTCCTTGGTGGCCGGGAGGATGAACGTGTAGCTGCCCGGTGTGGACGCCTTGACCGCGCGGAAGACCGCGTTGTCCACGTGCACGAACTGGCCCAGCTGGGCGAAGTCCTGGCACACCAGGGTGAAATGGTGGCGGTCGTCGAGTTTGCGGATGCTCCGGATGCGGTCGATGCCCTGCTTGTTCCCCAGCTGGCAGCCGAGGGCGAAACAGGAATCCGTCGGGTACGCGATGAGCCCGTCCTCGCGCAGGATGTCGACGACCTGTCCGATCGCGCGTCGTTGCGGATTCTCCGGATGTACGTCGAAATACCTGGCCATGCGCAGAGCTTAGGGCCACCGGTGCCCGCCCGCCCCGCGTGGCGTACAAAGTGGAACCCACGTCTTCCATCGTGGCGTGTTCCGCGATCCCCGGCGTGGTCCGAACGCCCCACACCCGCGCGGGTGACCACGGGGATTTTCCCTGTCCCGGGCGGGAAAATGTCTCCCTGATCATCCTCCTCCCCGCCACGGAAGCGGGAACCGGGGTAACGAAGATGGGTTAGGATCCGAATCACACCGCGATGGAGGTCGTGCGACGGCCTCGGCCGTCGCAAGGGGGCAGCACGACAAGGATCAAGACGTCTTCTGTTACCACTGGGGTGCCCGTGCCGGATCAGCTCGCCGTGACCGCCGAACCTCTGGGTACCGCCGGGGTCGACCGGCGGCCGCGCCGGGCACTGTTCCTCGCCGGGCTGATCATCACCGTCGTCTTCGTCAACTCGTGCCTGTTCGGGCTCCTCGCGGTCTTGTTCCGGCCGGGGGTGGACTTCTGGCAAGGCCTGCTGGCCGTGCTGTACGTCGGTCCCGTGCTGGCGATCCAGCTGCTGTACTTCAGCCGTCCGGCGGTCCGGCTCGACACCAAGCTCGCGAAGGCCATGCTGGTGGTGCAGGCGTGCCTGGCGTTCTTGTCGACCCTGCACTTCGACGCGGCGTTGAGCTCGCTGACCACCCTCGCGGCGGGCAGCGCGCTGCTGCTGTTCCGGCCGCGGACGGGCTGGACGGTGTTCACCGTGTTCATGGCGGGCACGATCTGGATCCTGTGGACCTACGACGAGACCTGGCTCGGCGCGCTGTTCGACAGCGTCACCGCGGTCTTCTACGCCCTGGTCGTGTACCTGCTGACCTGGCTCGCGCGGCTGGTGACCGAACTGCACCAGGCCAGGACCGAGCTGGCGAGGCGGGCCGTGGCCGAGCAGCGGCTGGCCTTCGCGAGGGACCTGCACGACCTGCTCGGCCTCAGCCTGTCCGCGATCGCGCTCAAGGGCGAACTGGTGCACCGGCTGCTGAGGAAGTCGCTGGACCGGGCGCGTGAGGAGCTCGCCGAGATCACCGGGATCGCGCAGCGGACGCTGTCCGACGTGCGGTCGGTGGCCAGGGGCTACCGGGAGCTGTCGCTCGACAAGGAGTCCCGGACCGCGGTGTCGCTGCTCTCGGCGTCGAACGTCGCGGTGCGGGTCGACCTCGAACAGGTCGAGCTCCCGGTGAAGCTGCGCACCCTGCTGGCGAAGGTGCTGCGCGAGGGTGTCACGAACGTGCTCCGCTACACCGGCGTCGAGCACTGCGAGATCACCGTGCGCGCGAGTGGCGGCCGGGTCGCGCTGGAGATCGTCCACGACGGGACGGCGCACGACGACGTGCCCGAGGAGACGGCCGAGAGCCTGCGCGAGGTGACCGGGGAGGTCGCCGGGCACGGCGGGAAGCTGAGCGCGGGTCCCGACGCGGCGGGCCGGTGGCGGCTGCACGCCGAACTCCCGGTGCCCGAACAGGCCGAGCCCACCGAGACCGCGCTGGCCGAGGGTTCCGGGCACTGGTCCCGGATCGACGCCAGGAACGTCCAATGGACGATGACGGTGGTCTTCATCGTCTTCAGCCTCTCCGCGATGGCACGGGCGTTCATGCTGACCGACGACGGCTGGTCCCTGGCGCTCATCGCCGGCTACCTCACCGCGCTGACCACGCTGCAGCTGTCCTACTTCGCCCGCCCGAACGTCCGGTTGCGCTCGCGGCAGAGCTACGCGCTGCTGTTCGTGCAGGCCTGCCTGATCTTCCTGCCGCTGATCCCGCTCGGGAGCGCGTGGGTGAGCCTGCCCAGCCTGTTCGCCGGCACCGCGCTGCTGGTGCTGCCGCCGCTGGCGGGCTGGACGGCGTTCGCGGTGACCGCCGCCGGGGTGGTGCTGATCCGGATCGCCTACGGCACCGACTTCCTCGGCGGCTTCTACACTTTCGCGTCCATCCTGAACACCGGGCTGATGGTGTTCGGGCTGATCTGGCTGATCCGGCTGGTGACCGAACTGGGCGAGACCAGGAAACGCCTCGCCGAGGTCGCGGTCGCGGAGGAGCGGCTGCGGTTCGCCCGCGACCTGCACGACCTGCTGGGGATGAGCCTGTCGGCGATCGCGCTGAAGAGCGAGCTGACCACCCGGATCATGGACATCGACACCGATCGCGCCTCCGCCGAGCTGGTGGAGATCCTCGGGCTGACGCGGCAGGCGCTGACCGACGTCCGGTCGGTGGCGAGTGGCTACCGCGAACTGTCGCTGGATCAGGAGTCGCGGTCGGCGCAGGCGGTGCTGGTGGCCGCCGACGTCCAGGTGCGGCTGGAGATCGAGCACGAGGACCTGCCGACGACGGTGCGGACCGTGCTGGCCGTGGTGCTGCGCGAGGGCGTGACGAACGTGTTGCGGCACAGCAAGGTCGAACGCTGCGAGATCGCCGTGCGGCGGACCGGCGACGGCGTCGCGCTCGACATCGTCAACGACGGCGTGGTGAACGGGCGGCCGCCGAAGCCGGAGCAACCGGTGCGGGTGGAGGCCCCGGGCAGCGGCATCACGAACATGTCCGACCGCGTCGCCGGGCTCGGCGGGGAACTGACCGCCGGCGTGGAGCCCGACGGGCGGTTCCGGCTGCGTGCCGTGGTGCCCGTTTAGATCCAGCCCGATTCCTTGGCGATGCGGATCGCGTCGACCCGGTTGCGCGCGTTGAGCTTCGACACGATCGTGGTCAGGTAGTTGCGCACGGTTCCGGTGGAGAGAAAGGCCTTCGCCGCGACCTCCAGGGTGTCGCGGCCTTCGGCGGTGAGCCGCAGGACGTCGATCTCCCGCGGCGTCAGCGGGCATTCCACGGTGTCCCAGGCGGCGAGGGCCAAATCGCCGTCGACCATCCTCCGCCCGGCAGCCACCCCGCGCACGGCGTTGGCGAGCTTCTCCGCGGGGGCGTCCTTCAGCAGGAAGCCGCTCACTTTGGCCGCCAATGCCCGCCGGAGCGTGCCGGGCCTGCCGAGGCTGGTCAGGATCAGGGTCCTGACCTCCGGGAGCTGCTCGTGGAGCTCGGTGGCCGCGGTGAGCCCGTCCTTGCCGGGGAGGTCGATGTCGATGATCGCGACCTGGGTGCGGGAGCCCCGTGCGGCGGGGAGGATCTCGTCACCCGACGCCACCTCGGACACCACTTCGATATCCGGTTCGAGCCGCAGCAGCGCCACGAGCGCCCCGCGGACGATGTGCATGTCTTCGGCCACGAGAACCCTGATCACCATGGCGCCGTCCCCTCACGCACACCCCCATGGCCCCCAACATAAACACGCCCGCACGGAACGCGTTCCACCGTTCGGGTGGTGAGCCGGCCGGGGACGGCCGGGCGACAGGGTCACCTGTCGACGGAATTCGCAGTCGGTCGGCTACTTTCCGTCGACCTGACGGGGAGGCACCCCGCACACGAAACCGGCCGCCACTCGCCTTCAGGGTGCGAGTGACGGCCGGAAGAGTGCGTTCAGCTCGCTTCGGCCAGCGGCGGGGCGGTGCAACAGGCGCCGGTGAAGCAGCTGAATGCCTCACTGCGGTGCTGGTTGGTCCAGTGGTCGAACCGGTCGATCACCAGCTCGACCTCGTTCCCGGCGAACCCGGTGTCGATCCCCCGGACGGCGAAGAGCGAGCGGACGTTGTCGGTCGCGGTGTTCATCATCGATGGCTCCCAGGCTGTTCGGTGGTGTTCCTTCGATGAGGAAATCGTGCTGCTCAGGGCGGGTACGCGGCCAGTGCCATGCATCATCGCGGGGATGTGCTTTTCACCTAAGCCGGAAGGTGCCTTCCGGCTGCTCCGTTTCCGCGATCATGGGCGCCGAACGGAGTAGCGGGCACCGATTTCGACGACGGAAAGTGGTGGCGCGATCTCAGCACGACATGGTGACCCCGCGTGGTCATCACCCGGTTACCCGCACCCGAATGGCCCAGTCAGCGGGATGCGTCTCCGAGCAACGTCGCGAGGCCGGCGTAGCCGCCTTCCTTCAACCGCACGCCCGAGATCTTCGCGTAGGCGTCGTCGGCGCGGATCCCGAGCCCCTCGACCATCCGGTTCATGAAGTTGAACAGGGCGCACACGAGGACGGCGTCGTGCAGCGCGGTCTCGTCCCAGCCCGCCGCGTACACCGCTTCGGCGTCCGCGTCGGTCATCCGAGCCGGAGTGCGCGTCAGCTTGCCCACGTAGGCCAGCACGGGCTTCATCCGGTCGTCCACGGGCGAAGAGTCGAGATCGGCCAGCGCGGCGGCCAGAAGTCCTTCCGGCACACCGAAAGCCTCCGCGGTGACGGTGTGGACCCCGTGGCAGTACCGGCAATCGTTGACGCCGGAGACGTAGGCCGCGATCAGCTCCCGCTCCCCCGCGCCGAAGGGCGACGGCGCCCGCATGAGGAGTTCGTGGAGCTCCAGCAGTTTCGACGCGGGCGCGGGGAATTTCTGGAAGACCTGCAGCAGTGTGGCGTCAGTCGGCAAAGACCCGAGATAGGACATCCTGTGTATCGCTCCCGTTTTCCGGCGCCCGCCGGTGTCCGGCGAACTCGTTGACGTCGTCGCGACGCAGCCAGCAGGCCGCGAGGCACGCCACCGATGCCGGCCCCAGCCCGGTCACCGTGGCGGTGACCCGCGCGGTGGCGTGTTCCCATTCTCGGCGCAGGGAACCCGCCGCCGTCATCTCCGGACCTGCTTCGATCAACGGGCGGACCGCGCGCCAGCGAACGATCCCCGCCTCGACGAGCGCGCCGAGGCCGAGGTCGAGCGCCTCGTGCCGGGCCTGGTCCACGGCGAGGGCCACCAGCGCGGGCTCGTCGGCGAGCCGGGCCAGCCCGACCCCGGCGAGCAGGCGTTCGGCGTCCAGGCCCAGCAGGATCACCCCCGACTCGGTCGAGGGCGGGTCGTCGATCGACGGCAGGGTGAACCGGGAGTCGTAGGGCTCAGACACGGGCGACGTCCTTCGTGGCCGTCCGCAGCGGGGTGTCCCGGTGGAGGTTCCCGGCGACGGCCGCCGCGACCCGGGCGGTGGCGACCCGGTGGCCGTCGATGTTGCGGGCGGCCGGGCCCAGCGCCATCCCCGCGGCCGCGCCGACCGCGAAGACCCGGGGAGCGCCGGCGTAGGCGAAGGTGCGCTCGTCCAGCCGCGGCCAGCCGCCGCGATCGAGCACCGCCTCGTCGGGCATCAGGCCATCTCCGATCGACGGTGTGGTGCCGAGCGCCAGCACGGCGTGGTCCACGGAAACCCGTGAACCGTCTTCGAGGTGGAGTCCCACGCCCGGCGTCACCTTCGTGATCGCCTTGCCGCGATGCACGATCAGCCGCCCTTCGGCTTCGGCCGCCTCGAGCATCGGCCGGAACTCGAACATGATCGACGCGCGCCGGAACCGGCCCATCAGTTCGAGCCGCTCCGCCCAGCTCACCCCGTCGAAGCGGGCACGGCCTTCGGGACGGAAGAACGACGAGTTGACGTCGGCGCACTGGTAACGTTCGCCGGCTTCGCGGACCACCCAGTGCACCTCGCGCCCCTGGGCGAGCCCGTTGGAGATCAGGTGCGCGGCGGTGAGTCCGGCGCCGACGACGGCGAGGCGCTTCCCGCCGTCGGGCACGGGTTCGTCCCAATAGGTCACTCCGCGCGGCGGATGGCCGCCACCCCACCAGGTGTCCGGGGCGGACCGGCGTTCCTCGCCGAGGCAGAGCACGACGTGGCGCGCGGTGACGGAGAACCGGTCGGCGCGCACGGTGACCGCTTCGGAGGTCGGCAGCACCTCGCGCACCGAGCCGCGCCAGGTCCGTTCGGTGACGTGGTGGCTCGCGGCCAGATGGCGGCAGTAGGCCTCGAAGACGTCGACCGGGACGACCGAACGATGTCCGGCCTGCGCCATGCGGATCTCCCGGCGCTCCACCGGGGTCAGCACCGACCAGTGCAGCCGCGCGAAGTCCAGCAGTTCGCAGTCGCGGTAGCCCTCGACGCCGGGGTGGTGTTCGTACGGCGACCGCAGCACGCGCTGGCCGAGCAGGTCGACACGGTCGAAGAACCGGCCGCAGGGGCGGCCGTCGCGGTCGACGAGGACGAGGTCGCGGACGCCGTGGTGCCACAGGGCGGAAGCGACGGCGAGCCCGGCCGGGCCCGCCCCGACGATGACGACGTCGGCGGCGGACGGCGGCTCGGGGGTGATCGCCGCACGGGAACCGGGGAGAATCGGCCATTCCCGCCCGCGCGGCGATTCGAGCAGATGCGGTTCCGGGACAAAGGTGATCACCGGGGTGCTCAGCCGATCACGGTCACCGGGACGATCAGCTCGATCACGGGGCGCTGCTTCATCCCGTCGCTGATCAGTTCGTCCAGGGTCTGCTGCGACTGCTCGGCGGTGTCGGTGGCGATCGGGCTGTAGCGGGAATAGGAATAGGTCGGCTTCCGCCCGCCGGCGTCGAGCGAGTACACCTTCAGCACGGCTTCGCCGGGCCGGACCTCACCGTCGTAGAAGGTGAGACGGCGCTGATCCGGTGTCATGAAGGATTTCGAGAACTGGCGGGAAAGCACGAGGGTGTCGGCGTCGTTGACGAAGGTCGAGTCCTCGTCGGTGACGACCTGCATCGCGACCCAGGTCTTGTCGGTCAGGTTGGTCTCGGATTTGATCACCTGCCAGCGGCCGGGTTCGGGGAGATTGACGCTGACCGAGATGTCGTGCTCGGTGGTGTCGATGGCGCCGGAGATCATCAGCACCCGCCGTCGGACGTCGGCGACCCCGGCCATCTGGATGTCACGTGCGCGCACCCGTGTGGAAACATCCAACCCCGGGAATTCAGGAGATGACATCTTTCATGCCTCCAGACCTCGACAACCGCAATTCCAGACCGGCAGAATTTCCCCATCCGCAAACACCCGCAGAATTTCACGCCGAACTGGACGATGTCAAGGTGAGGAACACATGATCCATTGGTACGAAAGGCTGCCGGTACCGGGGCGCGGACTGGGCCGTTCAGCGGTACCGGCTCAGGAGCCGTCGACGTCGTCGGCCCATGCCGCGGCGGGTGTCCCGTGCTCCAGCGCGCCGATGTAGACGATCTCGAACGAGGAATCGGTCCGTTTGAGCCCTATCCTGATGACGAGATCATGTTTCACCAGAATGATGAACTGATGCGGATCGCGGCCATCTCCGAAAATGTCGTAGATGAGAAACGCGGATCCGTCGGCTACCGCGAAAAGCGCTTCGTAGATAACATTGCGGTCGGCCTGCGGAGCATTGATCGCCCATTCTTCCAGCACCTGCAAACCCGACGTGAGCTGGAGGCGCATAGCCATCCGGAGGCCTCCTCGTGGTCTGGCCGGTTCGCGGGCGATCCTCATTCTCGCGCGCGCGATATCCGGCGGTCTTCTTCGTCCGTGCTGTCCGTACGGGGGTGATCTAGTTGTAGCCGAGGACGATGTGCTCGGCCGGGAAATCGTTTTCGGCTGCCGGCCTCGGCTCCGGGACGAACGCCGTCGCGTCGGCCTCGGCGGCCCCGCGCGGGTCGAGATCATCGGTCACGACCCAAATTCGCACCTGTGCCGTCATGGCGTTCCTCCCGGCCTTCGATGAACGACTCACTTGACAACCAAGGATGACCCCGTCCGATCGGGAGCCGGTCGTGACGCGATCGAGGATGCCGGGCGCGCGCGGTGAGCAAAGGAAAAGTCGCCGGTGGCGGGGTGCCGGTAGTGCCCTTGTGGTACCCCGAAACCCAAGGAGCGCGCCATGACCGAACGTCTCGACCCGTATGAGATCTACGCCGAAGACGAGCTCGACGTCGACCTGCTCGGCCTGTCGTGGCCCGACCCCGCGGTCCCCGAACAGCGGGACCGGCAATGAGCGCGGCGGAGCGGCAACGGACCTGCGCGGCCTGCGGGGGCGCGTTCGAGCCCGGGGAACGGACGGAGCTGGAGACGGTGGTCGACGGCGGGATCCTTTACGTCGCCGTGCACACCAGCCACAGTACTTATCCGCCGCGGCGGGAGACCGAGGCCGCGCGCCGGCTCGCGTGAGGACACGACGCGAAAGCCACTTTCGCAACGTTGAACGTTGCGAAAGTGGCTTTCACAGCACCATGACCGCGTTTCGCGCGCGGCTCAGCGCAGCGCGGAGGTGCGCCAGCTCGGCGCGACGAGCGGCGACCAGGCCGATCGGGCCGGCGCCGCGGGCGGGGGCGCGGCCGAAGCCAGCGCGGTGAAGACGGCGACGAGCGCCGCGAGGTCGGCGTCTTCCGGGTCCCCCCGCAGGACCCGGAAGACCGGCGCACTGTCCATTCCGGACGGTGACATGGGTTCCCCCGTTCAGATCGGGTGGTTGCCGTGCTTGCGCTGAGGCGCCGCCTTTCGCTTGTCCTGCAGTATGTCCAGCGCTCTGGCGACGGCGGACCGGGTGTCCGCCGGGTCGATGATGTCGTCGACCAGGCCGCGTTCGGCCGAGTACTGCGGGTTCATGAACTCCTCGGTGTACTCGGCCACCAGGTGGGCACGCAGGGCGTCCGGATCGGGTGCGACGGCGAGATCCTTGCGGAACAACACGTTCACCGCGCCCTCGGCGCCCATGACGGCGATCTGGTTGGTGGGCCACGCCAGCGAGAGGTCGGTCCCGATGGACCGCGAGTCCATCACGATGTACGCGCCGCCGTACGCCTTGCGCAGGATGACCTGCACGCGCGGCACGGTCGCCTCGCAGTAGGCGTGCAGCAGCTGCGCGCCGTGGCGGATGATCCCGGAATGCTCCTGTTCGACGCCCGGCAGGAAGCCCGGAACGTCCACAAGGGTCACTAGCGGGATGCTGAAAGCGTCGCAGAACCGCACGAATCGCGCCGCCTTCTGCGACGCCGGGCCGTCGAGCACGCCGGCGAACACCACCGGCTGATTGCCGACCAGGCCGACCACGCGCCCGTCGACGCGCGCGAGCGCGCACAGCACGTTCTGCGCCCACCGCTCGTGCAGCTCGAAGAACTCACCGTCGTCGGCCAGTTCCGAGAACACGTCACGCATGTCGTAAGGCTTGTTCGGCTCCACCGGGACGAGTTCGGCGAACCGCGGCCGCCGGTCCTTGCCCGCGTCCTGCGACGGCTCGCGGGGCGCGGGGTCCAGATAGTTCGACGGGAGCAGCGACACCAGGTACCGGACGTCGGCGAGGCAGGTCTCCTCGTCGTCGTGCACCACGGTCGCCACGCCGGACGACGCGCCGTGCACGTCCGCGCCGCCCAGTTCGTCGTGGCTGACCCGTTCCCCGGTCACGGTCTCGACGACGTCCGGCCCGGTCAGGTACATGCGGGCGGTGTCGCGCACCATGAAGACGAAATCCGCGAGCGCGGGCGAATACGCCGCCCCGCCCGCGCACGGCCCCAGCACCACGCTGATCTGCGGGATGACCCCGGACGCCTCGACCTGGCGGCGGAAGATACCGCCGTAGCCGTTGAGCGCCATGACCCCTTCCTGGATCCGCGCTCCCCCGCTGTCGTTGAGCCCGATCAGCGGCGAGCCGGTGGCGATCGCCAGATCCATCACCTTCTGGATCTTCGCCGCGTGCGCCTCGCCGAGCGAACCGCCGAAGACGGTGAAGTCCTGCGCGTAGACGAACACGCGCCGTCCGTCGATGGTGCCCGAGCCGGCGATCACGCCGTCGGTGTACGGCCGGTTCTCCGCCAGTCCGAGCCCGCTCGCCTGATGCCGCCGGTACAGCTCGACCTCGGTGAAGGAATCGGGGTCCAGCAACAGATCCAGCCGTTCGCGCGCGGTGTGCTTGCCGAGCGAGTGCTGACGGCGGACGCCGTCGAGCCGTCCGTCGACGATGTGCTCGCGCAGTTCGTCGCGCTGGGTGCGCAGCAGCGGCATCGTCGGTTCCGGTGGATGCACCGGCTCGGTACCGCGGGCGAGCGGGATCACCCGCCCGTCGGTCGGCCTCGGGATCCGGGAGCGCCGCAGGCGGTCTTCCGGCAGCGGCACCACCTCGGAGTCCTCCGTGCGCTGGGCGCCCGGATCGCCCTGCAGGGTCACGCCGCCTCCCTCATACGGGCCTCGCGCTCGAGCTCGTCGAGTTCGATCTCGCGCACGATGTCGCGCCAGCACACCCCCCGTCCGAGGCGGGGCATCGTGGTCACCACCGGCGGCCGTTCGGCGACGGGGGCCGGAGCGGGCGTGGCGGATTCGTTGGTGGTCATGGCATTTCCTCTCCTGTCAGGCGGATGCCCGGATGCGGCCGTCGATCTGGTGGTAGCCGCCGCTGTAGAAGACGAGCGAGTCCTGCGCGGTGCCGCGGCTGGAGGCGACCACCTTGCCGAGGAAGATCGAGTGGTCACCGCCTTCGTAGACCTCCGCCAGTTCGCATTCCAGCCACGCCAGCGCACCGTCGAGCAGCGGGGCGCCGGTCTGCGGCCCGGCCGTCCAGTCCACCGAGTCGAACTGCGCGATCCCGGCCGGGCGGCGCCAGTCCGCGAAGTACTTCGCCAGTTCCTTCTGGTCCGACGCCAGCACCGTGACCGCGTACGAGCCCGCCGTCACGATCGCCTCGTGCATCCGGGCCGCGCGGGAAACACAGCACAGCACCATCGGCGGCTCCAGCGACACGGAGGTGACGGCGTTGGCGGTCATCCCGTGTGCCCGTTCGCCGCCGGCGGTCAGCACGGTGACGCCGGTGGCGAACTGGCCCATCACCTCCCGCAGGCCGGCCTGCGCGGACAACCGGCGCCGGGCGACGGGTGTCGGCAGCCGTTTCAGCACCGGCCGCGACGGTTCCTCCAGCGTGCCCACGTCATTCCCCCTTGCCGTCGACCGCGTACGGGGCCAGCGCCTCACGCAGCTGTTCGGGCACCCGGCTGGGCACCGTGGCCGTGTTCGGGCCGCGCATGCACGCGATCCGCTGCCGTCCCCGTGCCACCAGCCGCTCGCCTTCCGCGGTGAGGTGGACGTAGTCGAAGGTGAACTGGATCTGGGTCTGGGTCAGCTCCTCCAGCCGCAGCCGGATGGACAGCTCGTCGAACGCGGTGATCTCCGCGTAGAACTCGCAGTCCACCTTGAGCGTGAACAGCTTGAGGTCGTGGCGGACCTCTTCGAGCACCGCCGGCGCCTTCTCCTTCAGGAACATCTCGCGGCACCGGCCCTGCCAGCGCACGTAGTTCACGTAGTAGACGTTGCCCACCAGGTTGGTCTCTTCGAATCCGACCGTGTGGAGGATCTCGTAGTAGTCGGCCATGTCAGCTCTCCTCTCCCTGGAGCACGGCGAAGACGACGGGATCGGTCCGGTCGTTGACGGTCGTCACCCAGGTGGCGATGCGGGCACCGCCGTGGGAAAGCACCGCCCAGCCGTCCGGGTCGACCCGGTGCACGGTGAGCGCCTGCGACATGTCCCCGGTCTTGCGCACGCATTCGAGCGCGCTCCAGACCCGGGTGTGCGCCACCGAAAGCGGCTCGCGGGCGTCCGCGGCCAGCAGTTCGCCCACCGCGAGCAGATCCTCGCCGAGCAGGCCCGCCCAGTCCTCCGGCGTCCGTTCGATCGCCGTTTCGACGTCGCACGCGATCCGGCCGGCACCCGCGATGGCCAGGGTGAGGCCGGCGCTGTGCGACGCGCTCACCTCGACGCCGTCGGCCTCCGGTTTCCCGTCCGGGCGGTAGCGGATCTCGAGCGGCGCGTCGACGGCGCGGCCGGCGGCCAGTGCCGTCTGCGCCCGCCGCTCCGGCGTGGTGTCCACGGAGACGCCCACCGGATCCGGTTCGACGACGATCGCGCGGGACGAGCCGAGCAGCCGTTCGACGGAACGCTCCAAATAGGACCCGAGCATCGACGGGACCCAAGGCCCTTCGCCGTCACGCTTGCGCACCGCGCGCAGCTTCAGCCCTTCCCACCGCTCGACCAGCTTCCCGTCGGGATTGCGGACGTCGAGGTCGTAGACGTAGCTGTCACCGTCCTGCGAACGCTCACGAGCGTCGAGGAGCACGTACTCCGGATGCTGCTCACCGGGTTCGGCGAGGTACAGCCGCTCGATCCCTTGCGGCAGCAGGGTCGCGTCCGGGACACAGCACTGGATCGCGTGCATCATCGCGTCACGGGTGCCCGGGTCGGCCAGGAGCTGTTCCTGCGGGAGGAACGGCGCGAACCAGTCGACCTCGGCGCCGGTCGCGATCTCCGCGACCGCGTGCCGCGCGCCGGCCCGCCGGTATCCGATGACCCGCTGGAATCGCTTGCCCTGGAACAAAACCGTGCCGTAGAGCTCGGTCGTCGGGTCGACCGGCACCGGCGGCAGCGCGACGTCGCGGGCGACGGTGTCGCCGAGCGGATCCGGCCGCGAGAAGCTCAGCCGGGCCCGGAAGTGATCGGCGCTGAAGCCGGTTTCCCCGCTGCGCAGCACCACGTCCACCGTTTCGGCGTCCCTGGCCAGCGCGGCGAGCCGGATCGTGGTCGACCCGCCCGGCGAGACGATGATCGGGCGCAGGAACTCGACGTCGGAGAACACCGGCGCCGGCAGCGTTTCCGCGGCCAGCGCGGCCTTGGCGACCTGGGTCATCGCCTCCATGCCGATCACCGCCGGGAACAGCAGCTGACCGTCGAGCAGGTGGTCGGCCAGATACGGGTCGCTGCCCGCGGACAGGTCGGCTTCGGTGATCAGCTCGACCCCCGGATAGTGCACGACGGCGCGGTCGACGAAGCGGGTCAGCGGTAGTTCGCGCTTCTCCACCGGAAGGGTGGCCAGCCCGGCGGTGCGGCCGCAGACGACCAGTACCGACGGGGCGGCCGGGTCGCCGACGACCTGGCGGAGGATCTCGATGCCCTCCTCGGTCGGGATGGGGGTGATGCCGTCGCGCATCAACGCGCTGACCACACCGAGCTTTTCGCCCATCCCGGTGCCGGACCAGACAGACCATTCGAGCGCGATCGCCTTGGCCCGAGGGTGTTCCCGGCCGAACCGCACGGTCAGTTCGGTCATCCAGTCGTTGGCCGTGGCGTAGTGCGCCTCACCGCGCAGGCCCGCCCGGCCGATGATGCTGCCGAAGGTCACCAGCAGCTTGATCTTGTCCTTGTCGACGGCGTCGAGGACGGCGTTGAGACCGCCGATCTTCGGCGCCAGCGTCTTGCGGAAGCTCTCTTCGGTCAAGGAGAACAGCGCCGCGGGCTCGTTGCGGCCAGCGCCGTGCAGCACCGCGGTGACCGGGCCGAACGCCTCCTGCACCCGGCCGATCGCGTCGGCCACCTGCCGTCCGTCGGTCACGTCGGCACGCTCGTAGCGGTAGGTGATACCCGCCGCCGCCATGCGGCCGAGGTTCTCCGACAGTTCGGCGTCGTCGGCCGGGTCGCTCCGGCCGAGCAGTGCCAGCTTCGCACCGGAATCCTTGGCCAGCGCCAACGCGCTCTCGGCGGTGATGCCCTTCCCGCCGCCCGTGACGAGCAGGACGTCGCCGGCGTCCAGCGGGGTGCCTTCGGCCTCGGCCGGGGTCAGCGCCGCGAGCTTCGGCACCGTGCGGACTCCGGCGGTGTCGTAGCGGACTTCGCTGAAGTCGGTCGTCGCCGCCACTTCGGTGACCACAGTGGACACTGCGGCCTCCAGGGCTTCGGGGTCGACCGGGCTGAGGTCGGCGAGGTCGACGATCGTGGTGCGGGCCGACGGGTCCTCCAGCCGGAGCGTCTTCGCCAGCCCGGAGGCACCGAGACCGTGCTGCACCACGACGAACCGCGTGCCGTTGGGCGCGGCCAGCACCGCGCGGCCCGCGTCCAGGAACAGGCCGACGTCGCCGGAAGCGCTGTCGGCGTCCAGGCAGAGGAGGACACCGTCGCCGACGCCCGCCGTGGCCAGTGCCGCGCGCAGCGGCTCCGCCAGCGGGTGACCGGCCGGGGCGAACGCCGTCCACTCCGCGGTGGAGATACCCGTGGCGAGATCGGGCGACGGCTTCGGTGCGACGACGTACTCCACCGCGAACGGCCGGACCCACGGCCCGACGCCGGCGACCTCGGCCTGGTTGCTGTCGGCGGGTTTGGCGGTCTGCGCGAGTTCGTCGATCATCTCGGCGAGTTCGCCGAGGCACACGGTCGCGAAGTTCGGCATGCCCTCCAGCGCCGGACGGCCGAGCGCCCTGGTCACGTCGTTGACCAGCTGGCCGACGGTGATCGACGAAAGGTGCAGATCGTCGAGGGGATGCGTGTCGGCGGTGACCGCTTCGAGCGGCAGCTCGACCCGTTCGGACGCGAGCTTGCGCAGCAGGTCGAGGGTGCTGCTGCCGCCGCTTTCCGAAGCCGTTCCTGCGGTGGCCTCGGCGGGCTCGGCGACCCGGTCGCGGGTCAGGACGGCGCCGATGGACGGCGCGGCCTCGCACGGGCTGGCGAGGAACGAGAACTCGCCGTCCGCGGGCAGGGCCCGCACGACCCGGCCGTCGAACAGCGCGGACGTCTCCAGTCGCGCACCGAACGCGAACGCGGCACCGGCGACCTTCAGCACCGGCGCGAGCGTCAGGCTGTCGGTGTCGATCGAAAGCACCGGGGTACCGGGCGCGATGGCGCCGAGCAGGCCGGTGAGCACGCGGCCGGGGCCGACCTCGATCACCAGGTCGCTGCGCTCGGCGACCTTCGCGGCCGCCTCGCGGAAGCGGACCGGCAGGACCACCTGGTCGCGCAGCAGATCGCGCAGGTCTTCGGCGGCGTGCAGGACGTCACCGGTCACCGTGGAGACGACGGGCCGGTCGAGCCGCGCGAAGTCGATCGCGGCGAGTTCCCCGGTCATCGCCTCGGCGGCCGGGACGACCGCGGGCGAGTGGAAGGCGTGCGAGACGTTGATGCGGGCCGCGGTCACCCCTTCCGCGCGGGCACGGGCGACCACGCGGTCGATCGCCTCCGCCGGTCCGGAAAGGACGGTCTGCTCGGGCGCGTTGTAGCCCGCGATGACGACCTCTTCGCCCTCGGCGAGCCCTTCGGCGACACTCGGCGTGGCCGCGATCGCCGCCATGGCCCCGTCCCCGTCGCTGGCGGTCGCCATCACCTTGCCGCGGATCTTGGCCAGTTTGAGCACTTCGCGTTCGGTGAGCGCGCCGCCCCAGTGCAGGGCGGTGAGCTCGCCGAGGCTGTGGCCCGTGACCGTGGCCGCCTCGATGCCGAGGCTCTTCAGCACCCGCAGCCCGGCAAGCGAACCGGTGACGATGCGCGGCTGGGCGACGTCGGTGGCGACCTGGTCGGCGCCGGTGGACAGGTTCGCCGCGCGGTAGATGTCGTCGGCGTGCGCGAAGCGTTTGCGCAGCGCGCCGACCCGGCCCTGCCCGGAACCCTGGCCGGGGAACAGGAAGCCGATCTTCGGGGACTGGGAGCGGGAGCCGGCGAAGATGCCTTCCTTGGCGGAGAAGACTTCGGGCTCCCCTTCACCGAGAAGGTCGAGGAGTTTGGCCAGTTTGCGCTCGGCGTCGTCCGGTCCGGCCGCGACGACCGCCGCCCGGACCGGTTTCCCGGACAGCTCGGCCGAAAGCGTGCCCGCGAGGTCGGCGAGTTCCGCGAACGAGAGCTTCGGGACGATCTCCAGCAGGCCGGTCACCTTGCCGCGCAACGACGCGGCGTCGGCGGCGTCGAGGAGCAGCAGTTCGCTGTCCTGCCGTCCGGCGACCAGCGACCTGGTCCGCTCGTCGAGTTCCTTGCGACGGGCCGCGCCCGGCGCTTCGGTGACGGTGACGTGCGAGTTGATGCCGCCGAACCCCATCGCGGAGACACCGGCGCGGACCGGCTGGTCCGAGGGCCACAGCCCGGCCTCCGCGGGCACGTACATCCGCGCGGAGTCGCCGACCAGCGACTCGTGCGGTTCGAAATGGCCGGTCGCGGGCGGGATGACCTGGTGGTACACCGCCAAGGTCGCCTTGATCAGCCCGGCGACCCCGGCCGCGGCCTTGGTGTGGCCGATATTGCCCTTGATCGTGCTCAGCGCGGCCCGCTCGGCGAGCGGATCGGCGTCGCGGCGGGCGGTGGAGAGCGCCTCGATCTCGGTGGCGTCGCCCAGCGCGGTCCCGGTGCCGTGGCCCTCGAAGTAGGAAACGGTCTCGACGCCGTAACCCGCCTTGTCGTACGCCCGCTTGAGCGCGAGGCGGTGTCCCGAGGCCTCGGGTCGGGTGATGCCGCCCTTGCCGTCGGACGAGACACCCCAGCCGCCGATGGTGGCGTAGATCCGCTTGCCCTGCGCGATCGCGTCCGCCTCGCGCATCAGCACGAGCATGCCGGACCCCTCGCCGGGCCAGAACCCGTTGGAATCGGCGTCGTAGACCTTCATCTCGCGTTTGGCGAGCGCGCCGGTCTTGGCGAACCCGATCACCTCGAACGGGTCGATCGACAAGTCGACACCGCCCGCGATGGCGACGTCGAGGTCGCCCTCCGAAAGCGCGTTCGCCGCCGTGACAACGGAAAGCAGCGACGACGAGCAGGCACCGTCCACAGTGAACCCGCCGCCGCCGAAGTCGAAGAAGTTGCAGACCCGGCCGGCGATCGTGTTCGCCAGCCCGCCCGCGAGCGTGTCCTCGTCGATCTCCGGGAAGGGGGCCTTGTACTGCGCCTCGAGATCGTGGAGGAATTCGGCGGTGTCGCCGTCGGCCCAGCCGCGCTCGGCGAGCGCCGCCGCGACCGTGCGGCGCACGTACGGCCAGCGCAGCCGCATGATGTTGGCACGGGAGAACTCGCCGGTGAGGCTGTTGCCGATGACCACGCCGGTGGCGGACCTCGGCAGCCCCTCGCCCTCGGGGAAGCCCGCGTCGGCCAGCGCCTGCGCGGCGACGTCGAGGGCCAGCCAGTGCGTGGTGTCGGTCGAGCGGAACGTGCTGCCCGCGACCTTGTACTTGATCCGGTCGAACTCGTAGTCGCGGAGGACCGCGGCCTTCTGGGCGTAGAAGCGGTCCGGCGCCTTGGGGTCGGGCGAGTAGTAGTCCTCGCGGTTCATCCGCTCGTCGGGCAGCCTCCGGAACGCCCGGCGGCCGGCGAGGACGTTCTCCCACAGCTCTTCCGGGGAACCGGCGTCCGGGTATCGGAGACCGATACCGACAATCGAAATCCGCTCAACGCTCATGCCACCGCACTCCCCTAGCTCTCAACCACTCAAGTCACGGAATCCGGTCCCGGCGCCGGCTCTGTCCCCAGATACGCGGCCGCCGTCCGTTCGCGCAGTCCGGTCAAGCATGAACCGGGGGCGTACGCGGAGTCTTCTCTCAAGTTGTTGACCGGGATCGGTCATCCGGCCGAGGATCCGGCCCTACGACGACGCGAAAGCCACTTTCGCAACGTTGAACGTTGCGAAAGTGGCTTTCGCGTCACAACACAGGCAGTACTCCGCGCTAACCAGGAAGCGGGGAGAGCGAAACGGCGCGAGCCGCGGCGGTGAAACCCGCCCACCCCACCAGCTCGACCAGTTCCCGATCACTCAACCCCGCCGCCGCCACCAAAGCGTCGTCCACCTGATAGGGCGCCTTCGCGACCACCAAGGCCAAACGGACCGCGGGATCGTCGAAGGCGTCCACCCAGGATCGGCTCAACCCGGGCGGCGCACCGTCCCAAGTGGACAGTTCTCGCTCCACGACGTCCCGCACGGACGAAGGCACCGGCAACGCGGCGAACGCCGACGCGGCGCGGGAGAACGCGTCCTCGACCACGGGATTGCCCGCGGCCCAGGCGAAGTCCCGGGAGCCCACCGGCAGCAGCTCCAGCGACTCCCCCGGCGCGGCCCCCGTCACCGGGCGAAGGAACCGCCCCAAGACGGCCCTCGCCTTCGCCCGCGCCGAATCCGGCACGGACGACGGCAGCGGTGACGGTCCGAGGAACACGCTCACCACCCGGTTCAGGTAGTGGAACGTGAACGCGACCGCGGTCAGCTCCGCCCGGGCCCCAGCCGAAAGGGGGCCCACACGAGGATCCGTCACGGGCCGCCCCGAGGCGATCGCCGCGGCCTCCGCAGGGCGCCCGAGCGACTCCAGCGCCATCCCGTGGACCTCGACACAGTACGGGCACGAGTTCCCTCGCGACACCACCGTCGCGACGATCTCCCGGTCCGCCCGGCTCGTCTCCCCAGCCGCCACCAGCGATTCCCGCAGCATCACCCAGCTCGCCGCGAGCACCGCCGGCGACGGCGAATGCACCGCGACCGGCGGGGCCAGCATCCCGAAATCGCGTTCCAGCCGCCCGTAGACGTCGCGCACGAGCCCGGTCGCCCGGCCGAAGGGAACCGGCCGGACGTACCGGGCTTCACGTACCGCGCGCCGCAGCGCGAGCCTCACCAGCACGGGTGCCACGCTCAGCTCCCGGCCACCAGCGACAGCTTGCCGACCGCCCGACGCCCCGTGATCGAACCGTCCGGAGCGGGGGCGCCGTAGGTGACGTCGACACCGCGAGCCTGCAGCGCACGCACGATCCCCGGCACCGAACGCTCGGCCAGCGCCGCGATCGTCATCGCCGGGTTCACCGTCAGCGCGCCCGGTACGGAAGCGCTGTCGGTCACGAAGATCCCGGGGTGATCGCGGAGTTCGTGGTTCGGGTGCAGCGCCGAGGTCGCCGGGTCGTCACCGATCCGGCACGACGCCAGCGGGTGCACGGTGTAAGCGCCGACGACGTCGTTGGTCCACGGCGCCACCTTCGCCAGGCCGTCCTTCTCGAGGATCTCCTTGCACTCCGCGTCGGCCAGCGCCCAGCCGTGCCGGGTGTTCGGCGTCGGGTCGTACTTCAACGGACCGCGGCCGAGCATCTGCTGCGAGATGCGGTAGGCGTTGCCGGTGGGCGGCGGCGCGCCGAAGACGCCCTCGTTGTCGTCTTCGGTCATCAGGAAGATGGTCAGCCAGGAGGCCCACTTCTTGAGGATCTCCTTCTTCTGCACCCCGAACCAGCGCGGTTCGTCGCCGTCCGGCACCTGCGCGAGGATGGTGCCGAGCCCGGGCGGGAAGTACAGCTGCTCCAGCGAATACCGCTCGTACTCCGGCAGCGAACCGTCGAGCTTGTCCCAGTTCGCGACGGTCGGGCCCTTGCCGATGTGGTTGGCCTCGTAGACCTTCCCGTCCTCACGGGACAGCCCGAGCACCTCGCGGACGCGCTCCTCGTTGATGATCGCGGTGTTGAGCCGCTCGCCGTTGCCCGAGAAGTACCGGCCGACGGCGTGCGGCATGGTGCCCAGCGCCGCCTCCGACCTCTGCAGGATCACCGGCGTCGCACCGGCGCCCGCGGCGATGATGACGACTTTCGCGTCGATCGTCCCGCTGCCGGACTGGAGCCGGTAGTCCTCGTCGTCGACGATGTTGAAGTGCACGCGGTAGTCGCCGTCGTCGATCCGCTCGATCCGCTGCACCTCGTGCAGCGGCCGGATCTTCGCACCGTGCGCGAGCGCCGCGGGCAGGTAGTTGGTCAGCAGCGAGCGTTTCGCGTCGAACCGGCAGCCCGCCATCATGAAGTTGCAGTTCACGCAGCGGTCGTTGTCCACCGCGACCGGGGCGGGGTTGGCGGTCCGGCCGGAGTGGTCGCAGAACGCCGCCCACAGCCCGCCCGCGTACGAGACGTCGTTCCAGTCCTGTGTGGACACCGGAAGCGACTCCGAAACCCGGTCGTACCAAGGTTCCAGGGTGTCGCGCGTCAGCACCGAGGGCCACATCCGACGGCCGATGCTGCCGTGCCGTTCGAACACGAACTTCGGCGCGCGGGGCATGGCGGCGAAGTACACCACGCTGCCGCCGCCGACACAGTTCCCGCCGAGCACGCTCATCCCGTCGCCGACGACGAAATCGAAGGCCCGGGTGTAGGACGAGCCGAGCAGATAGTCGTGCTCGAACTCCTTCGTCTCCAGCCACGGCCCGCGTTCCAGCACGGTGACCTTCGCCCCGCCCGCGGCCAGGTGGTAGGCGGGGATGGAGCCACCGAACCCGCTGCCGACGATGACGACGTCGGTCTTGTCGTAGGCGGTCATGCGGGACTCCCGGAAGGCGTGGTGTCGGGGTGGACTCGGGCCAGCTCGCGGCGGTAGGAGAACTTCGGGAACCGCCACAGACCGTCTTCGTCCGGCGCGGTGTACCCCATCGCCAGCAGGCCGGGGTGGCCCTCGGCGATGGCTTCGGCGGTGTGCTTGTGCGCCGCGCTGTCGAAGGACATGTTGCAGAACAAGGCGAGGCTGACCCAGCCGTCCTTCTCCGGATGTCCCGGCGCGGTCAGCGACCGCACGAGTGCCGTCCTGTCCGCGAAGGACAGCGCGACGAACGCCGGGAGCGACTCGTCCAGCGTGACGTCGTGTTCCTTGGCGTAGACCTTCGCGTGGTCGTTGAGGGATTGCGCCAGATAGGGCAGCCCGACGGTCACCCCGGTCGCCTCGGTGTGCAGCAGTTCGAGCGCGCCCGCCGCGACCGCGCCAGGCCCCGGCGAAGCGCCGGCGATGGCGTGGTCGCCGGGGAAGCGCTTCTCCCCCGGCACGATCGTGTCCGCGTAGGCCTCCAAAGTGGACACCTCGACCTGTTCATCCGAATCCACGGAACCTACCTCCTGTTCCTGGTGTGCACGGTCATCGGCAGCCCGCCGCGCACCCGGAGCGACAGCATCGCCTCGGGAACCACGTCGTAGCCCGGGAGCTTTCTGAGTTCGAGGTCGCGCAGGACCATCGTCAGCACGAAGACGGCCTCCATCACGCCGAGGCTGTTGCCGATGCAGAACCTCGGCCCGGCGCCGAACGGGATGTAGGCGTAGCGGGGCCGCCCGCTCGGCCGGTCCGGGTCGAACCGGTCCGGATCGAACTTCTCCGGCTCCGGCCAGAAATCCGGATGCCGGTGCAGGGTGAAGGGCACGACGACGACGTCGGAGCCGGCGGGGATGTGATAGCCGCCGATCTCGTCGTCGGCCTGCGCCACCCGCGGCAGCAGCCACACCGGCGGGTACAGGCGCATGACCTCTTCGACGACCCTCGCCGTGTACGGCAACCGGTGCAGATCCTCGTGCGTCGGCAGCTGGTCGCCCAGTACCGCGTCGGCCTCGGCACGCAGTTTCGCCGCGATCTCCGGATGCTCGTCGAGCAGATGGAACGCCCAGCCCAGTGTGCTCGCCGTCGTCTCGTGCCCGGCCAGCAGCAGGGTGATCAGCTCGTCGCGCATCTGCTCGCGGGTCCCGTCGGTGGCGATGAGGCGCGAAAGCACGTCCTCGCCGTTCTCGACCGGGTTGGCCAGCCGCTGCTCGACGAGTTCGTCGGCGATGCGGCGGAGGTCGTCCCGCGACTCCCGGAACCGCAGCTGTTTCTTCAGCGGCGCCCATTGCGGGACCATGCTCAGCGTCACCGCTTCGAACATCGCCTGGTCCTGCACGGCCTCGAACGAGTGGCCCAGCGAGGTGAAGCCGCCCAGATCCGCGTCGAGCAGCGTCTTGCCGAGTACGCCGAGGGTCAACCCGGTCATCTCGTGCAGGATCTCCACCGGTCCTTCGGTGTCCCGCAAGCGTTTCACGAGTCCTTCGACCTCGTTCGCGACGACCGAGGCCTGCCGCGCGATCCGCTTGGGCTGGAACACCGGCTGGATGGTCCGGCGCTGCTTCTTCCAGACGTCGCCGTCGCTGGTGAGCAGCCCGTCGCCGAGTGCCCGCCTCGCCTCCTGGAGGCCGATTCCCTTGTGGTAGTTGGCCGCGTTGTCCGCGAGTACGTGTTTCGCCAGTTCGGGGTGGTTCACCAGGTACATCGTCTTGGGACCGATCGCGATCCGGACGACGTCCCCGTGTGCCTCCGCCGAGTCCGACATGAGCGCCAGCCGGTCGGTGAAGAGCTTCTTCAGCAGACCGAAGGTCGCTCGGCGCGGCGGGCCGGGCGGCGCGAGACGCGCCGCCCGGCTGCTTTCCGCACCGAGGGTCATGCCGCCACGGCCCCGGTTTCCGGCTTCTCGGCCGGCTTCGGCAAGGCCGTGATCTCGGCCGACTTCGCCTGCTCGGCCTCCCACTTTTCGGTGGCCTTCTTGGAGAAGTGCAGGCCCCACAGGAACATCCCGCGGATGAGGCAGACCAGCGCGGTGGCGAGGAACAGGCCGTAGGCCACGTGCACGACCATGAAGAACCCGTACGCCAGCGCCACTCCCGAGCCGAACAGGATCTGCGACGCGGGCTTGGACGGGGTCGTGCCAGGGTCGGTGACCATGTAGTTCGTGTAGAGCACGAACGCCACCCCGGTCATCATCCCGAGCGCGCCGGGGATCGCGGTGTCGAACATCCACCCGCGGATGATCGCCTGCAGCGCGAAGGTGATCAGCCAGGCGCCGATCAGCCACATCCGCTGGGTCAGCATCGCGTTGAGCACGGTGCCGGAGACGATGATGATGCCGACGATCAGCCAGCCGACCCACGAGTCGACCTGCTCGGTGAAGTGATACGGCGGCGCGATGCTCGCCCAGGGGAACACCAGCAGGATGATCGTGATGCCGAAGTTCGACGGGTTCATGTAGTGACGGAGCCTGCCGCGCACCGGGGCCTGCAGGACCCATTTGGCGCCGACGGCGACCACGACGCCGAACATCATGACCAGCACCTGGTCGTTGACGTAGGTGAGCATGTTCAGCGCGAGACCGGTGATATGCGCGGGGAAGAGGAATTCCACCAGTCCCTTGAACCCGTTGCCCCGGAAGCGGACGCCGCGCCCCTGTGCGCGGGCCCCGATGATCTCCAGCAGGATTTCCGTGGCGTACGCCGTGGCCAGCGCGATGAACGGATAGGTGTAGGGCTGCTCGAAACCGAGCACGGTGTAGCCGATGATGTTGAAGATGGTGATCGAGATCGCGAACCGGCGAAGGGCCGTGATCGTCTTGTTGCTCTTCGGTGCGGTGAGTGTCTGCTCAGCCATGACGGTCATTTCTCCTTAGCCTGAGCGCCGAGCTGGAACGTGTGGTCGCCCGGGGTCAGCTGGACTTCCTGCGTGCGGATCTGCCCGGTCAGGTCGCGCCACTGCAGGCAGACCTTCACCGGCCCGGTGACCTTGCCCAGCCCGATCTGGATCTCGTGGCTGCGCTTGCCGGAGTGGCCGCTGCCGCCGTCGACGCGGTCCATGTACTTCTTGCCGTCAGGGGTGACGACGGTGACCTGCGCGCCGATCGCCGCGGTGCCCGCCGCCTTGAGCGGGCCGTCCGCCGAAGCCTTGTCGTGCACCAGCTTCAGGTTCAGGTACGACCCGGTGTCGGGGCTGACGTTGCGGTAGAAGATCGGCTGTTCCCACTGACGGGCCACGGCGAAGTCGAGCTTGCCGTCGCCGTCGGCGTCACCGGTGGCGATACCGCGGGTGGGCACCGGGACCGCGAGACCGAGGCGCGGGGCCAGGTCGGTGTAGCGGCCGTCGGAGCTCTTGGCCCAGAAGTGCAGGGTGTGGTCGCCACCGACGTCGTCACCGGCGACCATGTTCGGCCAGAAGTACGGGTGCTTCAGCAGTTCGTCGTTCGACGTCGCCAGTTCCTGCAGCTGCGGCCAGCGGTTGACGTCGCCCTTGACGAAGCCGGTCGCCTGGGTGATCACCGATTCGCCGCTGTTGTTGTAGTCGGCGATCTTGACGTCCCAGCCCCAGCCGGACCAGGCGGTGCCGGCCTGTGCGCTGCGGTCCACCCACGGCGCCTCGCCGCCCTGCAGACGGCCACGCAGATCCGCGGTGTCCTTGGCGGTGTTCATGAACTGGAAGTGGCTCTCCTCGATACCCCAGGACGTCGTGATGTTGCTGACGTACAGGTCGTAGAGACCGTCGTGGTCGAGGTCGGCGAAGTCGACGCCCATACCCTTGAAGGAGTCGTTGCCGATCACCTTGGACTTCGGCTCGTTGGGCCCGCGGATGCCCTTCACCTCGGCGAATTCGACATGGCCGGGCCGGGACTTGTTGTACAGCAGGCGGTCGTGGCCGAAGTCGTTGCCGATGTAGAGCTCCGGCAGGTTGTCCCCGTCGACGTCGGTGGCGCTGGCCGCCAGCGACCAGCCGCCCTGGGAGTCGGCCGGGATGGCCTTGTCGTCGAGGGCGAACGTCGCGCTCGGCTTCGCCCCCTGCGTGGCGCCGGTGAACCGCAGGATGTACTTGCCGCCGGCGTTGTCGGCGTGCGACATCGACTTGTTCATCTCGACCCCGCCGGAGACGCGGTCGTCCAGCACCGCGCTGTCGGGGAAGTAGTTGCCGATGAAGATGTCCTGGTGACCGTCGCCGTCGAAGTCACCGACCGAGGCGGCGTTGGTGTTCCACAGCGGACCGGAGTACTCGCCGTTCTTGGAGTTGTTGCCCGGCACCAGTTCCACCGGCTCGTAGGCCTTCGGCTCCAGCTTCGTGGCGCCCGGCTTCGAGAGGAACAGGATCGGCGTGCGGCCCCAGTAGTAGGCCAGCAGGTCGACCCGGCCGTCCTCGTTGTAGTCCGCGGGAACGCAGCCCATGGGCGCGATGTACTTGCCCATCGGCAGCGGTGCCGCGTCGAGCGCGAACGGCGAGTAGCGGTCCCCGCCCTTGCCCGGCGTCGGGGTGATGACGACCTGGTCGCTGCGCGGATCGACGAAGCACAGGTCGTTCGCGAGCTTGTCGCCGTCGAGGTCGTTCACCGCGATCGCGGCGCCGACCGAGGAGATCCAGGCGCGGATGTGCTCGTACTCCTTGTTCACCGTTCGGATCGACTGGCTCTTCGCCGCCTCCGGCAAGGCGATCGTCAGCGGCTCGAACGCGTACTTCGAAGCCATGGTGTCGGCCTCGGCGGTCGAGACGGTGGGCAGCTGCGCCACCACGAACAGTCCCGCCATCAGCACCAGCGCCACGATGCCCGCAAGCTGCTTGCGGAGCCAGCCCAAGGTCGCGGTCATTTCCCTGCACCTCCAGAAAGAATCGCTTCGGCGATGCGCTGTCGCCAGGTTTCGAATGCCGGGAGTTCGCCGTCGACCACGGTCGCCGGGCGTACCTCCTGGGTGATGGCCGCGGCCCGCTCGGCCGGCAGCCCGCAGATCGCCTGGGTGGCGACCTCGGTCTCGGGGATCAGCAGTCCGGCGCGGACGCGGGCCTCGGCGGCGAAAGCACTGCCCTGGGCGAGGTTCCCGCGGTGCTCGCCGGCGAACTCGGCCAGTTTCAGCAGTTCGTCACCGGTGACACCGCACGCGTAGGTCGAGGCGAGCCCGATGCCGGCGTAGAGGTCTCCGTGCCGCTTTTCCGGGAACCGCGCGACCGTGTCGGCGACCAGGTCGACGTCGGTACCGCAGATGAACCACAGCGCCCGCCCGATGCCCTGGTCGATCGCCCGCAGCGCGTAGCCGTCGTTTCCGGGCGGCCAGGAGAAGTCCGGGTCCTGGAACTGCCCGTCGACGTACTTCGCCGTCTTGAAGTAGGCCTGGTGGAAGCCGTACCCGTCGAGCACCAACCAGCGCAGCAACGGGTCGAAGTCCTCGGCGGAGGGCCAGCGGAACCGCGGCAGGCGCGCCATCGCCCAGCCGACGCCGACGTAGATGATGTAGTCGTGCTTCTCGCCGGGGCCGTCGAGGAACCGTTCGATATGGCGGCGGCCGCCGCCCGGCAGCCCGTCCAGCATTCCGTAACCCATTCCCGCGCCTTCGTAGGCGAAACCGCGGTATTTCACCGGAATACGTTCGAGCCATTCTTCCGCCTGATCGACGGACCGTGCTTCGACCGCGTGCGCGTAGCCGAGCAGGAACTTCTCACCGACGGTCTCCAGCAATTCTTGAGCGGCTGGGCTCTTCTTGTGGAAACCGCGCTTGTCCAGTGACGTCTCGGAGACGTCCGGCGTGATCATGCGACGTCTGATCGTGCGCCAACCATTGCCCAACGCACTCTCCCCCTAACGGGTGGATTCGAATTCCGGATTGCTAAAAGGCTCACATGTGTGCCGATAAGGCGACTACTCCACGGTTGCGCCCGCGGTTCTCCCGGTTTGCGAGATCGGGAGGCCGCGGGAATATCGAGGGGTAAGGCAAGGTGGCGTGCCGCCGAGGCGTGTTGCGAAAGCCAC
>NZ_LQMT02000022.1:0-120684 GCF_001620365.2 Amycolatopsis keratiniphila subsp. keratiniphila
GTGGCGAAGCTAGTGGCGAAGTCGAGCGGCGCTTAGCCCTCGACGATGCGGCCCTCGATCACCGGCGGCTGCTTCTTGGTGGCCTCCGCGGGCGGCGTGTCCACGACGACCTCGCTGTCCACGACCATCACCGGCCCGCGGGCGCGGTTCGCGAACTTGACCGCCCTGCGCTGCATCCGCTTCTGCCACACCTTGCGCGCGACACTCCGCGTCGGCGGCAGGATGAACAGCAGGCCGATGACGTCGCTGACGAAACCGGGCAGCAGGATCAGCAGGCCACCGAGCCCGATCAGCATCCCGTCGGTGAGTTCCTTCTCCGCGTCGGCGGGGCGGCCGAGCCGTGCGGACTCGGCGAACGCCCGGAAGGCGCGGCCGCCTTCACGGCGCGCGAGCCAGGAGCCGACGAACGCACCGGCGAAGAGCAGCGCGATCGTGCCGAGCACGCCAACGGCCGAGCCCACCGCCCACACGGCGGCGATCTCGGCGACGACATAGAGCAGGAACGCGACAGCCATACCTGGACAACGTACGGCTTGCCCGTTTTGCTCCCAACCCCCGGTCAGCCGATCCGGCGAAGGAACTCCTCCGCCTCGCGTGGCCTGGTCAGCACGATCCGCCGCGCGTGGGCCCCTTGCTCCGCCAGCCTTCGCACCGTCCGCTCCCGGTAGTGCTTGGGCCAGCGCCAGACGTAGGTATAGAACTCCGGATCCAGCCTTTCGGGGCAGCCGGGTGCCTGCTTGTCCTGGCCGAGATCGCGCAGGCACCGCACGAGCACTCGGCGTAGGCAGACGCGGCGCGGGTAGTCGAGGAAGACGATCGTGTCCGCTCTCGGGAGGCGGAGATGCATCGACGCCCCGTAGTTGCCGTCGATCACCCAGGCGTCGGACGCGATGACCTCCTGTTGCGCGGCGTGGAACTCGGCGTCCGGCGCCGGTGTCCACCCCGGCCGCCAGTAAAGCCGGTCGAGGTGGGTGACGGGCAGGCCGAGCGTGGCGCCGAGCCGTCGCGCGAACGTCGACTTCCCGGCGCCGCTGCAGCCGACGACCATGATCCGCCGCACGGTCAGGCCTCGTCGAGGTACGCGGCGGCCTGCAACGTGAACAGCTCGGCGTAGCCCGCCTCCGTCGCCATCAGCTCGTCGTGTGTCCCGTATTCGGCGACCTTTCCGTGCTCCAGCAACAGGATCCGCTCCGCCTGCCGCACGGTGGAGAACCGGTGCGAGATGTACAGCGTCGTGCGCCCCTCCGAAAGCTCCCGCAGCCGCGAGAAGAGGTCGTGCTCGGCCTGGGCGTCCAGCGCGGAGGTCGGTTCGTCGAGGATCAGGATCGGCGCCTCCCGCAGGAACGCCCTGGCCAGCGCGATCTTCTGCCATTCGCCGCCGGACAGGCTGACACCCTGGTCGAACCAACGGCCGAGCGGGGTGTCGTAACCGCTGGGCAGGCGCTCGATCCGCTCGTCGGCGCCGGCGCGTTTCGCCGACGTCTCGATCCGTTCCCGGTCGACGAGGTGCGTGAGGTCGCCGAGCCCGATGTTCTCGGCAGCGGTGCCCTGGTAGGTCACGTAATCCTGGAACATCGCACTGATCTGCCGCCGCAATTCCACCGGGTCGTACTCGCGGATGTCGACGTCGTCGAGCAGGATCCGCCCGCCCGTCGGGTCGTACAGCCGGCACAGCAGTTTGAACAGCGTCGACTTCCCCGCTCCGTTGCGGCCGACGACGGCGACCGTCTCACCCGGCCGGATCTCGAAGCTCACGCCGTCGAGGGCGGGATCGGCCGCTCCCGGATAGGTGAAGGACACTTCTTCGAACCGGATATGTCCCTCCACAGTGGACGGAAGCGGCCGCGGCTCCGACGGCGCGACGATCTCCGGTTTCGTCCCGAGGAAGCGATACAGCGTGTCGAGATAGAGATTGTTCTCGTACATCCCGGAAAACGCGGTGAACAGACCCTGGACGGACGTCTGTACCGACGCCGCGGCCGCCGTGTACAGCGCGAGGTCGCCGAGGGTGAGCCTGCCGCCGACGGCCTCCAGCGCGATGTACAACGCGATCGCGGATCCGGCGGCCGTGCTGAGCAGACCCCACGATGTCGAGCTGACGCTGCGCTTGCGGGTCAGTGTCCGCTGACGGTCGTAGAAGACCTGCCCGAGCCGCTGGAAGCGGTCGACGAAGTACGGGCCGAGGCCGAAGAGCTTGGTCTCCTTGGCGTAGGTGTCCGTGGTGACCAAGGAGTTCAGGTAGTCCATCCGCCGTTTCAGCGGCGACATCATCAACGTCAGCCAGAACGCGCGGGCGCCGTACTTCGACTGCGAGATGAACGCGGGGATCGGCGCCAAGAGCGCGACGAGCGCCAGCAGCGGGCTGACCGAGACCAGCAGAGCGATCATGCTGCCGAACGTGATCACCGTCCGGATCAGGCCCAACGCCGAGTTCATCATCGACAGCGGCCGGGTCGGCGCCTCCTGCGAGGCCTGACGCAACATGTCGTAGGACGCGGAACCCTCGAAATACGAGAGATGCAGCGCGCTCGCGTGATCCATCACCTGATGGCGGATGGTCAGCGTCATCCGTTCCTGCAGCAACGACTGGCCATAGGTGGTCAGCGCCTGCGAAACCGCGGTGAGCACGAGAATGCCGAACTGGAAGAGCGCGACACCGACGATCGCGCTCTTCGTCCCGTGTCCCTGGATCGCCGCGACCACCGAATCGATCAGCAGCTTCGCGATGTACGCGGTCGCCGTCGGGAGGAGACCGGAAAGAAGCGTTACGAGGGTGATCACGATGGTGAGGACCGGGCTCGCCTGCCAGGTCAGCTTCGCGACCTTCGGCAGGCCGCGGACCGTACCCGTGACGTTGACCCACATGCGGTTGAGCCGGGACTTGAGGTCTTTCGGAACGGCTTCGGGTTCGGGCTCCGGAATGTCGACCGGGCCGGTCAGCCCGCTGTCGGGCACCGTCGACGGCGGACGCCGCCGCCTGCCGCCGCGCGCCATGAACAGTTCCAGGCCGCCTCCCCCACCGGGCGGGCCGATCATGCGGCCGCCAAAGCGCCGTTGAGGAACACGTCGACGAGCTCCATCGTGGTGGGCTCGTCGCCGGTCTCGCTGAACCGGATCCGGCCGCTGAACAGCAGCGACAGGAAGAGCGCCGCGGACTGCGACGGCGGCAGGCGGAGCCGGTCCTTCTCGGGCTCGAACAGCTCGGCCATGGCGTCGCGCATGGCGCTCATCGACTCCTTGCGCCGGTCCCTCCGGTCGTCATGGCGATGCTCCAGCCGCCTGCCGGAACCGTGCATGACCGCCATGAGCGCGCCCATGCGCTGGAGGTGCGCGCTGAGCGCGTCGGCCGCCTCGATGAGCCTGTCGTCGAGGGTCTGGTCGAGGTCGATGACCGCGATCGCGTCGAGGACCTGGTCGGGCTTCAGCGCTTCGGCGAAGCAGGTGGCGAACAGTTCGTCCTTGTCCTTGAACACGCGGAAGACGGTGCCTTCGCCGATGCCCGCGGCGCGCGCGATCTGGCTCGACGTGACACCGGTGCCGTGTTCCACCAGCAAGGGCAGCACGGACTGGACGATCATCCGGCGCCGCTCGTCGGCACTCATCCCCGGCGCTCTCCGCCGGGTGGTGGTTTCTGTCATGAACCCAGTTTGCGGAGTGAGCGCTCACTCCGTCAACTGAATATGGCTGAAGCGCGTGAAGGCCCCCTTCCCTCGACTGAGCCGAGGGAAGGGGGCCTTCACGCGCGAAACGTCAGTAGGTGATCGCCACAGCCGGGTCGGCCAGCAAAGCGCCGACGTCGGCCAGGAACTCCGAGCCCTGCTGCCCGTCGACCACGCGGTGGTCGAAGCTCAGCGAAAGCTGGAGCACCTTGCGCACCTTGATCTCGCCGTCGACCACCCACGGGGTGTCCTTGATCGCGCCGAGGCACAGGATCGCGGACTCGCCGGGGTTGATGATCGGCGTGCCGGTGTCGACGCCGAAGACGCCGACGTTGGTGATGGTGATCGTGCCGCCGAGCATGGCAGCCGGGGTGGTCTTGCCCTCGCGGGCGACGTCGGTCAGCTCGGTGAGCGCGATCGCGAGTTCCTTCAGCGACATCGAATCCGCGTCACGGACCTTGGGCACGACGAGCCCGCGCGGGGTGGCCGCGGCGATCCCGAGGTGCACGTAGTCCTTGTAGACGATCTCCTGCGCCGCCTCGTCCCACACCGCGTTGACGTCCGGAGTGCGCTTGGCCGCCAGGCAGACGGCCTTCGCCGCGAAGGTCAGCGGGGTGACCTTGACCCCGGCGAACTCGCGCGACTTCTTCAGCTTCTCCCGGAACTCCATTATCGGCGTGACGTCGATGGTCAGGAACTCCGTGACATGCGGGGCGGTGTAGGCGCTCTGCACCATCGCGGCGGCGGTGGCCTTGCGGACGCCCTTGATCGGGACACGGCGTTCCCGCGTCGCGGGGTCATAGCAACTATCCACAGTGGACACAGCAGTCGGAGCGGCCGAACCGTTGGCGGCCGCCTGCACGTCGTCACGGGTGATGACGCCGCCGTCGGCGGTGCCGGTGAGCGCGTGCAGATCGACGCCGAGGTCCTTGGCGAGCTTGCGCACCGGCGGCTTCGCCAGCGGCACGTACCCGCCCTTCGGCTTCGAAGACACCGCGGCCGCAGCAGGCGCCGCGGGAGCAGGGGCGGGAGTCGCGCCCTTCCGCGCCCGACGCTGCGTGACGACGGCCTTGGAGCCGTAGCCGACCAGCGGCTTCATCTCCTCTTCCGCCGGCTCTTCCGCCGCGGGCGCGGCGGTGGGTGCCGGGGCCGCCTTGCCGCCGGGGTCGACGTCGATGGTGAGGATCGGCGCGCCGACCTCCACCGTCTGGCCCGGCTCGACGAGCAGTTCGGTGATCACGCCGGCCCACGGGATGGGCAGTTCGACGGCGGCCTTCGCGGTCTCGACCTCGACGACGATCTGGTTCACCGTCACGGTGTCACCCGGCTTGACCTGCCAGGCGATGATGTCGGCCTCGGTCAGCCCCTCCGCCGTGTCGGCCAGGGGGAATTGTTTGTACTCGGGCATTTCAGCGATTTCCCCCTTACCAGGCGAGCGAACGGTCGACGGTGTGCAGCACCCGGTCCAGGTCGGGGAGGTAGTGCTCCTCGAGCTTGGCCGGCGGGTACGGCGTGTCGAATCCGGTCACCCGCAGCACGGGGGCTTCCAGCGAGTAGAAGCATTCCTGCTGCACGCGCGCGGCGATCTCCGAGGTCAGCGACGATTCCGACGGCGCCTCGCTCAGCGCGACGAGCCGTCCGGTCTTGCGCACCGACTCGAACACCGGCTCCAGGTCGAGCGGGGACAGCGTCCGCAGGTCGATGACCTCCAGCGACTTGCCCTCGTCCTCGGCGGCGGCCGCCGCGTCGAGCGCGACCTTCACCGACGGGCCGTACGCGACGACCGTGGCCGTCGTGCCTTCTCGGACCACACGCGACTTGAACAGCTGGTCCGGCGTGGCTTCCGTGTCGACCTCGGACTTCATCGCGCCCGAGTGGTACAGCTTCTTCGGCTCGAAGAACAGGATCGGGTCGTCGGATTTGATCGCCTGCTGGATGCCCCAATAGGCGTCGACGGCGTTCGAAACCGAAACGACCTTGAGGCCGGGGATGTGCGCGAACAGCGACTCCGGCGACTCCGAGTGGTGCTCGACCGCGCCGATGCCGCCGCCGAAGGGCACCCGGATCACGATGGGCATCTTGATCTTGCCCTGTGTCCGGTAGTGCAGCTTCGCGACCTGGCTGGAGATCTGGTCGAAGCCGGGGAAGATGAAGCCTTCGAACTGGATTTCGCACACCGGGCGGAAACCGCGGACGGCGAGGCCGACCGCGGTGCCGATGATGCCCGATTCCGCGAGCGGCGTGTCCAGCACGCGCTGCTCGCCGAAGTCCTTCTGCAGACCGTCGGTGATGCGGAAGACGCCGCCGAGCTTGCCGACGTCTTCACCCATGATCAGGACCTTCGGGTCCTCTTCCATGGCGCGACGGAGGCCGAGGTTGAGGGCCTTGCCGATGGTGAGTTTCTGGAGGTCGGCCATTTCAGTGCTCACCCGCCCCGACGAAACCGTCCAAGTAGGACAGGAAGTCTTCGCGCTGCTTGTCCAGCAGCGGCGTGGACTCCGCGTACACGTTGGAGAAGATCCGGTCCGGTGGTGGTTCCGGCATGTTGAAGCAGTAGTCGCGCAGCTCGGCCGCGAACGCGTCCGAATCGGCCTGCACCTGGTCGAAGAACGCCTGGTCGGCGCCGCCACCGCGGGCGAGGTACGCCCGGACGCGCTCGATCGGGTCCTTGAGCTTCCACTCCTCCAGCTCGTCGGAGAGCCGGTAGCGGGTGGGGTCGTCGGTGGTGGTGTGCGCGTCCATCCGGTAGGTGAACGCCTCGATCAGCACCGGGCCGTTGCCGTGGCGGCACTCCTCCAGCGCCCAGCGGGAGACCGCGAGGCAGGCGAGGACGTCGTTGCCGTCCACGCGGATGCCGGGGAAGCCGTAGCCGCGGGCGCGCTGGTACAGCGGCAGGCGCGACTGGCGTTCGGTGGGCTCCGAGATCGCCCACTGGTTGTTCTGGCAGAAGAACACGAGCGGCGCGTCGTAGACGGCGGCCCAGACGAAGCCCTCGTGCACATCGCCCTGCGAAGTCGCTCCGTCACCGAAGTAACAGATGGTCGCTTCGCTGTCGTCGTCGCCGACCTTGCCTTCGAACTTCTGGCCCATCGCGTAACCGGCGGCGTTGAGCACCTGGTTGCCGATCACGATGGTGTACGGGTGGAAGCCGTGGGCCTTGTAGTCCCAGCCGCTGTGGTCGGTGCAGCGGAAGATGCCGAGCACCTCTTTGAGGTCGACGCCGCGGGTGTAGGCGACACCGTGCTCGCGGTAGCTGGGGAACGCCATGTCCCCCTTCCGCAGCGCGCGGCCGGAGCCGATCTGCGCGGCCTCCTGCCCGAGCAGCGGCACCCAGATGCCGAGCTGGCCCTGGCGCTGCATCGCGTTGGCCTCGCGGTCCGCGCGGCGGACCAGGACCATGTCGCGATACAGACCCTTGAGGGCCTCGGCGTCGATGTCCTCGACGTAGCGGTCGAATTGCGGCGAGGCGACCCGTTCGCCTTCGGGGGTGAGCAGCTGAGTCAGCTCAGCGCCACCTTCGCTCGTTGCTCGCAAACCGGCGATCACCTGTTCGGGGGAAGGCTGCGCCGCTACGGCGGCGGGACCATCTCCAGGCTCCGGGTGCGTCCAGTGTTCGGACGGCATGCGCTGCTCTCCTTGATGTCGGCGCCTCTGGCGGCCACTTGTGGCGGCCACAGTGACTGCGCCGGCGGGGACCAGCGCGTCGGATCTGAAGCGCTGGGTCACCGTCGGCGTTGACGGTTCGTGCGGACATCCTGGCATGCCGGATGCCGTTTTGGTCAGTGGCGGATGCTGATTTGTTGCTGAGAAAGGGTGTCTGATCAGGGAAAATGCTAGGAAGCCCGAGTGTGGGGCCGCCGAAAGTAGGGAATTCACCCGCGGGCCGACCAGCGGACGACGCACCCGGACGGGTGTCCTGTCCGGCGCGGGCGATGACGATCCGTGCCCGCCGCTGTGATCCATCCCACTCTCCGGCACCCGTGGCAGGATGGCGGACGTGGAGCAGAAATCCGTACGCGAAACCGTGGTTTCGAACTGGACGAACGACGTCCTTCCCAGCCTGTCCGGCCTGGTGGCGATCCCCGCCCTGTCGCCGGCGTTCGACGCCGAGTGGGCGAAGACCGGCCATCTCGCCGCCGCCGTCGAGCACGTCCGCTCCTGGATCGCCGCGCGGGAGATCCCCGGCGCGACGCTCGAGGTCGTGGAGCTCGAAGGCCGCAGCCCGCTGCTGGTCGTCGACATCCCGGCGACGTCCGAAGCCGCCGACAAGGGCACCGTGCTGATGTACGGGCACCTCGACAAGCAGCCCCCGGTCGGTGGCTGGTCCGAGGGGCTCGCCCCGTGGACGCCGGTGATCCGCGACGGCAGGCTGTACGGCCGCGGCGCGGTCGACGACGGCTACTCCGGCTACGCGGCGACGACGGCGATCGAGGCCGTGCGCGCCGCCGGTGGCGAGCACTCCCGCGCGGTCGTGCTGCTGGAGACCGGTGAGGAATCCGGCAGCCCGGATCTGCCCGCCTACGTCGAGCATCTGAAGGAGAAGCTCGGCGCGGTCTCGCTGGTCGTCTGCCTCGACGCCGGCGGCACCGACTACAAGCGCCTGTGGCTGACCACCAGCCTGCGCGGCATGCTGCACGTCAACGTCACCGTGAAGGTGCTCGAGTCCGCGCAGCACTCCGGAATGGCCAGCGGCATCGTGGCGAGCTCGTTCCGCGTCCTGCGTGTCCTGCTCGACCGGATCGAGAACGCCGAAACCGGCGAGATCAAGCTCGCCGAGCTGAGCGTCGACATCCCGGAGAACCGCGTCGAGGACGCTCGCGGTGTCGTCGAGATCGCGCCCGGCGCGGCGAAAACGCTCTTCCCGGTGGTCGGCCGGACGGTGTCCGACGACGATCTGGAGCTGCTGCTCAACAACTCGTGGCGGCCGACGCTGTCGGTGATCGGCGCGGAGGGCTTCCCGCTCCCGGCCGACGCGGGCAACGTGCTGCGCGACAGCACCACGCTCACCCTGAGCTTCCGCCTGCCGCCGACTGCCAATGCGCAGGCCGCGATGGAGGCGGTCCGCCGCGTGCTCACCACCGACGTGCCGTACGACGCTTCGGTGGAGCTCGGCGACTTCCAGGCGGAGAACGGCTGGAACGCTCCGGACACCGCGCCGTGGCTCGACGAGGTGCTCCACCGCGTCAGCGGCGAGGTCTTCGGTGAGCCGCACAAGAGCTTCGGCATGGGCGGGTCGATCCCGTTCATGGGGTTGCTCGGCGAGAAGTACCCGGACGCGCAGTTCGTGGTCACCGGTGCTTGCGGGCCGGATTCGAACATCCACGTGCCGGACGAGTGGCTGAACATCGACTTCGCGCAGCGGGTCACCGAGGCGGTCGCGCACATCCTGGACGCGCACGCGCGGAGCTGATCTCCCGGCTCACGCTGCAATGAACGGGCCGTTCATAGCGCTCGGGAGGATCATGTTCGAAGGCTTCGAGCTCGAAAACGTCGACACCGGCGAAGTGACCCTCAGGGTCCGCCACGGCGGATCGGGGCCGCCCCTCGTCCTCCTGCACGGACATCCCCGCACCCACACCACCTGGTACGACGTCGCGCCGCGGCTCGCGGACGCGTTCACCGTCGTCTGCCCGGATCTCCCCGGCTACGGCCAGTCCTCGAAACCCGAGACCACCGAAGACCACTCAGCGCATTCGAAACGCGCCATGGCCAGGCACATCGTCGCGCTCATGCGGCATCTCGGCCACGAGCGGTTCGCCGTCGCCGGCCACGATCGCGGCAGTTACGTGGCGCACCGGCTGGCCATGGACCATCCCGAAGCGGTCACCAAGCTGGTCATCCTCGACGGCGTCCCGATCGGTGAGGCGCTCGCGCGCGCCGACGCGGACTTCGCGCGGAAATGGTGGCACTGGTTCTTCTTCGGCCAGCTCGCGAAACCCGCCGAGCGGGTGATCAACGCCGACCCGGACGCCTGGTACGGCGGTGACCCCGAAGCCATGGGCGCCGAGAACCACGCCGACTTCCTGCGCGCGATCCACGATCCCGAGACGGTCCACGCGATGCTCGAGGACTACCGCGCGGGCCTCGGGCCCGACCGCGAAGCCGACGACGCCGACAAGGAGGCCGGGCGGAAGCTCGCTTGTCCCGTCCTCATGCTGTGGTCCAGCCGCGACGACATGGCCGAGCTGTACGGCGACCCGATCGCGGTGTGGCGTGAATGGGCCGACGATGTCCGCGGCTTCGCCATCGAGTCCGGGCACCACGTCGCCGAGGACAACCCGGCCGACCTCGCGGCGGCGCTACGCGAGTTCCTGGCCTGACTCGCGGGCCGGACCGGTACTTTCGCGTGACTGGATGGACGACACGCGTGATCAGACGGACGACACGCGTGATTGAACGGACGACACGGGGCGGGGACTCCGGCGCGCGTGTGTCGTCCGTCCAATCACGCGTGTCGTCCCTTCGGTCACGCCAAACCGCTCGGCCTCCTAGGCGAACTTGTTCAGCGCCGCGGTCAGTTCCGTCAGTTGCGGCGTGAAACGCTGATACGAGAACGGCGTCTCGTTGTTCCACGGGATCAGCTTCCCGGCCTTCACCGCGGGCAGCTGGGCCCAGGTCGGCACGCCGCCGAGCCCGTCCGGGCCGAGCGACAGCGAACCGCCGCGGTTGTCGTACATGATCACGTCGGCCGGGTACTTGCCGATGTTCTCCCAGCTGATCTGCTGGTAGTAGCCGCCCTGGCTCTCGTCCGGCGCCTCCGGCGTGACGAAGTTCAGCCCCTTGCTCTGGTAGTGCTTCGAGGTCGCGAACTTCGGCGCGTTCGAGACGTAGACGGCGTCCTTCTGCGCGGACACGAGGAGGATCTTCAGCCCGGCGGCCTTCTTCGCCGCTTCGGCGAGCGCGGCGTCGGCCTTCTCGTACTCCTCCTTCGCGGCCTTGATCGCCGGAGTCTCGGTGTCGGCGCCGAGCGCCTTCGCGAGCGCGATGAACTTCGCGATCCCTTCGGGCATCGAGATGTCCTGCAGCCGGACGCCGACGCTCGGCGCGGCCTTGTCGATCTTCTCCGTCTGCGTGTCCGGGACGTACCACATCTGGTCCTTGAGGTACATCACGCTGACCAGCAGCTGCGGATTCAACGAGACGAACTTGTCGAAGTTGAACTCGTTCCACACGTTCCCGAGCGAGGTCACCGCGTTCAGGTCGACGCCGCCCGCCTGCGGGTCCGGCTTGCCGTCGGCGAACTTCGACGGGCCGAAGATCCCGACCGACTTCACGCCGAGATCCCACAGCGCCGCCGCCGCGGTCACCTGCGCGACGATCCGCGTCGGCCGTTCGCCTTCGAGCTTGCGGCCGCGGTCGTCGGTGAAGGTCCAGGTCGCGCCCGCTCCCTGCGTGGGCGTCTCTTCCTGATAGCCGCAGGCGGTCAGGAGGCCGGTGGCGCCGAGCGCCGCGGTGCCGGCGAGAAAGCCGCGTCGGGAGAGGTGCATGGAGATCTTCTTTCGCCGTCGTACCGGATTTCGTCGTTAGGCTAGCCTTCCCTTATCGTGGACGCCATGGTCCAGGTCACGGAGCGCGGCACAACCATGAGGACCAGCGTTTCCGTGAGAACGCTGGTCCTCGTCGGGTCTCTGGCAGCGCTCGTCGCGGTCATCCTCCTGTCGATCGGCTTCGGCTCGAATCGCCTCTCGCTCGGCGAAGTGCTGCACGCCCTCTTCGCCTACGACGGGAGCTACAACGACGTCGTCGTCCGCGACGATCGCCTGCCCCGCACGGTGCTCGGCGTCCTGGTCGGGATGGCGCTCGCGCTGGCCGGCTCGCTCATGCAGGCGATCACCCGCAACCCGGTCGCGGAACCCGGCCTGCTCGGCATCAACCACGGTGCCGCCGTCGCGATCGTGCTCGGCTCGACGCTGCTCTCGGTGACTTCGCCCGGCGAGTACGTCTGGTTCGCCTTCGCCGGGGCACTCGCGGGCACCGCGCTGGTCTCGGTGATCGGCGGGACACGCGGTGCGACGAGCCCGCTGAGGCTGGTGCTGGCCGGTGTCGCCATCCAGGCGGTGTTCGTCGGGATCAACCAGGGTATGCAGCTGATCAACACGCACAACCTGCAGGCCATGCGGTTCTGGCTGGTCGGTTCGCTGGTGAACCGGAACCTGGATCAGCTGTCGGTCTTGCTGCCGTTCTTCGTCGCGGGCGTGGTGATCGCGATCGTGCTGGCCCGGGCGCTGAACGCGTTGGCGCTGGGCGAGGACACGGCCCGCGGCCTCGGCGCGAATCCGGCGCTCGTCCGCGTGGCCGGGATGGTCGCCGTCGGCCTGCTTTCGGCGTCGGCGACCGCGGCCTGCGGGCCGATCGCCTTCGTCGGCCTGATGATCCCGCACGTCGTCCGGACGCTGATCGGCCAGGACGAGCGCTGGGTGATGCTGATTTCGGCGTTGCTCGGCCCGGTGCTGCTGCTCGGCTGCGACGTCCTCGGCCGCCTGCTCGGCTCGCCGGGCGAGATCCAGGTCGGCGTGATGACCGACGTCGTCGGCGGGATCGCGTTCGTGATCGTGGCCCGGCGACTGAAGGCGGTGCGCCGATGACCGCGCCCGTCCGTCGTGAGTCCGGTTTGGACAGACGATCGGTGCTCGTCGTCGCCGCGCTGGCCCTGGTGACGCTGACGCTCGTCGTGCTTTCCGTCGGCACCGGCGACTACGAGATGAGCCCCGGCGAAGTACTCGCCACCCTGTCCGGCCAAGGGACGAAGGCGCAGTACCTGGTCGTCATGGGACGGCTTCCGCGCGTGCTGGTCGCGATCCTCGCCGGGGCCGCGCTGGCGCTGGCCGGGGCGGTCTTCCAGACGATCACCCGGAATCCGCTCGGCAGCCCGGACATCATCGGCTTCACCACCGGTTCGGCGACCGGCGGCATCGTGACCCTGCTGCTCTTCGGCTCCGGCCCGGGACTCGTGTCGGTCGGCGCGCTGGTCGGCGGGCTGCTGACCGCGCTGGTCGTGATGGCGTTGTGCGCGCCGCACGGTCTGCTGAGTTCGCGGCTGGTGCTGCTCGGGATCGCGATCAGCGCGGTACTGGTCGGGGTGAACTCGTACCTGCTGGTGAAGGCGAACCTCGAAGCCGCGTCGCAGGCCGTCGGCTGGCTGGTCGGCGACCTTTCCGGCCGCGACTGGAGCTTCTTCGTGCCGCTGGCCGTCGCGGTGGTGGTGCTCGCCCCGGTCGTGTTCGCCAACGGCCGCGCGCTGCGCATGCTGGAGATGGGCGACGACACCGCCACCGGTATCGGCGTCGACGTCCACCGCGTGCGGCTGACCTTGGTGCTGGTCGCGGTCGCGCTGGTCGCCGCCGCCACCGCCGCGACCGGACCGCTGCCGTTCATCGCCCTCGCCGCGCCCCAGCTCGCGCGCCGGATGACGCGTCTGCCGGGGCCCAACCTGCTCGCCTCGGTCTTCGTCGGGGCCACGCTGGTCGTCGCGGCGGACTACCTCGGCCAGCGGTTGCTGGAGTCCTCGCTGCTGCCCGCGGGTGTCGTGGCGGCGGCCCTCGGCGGCGCGTACCTGCTCTGGCTGCTGCTTCGGAGACGTGCCTAGGTCAGCCGGGTCAGCTGAACTGAGACGTCCAAAGTGGACTGGCCGCCACCGGTGAAGATGCCCTTGAGCGGCGGCACGTCGGCGTAGTCCCGGCCGTACGCGACCCAGACGTGCCGCGGTCCGACCGGGATCGCGTTCGTCGGGTCGTAGGCCCACCAGCCGCCGGTCCAGACGTCGACCCAGGCGTGGCTCTCGCCTTCGACCGTCTCGCCGAGTTTCGCCTCCGGTTTCGTGTGCAGATACCCGGAGACGTAGCGCGCGGGGACGCCGATCGCTCGCAGCATCACCAGCGTGACATGCGCGAAGTCCTGGCAGACGCCTTCGCGCGCACGCCACGCGTCGGTCGCCGTGCTGTGCACGCCGGTCGTCCCCGGCTGGTACTTGAGCTGCTGGTTGACCCATTCGCACACCGCGAGCACGGCCTCCGCCGGGTCGAGCCCCTTCCGCAGTTCGCGCGCGACCTTCGTCAGCTCCGGATCGCGGGGCGTGTACGGCGTCGGTGTCAGGTACTCGGTGCGGTGGTCGACCACGGTGTCACTGCGCAGGTCCTTCCACGTCGCCGAACGGACCGGCTCGCCTTCGTCGGCGGTCTCGACCACCGACGTCGCGAGCACGGTGAACTCGGTGTGCGGCGCGTGAAGGTCGAACGAGGTCACGACGGTGCCCCAGTAATCCGTGTACCGGTAAGCACGGGTCGCCGGCGTCGTCTCGACCCGGTTCACGACCGTGGTCTGCCGGCGGTCGGAGCGCGGGGTCAGCCGCGCCTCGTTGTACGACTGAGTGGCCGGCGTCGCGTACCGGTACCCGGTCCGGTGGGCCACCCGAAGCTGCCAGGTCACAGCGAAACCTCCGCACCGCTCCAGGCCACCCAAGGCGACGAATGGAAGTACTGCACCGAAACCGCGTCGCCGATGTCCTTGATCGAGGTCTGCAGGGCGCCGAGCCGTTTCGGCAGATCCTCCAGCAGATCCGACGGCCGCAGGAACTCCAGCTCGCTGCGCGCGCGGCCGAGCTGCCGCAGCGCTTCGGACTTCTCGTTGGCACGGGAGTTGACGCCGGGGTCGAGCCGCTCCAGGCATTCTTCGGCCTGCCGGAGCGCGTGGAACACCGAACGCGGGAAGAGCGTGTCCCGCAACAGGAACTGCACGACCCGGGCGGCGTCGAGCGCGCCGCGATAGGTCCGCAGGTACGTGTCCTGCGCGCCCGCCGAGCGGAGCACGGTGATCCAGCCGGGTGACGACGCGCTGTCCTGCACTCGGGAGAGCAGCAGCCGCACCACCATGTCGGCGCGTTCGACCGAGCGGCCGAGCACCATGAACAGCCAGCCGTCGTCGCGGCTCATCGTCGAATCGGCGAGTCCGGCGAACATCGCCGCGCGCTCCTCCACGAAGGAGAGGAACGCGTGCGGCCCGGCGCGGCGCGCGTACCGCTGCCGGTCCGGCACCGCGTTCCACGTGGCGTTCAGGCATTCCCACAGCTCGGTCGAGACGACCTCGCGGGCGCCGCGCGTGTTCTCGCGGGCGGAGTTGATCGAGCCGACGATCGACGCCGGATTGTCCTTGGCGTAGGCGACCAGTTCGGTCAGCTTCCACACGTCGAGGGTGTCCATGCCCTCGGGCGAGATGCCGAGGACGGCGAGCAGCTGGCGGCTCGCGTGGTCCGGGTCGACGCTCGCGTCTTCGAGCAGCTGATGCACGGAGACGTTGAGGATCCGGGAGGTGTCATCGGCGCGTTCGACGTACCGGCCGATCCAGTACAGCGATTCCGCGTTGCGGGCGAGCACATCAACCTCCCTTATGCCTGTTGCTGCTGCTGTTGCTGGGTGGTGGTCAGCTCCGGACCCTGTTCGGCGACCAGACCGTCCACTTGGGACAGTGCGCCGAGCGCGGGCCGGTCCAGTTCCCGTTCCGCCGTCGAGGACCGCGGCGCCAGCACCCAGGTGTCCTTGGAACCGCCGCCCTGCGACGAATTGACGACCAGGCTGCCCTCCGGAAGCGCGACCCGCGTCAGCCCGCCCGGCAGGACGAAGATCTCCTTGCCGTCGTTGACCGCGAACGGCCGGAGATCGACGTGCCGCGGCGCCAGTCTTTCGTCCACTTTGGATGGAACGGTGGACAGCTGGACCACCGGCTGGGCGATCCAGCCGCGTTTGTTCGCGCGGACCTTGCGCTTCAGCGCGGTCAGCTCGGCCTGCGTCGCCTCCGGGCCGAACACTATGCCGTACCCGCCCGAACCTTCGACCGGTTTGATCACCAGCTCGTCCATATGCCGCATGACGTGGTCGAACTCGTCCGGCAGCCAGCACCGGAAGGTGTCCACGTTGGGCAGCAGCGGCTTCTCGTTGAGGTAGTACTTCACCATCTCGGGCACGTAGGTGTAGACGAGCTTGTCGTCGCCGACGCCGTTGCCCACCGCGTTCGCGATCACCACGTTGCCCGCACGCGCCGCGTTGAGGATTCCGGCCACGCCGAGCACGGAATCCGGCCGGTAGTGCACCGGATCGAGGAACTCGTCGTCGATCCGCCGGTAGATGACGTCGACCTGCCGCTCACCCTCGGTGGTACGCAGGTACACGACGTTGTCCCGGCAGAACATGTCGCGGCCTTCGACCAGCTCGACCCCCATCAGCCGGGCCAGCAGCGAATGCTCGAAGTACGCGGAGTTGTGCACGCCGGGGGTGAGCACGACGACCATCGGGTCGGCGACGTTGGCCGCGGCCGCCGCCCGGAGCGCACGCAAGAGATGCGAAGCGTAATCGCCGACCGGGCGCACCCGGTGCTGGGCGAACAGGTCCGGGAACACGCGCGCCATCGTGCGGCGGTTCTCCATCACGTACGACACGCCGGACGGGTTGCGGAGATTGTCCTCCAGTACCCGGAAGGTGCCCTCCTCGTCGCGCACCAGGTCCACACCGGACACATGGATGCGGACGCCGTTGGGCGGGTTGATCCCGAACGCCTCACGCTGGAAGTGCTCGCACGAGGTGATCAGCCGTCGAGGAAGAACGCCGTCACGCAGGATCTGGCGGTCGCCGTACACGTCGGCGAGAAAGGCTTCGAGCGCGCGGACCCGTTGCGCCACCCCGCGTTCGAGTTTGCTCCATTCGGTGGTGGTGATCACGCGCGGCACCAGGTCGAGCGGGAACGGGCGTTCCTGGCCGGACAGCGAGAACGTGATGCCCTGGTCCACCATGGCCCGGTCGATCGCCGCCGACCGGGACGAGAGGTCCGCCGACGTCAGCGCGGAGATCGATTCGTACAGCGCGCGGTACGGCTGGCGGACCGTGCCGTCGGCGGTGAACATCTCGTCGTACGCGCCCGCGTGCGGCCGGGACGGCGAGAGATAGCCGTCGAACTGCGCCCCGGGTTTCGCCGCGCGCCGGGCCGACGTCGTCGTCCGAGGGCGGCGGCCCGCAGGTGGGAGCCGGGGCGCCGAGTTGTTGTTCATGGGGGTCATCGTGACCCATGTACCCCGTTCGGCGCGAGATGCCCGGGTTGGCTTGTTGGAATGATCAGCCTGATGCTAGCCTCGCCGCACGTATTCAAACCTGACTGGGGAAGGTTGGATTCTGTTCGGCGTTTCGCCATGCGTATAACTCGCATATTACCTGCTGGATAAGCAGGCTCTGAATTTTACATGCAATTTTCAAGGGGAATTGTGAAGAATCTTGTGAAGACGTTCATCGTGGCCGGTGCCGCAGTGGCGGCGCTGGCCGTTCCGGGTGTCGCGATGGCAGCTCAGGACGGTGCCGCGGCGCCGTCGACCAGTGTCGGCGTAACGGATGTCACGAGTCGTTGGTGCGGTCACAACTACGATAGCTGTATCCGTGAGCGGAGCGAATTCGCCCGGTATTACAACGTCGGGCCGCTCGAGTACTTTCCTGTCGACCCCAGTTGTGCGGGTATCTGCTACAACGGCTACAGGTTCCAATACTGGCCCAAGTAGATAGGGCGGCGGTGGGGCGCTTCGGCGCCCCACCGTGTTTCACGTGCCGGGCCGGTCGAACCCCTGTCGGGACCCACCGGGACCCGAGGTCGGCTCCATCCCGTCGTCGGGACGATCTTCGCTAGAAACAGCGCTGTAACGTCTCGGTGCTGTGCTTGCCGCCGGATGAGTGGCACTATGCATGCTCTCGACACATGGGAACTACAAGGAGTGACGACGTGGCTCGATTCAAAGCGCTCGCCCTGATCCCGGCGCTCGCCCTGGCCGCGGGTGCGCTGTCCGCGTGCGGCGAGGAAGGCGGAACCGCGGCCGGCGGCGTCCAGCTCGTCGCGTCCGGCAAGGTCACCACCTGCACGCACCTGCCCTACCAGCCCTTCCAGGTCAAACAGGGTGACAAGATCGTCGGCTTCGACGTCGACCTGGTCGACCTGGTCGGCAAGAAGCTGGGTGTCGAGCAGAGCATCGTCGACATCGCCTTCGAGAACATCGAGTCCGGCGAAGCGATGAACAGCGGACAGTGCGATCTCGCCGCCGCCGGGATGACGATCACCGACAAGCGCAAGGAGAAGTTCGACTTCTCCGACCCGTACTTCGAGGCGACCCAGGCCCTGCTGGTCAAGACCGGTTCGCCGATCAAGGACCTCTCCAACGTGGCGGGCAAGAAGATCGGTGTCCAGTCGGCCACCACCGGCGCCGACTACGCCAAGGAGAAGGCGACCGGCGCCGAGATCGTCACGTTCGACGACCTCGCCCTGCTGGAGCAGGCCGTCAAGAACGGCACGGTCGACGCGGGCGTCAACGACAACGGCGTGCTCTACGACTTCGCGAAGACGAACCCGGACACGACGGTCGTCACCGAGTTCAAGACGAACGAGTTCTACGGCATCGGCGTGAAGAAGGGCAACACCGCCCTCCTCGGCAAGATCAACGAGGTGCTCAAGGCCGCCGCGACGGACGGCTCCTACGCGCAGATCTACCAGAAGTGGTTCGGCAAGGCGCCGACCTGGCAGCCCGGAGCTGCGTCGAACTAGTCGAAGCCGCCCTGTGGCCGGTGCCGAGCGCACCGGCCACAGGCTTGTCGTCACCTGTTTGAGGAGAGAAATGGCTTTGAGCCGCCGCCAGCGACGTTCGGCGTTCCGGACCGGGCAATACGTCCTGCTGCTGGTGATCGTCATCGTGCTCGCACTGCTGGCCGATTGGAGCAAGATCGGCAAGGCGTTCTTCGATCTCGAAGTCGCCGCCAAGCAGTTCCCTGACGTCATCACGGTCGCGCTGAAGAACACCGTCATCTTCACCGCGCTGGGCTTCGCGCTCGGCCTCGGGCTGGGCCTTCTGCTCGCCCTCATGAGACTTTCGTCCGTGGGCCCGTACCGCTGGTTCGCGCGCGGGTACATCGAGTTCTTCCGCGGGCTTCCCGCGCTGCTGATCTTCCTCGCGGTCGGCATCGGTGTCCCGACGGCCTTCAACACGAACCTGCCGCGCAATATCGCGATCATGCTCGCGCTGGGCATCGTGTCGTCCGCCTACATGGCGGAAACCATCCGGGCCGGTATCCAGGCGGTGCCGCGCGGGCAGGTGGAGGCCGCGCGTTCGCTCGGTATGTCACCCGCCCGCACGATGATCACCGTCGTGATCCCGCAGGCGTTCCGGATCATCCTGCCGCCGCTGGCCAACGAGCTGATCATGCTGACGAAGGACTCTTCGCTGGCGTTCCTGCTCGGCACCACCCCGGCGCAGCAGGAACTCGCGCAGTTCAGCCGTCAGGCGCTGCTGGAGGCGAAGGGCCTGACCCCGATCGTCGTCGCCGGTCTGTGCTACCTCGTCATCACCATTCCGCTGTCGATCCTGCAGCAGCGGCTAGAAAAGAAATACGGAGCCGGAGTGCCCGGCGGAGGAACGGTATGAGCACCCAGACGATCGTCGAAGTTTCGGGACTGCACAAGGCGTTCGGCGAGCTCGAGGTGCTCAAGGGCATCGATCTGGAGGTTCAGCGCGGCCAGGTCGTCTGCATCATCGGCCCGTCGGGATCCGGCAAGTCGACGTTGCTGCGCTGCGTCAACCTCCTCGAAGAGCCGCAGCAGGGCAAGATCGTGGTCAACGGCAGCGAGATCACCGATCCGGACGTCGACATCGACGGCGCCCGCACGAAGATCGGCATGGTCTTCCAGTCGTTCAACCTCTTCTCGCACCTGAGCGTGCTCGACAACCTCACCGTCGCTCAGCGCAAGGTGCTGAAGCGCGGCAAGGAAGAGGCGGAGCGCGTCGCGCGGGAAAACCTCGCGAAGGTCGGGCTGGCGGAGAAGGAGTCTTCGCTGCCGACGCAGCTTTCCGGCGGTCAGCAGCAGCGCGTCGCGATCGCGAGGGCGCTGTCGATGAACCCGGACGTCATGCTGTTCGACGAGCCGACGTCCGCGCTCGACCCCGAACTGGTCGGCGACGTCCTCGCCGTCATGCGGCAACTCGCGCAAGAGGGCATGACGATGCTCGTCGTCACGCACGAAATGCAGTTCGCGCGTGAAGTGGCCGACATCGTGCTGTTCATGGACGGCGGCGTCGTCGTCGAGCAGGGCGCGCCGGACCAGGTGATCGGGGACCCGCAGGAGGAGCGCACGAAGACGTTCCTCTCGCGGGTCCTGAACCCGAACCACCAGGGCTAACGTCCGCGAAGCTGCGACTCCAGCTGGACGACCTTCGCGACGATTTCGTGCGGCCCGGCGCCCATGAGGCTCACCCAGCCCTTGGCGTCCGGGCCGAACACGACGCGGCCGTGTTCGGTGTCCATCCAGCCCGGCGGCCTTTCGACGCGTTTCCGGTTGCCGCCACCGTCACGGATGGCGACGTAGAGCCGTCCGAAGAAGGTGTGCGGCGACCGGATCCACTGGAGGATCTTCTTGGCGTCGCGGATGCTCGGACCGGTGCCGGTGAGCATCTCGCCCTTCATCAGGACCTGGAGATCGGCTTCCGAGCAGTTCAAGGACGGCGTGCGCGCGGCGGGCGCCTCGGGGAGCAGACCGGTGAAATCCTGCGCCAGCGTGTCCGGCCGCGTCGGCGTCAGATAGACGACCTTGTCGACCAAAACGACGTTGACCGCTTCCCGCCCACTTCCCGCGGCGCGAACCGTCCGTTCACGCCCCTCGGACTTCACCCACGAGTAGTACTCCACCGCCGGCCGCTGCAGGAACCGCAACGTGTCGAGGAATTCGTCGTCGATCCGGCCGCGCCTCAGCAGTCCTTGTCTGTCCAATTCGGACTGTGCGGTGGCGGCGAGCTCGCGCCGTTCCTCGGGCAGATACCACTGCGCACCGCGGACGAGCGTCGGATGGATGTCGCCGAGATTGTGTTGGTCCAGCAGGGTTTCGTAGGTCTGGAGCGTCAGTTCGACGGGTTTCTGCAGCACGTCACGCGCCGATCACCGGCGGAACCGGCTTGTCACCGTCGTACCCGCCGAAGAGTGAGTCGCCGTCCTCTTCCTGCAGCGTGATCTTGCGCTGGTGCTCCTCGTCCTCGCCGCCCTTGCCCTTGCCGGCCCCGGCGCCCATCCCGCCGCCGCCCATACCCGGCGCTCCGGGCCGCCCCGCCGCCGCGGGCCCGCCGCCCGCCGGTGTACCGCGCATCGCGCCTTCACCGGGCATGGCGGCGCCGACGCCGCGACCGGGCCCCATGCTCCCCGGCCCGCCCGTCGACCCACCCGGCCCGAACCCGCCGCCGGGCCCGAAACCAGGTCCGAAGCCGCCGCCCGATCCCGGTCCGAATCCGTTGCCGCCACCGGGTCCGCCGCTGCCGGGTCCGAAGTTGGGGGACCGGAAGTCGCCTGGCCTCGCTTGCATCCGGTGGCTCGTGCTGGACAGGTCGGTCCCATCGTTCGGCTGCGGCGACGGCAGCGGCCGCGGCATCTGCGGCACCCGCGGCGCCGGCGGAACCTGCGGGGGCCTCGGCGCCTGATACCCCTCGGCCCCCGGAGGCGCGCTGTACGAACTCGGCCCGCCGGTGTACCCGCTGGGACCACTGTGCCGCCCGGAGTCGCCGGGCCCGCCGCTAAACCCGCTGACCTTGGTCTGGCCGGGATCGATCGGATCCGGTGTGATCGGCCCCGACGAGACGTTCGGATCATGCGCGGCCGGATAGACCGGCGCGAGCGACTGCTGCCGCGGCTGGGTGCTTTGGTAATACGGCTCGTAGATCTCGACGTTGTGCTTGGTGTCGGCGTCGAACTTCGCCGCGGCGATCTCGTCGTCACTCGCGCCGATGGACAGGATGTCCTCGGGCCCGCTGTCCCCCGCGCGCTCCTTCTCGACCGGGCGGACATTGCCGCGCGTGTAATGGAAGGAGGCGTTCTGGTCGTACATCGACTGGCGGGCGCGGTCCATGTTCTCGCCGGCGATCTTGGACGTCGCGATGAGCGGGGCGAGGCCTGCTGTTCCGCTGTCGGCGGCCTTGCCCTTCCAGAAGGTACTCAGCGCCGTTTGGCTTTTCTCCAGCGTGATGCTCATCTTGTGATGGACGTCCATCAAGGTGTGAGAGGCCTGCTGTGCTTTGTCGAGGGTGCCGGTGGTGTCGGGGTTGGCGTTGAGCTTGGTGTAGATCTCCCAACCGCTGTAGGTCATGGGCCCTACGCTCCCTTGAGGTTCTTGATCGCCGCAGCCGCTACCTTGGTGGCCATTCCGCAGGAATCAGAATACGAAGGGTGGTCGCTACCGAGCCGCGGAATGACGGTGTAAACGAGGTCGTCTCGAATGCCGACAGCGAGGGTGCAGGTCCCAGGTCCTTCGCCGCCATTCGCGTAGACGACAGCTGGGTATCCGTCAACTTGTTCGACTGGTTTGAAGGTCGTCAAGCCTCCGGTCGCGTTCTGTGCGTAGAGAGAACTGAGTCCTTCTTTGTTACCGGCGACAAGCCCTGCACTGACGGTGTTCGCCCCTTTGGCGAAGATCCACGCGCAGGCTTTGCCCATGGTCAGATTCTCTTGTTCAGTGCGTTCGACTTTGCCGCCGAGTGACTCGACCTCAGCCGTGGGGACGGCCGCACACGGGTCGGACTCGAACTGCGCGGTGTTGGCGATCGGATTCATGACGGCTGGGGCTCCGTTCGACGGAAGACCTGTCGAGGACGGAGCACCGGTCGGCGTGGGAGTACCGGACTTCTGGTCGCTGCAACCACCGAGAAAAGCTATTGAGCTCAACGCCGCAATGGTCAAAACCGTGGCCTTGGGTCGCATCAGTCGATCTTTCCAATCTGGCGGAGCGCGTCGATCGCGGCTTGGTCTTGCTCTTGGTAAGCAGTCCGTATCTGGATCAGGGTGTCGACGTAGGCACGGGTGTACAGCTCCGCACCCTGGAGGAAGCTCTTGTATTCGGTACCGGACTTATTCGCCGCGGCTGTGTAACCCTGGCTGCCGACCTCATCACCAGGTGGCTTTATCTGGTCCAGCCATACACTTTCGTTCTGGGCAAGCCTGAAATCGTCCTTCAGGCAGTCCTCAAGGGATTTGATCACGTTGTCCATGGCTTCCGGGTCAAACTCCCAGCCGCCGTTCGCCGAGGCAGCTGCGAAGTCGGCCTTTGCCTGCCCTGCGCCGAGATTGCGGTAGTCCGGCGGTGGGGGTGGCGGAGGCGGCGCTGCGGCGGCGCCCTGAATCAGCCCCGATCCTTGCGGCGGCGTCTGCGGGCTGGGTCCGTTGATCTGGTCGTAGACCCCTTGAGGCCCGCTTCCCGGTCTCGTCATGTCGTGCCTCCCCGCACGGGCCGCGATGGGGCCGCGACCTACCCGTAGTTCCCTACTGACTCCAACCGGTGACGATAGCAGCAGATAAACCGGTGATCAGCACCTTCGTGGAAGATCACCATCGAAAGATGTGGACATCGATGTACTTTGTCCCGATCGACGGTTTCGTGTGGTCAGGAACCCTTCAGATTCTTGATTGCCGCTGCGGCCACCCTGGTCGCCATACCGCAGGGATCGGAGACCAGGGGATTCCCGGATGACAGGTGCGGGATCACCGTGTAGACGAGGTCGTCCCGGATGCCGACCGCGAGGGTGCAGGTCCCTCTGCCTTCGCTGCCGTTGGCGTAGATGACCGCAGGATGTCCGCCGACCGGCTCCACGGGTCTGAACGTGGTCAGGCCACCGGTCGAGTTCTGTGCGTATAGAGCGCTCAAGCCGTCCTTATTGCCGACGAGAAGCCCAGCGCTTACCGTGCTGGGGGCTTCGAGGAAAAGCCAACTGCAGTTCAGGCCTCCCGCTAGCTCGACAGTGCGTAAGCGCTCGACCTTGCCGCCGATCTCTTCGATCGTCGCTGTCGGGACCGCGCTGCACGGATCCGTCTCGACTCTTGTCGTGTCGTTGATCGGGTTCGGTACGGCAGGTGCGCTGTTCGAGGGCAGGTGCGATGATGGCTTCGCAGGTGGCGGCGGTGTGTTCTTGCCTTTTTCGTCGCAGCCGCTCAGCATTGCGGCGGTGATGGCGACGAGCGACAGAAGGACCGTTGAACGCGCCATACTGCCGGTCCGACGGGACCTATCGCCCAGTTCTTCCATGTCGTGCCTCCCCGCACGGGCCGCGAAGGGCGCGACCTACCCGTAGTCCACCACTGACTCCGGTGAGTGACCGTAGCAGCGAACCGCCGCCCTGGCGGCGAATCCGGTCAAGATCACCGCCGCGGACGCAAACGACCTGTTCCAGCACCCGGGGCGGCCGTTCTGCCGTCGCGATCCCGTGGCATGTTCCGGTCTACTGTCCCGGGCCACTTGCGAACCCCGTGCGTGATCGGCTTCGCTTGGGGCTGAAGAACGACGGGGGAGGGAAGCGAAACGATGCCGGGTTTTCGGCGCAACAACGGGCCGCGTGATCCGGGGGAAGGTGACCAGAACGGCGACACGTCCCTGCCGCCGCTCGACCCGTTCGACCCGAACCCCGACAAGCGGTACGAGGTCCCGGCGTCCGAGCTGATGAAGCCGGGGACGACGGGGCTGCTCCGGTGGCGCCGCCAGGCGACCAACGCGCCGATCGTGCAGGTCGAGGACGCGTACATCACCGGGACGCTCGATCTGCGCGCCGCCGACATCAAGTATCTGTTCCGGTTCGAGCGGTGCCGGTTCGAGCATCCGCCGGACGTCCGCGAGGCGCATCTGCTCGGGCTCGTGTTCCGCAAGTGCTGGCTGCCCGGGCTCAAGGCGCGCAATCTCCGTACCCGCAACGACGTCCGCCTCATCCGCAGTGTCGTGCACGTCGACGCCGAGCACGAGATCGAGGAGACCACGGTCCAGCGCGGCGACGATCGCGAGCGCGGGATGCCCAACGCGGCGGTCAATCTCACCGACGCGGTCATCGAGGGTTCCGTCGTGCTGACGCGTACGGTGATCACTCATCCGCGCGGCAAGGCGATCCAGGCCGACCGGGTCAACATCGTCGGCGCGCTGCTGGCGTATCGGTTGGTGGCCAACGGAGAAGTCCGCATCCCGGGTATGCGGGCAGGCGGTAACGTCAACTTCTCCGGCGCGACGTTGAACAACCGGGACGGCTTCGCGCTCAACGGCAACGGCATCCACATCGGCGGCAGCCTGCTGTGCGAGGTGGACAACTATGGGCCCGCCGCGCAGCGGAAACGCTTCTCCGCCAGTGGGATCATGTTCCTTCCGAGCGCCACTGTGGACAGTGACATCATTTTCCGCGAGGCCAAGCTCTCGGTGAACCAGTCCGGGCCGATCGTCGTAGACGCGTGGAAGTCGAACGATCCGTACATCGATCCGCGGCCGGCGTTGGTCGCGGATCGTTCGACGGTCAACGGAAACCTCGAGCTGAGCGACGGCATGCAGGCCACCGGGACGTTGCGGATGGTCAACGCCCGCATCGGCGGTTCGCTGCGGTTGGCCGGGGCCGAGGTCCAGGTCGTCCGCGGGCAGAGCATTCCCTACTACGACCGTGCCATCCACCTCGACGGGACCACCATCGGCGGCGATCTCGAGGCGACGAGCCTGCGGGTGCCGTCCGGGCAGCTGCGCATGGCCGACATCACCGTCGGTGGCAACGTGCTGGCGTGGAACTCGATGTTCCTGCACCCGCGCCGCGACGTCTTTTCCGCGCGGCGCGCGAAGATCGCGGGCAACTTCCAGCTCACGGACGCGACCGTCCAGGGCACCTTGCGGCTGCAGGGTGCGGAGATCGGCGGCAGCGTGAACCTCTTCGGCACGAGCCTGACCGAGCCCGGTGCGCGCACGCGGACCAGCTATTCGCTGGACGTCCGAACCGCGCGGATCGGCAGGGATCTGATCCTCACCGAGAACAAGGAACGCCCGTTCGTCGCGCAGGGCGGGGTCAACCTCGACGGCGCGCAGATCGCACGCCGCGTCGACTTCCGCGGCGCGCGGCTCGGTTCCCTGCCGCAGCACGGGATCGCGCTCGACGGCAGTGACGTGTCGGCCGACGAATTCCTGCTCACGCCCGCCGTTCCCCCGGACGGCCGCATCGTGCTGCGCCGGGCGCATTGCGGGACGCTGGGCGACAACGAGGCGTTCTGGGCGTCGGCGACGGGGATCGAGCTGGAGGATTTCCGTTACGACGCACTGCAAGAGGACATCGCGCTCGACGACGACCGGGCGATCGACCATCGGATCGCCTTGCTGCGCAAAGCGATGGACGGTTACCGGCCCGGCCCCTACGACCAGCTGGCGGCGACGCTGCGCGCGTCCGGTAACGAAGAGCACGCCTCCACGGTGCTGCTGAAGAAGCAGCAGTTCCGGTACGAGGCGCTCGCGAAGGGCTTCAAGTTCTTCGGGCCCGGCGTGCACGTGTGGAGCTGGTTGCAGCGGTCGATGGTCGGGTACGGCTTCCGTCCGGTGCGTGCGCTCGGCTGGCTGCTGACGCTGCTCGTGCTGGGCAGTCTGTGGTTCGGGTTCGGCGTCGACGACTGCGTCACCAAGCCCAATCTCACCGTGAGCGGGCCGCGCTGCCTGGTCAACCAGGACGACACCGGGCTGCAGTGGAACCCGGTGCTGTACACGATCGACCTGCTGGTTCCGATCGTCGACTTCGGCAACAAGTCACGGTGGTACATGCACGGCATGGACAACTGGGTCGCCGCCGGGTTCACCGCTTCGGGCTGGGTGCTGGCGACGACGGTCGCGGCCGGGATCAGTCGTATGCTCCGCCGCGACAACTGAGGGTATTTCACATACCATCAGTACGGAGGTATGTCATGACGGAGCCCAGCGCCACCGGAAAGATCGCGATCGCCGCCCCGCCCGAGAAGGTGTATTCCCTGGTCAGCGACCCGGGTGCGCTCGCGGGCATGGCCGAGGAATACGAGGGACACCGCTGGGTCGGCGCCGCGGGAGCCGTCGTCGGAGCCAAGTTCCGCGGGCGAAACCGCCGTGGGTTCCGTCGCTGGAGCACGCTCTCGACGATCACGGACGCCGACGAGGGCAAGCGGTTCGCGTTCGAGGTGACCACTTTCGCCGGCCTTCCCGTCGCGCGCTGGCAGTACGACATCGAGGCCTCGGGCGACGGGTGCGTGGCCGTCGAGAGCACGTGGGACCGGCGGCCGGGCTGGCTTCGCGGGCCGACGTCGCTGTTCACCGGGGTCTGGAAGCGGGACGACGCCAACCGGGCGAACATCGCCGCGACGCTGGCCCGGCTGAAGGCCGCCGCCGAATCCTGACCCATACCACGGTGGGTCGCGGATCACCGAAAAGAGCAAGGGACCTTTGCTACCACTTGGGGCACATGTGGTGGCGCACGACGCTCAACGCCACCACATGTAGCGATCCCAATCCGAAAACTCAAGGTATGAACGGACCGTTCATCACGCGTCGAGAGCTGCCGACAGGGCCAGCGCCCCCAATGTCACATCGGTGACGTCCAGTGCCCCCAATGCCGCATTGGGGGCGGCGAAGCGCCGCGGTGAACGCCCAAGCGCCGTTCATTCGACGAACCGCGACCAGAACTCGACGGGCCGCGGCCCGCCCTCCGGAGGCGGGCCCAGCGGCTGGCCGCAGAAGTCGTGCTGCAGGTATCCCCGCAGGTCGTAGCCGTAATAGACGATGTCGGTCTGATACACCGACAGCACCGGATATCCCGTGCTCCCGGCGATCCCGGGCAGATACCGGTGCCCGCAGACGGGTACCAGCTGCGGGGCGAGCGCCAGGTGCGATCGGGCCCGCGAAAGCGCGTCCGCGAGGTCGATCGGGCGCATGCCCCAGTCCGGCAGCCAGAAGCCGTTGTGTTCGACGTCGTAAAGCACCCCGTCGACCGGCCAGTCCAGGCGTTTTCGCAGTTGATCGGGGTTGCCGCAGCGCCAGTCCGGCCAGCGGTCGCCGATCGGCACCCCGGCGGACAGGAACGTCCGGTGGTCGGCGGCGAACCGGAAGCCGAAGCGGGCTTCGACGTCGTCGAGCTCGGCCTCGCTCAACCCGGGACGCACGGGTTCGGCCAAGCTCGCCTGGAGGTCGTGTGCCTCCTCGATGGTGAAGGCGTGCTCAACAGTGGACATGTGTTCGAGCCTAAATTGCACAACGCGAAGGCGCCTTCCCTTTTAACACCCCGCCCTCATCACCCACATGGGCCTCCTCCCGAGGGGTGAGCTCGCCCTCTCAACGCCTGGACCTCGGAACAGCACGGCCGCACGTGTAGTTCACTCATGTCGTGACTTCCCCACGAACGCAGTCCCGTGTGCGCGCGCCCGAGCTCGCCGGCGACGGGTGGCTCAACACCGGCGGCGAGCGGATCACGCTCGCCGGGCTGCGCGGCCGCGTCGTCCTGCTGGACTTCTGGACCAGCGGCTGCATCAACTGCCTGCACGTGCTGGACGAGCTGCGCCCGCTGGAGGCCGAGTTCGCCGACGTACTGGTGACCATCGGCGTGCATTCGCCCAAGTTCCTGCACGAGGGCGAGGCGGCCGCGATCGAGGCCGCCGTACGGCGTTACGAGGTGCACCACCCGGTCCTCAACGACCCGAAGATGACCACCTGGTCGCAATACGCGGTCAAGGCGTGGCCGACGCTGGTCGTCGTGGACCCCGAGGGTTACGTCGTCCACGTCGCCGCCGGCGAGGGGCACGCCGAGGCGCTGCGCCGGGTGATCGCCGACCTCGTCGCGACCCACGAGGCCAAGGGCACGCTCCGCCGCGGCGGCAGCCCGTACGTCCCGGCCGAGGAACAGCGCACCGAGCTGCGGTTCCCGAGCAAGGCCGTCACCACCGCCGAAGGCCGCATCCTGGTCGCCGACACCGGCAACCACTCCATCGTCGAGTTCGCCTCCGACGGCGAGACCATCATCCGCCGCTTCGGCAGCGGTGAGCGCGGCGCACAGGACGGGCCCTTCGACCTGGCGAGCTTCACCGAGCCGTCCGGGATCACCCTGCTGCCGTACGAGGTCGCCGAGCGCGCGGGCTATCACGCCGTCGTCGCCGACACGGCCGGTCACCGGCTGCGCGGTATCGACCTGATCACCGGCGAGGTCTCCACCGTCGCCGGCACCGGCCGCCAGTGGCGCGACGGCGTCGACACCGGCAAGGCGCTCGACATCGACCTCACGAGCCCCTGGGACGTCGCCTGGTGGGGTCCCGCGGGCGGCGTCGTGGTCGCGATGGCGGGCAACCACACGCTGAGCGTGTTCGAGCCGGTCTCGGGCACCATTCGCCGCTTCGCCGGCACGACCGTCGAAGGGCTGCGTGACGGCGACGTCCACGAAGCGTTCTTCGCGCAGACGTCCGGCCTGACGCCCGACGGGCAGAAGCTGTGGCTCGCGGACGCGGAGACGTCGGCGCTGCGCTGGATCCAGCCCGAGGGCGAGACGTTCACCGTGCACACCGCGGTCGGCGTCGACCTGTTCTCCTTCGGCCACGTCGACGGACCCGCCGACAAGGCGCTCCTTCAGCATCCGCTCGGCCTCGCCGTGCTGCCCGGCGACACCGTCGCGATCGCCGACACCTACAACGGCGCCATCCGCCGTTACGACCCGCTCACCCGCCAGGTCATCACGCTCGCGACCGGGCTCGCGGAGCCGTCCGGGCTGCTGGTGCACGACGGCGAACTGCTGGTCGTCGAGTCGGCGGGCGGCCGGATCGGGCCGGTGCCGCTCGGGGAGCAGGCCGTGGCGGGCGACGCGCACGCGGTCCGTCGTCCGCCGACCGTGCTGGCGCCGGGCGAGCTGGAGTTCTCCGTCGTCTTCACCCCGCCGCCTGGCGAGAAGCTCGACGACCGGTTCGGCCCGTCGACGCGGCTGGAGATCAGCGCGTCGCCGCCGGAACTGCTCGCCGACGGCGCCGGGGTGGGCACCGACCTGTTCCGCAAGCTCCGCTTCGCCGAGGGCGTCACCGGGGGAGTCCTGCAGGTCGTCGCGCAGGCGGCGAGCTGTGACGACGGCGGCGAGCATCCCGCCTGCCGCATCACCCGGCAGGACTGGGGCGTGCCGGTGCGGTTCGAAACCGGCGGAGAAAGCGTGCTGAGCCTGGTCATGGCGGGCGACCCGGGTAAGTAGAGTCGTACCTGTGTCAGATCGGCCGAAACTCGAGATTCAGATGCTGCAGGACAGGGTGCTCGTGAAGCTGTCCCCCGAGGACGGGGAGCGCCGAAGTTCCGGCGGCATCGTCATCCCCGCCACCGCGCAGGTGGCGCGGCGGCTCGCGTGGGGTGATGTACTGGGCGTGGGCAACAGTGTGCGGAACGTCAAGACCGGCGACCGCGTGCTGTTCAACCCGGACGACCAGCACGAGGTCGAGATCCAGGGCGAGGGGCACCTGGTGATGCGGGAACGCGACATCCACGCCGTGGCGACCGAACGGACCGAACACGGCACGGGGTTGTACCTGTAACTCGAGCCACGGGAGGGGCGGTGAGGGGCGGTGCGCGAAGACCATGACGACCTGTTCACCGAAGACCTCCTCTCGGCCCCCGAAACCGATGAGGGCCTGGTGGACGAGCTCTTCGAGGGCGACAGGGTGGTGCATCCGCCGCCGACGCCCGCGTCGAAGTTCCGCAAGGGACTGGGCAAGGCCCTGATGCTCACCGGCGTGCTCATGGGCCTGTTCGTGCTCCTGTACGCGGTCGATCTGATCGTCAGCGCCGGAGACGTCCCGCGCGGCGTCACGGTCGCCGGGATCGACGTCGGCGGTCTCACGCACAAGGAGGCCGAGTCGAAGCTTCGCCGTGAGCTGGAGCCGAGGCTGATCGAGCCGGTCCGGGTACGGGCGGGAGACGTCCGCACGGTGCTGTACCCGACGTCGTCCGGGCTTGGCCTGGACTGGCCGCAGACGCTGGGCCGCGCCGGGCATCAGCCGCTGAGCCCGTACACGCGGCTGATGTCGTTCTTCACCAGCCGCGAGGTCGGCGTCGTCACCTGGACCGACGCGCCGAAGCTCGAAAAGGCCGTCTCGGACCTCGCCGCCACGAAGCTGAACCGCCCGCCGGTCGAAGGGAACATCACCTTCCAGCCGATCGCGGGCACCGACGGCGGCGTCGTCCCGGCCGCGGTCGAACCGCGGAACGGCCAGACCCTCGCCGACCTCAAGGAGGCGGTCACCGCGATCACCGACGGCTGGTTGAGCGACGACGGTGTCGAGCTGAAGGTGAACGTCGCGCCCGTGAAGGCGACTTCGCCGGGGGTGCACGCGGCGCTCGTCAAGATCGTTGTCCCGGCCGTCGCGAAGCCGCTGCTCATCCGCGGTGAAGGCAAGGACGCGACGCTGAAACCGGACGTGATCGCGGGCTCCTTCCAGTTCGCCGCGCGCGACGACGGTAACCTCGAAGTGCGGATCGACCAGGGCAAACTGCGGGCGGTGGCGCAGCCGCAGCTCAAGGAGACCGAGACCGACGGCGCCGACGCGCAGATCGTCTTCGTCGGCGACCGGCCCGCCGTCCAGCCGTCGAAGGACGCGAGGAAGGTCAACTGGGACCTCACGTTCTCGTCGCTGACCTCGACGCTCGCCAAGAGCGAAGAGCGGGAGCTGAAGGCGGTCTACGACGCCAGCAGCCCGGCCGTCAGCACCGAGGCGGCGAACGTCCTCGGCATCAACGAGGTCATCGGCGAGTTCACCACGTCCGGTTTGAGCGGGCCGGCGATGACGAACGTGCAGGCGCTGGCCGCCAGGGTCTCCGGCAGCATCGTGAAGCCGAACGAGCGGTTCAGTCTCGGCGCGCGGTCCGGGCCGAGGACGGCGGACGCGGGCTACGTGCCCGCCCCGGTGAACGAGGACGGCACCGGGCCGGTCGTGGTCGGCGGCGGCGTCTCACAGCTCGCGACGACGCTCTACAACGCCGCGTACCTGGCGGGCCTCGCCGACGGCGGTCACCTTGAGCACGACAACTACCTGGACCGGTATCCGGTCGGGCGCGACGCCAAGGCGATCAACACCGACGGATCGCCGGTCGACCTGCAGATCGTCAACGACGCCCCGACCGGGATCGCGATCCAGGCGATCCCCGCCAACGGCTCGGTGACGGTGCGGATCTGGGGTACGAAACGGTTTTCGGTGCAGAGCGTCGCCGGTGAGCGGCATTCGTACGTCCCTCAGCCGGTGCAGATGGGCTCAGGGCCCGGCTGCGTCCCGGATCCCGGCGCTGCCGGGTTCAGCACCTCGGACACCCGCGTGCTCGTCGACGTCGTCACCGGTACGGAGGTCCGCCGGGAGACCCGCAACGCGACCTACTCGCCGAGGGCCGCGATCATCTGCGCCTGAGCTTCACCGCAGCACCATGCAGCCCCGCGCCTCGAAGTCCGCGAGCCACGGAGGCTCGCGCAGTTCCTTGTTCCACCGCAGATCCAGTTTGTCCAATTTGGACAGCCGGGTGATGGACTCCGGCAGCGAGGTGAGCCGGTTCTCCCGCAGGTCCAGCTGACGCAGCTCGCTCAGGTCGCCGATGGAGGACGGCAAGGACGTCAACAGGTTCTTCCGCAGGTGCAGTTCGCGTAGCGCGGAAAGCGTCCCCATCGATTCCGGGATCCCGGTCAATCCGTTGCCGTACAAGCGGAATTCGCGCAGCGAAGCCAGCCCGGAGAGGTCTTCCGGAAGCGTGGGGATGCGGTTGTCCGTGCACCCCAGGTATTTCAGCCGCCCGAGCGAACACAGCGCGGCGGGGAACTCGGTCAACCGGTTGTCGCTCACGTAGAGGTATTCCGTCAGCCCGGAAAGCTCGCCGAGTTCGTCCGGCAGGACGGAAAGTTCGTTGTGCCCCAGATCCAGCGTGTGCAGATTCCGCAACGCGCCGATGGCGGGCGGTACGGAGGTCAGCCGGTTCGTGGCCAGATTCAGCACGCGGAGTCCGGAAAGCGACCACAGCTCGTCGGGAACGGACGTCAGCCGGTTGTCGTACAGATCCAGGTACTCCAGCGTCGCCGGAAGGGGGATGCCGGACAGGGAGGTCAGCCCCTGGCCACCGAGTTCGAGCCGAGTGGTCACAGGGGCCGACCGTAGTCCTGGGTCAGGTCGCGGCGCGATGCCCGCCCTTGATCTTGGCGTAGATCGCGGCCGCGGCGATCACGCCGACGATGGCCGCGCCGACCTGGAAGGCGTGCCGGATCCAGTCGATGCCCGCGGTGTCACGGACGCCGAACACGCCGGCCAGCCAGTTGCCGATGAACGCGGCGACGATGCCGACGACGATCGTCAGCCACATCGGGATCTTCTGATCGCCGGGCGCGATCATCCGGCCGATGACGCCGAGGATCAGCCCGACCACGATCGTGGTGATGATGCCCCAAAGGCCACCCAACATGGTTCCTCCTTCGCTGGAGAATCGAGTGAACCCACGGTGACACCGAAACCGGCTCGTCGCGCCTCAAGACCCCTTACCGGGTGACACTGCGGCGTCCGTAGAGGTTCGCGGCCAGCGTGACCCCGATACCGGCGATGACGATCTGGGTGATGAGTTCGAGCCAGTCGAAGCCCTTCGTGTCCGCGTAGCCGAGCCCGCGGGCGATCGCGGTGCCGATGAAGGCGGCGACGATACCGACGACGATGGTCAGCCAGATCGGGATGGACTGCTTGCCGGGGGCGAAGAACCTGCCGAGCACCCCGAGGATCAGGCCGACCACGATCGCCGTGATGATGCCGGTGACTGTCATTGAGACTCCTTTGCCGAGGTCTCCGCCAACGGGCGGACTCAGCACGGAAATTCCCCCGGAAATCCTCCTCGAAACCACGAAGAGCCCCCTCCGGGCCGGAGAGGGCTCTTCGTCACGAAACCGTTTAGAACGCGGCTTCGGGGATGTCCATGAGGCTGTTGTCCGCGGCCTCGACGATCGCGCGGCGCGAAGTCAGCTCCGGCAGCACGTTCTTCGCGAAGAACGACGCCACGGCGAGCTTGCCCTCGTAGAACGGGACGTCCTTCGCCGACGCGCCCGAGTCGAGCTTGCCGATGGCGACCTCGGCGTGCTTGATGAGCTGCCAGCCGATGAGCAGGTCGCCGACCGACATCAGCAGGCGGACCGTGTGCTGGCCGACCTTGTTGATGTTCTGCGGGTCTTCCTGCGACGAGGTCAGGTAGCCGATCAGCGAGCCGAGCATGCCCTGGGTGTCCTCGAGCGCCTGCTTGAGCAGACCGCGCTCGTTCTTGAGCCGCCCGTTGCCGATCTCCGACTCGATGGTCTTCGTGATCTCCCCGGCGACGTAGGCCAGCGAAGCGCCCTTGTCGCGGACGATCTTGCGGAAGAAGAAGTCCAGCGACTGGATGGCCGTGGTGCCTTCGTACAGCGAGTCGATCTTCGCGTCACGGATGTACTGCTCGATCGGGTAGTCCTGCAGGAAGCCCGACCCGCCGAGGGTCTGCAGCGACTGCACGAGCTGCTCGGTCGCACGCTCGGAGCCGACGCCCTTGACGATCGGCAGCAGCAGGTCGTTGACGCCGTGCGCGATCTTCTGCGAGGCCTCGTCGCCCTCGCCGGTCCACACCTGGTCCTGGAAGGTCGCGGTGTAGAGGTACACCGCGCGCAGGCCCTCGGCGTACGCCTTCTGCAGCATCAGCGAGCGGCGGACGTCCGGGTGGTGGGTGATGGTGACGCGCGGCGCCGCCTTGTTCAGCATGTTCGGCAGGTCCGCGCCCTGGACGCGCTCCTTGGCGTACTCGAGCGCGTTGAGGTAGCCGGTCGACAGCGTCGCGATGGCCTTCGTGCCGACCATCATGCGGGCGTACTCGATGACCTGGAACATCTGCGCGATGCCGTCGTGCACCTCGCCGAGCAGCCAGCCCTTGGCGGGGGTGCCGTGCTGGCCGAAGGTCAGCTCGCAGGTGGTGGAGGCCTTGATGCCCATCTTGTGCTCGACTCCTGTGACGAAGGCGCCGTTGCGCTCGCCCAGCTCACCGGTCTCGCCGTCGAAGTGGAACTTCGGCACGAGGAAGAGCGAAAGGCCCTTGGTGCCGGGTTTGGTCTCGATGCCGGGGCCCTCGGGGCGGGCCAGCACCAGGTGCATGATGTTCTCGACCATGTCGTTCTCGGCCGAGGTGATGAACCGCTTCACGCCGTCGATGTGCCAGGAGCCGTCCTCCTGCTTGACGGCCTTGGCGCGGCCGGCGCCGACGTCGGAACCGGCGTCGGGCTCGGTGAGCACCATGGTGGCGCCCCAGCCGCGGTCGATCATGATCTGCGCCCAGCGCTTCTGCTCGTCGGTGCCGTTCTTGTCGACGATGCCGGCGAAGTTCGGGCCCGCCATGTACATGAACAGCGGCGCGTTGGCACCGAGGATCAGCTCGGCCGCGGCCCACTGCACGGTCGGGGGCAGGCCGAAGCCGCCCAGCTCGTTCGGCAGGCCCAGCCGCCACCATTCGCCGTCCATCAGCGCCTGGTAGCTCTTCTTGAACGACTCGGGGATCTTCACCGAGAAGGTCTTCGGGTCGTACACCGGCGGGTTGCGGTCCGCGTCGGCGTACGAGTCGGCGAGGGGACCGGAAGCGAGCTTGTTCAGCTCGGTCAGCACGCCGCGGGCGGTCTCCTCGTCGGATTCCGCGAGGACGCCCTTGCCGAGGCGGTCCTGCACGCCGAGGACCTCGAAGAGGTTGAACTCCAGGTCTCGGACGTTGCTCTTGTAGTGGCCCATTTCGTCACTCCAATGTGTTCGGCTCCCCGGCCGGGCACACGTCCCTACTCGCCGGTAACATCAGGATATTACCTGTGGGTAACCGGCGGCAAGTGAATGGCCACTGTTGTGATGTGTAAATCAGCAATACGGGGGGTCTCGGCGCCGGTTCAGCGGGGCGACGGCGCGACCGAAGTGGCCGCCTGCGGCTCCGCCGGGGTGTGCGCGTCGTCGGGACTCGCCACCAGGATGCCGGAGCGGAACGCGATCGTCACCGCGTGTGTGCGGTCGCGGGCCGAAAGCTTGCGCAGGATGCTCTTGACGTGCGTCCGCACGGTTTCGACGGACAGGAACAGGATCTTCGCGATCCCGGAGTTCTCCAGTCCCTCGGCCACCAGCTGCAGGACCTGGTACTCGCGGCGGGACAGCGGCATCAGGCCGCGTGCGGTCGCCGGTTTGGGGGCGTCGCCGGGCTTCGGGAGCACGGGCTGGCGCTTCGGCCGTGCCGTCAGCGCGGCCAGCGTCGGGTCGATGTAGCGGCGGTCGCTGTGCGCGCGCCGGATCGCCTCGGCGAGATGCCGCCCGTCGGTCGCCCGCGGCACGATCGCGTGCACGCCGGCCGCGATGGCCGCGGCGAGGTACTGCTGGGTGCGGTTGGTGTCCCTGATCATCGTGATGATGACCAGCGCCGGGTCGCCGCCGCTGAGCAGCCGGGACAGATGGCAGTTCGGGTCGAGCGCCGAATCCAGCACGATGACGTCCGGTTTGAGCTGCTCGCACAGCTGGAGCGCGGCGTGGTGGCTCGCCGCGTGGCCGAGCCAGGTCAGCCCCGGCGTGCGGTGGACCAGCGAGCTCAATCCCTCGCAGAAGATCGGGATCGGATCGACGGCGGCCACGCCGAGTCCGCGGCCGCCTGGCGACAGTCCGCCAGGCCTGCCGGCCTGCGTTCGGTTCGGCTCGATGCTTCGCATCACGGACCCCTCCGTTTTCGTGCCCGCCATCTCCGGACGAGAGGACTCGGAAGTCCATTCGGTGACCACTGCCCCCCGGCGTGGTCACCCTCGTCAACCGGTCCCCCCTGCGGGACCGGACAGAGATGACACCTCGTAACTATTACGAGTCGGTAGGTCGGGGCACGTGACGCGATATCCCCCTCATAGATGTATCGCCTCGTCGCAGCAAACTCTGCGTATCTGCTGGTTGTGGATCTCTTGCTCGAATGAGCGCGCCGGCGGGAGATCCTGACCCGTTCACTACTCAGAGTGGACTTCGGCGCGGAGGCGCCCGAACTCGTCCCCGAGCGCCGCGGGCGTCCAATGCGCGTTCAACCCGCTCGGATTCGGCAGCACCCAGAGCCGTGCTCCGCCGATCTCGGTGTCTTGCGGACCGATCTTCGCCTTCGGCAGGCCGAACGCGATCCGGTAGGCCGTGATCCCGACCACCGCGAGCCAGCGTGGCCGGAATTCGGCGACCCTCGCCGTGAGCAGGCGGCCGCCTTCCCGGAACTCGTCCGGCGTCAGCTCGTCGGCCCGCGCCGTCGTCCGCGCGACGACGTTCGTGATGCCGAGACCGAGGCCGAGCAGTTCGTCCTGCTCGCTGGGGTCGAGCAGACGCGGGGTGAAGCCGCCGCGGTACAGCGCGGGCCAGAACCGGTTCCCCGGCCGGGCGAAGTGCAGGCCGAGGGCGCCCGAGTAGAGGCCAGGGTTGATCCCGCAGAACAGCACGTCCAGATCGGGCGCGATGACGTCGTCGATGGTCTTGCCGTAGGCGGCGGCCAGCTCGTCCTTGGTCGGTTTGGTCCTCACCCGGCCAGTTTCCGGCACGCTGGCGGGTATGGAGCAGGGGGCGTTCACGGCGGACGGCTGTTCGGTGGAGGTGTACCGGCTGCTGCCGCCGGGCGACGAGCCGGGCATCGTGCACGCGGCGGCCCCGGCGGGGGCTTCGATCCTGGAGCTCGGCAGCGGCGCCGGGCGGGTCGCCCACGCGCTGCTGGAGCTGGGGCATCGGGTGGTCGCGGTGGACGACTCGCCGGAGATGCTGGCCCACGTCCGCGCCGAAAAGGTGTGCTCGAAGATCGAAGACCTGCGGCTCGGCCGGGTCTTCGACGTGGTGTTGCTCGGCAGCCACCTGATCAACACCGCCGCCGCGGCCGACCGCGCGGCCTTCCTGGCCACCGCCCGAGCGCATGTCGCACCCGGCGGGCGAGTGCTCGTCGAATGGCATCCGCCGGAGTGGTTCGACTCGGTCCGCGACGGCCAGGGTGGCAGGCTCGGCGAGGTCGACGTCCGGCTCGGCCAGGTCGTCCGTGACGGAGACCTGCTGTCGGCCGTCGTGCGCTATGCGGCGAGCGACCGGTGGTGGAGCCAGGCCTTCACCTGCCGACGGCTGGAACCGCCGGCCCTGAAAGCCGCCCTGACCAGCGCAGGCCTGGTCTTCGAACGCTGGCACACCGAAGACCGGACCTGGTTCTCGGCGAGCCCCGAGTGACCTGCGACACCCACTTTCGTCTCAAGGGGTGGTCAACTCAGCACGATATGCGTACTGTTTGTGATCTCGCACACAAGGTCGTCTTCGAGGAGGGGTTTTGCAGCTCTCGCTCATCCTCGGCTTGGTCGCGTTGATCTTCGTGGTGGCCACCGTGCTGGTGATCGCGGAAGACCGGCGGGCCGCGCGGCGCGCGGCTCAGCGACGGCAGGCGAGGCTAGCGGATCTGGGCGAGGTCGACCCGCTCGCGGCGCGGAAGCTGAAGCTGAAGCTCGACCGTTGAGGGGGCCGGCTTCCGCACGAGGCTGAGCAGCAGTGCCCCGGCGATCCAGCCGAGCATCGCGCCACCGGTGTTGTTGAGCAGGTCGTCGACGTCGAAGATCCGGTAGACGTAGGGCGCGGTGCCGAAGTTCGCGGTCAGCTGAGTGACCTCGATCAGCAGCGAAGCGGCGAAGCCGATCAGCGTCGTGCCGACGAGGCCGCGCTTCCAGAGCGTCCTGGCGAAGAAGCCGAGCGGGACGAACAGCAGCACGTTCATGGTGGCCTGCTGGAAGGTCTGCGTGGTGAACCAGTCGGCCATCGGCAGCCCGTGCTTGAGCAGTTCGGTGTGGATGTCGGCGACCCACTGGAACGGGTTCAGCTGCACGGTCTGGCTCAGCCGTTTGACACCCGGGCCGGGCAGCGGAAGGAAGGTCACGGCCAGCGTCATGGTCCCGTAGAGCAGCACGGCGGCCATGGTCAGGACGGGGCGAAGCCGCACTCGGCCGTGCCGCGCGTGCAGGATGATCAGCTGCGGGATCAGCACCGTCGCCCAGAGCGCGAAGAAGCCGATCAAGCCGTACTGCAGGGCGGTGACCTGTGCGTTCGTCATGACCATGACGTTATGGATCACGAGGGGTCCGGCACTTCGGTCGAAGGGCCGCGGCCGACGGCGCCGGATCGGCCGAGTGGCCGACCCCGATCTTGGCCGATCGGCGATATTCGTTCCGCGATCAGCCCGCCGACGTGGGATTCTGCCCGGATGTTGCTCGTTCGACGGCTCGTCCCCTCGGACCTCGACGTCTTCCGCGAGGTCCGCCTGCGTGCCCTGACGGACACCCCCGAGAACTACGGCTCGATCGCCGCGGCCGAAAGCGCGCAATCGGATGAGGAATGGCTCGCGAAGCTGGAGGGCGACGTCTGGTTCGCCGCCTTCGACGACGGGCGTCCGGTCGGTCTCGTCGCCGGCCGGGTGCGGGACGACGGCTGGATCGTCTACTCGATGTGGGTCGCGCCCGAAGCCCGGGGCCGCGGGCTGGGCACCAGGTTGATGGGCGAGGTGCGGTCGGCCGCCGAAGACGACGGCGCGCGTGAGGTGTGGCTGCACGTCGCGGAGGACAACGACCGGGCGCGGCGGCTGTACTTGAAGCTCGGCTTCATCGCGACGGGTGAACTGGAGCCGATGCCGAACGACGTCACCCGACGGCGCGAACGTCTTTATTTACCTGTTACCGCCGGTAGCAGTAAATAGCTTAACCTCGCGGGATGGACGACGTCGTCTTCGACCGCGCCGGCACGGGCGAGCCCTTGGTGCTGATCCACGGGGTCGGCCATCGCCGCCAGGCCTGGTCACCGGTACTCGGCCTGCTCACCCCGCACCGGGACGTCATCACCGTCGACCTGCCCGGTTTCGGCGAATCGGCGCCGCACTCCGGCGGCTACGGCGTCGAGGCGGCCGTCGAGATGTTCGGGAAGTTCTTCGACGACCTCGGCCTCGGCAAACCGCACGTCGCGGGCAACTCGCTCGGCGGGCTGCTTTCGCTCGCGCTCGGGGAGGCGGGCCTGGTCCGCAGCGTGACGGCGTTGTCCCCGGCGGGACTGTGGACACCCCGGCAGCAGCGGTACGCGCTGAGCATGTTGCGTACCCATCGCCTGCTCGCTGAGCGGATCCCCGAACGCACCGCGCTGCGGCTGGCCGCGACCCCGGCGGGCCGGTCGGTGCTCACCGGGATGATCGTCGGCCGCCCGGACCGGCTTACCACGCAGGTCGTCATGGAGGACATCCGCGCGCTCGCGGGCTGCCCCGGCTTCCGGCCGACGCTGGAGCAGGCCCGCGGCGGATTCCGGTTCGAAGGCGTCGTCCGGGACGTGCCGGTGACCATCGCGTGGGCGGAACGCGACCGCATCCTCGCCCGCCCGAAGGCCGCCGAACTACGCCGGATCGCGCCGGAGGCCGAGCTGCTGGTGCTGCGCGGATGCGGGCACGTGCCGATGAACGACGAGCCGGAGCTGGTCGCGCGGGTACTGCTCGACGGCAGTTCACGCGCCATGTGACGGTTGCCTATCGTCCTCCTTTTTCCTCTGGTGAAGGTCAAATCCGCAAGGCAGACTCCTCCGCCGTGCGCCCAACAACGAAGCTCTCCACCCGGCTGGCCGTCGTCGCCGGTGCCGCGCTGACCGCGCTGGCCGCCGTCGCCGCGCCCGCGTCCGCCGCGCCGTCGACCACCGACGTCCGGCTGATCACGTTCAACGACCTGCACGGCAACCTCGAACCGCCGTCCGGTTCGAGCGGTCGCGTCACGCTGCCCGACGGGAAGACCGTCAACGCGGGCGGTGCCGCCTACCTCGCGACGCACCTGAAGAAGCTGCGCGGCGAAGCGCGTAACTCGGTCGTCCTGTCGGCCGGTGACAGCATCGGCGCGTCGCCGGTGATCTCGGCGCTGTTCCACGACGAGCCGACGGTCGAGCTGCTGAACCAGCTCGGCGTCGAGGCTTCCGTGGTGGGCAACCACGAATTCGACGAGGGTCTCAAGGAGCTCCGCCGGATGCAGCACGGAGGCTGCCACCCCACCGACGGCTGCCAGTTCCGCGAGTCCTTCAAGGGCGCGAACTTCCCCTTCCTCGGGTCCAATGTGTACTACGAGAACGGTGTCCCGGCGTTGCTGCCGTTCAGCATCGAGGTGTCCGGCGGCGTCCCGATCGGTGTCATCGGTGCGACGCTGAAGGATCTGCCGCAGGTCGTCACCCCGGAGGCGATCAAGGGCCTCAAGTTCGGCGAAGAGGTCCAGGCCATCGACCGCACCGCGAAGCTGCTCGACATGTTCGGTGTCAAGGCGCAGGTCGTGCTGCTGCACCAGGGCGACAACTCCGAGACCGCCGGCCCGGACGAGTGCAAGGTCAAGCCGGGCGCGGCGACCGCGATCGCGCAGAAGGTGACGTCCAAAGTGGACGCCATCTTCACCGGACACAGCCACCAGCAGTACAACTGCGTGATCAACGACCCCGAGGGCAAACCGCGCCCGGTGATCCAGGGCGCGTCGTTCGGCCGTCTGCTGTCGGTCGTCGACCTGAAGATCGACCGCCGGACCCGCGACGTCGTCCGCGGCGAGACCAAGGCGCACAACCAGATCGTCACCCGCGACGTCACCCCGGACGCCGACGTGGTGAAGCTGATCGACGAGGCCAAGACCAAGGCCGCGCCGATCGCGAACAAGGCCGTCGGCACCATCACCGCGGACCTGGTCGCCAAGGGCGCCGCGTCCGGTGAGTCGCCGCTGGGCGATGTGATCGCCGACGCCCAGCTCGAGGCCACGAAGTCGAACGGCGCGCAGATCGCGATGACGAACCCGGGTGGTATCCGCACGGACTTCACCTACGCGTCTTCGCCCGCCGGCGAAGGCGACGGTGTCGTGACGTACGGCGAGGCGTTCGCCGTGCAGCCGTTCGCGAACATCATGCAGACGATCACGCTCACCGGGGCGAACCTGAAGAGCGTGCTCGAACAGCAGTGGCAGGCCAACGGAGTCGTGCGGATCCTGCAGATCTCGAAGTCGCTGAAGTACACGTATTCGGCATCGGCGGCTCAGGGTTCGCGAGTCTCGAACCTGACGCTCGACGGCGCGCCGATCGACCCGGCGGCGTCGTACCGCGTTTCGGTGAACAACTTCCTCGCCGCCGGCGGGGACGGCTTCACCGAGTTCACGAAGGGGACCGATCTGTCGGGTGGTCCGGTGGACCTGGACGCGCTGATCGCGTACTTCGGGGCGCACCCGGGCATCGCTCCGCCGCCCGCGGACCGGATCACCGCCCTGCCGTAGCTCCCGCGAATGTCATGAAAGGGTCGTTCCTGACGTTTTTCGTCCTGAACGACCCTTTCCTGACATCAGAGGGGTGGTTTTGTCGGTGACCCAGGGCACAATGTCCGCCATGACGACCTGGGAAGAAGTCGTGGCTCTGGCGGGCAGGTTGCCGGAGGTCGAGGAGTCCACGTCGTACCGCACGCCGTCGCTCAAGGTCGCGGGCAAGAGCTTCGCCCGGCTGCGCACCGAGGCCGAGGGCGGGCTGATGCTGCTGTGCGAGCACGCGGAGAAGGAGGCCCTGCTGGCTTCCGGTGACCCCGCGTACTTCACCACGCCGCATTACGACGGTTACGGCGCGATCCTCGTCGACCTCGAGAAGGTGGATAAGGCGCAGTTGAGCGAACTCATCGAGGACGCCTGGCGGATGAAGGCACCCGCCAGGCTCACGAAAGGACTGAACGACTAGCGAAGTTCCCCTTCGAGCAGGCTCATCAGGTACTCGTCGTGCCACTGGCCGTTCTGGCCGCGGAACGACTGCCGATGCCTGCCGTCCACCTTGAACCCGAGCTTCTTGTAGATGTGGATCGCGGCCTCGTTGTCGACCACGACCCACAGCGCGATCATGTGCAGCCGCATCATGTCGAAGCCGTAGCGGCAGAGCGTGCGCATGGCGTCGGTGCCGTAACCGCCGCCCCAGTGGTCCTTCTCGCCGAGGTAGATGTCGAGTTCCGCCCGGCCCTGCTCCGGGGTGGCGTCGCGCAGGGTGCAGGTGCCGATCAAGGTGCCGACGGCGAGGCTCTCGATCGCGAAATCCACTTGGCTGAAGCTGTTGGGCTTCCGGAGGGCGAAGCGTTCGCGGATCTGGGCGAGGGATTCCGGGTGGTCCGCGGGCAGCCAGCGCGTGACCTCCGGGTCGTTGTGCCAGCGCCACAGCGTGTCCGCGTCCTCGGGTTCCAGCGGGCGCAAGCGGATCAGTTCACCGGTCAGCATCGTCCATCCCAAGATCGGTATCGGACTTTCCAGACTATTGGGCGACACCCTCGAGCAGCCACCGCTTAACGGGGACTTCCAGCAGCACCCGTGCGCCGAACGGGGCGATCTCCACCCCGGCCGCCCAGCCGTCGTACTTCGCAGCCAGCGCCGCGAGGACGTCTCCGCGCAGAGCCCCTCGATGAACGCGCGCCACGCCTTCGGCGACAGCGGGAGCGTCGCCGTCCTCAAGCGCGATGCTGACGCGCGGATCACCGTCGATGTTGCGCACCTTCACGTTCCGCTCGCCGCTCCCGATCCAGAAGACGTCGTCGAGGTACACGAACCACACCGGCGTGACATGCGGAGATCCGTCCCCGCGGAGGGTGCACAACCAGGCGTTGCGCTCCCCGGCGAGCCGTTCGATAAGCGATTGATCACGTTTCACCTGGTCAGCTTGCCCGAAAGCTAGGGTGCCGGGCGTATGAAGGTCCACCAGTACTGCTACTTCGCCTTGAAGAGCGAAACCGTGTCCGCCGGGGAGATCACCGCGCGGCTCGGCATGGAGCCCGACGAGGTGCTGGTACTGGGTTCGCGGTCCGCCGAACACCGGTTGCCGCGGATGCACGCCTGGAAGGTGGCGCATCGCGGTTCGGAACCGGTCGACGACCAGATCGAGAGCGTGATCGGCAGGCTCGCCCCCGTCCGCCCGGAAATCCGGCGGCTGGTGGACGAAGGCGTGAGCGCGGTGCTGCAGGTGGTGCGCTATTTCCATCACCGTGACGGCGGCGAGGAATTCGGCTGGCACCTCTCGCCCGCCGTGATCGCGTTCCTCACCGAAGCGGCCGCCGCGCTCGACGTCGACGAGTACGACCTCAGCGAATGAGCTTCCGCCGGTCGTGGTGGGATGGTGCCCCACAGCCGGACAACCCCGTTGGGAGCCCAGCATGTCGAGCGAGAACTGGCCGCTGAGTCAGGATCCCGAGTCGCCGGTGATCATCTCCCGGTCGCTGGTGGACGATCCGTCGAACCTCGCGTTCGTCGTCCTGGACGACGACGGCGACTGGTTCATCAGCGACGGCAACGAGTTCTCCGAGGACATGGAGGAGAACAAGGACGCGTTCGGCGCGCTGCCCCTGCGTGACGCGGTGGAGCTCATCCCGGAGATCGCCGCGCTGGCAGGCCTCCCCACCGGCATGGCCGCCGACTGGGATCCGGAACGGCGCACCTGGCTACTGAGCTCGGTCGCCGACTCGGACGACGACGAGGAAGACCTCCTCGTGCGCGCCGCCCGCCTCGCCGCGTGGACGCATCCCGGCTCGCCCCTGGAAGAAGTCCAGGTGAGCACCGAACTCGCCGAGATCTCCACCGACCCCGCCGCCCCGGTGCGCGCCGTGCGCCAGGTCGTCCGCGAGGCCGACGGAAGCTGGCTGCTCGTCGGCTTCCAGGTCCCGGAGAGCGAAGACTTCGAGGTCGAAGCCCTCGAGATGGAACACGCCGTCACGCTGTACCCGGACGTCGCGCTGGTGCTGAGCGCCGCGCCCGGCCAGGTGTACGACCGGCCGAGCGCCGACGCCCCGTGGGAACTCGTCGAAGGCTAAAGGCAGCGCAGCCACACGGCGTGCCGCCAGGACATCCCGTCGGTGCGGACGTCGACCACGCCGAGTTGGACCTGGGTCGCGACCGTGGTGTCCGTGCCGACGCACGTCGGTCCCGACGAGCCATCACGCCAAACGTTGTCGGGGCCGACCCATCGAGCGCCCGACAGAATGAAGCCGTCGCCGTTCGAGCCGCCCTCGGATGACTCGGTCAGCCAGATCGTGTTCCCGGCCGCGTTCGGCCATGCCCAGCCTTCGACGGTGGTCGGCCGGACGTCGCGGTTCAGCAGCCAGGCCGCCGTGATCGCGACCGCCGCCACGGCGACGACGGCTGTGACGGCATGTCTCTTGATCGTCGCGTTCACGTTTTCAGCCGAAGTCGCAGTACATGACGTGCAACCCGATGCGCCCCAGCGTTGGATGCCGGAACGCGCCCGGCACCGTCCCGACGATCTCGAACCCGAGCCGTTCGTAGACCCGGATCCCGGCCGCGTTCGACTCGGCGACCGCGTTGAACTGCATACCGGCGAAACCCTGTTTCCTGGCCCAGTCCAAGGCATTCGCGCACAGCGCACCACCGATGCCCTTGCCGCGAGCTTCCTTGTCCACCATGAAACTGGCCGTCGCCACATGGGACCCTGGCCCGCCGCGGTTCGGGCCCATCTTGGCCGTGCCGAGCACGCGGCCGTCCTCGACCGCGACCACCGTCCGGCCCGGCGGCGTCTCGATCCATGAGCCGCGGGCGTCGTCCTCGGTGAGGTTCGGGTCGTAGGTGTACGTGTCCGCCGCCCGCACGACTTCGCGCACGATCGGCCAGACCTGCGCCCAGTCGTCTTGGGTGAACTCCCGGATTTCCATACCTGGCACGGTAAATCAAAAGCCCGCCCGGCGGTTCCGCCGCCACCGCCAGGCGAAGCCGGAAAGCAGGAGCAGGCCGGCGATCGTCAGTCCCGAGCCGATCCAGATCCGCGTCGTGCCGGATTCCGGCTCGACGCGGACCCCCGGCGGCAACCCGGCCGCGATCCCGTCGATCTTCGCCTGGACCGAACGATGGTCGAAGACGCTCAGCTCGCCGTCGTCCGTCAACGTGGCCAGCCAGCGGCGAACCTCGTCGTTCTGTTCGCGGGAGAAACCGGGGAATTCGAGCGAGGCGTCCCGGAGCACTCCCGGACCCATACACCTCAGCGGTTCCCCGGTGGACGCGTCGAGATACTGGCCTGTCGACCCACATTCGTCACCCGCCTTGGCGAAAACGACGGTGTACGGCCCCGGTGTGCTGCCCGCGTTCAAACCGACGATGAGGAAGATCCCGCCGACCAGGATGAGCGGAAGGATCAGCGACCCGGCCAGCACGGTCAGCAAGGCGGCCGCCGTACCGTCGCTCGACATTTTCCGCACGGTGCAGAAGGTAACCGCGGGGTGCGGGGAGGAGTCCCCAGCCAGGTCGTGTTCACTGGAGGCGTGCATGTGGCTAAGACGACCGGCGGAAGCCCGGACCCGGTTGCAGCTCGCGTGTCCGCTGTGCCGACACCGCCTCGGCAGTCGGCCGAAGCGCAACCGGACGATGAGCCGTCGCGCCGTCGCTTTCGCATGGCAGGTGTGTTCGACGGCGAGCATGATCTCGGCCGGCGTTCCAAGGAATTGGCCCGCCATGAACTCGGCGGCGGGATCGAGCAAGTCGGCGTGATCCTGGGTTGGCGCGATCGATCTGTCACACAAGACGTTCGCTGAAGCCGGCCTGGACCAAGCGGTCGTAAGCCTCGGCGACTCCGCTCGGGATGTTCTGCTGGACAGCGAAACCACGCTCGGCATAGACGGTGATCCGTTGCGTATCACCGACAAGCATGTTGATCACCCGGTCCGCGTCACCGATGCTCTCGACGTAGTCGTCCAGCGGCAACGGCCGGGAAGCGCAGATGACGTCGACCTCGGGCCACAGCTTCTTGCAGGTCGCATAGGCCCGCCGCTGCTGGTACGGCCGAGAGATGAGGATGACCGACCCGACCTCGATGCCGCGTGACTCCAGCAGCCTCCGAGTGAGCGTGATGTTGTCCCCGGTGTTCCGTGCCTTGGGCTCGACCAGGATGGCGTCATCGGGTACGCCCAGCTCAAGCGCGTGTTCGCGGTAGTGCACCGCCTCGCCGCGCGGGAAGCGTTCGACGGTGGTCGGCGCGTTGGCTCCGGTGAAGACGATGAGCGGGAACATCCCAGCTTGGAACAGTTCCGCGGCGAAGGTGGCGACGCCGAGGTCGTGGCTGCCGAGTCCGATGCCGACGTCGGCGGGTCGGAGTCTGTGGCGCATGTCGTGGTAGTCCCAGAGCGTCCGGACGTCGTGGCGGAGGTCATCCGGCAAGGTCATAGGACTCCAAAGCGAAAGCCCCAGGTCTAAAGTGGACATCCACTGACCTGGGGCTTTCACATGAGAGCGGATGACGGGAATCGAACCCGCGTATTCAGCTTGGGAAGCTGATGTTCTACCATTGAACTACATCCGCAGTGCTCGGCCAGCATACATGGCCCGGATCTCTCCTTGCCAAGACCCCGCCCATCTTGACGTCACCGCCGAAAGTGACAACACTTGTTGTCTACCTCGGAGGTGATCCGGATGGGCGAGCGGCTGCCTGACCCCGAACTGTTCCGTCAAGGCGGGTTCCGGGTCGCGTCGAGGTTGTTCATCGAGGGCGACATCAGGGGTGACGAGCGCCAGGTGGCGCGGTTGCGGCGGTTCGCGCAGCGGGAGGACCCGGCGGCCGACGTGCTGGTGCCGTTGCTGCGCGAAGGCCGGCCCGAGTTCGAACAGGCGCTGCGGCAAGGCATCGACAGTGTCGAGAACCCGCCGGAAGAGCTCGAAGCCTTCTTCCGCAACGTCGAGGCGACGCCGTACTGGGTCGACCGGGACCGCCTTGACCGCGGAGCGCGGGCGATCACGCGTGCCGGGTTGCTCGGCCTCTTCCCGCTCGGCGACGTTTCGTTGATGGGCGGCTATCTCGCTTCGCGCGCCACGAAGTCGCTCGTCGGCACCGGCGAGATCGAGTACAAGGCGGCACGACGGCTCGTCGAGACGGCGACGTGGTGGATCCACGTGACGACACCGGGCGCGCTGGTGCCCGGCGGGCGCGGGTACGAGTCCGCGTTGCGGGTGCGGATCGTGCACGCCCACGTCCGCGCGGCCATGAACCGTCGCAAGGACTGGGATTACGCGGCTTGGGACAGGCCGGTCAACCAGGTCCAGACCGCGGGCACGCTCCTGCTCTTCTCCCTCGTCTACGTCTTCGGCACCCAGCTGCTCGGGCTTCGCTACACCGCCCGCGAGCGCGCCGACATCCTGCACCTTTGGCGCTATGTCGGCTGGCTGATGGGCGTCGACGAGGAGCTCCTGCCCGCCGGCGAGGACGACGCCTGGCGGTTGCTGTGGCTGCTCGCGAGCACCGAGTTCATCCCCGACGACGACTCCAAGCGGCTCGCCGCGGCACTCATGAAGGCCCATGCCGGGATCGGCGACGGCCGCGGCGCGCTCGGCAAGGTCCTCGCGCACGTGTCGGTCGCGGGGCACGGGGCGATCAGCAGGCTCCTGCTCGGCAAGACCAACGCCGACTTCCTCGAACTGCCCGACGATCCGATCGCCCAGGCGGCCGTGGTCGCGGCGGCCGGAGTGAACTTCGCCGCCGAGACGGTCCGGCGGGTGGTGCCCGGCGCGACGGCCCTCCAGGAGCTGATCGGGGCTGCCGGCCGTCGTCACTACCTACGCCAGGTCACCAAGGTGTTCGGGCTCGACCCGACCTACGGCAGGCACATGAAGGCCGCTTGACTACGCTGATCGCGTGCTCCTCAGCGACCGTGACCTCCGTAAAGAGCTCGACGCCGGCCGTCTCGGCGTCGACCCGTTCGACCCGACGATGGTCCAGCCGTCGAGCATCGACGTGCGACTCGACCGCTTCTTCCGCGTGTTCGACAACAGCAAGTACACGCATATCGACCCGCAGCTGCAGCAGGACGAGCTGACTTCGCTGGTCGAGAAGGAGGGCGAAGACCCCTTCGTGCTCCACCCCGGCGAGTTCGTCCTCGGGTCCACCTACGAGACCGTCACGCTCGCCGACGACCTCGCCGGCCGCCTGGAGGGCAAGTCCTCCCTCGGCCGCCTCGGCCTGCTGACGCACTCCACCGCGGGCTTCATCGACCCCGGCTTCTCGGGCCACATCACCCTTGAGCTGTCGAACGTGGCGAACCTGCCGATCACGCTCTGGCCCGGCATGAAGATCGGCCAGCTCTGCATCTTCCGCCTGTCCAGCGCGGCGGAGTTCCCGTACGGCTCGAACGAGGCCGGTTCGCGGTACCAGGGGCAGCGGGGCCCCACCCCGAGCCGCGCGTACAAGAACTTCCACCGCGTCGACACCTGGCGCTAAGAAGCAACCGGGGTATCCCAATCGATCCGGTGCCGCCACATGAAGGCGTTCGGATCCTCCTTCGGCAGGTTCTTGAACGCCCGCGCGAGGAAGAAGTCCCGGATCACCCGCCCGATGGGCCCGGCCGCCTTGTCGTCGCCGTTGCGCTTGCCGCGCTCGACGACGGCCTCGACGCGCTCGCGCCGCAGTCCTTCGTAGACGGCGAGCGCCTTCGGGATCGAGGGCACGTCACGCAGGCATCGCGCCAGCGTGACGGCGTCCTCGATGGCCATCGCGGCGCCTTGCCCGGCCGCGGGTGAGGTCGCGTGCGCGGCGTCGCCGATGATGACCATCCGGTCCGTCCGCCACGTCGGCACGCTCGGGAAGTCGTAGGTCGCCCACGGCCGGTAGATCTCGCGCGTCGCGCGCACGATCTCGACGGCCGGGGTGCGGTCCACCGCCAGCCCCCGGATCAGGTCCTCCCGCCAGGTGGCCGTCACGGTGAGGTCGGCCGGCGACGGCTCACGCTTCCGGGGGACGTTCGCGAACCACCAGACACCCCCGTCCGGATGGACGACGTGGGCGAAGAACAGCCGCTTGCCGAACGTCATGTGCATGACGCCGGGTTCGCCGTCCAGGCGCAGGCCTTCGGCCAGTCCGCCCGTGTTCAGCAGCGGCACGTAGCGCGGTGACGGCGCCTTCGGGTCGATGATCGTCCGCACCCGCGAGCGGAGCCCGTCCGCGCCGATCAGCAGGTCGCCTTCGGCCGTCGAGCCGTCCTCGAAGGTCGCGAGGACGCCGTCGCCGGTCTCGCGCGCGTCGGCCAAACGCTTGCCATAGCGGATCTCGATGCCGCGTCTGACGGCTTCGTCGCGTAGGCCGACGTACAGCTCGGAGCGCAGCACCGTCTGGCTCACGGTGCCGTCATCGAGTGCCCCGCCGAGCGCCAAATCCGCCAGCTCACGGCCGTCACCGAGGTGCATCTTGATCCGCGGCGTGTCGAATCCCAGGTCCTTGACCAGGCTTTTCAAGCCCAGCGGTGCCAGCGCGTCGAGTCCGTTCACCGCCAGGGTCAGGAACGCGCCGACCCCTTCCGCGGTCCGGTCGTACGCCTCGTGGATCACCGGCTCGTGCCCCGTCTCGTGCAGTGCGATCGCCGTGATCGTGCCCGCGATACCCCCGCCGGCGATCAAAACCTTCGCCATGTCGTTCACCATCGAATCTCTTAGAAACTAATTCGTTCTATCGAACTAAAGACTCCGCTAGGCTGGCCGCTGTGTCAAGCGAGCGAGCGGAACTGGTCGAGCGGATCCTCAACGGATCGCGCGCGCTGTCGACGGAGACGGTCATGTTCCACACGGCCATCGCCGAGCTGAGTGGGCTTTCGGCGGTCGAAAGCAAGGTGACCGACTACCTCGCCCGCTTCGGGCCACAGACACCGAAGGCTCTTTCGCAGCTGTCGGGGCTCGCGCCGGCGTCGATCACCGCGCTCGTCGACAGGCTCGAAGGCAAGGGGATCGTCGCCCGCAAGCCGCATCCCGAAGACCGGCGGAAGGTCCTCATCGAGATCGACGCGGCGAGGATGGCCTCCGCCGCGCCTCTCTGGGATCACCTGGTGAAGTCGGTCCGCGAGGCCTGCGAGAACTACACGGACGGTGAGCTGCAGACCGTGATCCGGTTCCTCGCCGACGCGACGGCGATCACGCACGAGTCCACGGGTCGCCTCAGCCGCTGACCGGTATTACTACTTTCGGGGGTATTGCCGTAACCAGTTCGTGATAGTTTTCGGCCCCGTGTCCCCCAATAGAACACGAAGCCGGTTACTGCTTGTCACGCTCAGTGTCCTGCTGGGCGGGGTGATCGCCAGCGCGAGCTACCTGATGGTGACCGATCGGTTCCAAGGCACCGCGCTGAGCAATCTCTCACTCAGCGTCCCCGACACCAAGGGCAGACCCGGCGACGCCCTCGCGAAGCCGCCCGCCTACTTCGGTCAGACGTCCGCTCCGGCGCCGGAGGGCTCCGCGCCCGGCTCGGCCGCTCCGACGTCGTCCTCGGCGGCTCCCACGTCGTCCTCCGCCCCGCCCAGCTCGTCCTCCGCCGCGGCCGAGCCGCCCGCCCAGCCTTCCGAGGCGCCCAAGTCCACGCCGAGCAAGGCGCCGGAACCGCCCCGTTCGCAGGACAGCTCGCTCGCCGGGCAGGTCATCGACCTCGTCAACGCCGAGCGCGCCGACGCGGGCTGCTCGCCGGTGAGCAACGAATCGCATCTCGCCGCCGCCGCCCAGGGCCACAGCGACGACATGTCCGCGCGGAACTACTTCTCGCACACCACGCCGGAAGGCGTCACGTTCGACCAGCGCATCCGGGCCGCCGGCTACGACAAGCCCGGCGCCGAGAACATCGCCAAGGGCCAGTCGACCGCCGCCAAGGTGATGGACGCCTGGATGAACTCCGAGGGCCACCGCGCGAACATCCTGAACTGCAAGCTGAAGAAGATCGGCGTCGGCGTCAACACCAAGGGCATGTACTGGACGCAGAACTTCGGCTACTGACCCTTGCCCCAATCGCCATAGCGGGCCAGCACGGCCGCGCGCAGCTCGGCGTCCGTGCGGGGGACCGGTTCGATGAACACCTCGGTGACGTCGCCGAAGGACCCGGTCAGCTCGGCCGCCAGCCGGACGCAGGTACGTTCGACCTCCGCCGCGCCGAGTGCGTCGTCGAAGTCGACGCGGGCGCAGACGAGCACCTGATCGGTGCCCATCAACATGGTCTGCAGATCGACGACGGCCTCGATCTCCGGCGCGTTTCTCAGGTGGTCACGCACCCCGCGCACCAGCGTGGGGTCCGCCTGCCTGCCGATCAGCAGGCCGCGGTTGGTCCGGCCGAGCAGGTAGGCGACCAGCGCCAGCAGGACACCGATCGCGATCGACGCCGCGCCGTCCCAGACGTGCGAGCCGGTGAGCTGGTGCAGGCCGATCCCGGCGAACGCGAGCAGCAGGCCGATCAACGCGGCCGAGTCTTCGAACAGGACGGTCTTCGGCGCCGGGTCGTCGATCATCCGCAGATAGACCGAGACCTTCTGGCCGGAGGCGGCGGCGTCGCGGCGCACCTGCCGCACGGCCTGGAACCACGAGACGGATTCGAGCGCGAACGCGATGGCGAGGACGATGTAGCCGACGATCGGATCGGTCTGCTCGGTCTCCTCGCCGAAGACCGTCGAGAAGCCTTCGTAGAGCGCGAACATCGCGCCGGAGGCGAAGATCGACACCGCCGCGAGCAGCGACCAGAAGTACCGTTCCTTGCCGTAGCCGAAGGGATGGACGCGGTCGGCGGGGCGGTCCGACCGTTTCAGCGCGGTCAGCAGGAGCACCTCGGTGATCGTGTCGGCCACCGAGTGCGCGGCTTCCGACAGCATCGCGCCCGAGCCGGTGATGATCCCGGCGATCAGCTTCAGCACGGCGATGGCGAGGTTGACCCCACCCGCCAGCACCACGGTCAGGGTGCTTTCGCCACCGGATTCTTCACTCACCTCGCGTAGCGTAGTGCGAGTGCGCCGATCTCACAGGCGACGCAATCCCTGCAGGACACGTTCCATCAAGGCGAGTGCCGGATGACCGTCGAATTCAGCCTGTGTTTCATGAACGGTGACCAAACCGAGTTCGGCCATATCACCCAAAAGGACCTTTGCAACGCCGAGTGGAACGCATAAGGAAGCAGCCACTTCGGCGACGGAAGTGGGACGGCGGCACAGTGCTCTCACGGAATGGAATTCGACGCTGAATCCCGGCGCGGTCCACGGTGCGTCGTTCCGGACGGAAATCATCGCTTCGATCGCGAAGTTCCGCTTGGACTGGGTGCGTCCGCCCGTGCGGACGTACGGGCGGACGCGCGTGCGTTTCCGCTCCTGCCGCGGCGGTCGCCGGGCGGCCGGGATGCTGGGGATGGTCGCTTCCTGAGCCATCCTGGCGAAGGCCGCGGACGAGGGGACCCTGGCGGGCGGGCGAACGGTCGGCGATCCCGGTGTGGCGAGCCGGTGCTCCCGTGCCGAGCGGAGTTCGTGACGGTTGCCCATTGATTCCTCGCCCCTTTTTTCCGGATCCGCTGCAGCCTATCGCCACGGTGTACCGCCGAACGGGTAATGGAACGAAATGGTCCCCATCCGGATAAAACAAGAGGGAACATTCTCTCGCATTATGTGCGAGAGAATGTCCCCTCCGGGTGTGACGTTCTACTTGTCTTCCTCGGGCAGCGGAGTTCCGGTGGCCGTTTCGTCGGTCGGCACGTCGGCCTTTCCGTCGAGTTCGGCGTCCGAGACCGCGTCCAAAGAGGGCGCACCCGCCGGCACCAGTTGCGGCTCCGGCTTCCGCTTGACGGCGGTCAGCAGCAGCTGGGCGACGTCGACGACCTCGACCTTCTCGCTCGCCTGCCCGTCGCTCTGGCGCGCGGTGACGCCGTCGGTGAGCATCACGCGGCAGAACGGGCAACCGGTCGCGATCTTCGAAGGTGCGGTGCCGAGCGCTTCGTCGACGCGCTCGACGTTGATCCGCTTGCCGATCTTCTCTTCCATCCACATCCGCGCGCCACCGGCACCACAGCACATCGAGCGGTCGCCGTGCCGCGGCATCTCGCGCAGCTGCGCGCCCGAAGCGCCGACGAGCTCACGGGGAGCGTCGTAGACCTTGTTGTGGCGGCCCAGGTAGCACGGGTCGTGGTAGGTGACGTCCTCGGCGACCGGGGCCACCGGGGTCAGGTGCTTCTCCCGCACCAGGCGGTTGAGCAGCTGCGTGTGGTGCACGACGTCGAACTGGCCGCCCAGCTCCGGGTACTCGTTCGCGAGGGTGTTGAAGCAGTGGGCACAGGTGACGACCACCTTGCGCGCCTTGCGTTCGCGGCCCTCGAAGACCGAGTTCAGGATCTCGACGTTCTGCTGCGCCAGCATCTGGAACAGGAACTCGTTGCCCGCGCGGCGGGCCGGGTCACCGGTGCAGGACTCCTCCGAGCCGAGCACGGTGTACTTGACGCCCGCGATGTGCAGCAGCTCCGCGACGGCGCGCGTGGTCTTCTTCGCGCGGTCCTCGAACGCGCCGGCGCAGCCGACCCAGAAGAGGTACTCGGTGTCGCCGAGGTCGCCGTCGAACACCGGCACCTCGAAGTCCAGGTCCTCGGTCCAGGCGAGCCGGTCCTTGGCGTTCTGGCCCCACGGGTTGCCCTTGTTCTCGAGGTTCTTGAACATCCCGTTGAGCTCGCTGGGGAACGCGGACTCGATCATCACCTGGTAGCGGCGCATGTCGACGATGTGGTCGACGTGCTCGATGTCCACCGGGCACTGTTCGACGCAAGCGCCGCAGGAGGTGCAGGACCACAGCACCTCGGGGTCGATGACGCCGCCGTCGTCGCCGACGAGCGCCTTCTGTGACTCCGCGATCGCGAGAACGTCGATACCCGCGTACATGTTGTCGCCCGACAGGCCGATTTCGTCGCCCGCCATGTCGCGCTTGCCGCCTGCGAGCAGGTACGGCGCCTTCGCGTACGCGTGGTCGCGAAGCTGCGTGATGACGAGCTTCGGCGAAAGCGGCTTGCCGGTGTTCCACGCGGGGCACTGCGACTGGCAGCGGCCGCATTCGGTGCAGGTGGAGAAGTCCAGCCAGCCCTTCCAGCTGAAGTCCTCGATCTTGCCGACGCCGAAGGTGTCCTCGTCCGGGTCCGCCTCTTCGAGGTCGAGCACCTTGCCCTTGCTCATCATCGGCTTGAGCGCGCCCAGCGCGACGCCGCCGTCGTCCTCGCGCTTGAAGTAGATGTTGAAGAAGGCGCTGAACCGGTGCCAGGCGATACCCATGGTCATCGTGCGCGCGATGACGAACAGCCAGATCGTGGCACTCATCAGCTTGACGAAGGCGAACACCGAGACCAGGTTCGGACTGGCAGGCAGCAGCTCACCGATCGGGTGCGAGACGAACGCCGCCCAGATCGGGGTTTCGTGGACGTTCATCGCGGACTTCGCGGCGCGGACACCGATGATGCCGATGCCCTCGATGAGCACGACGGCCTCGATGAAGTACGCCCACTTGAAGTTGGAGCCCTGGAACCGGGACTGGCGGTCGGCGCGGCGCGGGTGGTTCTTCTGGCGGATCCCGATCAGCACCAGGGCGCCGACGATGGTGCCGACCCCCAGCACCTCCATGAGCAGCTGGAACAGCGACCAGTCGTCGAGGATGGGCCAGCCCCAGGTGGGGACGAAGACTTCGCCGTACGCCTCGAACAGGGCGAGCGACCCGAGCAGGAAGCCCCACATGACGAGCCAGTGCGCGGCGCCGACGCTGCGGATCTTGTTCATCCGGGTGTGCGCGGCGAATTCCTTGATCAAGGTCTTCATGCGCGGCACGAACGGGCCGTTGCGGGTCGAGTCGGGCTGGCCGAGGCGGATCACCCGCACGAAGCGGGCGATGGTCGCGAAGAACATTCCCCAGGCGACGACGCCGAGCAGGACCGAGATCCCGCCGAGCGTCAGCTGTACAGCGCCCATCGTCGGGTGCCTTTCGTCCGTGAAGCGTGTGGTGGTTCGGGCAGACTAATGCTTCTTACTGATGGGTAACCCACTGACCGCGCCCAAGTCCCACCGATGTGGTGTACGCCTCTCTTGGTTTTAAGACGATCGTCCAGGTAGTTTTTGTGACATGGGTGCGTACTTCCTCCTCGCTTTCGCCATCGCCGCAGAGGTAACCGCCACGGTCTCGTTGAAACTTTCGGAGGGTTTCAGCAAGGTGGGGCCGTCGATCGTCGTCGTGACCGGATACGCCGTCGCGTTCGTCGCGCTCGCGTATGTACTGAAGGCGGGCGTGCCGGTGAGCGTCGCGTACGCGATCTGGGCGGCGGCCGGGGTCGCGCTGGTGGCGGCCGTCGGGATGGTGTTCTTCAAGGAGCCGGTCAACCTCTCGGTGATCGCCGGCCTGGTACTGGTGGTCGGCGGTGTCGTGTTGATCGAGGCAGGGAGCGCGCACTAAGTGAAGATCCAGGTCGACGGCCGCAAGGCCAGGGGCGAGAAGCGGCGTGAGGAGATCATCGCGGCCGCGTTGCGGGTGATCGAACGGGACGGAGTCGCGGGCGTCACCCATCGGACGGTCGCCGCCGAAGCGGGTGTGCCGACGGCTTCGACGACCTATCACTTCTCGAGCCTCGACGATCTGCTGATCGCCACCCTCATCTCGTGCGCGCGGGATATGGCGACCGAGGTCTACTGGATGATCGACCGCGCCCGCTCGCGCGGCAGCCGCGGCGCGGAAGAGGTCGCCGGGCTGCTCGCGGAGGCGCTGGGCCCGCGCCGCGGGCGGACGATGGCGGAGTACGAGCTGTACCTGCTGGCCGCGCGCAAACCCGAGCTGCGGCCCGCCGCCCGGCGCTGGCTGGACGTGCTCACCTCGATGGTCCGGCACGACGACGAGGTCGCGTTCCGGGTGTTCCTCGCCGGGATCGACGGCCTGCTGATCCAGGGCCTCATCGACGACGAGCCGCCGTCCGCGGAAGAGCTGCGGCCGGTGGTGGACTATCTGCTGAAACCTCGTTGACCTGCTGGGTAGCGTTCGGCTCATGAGGATCGTCGGCGCGTACGAACTGGATGACGACCCGGCACGGGTGGACCTCGACGTGGTGTGGAAGCACCTGTCCACCGGCGTCTACTGGGGCAAATGGCGAGACCGCGAGCAGGTCGAGAAGGTCTTCAGGAACGCTTGGCGCGTCGTGGGCGCGTACGAGGCTTCGAGCGGTCGTCTGGTCGGCTTCGCGAGGGCGTTCTCGGACACCATCGGCAGCGCGTATCTCGCGGACGTCTTCGTCGTCGACGAGGCACGCGGCGCGGGGCTCGGCAAGGAACTGGTCCGGGAGATGATCGACAACGGGCCGGGCGCGGAGTTCCGGTGGATGCTGCACACCGCCGACGCGCACGGGCTGTACCGGCAGTTCGGCTTCGGTGACCCGCCAGAGGGGCAGTACATGGAGCGGGGCCGGGCGAACGGGCAGGTCTGAAGGGGACCTTCCCCGCATGAGACGTGGTGAAAGCGTCCCTCACCGCATGCCATGCGGGGAAAGCGTCCTTCAGCCCTTGTTCTCGTGCAGGGCCGTGAGCGACGCCCGGGCGATCGCGTGGCTGAAGAGGTTGAAGCCGAGGAAAGCCGGCGTAGCGTCTTCGCCGACTTCCAGCTTTTCGACGTCGACGGCGTGCACCGTGAAGATGTACCGGTGCGGCCCGTGTCCGGGCGGCGGGGCGGCGCCGAGGAACTGCTTCACGCCACCGTCCCCCTTCAGGGTGACTGCGCCCTCCGGCAGACCGGAGCCCGCTTCGTCACCCGCGTTCGCGGCCAGCGCGGTCACCGACGCGGGGATGTCGAAAACCGCCCAGTGCCAGAACCCGCTCGCCGTCGGGGCGTCGGGGTCGTAGCAGGTGACCGCGAAACTCTTGGTCTCCGCGGGGAAACCCTCCCAGGACAGCTGCGGGGAACGGTCCTCGCCGCCCGCGCCGAAGATCCCGGAAAGCTGGGGCGTCGGCAGGAAGCCGCCTTCCTCGATGTCGGTGCTGCTCAAGGTGAAGGCAGGCAGATCGGGCAAAAAGTCGTACGGATCGGGTGCCTGCGGCATGCGTCCTCCTGGTCGTTGAACAGATGACGGAGCCAGGTTATGACCCCGAGAGCCCTGGTGCGGGTTCAGGGACGAATCCGGGGGTTACCCCTATGTCCAACCCGCCGCGCTGCCCTTAGCGTCGAGCTACACGAAAACCTGCTCTGGAGGGACTCAAGACCATGGCGCGCCCACTCCTCGCGATCGGAGGCATCGCGTTGATCGGCGTCGGTGTCCTCACCGGCCTCGGCTGGTGGTGGCCGTCCGGCGCGGAGGCCACCTCGGAGGTGACCCAGCCGATCCGCAGCGTGCGGATCGACAACGACGAGGGCCGGGTCAAGATCCGCACCGGCGAGGGGCCGGTCCGGATCCACCAGGAGTTCGAGTACCGGTGGAACAAGCCGGGCGACTCCTTCCGTGTGGAAGGCGACACCCTGGTCCTCGCCGACTGCGGCACCACCTGCGAGGTCGGCTACGACGTGGTGGTCCCGGCCGGTGTCCCGGTCTCGGGCAAGCTGGACTCGGGGGCGCTCGACATCGCCGGAGTGTCCACTGTGGACGTCATGGTCGATTCCGGTGCCGTGTCCGTCACCGACGTGCCGGGCACCGTCAAGGTGCGATCCGACGCCGGTCGCGTCGAGTTGGCGAACATCGGCCAGGCCGTCACCGTGCAGGCGGCTTCCGGTGCCATCAAGGGGGAACGGCTCGGCGGCAACGTCGAGGCCCGCACCGACAGCGGCCGCATCGAACTCGAACTGCTCAAGGGCGCCGACGTCACCGCGCAGACCGACAGCGGTTCGGTCGAGGTCACCGTCCCGCCCGGTGAGTACAACGTCACCGGCGGCTCCGGCAGCGGACGCCGCGACATCGACGTGAACCAGTCCGGTTCGGCACAGCACAAGCTCGATCTCAACACCGACAGCGGAAGCGTCAAGGTCCAGGCGGCCTGACCGACTTATCGGGGGAATACTTTCTCATGGGGAACAAGGAGAAGCGCGTCCTCGGCGCGCTCGCTCTCGGCGCGCTGACCGCCTTCGGGATCGTCGGCTGCACAGGGGAATTCCAGCAGAAACTGAGTGACGGCGCGCCCGTCACCGAGCAGATCACCGCGATCCGGGTGGACGTCCCGGTCGGCGGGGTCACGCTCCGGGTCGAGGACGGCGCGCCCGTCTCGCTGCGCCGTGAAGTGACGTACACCGGCAAGAATCCCGGAAAGACCTACAGCGTCGAGAACGGCACGCTGGTCCTCGGCGGCTGCCAGCAGTGCGGCGTGGATTACGACGTCGTGGTGCCGCGCGAACTGGCGATTTCCGGGTCCATCGGCACCGGCGAGATCACCCTCGCCCGCGCCGCCTCGGTCGACCTGAAGGGCGACGTCGGCGATTTGAAGGTGCTGAGCACGTCCGGGCCGGTCAACCTGCGCACCGGCACCGGCGACATCGAAATCGGGCTCGCGAAGCCGGGCGCGGTCACCGCGAACGCGGAGGTCGGCAAGGTCGTCGTCACCGTTCCCGACGGCGCGTACCAGGTCCGTGCGAAGGCGGAGGTCGGCAAGGTCGAGACCGGCGGCGTCCGGCAGGACCAGGCTTCGGCGAACGTCCTGGACCTGGTGTCCGGCACCGGCTCGATCACGGTGAAGCCCGCATGAAGACCGTTGCCGCCGTCGCCGCGCTGACCTTGCTTCCGCTCACCGCGCCGGCGGCGTCCGCCGCGTCCGGGATCGACTGGAAACCGTGCGCGACCGAGTACGCGCCGACGCTGGAATGCGCGAACCTCCGGGTGAGCGGTGGATTTTCGATCGCGCTGGCGAAACTGCCCGCGACCGATCCCGCGCGCCGCATCGGTTCGCTGCTGACGAATCCCGGCGGTCCCGGTGGCTCCGGGGTCACCGTGCTCAAGTACGGCGGCCGCGGTTTCGCGCTCGACAAGCCGGAAATGGCCGAAGTGCGGCAGCGGTTCGACGTCATCGGATTCGATCCGCGCGGCGTCGGCGAAAGCACGCCCGCGATCACCTGCGGGCCGGATCTGCACGATCCGGCGGTCAGCCGGTTCCCGCGGAGTCGCGCCGATTACGACAGGCTCCTCGCGCACAACCGCGCGTCGGGCGAGGAATGCCTGAAGCGGACCGGGCGCACCTTGTCCTCTGTGGACACTTGGCACGCCGCGGACGACATCGAAGCGATCCGTGGCGCTCTCGGCGAGCCGAAGGTGAACTGGCTCGGCGTCTCCTACGGTTCCGAACTCGGCGCCGTGTACGCGGAGAAGTACCCGGACCGCATCCGGACGATGGTGCTCGACGGCGCCGTCGACCACTCGCGGACGACCAGGCAGGCGGTCCTCGAAGAAGCCGTCGCGACCGAAGGTGCGCTCAAGGACTTCGCGAAGTGGTGCACGACGTCGGCCGAGTGCGTGCTTCGCGGCAAGGACGTCCTCGCCACCTACGACGCCTTGATGCGGACGCCCGGTGGCGTGCCGTCGAAGCAGCTCGGGCGGAACGTGACCGCCGAGGAGATGGCGTCCGGGGTCTACGGCAACCTCATCCTGCCCGCGTTCTGGCCCGGCCTGGCGAAGGCGATCGACGCCGCGAAGGCGGGCGACGCGGACGGATTGCTGCCGTACTCCCAGCTCGACCCGTCCTACGGCGCGTACCGCTCGATCGGCTGCCACGACTTCGGCTCGCCGTTCACCTCCTACGCCGACATGAGGGCGATGCAGGGCCTGGTGAAGGCGCTCTCGCCGCACGGCTGGCGGTACTCGGAGTTCTGGGACATGGCGAGCGGGTGCGCGGGCTGGCCGGTGCCGCCGGCGTACCTGCCGCGGCCGCAGAAGGTGATCGGCGCCGCGCCGATCCTCGTGGTCGGCGGTGAACACGATCCGGCGACGCCGCTCGTTTGGGCGAAGGGGCTCGCGAGGAACATCGAGAACTCGACGTTGCTCGTCGACGCCGGGTACGGGCACACGGGCCTGCTGAACTCGGCCTGTGTGCGCACCGAAGAGACGAAGTACCTGGTGAGCGGCGTCACACCCGCTCCGGGCACGGTCTGCCGGTAGCCCGGGAACAAGACGGCCGTGCCGCACGTTGAGCCGGATACAAGGTTGAGTGAGGGTGACTCAAGTCCGGCTTGACGGAAGCCCCACCATCCCGATACAACTTGCGTTGAGCCCACTCAAGGTGGGCGAGAACGTGCAGGTCACGAACTAGCAGGAGGATCACACCATGGCGCGAGCGGTCGGCATCGACCTCGGCACGACCAACTCGGTCGTCGCTGTCCTTGAGGGCGGCGAGCCGACGGTCATCGCCAACTCGGAAGGTTCACGCACCACCCCGTCCATCGTCGCCTTCGCCAAGAACGGCGAAGTGCTGACCGGTCAGCCGGCGAAGAACCAGGCCGTGACGAACGTCGACCGGACCATCCGGTCGGTCAAGCGGCACATCGGTACCGACTGGAAGACCGAGATCGACGGCAAGGCCTACACCTCGCAGGAGATCAGCGCCCGCGTGCTGATGAAGCTCAAGCGCGACGCCGAGGCGTACCTGGGCGAGACCATCACCGACGCGGTCATCACCGTCCCCGCCTACTTCGAGGACGCGCAGCGGCAGGCCACGAAGGAAGCCGGGCAGATCGCCGGTCTGAACGTGCTCCGCATCGTCAACGAGCCCACCGCGGCGGCGCTGGCGTACGGCCTCGACAAGGGCGAGAAGGAACAGACCATCCTGGTCTTCGACCTCGGTGGCGGTACGTTCGACGTCTCGCTCCTGGAGATCGGCGAGGGTGTCGTCGAGGTCCGCGCGACCTCCGGTGACAACCACCTCGGCGGTGACGACTGGGACGAGCGGATCGTCACCTGGCTGGTCGACAAGTTCAAGTCGTCCAACGGCATCGACCTCACCAAGGACAAGATGGCGCTCCAGCGCATCCGTGAGGCCGCCGAGAAGGCGAAGATCGAGCTGTCCAGCTCGAACTCGGCCAGCATCAACCTGCCGTACATCACCGTGGACGCGGACAAGAACCCGCTGTTCCTCGACGAGCAGCTCTCCCGCGCCGAGTTCCAGAAGATCACCTCGGACCTGCTCGAGCGCACCCGCAAGCCGTTCAACAACGTCATCCGTGACGCGGGTGTCGCCGTCGGCGACATCGACCACGTCGTGCTCGTGGGTGGTTCCACCCGGATGCCGGCCGTGTCCGAGCTGGTCAAGGAGCTGACCGGCGGCCGCGAGCCGAACAAGGGCGTGAACCCGGACGAGGTCGTCGCGGTCGGCGCGGCGCTGCAGGCCGGTGTGCTCAAGGGGGAGGTCAAGGACGTCCTGCTGCTCGACGTGACCCCGCTTTCGCTGGGCATCGAGACCAAGGGCGGCGTGTTCACCAAGCTCATCGAGCGCAACACCACGATCCCGACCAAGCGTTCGGAGATCTTCTCCACCGCGGACGACAACCAGCCGTCGGTGCAGATCCAGGTGTTCCAGGGTGAGCGCGAGATCGCCGCGCACAACAAGAAGCTCGGCATGTTCGAGCTGACCGGTCTCCCGCCCGCCCCGCGTGGCGTGCCGCAGATCGAGGTCACCTTCGACATCGACGCCAACGGCATCGTGCACGTCCTCGCGAAGGACCTGGGCACGAACAAGGAGCAGTCGATGACGATCACCGGTGGCTCCGCGCTGCCGAAGGACGACATCGAGCGCATGGTCAAGGACGCCGAGGCGCACGCCGAGGAGGACAAGCAGCGCCGCGAGGAGGCGGAGACCCGCAACCAGGCGGAGACGCTGGTCTACCAGACCGAGAAGTTCGTCAAGGACAACGAGGACAAGCTGCCCGACGAGCTCAAGGGCAAGGTGAAGTCCGCGATCGACGAGGCCAACGAGGCGCTCAAGGGCACCGACTCGGCGAAGATCCGCGAGTCCATCGAGAAGCTGAACACCGCTTCGCAGGAGCTGGGCACCGCGCTCTACGCCAACGCCACCCCGGGCGCCGAAGGTGCCGCCGGTGAAGGCGCCGCCGGTGCGGCGGGCGCGGGCACCGGTTCGCAGGCCAAGGCGGACGACGTCGTCGACGCCGAGATCGTCGAAGAGGACGAGAAGGACAAGAAGTGACGGGACGCTACGACGAAACCGAGGGCCGGGGCCCGGAGGAACCGGTGGTCGTGCGGGACCGTAGGCGGATCGACCCGCTGACCGGCGAGATCCGCCCGGCCGCCCCGGCCGCCGAACCCCAGGACGGCCCGAAGCACGCCGCCCCGGCCGAAGAGGCCACCGAGCCGGAGCCCGCGGCACACGCGGGCCCCGGCCTCGGGGAGTCCATTGTGGACGACTCCGTGTCGGTGGCCACCGGTCTGGAGAAGGAGCTGGCGGAACGCACCGCCGACCTCCAGCGCCTCCAGGCGGAGTACGCCAACTACCGCAAGCGCGTGGACCGCGACCGCGAGCAGGTAGTCGTCGGCGCGAAGGCGTCGGTCGTCGGCGACCTGCTTCCGCTGCTCGACGACCTCGAGCGCGCGGAGCAGCACGGCGATCTGACCGGTGCCTTCAAGGCGGTCGGCGAGAAGCTGGTCGGGAGCCTGCAGCGGTCGGGCCTCGAAGCGTTCGGCGCCGAGGGCGAGCCCTTCGACCCGAGCGTGCACGAGGCGGTGCAGCACAGCACGTCTCCGGACGTCACCGGGCCGACGGTCACCATGGTCATGCGCCGCGGTTACCGCTTCGGCGAGCGCGTGCTGCGTCCGGCGATGGTCGGGGTCACCGACCACGAGCCGGGTGGCGCCCCGGTGGACCCGCCGGTGGGCGGCGAGCTGCCGCTCGAGGGCGAACTTTTCGATGAGAACAACCGCTGATCGGCGATACGGCGTGAAAGGAGGAGACGTTCGGTGAGTGCACGGGAATGGATCGGTAAGGACTTCTACCGTGAACTGGGCGTCTCCTCCGACGCCACCGCGGACGAGATCAAGAAGGCCTACCGCAAGCTGGCCAAGGAGAACCACCCCGACGCCAACGCGGGCAACGCGGAGGCCGAGAAGAAGTTCAAGGCGGTCTCCGAGGCGTACGGCGTGCTGTCCGACACGTCCAAGCGCAAGGAGTACGACGAGGCTCGCCGCCTCTTCGGCTCCGGCGGTCCCGGTGGCTTCGGCTTCCCGGGCGGTGGTGCCGGCGGCGGGTTCGACGTCGGCGACATCTTCGGCCAGGCGGGTCAGCAGCAGGGCGGCTTCGGCGGTCTCGGCGACATCCTCGGTGGCCTCTTCGGCCGCCGCGGTGCCGCGGCCGGTGCCACGGCGAACCGGCCGCAACGCGGTGCCGACGTGGAGACCGACGTCCGGATCGACTTCGCCGAGGCGGTCAAGGGCGCGACCCTGCCGCTGCGGCTGTCGAGTCCGGCGACCTGTTCCACCTGCGGTGGCAACGGCGCGAAGCCGGGGACCTCTCCGCGGACGTGTGCGACCTGCCAGGGCAGCGGGCTGGTCAGCCGCAGCCAGGGCGCGTTCGCGTTCTCCGAGCCGTGCCGCGACTGCCGCGGCCGCGGCAAGATCATCGACGACCCGTGCCCGGAATGCGCGGGCGAGGGCATCAGCACCCGCACCCGCACCCTGACCGTGCGGATCCCGCCGGGCGTCGCCGACGACCAGCGGATCCGGCTGGCAGGCCAGGGCGAACCGGGCCGTGGCGGCGCGCAGCCGGGCGATCTGTACGTCCGGGTGCACGTCGCTCCGCACGCGTTGTTCGGGCGCAAGGACCTCGACCTGACGATCACCGTGCCGGTGTCCTTCGCGGAACTGGCCCTCGGCGGCACGATCACCGTGCCGACACTCGAGGGCAAGGTCTCGCTGAAGGTGCCGCAGGGTACGGCGAGCGGTCGCGTGCTTCGCGTGCGCGGCAAGGGAATCGCGAAGCGTGACGGCTCGCAGGGCGATCTGCTGGTCACCCTGCAGGCGGCCATCCCGGCCAAATTGGACGACAAGGCCCGTGAGGCGCTGGAGGCCTACGCGGAGGCCATGGTCGGCCACGATCCGCGACCGGAGATCACCGAACTTCTCGAAGGCAGGTGAGCACGATGTTCGGCGGGCTGCCGCACGGTGCGGACGAGGACACCCCGGTGTTCGTCATTTCGGTGGCGGCGCAGCTTTCCGGCCTGCACGCGCAGACCCTGCGGTCCTACGACCGCCAGGGTCTCGTGTCGCCGGGCCGGACCTCCGGCGGTGGACGCCGTTACTCGATGCGGGACATCGCGTTGCTGCGCGAAGTGCAGCGACTGTCCCAAGAGGACGGTGTCAACCTCGCGGGCATCAAGCGGATCATCGAGCTGGAGAACCAGGTCGACGCGCTCCGCTCGCGGATCGCCGAACTGACCGAGGAGCTCACCGCGGCGTACCTCGCCGCCGAACAGACGGCCGCGGCCGTGCACGCCTCGTACCGCAAGGATCTCGTTCCCCTGCGGCAGCAGACGGCGCTCGTGGTCTGGAAGCCCAAAAAACGCAGTTAGTCCTCTAAATGCTCCGGGCGCCGGCCCGCGCGAGTACGTGAAGGCCCCCTTCACTGCGCTAGACGCAGTGAAGGGGGCCTTCACGTACTTCACGCCAGGATGCCGCGACACGAGCACCGACGCTCGCTGATGTCACCCACCGACGTTGCGAAAGCCACTTTCGCAACCCTCAACGTTGTGAAAGTGGCTTTCGCAACGCGACGCCCAGCGAACGCATTTAGAGGACTGAACGCGTCACTGGCCGGGCACCAGGGTCCGGATCTGCTGGACCTCCCCGGTGCGCGAGTCCTGGATCCGCTGGGCCAGCGCCTTCGCTTCGGGGTTCTTGCCGTCCTTCAGCTCGGTCCTCGCCAGCGCGACCCCGTTGTGCTGATGCGCCACGAAGATGTCCGCGAAGTCGAGGCTGAACTCCACACCATCCTTTTTGGACAGTGCTTCCAGTAGTCCCTTGTCGGTGAGCCCGTCGCCACCGTGGTGGTGATGCGCGTGCGGGTCCGCCGAGCCCGTCTCGGGTTTGCCCCAGGCCTTCAGCCAGTTCCGCATGTCGGTGGTCTCGGTCTGCTGTGTCGCCTCGATGGCGGCGGCGAGATTCGTCAGCTCCTGCTTCTGCCCCTGCTTGGCCTTGACCAGCTTGACGATCTCCACACCCTGGTTGTTGTGGGCGATCATCATCTGCAGGAACATCACGTCGGCGTCGTTGTACTCCGCGGACGCCCCGGCCGACTGGGGGACGGGGGAGATCGGGGCGCCGGCGCTGGTGGGTGAGCCGTCGCCGGCCCCGCAGCCCGCGAGGGCCACGAGACCGGCGACGAGAACGAGGGCCAGCTTCACTGCCGAGTCCAAAGCGCGGGCGTGTTCGGCGGCTCCCAGCCTTGGATCGCGGTATGCGCCATCTGGCAGCGGTAGGTCGCGCCGCCGTAGGTCACCGTGCTGCCGACCGCGTAGGACGTTCCGGCCGCCCAGGTGCCGCCAGTGGGCGGATTGCTGGTGCTGGTCGGCGGGTTCGACGTCGTGGGCGGGTTGCTCGTGGTCGGCGGATTGCTGGTGGTGGGCGGGTTTCCGCCGCCGATCTGCAGGTCGATGCAGCTGTAGAAGGCCATCGGCGTGTCCGCGATGTTCCAGATGGCGAGCACCTTCTGGCGGCCGCTGAAGCCGTTCAGGCTCACCGTGTGCGACGTCGGGTCCTTCGGCGCGGAGTTGTTCCCGCTGATGTCGGCGATCTTGGTGCCGCCGATGTAGTACTCGTAGTTCGTGGTCCGGTGGTAGGCGGTGAACTTCCAGTTGAAGGTCACGCTGTTGCCGACCGACGCGGCGGGCCACGGCTTCGACTCGTCGTTGAGCTCGGCGAATCCGGGAAGGCCGCCGTTGCAGCTGCGGAGCCCCTTGGGGCCTTCGACGCTCTGCGGTTCGTAGACGATGGCACCGCAGCCGGAGACCTTGCCTTGGGCGCAGTTCGCCTGGCGGCTGGGCGGGGACAGCACATAGCCGTGGGCGCTGGCCACCTGCGGGATGGCGACGATGGCGATCGGGGCGAGGATCGCACCGGCGGCGGCTGCCACGAGCTTGCGTTTGACGGTCATGCCGGCTCCTGGGGATGGAACGACGGTGTTCCCGCGACGGGGAGCAATGTGGTCTAGACCATAAATCCGCCGGTGACCGTGGTCAATGATTCACTGACCTACTGCTGCGTCGAGCCCAGGTGGAACAGCCGATCGGCCTAATACGAACGAAGCATCGGCTCAGTCCAGGGTGAAGGGGTCGTACTTGATCCGCCCCAGGTCCTTGCCCGCGGCGAGCAGTTTCGCGATCGTCGCCCGGATCATCGACGGCGATCCGGCGACGTACACGTCGCGCTCCTTCCACGCCCCGCGCTGGGTGACCGCCGTGGCCAGCGTGCCGCGGTCGCCGCCGGTGATGGCGCCTTCCTCGGTCACCGGTGTCACCGTCAGCCAAGGGCAGGTGACGGCGAGCCCGCGGAGCTGGTCGAGGGCGTAGAGGTCTTCCGGACGGCGGCCGCCGAAGAACAGGTGCACCGGCGGATTGTTCTTCCAGCGCGACATGTCGTCGAGCAGGGCGAGCAGCGGCGCGACGCCGGTGCCACCGCCGATCATCAGCAGCGGACGGCTTTCCGTGTGGTTCACCGAAAGCGCGCCGAGCGACGGGCCGAGGCGCCAGACGTCGCCGAACCGGGTGTGGTGGACGATCGCGCGCGAGACCCAGCCACCGCGCACGGCATGCACGTGGAACTCCATCGTCCCGTCGTCGTGCGGAGCGGTGGCGGGTGAGAAGTACCGCCACATCCGCGGTCGTTGCGGGACCTCGACGCTGACGTAGCCGCCGGCCCGGTACGGGAGGGGCTGATCGGTGCGCACCTTGACGATGGCGACGTCACGGGACACGACGCGGTGTTCGATGACGGTCGCCTTCCACCACGCCGGCCCGGTCTCCTTGCCGGCGGCCTCGCGCATGCTCTTCGAAATGACGCCGTACGCGGTGACCCAGGCGTCTTCCACCTCGGGAGTCCAGTCGTCCTTCAAGAACCTCTTCAGCGCGGCGATCAGCGCGACGCCGACGGCGTCGTAATGGCGGCCGAGGACGTCGAACTTCCGGTGATCCCGGCCGAGCTGGCCGAGGAACGTGGCCAGTTCGTCGGGCCGGTCCACCATCTGCACGACGTAGACGAGGGCGCGCAGCAAACGATTTCGCTGCGTGGCCATGTTGATCGGGAACAGCGCCCTGGCGTCGGGCGAAACGGCGAAGAGTGCCCCGTAGAAGTATTGGGACAACTCCTCGGACTTCGTTTCGACGGCGGCGAAACTCTCCCTGATGAGCTTGGCCAGCTGCACGGACTTGTCCGCCGTCGGCGTCTCGATCAAGGGCGGGACGGGAACCGGTGAAGATCTGGACGAACCGGGTGGATGCTCGTACTTCACTGTTTCGGCAGTCATGGGTGAACGATTTTCTCCAGTTGGATCGGGCATATTCTCCAGACCCGATGTCATCGTGCTCGTGTTCCCCCGAGGGTTCCCGACTGTATGCCCGAAAGTCGCGAAAGGACCCGATAACGTTTGTTTCCCGCTCGATCGGAGCAAACGATATACGCGCCGTCAACCCCGTCTGGCACTAAGTAAAGGAAAGCGTGATCGGCCGATCGGGTGGGTTTTTCGCCGTGATTACGAGATCACGTAACGCGGCTGAACACCATTGTGGAATCGAATTGCCTAGTCGATGGTGAACGGGTCGTACGCGATCTGGTCGAGCGCGCTGCCCGCGACCAGCATCCGTGACACCGTCGCCCGGATCATCGCGGGCGAACCGGCGACGAGGATCCGGTGGCCCGGCCAGGACCCTTGCTGCGTAACGGCTTCCGCGAGCGTGCCCTGGACGCAGCCGGGGGCTTCTTCGCCGTGCTCGACCACCGGGGTCACGGTGAGCCACGGGTTGGTGGCCGCGAGAGCACGCAACTCGTCGAGGTCGTAGAGGTCCTCACGCGACGGTCCGCCGTAGAACAACTGGACCTTCGGGTTCTCGCCCCACTGCGCGAGGTCGTCCAGAATGGCGCGCAGCGGCGCGATGCCGGTGCCGCCCGCGATCATCAGGACACCGCGGCCGTCGGTGCGGTCGACCGAAAGCCTGCCGAGCGGCGGCCCGAGCCGCCAGACGTCGCCGGGCTGCGTGTGGCTCACGATGGCGCGCGACACCCAGCCGCCGTCGACCGCGCGCACGTGGAACTCGATGCCGCCGTCCTCGCGCGGCGCGTTCGCCGGCGAAAGGTAGCGCCAGAGCCTCGGCCGCTGCGGTACTTCGACGCTCATGTACTGACCGGGCTGGTACGGCACCGGGAATTCGGGCTGGACGCGGACCAGGGCGAGATCCCAGGTGAGCCGCCGGTGTTCGAGGACGGTCGCCGACCACGACGCCGGGTTGACGTCGGCCGCGGCGGCCTCCTGCATCGCGCGGGCGACGATGGTGAAGGCCTCCGCCCAGGCCCGTTCGACCTCGGGGGTCCAGTCCGGACCGAGGTGGTTCTTGAGCGACGCGAGCAGTGCGGTGCCGACGGCCTCGTAGTGCCGCGGGATGACGCCGAACTTGCGGTGGTCGCGGCCGAGCTGGGTCAGGAACGGGACGAGGTCGTCCGGCCGGTCGACCATCTGCACGATGTGGACCAGTGCGCGGACCAGTCTGCCGCGCTGGACCTCCATGTTGATCGGGAAGAAGTCGCGGGTGGCGGGCGCCAGGGTGAACAGCATCCCGTAGAAGAACTGGGAGATCTCCGGAATGAAGGGTTCCGACTTCGCCCAGGTGTCCCGGATGAGCCGCACCATCGCGGTGACCGCGGGCGGGGCTTCGCGCGGCGCCGAAGACCGCGGGACCGGGCTGACCGCGTCGGCCGTCACGGGCTGGGAGTCGCTGATCGGGAAGCGCATACCGGAAGACAGTTCCCCAGGTTCACGAACGAGGGTCCACTGGAGAAGAATTCACGGATCATTCACCTCTCCGGTCAGTGGCTGTCGGGCCGGTCGGCTGAATTCCGGCTCGTTCGCGAGACTAGCCGCCGAGAGACCTTTTGCCCGCATCGTTGCTCCGGACGGGTGTACTCGAAACCGGTCGGCAGTGGGCGATCTCACGAGGTAAATAGTTGTCTTACGCAAGTGTCGCCGAATAAAGTTGTACTGTACAAGTAGCCAGGAGGGACCGATGAGCTCCGCGGACGACGCCAGGGTCGAGCTGATGCGTGAGCTGAAGGCCGCCTCCCAGCTGCAGCACGCCTGGATAATGCAGGCGTGGCAGGACGACCCCGGGCTGCATCCGGCGGCCGCGATGCTGCTGTCGGATCTGGCGAAGCACGGTGAGGCGCGGCCGTCCGAATTGGCCAAACGACGCTTTGTGGACCTTTCGGTCATAAGTCGTCAAATCTCCCAGCTGTCCGCGGCGGGCATGGTCGACCGCCGTCCGGCACCCGAAGACGGCCGCGCGTCGATCATCAGCATCTCCGAACGCGGACGCGTGGAGCTGGGCCGGCGGCGGGCCGGTTATCTGGAGTTCATGGAGCGTGCGCTCGGTGACTGGGACGACGAAAAGGTGCTCGAACTGACCACGCGCCTGGCGGAGATGAACGCCGATGTCCGCGCCGCCCTGTCCGTGCGGACCTGCGACGTCTGACCGGGGCCGTTACTACCCGCCGGTCTTGACTGAACGGACCTTTCGTAGCGCCGTGACGCCGGTAGCGTCGTATCAGTGCGTAACCGGGTCGCATTGCTGGTCGCCTTGGGAATCGACAACTTCGGCTCGGGACTGTTCCTCCCGCTCGGGCTGGTCTTCGTCGTCCGTGTGGTGGGTCTCCCGCTCGCTCAGGCGGGGGGTGCGGTCACTCTCGGTGCACTGGCAGGCCTGCTCGTCCCCGCGTTCGCCGGGCGGCTCGTCGACCTGATCGGCCCGCGGACGGTGATGATCTGTGCCCACGTCCTGCAGGCCGCCGGGGTGAGCGCCTTCCTGCTGGCCGGTGGGTTCGCCGGGGTCGTCGGCGCGTCGGTCATGCTCGCGGCCGGGCAGCAGCTGTTCTACAGCTCGCAGTTCTCACTCATCGCCGACGTCGCCGGCGAAGGACCGAAGGATCGGCCGTTCGCCGAAGCCGCGATGGTCCGCTCCGCGGGCTTCGGGCTGGGCGGGCTCGCGGCGGCGGGGCTGCTCGTGTGGATCGGGCGCGACGGCCTCTACGTCGTCGTGATGCTGGACGTCGCGACCTTCGTCATCGCCGCGGCCATCCTTTCGACGCTCGTCACGCCGGTCCCCCGGCACCTGCCGCGGTGCTCGGCGTCCGCGCGGGTCTGGCGGAACCGCCCGTATCTGGCGCTCATCGTGTTCAGCGGCCTCTTCGCGCTCACGATGGACTTCTTCCTCATCGGGATGCCGGTGTACATCTTCAACGCGTTGCAGGGGCCCCGATGGCTTCCCGGTGCGATCATCGCGCTGCTCACCGTCGTCACCGGTCTGGGTGGAGTCGTCGGGCTGCGGCTGACCAGGAAGCTGACCCGGATCGCCGCGATGCGCGTGGGTTCGGCGTTGTTCGCGGTGTGGTGCCTGGCTTGCCTGATGGTGGTGTTCGTGCCGAAGGTCTTCCAGCCGGTTTACCTGCTCGGCGCGACCCTCGTGCTGGCCGCGGGCGATCTCGCCTTCGGCCCGCGCTCCGGGGCGCTCGCCGAAGCGGCGGCGCCACCGGAGGCCCGGGGCCGGTATCTGGCGGCCTTCCAATACGCGTTCACGCTCGCCGCGGTGATCGCTCCGGCCGTCGTCGCGCTGTTCTCCGTGGCAGTCTGGATCCCGTGGGTGCTCGTGGCCGCGTGCGCCTGCACGGCCGTCGTCGGCCTCGGCCAGGTGGGTCCGCGCCTGCCCGCGGAGGCCGTCTCGCCGACGGGTAGCCGAAATTTTCAGAGTTGAGCGGAACAGACTCAACTTATCTGACGTTGTACCTGTCGACAGTATTTCGCAGGACCTAGTACGAGGTGAGGGATGGACGCTTTCAACCCGACCACGAAGACCCAGCAGGCGATCTCGTCGGCGGCGCAGGCGGCCACGATGGCGGGGAACCCGCACGTGGCGGCCGCGCACCTGCTCGGCGCCCTGCTGGCGCAGGGTGAGGGGCTCACCGCACCGCTGCTGACCGCGGTCGGGGCCGATCCGGCGCAGGTGCACAAGGAGCTGGAGCCGCTGATCGCGGCGTTGCCGTCGGCGACCGGCGCCACCGTGTCGAGCCCGCAGTTCGACACGAACGCCGTCAAGGCGCTGACGCACGCGCAGAAGCTCGCGACCGAGCTCGGCGACGAGTACGTCTCGACGGAGCACCTCCTCGTCGGCCTCGCCACCGAAGGCGGGCCGGTGGCCGAGCTGCTCAAACGGCACGGCGCCACCCCGGACGCGCTGCGCGAGGCGTTCGCCAAGGTGCGCGGCTCCGCACGGATCACCAGCGCCGATCCCGAAAGCACGTTCAAAGCGCTGGAGAAGTACGGCGTCGACCTGACCGAGCGCGCCCGCGCCGGCGAGCTGGACCCGGTGATCGGCCGTGACACCGAGATCCGCCGCGTGGTGCAGGTGCTTTCGCGTCGCACCAAGAACAACCCGGTGCTGATCGGCGAGCCGGGCGTCGGCAAGACGGCCATCGTCGAAGGGCTCGCCCAGCGCATCGTCGCCGGTGACGTGCCGGAGTCGCTGCGCGGCAAGCGCGTGGTGGCGCTGGACCTCGGCTCGATGGTCGCGGGCGCCAAGTTCCGCGGCGAGTTCGAAGAGCGGCTGAAGGCCGTGCTCAAGGAGATCACCGACTCCGCGGGCGAGGTCGTCACCTTCATCGACGAGCTGCACACCATCGTCGGCGCCGGCGCGACCGGTGAGGGCGCGATGGACGCGGGCAACATGATCAAGCCGATGCTCGCCCGCGGCGAGCTGCGGATGGTCGGCGCGACCACGCTCGACGAGTACCGCGAGCACATCGAGAAGGACGCCGCGCTGGAGCGGCGCTTCCAGCAGGTGCTGGTCGGCGAACCGTCCCCCGAGGACACCATCGCCATCCTGCGCGGGCTCAAGGAACGGTACGAGGTGCACCACGGTGTGCGCATCACCGACGCCGCGCTGGTCGCCGCCGCGACGCTGTCCGACCGCTACATCACCGCCCGGTTCCTGCCGGACAAGGCGATCGACCTGGTCGACGAGGCCGCCTCGAAGCTCCGCATGGAGATCGACTCGCGGCCCGTCGAGATCGACGAGGTCGAACGCGCCGTGCGGCGTATGGAGATCGAAGAGATGGCATTGTCCAAAGAGGACGATGCCGCGTCCAAGGAGCGCCTCGCCGCGCTGCGCTCGGAACTGGCCGAAAAGCGGGAAACGCTGACCGCGCTGACCGCGCGCTGGCAGAACGAGAAGGGCTCGATCGAGCGCGTCCGCGAACTCAAGGAGCAGCTGGAGCAGCTGCGCGGCGAGTCCGAACGCGCCGAACGCGACGGCGACCTCGGCAAGGCCGCCGAACTCCGCTACGGCCGGATTCCCGCGCTGGAGAAGGAGTTCCAGGCCGCGACCGAGGCGAACGAGGTCAGCCAGCAGAACGTCATGCTCAAGGAGGAGGTCAGCGCGGACGACGTCGCCGACGTGGTCAGCGCGTGGACCGGCATCCCGGCCGGGCGGCTGCTGGAGGGCGAGACGGGCAAGCTGCTCCGGATGGAAGAGGAGCTCGGCAAGCGGGTCGTCGGGCAGAAGGAGGCCGTGCAGGTCGTCTCGGACGCGGTGCGCCGCACCCGGGCGGGCGTCGCCGACCCCGACCGGCCGACCGGTTCGTTCCTGTTCCTCGGCCCGACCGGTGTCGGCAAGACCGAGCTGGCGAAGGCGCTGGCCGAGTTCCTGTTCGACGACGAGCGCGCGATGCTGCGGATCGACATGAGCGAGTACGCCGAGAAGCATTCGGTGGCGCGCCTGGTCGGGGCGCCTCCGGGCTACGTCGGCTACGACCAGGGCGGGCAGCTGACCGAGTCGGTGCGCAGGCGGCCGTATTCGGTGGTGCTGCTCGACGAGGTCGAGAAGGCGCATCCGGACGTGTTCGACGTGCTCCTCCAGGTGCTCGACGACGGACGGCTCACCGACGGCCAGGGCCGCACGGTCGACTTCCGCAACACGATCCTGGTGCTGACGTCGAACCTCGGCTCGCAGGCCATCGCCGACCCGGCGCTCGACGAGCGTCAGCGCAACGACGCGGTGATGTCGGTGGTGCAGCGGCAGTTCAAACCGGAGTTCCTGAACCGGTTGGACGACATCGTGGTCTTCCACGCGCTGGGCACCGACGAGCTGACGTCCATTGTGGACATCCAGATCGAGCGGCTCGCCACGCGGCTTTCGCGGCGCCGCCTGACGCTGGAGGTCACCGACGGGGCACGCGAGTGGCTCGCGCTGAACGGCTTCGACCCGATCTACGGCGCGCGGCCGCTGCGGCGGCTCGTGCAGTCGGCCATCGGCGACAAGCTGGCGAAGCAGCTGCTGGCCGGTGAGATCCGGGACGGCGACACGGTCCGGGTGGACATCCCGGCCCAGGAGGCGTCGGAAGCCCTGACGGTCACGCGGGTGGACTGAGGCCTCGTGAGTGGCGAGGGCGGACGCCGCTCGGCAGGGCTCGGCTGCCGCCGCGGTGGGTTGCGAAAGCCACTTTCGCAACCTTCAACGTTGCGAAAGTGGCTTTCGCAACGTCGGCCGCGACCGGGCCCCGGTGCCGCCCTGGCGATCATGTCGCGAAAGCCACTTTCGAGACGTCTGATGTCCCGAAAGTGGCTTTCGCGACAGACCTCCACAACCTTCACGGACAGTGAGCTGGGGACCGGTAGCAGCCGGAAGCCGGTACTAGCCAAGACAGCCTTGCTAGTACCCGAAACGCCACTCACGACCGCCGGTCACGTGGCGAAAGCGTCCTTCACCGCGTCTCGTGCGGGTATGGCTCCTTTCAGCCCGTTTGCCTCCACCCCCGCCGGGGAACACAGCACACAAGATCTATTAACACCTTGTGGGGAATTAACCGGTGGGGCGCAACCTCGTCGGCGGACGACACGTCTACTGGACGGTGGGTCACCCGGATACAGGGAGGCGAATGACCATGGTTCGTTCGAAGTTGATCTCCATCGGCGGTCTCGTCGCGGGTACCGCCGGGTTGTTGCTGTTCAGCGCGTGCGGTGCGGAGAACGTGCCCGTCGCCCAGAACACGTCCGCGTCACCGTCGAGTTCGGTGCCGGACACCTCGGCGGCGCCCAGCGCGACCTCTTCGGCTTCGTCCCCGGCTCCGCAGCCCGTCCAGCCGCCGGCGCAGGCGCCGAAGAACGACGGGCTCTGCAAGGCCGGCGACGTCAAACTGTCCCTCCAGGACAGTGACGCCGCCGCGGGCACGGTGTACCGGAAGCTCGTCATCACCAATACGAGTGGGAACTCGTGCACCATCCAGGGCTTCCCCGGCGTCTCCTACGTGACGGGCGCCGACGGTCACCAGGTCGGCGAGGCCGCGTACCGCGACGGCACCAAGGGCGGTCCGGTCCAGCTGGCCAACGGCGAGAGCGCGATCGCCGACGTCGGTTTCGTGAACGTCCGCAACTATCCCGAGGAAGTCTGCAAGCCGGTCGAGACCAGGGGCCTGCGGGTGTACCTGCCGCAGGAGACGGCGTCGAACTTCCTCGCGGTGCAGGGACTCGGCTGCACCGGCAAGATCTCGGGCAACCAGCTGACCGTCAAGACCGTCCACAAGGGCTAGAGCTGCGTGCAGAGCTGTTCGGCCTGCGCGAGGTGCCGCTGCCCCGAGATCTGGTTGAAGTGGAGGCTGAACACCATCCGGCTGACGCCGTCGATGTGGTCGGCCAGCGGCCGGTAGGTGTCGTTGGCGGCGGCCGCCGCGGCGGAGAGTTCGCGTGCGGCCGTCATCCGGTGCAGGACCTCGGGCGCCAGCACGGCCACGGTCCGCTCGCCGGGCGCGGAGTCGGTGGTGTCGGGGATCGTGCCGACCCTGGCCAGCGCCGAACAGGCCGCCTGCGCGTCTTCGAGCGCCCCCGCGTTGACGCCGGAGAGCGCCCACAGCATGCCGATCACGCCGCCACCGATCACGAAACCGACGACGGCGGTGAGTACCTGCGGGCGTCTGGAAGGTTCTGTCGTCCCCACGCCGGCCTCCGGCACCAGTGTCTGCTGCATCGCGGACCTCCCCGTCACCCGTGGCGGTGATGGGCTATTTCAGCACCAAAGACCTTGGTTTTCACCGGTCTTGGTGGAGAACCCGCTCCTCCGTGGCCGATTCGTCATCGAAGGCGCCGGGCCGTAACGAGACGAACGCGAAACCGGCTACGCCGAACAGCAGCAGCCCGGACGTGAGGAACGTCCGGGCCGGGGAACCGAGGGCGTGGGTGAGGACGCCGCCGAGCAGGGCCCCGATCGGGATCGCGCCCCAGACGACGGTGCGCCACACGCCCAGCACCCGGCCGAGCAGGTCGCCGGGGACGAGGGTGTGCCGCGCCGTCCCGAGCACGATGTTCACCGCGACGACGGCCGCCGCGAACAGGCCGAACAGCGCCGCCCCGGCCACCGGCGAACTCGTCAGGCCCATACCGGTGAACGCCGCGCCGCAGCAGGCCGTGCCGCCGAGGAGCACCGCTCGACGGCTGAACGCCTTCACCAGCCGCGGAGCGAGGGCAGCGCCGAGCAGGCCGCCGATACCGCCGACGAACGCGAAGAGCCCGAAGGCCGCTTCGCTGAGGCCCAGGTACTCGATCGCGTACAGCACCAGCTGCGCCTGCGCGAGTTCGCTGACCAGGCTGATCGCCCCGGCGAGGACCACCAGGCGCAGCACCAGCCGGCTCCGCTTCAGCCAGCGGAAACCCTCCGCCAGTTCGGTGCGGAGGTCGGTGGTGGCGCGCTCGGCGGTTCGCGGCCGGTAACTCCCGGCGAGGCCGATGAGCACGACCGCCGCGATCGCGAAGCCCACCGAGTTGAGTAAGAACGGGAAGGTCGCGAAGAGCGCGAAGGTGGCGCTGCCGACCGGCCCGCCGAGGAAGGTCTGGCCGACGATCTCGGTGGCCTGGAGCTTGCTGTTCGCGCTGTCGAGCGAGCCCTCGCCTACGACCGCCGGGATGAGCACGTTCGCGGCGCTGTCGGCGACCACTTCCGCGAAACCGATGAGCAGGGCGGCGGCGTAGACCATCCAGATCGTCACGCCGCCCGCGGCGACCAGCGCGGCCGTCCCGCCGACGACCACCGCCCGGGCGCCGTTCGCGAGGATCATCGCCCTTCGCCGGTCGACGCGGTCCAGCAGCGCGCCCGCTGGGAGCGCGAACAGCAGCCACGGCAGGAACTGGGTCGCCGAAAGCCCGGCGATGAGCAGCGGATCCCGGGTCAGGGTGACCGCGAGCAGCGGGAAAGCGACCTTGCCGATACCGTCGCCGAGGTTCGACGCCGCGCTGGACGCGAGCAGCCAGCGCAATCGCCGGTCACCCCTCCCGCGTGCCGCCGATCCGGCCATGTCCGCCTCCCCAGGCCTTCGCCGGCACCGGCCGGCGACAACGTGTCGAAGAGTTTAGCCGGGGCTGTCGCCCAAAGTGGCTGGGTTGTTACACCGAGTTAAGAATTCGGAGCACCCGTGGTGCTCCACGCACAAAAATCACCGACCATGCCGCCTTCGGCGCGGAATCCGTCGCGGAGGAGCAAGGGACCTTTGCTACCACCTCGGGCGGCGGCTCAGCCCCACCCGAGTTCGTGCAACCGCTCGTCGTCGATGCCGAAATGGTGGCCGACCTCGTGGACCACCGTGATCAGCACCTCCTCGACGACGTCCTCCTCGGTGTCGCACATCTGCAGCAGCGGGCGCCGGTAGATCGAGATCCGGTCGGGCAGCACCCCTCCGTACTCGTGGGTCCGCTCGGTCAACGCGACCCCGTGATAGAGCCCGAGGATCGTGGGCGACTCCTCGTTGAACTCCTCCACGAGCACCACGACGTTGTCCATGGCGTCCGCGAATTCGGGTGGGAGCTCGTCCAGTGCCTCCGAAACCAGCTCTTCGAAACGTTGCTGGGTCATCTCGACGGGCACCTGATCATCCTCCGGTCTTCGGCGGCGAGGAAGACGACGGCGGCGGGGACTCGCCGGTGCCGACCTTGACGCTCCCGGTGACCGGCGCCAGCCCCTTGTTGTCCGGCAGGACCGCCGCCACCTTGCAGTTCACCAGCGTCGACCCGGCGTCCCAGCTCTCCTGCTCGCGGACGTCCCAGCTGATGATGAGCTTCTTCGCCGCCAGGTCCGCGTTGCCGCTGTACTCCTGCGCGGCCGTCGAGCACTCGGTGTCCAGCCAGGTGTTCTGCTGCTCCTGCGACGGGTAGCCGTCCTTGAACTTCGTCTTGAGGTCGAGCGTCGCGAAGATCTCGTACGAATGCGCCTGCGCGCAGTCGATCGGGTCGCCGAAGCTGTTGTTGAGCAGCGCGAGGCAGGTGCCCGGCTCCCACACCGCGGACTGGTTCTGCTCCTTGGCAGGCCCCTTGGTCGGCTGCAGCTTGCCGCCCTGGCCCGCCCACTGCAGGCCGCACCGCAACTGCCGGTCGCCGTCGGCCCACTGCGCGGGCGTCGGCCGGAGCAGGTTCATGCTCAGCTTGCCGTAGGGATCGAGGTTGCGGCCGAGGTACGGCTTGACGTCGACAGTGCACTGCGACCGGGAGATCTCCTGCCACTGCTCCAGGTTCGGGCTCGGCACACCCGGCGGGTACTGGGCGCCGATGTCGACGATGCTGGTGACCTCGAACAGATGGGACTCCGCGCACGGCACGCGCCGCGCGTCGGTGGCGTCCGGGTTGTTCCAGGTCAGACAGGTGCCAGGGGGAGATTGGAACGCCTCGGCCGCGGCGGGCGACAGTTTGGGGGCGCCGCCGCCCGCACCGCCCTCCGGGCCCACGTTCCACGAAAACGCCACACTCAGCGAAAGCGCGATGATCGCGCCCACGAACACACCGGCCATGACGAGCCGGGTGCGCAGGGTGCTCAGCGCGTTTCGCGGATCACGGAACCGCTCGGCCTGTTGAGACATCCACTCCATGATGCCCGCGCCGCACGTAAGGTGCGCGTACCGGGTGGTTAGTGTTGGACACGAGTTCGGGCCGGCGGGCGATTACGGAGCTTCGATGACGCAGGATGACAACCAGGGGGCACAAGCGCCTCAGGAGCCGCCGAAGCGCGGCACCATGCGCTTCCAGGACAGCAGCACGCAGGCGCGGCAGCCGTCGCTGGCCGAGCAGCGGGCACGCCAGCAGGCGCTGGCGGAGCAGGAGCGCCAGGAGGCGCTCGCCGCCGAGGCCGCCCGCGCGGCCGAAAAGAAGTCTTCGACCAAGAAGAAGATCCTGATCGGTACCGGCGTGACCGTCGGCCTGGTCGGCCTGGTCGCGACGTTCTACACCGTCGCGAAGCCGGAGAACGTCACGGCCGTCTGCACCACCAAGGACGGCATCGTCGACCAGGACGACAACTGCGACGAGCGGTACGTGACGTCGCACGGCGGCTACCACTCCGGTGGCTTCTTCTTCATCCCGATTCCGGGCGGCGGCGGGTACAACAGCTACCGCTACAACTACGGCGGCACCGGGACCATCGGGCAGCGCGTGTCCGGCGGCTCGTACACCGCGCCGTCGGGCGCGAACATCAGCACGAAGTCGGGCAAGTCCGTCCAGCGCGGCGGGTTCGGCATCAGCGGCAAGAGCGGCGGCAGCGGCAAGAGCGGGGGCTCGTAGGTGTACCGGGATTCCAAGCCGCCCCGGCGGGACTGGCAGAACATCGTCGAAGAGCAGGGTCTGGTCTTCGGCACGCCCGCCCGTGACGGCTCCGGCAAGTCCCGGCCGTACTGGGACGAGTCGGTCCACTACGTCTTCGACATGGACGAGATCCTGTCGGTCGAGGCGGACGTCGAACTGCTGCACTCGATGTGCCTCGAAGCGGTCGACAACGTGATCACCACCGAGCAGTACCACCGCTTCGGCATCCCGGAGTGGGTCTGGCCGCATATCGCGGAGTCGTGGAAGCGGCAGGATCCGCACGTCTACGGCCGGTTCGACCTGCGCTACGACGGCAAGAGCCCGGCGAAGCTGCTCGAGTACAACGCCGACACCCCGACCTCGCTGCTCGAGGCCGCGGTGCTGCAGTGGCACTGGAAGACCGCGGTCTTCCCCGAAGACGACCAGTGGAACTCGATCCACGAGAAGCTCGTCGAGCGCTGGGGCGAACTCGCCGACAAGCTGCCGTCCAACGAACTGCACTTCACCTGGTCTTCGGCCGATCCGTCCGGTGAGGACCACGTGACGACGGCGTACCTGCAGGAGACCGCGGCCGAGGCCGGGCTCGACACCGTCGGCCTGTCGATCGAGGAGATCGGCTGGGATCCGGTGCTCAAGCGGTTCGTCGACCTCGAAGAGGCGCAGATGGCGACCGTGGTGAAGCTCTACCCGTGGGAATGGGTGGTCGACGAGGAGTTCGGCCGCTTCGCCGTGGAGACCATGCCGCGCACGCTGTGGGTCGAGCCGCTGTGGAAGATGATCCTCTCCAACAAGACGCTGCTCGCGATCCTGTGGGAGAACTACCCTGGGCATCCGAACCTGCTGCCCGCCTTCGCCGACGACCCCGGCCTGCTGACCGAGTACGTCCGCAAGCCGAAACTCGGCCGCGAGGGCGCGAACGTGCAGATCGTCGCCACCGGCTACGAGACGCAGACCGACGGGGTCTACGGCGCGGAAGGGTACGTCTACCAGGCGTTCGACCCGCTCCCGGAGTTCCAGGGTTACCGGCCCGCGCTCGGCGCGTGGATCGTCGGGGACCAGGCCGCCGGTCTCGGTATCCGCGAGACCGCGGGACTCGTCACGGACGACGGTGCGGCGTTCGTCCCGCACCGCATCATCGAGACGTGATAGAAGCAACCGCACAAACCTGACATTTCCTGACTTCCTGGAGAACCCCTGTGACCACCACCCTTGCGCTGTCCGACACGTTCGGCTCCGACCTCGTGCGAGGGATCGGCGCGATCCTGCTGTACGGCGTCGTCGGCCTGCTGATGATGTTCGCCGGGTTCTGGGCGATCGACTGGACCACGCCCGGCAAGCTGTCCCAGCTGGTCACCCGCGGCCTGCCGAACGCGGTCATCGTCACCGCGTCGGGCCTGCTGTCGATGGCGTTCATCATCGTCGTGGCGATCGCGAACTCCGCCAGCGACCTGACCGAGGGCCTCATCACCTCGCTGGTCTACGGCCTGCTCGGGATCATCGTGCAGGTGGCCGCCGTCCGGCTGCTGGAGTGGGCGACCCGGATCGACATCCGCTCGACCATCGAAAGCGAGAAGTTCGCCCCGGCCAGCGTCGTCGTGGCCTCCGCGCACCTGGCGCTCGGCCTCATCGTGGCCGTTGCCATCTCGTGACTTTCTGACGCACTGAAAACGGCATAGGCGCACGATTCCCACTAACGTGGGAGTCGTGCGCCTTTTGAGGACACCGGACGACCGGTTTTCGGACCTGCCCGATTTCGACTTCGAACCGCGCTACGCGGAACTCGTCGACCTTCACGGCGGCGTGATCAGAGTGGGCTACGTGGAGGCCGGACCCGAGGACGGACCGCCCGTTCTCCTGCTCCACGGCGAGCCGACCTGGTCCTACCTCTACCGCAAGGTCATCCCGGTGCTCGCCGACGCCGGGCTGCGCGCCATCGCGCCCGACCTGGTCGGCTTCGGCCGCTCCGACAAACCCGGCGACATGGTCGACCACACCTACCAGCGGCACGTCGAGTGGATGCGCGCGTTCGCCTTCGACGTGCTCGACCTGACCGACGTCACCCTGGTCGGCCAGGACTGGGGCGGCCTGATCGGCCTGCGGCTGGTCGCCGAAAACTCCGACCGGTTCGCCAGGGTCGTCGCGGCCAACACCGGCCTGCCCACCGGCGACACCGACATGCCCGAGCTCTGGCACAAGTTCCGCGACGCCATGGAGAACGCGCAGGTCATCGACGTCGGGCGGTTCGTCCAGTCGGGTTGTCAGACCAAGCTGCCCGACGAGGTCCGCGCCGCCTACGACGCGCCCTTCCCGAACGAGATGTACAAGGCCGCGCCGCGCGCGATGCCGTCGCTGGTGCCGATCACCCCGGAAGATCCGGCCTCGGCCGCCAACCGGGCCGCGCTCAAGGTGCTGTCCGAACTGGACAAGCCGTTCCTGGTCTCGTTCTCCGACGGCGACCCGATCACCGCGCCGTGGGGCCTCGAACTGCGGGGTGCGATGCGCGGCGCCCGCGAGCTGGAGCATCCGACGATCACCGGGGCCGGGCACTTCCTGCAGGAGGACGCCGGCGGGCGGTTGGGCGAGGTCATCGCCCGTTTTGTCCGCTCCTGATCCCCGTGGATGTCATGAACGACCCTTTCCTGACGGAAAACGTCAGGAAAGGGTCGTTCATGACACTTGTCAGGAGACGGCGGCCAGCGCGTCCACGATGATCCCGAGACCCTCCGCGGCCTCTTCGGCGGTCAGCGTCATCGGCGGCGCGATCCGCAGCACGTTGCCGTGCAGCCCGCCCTTGCCGATCAGCAGCCCCCTCGCCTTGGTCTCCTCCATCATCCGCGCCGCGGCGCCCGGGTTCGGCGTCATGCCGCCCGGCTCGACCAGCTCGACACCGATCATCAGGCCCTTGCCGCGCACGTCCCCGATCAGCGGGTTCCCGGCCGCGCGCAGGCCGTCGAGCAGTTCGTTGCCGCGGGCCAGCGCGTTGGCCTGCAGGTCGTGGTCGGCGATGTGGTCGAGCACCGCGGCCGCGCCCGCCATCGCGACCGGGTTGCCGCCGAAGGTCGAGATCGAGTTCGCGGTCAGGCAGTCGACGAGGTCGCCGCGCGCCACGAGACCGCCGATGGCGAGGCCGTTGCCGAGCCCCTTCGCGAAGGTCATCGCGTCGGGGACGACGTCGTGCGCCTGGATCCCCCAATAGTGTTCCCCGGTCCGTCCCCAGCCGGTCTGGACCTCGTCGGAGATGAACAGGATCCCGTACTGGTCGAGGACCTCCTTCATCGCCTTGAACAGGCCGTCCGGCGGTGAGCTGAAGCCGCCGACGCCCTGGATCGGTTCGGCGATCATGCAGGCGACGTCGCCCGAAGTGCCCGTCTCCAGGACGTCCACGAGGTCCGCGACGCACGCGTCGATGTACTCGGTGTCCGAAAGCTCGCGGAATGGGCTGCGGTACCGGTAGCCGCCGTGCACGTAGCTCACCTTCACCGGGCTGAGCGACGACGCCGACCAGCCGCGGTTGCCCGTGATGCCGACCGTCGCGAACGACCGCCCGTGGTACGAGTTCCGCATCGCCAGCACCTGGTTGCTGCGCCGGTACTGGGTGGCGAGCATGAGCGCGGTGTCGTTGGCTTCGGTCCCGGAGTTGGTGAAGAACACCTTCGCGTCGGGGATGCCGGAGAGTTTCGCGATGCGCTCGGCCAGTTCGACCTGCGAGCGGATCAGGTACAGCGTCGACGTGTGCAGGATCCCGGTGTCGAGCTGCTTGCGCACGGCGTCGCTGATCGCCGAGACGTCGTAGCCCATCGAGTTCGTCAGGATGCCCGCGAAGAAGTCGAGGTAGGTGCGCCCGGTCGAGTCGATGACCCGGCGGTCCTGCGCGTGCACGATCTCGATCGGCTCGTCGTAGTAGAGCGCCAGCCACGACGGCAGCACCGCCTTGTGCCGCGCCAGCAGGTCCGCATCGGTCATCGGGTTTCTCCGTCCGCAGCAGGGAGATCTCAGTATGGGGAGCGGCCGAAACGGGCGGCAACGATCAGACTGTCGGGTTATCCGCCCGGACCCGCACATTTTGTGCGACTCGCACGGACTACCCTCAGCACTCGTGATTGACCCCAGGACTCTGCGCGATGAACCGGACGTCGTGCGCGCTTCGCAGCGTGCCCGTGGCGAGGACGAAGGAGTGGTCGACAAGCTGCTCTCCCTCGACTCCCGCCGCCGGTCCTCCATCGCCGCCGCCGACAAGCTGCGCGCCGAGCAGAAGTCGCTGGGCAAGCTCATCCCGAAGGCGCAGGGTGACGAGCGGGCCGGGCTCCTCGCCAAGGCGAAGGAGCTCGCCGCCCAGGTCAAGACGGCCGAGGTCGAGCAGACCGAGGCGTCGGAGGAGTTCGAGCAGTTGCACCGCCTGGTGCCGAACCTCGTCCACCCCGACGCGCCCGAAGGCGGCGAGGACGACTACGTCGTGCTCAAGCACGTCGGCGAGCCGAAGAAGTTCGACTTCGAGCCGAAGGACCACCTCGAACTCTGCGAGGGCCTCGGCGCGCTCGACATGGAACGCGGCGCGAAGGTCTCGGGCTCGCGGTTCTACTTCCTCACCGGCGTCGGCGCCCAGCTCCAGCTCGGCCTGCTGAACATGGCGATCGCGCAGGCGACCGCGAACGGCTTCACCCCGATGATCACGCCGACCCTGGTGCGGCCGGAGATCATGGCGGGTACCGGGTTCCTCGGCGCGCACTCGTCGGAGGTCTACCGGCTGCGCGACGACGACCTGTACCTCGTCGGCACCTCCGAGGTCCCGCTCGCCGGCTACCACGCCGACGAGATCCTCGACCTCGGCAAGGGCGCGAAGCGCTACGCGGGCTGGTCTTCCTGCTACCGCCGCGAGGCCGGTTCGTACGGCAAGGACACCCGCGGCATCATCCGCGTGCACCAGTTCGACAAGGTCGAGATGTTCGTCTACACGCGTCCCGAGGACGCCGAGACCGAGCACGCGCGCCTGCTGGACTGGGAAGAGCAGATGCTCGCCAAGATCGAGGTCCCGTACCGGGTGATCGACACCGCCACCGGTGACCTCGGCACGTCGGCGTACCGGAAGTTCGACTGCGAGGCCTGGGTGCCGTCGCAGGGGACCTACCGCGAGCTGACCTCGACGTCGAACTGCACGACGTTCCAGGCCCGCCGCCTCGGCATCCGCTACCGCGACGACGACGGCCGCCCGCAGACCGTCGCCACGCTGAACGGCACGCTCGCCACCACCAGGTGGATCGTCGCGATCCTGGAGAACCACCAGCTCGAAGACGGTTCGGTCCGGGTGCCGGAGGCGCTTCGTCCCTTCCTCGGCGGAACCGAGGTGCTCACGCCGGCATCGAAGTAGGGTCCGCACCGAGGAGGGGACCCGAATGAACCGCCGTCGCAAGTCGATCACCGCGTTGTCCGCGGCGGTCCTCCTGCTCGGCGGATGTTCCGAGACGATCTCGGGTACGGCGTCGCCGGTGCCCGGCCAGGGGCCGGTGCTCACCAAGGCGGCGCCGTGCTCGTTGCTCGCCCCCGAACACGCCGACGCGCTGGCGCTCAAGCTGCCGGGTGTCGAGACCAAGGGCGACAAGGCGCGGAAGCTCCCGCCGATGTGCCTGCTGTCCGAACGCGACGATTCGCCGCGCGGCGTGTCCCTGTCGATCACGCAAAGCGCCGACATCCCGCTGAACGACTTCTACGCGGGCGCCCTGCCGGGTGAGAAGTTCGGCATCGGCGGCTTCACCTGGACGCGCTACGCGTCCCCGCTCGGCCCGACGGCCTGCTCGCTGAGCACCGAACTCGGGCCGTCCTCGTTCGTCGAGCTCGGCAGCGAGACCCAGGCGGGCGCGCCCGAGGCGACGGCCTGCGATCTCGCGCTCGCCGCGGCCCCCGCGATCGCGTCGAGGCTGCCCGGCGGCGAGCCGAACCCGAAGATCGTCGCGCCGCCAGGGCAGAAGAAGCCCGAGCCTTCCGGGCCGTTGCTGCAGGTCGACCCGTGCACGCTGCTGAAGCCCGACGAAGCCGCGAAGCTGGCCATCGCGCCGGGCACGCCGGTGGATCCGGCCAATCTGGCCAACCCCGAGGACAAGGGCTGCGAGTGGAAGGACTCCGACGGCGACAAGGGACAGCGTCCGCTGAACGTGACGCTCTTCCTCGCGACGGCCGTCGCCGACGTCGCCGGGCTCCAGGGCACCCCCGAGGAGACCGACCTCGGAGGTCGCAAGTGGACGGTCCGGTCCGACACCGCCACGAAGTACTGCACGGCCGCGCTGCCGATCAGCGCGACGTCGACCGTGAAGGTCTCCAGTGGCCACTGGGACGACGAGACGAAAGCCTGTGACCTGCTGCGGGCCGCGCTGCCGACGGTGAGCGCCGCGCTGCCCGCCGGTTCGTGAAATGCGGCCGCGCACAAGTAATGTGCGAGCCGATGAGGAGGGAACGCATGCGGTTTCGGAACTCGCTCGCGATCGGGCTGGCGGTGCTGACGCTCGGCGGCTGCACGTCGACGGTCGCCGGTACGGCTTCGCCGGTGCCCGGACAGGGACCCGTCATCACGAAGGCCGAACCGTGCGGCCTCCTCTCGGAGGAGCACGCGAAAGCACTGGGAGTCACCTATCCCGGAGCGGAGCGCCCGGCCAAACCCGAACAGAAGGTCCCCGCGGTCTGCCGGTTCCGCGAGCCGGAGGACGTGCGCAAGGCGTCGAACCTCGAGGTCGCGCTGAGCAAGGACCTGTCCCTGAACGAGTACATGAACGGTGCCCAGCCGGGCGAGAAGTTCGGCATCGGCGGCTTCACCTGGACGCGCTACGCGACCATCCTCGGGCCGACCTACTGCTCGCTGAGCACGGAGATCACGCCGGACTCGTTCGTGGAGATCGCCAGCGAGAGCCCCGACCACACCGAGGCCAACGCGTGCGACCTCGCCAAGGCGGCGGCCCCCGCGATCGCGTCGAAGCTGCCGGGTGGGGAGCAGAACCCGCAGATCACCGCCCCGCCGGGGCAGAAGCCCGCCGAGCCGGGCGGGCCGCTCGTGAGCACCGACCCGTGCGCCATGCTCAAGCCCGAGCAGACCGCCCAGTTGCGGCTCGCCCCCACCGGCGAGCCGATGAAGTCCAGCGTCGACCCGAACCAGTTCGGCTGCGAGTGGGCCGACACCGACGGCGAAAAGGGCGAGAAGGCACTCGACCTGTGGTTCTACACGACGAAGCCGATGGACGAGACTCCGACGCTGATCTCGCAGGGCCAACCGCAGGATTTCGACTCGGGCGACCGCAAATGGAAGCTCTACACCGAATCGGGCAGCAAACTGTGCGCGGCGGGTATCGCGATCACCCCGACGTCGACGGTGGCGATCATCGCGGGCAACCTCGACGACCCCGCGAAGGCGTGCGAAGTGATCAAGGCCGCCGTCCCGCTGCTCAACGCGAACCTGCCGCCGTCGTCCTAGCCGGTCACCTCGTCGGCGATGTGCTTCGCGATCTCCAGCGCGCTCGTCGCCGCCGGTGAGGGCGCGTTGAGGACGTGCACCTGGTTCCGCGCGGTCTCGATCAGGAAGTCGTCGACGAGTGAGCCGTCCGGGCGCAGCGCCTGTGCCCGGACACCGGAGCCGTGCCGCACGATGTCGTCCTCGGTGACGGCGGGCACGAGCCGCGCGAGGCTTTCGGCGAAACGGCGGCGGGAGAACGACCGGCGGACCTCGTCGAGCCCGGTCGGGTACGCGTACTTGCGCGCGAGCCGCCAGACGCCGGGGAAGCGGGCGACTTCGGCGAGGTCCTTCGCGGAGATGTCGCGCCAGGTGTAGCCCTCGCGCCGCAGCGCGAGCACGGCGTTGGGGCCGGCGTGCACGCTGCCGTCGAGCATGCGGGTCAGGTGCACGCCGAGGAACGGCAGCGACGCGTCGGGGACCGGGTAGATCAGGCCCCGCACCAGATGGCGGCGTTCGGGCTTCAGTTCGTAGTACTCGCCGCGGAACGGCACGATCCGCGCGCCCGGGGTGAGCCCGGCGAGCCGGGCGATCCGGTCCGCGTGCAGGCCCGCGCAGTTGACGAGGGCGTCCGCGTGGATCACGTCGTCGCCGGTCGCCACCTCGACACCGCCGGTGCGGCCGGGGCGGATGCCCAGCGCGGGCGTGCCGAGCCGCAGGTCGGCGTCGGACTCGTCGAGCAGCCGTACCAGCGCGGTGCAAACCGCGGGGAAGTCGATGATGCCGGTGGACTCCACGCGCAACGCGGCGACGCACGAGACCTCGGGCTCGTACTCGCGGGCCTCGCTCGGGGTGATCAGCTTGGCCGGGACCCCGTTGGCCTCCGCGCGTTCGGCGAGCACCTTGAGCGCCGGAAGCTCGGCTTCGCCGGTGGCGACGACCAGTTTGCCGCAGACCTCGACCGGCACCCCGTACTGCCTCGCGAAGTCCACAATGGACCGGTTGCCCGCGGTGGACATCCTGGCTTTGAAGGAACCCGGCTTGTAGTAGAGCCCGGCGTGCACGACGTTCGAGTTGTGCCCGGTCTGGTGGGCCGCCCAGCGGTCCTCCTTCTCGAGCACCGTGACGTCCAGACCTCGTTTGGTCAGCTCCCAGGCGGTGGCGAGACCGACGATCCCGCCTCCGATGACTACTACTGTGCGCACGATCGACCAGGTTACCCGGAGCGCTACCTGACAGACGTCAGGTTAGCTGATACCGTACCTGACAAATGTCAGGTAAGCGGTTGAGCAGGGAAGAGCGCCGGGAGCGGATCCTGGCCGCGGCGGCGCGGGTGTTCGCCGCGTCCGGATACGACGCGGCGGGGATGCGCGAGGTCGCGACGGCGGCGGGGATCAGCACGCCGGTGCTCTACGACCATTTCCCGTCCAAGGCGGCGCTGTACGCCGGCCTGCTTGAGTCCGAAGTGGACAGTCTGCTGGCCGGCTGGGCGGAGCTGCCGCCGTCGGACACAGCCGAGGAACAGCTGCACGCCAGGGTGGCGGCGATCTTCGCCTGGATGGAGGCGAACGAACGCGGCTGGCGGATGATCTTCGCCGAGACGCCGTCCGACGAGGGCGTCGCCGAAGTGCACCGGCGCGGCCAGGCCAGGTCGACCGCACAGCTGACCGAGGTGTTCGCCCAGGTCCCCGGCCTGGCGCTGACCGCGGACCTGCCGCGCGACCGCGCGAACGAAGCGCTCGCCGAAGCGGCGAAGAGCGCGCTGAACGCCATCGCCACCTGGTGGTGGGACAACCGCGACATCCCGCGGGAGCAAGTCGTCGCGCTCACGACGGATCTGTTGTGGCGCGGGCTGGGGAACCTGATCCAGGAGGACCGATGAGCATCGAAACCACCGAGCGGTACCGCCGCGCCCTCGAGACCCGGGACGTGGATCTCGCGCTGAGCCTCTTCGCGCCGGACGCCGTGGTGCGTTCGCCGCTGACCAGCCGGGTCCGGTTCAGCGGCCACGCGGAACTCAAGCCGCTGCTGGAAGTCGCCTACGCGCATCTGCGCGACGTCCGGTTCCACACCGACACCGGGGACGGCGAGACACGCGTCGTCGTCTACACCGCGCACATCCGCGGCGAGGAGATCGAAGAGGCGGCGGTGCTGAAACTCGGCGAAGACGGGCTGATCACCGAAGTGACGCTGTTCGTGCGGCCGTTGCCCGGGCTCGTCGCGCTGATGGACGCCTTCGGCCCGGACATCGCGCGCCGCAACGGCCGCACCTTCGCGGCGCGGTTGCTCGCGGTGGCCGCGAAACCCTTGCTGGCCATGGTGCGGTCGGGTGACCGGCGCGCCGTCCCGCTGGCCGGGCCCCGCTGACGGACGCTTTCCGGCTCCCACGCGACGGTCTTGGCTACCTACCGGGCCCGGCCACGGCCGACGTTGCGAAAGCCACTTTCGCAACCTTCAACGTTGCGAAAGTGGCTTTCGCAACCCATGAACGACCCTTTCCTGACGAAAAACGTCAGGAAAGGGTCGTTCATGACATTTCACGCGGCCACAGGGACCGGAGCAGGTTCCTCTTCCGGGTCTTCGAGGACCTTCGGCACCCCGCGTAACGTGAACAGGGCGCTCACCGCCAGCACCGCCATCAACCCCGCCGAGCACAGCATCGTCACCTGCAACCCGTCGACGAACGCCAGTTTCGCGTTGGCCAGCACCAAAGCGCCCTGTTCGGGTGGCAGCTGGGCCGCGACCTGGACGGCGCCGCCGAGGGTGTCCGAGATCGCCTCCGGCGGCACACCCGGCGGGACGACGAGTTCGCTCCGGTACAGCGCGCCGAGCGCACTGCCGAGGACGGCGATCCCCAGCGCCCCACCGAGTTCGGTCGCCGTCTCGGAGATCGCCGACGCCGCGCCCGCCCTGGCCTTCGGTACGACACCGAGCACCGTGTCCGTCGCGACGGTGAGGATCAGCGCCAGCCCCACGCCGAAGACGATCATCGCCGCCAGCAGATCCGTGTAGACGATCGTCACGCCGATCCCCGAGTACAACGCGAACCCGGCCGCCGACAGCGCGCAGCCCAGCCCGATGGTGACCGCGCGGCCGAAGAGCTTGATCCCGAACGGCGCGAGCACGCCGCCGAGGATCGCGCCGCCCATGCCGGGCAGCCCGGCGAGCCCGGATTTCAGCGGCGACCAGCCCGCCACCAGCTGCAGGTACTGCGCGAACATCAGCGAGACCGCGAGCTGCGCGAACATCGCCACGATGGTGGTGCCGACGGTCGCCGAAAACGCCCGCCGCGCGAACAGCTTCAGGTCCATCAGCGGTTCGGCCAGCCGCGGCTGCCGCAGGACGAACGCCAGCAGGCAGCCGAGCCCGAGCACCGCGGCGACCGCGACATCCCAGTGTTCCCAGCCTTTGTACGCGACTTCCTTGATCGTGTAGACGATCCCGACCATGCCGACGATCGACAACAGCACGCTGAGGACGTCGATCCGGCCCGGGACGGGGTTCTTCGATTCGGGCAGGATCAGCGCGCCCGCGATCACCATGATCACCACCACCGGCACGTTGACCAGGAACACCGAACCCCACCAGAAATGGTCGAGCAGGAAACCGCCGACGAGCGGCCCCATGCCGAAACCGAGGATCGTCAGCCCGCTCGAAATCCCGATCACGGCCGCGCGTTCCTTGCCGGTGAACACGTTCCGCACGATCGACAGGGTCGACGGCATCAGCGTCGCGGCGGCGACCCCGAGCAGCGCGCGGGCGGCGATCAGGAGCTCCGCCGTCGGCGCGTACGCCGTGATCACCGAAGCGACCCCGAACAGCGACGCCCCGATGAGCAGCAGCTTCTTCCGGCCGACGCGGTCGCCGATGTTCCCCATCGTGATCAGCAGCCCGGCGAGCGCGAAGCCGTACGCGTCGGCGATCCACAGCAGTTCCGTGGTCGACGGGTGCATCTGCTCCGAAAGCGACGGCAGCACCAGATGCAGCACCGTCAGGTCGATCGCGATCAGCAGCTGCGCGAGCACGCAGACCGCGACCGTGCCGATCTTGCGGGCCTTGCCGATGGTCACCGCGACACCCCGAAGGTGAGTTCGGGCGAGTTCCGCGCGGTGCCGTTCTCACCGTCACCGAGGTAGAACCGCGTGCTCATGGTGCGGGCCGCCGGGTCGAGGACACTGCGCCACAACGTCCGCCACGGCGCGCCGGGCTCGACCGCGAACGACACCGCGTCGAGCGCGGCGCGCGGCCCGGCGTCCGCCTCCTTGGTGACGGTGCGCAGCCGCTCGTAGGTGCGCATGGTCTCCGGCGTGTCCTCCGGCAGCGCGTCGACGTCCGGGTGCCGGTGCAGCAGGTGGTTCGTGACGCACAGCGGCCCGTCGGCGACCTCGACGAAATACTCGATGTCGTCCGCCCCGCGCTCGTAGACGAAGCCGCGGCCCGAAGCGTCGGCGACGATGTAGTGACAAGGCGCGCCGTGCGCGTACTGCTTGGCGAGCATCAGCGCCTCCTTGGCCTCGTCGACGTTTTCACAGGTGTCCAGCAGATACCGGCACACCTGCAGCACCGACAGGCCCGCTTGCGGCCCCGGATCGTTCTCCAGCGGAGCGGCCGTCTCGACGTCGGCCATCAGCAACGCGACCACCATCCCGGCCTCGTTGACCCCTTCCGTCGCACCGTCCATCGTGGCCATCGTCAGCGCGGTCGAGGCGATGCCGTCGTCCGGGATCGTCGTCAGGACGTAGGGCCGCGACGCCATCGGCACGGTGCCGTCGTCGACGGGTTCCTTGCCGGCCAGCACCGCACCCAGCTGGGTCCAGCTCATGGTGAAGAAGTCGTAGTTCCGGCCGAGCGTGCTCCCCGTCCACAGCGCCGAACACCCCGATCCGGCGGGCAGCGCGCTCGCGTCGTCCAAGGAGACCGCCGCGTCGGCCGGGAGCCCGTAGGCCTCGGCGAACCCGGCCAGGCGTCCCGCGTACTGGGGCCAGTTCCGGGTGAACCAGGTGCGCCGCGCCCTGGCGACGATGGGGTCGAGCGGCGACGGCGACCAGTCCGAGCGCGCCTTCACTTCGGCGCCGAGCGCCCGGCCGATCTCGGCCTGGGAGCCGCGCAACGTCAGATGCCGCACGGCGAGGAAGTCTTCGGGAGATCCAGCTGCGTAAGTCATGTCCGGAGGGTCTCCGCGACCGCTGACCGTCCACGCACCGAACGCTGTCAGCGCTTGTCATCGGAATGTCATGTGCCCCGCGCGAAAGTGATCCCACCAAGGCAACGACAAGCGAGGGAAACCATGCTCAGCAACAAGGTGTACATCATCGGCGGGGCCGTCATCAGCGTCCTGTTCGTCGCGCTCGCGCTGGCCGAGTTCTCCACCGGCTACCCGGAGGACGGCCTGCAGGACCTGCTCTACGCCGTCGTCAGCGCCGGTGCCGGCGCCCTGCTGTACGTCCTCGACCGTCGCCAGCGTGAACGTCGTGCGGCTGCGGAAGCACAGCGTGATGCCCGATGAGGAACATCGACGGCGGCTTCCTCGGCGCACCCGACCAGGCCTCGCTCCAGCGCCGCGAACAGGACGTGCGCAAGGGAAAGCTCGCGCTGATGCTGGCCGTCGTGGGCGGCTTCGTCGCACTGATCGCCGGCTACAACGTCTTCGCGGACTTCTCGCCGGTTTCCCTGGTGGTGACGATGCTCGGGCTGGCCGCCGCGGTCGGGGGCGGGGTGCTCACCAAACACCTGACCCGCAACGTGCGGTTCCGGGTGCACAAACCGAACGCGGGCCTGGTCGGCGCCGCGAAGCTGACCGGGCTCCTGGTGGCCTTCCTGGGGATCGCCGCCCTGCTCGGTGCGATCGAGGCGCCCGGTGCGCTGCGCGTCGTTCTGATCGCCGGCGGCGTCGGCACCATCGCCTACGTGAAGTCGCTGCACGACCAGCAGTGGGTGCTCTTCGAACTGGACGCGGTGGGCGTCCGGATCGAGCGGACCGTCGTGCCATGGCGTGACGTCGCCCGGCTCACCATCGACCCGGTCGGCCCCGGGATGACCCGGCTCGGCGCCGTCCCGAACAACGCGGCACCGCTGTACGTCGCGGTCCAGGACAGCGAGCTCGACCAGCGTCAGCTAGCCGGCGCCGTCGGCCGCTTCGCGCCACAGGGGATCCAGCTGGCAGGCGGTCAGAGTTTCCCGGTCAATTGAGCGGCACCGCGTACGCCGAGCCCTCGGCGATAGGCCCGGTCGAAATCGTCCCCGAGCCGCTCCCGCACGGTCGTCCTGAGCAGGGCGGCGTCCAGATCGACGGCGAACGAGGTGCCCCGGATGGTCACCGCCGCCCCGATCAGGACAGCCGCCCGCTCGGCGTCGCCCCGCAGCAGCGCGACCCCGGCGAGGCCTTCGACGGCACAGGCCATGGTGATGCTGTCGTGCCAGCGGTCCGCCGACACCAGCGCCAGCCGGTGCAGCTCCTCGGCCCCGTCGGCGTCGCCCTCGGCGGCCAGCACCCAGCCGAGGGAGATCTTCGCGCCGGCACGCACCCCTTCGGCCGCGAACGAACCACCGGAACACTCCGCGAGCGCGCGTTCGCTCAACGCGCGGGCCGCCGCCAGATCGCCCTCGTGCCGGGCGAGGAACGACAGCCCGACGTATCCGGCCGCCCGGCTTTCGGGCATCCCGGCCCGGCGCGCGATCTCGATGGCGAGTTCGAGATCCGCCCGCGCGCCCGCCGCGTCGCCGTGGAGCAGTTTGCTGCCGCCGCGACGGCACAGCAGATCCGCGTTGTCGTCGGACGCGCCGAGCTCCCGCATCAGCCGCAGGGCCTCGTTCATCGTTTCGAGGGCTTCGGCCTGCCGGTTCGTCCAGATCAGGATCTGTGACAGATGGTCGAGGGCCATGGAAAGGCCCCAGCGTTCCCCGATCGAGCGGAACGCCTGCGCCCCTTCACGCAGGAATTCCTCCGCCGTGTCGAGATCGCCCTGCATCATCGCGCGGAGACCGTAGCCGGTCGGCGCGAGGGCGAGACTCCAGGCATCGCTGTTCGCCAGCAGCGCCTGGCTGCGTTCGATCAGCGCGTCGTCGTCACCGGGCGGTCCGCTCACGGTACCCAGCAACAGCAGCAGTGCCGGGTTCCGGGGCGCCTTGACGAGGCTCAGCATGAGACCTTCCACCAGCGGCAAATGCCGGTCGAGCGCCTCGTGGCCCCGCAGACCCGCGGCGGCGGTGAGCACGCAGAGCTGGTGTTCCTCTTCGAGACCTTCCGGCGGCCGCTCTCCGAGCTGTTTGACCACTTCCAAGCACAGCGTCGAGCCCTCGAACCGGCGACCGCGCATCCACCAGTACGTCACCAGCGAAGCCGAAAGCCGGAGCGCGATCCGCGGGTCGGATTCGGCGGCCCAGCGCAACGCGGCGAGGAGATCGTCGTAGGCCGCGTCGAGACGGTCGAGCCAGCGCAGCTGGTCGCCGGTGCGCAGCATCGGATCCGCTTCCTCGGCGAGGGCGAGGAAATGCTCGGCGTGCCTGCGCCGCAATTGCTCGGTTTCGCCCGCTTCGGTGAGTTTCCCGGCGAAGAAGGCCCGGATCGTTTCGAGCATCCGATACCGGTCGCCGCCGCGTTCGACGAGTGATCTGTCCACAAGGGACGGAAGCAGCTCCGCGGTGTCCGCCACGGCGCAGACCGCTTCGGCGTCGGCCAGTGTCGTGCCGCCCGCGAAGACCGTCAGCCGCCTGCCCAGCAGACGCTCGTCCTCGTCGAGCAGGTCCCAGCTCCACTCGACGACGCCGCGCAGGGTGCGATGCCTGCTCTCGGCGGCCCGGCTGCCCCGCGAGAGCAGTCCGAACCGGTCGTCCAGCCTGGCCGCGATCTCGCCGATCGGCAGCGTCCGCACGCGCGCGGCGGCGAGTTCGATGGCCAGCGGCAACCCGTCCAGCGCGGCGCAGACCCGCTGGACGTCGCCCGAGGTGGTGTCGTCCACGGCGAAGCCCGGGTCGCCGGCCCGCGCGCGGTCGGCGAACAGCCGGACGGCGGCGAAGTCCAGCGACCGGGCGGGCGGCGTGCCCGGCGGCGGCACGGCGAGCCTCGGCACGGGGGAGACGACCTCGCCGGTGATACCCAGCGGTTCGCGGCTGGTGGCGAGCATCCGCAGAGCCGGGGCCGCGCCGAGCAGCCGGGCGGCCAGCTTCGCGGCGGCCTCGACCAGATGCTCGCAGTTGTCGAGCACCAGCAGCACCGCCCGATCGGCCAGCGCGTCGATCAGCCGGTCCAGCGGCGCGTTCTCCACCGGCGCGGTGACCGCGCCGAGCGGGACCGTCCGCAGGCCGAGCGCGGTCAGCACGGCGTGGGCGACGTCCGAGTCCTCGGTGTACGGCGCGAGTTCGACGAAGACCGCCGGGAGATCCATCGCGGCGGCGGTCTCGATGGCCAGCCGGGTCTTGCCCGTCCCGCCGGGACCGGTCAGCGTCACGAGCCGCGAGCGGTCCAGCTGCCCGAGCACGTGCCGGAGGTCGCCTTCGCGGCCGATGAAGCTGGTGAGCTGGGCGGGAAGCGGTGCGGTCTTGATGGGCGCTGTCTTGACCGGCGGCGTTTCACCCCGCAACACGGCCAGATGCGCGGCGGCGAGCTCCGGTCCGGGGTCGGCGCCGAGCTCGTCTGCCAGGACCCGGCGGGCGTCCTCGAACGCGGTCAGCGCGTCCGCCTGACGGTCGGCGGAGTGCAGGGCTCGGATCAGCAGCGCACGGGGCCGTTCCCGCAGTGGCTGCTCGTCGATGACCTCGCGAAGCTCGGCGAGAACGTCTTCGTGTCTCCCGAGCTTGAGAGCGGCCTCGACACGGTCTTCGATCGCCGACGTCTTCAGCTCGTTCAACCGCGTGACCTGCGGATCACGGAACGGCGCGTCGGTGATGTCCGCGAACGCCGGACCGCGCCAGAGACCGAGAGCGTCACGAAGCAGCTCGGCCGCCTTCATGGCGTCTCCCGCCGCGAGAGCGCGCCGTCCTTCGGCGGCGAGCCGCTCGAACCGGTGGACGTCGACGTCGTCGGGGTCCACGACGAGGCGGTAACCCGCCGGGCTGAACTCGACGGGCGCGAGCTCCTTCAGCGCGCCACGCAGCCGCGAGACCTGCGATTGCAGCGCGTTCGCCACCCCGTCCGGCGGCTGCTCGCCGTAGAGGCCGTTGATGAGCCGTTCCGCGGGGACGACCCGGCCAGCCTCCAGCGCGAGCAACGCGAACAGCGTCCGGACCCTCGGGCCGCCGACCGGGACGGTGGTGCCGTCGTCGCGGCGCACCTCCGTCGCCCCCAGAACGCCGAATCGCATGAGTCAAAGACTAGGGCGTCGTTTACCTGGGCGGATCCAGCCCGCCCGAGATCGGCCGAATGGCGTCTATACACTTCGCCGGGTCCCCACGCAATGGGAGAGGTATGTCTGAGCACGAACCCGTGGTCCTCGGTCAGCCGACCGTCGGCGACGAAGAGCTCGCCGCGGTGGCGGAGGTGTTCCGGTCCGGCTGGCTGGCCGGTGCCGGTCCCGCCTGCCGCCGTTTCGAGGAACGCTTCGCGAAGACCGTCGGCACCGCGCACGCCCTGACCACCAGCAACTGTGGCTCGGCACTCTTCCTCGGGCTGCGTGTGCTCGGCGTGAAGCCGGGCGACGAGGTCATCGTCGGCGACTACACGTTCCCCGCCACCGGCCACGCCGTGCTCCAGGCCGGTGCGACCCCGGTGTTCGCGGACATCCGCCCGGACGTGTGGAGCGCCGACCCGGCGTCGATCGAAGCGCTGATCACGCCGCGCACGGTCGGCATCCTGGCCGTCGACGTCGCCGGGCAGCCCGGTGACTTCGACGAGTACCGCGCCATCGCCGACAAGCACGGCCTGTGGCTGTTCGAGGACGCCGCCTGCGCCGCGGGCGCGACGTACAAGACCCGCCCGGCCGGCAGCCTCGCCGACCTCGCCGCGTTCTCCTTCCACGGCCGCAAGGGCATCACCGCGGGCGAAGGCGGCGCGCTGGTCTCGGACCGCGAAGACCTCATCGCGCACGCGCGCAAGCTGCACACCTACGGCATCGAGCCCGCCATCACCCGTGAGGGTTCCGGCGCGTTGCCGATCCCGGAGTTCCACGAGCTGGGCTACAACTTCCGGCTCTCGGACGTGCAGGCCGCGATCATGAACGTCCAGCTGGACCGCCTCCCGGACCTGCTCTCGGCCCGCCGTTCGGTGGCCAAGCGCTACCACGAGGCGTTCGAGAACCTGCCCGGTCTCGACGTCCCGGTGGAGCTGCCGGACCGCGAGCACCCGTGGCAGGCCTACATCCTCACCGTGGCCCCGGAGATCGACCGCGACGCGCTCGCGCTGCGGATCCGCGAGCAGGGTGTGCAGTGCAACTTCGGCACCTACGCCTCGCACCTCCAGCCCATCTACGGCAAGAAGCAGACCTTGCCGGTATCGGCGGACCTCTTCGCCCGTCACCTCGCCATCCCGATGCACGCCAACCTCACCGATGCCCAGGTCGACCGGGTCATCGGGACCGTCAGCGCCGCACTGCCGAGCTAGGAGAGAAATGCCCGACAAGAAGGTCCTCTTCACCGGGGGCGGCGGTTTCATCGCCGCGCACGTCATCCCGATGCTGATCGAAGGCGGCTACACCGTCCGCGTCTTCGACAACATGACGCGCGGCGACCGCGCCCGGATCAACGAGTTCGTCGCCACCGGCAAGGTCGAACTGGTCGAGAAGGACGTGCGCTACGGCGGCGCCGTGCGCGAGGCCATGCGCGGCTGCACGCACGTCATCCATTTCGCCACCGTGTCGATCAACAAGTCGGTCGCGGATCCGCACGAGTCCATCGACATCAACATGGTCGGCAACCACAACGTCTTCGCCGCCGCGGCGGACGAGGGTGTCGAGCGGCTCGTGTTCGCCTCGACCGCGTCCGTCTACGGCGACCCGAAGCGGCTGCCGATGCACGAGGACGACGAGCTCAAGCCGCTCACGCCGTACTGCATCTCGAAGCGCGCGGGCGAGGACATGCTCGGCTTCTACGAGCGCACCAAGGGCCTGTCCTGGAACGCGCTGCGGTTCTTCAACGTGTACGGCCCCGGCCAGAAGATCGAGGCCTACTACACGTCGGTGATCAACCACTTCATCCAGCGCCTGCGCGCCGGCCAGCCGCCGATCATCGACGGCCGCGGCGACCAGTCGATGGACTTCGTGCACGTCACCGACCTGGCCCGCGCCGTCGTCGCCGCGCTCGAATCGGAGCAGGCCAACGTGCCGATCAACATCGGCACCGGCATCGACACCTCCATCGCGACGCTGGCGAAGATCCTCATCGACGCCGTCGGCGTGAACGTCGAGCCGCTGTTCAACGAGCGCGACGTGCTGGTTTCGCGGCGTGCCGCCGACATCACCCGTGCCCGCGAGATCCTCGGCTGGGAGCCGAAGATCTCGGTGGAAGAAGGCATGTACGAACTGGTGAAGGCTTCCGAGTGACCGCCGGGCCAGGGGAGAGCCGCCCCATGCGTATCGCCGTGGTGAACAACTTCTTCCCGCCGAGGGTGGGCGGAAGCGCGCACATGGCGGCTTCCCTGGCCGAGCAGTACGCGGCGCGCGGGCACGAGGTGCTCGCGATCACCGCCGCGTACGCCGACGCCCCGGCCGACGAGACGAAGGACGGCTACCGCGTCGTCCGCCTGCCCGCGGTGAAGATGCCGCAGCTGGGCCTGTCGATCGACTTCGACATGAGCTTCGCCTCGCTGCGGCCGGGGAACTGGCGACGGCTGCGGAAGCTGCTGGACGAGTTCAAACCGGACGCGATCCACCTGCACGGGCAGTTCTTCGACCTGTCGTGGCTGGCCGGACGGTACGCGCGGCGGCACAAGCTGCCGATGCTGCTGACCATCCACACGCTGCTGATCAGCGACAACAAGCTGTACGGCGGCGTCTTCCGGTTCCTGGACACCGTGCTGGTGAACCCGATCCTGCGCTACCTCAAGCCGCGGTACGTCATCCTCGACAAGCTCGGCGTCGACTACTGCGTCGAGCGCTACGGCACGAGCGACGCGAACTCGGACTACTTCCCGATCGCCGTCGACACCGGGAATTTCGAGAAGCCGTTGACGAAGGATGTCCGGGCGGAGCATGGACTCGGCGACGGTCCGGTGATCGTCTCGCTCGGGCACGTGATCCCCCTGCGCAACCGGCTGCCGCTGGTCGAGGCCCTTCCGTCCATTTTGGACAAGCACCCCGGCGTGAAGGTGGTCGTCGTCGGCCGCGTCTATCACGACGTCTTCCTCAAGCGGGCGGAAGAACTCGGGGTCGCGGACGCCATCATCGTCACCGGCGCCGTGCCGAAGGCGGACGTGCCCGCGTACTTCGCCGCCGCCGACATCGTCACGCACGACCTCAACGGCGGCTGCGGCACCGCGTCGCTTGAGGCGATGCTTTCGGGCACCGCGACCATCGCTTCGGTCACCGAGGACAACTACCCGGGCATCGAACTGCGCAACGGCGAGAACATCCTGCTGGTGCGACCGGACGACAGCGAGGCGGTGGCGAACACCGTCATCGAACTGCTCGACGATCCGGAGAAGCGGGCTTTGGTGGCACAGCGGGAAAGCGCGATGGTGCGGGCCAACTTCGGCCTCGACGTCGTCGCCGAAGAACACCTGCGTACCTTCGAGAAACTGGTGACCGAGGCCGATGTTCTTCGATGACGAGCGCAGCAACCGGCTGCGCCCGCAGATCCTGACCGAACTCGTTTCGCAGTACATGAACGACGCCGAGCGTGCTCGTTTCTACGGGCTGCCGGAGTCGACAAGGGTCCGCGAACGCGTCAAGATCATCAGCCCGGAGAACCTGAAGATCGGCGAACACTGCTGGATCGGCGAAGGCGCGGCGCTCGACGCGAGCGGCGGGCTGGAGATCGGCGAGCACACCAGCATCGGCCTGAACACGCTGATCTTCACGCATTCCAGCTGGCTCGCGAACATGACGCTGCAGAACCACTCCGGCAGCGACCTCATCGAACGCAAACCCGTGAAGATCGGCAAAGGCTGCTTCATCGGCGGCCTCGTGGTGATCATGGCCGGGGTCACGATCGGCGATTTCGCCACCGTGCAGCCGAATTCCGTGGTCGCCAAGGACGTCCCGCCGCGCAGCCTGGTGGCGGGCAACCCGGCGCGCGTCTTCCAGAAGTACGACGACGAGTACATCCAGTCCGAAGTGGAGCGTGTGCGCGCCGAAAACGCGCGACGGCGGGCGCTGGCCGAGGAACGCGGGGACGCCGCCGGTTCTTGGGGCGCACCGGCGGGCGACTTCACGGAATAGCTAGAGCCGGTCGGCCATCAGCTTCGCCAGTGACGCGTAGACGTCGGTTCTGGTCTCGTACAGGTACAGCGTCGCGACCCGGGTTTCGCCATGGCTACGCTTCCCCGCGGTCACCAGGATGTTGAGGTCCGGCCCGTCGGTGGGGATCCCGCACCACAAGGCCTGCTCGCCGATACCGGGAAGCTGGGTGACCGGTTGCTTGCATTCCTTCGCGAGCTTGTCGATCGTGGCGCGAGGCGGCTGATTTCCGGGGATCGCCGCGACGAAGAGTTCGGCCGAACGCGCGTACTTTCCCTTGGGGTCGTCGAAGGCGCACCGATAGGCCTTGCCGGCACCGACCCGTTCGGGCTCGCCTTCGTTGGCGACCAGATCGTCTGATTTCCCGATCACTTGAAGGAACTCGGTCGGGCTCAGCACGGGGCACGCCGCGGTGATCTTGGCGAGGGGCGTCGGTGGTGGCGTGGTGCTGGGTGCCGTGCTGACGGCCGGTTTGCTCGATGACGACGGTGGTGCCGTCGAGGTCGGCGTCGGCCCGGTCGCGGCGCCACTGGAGCAGGCCGCGACGGCGAACAACAGGCATGTGGTGGTGAGGATTCCCCTCGATCTGTGCACGCGGTGAACGTATCCGAGGTAATGGGCGATCAGCCAGGCGATTTCCGGGTCAGAGCCGTTCCGCGAGCAGCTTCGCGATCGCTTCGTAAACGTCCGCGCGGTTCTTCGCGAGATCGACGAGGGCGAGCCGGACCTGTCCGTTGCTGCGCTTGCCGACGACCACGATCGCCCTCGTGAAGTCCTTGCCTTGCTCGCAATGGGCTGTCTTGTCCCCCACGCCGCCGACGGTCGTGATCGGCTCGCGGCAGAACGCCTTCATCGTGTTGTCCACCGCCGCGACACTTTCCGCGCCGATCTCCGGCGCCACGGTGATGTGCAGCCGCGGCGCGCCGTCGGGCGACTGATGGATGTCCTCGTAGAGGCAGCTGTACCGCTTCTCGGTGCCTTCCACGTCCGCCGGCTGTTCCTGCGCCCGGATCTCGGCCGACGTGCCGATGATCTGCGCGAGTTCACCGACGGCGATGAACGGGCAAGCGTCGGTGACCGTGGCGGGCGATACGGGGATCGGCGTCGTGGGCGTGGCGGCCTTGAATGAGGAGGTCGGAGTCGTTTGCGAGCGGATCGGGATCTCGATCTCGATGGAACAGGCCGTGGCGAGGAAGAGCAGGCCGACGGTCAGGAACCCCCAGGTTCTTCTCATGTTTCGAAATCTAGCTGAGCAGCGGAAATGGTGGGATCACGATCGGATTTCCCGGCACAGGAGTTGTTGCCGGGCAACTCCTCACCGTAATGATTCGCTACTTTCCGTGGTGCTACGTTCGTCGGGAAACCGTGGGAAGATGGTCTGGTGATCACCGGCGAAGGAGGAGTTCGATGAGTGTCGTGCAATGGCCTCACCGCCTCCTGACGCTCGACGACTGGGCCGCGTTGCCGGAAGACCCGGAACACCGCGCAGAAGTCGTCGAAGGAGTGCTGGTCGTGGCCCCCCGGCCGATGTCGTTCCATCAGCTCGCGGTCACTCGCCTGGGCTACCTGCTCAACGAACAGCTGCCTGAAGCACTCATGGCTCTTTCGGAAGCCGAGTTCATCGTTTCGGAACTCCCGTTGACGATTCGAGTCCCGGACGTTCTCGTCGCGGCGACTGAGCTCGTGGAACGAAACCCGGCACGGTACGCGGCTCAAGACGTGCGCCTGGTCATCGAGGTGCTGTCCGAAGGCACCGTCCGCACCGACCGGGTCACCAAGTTCTCCGAATACGCCGAAGTCGGCATCGGGCACTACTGGATCGTCGACCTCGAAGAACCGGCGAGCATGACCACCTACCGCCTGATCGACGGCGAGTACGAGAACTTCGGCGAGCACATCGGCAAGGTGAGCTTCGACTTCGACGGCACCCCGCTCACCCTCGACCTCGACGCGCTGACCACCCGCCACGCGCAATGCCCCTGAATGTCATGAACGACCCTTTCCTGACGAAAAACGTCAGGAAAGGGTCGTTCATGACATTCGACCAAGCACCGGCGCCCCTGATCACGACCGGGAACCACCACCCCGCTCGACCCGACTACTAGGCTCACCGGGGGAGTTCCCGGTGAGAAGGGTGTCAGATGAGGTTCAAGCGGTTCGGTGCGTCGTTGCTGGTCACCGGGTTGGCCCTGCTGGGCACCGCGTCCCCGGCGCTGGCCCACTCGGAGCTGAAGAGCAGTGACCCGGCGAGGGGTGCTTCGCTGGCGACGCCTCCGACGCAGATCAAGCTGACCTTCTCGGGCCCGGTCACCCTCGCCGACGACAACCCGATCCAGATCACCGGCCCGGAGAACGCGTCGTGGACGGTCGGCCGCGCGGAGGTCGCCGGAGCGGTCGTCACGGCGCCGGTCCAGGCCGTCGGCCCCGCGGGCGAGTACACGCTCCGCTACAAGGTCACCTTCGAGGACACGCACGCCGCGAGCGGCTCGGTGAAGTTCAACCTCAGCGCGCCGGCACCGAGCCCGACGAGTCAGGCCCCGACGAGCAGCCAGGCCCCGGCCGGTAGTGCGGCCCCGGCACCCCAGGCAGGCGAGACGACTCCCGAGGCTTTGGTGCCCGCCTGGGTGTGGATCGTCCTGGCGGTGGCCGTGGTCGTGGCGGGGATCGTCGTCGCGCTCCGCTTCACTCGCCGGAAGGACTAAGCAACCTTTCCGGTGGTCAACCGTCGAACGGAGATGAGGACCAGGGTGGCTCGCGGCGATGACGAGTTCGTCGAGTTCGTGCGGAACTCGGCGACGCGTCTTCAGCATGCCGCCTACCTGCTCACCAGCGACCGTCATCAGGCCGAGGACGCCACCCAGACGGCGCTCGCCAAGACGTACGCGGCCTGGTCGCGGGTACGCCGCAAGGACGCCTACGCGTACGCGCGGCAGGTCCTCGTCAACCACGTCATCGACGGCTGGCGGCGCCCGATCCGCGAGAACGCCACGGAGGACATCCCCGAGCAGCCGAGCGGCCTGGACGTCGCCGGTGCCGTCGTCCAGCGGAAATGGCTGCTTGACGCGTTGCGTACGCTCACAGACCGGGAGAGAGCCGTCGTGGTGCTCAGGCACTTCTTCGACTTGAAGGAATCCGATGTGGCCGGCGAACTGGGTGTCTCGGTCGGCACCGTGAAGAGCACCAATTCCCGCGCCCTGACCAAGCTGCGGATCACCGCGGAGGACGGAACGGAACTGATCGGGGGGCTGGGACGATGACCGACCTCGAGACGCTGCGTTCGGCTTTGCGGGAGCCACCCGCCGAAGGGTTCGCCGAGCCCGACCTCGGCGCGATCATGACCAAGGGCAGGCGTATCCGTCGCCGCCGCCGTCTCGCGACCGGTGCGGGCGGAGTCGCCGCCGCCGTGGTGACGGTGCTGGTCATCGTCGGTGCGGTGGCCTTGAGGGAACCCGTTCAGCAGCCGCTCCCGCCCGCCGCGAGCGCGCCGGTCGCCCCCGTCCCGACGATCCCGGCACCGGTGAGCCCGTCGATCACGGCGGCCCCGTCGGCCGCCCCGCTCGGTGACGTGATCCCGCTCGGGTACAAGGGTGAAGGCGGCCGCGAGCTGGTGATCTACGCGTCCGAGATCGACGAGCCGTCGATGCCGGAGGTCCGGTTCGGTCTTCAGGTCGCGTACCGGGACGGCGCGGGCGAATACGAGGCGCTCCTGAGCGCCAACGAATTCAAGGGATCCGACCGGTCGTTCGGCTTCCACGCCGTGGACGGCGGCGACGTGGTCCGGGACACGTTCGTGCCGGTGTTCGGCTACTTCTCCGGTCCGGCGGTGCGGGTCACCAGCACCGTCCGCGGGAAACCGGTCGAGGCCAAGGTGATCCCCTGGAGCGAGGACCCGTCGGTCGTCATCTTCTGGTTCAACCCCGGCCAGGTGGAGTCGCCGTACGTGCTGACCCCCCTCGTCGCGTACGACGCGAAGGGTCAGCGGCTCACCAAGTGATCAGGCCGCGGCCTGCGTCAGCACCTGGTCGACGACGGCGTGCGACGGCAGGATCAGGTCCCGCTCGGTGTCGGCGTCGACCTTGCCTTCGAGCAGGTCGACGAACCGGTCCAGCTGCGTCGCGAGCGGCTCGCGCGCGGTGACCAGCTCCGGGATCTCGATGACGGTCTGCTGCCGGTAGCCGAGGCCGTCCTCGGTGACCGAGTCGTGCGAGACGTGCCGGTAGATGGTGACGTCGCGGCGGAGCAGGTCGATCTCGATCATGCGGTCCAGTTCGGACACCCACAGCGAGCGGACCTTGCGCTGGCCGAGGCGGGAGGCCGAAACCGTGGCGAGCCCGGACTCGAACGACAGCACCGTCTCGATGGTGTCCTCGGCGCCCTCGACCGAACTCGGGTGGAAGTAGCCGGCACCGGAGGCGACCCGCTGCGGGGTCGCGCCACCGAAGAACTGGATCGCCAGGTCGACGTCGTGCACCAGCAGGTCCCACGCGACACCGGTCTTGATCCGCGGTGCGTACGGGCCGTGGCGGCGGGCCATCAGGTGGATCGGCTCGTTGACCAGCGCCCGCGCGGTCATCACGGCCGGGTTGTAGCGCTCCAGGAGCCCGCACATCAGCGGGACGTCCTTCTTCGCCGAAAGCCCGACGATCTCCTGCGAGAACTCGAAGCTGTTGCACACCGGCTTCTCGACCAGCATCGGCTTGCCCTGGCCCAGGATCTCCTGCGCCAGCTCGTAATGCGCCTCGGTGGCCGAAGCGAGCACGACGGCGTCCACATCGGACAACGAGCCGATTTCGGGCGTCCACTGGGTTTCGTAGCGTTCGGCGACCTTGCGGCCCGCCTCTTCGCGCGGGTCGATCACGCGGACGAGGTCCACGCGCTCGTTCGCGGCGAGCACACGGGCGTGCAGCGAGCCCATGTTCCCGGTGCCGATGAGGGCGATCTTGTGGGTGCTCATGCGCCGAGTACCTCGCGAACCGTTTCGATGATGGTGTCCAGGTCGGACTCGGAAAGGTGCGGGTGCACCGGCAGGGAAAGCGCCTGCGCGGCGACGGAAGCGGCCACCGGGAAGTCCTCGACCTTGGCGTCGGGGATCAGCGGGTTGTTCCGGTAGCAGTCGTAGTCGAAGACGATCTTCGGGTAGTAGATCCCGTTGCCGATGCCCCGCTCGGTCAGCGCGGCGGCGAACTCGTCACGCGAGAGCATCGCGTGCGGGCCCACCAGCACGGTGTACTGGTGCCACACGTGCTCACGGCCGGGCAGGACCTGCGGGATGTCGAGGCCCGGGGTGCCGGCGAGGCCTTCGGAAAGGCGCTTCGCGTTGGCCTGGCGGGCGGCGGTGAGCTGGTCCAGCTTCTCCAGCTGCGGGATGCCGACGGCGGCGTGCAGATCGGTCATCCGGTAGTTGTGCCCGGCGACCTCGTACTGGTACCGGGCGCGCATGCCCTGGTTGCGCAGCACGCGCAGGCTGTCGGCCAGCTCGTCGTCGTCCGTGGTGATCACGCCGCCCTCGGCGGTGGTCACGTTCTTGGTGGCGTACAAGGAGAAGCAGCCGATCCCGAAGGAGCCCGACGGCTTGCCCTGGAACGACGCGCCGACGGCCTGCGCCGAGTCCTCGATGACCTTGAGACCGTGCTCGGCGGCCAGCGGCGCGAGCTTGCCCATGTCCGCGGTCTGCCCGTAGAGGTGCACGGGCATGAGGACCTTGGTGCGGTCGGTGATCGCGGCGGCGACGGCGTCCGGGTCGATCGCGAAGTCGTCGCGCCGGATGTCGGCGAAGCGGACGGTCGCGCCGGCTTCCAGGATCGCGTTCAGCGTCGCCACGAAGGTGAACGGCGAGGTGACGACCTCGTCGCCCGGCTTGAGGTCGAGCGCCTGGATGGCGGCGACCAGCGCGGTGGTGCCGTTGTTGACGGCGATCGCGTGCTTCGTGCCGGAAACGCTCGCGAACGCGTCCTCGAAGCGCTTGACCATCGGTCCCTGTGCGATGGCGCCGGATCGCAGCACCTCGACGACGAGGTCCTCCGCGTCACGGACGTCGACCACGGTAATGGGGATCATCTGCAAGTCTCTCTCGACTGGGCGTTCTGGTGCGTCCGGTACAGTGAGCCGCCGGTTCTGCGCCCGGCCGCCCCCTCTGGCGCGGGCCACACGTTACCGGGACCGCCGAAGCGGCCATTACCCCAGGCTGCCTCCAGCCACAACGAACGGATCTTCACGTGGTGAACCGCATCCACCCGACAGCAGTCATCGGCGAGGGTGTCGAGCTCGGGGAAGACAACGTCATCGGACCGTTCACGGTCATCGTGGGCCCCACCCGCATCGGGGACGGCAACTGGATCGGCCCGCACGTCACCATCGGGACCCCGGGCGAGGACCGGGGCCGCGAGCATCCCGCCGCCTGGGAGGCCGCGCCGAACGGTGATCCCGATCACGACGGCCACGGCGTCGTCATCGGCAGCCGGAACCGGATCCGCGAGTACGTCAGCGTCCACCAGGGCACCTGGCGCACGACCACCATCGGCGACGGCGGCTACTTCCTCCGCGGCTCGCACATCGCCCACGACTGCCTGGTCGAGGACGCCGTCACGGTCGCCTCGAACGTCATCACCGGCGGCCACTGCCACATCTGGTCCGGGGCGAACCTGGGCATGGGCGCGATCCTGCACCAACGGGTCGTCATCGGCCCCGGCGCGATGGTCGGGATGAGCTCCGCGGTCCGCAAGGAGGTGGGCGCGTTCACCATCGCCGTCGGCAACCCCGCCCGGGTGACCGGCGTCAACACGGTGGGACTGTCCCGCCGCGGCCTGGACGAGGCCGCCATCGAGGCGCTGGGACCGTGGCTGAAGGGTAAGGCCGGTCTCCCTGAGGACGGGCTGGCCGACCGGCTGCCCGGCGACCTCTCTACCTTGGTGAAGGCGTGGGACGCCCGTCCACGCGACGATCATTAGGAGTACGGACATGGCGGATGTCGCCGGCAAGCTGCGTGAGGTCTTCGTCGAGGCGCTGGACCTCGACGGCGAGGTCGACGTCGAGAACCTGAAGTACCGCGACATCGAGGCCTGGGACTCGGTCGGTCACATGGCGCTGGTCGCGGCCATCGAGGACGAGTTCGATGTGGAGTTCGACACCGACCAGGTGATCGACATGTCCAGCTTCAAGGTCGCCGTCGACATGGTGACCGACCTCCAGTCCAAGTGATGCTGGACGGAAAGGTCGCCCTGGTCACCGGGGGCACCCGGGGCATCGGGCTGGCCACCGCGCGGGCGCTCGCCGAGGCGGGCGCCACCGTGGTGCTGACCGGCCGCGACGAGGCGAAGGCCAAGGAAGCGGCGGCCGCGGCGGGGGCCGCGAGCGGGCTCGCCCTGGACGTCACCGACGCCAAAGCGGTGTCGACGCTGGTCCGCGGGGTGGCCAAGGAACACGGCAAGCTCGACATCGTGGTCGCCAACGCCGGGATCATGGAGGACGCGCTCCTCGGCATGATCCGCGAGGAACTGATCGACACCACGCTGAGCACGAACGTCGCAGGCACGCTGCACACCGTCCAGGCCGCGGCCAGGGCGATGATGCGCAAGAAGACCGGCGCCATCGTGGTGCTGGCTTCGATCGTCGGCGAGCACGGAAGCGCCGGTCAGACGGTGTACGCGGCCTCGAAGGCGGCGGTGGCGAACATCGCGCGCTCGGCCGCGAAGGAACTCGGCCGGTCCGGGATCCGGGTCAACGCGGTGGCGCCCGGCGTCATCGACACCGACCTGACCTCCGGCCTGACGGAGGACGCCAAGGCCGAGAACATCGGCAAGACCCCGCTGGGGCGCCTCGGGACACCCGAGGACGTGGCGAACGCGATCCGGTTCCTCGTCAGTGATGACGCTTCGTTCATCACCGGGCAGGTGCTGGGCATCGATGGAGGATTAGTTCTCTGATGACCCTTCTGGGTGTGGGTGCGCGACTGATCGACGTCACGAGCGGCAGGACGCTCGAAGGCGAGGAACTCGACACCGAGGTCACCCGCGTGGGTGCCGCGTTGTCGCTGCTGCCGCCGGGCGCGCTGTTCGCGCGGATGTCGGTGGACCTGGACAGCGTCCTGAACTACCTCGGCGCGTTCGAGGCGGGCCGCGCGATCGCGCTGATCGACCCGACGCTGGACGCCGACGTCCTGGCGGGGCTCATCGAGCGTTTCCGCCCGGCCGCCGTGCTGTCCGCGCCGGACGCGCCCGCACCCGAGGGGTACGGCGTCTCCGACGGCCACTGGGTCCGGAAGTCCGCCGAAGGTGTCGAGCCGCATCCGCAGCTCGCGGTCTTGTTACCGACCAGCGGTTCCACCGGCAACCCGAAGCTGGTCCGGCTCTCCCGCGGCGCGATGTACGCCAACGCCGACGCGATCGCCGAGGTGCTCGGTATCGACCGCCACGAGATCGCGCCGACCAGCCTCCCGCTGCACTACAGCTACGGCTTGTCCGTGCTGAACTCGCACCTCGTCCGCGGCGCGACCGTCGTCATCGAGCCCTCCGGCGTGCTCGGGCGCGGATTCTGGGACGCGGTCAACGAGCACAAGGTCACCTCGCTCGCCGGGGTTCCGTACCACTACGAGATGTTGCGGCGCCTGAAGTTCGACCCGGCGAAGTACCCGACGCTGCGCACACTGACCCAGGCCGGCGGCAAGCTCCGCGACGATCTCGTCGCTCAGTTCAACGACAAGATCCGCGAGGTCGGCGGGCGGATGTTCGTGATGTACGGGCAGACCGAGGCCGCCCCGCGGATGACCACCGTCCCGGCGGAACGGCTGGCGGAGAAGCTCGGTTCGGCCGGGCCCGCGTTGCCCGGCGGTTCGTTCGTCATCCGGCGTGAGGACGGTTCCGAGACCACGCATCCGAAGATCGTCGGCGAGGTCGTCTACCGCGGGCCCAACGTGATGATGGGCTACGCCGAGGACGAGGCCGGGCTGGCCGCGGGCGACGAATACGGCGGCGTGCTGGCCACCGGCGACCTCGGCTACCTCGACGAGGACGGGTTCCTCTACATCACCGGACGCCTCAAGCGGATCGGCAAGGTCTTCGGCAACCGCGTCAGCCTGGATGATCTCGAGCACGCCGTGCGTTCGGCTTCGGTGGGGATCGACGTCGTGGCCGCCGTCCCGGCCGGGGACAAGGTCGTCCTGTTCGCCGAAGGAGCCGACAAGGACATCTGCAAGGACGCCGCGAAGGCGCTGTCCGAGCGGCTGCACCTGCACACCAGCGGGTTCGACGTCCGCCCCATCGACACCGTGCCGCTGCTGGCCAGCGGCAAGATCGACTACCGGTCGCTGGAGGCCCAGGTATGAGCGTCTTTACGTTGTCCCAGGCCGAGCGCGAGAAGCACTTGCTTCCGCAGCTCGCCGAACTGACCGCGCACCACCGCGAGAACTCCGAGGGCTACGAGCGCATCCTGTCGTCGCTCGGTATCGCGCGGGACGCTTCGTTCGGCTCCATCGCGGACCTGCCGTGGCTGCCGGTGCGGATGTTCAAAACGCACGACCTGCGCAGCATCCCCGAGTCCGAGATCTTCAAGACGCTGACCTCCTCGGGCACCACCGGCGCGGGCGCGTCCCGGATCTACCTGGACAAGGACGCCGCCGGCGCGCAGACCAAGCAGCTCGGTGCCACGCTGCAGGAAGTCCTCGGTGGCGAGCGCCTGCCGATGCTGATGGTCGACACGATCGGCATCATCAAGAACCGCCGCTCGTTCTCCGCGCGCGGCGCGGGCGTGCTGGGCATGGCGAACTTCGGCCGCAAGCACACCTACGTGCTCGACGAGAACGACCAGCCGGACGTCGAGGCGGTCAAGACGTTCCTGGCGACCTATGGCGACAAGCCGTTCCTGATCTTCGGCTTCACCTTCATGGTGTGGCAGTACCTCTACGAGGTCGCCCGCGAGCACAAGCTCGACCTCTCCAACGGGATCCTGATCCACTCCGGCGGCTGGAAGAAGCTGATCGACCGTGCGGTGGACAACACCGAGTTCCGCCGTCGCTTCAAAGAGGACACCGGGCTCACCCGGATCCACAACTACTACGGGATGATCGAGCAGATCGGCACCGTGTTCCTCGAAGGACCGTCCGGGAACTCGTTGTACTGCCCCGATTTCGCCGACGTGGTGATCCGGAACCCGGAGACCTGGGAAGAGCAGCCGGTCGGCGAGCCCGGGGTGATCGAGGTCGTCAGCACGCTGCCGCGTTCGTACCCGGGCCACGTCCTGCTCACCGAAGACCTCGGTGTCTACAACGGGATCGACGACGGCGACTGGCCGGGCAAGCACTTCTCGGTCATGGGCAGGCTGCCCAAGGCCGAAGCCCGTGGTTGCTCGGACACCTTCCAGGGAGCGGCGGCATGAGTCTCAACCAGCGTTTTCCGCTCGGCGACGCGATCGAGGTCTCCTCGCTGGTCGACGAGCTGCGGGCCGAACCCGTCGGCGGACGGCTCCGCGTGGGCGATCCGCGCGTCGTCGAGTTCCTGACGAAGTTCGCGCGCAAGCTGCTCGCCCCCGCGACGGCCCGTCGCTTCCCGGAGCTGGCGTCCCTCGGTTTCTTCCTGCGCAAGGGAGAGATCGCCAAGACACTGTCCACTTTGGAGACTTCCGGCGACGCGCTGCGCTTCCCGCGCGGGCTGGTCTTCCACGTGCCGCCCGCCAACGTCGACACGATCTTCGTGTACTCGTGGGCGCTCTCGGCGCTGGCGGGCAACCACAACGTCGTCCGCGTCTCCTCGCGTTCGGCCGGTGCCGCCGAGACGGTGCTGGAGGCACTGAACGCCGCACTGTCCGAAGTGGACGCCGACACCGCCGCCGCGATCACCGCGACGCAGCGCATGGTCACCTACGACCGCAGCGACGAGATCAGCGGTGCGCTGTCGGTCGCCGCGGATCTGCGGGTGATCTGGGGCGGCGATGCTTCGGTCGCCGCGCTGCGCAAGTACCCGCTCGCGCCGCACGCGCGTGACCTGACCTTCCCGGACCGGTCGTCGTTCGCGGTCGCGTCGGTACGCGGCTGGCAGAACGCCTCCGAGGCCGAGCGCCGCGGTGCCGCCGAGGGCTTCTACAACGACTCGTACTGGTTCGACCAGGCCGCCTGCTCGTCGCCGCGCGCGGTGTTCTGGGTCGGCGAGGAAGAGGGCGCTCGCGAAGCCGGGCAGGAGTTCCGGAAGCTGCTCGCCGAGGTGCTGGCGACGAAACAGCACGTCACCGAGCCGGCCATGGCCGTGCAGAAGCGGGTCTCCGCGTACGGCGCGGCCGTCGACGGGCTCGTCAACGGCATCGAGTTCCAGGGCAACGGCATCGCGACGCTCGAACTGGCCGACCCTGCGGTCCTCCCGCGCGAATGGCTCGGCGCGGGCACTTTCGCCAACGCCCGCGTCGACACGCTTTCCGACCTCGTACCGATCGTGCTCCGCAAAGATCAAACCGTCGGACAATTCGGCTTCACCAAAGAAGAATTGACGGAATTCGTGACGGAATTGGCCGGCCGCGGCGTCGACCGGGTCGTTCCCTTCGGCTCGGCCCTGACGTTCTCCGCGATTTGGGACGGCTACGATCTGCTGACCGAGTTCAGCCGCTTGGTGACCGTACAGGCCTGACCTGCGGTGACGGGGTAGCAGCAGAGGAGGTTCAGTGACGACGGTCGAAACGCCCGAAGAGGACACTTCGGTTGCGGTAAAACAACCGAAATCCACGAAGGCGAAGATCCTCGACGTCGTCCGCTGGGTCGCCATCCTGCTGGTCGTCGGTTTCGCGGCGAAGACCTTGGTCACCAATTGGGGTGAATTCTGGCGGACCTTGTCCGAGGTCGCGTGGGAATCCTCCACGTTGAGCCTGCTCGCGCTCATCGCCGCGATCATGGTGTCGACCTACGGCTGGCAGGTCATGGTCGACGACCTCGGCAAGCCGATCGGCTACGCGAGGGGCGCGCAGATCTGCCTCGTCGGCTCGCTCGGCAAGTACGTGCCGGGTTCGGTCTGGGCGTACCTGCTGCAGATGGAGCTGGGCCGCAAGGCCGGGCTCGCCAGGGCCCGGATCTTCACCGGCTCGCTGATCCAGCTCGGCGTCGGCGTGGTGTCCGCGCTGGTCGTCTCGCTGCTCGCGGCCCCCGCGGTGTTCAGCAACAGCCCGCGGGCGCTGTGGCTGTTCGTGCTCATCCCCGTCGGGCTGGCGATGCTGCACCCGCGCGTGCTCACCTGGGGCACGTCGCTGGTGCTGCGGATCCTGCGCCGCCCGCCGCTGGACCACCGGCTGAGCTGGTCGGTCGTCGGGAAGGTCTTCGGCTCGTCGACGGCCGCCTGGGCGCTGCAGGGCGTGCACCTGTGGCTGCTGGCGAACTCCGTCGGCACGCCCGGGTTCAGTGGTTTCGTGCTGTGCGTCGGCGCGATGGCGGTCGCGATGACCGTCGGGACGTTCGCGTTCATCCTGCCCAGCGGCGTCGGCGTCCGTGAGGTCGCGCAGGTCGCCGTGCTGACCGCGTCGGGTCTCACCGTCGTCCAGGCGACGGCGTTCGCCATCGCCTCGCGGGTGATGTTCACCGTCGCGGACCTGATCACCGCCGGCGGCGCCGCCCTGTCGGCCCGCCTCGTCACCTCCCGCGTTTAGTCCTCTGAATGTGGTCGGTGTAGCCGATTTCCACTCACGAGACGTGCCCCATCGCTTCGGTGGTTGCGCGTGTTTGAGGGGACGGCGCGTGTGATCAGGTGGACGACACGTGTGACTGGATGGACGACACACATGTCACCGGGGCCTGGCCCCGAGTCGTCCGCCTGATCACGCGTGTCGGCCATCCAGTCACGCGAGATCGCCACCCGCGCAGCGGCAGAGGCAACTGAGACAGGGTCGGTTCTAACCGAATCTCCACTCACGACCCGTATCCGCCCAGCATTCAGAGGACGAAACGCGTCAGCGGTTCACCCGGTAGATGACGGCGTCGGGGTTCCGGTACACCTCGGTCACGAAGTTCAGCCCGTCCAGATCGCGCAGGCCCGCCTGACGCGGGGCGCCGGTCGGGTAGCCGTACTGCCCGAGGATCACCCACCGCACGTTCAGCCGCGCCACCGCCTCCCGAACCTGGGTGTTCGACGGATACTCCCGGAAGTGCCACTCCAGCAGCCGAGCGTCCGACGGCGAAAGCGTCTCGTCGAAATGCCCGGAAGTCGTGCGGACGCCCGAGAGCGCGTAGGTCCAAACCGTCCCGTCCAGCCGGTCGTTCAGCGCGCGCTCGCCCGGTTTCACGAACTCGGCGAGCTTCTCCATCGCGACGACCTCGTCCGGGCTCACCGGCAGTTTGTGCGGGTCGACGCCGGGGGTGTTCGCGTAACCGGGCGCGACCTTCTCCGCGTTCGACGGCGCGTAGAAACCGTTGCTGAGGAAGGCGAACGCGCCGAACACCACCACCGCGACGGCGAACGCGGGCACCTTCCGGTGCGCGACGACGTTGTCCCGCAGCCACGCCTGCGTCTCGGCGAGGCCGTGCGCCGCGATGATCGACAGCGGGATCGCCGCCATCGACATGAACCGGTACGGGTCGTTCCACCACGGCCGGGACAGCGCCAGCACGATCGGCTGCTCGGACGACGTCACCGCGATGTAGGCGAGCCCGGTGATCAACGCCGTGACCCCGATCCAGCGCAACGCGCCCGCGCGCGAGAAGAAGATGAAGCCCAGCAACAACGCCACCGAAAGCCAGATCTGCGGATACGGCTCGTGGTGCTGGAAGCCGAGCAGCGCGCCGAGCGCCGTCGTCGCCCGCCATTCGACCGGCCAGCTGCGGTAGGGCACGTCGCCGCTAGCGAGCCCGATCGCGCCGAACAGTTGCAGCCACGCCACGAGGATCGCGACGACACCGACGATCGCCAGCGCACGCAGGTCCCGGCCGATCCGCCGCCACCGTTCCCCTGGCGCGAGCCACCGCTGCAGCAGGAGCGGGCCGGCGAACAGGATCGCGCCGAACAATGCCGACGAGTGCACGCACAGCAGTCCGACGGCGCCCGCCAGCAGTACGAACCCGGTGTCGGGCGCGGGCCGGTCGAGGTAGCGCTTCACCGCGACGGCGGCCAGCGGCGTCAGCGCGAGGCCGAGCAGGAACGGGAGCAAAGGTCCCCTGCTCATCGATTCGTACAGGCCCATCACCGGCGCGATGGAGACGAGGGCGACGGCACCCGCGAACACCGCGCGCCCACGGAACACGCGCACCATCGTGACCAGCGACAACGCCAGCAGGGCGGGCAGCAACGCGGTGTTCACGTCCACGGCCAGCGGGATGGTCGCCGGGCTCAGCAGGTACACCACGGACGCGAGCAGGTGGTACGCGTTGGGATAGAACACCGGTGCCGCGTCGCCGTACCAGTTCACCTCGCCGGTGCCGAACAGGCTGCCGTCCCCGGTTTCGGCGATCTGCCGGACGCCGTTCGCGTGATACACCGCGTCGAACCCCTGCGGGATGGCGTCCAGCCTGCCCATCCCGCGTACCGCCGCGTACATCCCGACGGCGGCCGCGAGCAGCAGGCACGCCCCGACGGCGAGGTGCCCGGACCGTCCCCACAGCGGTTCCTCCGGGGCGGGCGGCCACCGGCGCACCGTGAGCCGCCGCAGGCCGAACGCGATACCGGCGAACACCACCGTCGCGACCGCGTACGTCATAGGATTGAACGGGAGCCCGAGCGCGGCCGCCCACGGGCCCGCGAGCCCGCCGATGGCGTAGCTCAGCAACGGCGTCATCCCCGCGAGCACCCAGCCCCGCAGGCCGGCGGCGAGCCCGGTGAGCAGACCGGGAAGGCCGATGACGAGCAGCGCGACGACCACCGTGAGGACGTCGACGGACAGGGAGGTGTGGGTGGGCACGGGCTACCTCGGGTGGGGAATCCGCACAGAACCCCCGAGGTGCGGAACGGAATGGGAAGCCAGATTAACCGCCGGGCACCGTTACCCGAAGGAGTCACATCCTGCCGGGCAAACCGGCGGAACTTTGCCTACTTTGCGCACACTTGCTGGCCCATTCGTGTCAATTGACTGCGCCGAAAGAAACACCTTGCCGCGATGATCGATACTTGACCGTAGTCTTTCGGTCAGGGGAGTGGCTCGGCCCGGGAGGGTGGGGATCAGGTGGTGGTCGCGCTTGTCGTCGCCTGGTCCGCGGTCGCGATCTTCGTGCTGGTGGCCTGGCCCAAGATCGGCGCGGACAAGGGCTGGCGCGCCGCCGCGCTGCTGCTGACCCTCGGTTTTTCGCTGGTGCACCAGCTGGTGTTTTCGACCATCGCGGAAGACGCGTACATCACCTTCCGGTACGTCCAGAACATCGCCGACGGCAATGGGCCGGTGTTCAACACCGGCGAGCGGATCGAGGGTTACACGAATTTCCTCTGGATGATCGTGGTCGCGTTGCCGAAGGCCGCTTTCGGGGCCGATATCGAGGCCTCCGCGGTCGTGCTGGGCGTTCTCGCCACGCTCGGCGCCGTCCTGCTCGCGTACGTGACGGTGAACCGGGTGGTCGCGCGGGCCGCGGGGGAGCCGCGGCCCGCCTACGGGGTGGCCGCGGCGGTGCTCGTCGCCGGAGCCGGGGGCCTGGCCGCGTACGGCGGCTCCGGCACCGAGACGCCCTTGTTCGTGCTGCTCGTGTTCGGCGTCTTCGCCGCGCTCGCGGCCCGGCGGCCGGTGGTCGCGGGGGTGCTCGTGGCCTTCGCGATGATGACGCGCCCGGCGGGGATCCTGCTCGCGGTGCTGGTGGGGTGCTGGCTGGTCGTCGCCGCCCTGCGCGGCCGGTATACCTGGTGGTCGCCGGTGGGCTGGCTGCTCGGCGGGCTCGTCTTCGCCGCGCCCTGGACGGCCTGGCGGGTGACCTACTACGACCACGTCCTGCCGACCTCGGTCGTCATCCCCTTCGACCTCGACGTCCAGTCCCGGATCGACCGCGGTTGGCAGTACCTGTCGGGGTTCTCGGTGGCCCACCAAGGTTTCCTGCTGCTCGGCCTGATTTCGGTGGGGGCGCTTTCGCTGCGCCGCACCGGCCGGACCCCGCACGAGGCCGAGGCCAGATCGCTGACCTGGCTGATGCTCGGCACCGCCGTCGGGCTCACCGGTTTCGTGGTCTTCTTCGGCGGCGACGCCGGGCCGGCCTGGCGCTTGCTGGCGCCGATCCCGCCGCTGCTTTCGGTGGCGGCGGTCTCGGTCTACGGCGTACTCGTCGCGACCGCGAAGCCGAGCCCTAGGCCCCGGCCGCCGATCCAACGGCTGATGCCCGCCGCCGCGGTGACGTTGTCCGGGCTCGCGGTGCTGGTGTCGGTGTTCAGCCCGGAGATGCTGGGCCGGGTGCGTGCCTGGCACGACCACGGCGCGCAGATGGAGGAGATCGGCCGCTGGCTGGACGCCTACCTGCCGCCCGGTTCGGTCGTGAGCACGTCGGCGCCCGGCGTGCTGTCGTACCACGCCGGGACGCAGCTGCAGATCGTCGGCGTCCGCGGCCAGACGGAGGAAGCGGGGGAGGCCGTCGTCTCCCGGCGCCATCCGACGATCGCCGTCATCACCGACAGCGGTTACTCGACGAAGCAATCCTGCGCGATCGACCCGGCGTACGCGGCGAGGTACCGCGTCGCGACTTTCGCGCGTGAAGGAAGCTCGTCGTGGATCGCCGTGTTCCTGCGGGCGGACGTCGAGCGGGCGGTCAGGTCGGCCCTCGACCGCTCGCCCGATTTCCGCCACGTACCGTGCCCTGCGTGAGTGTCGTTTCCCCCAGCAGACCGGCAGCGCTCGAAGCATCCTCGCGCCTGTTCGGCGTCGGCGTGTTCGCCGCCGCGCTCACCGTGCTGCTGGTGCGGTTCCTCGTGCCGAGGCCGGTCGCGATGGCCGACAACGGTGACGGGTTCCGCGTGCTGTGCGGCGCGGGCATCCCGTGGAAGGGCAAGCCGGAGGGCTTCGTCCACCTCGCCTACACCGCCCCGGCCGGTGAATGCGACGCCACCTATCTCCTGACCCAGAGCTGGTTCGCGCGGATCGCGCGGTCGATCGGCGGGCTGATCGGCCTCGAATCGACGCTCAGCCTGGTGGTGCTCGGCGTGCTCACCAGCGTTCTCGCCGCCGCGGCGGTCGCGCTGATCGTCGTCGGGCTGCCGTACTCGCGCCGTGTCCGTGTCTTCGCGGCCGTCGGCCTGCTGCTCGTCGTCGCGGACTCCGCGTTCTTCGGCTACTTCGCGTCCGTGCTCGGCGAAGGCGCCGCGTTCCTCGGTCTCCTGCTCGCCGTCGGCGGCCTTCTGGTGTCCGCGAGGCCGGGCTGGTGGCGCTACGCGGGCTTGACCGTGCTGCTCTTCGGCGGCGTGATCGCGGTCAACGCCAAGGTCCAGACGCTGATGATCCTGCCGTTGCTCGCGCTCGCCGCGTTGCTCGTCCGCCCGGCGGGCGTCCACGGCCTGAAGCGCTGGCTTCCCGTGGTGTTCGTCATCGGCGCGCTCACCGGGGGAACGGCCTACGCGCAGCAGACCGTCGAGCCCGCGAAGCTGCCCGACGGCTCCCTCGCAGCGCGGCCGGGTGACGATTCACGGGAGATCAACATGTTCAACACGATCTTCCTGACCATTGTGGACGGTCGGCACGACACCGAAGCCGATCTCGAAGCCTTGGGGCTGCCCGCCTCGTTCGGCCAGTACGCGGGCAACGGCTGGTGGCATCCGAAGCCCGCGACGCTGGATCCCGATTACCCGAAGTATCGCGAGCAGATCAGCAGGCGCAACGTCATCGAGTACTTCGCGACGCATCCCTTCCGCACCGTCGAGATCCTGGACCGCGCGGCGGGCGATCTGCTCACCGCGCGGCCGCCCTACCTCGGCAGCTTCGACCAGTCGGCCGGCTTCGCCCCGGAAGCGCAGGAATACCGCGTCCCGATAGTTTCGACCGTGACGAAACTGCTGGCCCCGCTGGGTTTCTTCGCGCTGTTGCCGATATGGGCCTTGGTCGCTTGGCGTGGCTGGAAGACCCGGCGCACCGCGCTCGGTGTCGTGCTGGGTCTCCTGCTCGCCGTCGCCGCCGGGCAGTTCGTGCTGGCCGCGCTGGGCGACGGGCTGGAGAACGTCAAACACCAGGTGATCGCGCTGTACTGCACGCTGCTCGGCGTCGTCCTGGCGGTGGTGTCCTTCGCGCGCCCGGAGCGCTCGGAGTGATGTGACCTACGCGACCGTAGGTTGGTTACCCTACGGTAGCGTAACCTGAACGAATGGCTGAGCTCGTTTACCCGCCCGTCATCATGGCGGCGAAGTTGATGTTCCGGGTGCTGGACAACCGCATCCGGGTGGAGGGGACCGAGCACATCCCGTCGTCGGGCGGGGCGGTCATCGCCTGCAACCACGTGAGCTATCTCGATTTCATCTTCTGCGGCCTCGGCGCGCAGCCGGCGAAACGCCTGGTCAGGTTCATGGCGAAGAAGGAGATCTTCAGCAACCGCGTCGCCGGACCGCTCATGCGCGGCATGCACCACATCTCCGTCGATCGCGGCGCGGGTCTCGCCTCGTACCGGGAAGCCGTCGAGCGCCTGAAGGCCGGCGAGGTCGTCGGGGTGTTCCCCGAAGCGACGATCAGCCGGTCGTTCACCGTGAAGGACATCAAGTCCGGCGCCGTCCGGATGGCCGCCGAGGCGGGTGTCCCGGTCGTGCCGATGGCGCTGTGGGGCACGCAGCGGCTGTGGACCAAGGGCCGCCCGAAGGACCTCACCAAACGCCACGTCCCGATCTCGATCCTCGTCGGCGAGCCGATGCACCCGAAGGCCGACGATGACGCCGAAGTGCTTTCGAAGGACCTTCGCGTGCGGATGTCGGCGCTCGTGGACCGCGTCCAGGCCGACTATCCGGAGAAGCCGGCCTCCGAGGACGAGCGCTGGTGGTTGCCCGCGCACCTCGGCGGCACCGCGCCGACGCCGGAAGAGGCCGCGAAGCTCGACCGCGAAGGCCGCTAGAACCAGCGCTCCAGCACCTGCGCGACGCCGTCCTCGGAATTCGGCCCCGTCACCTCGTCGGCGGCGTCGAGGGCGTAGCGGTGCCCGTTGGCCATCGCGACGCCGTGCCCGGCCCAGCCGAGCATCTCGACGTCGTTCGGCATGTCCCCGAACGCGATCACCCGCTCGGCCGGCACGTCCAGCCGTTCGGCGACCTCGGCCAGCCCGGTCGCCTTCGTGATGCCGTGCGCGGCGACCTCGATCAGGCCGGTGTTGGTCGAGTAGGTGATGTCCACCGAGCCGTCGAGCACCTCGCGCGCCGCCCGCGCCATCTCGTCGGAGTTCATCCCGCGCCTGCTGATCAGCAGTTTGATCGCCGGATGCCCGAGCACCTCGGCCCGCGGTGCCTCCGTGCCCTCGTGGTTGCCCCACGGGTTGTGATAGTCCGGCTCGATCACGAAATTGCGCATCCCCGGGTCGAGCGCGGACTCGCCGACCCGCTCCGCGGCGAACCGGCAGCCGGGCAGAGCGTGATCAAGAGCACTCACCGTGTCGTGCAGCAGCTGGGGTTCCAGCAGGCCGTGGACCGCCACGATCCGGTCCGTCCCGATCTCGTACAGCACCGCGCCGTTGGCGCAGACCGCGTATCCGGCCAGGCCCAGCGGGTTCGCGATCGGGGCGATCCAGCGCGGCGGACGGCCGCTGGCCAGCACGAACGGGACTCCGTCCTCGATGACGCGCCGGACGACGTCGATCGTGCGTTCGGACAGGACCTCCAGCGGGCCGAGCAGGGTGCCGTCGACGTCGGATGCGATCAAGAGGGGCTTATCCACCGGCACATTGTCCCCGAAGATCCGCCCATCGGGCGAAGTGTCGGTCTGGACCAGTACCTTCCCGGGTGTGCGCGTAGGCATCGTGATCCTTCCGGAAGATCGTTGGTGGGCGGCCGAGCCGAAATGGCGGGCCGCCGAGGAATACGGCTTCGACCACGCTTGGACGTACGACCACCTCGGCTGGCGGACTCTCGTCGACGGCCCCTGGTTCAGTGCGATGCCAACGTTGACGGCGGCCGCGATGGTGACGTCGCGGATCAGACTGGGCACCTTCGTGGCTTCGCCGGTCGCCCGGCATCCCGTGCCGTTCACCCGCGAGCTGACCACCCTCGACGACATCTCCGACGGCCGCTTCATCCTCGGCGTGGGCGCGGGCGTCCCGGACACCCACTACGACGCCGCCGTGCTCGACGGCCCCGCACTGTCGGTCAAGCAGCGCACGGACCGCTTCACGGAGTTCGTCGAATCGCTCGACGGGCTCTTGATGACCGACGGCTTCGACTTCGAGGGCGAGTACTACCGGGCCAAGGGCGCCCGCAACCTGCCCGGCTGCGTGCAGCGGCCGCGGCTGCCGTTCCTGGTGGCCGCGAACGGCCCCCGCACGATGACGCTCGCCGCGCGGTTCGGCGCGGGCTGGGCCACCACCGGCGTCAAGGCGGACACCCAGGACGAGTGGTGGAAGGGCGTCGCGGAGCTCGTGAAGACCTTCGACGAGCGGCTCGACGCCGTGGGCCGGGACAAGGCGAGCGTGCAGCGGTTCCTGAGCCTCGACGCGGCACCGGTCTTCTCGCTCGACAGCGTGGGCGCGTTCACCGACGCCGCCGGGCGGGCCGGTGAACTCGGGTTCACCGACATCGTCACGCATTGGCCGAGGTCCGGCGATTACTACGTCGGCCGCGAGTCGACGCTCGAAGCGGTCGTCAGCGACGTACTCCCGGTACTCCAGGGAAGAAGCGCTTAGGCCGATCGGGTGACGTTGGCGAGCCGGGTAAACCGGTTCCGCCCAGTAGTCGTCTGAAGAACAAGTACAGCGAGTGGGTGTGGCCGACGACGGCTACCCCTCATGGGTCACCCCGGGGGTGAATGGGGGACGAAAGGCTCGCGTGGTCGTGGCAGGGGCAGTCCACGACCA
>NZ_LQMT02000022.1:120715-363127 GCF_001620365.2 Amycolatopsis keratiniphila subsp. keratiniphila
TTGCAAGGAACGGACCGTTCATTGCACGCGTCGGCCGCGCGAAACAGCCGTCAGCGCGTCAGCGTGTAGATCGAAGCACCCGCGTTCGAGAAGTCCTTCCGCAGGAAGCCCAGCCCGTCCAGATCCCGCAGCCCCGGCGCCGGCGGCTCACCGATCTTGATCGGCGTGCTCCCGATCAGCACGTGCTTGATGTTCAGCCGCCGCACCGCGGCCCGCACCTCGGGGTCGGTGTCGTAGTCGCGGAAATGCAGCGCCAGGTACTTCGCGTCCGGCGGCGGCACGCCCGGGTCGTAGTGCCCGGCGACGGGGTGGATACCGGTGATCGCGTACAGCCAGGCCGTCCCGTCGAAGCGCTCGTTGAGCACCTTTTCGTCCGGCCCGACGTTCATCTTGGTCAGCTCGTTCATCGCGGCCAGCTCGTCGGCGCTGACCGGCGGCGTGACCTCGCCCTCGGGCCCGTTGTAGTACAGGAACGACACCGCGTGCGCGTTCGACTCGGTGTAGAAACCCTTGGTCAGCACGGCCGACGCGGCCACGACGAACACGGCGGTCGCCAGCCCCAGCCGGGCGGGCAGCGCGGGACGGCTCTTCACCCAGGACCGTCCGCTCGCCCACTTCGCGAACCAGCGCTGCAACTCCGCCATCCCGTGCCCGGCGAGCAGGCACAACGGGATCGCGGCGAGCGCCATCAGCCGGTACCGGTCGTTCCACCACGGCCGCGACAGCGAGATCACCCACGGCTCGGCGCCGAACGAGGCGACCAGCACGAACAGCGCCGAGAAGCCGATCGCCGAAAGCCCCACCCAGCGCATCCGCCCGAGCCGGAACAGGCTCAGCACACCGATCGCCAGCAGCACCGTCAGCCACACCTGCGGCGCGCTCAGCACCTGCCGGAAGGTCACCAGCAGCCCCAGCGACTTCAGCACCGGCAGGTCGGAGCCCCACGCGTAATAAGGGTATGAACCCGAAGTGAATTTCAGGGCGCCGAGGATGTGCGGTGCCGCGAGCAGCCCGCTGCCCGCCATCACCGGCACCATCTTGACGACGTCGCCGCCGATGACCCGCCAGCCGCCGCGCCCCTCGGGCACGCCGTCGAGCGGCTTGTGCCGCAGCGCGCGGTACCAGCGCTGCACCACCAGCGGGAAGGCGAACAGCAGCGCGCCGAACAGCGCCGACGAATGCGCCGCCAGCAGGCCGACCGCGGTCAGCGCGAGCACGTAGCCGGTGTCGAGGCCGGGCCGCGCGAGGAAGCGGGCCAGCGCGACCACGGCCAGCGGCGTCAGCACGATCCCCAGCGCGAACGGCAGCAGCCCGCTGGACACCGACTCGTACGCGCCGGTGGTGGCCGCGGCGGCCACCAGTGCCGTGCAGCCCGCGAACACCGCGCGCCCGCCGAGCTGGCGGATCAGGGCGACCATCGACAGCGCGAAGATCCCGGCGACCGGCATGGTGATGGCGTTCAGCGTGACCGGGATCGTCGTGCCCGAGATCGAGTACACGAGCGAGCCGACCAGGTGATACGCGTTCGGGTAGAACGAGCCGTCCGGGTACCAGTTGATGGTGCCCATACCGGTCAGCGAGCCGTCGCCGGTCTCGGCGATGTACCGGATGCCGTTCGCGTGGAACACGGTGTCCCAGCGCTGGAACACCGCCGTCGTGCCGCCGCGGGCGGAGAGCACCACGAGGATCGAGATGCCGACGGCCAGCGCGACGCAGGCCGCGACGGCGTAGTGCGCGCGCGGGTGCCACTTCTTCGGAGGCTCCTCGGCGCCCGGCTTGATCCAGCCGCGGCTCTGACCCAGCTTGCGGAGGCCGAAGCCGATCCCGGCGAGCACGGCCGTGACGGCCGCCACGGTGAGGGGGTTGTACGACACGCCCGCGAGTGCCAGCCACGGACCGGCCAGTCCGGTTACCGTGTAGGACAGCAGCGGGGCCAGCCCCGCCAGGGCCCAGCCACGCAGGCCGGCGGCACGGCCGACGAGCCCGCCGGGGACCGCGAGGACGGCCAGGTAGGTGAGGGTCGCACCGAAATACGACCAGAAGGTGTCCGGAGTAGGCACTGCTTCCTAAATGTGTCTGTCGAAGGTGAAAACCGGTGCTCGGTGCAGGGCACGGAGTCGACGTGCGTACCCTCGACGCCCGTGAGCGCGCACACGAACCCCGACAAGATTACTGAAGCCGATTTCACCGGCTACGACCTCATCGTGGTCGGGTCCGGTTTCTTCGGGCTGACCGTCGCCGAACGGGCCGCGGCCGAGCTCGGCAAGAAGGTCCTCGTGCTGGAGCGGCGGCACCACATCGGTGGCAACGCCTACTCCGAGGCCGAGCCCGAGACCGGGATCGAGGTGCACCGTTACGGTGCGCACCTGTTCCACACCTCCAACAAGCGTGTGTGGGAGTACGTCAACCGCTTCACCGAGTTCACGAACTACCAGCACCGCGTGTTCGGCAAGTACCAGGGTCAGGTGTACCCGCTGCCGATGAACCTGGCGCTGATCAACCAGTTCTTCGGCAAGTCGCACACGCCGGACGAGGCCCGCGAGCTGATCGCCAAGCAGGCGTCGGAGTTCGAGACCGCGAACGCGCAGAACCTCGAGGAAAAGGCCATCTCGCTGATCGGCCGCCCGCTCTACGAGGCGTTCATCCGCGGCTACACGGCCAAGCAGTGGGAGAACGACCCGAAGAACCTGGGCGCCGACATCATCACCCGGCTGCCGGTCCGCTACACCTTCGACAACCGCTACTTCAACGACACCTACGAGGGTCTGCCGGTCGACGGCTACACCGCGTGGCTCGAGAAGATGGCGGAGCACGAGAACATCGAGGTGCGGCTGAACGTCGACTACTTCGACGTCCGCGAGCACATCCCCGCCGGCACCCCGACCGTCTACACCGGGCCGCTCGACCGCTACTTCGACTACTCCGCGGGCCGCTTCACCTGGCGCACGGTGGACTTCGAATCCGAGGTCGTCGAGACAGGCGACTTCCAGGGTGCCTCGGTCGTCAACTACAACGACGAAGAAGTGCCCTACACCCGGATCATCGAGTTCCGGCACTTCCACCCGGAGCGCAAGCACTACCCGAACGACAAGACGGTCGTGTTCCGCGAGTACTCCCGCTTCGCCGGCGAGGCCGACGAGCCGTACTACCCGATCAACACCCCGGAGAACCGCGAGAAGCTCGAAGCCTACCGCGAGCTGGCGAAGGCCGAGGCCAAGAACAAGAACGTGCTGTTCGGCGGCCGTCTCGGTACCTACAAGTACCTCGACATGCACATGGCCATCGGCTCGGCGCTGTCCGTGTTCGACAACAAGATCGCGCCGCACCTGACCGATGGCGCGCCTCTGGACGGATCCCTCGATGCTTGAGAAGGGCGTTCCCACCGGTGAGGTGGCGGTTCTCGCGAAGGCTCAGGGCGTCCTGAAGAGCGACGCCACGGTGAAGGCGGCACGCGGTCTTTCGCACTTCGGCGAGCACAGCGCGGGCTGGTTCGCGCTGGGGCTCGTCGGGGCCGCGGTAGACAAGAAGCGCCGCAAGGACTGGCTGGTCGCGGCGGCGGGCGTCGTCGGCGCGCACGCCGCGTCCATCGCGGTGAAACGCGTGGTCAGGCGGCCACGACCGGACCACCCGAGCGTCGAGGTCCTGGTCTCCACGCCGAGCAAGCTGAGCTTCCCGTCCTCGCACGCGACCTCGACTACGGCGGCGGCGGTGCTCTACTCCGGATTGACCGGGCGTAACCTGGTCCCGGCCCTGGTACCGCCGATGCTGGCCTCCCGGCTCGTGCTCGGCGTCCACTACCCGACCGACGTTCTGGCCGGAGCGGCCCTTGGGGGCGTAGTCGGCGGCTTGATACGTAGGAAGCTGAAGCGACGATGAGTGAAACGACCGAGAAGGCCGATTCCAAGCCTGACGACGTAGAACCCGTGGCCGAGGCCGCCGAGCCGAAGAAGGTCGCCGGCGGTCTCGTCGGCGGCATCATCAAGACGGCACGCCCGCGCCAGTGGGTGAAGAACGTGCTGGTGTTCGCCGCACCGTTCTTCGCCTTTTCGAAGTCGACGGACCGGACCGGCCTGCTGATCGCCGCGCTGATCGCCTTCGCGGCGTTCTCGCTGGTGGCCTCCTCGGTCTATCTCATCAACGACGCGATCGACGTCGAGGCCGACCGGGCGCACCCGACCAAGCGGAACCGGCCCATCGCGGCCGGGATCGTGCCGGTGCCGGTGGCGTTCGTCGCGGCGGCCGTGTTCTTCGCCGCCGGCCTCGGCATCTCGTTCTTCGCCAGCTGGCAGCTCGCGGTCGTGCTGGCGGTCTACGAGGCCGTCCAGCTCGGTTACTGCTTCGGGCTCAAGCACCAGCCGGTGGTCGATCTGGCCATCGTCGGCTCGGGCTTCCTGATGCGGTCGATCGCCGGTGGTGTGGCCGCCGGTATCGCGCTTTCGCAGTGGTTCCTGCTGGTCACCGCGTTCGGCTCGCTGTTCATGGTGGCGGGCAAGCGCTACGCCGAGATCATGCTCTTCGAGCGCACCGGGGCGAAGATCCGGTCTTCGCTGAAGAAGTACTCGGCGAGCTACCTGCGGTTCGTCTGGGCGACGTCCGCGGCGATCCTGATCATGTCTTACTGCCTGTGGGCGTTCGAGATCCGCCAGGTCGAGCACGACTCGGTCTGGGCGGTCGTCTCGATGGTCCCGTTCGTGGTGGCCGTCCTGCGCTACGCCGTCGACGTCGACGGCGGCAACGCGGGCGAGCCGGAGGAGATCGCGCTCAAGGACCGCGTGCTCCAGGTGCTCGGCGCGAGCTGGGTCATCACGCTGTTCCTGTCGTTCTATCTCTGATTCGACAGCTCACACACAGCGCATCCATAGGAAGCGCACGGATCCTCGGTGATGGGGGCGGGCACACAGCCCGCCCCCATCAGCCTGAGGAGCGAAAGATGACCGACCCGCAGCGGCCGTCCGAAGACGAGGACAAGACGGTCGAGCAGCCTTCAGTGGCGGACGAGACCCCGAAGCAACAGCCCGCCGCGCCTCCGCCGGTGGTGCAGGCCCCGCCCCGGAAGGGCGGATTCCGCCGGTTCGCCGGGCACCGCGCGACGCAGCTGGTGGCGGTCGGCGCCCTCGGCTTCGTCCTCGGCGGCGGCATCATCGGCACCGCCGTCGGCCTGGCCTCCCGCGACGGTGACCGCCCCGGTTTCTCCCGTGAACACCGTGGCCCGGGTGGTCACGGCATGGATCGCGACTTCCGTGACGGCCCCGGCTGGCGTGACCAGCGCCACGGCGGGTAGATAACGGAATCATCACGCCGCCGTGTACGGTGTTCGTGATGCGAAGCGCCTCCGCCGATCTGCCCCAGGCTTCCGGTGCGCTGCCGGGAGCCGCCGTCCTTACCCGACCCTGGGTGCTCCCGGCCGGGGCGGCGGTGGTGTCGGCCCTGGTGTTCGTGCTGGTCAGCGGGCATTTGATCGACGACACGTACATCACGCTCTCGTATGCGAAGAACCTCGCCTTCCACGGCCACTGGGGCCTGATCGAAGAGGGCACCGCCAACACCGCGACGTCGCCGCTGAACGTCCTCGTGCTGGCGCTCGTCACCTTCATCGTGCGAGACGCCGTCTTCGCCGCCGGGATCGTCTTCGTCGCGAGCCAGGTGGCGCTCGTCCTCGGCCTCCGCCGCATCGGCGCCGCGACCGGCCTCCCGGGCTGGTTCGCCCCGCTGGCGCTGGGCCTGCTGCTGGTGAACCCGCTGCTGCTGTCGTCGGTCGGCCTCGAAGTCTCCCTCGGCGCGGCGGCCGTCGTCTGGTCGATGGTGTTCCTGCACGAACGACGGCCCGCCGCCGCGGGCGCGGTGATCGGCCTGATCGCGCTGATCCGGATCGATCTGCTGCTGATCGCGTTCGTGCTGTTCCTCGGTCGCCGCGAATTCTGGGTGGGCATCTGGCGGATGACGTTCGCCGCGCTCGCGGTGATGCTGCCGTGGTTCGTGTTCAGCTGGCTGGTGCTGGGTTCGGCGGTGCCGGACACCCTGGTCATCAAGATCATGCAGCGGTCGTGGGGACCGTTCAGCTTCACCAACGGCCCGCTGCTGTACTGGCGCAACTTCCCGGTGGCGGCGACGCTTTCCTTCCTGCCGCTCGTGATCGGCGCGCTCGCCGGTCTACTGTGGACATTCCACTTCCGGCGCGGCTCGGAGCGGGCGAAGCGCCTGCTGCCGTTCGCGACCCTCGCCATCGCCGGCGCGGCGCACTATCTGGCGTACTGCTGGCTGAACGTCCCGCCGTACCACTGGTATTACGCGCCCAGCATCATCGGCGCGACGGTGTTCTTGGCCGCCGCTGCCTGCGCGGTGCCCGGCCGGGCACGGCTCGGGACGGGGATCCTCGCGGGCGCCTTCCTGCTGACGAGCGCCGTCGCCTACGCGGCTCCCGAACTGCCGCGCCGGTTCGCGCCCATCACCAGCAATCACGCCGCGTCGGACGAATACCGCGCGATCGGCTCCCAACTGGGCGCCTTGACCAAGGGGCGCAAGGTGGAGAGCGCGGGCGAGGTCGGCGCCCTCGCGTACTCCTGCGACTGCGACATCGTCGACCAGTTCTCCGACCGCGGGTCGGTCGATCCGGCGATAGTCGAGACGAAGAACCGCAGCAGCGATCTGGGGAAGGCGCTGCTGGCGGCGAACTTCCGGTTCTTCGATCACAGCGTCCCGCCCGCGACGCCGGAGCTGGTGCTGACCACCACCAGCAAGGCCCCGCCCGCGAACGCGCTGGCGAGCTGGACCATCCACTCGCCGTGGATGGGCACGCAAAGCCTGTACCTGCTCCCGGCCCGCTGAGGGGTCAGCGGCGGGAACGGGCCCGGTCGGCCTTCGTGACGGCCAGCATGTCCCGCTGGCAGATCATGGACCCGTCGGCGAAGACGAACTGAAGCACCGGCCGCGGCGGAAAACTCCGCCCCAGGTAGAGCGCGGACACCGAACGCACCACGCCCGACGGCATCTCCTCGAAGGTCCGGAACGGCTGGGCGGGATCCTCGCCCTCCAGCAGCCGCGCCGGGTACACGACGGCCAGCCGCCGATCCGAAAGCGTCAGCCGCGCCTCGCCCTTGCCCCCGGCGAGATGGTCCGCGAGCCGCACCGCGGTCTGGTCCGCGGTCCGCGCGACGACCCAGTACGCGATCGTCGGGTCGTCGGTCCAGTCGCCTTCGAGGACGTCCGGAGCGGGCAGCGGCCATCGTGTCTTCCCGGTCACCGCAGGGGTTTCGCGCGCCGCCGAGTAGGGCAGCGTGAGCTCGCCGTCCAGCACGAGCCCGACATAACCGTGCGCGGGCGGGCAGCCGATGATCAGACGTTCACCGGGCGCGAGCCAGAACTGATGCAGTTCCTTCTCGACGATCTCGTCGACGGACTTCGCCATCGGAAGCGTGTTCTCCATCAGCTCACCGTCACCGAGTGGAGCCAGGCGAACTGCCGGGGATCGTCGCAGTCGAACAGGAAATCCATCCCCGATCCGTCCACAAAGGACGCACGGAGACAGGGGCGCCGCTTCTTGCCGTGCTCGGCCACGGCGAACCCGGCGATCGACTCGCGCGGGATCTCGGCGCACGGCACCATCTCGTGCCGCGCGATCGGGACGCCCGCCGCGTTCTCGCCGTAGGTCTTCGTGGTCATGATCGCGGCGATGTCCTTGCCGAACCCGATCGCCTTCGACAGGAACGACTTCTCCGAGGGCTTCCCCGGCGCGACGGATTTCTCCAGCACCAGCAGCCGCGCGCTGGTGAGCGCCCACAGCCGCGAAAGCGAACCGCTGGTGGACAGCTCCCGCACGGCCGCGTGTGCGAGGCCACCCTGTTCGCCGAACACGATGACCTGCGGCGACGGCGGATTCGACCGGCCGCTGTCGTCGCCACCGCCCAATGCCGCGCCGACCATGTCCCCGGCGAAGTTCGCCGCGCCCGAGCCGAGCTTGCCCAGCACGCTCTTCTTCGGCACACCCCAGGGATCCAAGCCGCGCACGTCGTAGTTCAGCGTCCGGCCGTACGCGGCCCACAGCAGCCGTTCGCCCGGGCGCAACGAAGGCAGGGCCTGCGACGCGGCCCCGAGCGGATAGCCGAGATTCATTCCCTAGATCGGCAGCTTCCGGAAGATCGGCCGGGGGATGTGCCGGAGGGCCGACATGACCAGCCGGAACGGCGCGGGCGACCACACCAGTTCCTTGCCGGCGCGCGAGGCGGCGACGGCGGTCTCGGCGACCTGCTCGACGTCCACCGTCAGCGGGGCGTCCTTGAGGCCTTCGGTCATCTTGGTCCGGACCTGGCCGGAGCGGACGACGGTGATCTGCACGCCGAACTCGGCCAGTGCCTCGCCGAGTCCCAGGTAGAAGCCGTCGAAACCGGCCTTGGAGGAGCCGTAGACGAAGTTCGACCGGCGGACCCGCTCACCGGCGACCGAGGACAGCGCGATGACCTTGCCGTGGCCCTGCGTCTTGAGCTTGTTCGACAGCGCGACCCCGACGGACACCGCGGACGTGTAGTTCACGGTCGCCGCCTCGACGGCCTTCGCGTGGTCCTGCCACAGCTCTTCCTGGTCGCCGAGCAGGCCGAACGCGACGACGGTGACGTCGATGTCGCCACCCTCGAAGGCCTTGTCCAGCACGGCGGGGTGGGTGTCCAGGGCCTTGGCGTCGAAGTCCACGGTCGACACTTCGGCGCCCTTGTCCTTCAGGCGCTGAGCGGCCGCGTCGAGCCGCGGCGACTGCCGTCCGGCCAGCACGACCCGGAGGGGCCGCTCCGACAGGTACTTCTCCGCGATCGCGAGCGCGATGTCGGAGGTGCCGCCGAGCAGCAGCAGGGACTGGGGGTTGCCCACAGCGTCGATCACAGTTCCAACCTTCGGGACATGTCAGAGGCGAAAACGCCTTCGGGGTCAACGGAGGCGCGGACCTTGCGCCATTCTTCGAGCCGCGGGTACATCTTCGCGAAGTTCTCCGCGGAGGTGCGCGAGTCCTTCGCCGTGTACAGACGGCCGCCGAGCGCGAGGACGTCCTCGTCGAGTTCCTGGCAGAACCGGCTCAGCCCGTCCTTGATCGGGAAGTCGAGGCAGACCATCCAGCCGGGGTGCGGGAACGACAGCGGCGCCGGGTTGCCCTCGCCCATCTGCTTGAACACGTTGAGGAACGACACGTGCCCGGAGTCGGCGACCTTCTGGATGATCCGGCGCAGCGGCTCGTGCGCGTTCAGCGGCGTGCTGAACTGGTACTGCAGGAAACCCTTGGAGCCGTAAGCCCGGTTCCACTCGCCGAACAGGTCGAGCGGGTGATAGAACGCGGTCAGGCTCTGGATCTGGTCGCGCGCGTTCTTCGCGGTCTTGCGGTAGTACAGCTCGCCGATCGCGGAGAACGACAGCTTGTTCGCCAGCCCGTTCGGGAACACGTCCGGCAGGGTCGCCAGGGTGCCCGGGTTGAACTTGAGCGGGTCGGCCCGCAGCTTGGGCGGCAGTTCGTCCAGCTTGGCGAGCGAACCGCGCTGGAAGGCGGCGCGGCCGAGCTTCGCGCCCCTGGAGATCGAGTCGAACCAGCCGGAGGAGTACGTGTAGTTGTCCTCGGAGCCGTCGGTGACCAGCGCCAGCGTCTCGTCGAGGTTCGCGGTGCGCTGGATGTCGGCCTTGAAGTAGGCCGTCTCCGTCTTCGTCATCCGGACCTTGGCGCGGACGATGATGCCGGTCAGGCCGATACCCGCCACGGTCGCCCAGAACAGCTCCGCGTCGGGGCCGTCCGGCGTGATCGTGCGCACCTGCCCGTCGGCGGTGACCAGGTCCATCGACACCACGTGGTTGCCGAAGCTGCCGGCCGAGTGGTGGTTCTTGCCGTGGATGTCGTTGGCGATCGCACCGCCGATGGTCACCTGGCGGGTGCCCGGCAGCACCGGGACCCACAGGCCGTAGGGGAGGCCCTCGCGCATCAGCTTGTCGAGGCTGACCCCGGCGTCGAGGTCGACGATGCCGGAATCCGGGTCGATCGAGTGGATGCGGTCCAGCGCGGTCATGTCCACGACCAGGCCGCCCGCGTTCTGCGCCGGGTCGCCGTACGAGCGGCCGAGACCACGCGCGATGACCCCGCGTTCCCCGGCCCGCGTCACCGCACGGGCGATGGCTTCCACGTCGGGGGTGCTCAGGACGTCCGCGATGGTCGGCGACGTCCTTGCCCAGCCCATGAGCGACTGACGCTGTGTCTTGGGTGCTTGGGTCACGCCGACCAGGGTAACCACGCCGAACACTGCCCGGAACGTGACCCTGAAGTGCTCGCTTCTACACTTTGCGCATCAGCCCCAGCAGTTTATGAGGTAGAGCAGTGGTGGCGACCGACCCGAAAGCCGGCGTGACGGCAGCAGCGCCGTCCTCCCCTGGGCTGCTCGGGCAGCTCATCCGCTTCGGCCTCATCGGCGGCTTCTGCGCCCTGGTCGATTTCGGCGTCTACCAGGGGCTTCGTGCCCTCGGAATGGACGCGACGCCGTGGGTCGACATCGCCCGCGCGCTCAGCTTCATCGTGGGCACCACGACCGCCTTCTTCCTGAACCGCAAGTTCACCTTCGCCGGTGGACGCCAGGAGGGCGCGCGTCAGATCGGTGGCTTCGTGCTCTTGTACGCCGTGACGTTCCTCGTGGCCGTCGGCGTCAACCGCACGATGCTGCACGTCCTGCCGGAGTCGGCCTGGAAGGCCACCTTCGGCTGGGTCGTCTCGCAGGCAACCGCGACCGTGATCAATTTCGTCATGCTCAAGTGGGTCGTCTTCCGTGAGCCCCGCGCCACCGCCACCAGCACAGAGGAGAACTGAGGATTCATGCCCGGTAAAGCCGCCGTCACCGGAGAGGCCCCGAGCGCCATGGTGAGCACTGTCGACGACACCCGCTTCGCGGAACGCACCCCGCAGGGCCGTCTCACCGCGCAGCGCGGGCTCTACGCCGGCCCGGCCCCCATCGTCAGCAAGGACCTCTACGCAGAACTCGAGTGGGGGACCGCCGTGCGCGAGCGCGCGGGCATCTCCATCGAGCCGGCGTCGAAGGTGTCCGGCAACACGTACTTCGGCCGGTTCCCCGCCAGCTACTGGCAGCGCTGGACCGACGTGACCGAGGTCCAGGTCGAGGCCGTCGTCACCGGTGACGGCCAGCTGTCCATCGGCGCTTCCGACATCGAGGGCGACCCCCGCGTGGTCGCCGCCGAGATCGTCGCGGGTGCGAAGCAGCAGAAGGTGACGCTCACCGCGAAGCTCGACAAGTTCTACGACGGCGGCGCGCTCTGGCTCGACCTCGAGACCGAGGGCGGCCAGTCGCTGCGTGTCGAGAAGGTCCGCTGGACGGTCGAGGCGCCGGAGAAGATCCGCCCGACCGCGGTGACCATCTGCACGATGAACCGCGCCGACGACTGCCTGTCGAACCTGCAGGCGCTCGCCGCCGACGTCTCCTCGCTGGAGACGCTCGACGCGATCTACGTCGCCGACCAGGGCACCGACCTCGTCGAGTCGCGCGACGGCTTCGAGCAGGTCGCCAAGGACCTCGGCGACAAGCTGCACTACATCAAGCAGCCGAACCTCGGCGGCGCCGGCGGGTTCACCCGCGGCCTCTACGAGGTCGCCGGGCACACCGAGACCGAGCACGCGAACGTCCTGTTCATGGACGACGACGTGCTGCTGGAGCCGGATCTGGTGATCCGGATGACCGCGTTCTCCAACCGCACGGTCAACCCGGTCATCGTCGGCGGGCAGATGCTGAACCTGTTGCACCCGAACCAGCTGCACGTCGGCGCCGAATACGCCCGGCTGAACACGCTGGAGCCCGGCCAGCCGGTGCAGCACTCGCTCTCGACCGCCGACCTGCTCGGCGTCGACGAGGAGACCCTCAAGCCGAACCGCCAGGAACGCCGCCTCGACGCCGGGTACAACGGCTGGTGGTCGTGCCTGATCCCGTACGAGGTCGTCAAGGCCACGGGTTACCCGCTGCCGTTCTTCTTCCAGTGGGACGACGCGGAGTACAGCTACCGCGCCCGCGCGCACGGCTTCCCCACGGTCACCCTTCCGGGCGCCGGCGTCTGGCACGCCGACTTCCACTGGAAGGACTGGGACGAGTGGCACCGCTACTTCAACCTGCGGAACTCGATCATCACCGCCGCGCTGCACTCGCCGTTCAACCTGAACCTGCTCTCGCGCGTGCTCATCGCGCAGCTGGTCCGGTACCTGCTCGGCATGCAGTACGGCCTGTCCGCCACGCTGATCAAGGCCGTCGAGGACTTCCTCGAAGGGCCGGAGGTCCTGCGTGACGGCGGCGTCGCCGCGATGAAGGAGATCCGCCGGATCCGCGACGAGTACCCCGAGACCAAACGGCACAAGGCCACCGACGTCCCGGGTATCGCGTCGAACGACATCGGCATCATCAACAGCGCACCGCGGCCCAGCATGCAGCGCCTGGTGCTGATCAAGCGGATCCTCGACCGGGTGCTCGGCCGCAGCCGTCACTCGCTCGGCGCGATCCCGATCGACGAGGCCCACTGGTGGCACGTCGCGACCTTCGACACCGCCGTCGTCACCGACGCTTCGCAGGAAGGCGTGCGGGTCCGCTCGTACGACCGCGCGAAGATGTTCGACCTGGCGCGCCGGGGCGCGAAGGTGATCCAGCGGCTCCGCAAGGAAGGCGCGGCGGTGCAGGAGCAGTACAAGCGCGCCATGCCCGAGCTGACCTCGCGGGACAACTGGAAGCGGCTTTACGAGCTGTAAGCACGCTTCGCTTTACCGAGTGTCATGAAAGGGTCGTTCAGGACGTTTTTCGTCCTGAACGACCCTTTCATGACGTTTGGGGTCGGTTCTGACAGCCAGGAAAAACCGGGAAAGTAAGGGTAGCCTTACCGCATGACGGATCTGGTCACCCGCGCCCAAGCCCTCGCCGATGATCTCCTCTTCCCCGCCGCCACCGAAGTCGACCTAAAGGGTGAAGTGCCCTCAAGCCACTTCGACGCCCTCGCCGCCGAAGGCTTCTACGGTCTTGCGGCGCCCAAGGAAGCCGGTGGTCCGGGCGCCGACCTCCCGACGATCGTCCAGGTCCTCGAAACGCTGGCGGGCGGCTGCCTCAGCACGATGTTCACGTGGATCCAGCACCACGGCCTGGTCGCCGCGCTCACCACAGCCGACAACGCCGAGCTGCGCGACCGCTACCTCCCGCGGCTGGTCAGCGGAGAACTCAAGGCGGGCGCCGCGTTCGCCGCGGTGATCCCGACCCCGCCCAGGCTGCGCGCGGAACGCGTCGACGGCGGCTACCTGCTCGACGGCGAGGCCCCGTTCGTCAGCGGCTGGGGCGTCATCGACCTGCTCCAGCTCTGCGCCCGCGACGGCGACACCGTGGTGAGCGCGATCATCGATCCGGTGCCGGGGGAGCAGCTGGAGGCCCGGCCGCTCGACCTCGTCGCGGCGCAGGGCACGGCCACCGTGCACCTCGTCTTCACCCGCTACTTCCTGCCCGATGACCGCGTCTACGGGAAGATCGCGCACGCGGACTTCGTCGCGGGCAACACCTTCGCCTCCCGGCTCAACGGCTGCGCGCCCCTCGGCCTCGCCGCCCGCGCCGCGCGGCTTATCGAGGAGCTCGGGAAGCCCGGCGTCGCCGCCGGGATCCGGGCCGAGATCGACGCGGTCCGCGGCAGGCTCGACGCGGCCCTCGCCGATCCGCCGTCGCTGCCCGCGGCCAGGGCGGCGGGCGCGGAGCTCGCCTTCCGGGCCGCGGGCGCGCTGGTCGCGGCCAACGGCAGCACGTCGGTACTCGCCGGACGACACCCCCAGCGGCTCGTCCGGGAAGCCACCTTCCTGCTGGTCGCCGCCGGTCGCCCAGAAATCAAATCCGGTCTGCTGGAGCTCTTTTCCCGGGATTAGTGGAGGCCGAACACTCTCGTCTTGCGGTTCAGATCGTCGATGTAGGCGGCGGCGACGTGGGAGAAGTTGATCGCCACCTCGGAGTCGTCCCTCGTCTGGATCGTCTGCACCGAACCGGTGCGGACGAAATGCGAGAGGTCCTTGGTCAGCCGTTCGGTTTCTTCCGTCGTGAGCGCGAAGAGCAGCGGCTCCCCGCCGGTGGCGAGATGGAGGACGAGCGCGGGTTTCTGGTCTGCCATGAATCCATGGCACCAGCCGTGATCACAACCGGGCAAGCGGGTTCGCTGCGGGCGTATCGGGCGCGTGGACTACGTTCATCCCGACGGACAAGACACCCGCGGGGGGAAATGGCGATGCCGCATTCGTTCTCGTTGTCGCTGGCGGCGGTGGACATCCTGCTCGAACACGGCCGGTTCGGACCGGCGCCCGTCCCGTTCGAGGTCCCGCACATCGGCACGACGACCGATCAGCGCGCGATGGTGCGCGAGGCCGTCTTCCGCGACCTCGAAGGCCGCGGCCTGATGCGCGGCGGCAGGCTCGACGCCGACGTCGAACTCGCGATCGCCACCTTCGCCAACCCGCAGCTCGCCGTCTGGGCGGTCGCGCAGATGGACAAGGACAAGCAGCTGTTCGCGCGTGCTGCGACGAACGGGCAGTTCGCGGTCGTCGTGCGCCAGGAAGAGAACCTGCTCGTGTTCGAGGAGACCAGGCCGACCGCGATCGTCGCGTCGATCGTCGATCTGCTGCCGCTCACCCCGGCGGGCCCCGGTCAGTCGGTCACCATCGCGAAGCCGGCGAGCGCGCCGAAGCGCCCCCGGAACGACGACGCGTACGACCCCTTCGCCAACGTCAGCGGGCCGCGGTCGCACGGGTCGAACCCGCAGCAGCGGCAGGTGGAGCGGATCTTCGAGAAGCCGAAGACGCGAGTGGGCCAGTTCAGCGTGTTCATCCGAGGCGGCCAGGTGTTCCCGCCGCTGGCGTGGTTCGACACCGAAGCGGGCCGCTTCATGATGACCTCGCGCCAGGCGGCCGACGGGCAAAGCTGGCTGACCTACGCTCCCGCCGACAACGCGAGGATCGCTCAGCAGCTGTACGCCCAGCTCGAAGGGCAGTTCTGACCGACGGGGAACCGGGGTGACGCCCGTTTCGTCACAGTTTCGGAGATCTTCGGTGATCGGTGAATCACCGTTGCGCTGAGTGCCCGGCTAGTAGACTGCCGGGCGATACGCACGGGCGAGCAGACGAGGCAGTGGGGCGGGCGATGGCTTTCGAAGCGGACGGCGGACAGGCGGCACCGGACTTCTCGATCGGCGCGGCCATGGGCGCGGCAGCCGGTTACGTGGCGGCGGGTGGCCTGAACGCGGCCGCGGTCGCCCAGGTGAGCGCGGAGACCCAGAAGCTGGTCTCGGCCGCCAAGAGCGGCGGCTTCAAGATCACCGCCGAAGGCGTCAAGCCGCTTCTCAAAGCGGTGCGCGACATGGGGGCCGAGCTCACCAGGCTGGAGCGGCAGACGATCCGGCTCTCCGAAGCGCCGCAACTCGGCGACCACCCGTACGGCAGGACCGTCGCGGCCCACGACCAGAAGGGCGCCGCCCAGTCGGCCAATTCGGCGAGTGCGGTGCTCGGCAAGTTCAAGCAGGTGGTGCTGGACACCGAAGAAGCGCTGCTGCGCGCGTCGGGTCAGTACAAGAAAAAGGAAGACGAAACGGTCGAGGCGCTCGATCGGCTCAAGAACTGAGGCGGAATGAAGAAGCTGCTCCTCGTACCGCTGACCGCGGCCGCGCTCGTGCTCGCGGCCTGTTCCACCGAAAAGCCGGGCACGCCCTCCGCGGCGCCGTCGTCGCCCACGCAAGGCGGCGAGTCCACCGCGCCGACGACGGCCACCGGTGGTGCCGACCCCGCGTCGATCGATCCGTGCTCGCTCCTCGGCGTGGCCGATCTCGCGTCGTACGGCACTTTCAAGGCGCCGGTTCCCCAGAACGACGCCGGTGCCCGTGGCTGCGAGTTCACCAAGGAGGCCGAGTCGGCGGCGGACGCCGTCTCGCTCGGCGTCGACATCCGTGACAAGCAGGGCATCGACAGCGTCGCCGATAGTGGGAACGGCAAGACCACCGGAAACGTCAACGGCCGTAAAGCGGTGCTCGTCCCGAAGCCGCCTTCCGGCTGCCTGATGGCGCTCGAAATCGGCGCCTCCGCCCGCGCCGACATCGTGGTCGTCAGCACGGATCCGGAGAAGTCGTGCGGGATGGCGGAGAAGATCGCCGACATCGTCGAACCGAAGCTTCCGAAGGGCTAGGGGGAACAGAGGATGACCACCAACAAGGGTCAGATGACCGAGCAGGAGTACGTCAGCGGTCTCTCGCCCCAGGCCCGGGACCAGTACTACCAGGACAAGGCCAGCGGCGAGGCCGGCGACGGTCCGTTCGCCATCTTCCAGCGGCTGATCGCCCAGGGCAGGGCCCAGCAGCAGTCCGAAGACGTCGGGAACAAGACCGTCGACGAGCTGACCAAGAACAAGGACATCAAGTACGTCGAGGGGCTCGAGCCGCCGAACGGCGACTACCTCGGCTACGACCACGAGAAGCTCGAACAGTTCGTCAACAGCAACCTGAACGTCGAGCAGGTCTCCGAGGTCTCGACCGCGTACCACGAGATCCACAAGGCCTTCGACACCTTCTCGAGGACGATGGACCAGGCCGTCACCGCCTCGCAGGGCACCTGGGAAGGTGACGCGGCGGGCAACGCGCAGGGTTACTTCAAGAGCCTCAGCAAGTGGTCCGAGACGAACTCGCAGAACGCCAAGCTCGCCTCCGAGACGATCTACGACCAGGGCACCGCGGCTTCCACCGTGAAGAACACGATGCCCAAGCCGATCCCCTTCAACTGGAAGGACGAGGTCGGGGGGTGGATGACGTCGAACCCGTTCAATCTCGGCGAGAACATCGACAAGTCCATCCAGAAGCAGAAGGACAGCCAGGAGGCCCACACCCAGGCGGCCTCCGCCATGAACAGCTACGACAAGGCCTTGTACGAGGCCGCGTCGAAGCAGCCGGCGTTCGCCGAGCCGCCGAAGTTCGGCGAGGGCGGCGGTGGCGGGATCGACGATCCGGGCAGGCCGCAGCCGTACCAGGTCCCGCCCGGCTCGAACACGCCCGGCTCCAACAACCCCGGCAACACCTACATCCCGCCCGGCAACGGTGGCGGGGGCAGCGGTGGTGGCGGAGGCGGTGGCGGCGGCTACGGCTCCCAGCTGCCCGGCCCGGGCAGCACCACGGGGTCCGGCAGCCTCCCGTCGGGTACGACGCCGTCCGGCTTCCAGAACAACCCGGCGCCGATCACCACGCCCGGCCCCAACAACAACGCGATGCCGATCAGCCCCATGCCGATGGCGCCGCCCATGATGGGCGGCGGCATGGGTGACTCGGACTACAACAGCCGGACCGGCCGCGGTGGCGGCGGAAGCGGGTTCGGCCCCGGCAGCGGCGCCGGTTCCACACCGGGTTCGGGTTCCGCGTCCGGCGCGGCCCGTCCGGGCGGTGTCGGTGCCGCCGAAGCGGCCGCCGGCCGAGGTATGGGCGGTCTCGGCGGTGGCGCCGCCGGTCGCGGTGGTCCGGGGATGGCAGGCGGCGGAATGGGCGGCCGCGGTCAGCAGTCGGACGGAGACGAGGACACCGAGCACCAGCGTCCGACGTACCTCGTCGAGGGCGACCCCGACGAGGTGTTCGGGACCGATATGCGCACCGCGCCGCCGGTCATCGGCGAATAGACGGACGAAAAAAGGGGGCCCCTCGCGCGAGCGAGGGGCCCCCTTCACGTGGAGCTCAGTAGCGGTAGAACTTCTCCTTGCGGCCCTGGCGAACCAGCTTGAGCCACTGCAGGAAGGCCTTCGGATCCCGCTTCACACCGACGAAGTACAGGCCGAACCGCACCACTTCGAGCGCGCCGATCTTGCGCATGCCCGGCTGCGACAGCAGGTAGCCGCGGTTGCGGTAGGTGTAGTAGCGCTTGACCTCGTTCTCCGGATCCTGCGCGTGGAACCGGCCGCCCAGCATCGGTTTGAACTCGTCCGAGCCGTCCGGGTGCAGGTACGCGGTCTTGAGCGAGGTGCCGAACGGCAGCCCGGAACGCACCAGACGCCGGTGCAGTTCGACCTCGTCGCCGCGGAAGAACAGCCGCAGATCCGGCACGCCGACGACGTCCAAAGTGGACGCCCGGAACAACGCGCCGTTCATCAGCGAGGCGATCCCCGGCAGGAAGTCGGCGCCCAGCTCCGACGACGAACGCTTCCAGGTCAGCCCGCGCCGCAACGGGAACGCGAGCTTGTCCGGCGCGTCGATGTTGGACACCACCGGGGAGATCTCGGCCAGGTTCCGCTTTTCGGCCTCGTCCAGCAGGATCGCGAGGACGTTCTCGTCGGCGGGACGGCCGTCGTCGTCGGCCAGCCAGATCCAGTCCGCGCCAAGGGAAAGCGCGTGCAACATGCCGAGCGCGAACCCGCCCGCGCCGCCGAGATTGCGGTGCGAAGGCAGGTACGTGAAGGGCAGCGGGTAGTTCTCGACGATGTCTCGCGCCGATTTGTCCGGCCCGTTGTCGACCACGACGAGATGGTCGACCGGCCGGGTCTGCGCGGCGATCACCTTGAGCGAGTCCGCGAGCAGTTCCCGTCGATGGCGCGTGACGACCACGCCGACGACCGCGCCTTCGGGTAACTGCCGGGTCTCGCTGGTCATCCTTGGCCACCGTTCGTCGTCGCCACCGGCTCGGGTTCGATACCGAACCGCTCCAGCGTCTCCTTGCTCATGTTCTCGAACGGGTCGCGCCCCTTGTAGCCGGTGAGCACTTCGCGCAGCGAACCGCGCTGTTTGACGTGCCCCTCGTCCATCCAGATGGCGGAGTCGCAGAGCTCGAAGAGGAACTCGTCCGAGTGGCTGGCGAACACCAGGATGCCCGACCGCTTCACGAGGTCCTTGAGCCGGTCCTTCGCCTTGTTGAGGAACGCCGCGTCGACCGCGCCGATGCCCTCGTCGAGGATCAGGATCTCCGGGTCGATCGAGGTGACCACGCCCAGCGCCAGGCGCACCCGCATACCGGTCGAGTAGGTCCGCAGCGGCATCTGCAGGTAGTCGCCGAGTTCGGTGAACTCCGCGATGTCGTCGACGCGGGCTTCCATCTGCTTCGCGGTCATCCCGAGGAACAGGCCGCGGATGATGATGTTCTCCAGTCCGGAGATCTCCGGGTCCATGCCGATGCCGAGGTCGAAGACCGGCGCGATCTTGCCGGAGATCTTCGCCGAACCGCGGGTGGGCTCGTAGATCCCGGACAGCAGCCGCAGCAGCGTCGACTTGCCGGCGCCGTTGTGGCCGACGAGGCCGACCCGGTCGCCTTCGCGGAGCTGGAGGCTCACGTCGTGCAGGGCTTCGATGATCGGCACCTTGCTCTCGGTGCCGATCTTGCCGCCGACCTTCCCCAGCACCTTCTTCTTCATGGAGCGGGTCTTCGCGTCGAAAATGGGGAAGTCGACGTAGGCGTTGTGCACATCAATGCTGACCATCTGTCACACCCAATAAGAGACGCGGGAACGGTAATTGCGCATCGCGACCAGCGCGAGACCCCAGCCGACGACGGTGATGCCGAGCACCACGAACCAGCTGTTGATACTGACGGCCTGGCCGATCAGCGGCGCGCGCACGATCTGGATGAAGTGGAAGAGCGGGTTGGCGTAGACGAACGGCAGGGCCCCCGAAATGCCGTCACGGGCCCCACCCGCCATCAGCTGGTCGATCGGCCACACGATCGGCGTCATGTAGAAGAGCAGCTGGATGAGCGAGTTGATCACCTGCGGGATGTCGCGGTAACGGGTGGAGATGATGCCCAGCAGCAGGGTGACCCAGCCGGCGTTCAGCGCGAGCACCAGGATTCCGGGAATCGCGCTCAGCGAGTACCAGCCGAGGCCGGGGTGGCACAGGACCTCGCCGACGCACGCGCCGCTCATGGCGTACGGCTGGTCGAGGCTGGTGAAGAAGATCGCGACCACGATCACGTAGACGATCAGGTTGTGCGCCAGCATCAGCGTCTGGCGCCAGACCGTCCGCAGCACGTACACCGAAAGCGGCGCCGGAAGCTGTTTGATCAGCCCTTCGTTGGAGATGAAGGTCTCCATGCCCTCGGAAAGGCAGCCGCTGATGAAGCCCCAGATGATGAACCCGGTGCTGATGTAGGGCAGGAACGTCGCCGTCGGCAGGTTGAACAACTGTGAGTACAGAAGTCCCAGGCCGAGCGCGATGATGCCCTGGCTGATGGTGATCCAGAACGGGCCGATCACCGATCGGCGATAGCGCTGCTTGATGTCCTGCCAGCCGAGGTGTCCCCACAGCTCTTTGGCGGCGAAACCGGTCTTGATATCGGCGAACGCGCGCGAAAAGGTCTTGCTGTCCGAAATCGGCGGAACCGAGGTCGGCGCAGCACCGTCGGCGGCGTGAACCGTGCTGGTGGCATGCACGGGAACGAGGGTACCGATGGGGCCGATGATGCCTGGGGCGCCCCGTCCCGACCACGGAACGCTACCGTCGGATTCGAACCCGAACGCGGTGCGTGTGCTGGTACTTTCTGCCCTCATGACTGCTGCACTCGGCGACGCGAGCCTGATGGTCAATCTGCTCGCCGCATACGCCGACCGGCCGGAGCCCCGTTCGGTGGCCGTGGTCGGGAATCAGCCGCTTCCGCCGGACCCCCGGCGGGCGAAGGCCATCGACGCGTGTGACCTGGTGATCCGCGTCAACGGCTTCGTCGTGGACGAGCCGGGCGGCCCCGAAACGGTCGGCAGCCGGGTGCACGTCGTGGTGTTCAACCGCGCCGTCCGTGCCACCAAGCACGTCTTCCGTGACTATCGCAAGCGGCTCTACCTGCTGGTCGAGCCGGGCCGGATGCACTGGGAACCCGAAGACATCCCGGGCTGGTGGCCCGGTGACCTCGGCTACGTGCCGGTGCCGAACCGCGAGGTCGTCCTGCCGCTGTCCGACGCGCTCGGGCTGCCGAGCCGCGAAGAGGGCCTGTGGTCGACCACCGGGACGCTGGCCGCCTGGATCGCGCGCACGTCGTTCCCGCACGCCACGCTGGTCCTGTCCGGGTTCTCGTTCATCGACGACCCGGCCCAGACCCACTGGGAGCACGCCGCGGGCGACTCCTGCATCGTCGGACCCGAGCACCGCATCGCCGCCGAGGGCAGGCTGCTGGACTCGTGGACGAAGACCGGCGAAACCGAACTCCTGCGCTGAACTCCCAGCCAGCCCATCCCGAGAAGGAACACCCCATGGCAGTGCAGAAACTCCGCAGCGGCGTGATCGGCCGGATCGCCCGGCTCATCGACTTCCGGATCGACGAGCGGCTTCGCGACCTCAACGGGCGCGTCAACGACCTCGAACACGCCACCGCGGACCACCGCCGACGGCTCGACGGCGCCGAGAGCGGCCTCGAACACGCCCGCGGCGACCTGCGCTGGACCCGCGCCGAGCTGGACCGCCTGATCCCGAGCGTCGCGGCACAGGAGGCCCAGCTGGAGGATCTGCGCGAGTCGCTGTCGCTGCCGGTGCACGCCGACAAGCCCGAGCTGGCCGAGGCGCGCAGCCTGATCCAGGAGATCCAGCGCCAGCACGCCCAGATCCGCGTCCGGCTCGCCGGGATCGCGCGGTACGAGGACCGGCTGCGCCGGATCGAAGACCGCCAGCGCGAAACCATCGAGCAGACGCAGTAATCCGTGCTGGCTCGCGAGGCCACGGAGGCCGACGCCGGGTTGCTGCTCGCCTGGCGGAACGACCCTCGTACCCGGCAGGCGTCCCGTTCGACCGCGGTGATCACGCTCGACGAGCATTCCGCGTGGCTGCGTGGGGTGCTGGCGTCGCCGGACAGGGTGCTGTACGTCGTCGAACTCGACGAGATCCCGGTCGGCACCGTCAGGTTCGACCGCGAGGATGAGGGGGTCTGGGAGGTCAGCATCACTCTCGCGCCGGAAAGCCGGGGCCGTGGATTGTCGGCTTCGGTCCTGGCGGAGGGCGAGCGGGCCTTCACCGCCGGTCACCGGGTGCGGGTGGTGGTCGCGGCCGTGCACCGGGACAACGCGGCGTCGGCCGCGCTCTTCGACCGGGCCGGCTACACCGAGACCGCGCCTGCCGTCGACGGTTTCCGGAAGCTGCGTAAGACTGTGTCCTGACCAGACCGTCGTCAGGGAGGCGTTTCGTCCATGTCAGCACAGGAAGTCCGGATCGGCGCGCACCGCATCGGGGCCGGGCATCCGCCGTTCGTCATCGCCGAAATGTCCGGTAACCACAACGGCGAACTCGCCAGGGCACTGGAGATCGTCGACGCGATCGCCGAAACCGGCGCGCAGGCGGTGAAACTGCAGACCTACCGGCCGGACACCATCACGATCGACGTCGACGCCCCCGCCTTCCGGGTCAGCGACTCGCATTCGCTGTGGGGCGGCGAGAACCTCTACAAGCTCTACGAGCGCGCCCACACGCCGTGGGAATGGCACGAGCCGCTGTTCGAGCGCGCCCGCGCCCGTGGTCTGGAGATCTTCTCCAGCCCGTTCGACCCCACCGCCGTCGAACTGCTGGAGTCGCTCGACGCGCCCGCGTACAAGATCGCGTCGTCGGAGATCGTCGACCTGCCGCTGATCGAACTGTGCGCGAAAACCGGCAAGCCGCTGATCATCTCGACCGGGATGGCCAGCGTCGCCGAGATCGACGCGGCGGTCCGGACCGCGCGTGAGGCGGGCAACGACCGGCTGATCGTGCTCGGCTGCACCGCGAGCTACCCGGCGTCGCCGACCGAGAGCAACCTGCGTGGCCTGCCCGTCCTGGCCGGCGTGACCGGGACGCTCGTCGGCCTGTCCGACCACACGCCCGGCATCGGCGCCCCGCTCGCGGCCGTCGCGCTCGGTGCCGTCGCCATCGAGAAGCACGTCACGCTGGCCAGGAGCGACGGCGGTGTCGACTCGGAGTTCTCCCTGGAGCCCGCCGAACTGGCCGCGCTGGTCACCGAATCGCACCGCGCTTGGGAGGCGCTGGGCGCGGCGGTGATCGGGCCGCGCGAGAGCGAGAAGGAAGGCCTGCGGCTGCGGCGTTCCCTGTACGTCGTCGAAGACGTGCGTGCCGGGGACACGGTGACGCGGGAGAACGTCCGCTCGATCCGGCCCGCCGGCGGGCTGGCTCCCGCCGAGATCGTGAACGTGCTCGGCCGCACCTTCTCCTCCGATGTCCCGAAGGGCACCGCGCTCACCTGGGGCCTGATCTAGCCGAAGAAGCCGTGGACCTCGTCGATGACGCGGTCCACGTCGGCGTCCGTCAGCGCCGGGAACAGCGGCAGTGAGAGCTCCTGGCTGTAGTACAGCTCCGCGTTCGGGCACATCCCGCGCTGGTATCCGAGGTCCTCGAACACCGGGTGCCAGTACGCGGGGATGTAGTTGACCTGCACGCCGATTCCCTTGGCGCGCAAGTGATCGAACAGCGCACGGCGGCGTCCTTCGAGGACTCGCAGCGGGTACAGGTGCCACACCGGATCCGCGCCTTCACGCACGGCGGGCGTCAGCACTCCGTCCAATGAGGACAGTGTGGCGGTGTAGCGCGCGTGGATCTCCGCACGTCGTTTCTTGAACTCCGCGAGCCTGCGCAGCTGGCTGCTTCCCAGGGCGCACAACACATCCGGCAACCGGTAGTTCAGGCCGAACTCGTGCACCTCCTGATGCCAAGCGCCTTCGTCCGGATATCGCTGCGCCGCCTTGTCCCGCACCAGCCCGTGATTGCGGAATCCGCGGGCGCGCGCCAGCAGCTCGTCCGAACCGGCGACCACCGCGCCGCCTTCGGCCGTGGTGAGGTTCTTGGTGGGGAAGAAGGAAAACGTCGTGAGGTCGGCGAGCGAGCCGACCGGCCTGCCCTGCCAGCTGCCGCCCACCGAATGCGCGGCGTCTTCCAGCAGCAGTGCGCCGTTGTCGTGCGCGATCCGGCCGAGCTCGTCCAGCTCGGCGGGGTGGCCGGCGTAGTCCACGGCCGCGACGACCTTGGTCCGCGTGGTGACGGTCGCCGAAGCCGCCGCCGGATCGAGGTTCCCGGTGTCGGCCTCGACATCGGCGAACACGACCTTGCCGCCGAGCAACGCCGCGGTCGCGGCAGTGGCGACGAACGTCATCGGAGACGTGACGACCTCGTCACCGGGGCCGATCCCGGCCGCCGCGTACGCGACGTGCAACGCGGCTGTGCCCGAGGTGACGGCCACCGCCGGCGTGCCACCGGTGTGCTCGGCGAGATCCTCTTCGAAGCGCGTGACGGCGGGGCCGGTGGTCAGCCAGTCGCCGCGCAGTACCTCGGTGACGGCGGCGACGTCCTCGTCCGAAACGGACTGACGGCCGTAGGGCAGGAAGTCAGCCATACTGCTCGACCAGGTCGCGCAGCTCGTCCGCGTCGAGCCACAGGTCGTTGGTGTCCGAGCGGTAGGCGAAGTTCTCCGGCACGGCCTCGCCGCCGGTCGGCGGTTCGTAACCCCAGCCCGCGATATGCGGCTGGACGACGTACCGGTCGCTCAGCCGTACCGTCCGACGGGCGTCGTCCGGGGCGATCATCTCCTCGTGCAGCTTCTCGCCGGGACGGATGCCGACCTCGTGCATCGGCGAACCGGGCGCGATCGCCTGCGCGAGATCGACCAGCCGCATGCTCGGGATGCGCGGCACGTACAGCTCGCCGCCGTTCATCTGGTCGAAGGAATCGATCACGAACTGCACGGCCTGCGGGAGCGTGATCCAGAACCGGGTCATCTCCTTGTGCGTGATCGGCAGCGACTCGCCCTTGGCCGCGAGCGCGCGGAAGAACGGGATCACACTGCCGCGCGAGCCCATCACGTTGCCGTAGCGGACCACGGAGAACCTGGTCGGATGCGTCGCGGCGTAGTGGTTCGCGCTGATGAACATCCGGTCGGCGCACAGCTTCGTGGCGCCGTAGAGGTTGATCGGGCTGGACGCCTTGTCCGTCGACAGCGCGACGACCTTCTTCACCCCGGTGTCGATCGCGGCCTCGATGACGTGCTGCGAGCCGACGACGTTGGTCTGCACGAATTCGAACGGGTTGTACTCACCCGTGTCGACCTGCTTGAGCGCGGCGGCGTGCACCACGTAGTCGACGCCGTGCATGGCGCGCTCGAGGCGGCGGCGGTCCCGGATGTCGCCGATGAACCAGCGCAGCCGCGGGTCGTTGTCGAACTGCTGGCGCGCTTCGTACTGCTTGAGCTCGTCGCGGGAGAGCACGACCAGCCGTCGCGGGTTCAGCTCGGCCAGGGCGTAGGTGATGAACGCCTTGCCGAACGAACCGGTCCCGCCGGTGAGCAGGATGCTGGAACCATCCAGCTCGGACATCGTTGACCTCCGCGTTTCGGTGCTACTGCCGCAGGACATCATGTCACCCATGGATCCAGACCCCGGGGCCCACGTGGTCAACGCCGTCATCCAGGCACGCGCGTCGTCCACCCGGCTACCTGGCAAGGTGCTCCGCCCCCTCGCGGGCCGGAGCGTCCTCGGCTGGGTCGTCCGTGCCGCCGCCGCTTCGCCGGGGATCGACAACGTCGTGGTCGCGACCTCGACGGAGGCCGACGACGACGCGGTGGCCGAGGAGGCCGCCCGGCACGGCGCCCTGGTCGCCAGAGGTCCGCTCGACGACGTTCTCGCGCGTTTCGCGGTCGCTATCGAGTCGTACCCGGCCGACGCGGTGGTGCGGCTCACGGCGGACTGCCCGCTGCTGGATCCCCACCTCATCGGCCAGCTCGTGGCGCAGTGGCGCGCGCAGCCGTCGCTGGACTACCTGAGCACCGTGCTGGTGCGCACCCTGCCGCGCGGGTTCGACGCCGAGCTCGTGCGCACCGGGGTGCTCGCCGAACAGATCGAAACGGCCAGCGGCGCCGACCGCGAGCACGTCACCTCCGGCGTCTACGCGAACCCGGAGCGGTACTCGTGCGCCGGGATCGTCGTCAGCCCGCCCGCCGACGACCTGCGCGTGACGTTGGACACCGTCGAGGACTGGTCGGTCATCGAAGGGATCGTCGCCGAACTGGGCGACCGGGTCGGCGACTGGCGCGAGGTGGTCGCGGTGCTGCGGTCCCGGCCCGAACTGGCGAAGCTCAACGCGCACGTCGAACAGAAGAAGGTGGCCAGGTGACCCGGCTGCTGCTTCGAGCCGACGCCTCGCCGTCGATCGGCGCCGGCCACGTCGCGCGCATGGTCGCCTATGCCGAACGCGCCGTCGCGCGCGGCTGGGAGGTCGTGTTCGCGGGCCGGGTGGACAACGCCGAATGGCTGGCCGCCCGGTTCGGCGAGCTTTCGGTCCCGGTGGTGCCGTCCGCCCCCTTCGAGGGCTTCGACGCGGTGGTCGTCGATCACTACGGCCTCGGCGAACTGCGTGAGGAGGTCAACGCCGCGGGCGCGCTGCTGGTGTCCATCGAGGACGACGTTTTCGGCAGGCGCGCCGCGGACCTCGTCGTCGACTGCGCCTTCGAGCCGAGGCCGCGCCCCGAGGATGGCTCGGGTGAGTTGCTCAGCGGCGCGCGCTACGCGCCGCTGAGGGAATCCGTCGTGCGTGCGCGGGAAAAACGGTCCCAGGGCCCAGTAGGGGAACGACCGCGGATCACCGTCGTGCTGGGAGGAGGCGCGGAATGGGCCGAAACGGTCAGCGCGCTCCTACGCGCTCTTCGCGACACTCACGCGCCCTTCGAAGCCGACGTGCTCGTACGCGGTGAGCCGACCGTGCCCGAACCGCTGCCCGGCCAGGAGTTCCGCATCGCGCCGCCGGGGCCTGGTCTGCTCGATCTGCTCGTGGAAACGGACGTGGCGATCAGCGCGGCGGGGGTGACGCTGCTCGAACTGTGCTGCCTCGGCGTGCCCACCGCCGTCGTCCGGCTCGTGGAGAACCAGGACGCGGGATATCGCGCGGCACTCGAACTCGGGCTGGCGGCCGGGCTGGGGAGCGCGGACGCGCTCGACGGCGGGGCCACCGAGACGCTCAGGGGACTGCTGTCGGACTCGGCCGTGCGTAACGGTCTTTCCGCGACTTCGATGGCTCTTGTGGACGGCCGAGGAGTCGACCGGGTACTGGACCGGCTGGAGAAGACGAGGATGGCGGAATGACGACCACGGCGGAGCGAAGCGAGGCCGACGCCGTCCCGGAACCGAAACCGCGTCGAGGGCTTCTCGTCGTCCTGGTCGGTTTCGGAGCGCTCTTCCTCGCCGGGTGCTGGGCGGCGTGGTTCTTCACCATCGACGACGCCTTCATCACCTTCCGGTACTCGGCGAACATGGCGGACGGCCACGGTCCGGTGTGGAACGTGGGCGAAGACCCGATCGAGGGCTTCACGAACTTCCTCTGGATGCTCTGGCACGTCCCGTTCGCCCTCGCGGGCCTGCCGTTGGAGACCGTCGCCAAGGTGACGTCCGTGGTACTGGGCGGCTTGATCCTGGTGATGCTGGTCCGTGCCGGGCATCGCGCGGCGGGCGTCCTCGGCGCGCTCGTGGCGGGCGGCGCGCTGCTGCTGTTCGTGCCGACCTACTTCCACGTCACCGCCGGCCTGGAAACGATCGCGTTCGCCGCCGTGGTGCTGCGTGCCGCCATCGTCGGCGTGGACCTCGTCCAGGGCCGCGCGGTGCGCGACTGGGAACCGCCGCTCCTGCTGCTGCTCGCCGGGATGATCCGGCCCGAAGGTGTCCTCGCGACCTTCCCGGCCTTCCTGATCTGGCTGTGGCTCGGGCGCGGACGACGGCGGACCTGGGCGCTGGCGGCCGCGGTCCTCGTCCTCGGCGGCGGCTACTTCGTCTGGCGGTGGACGTACTTCGGGCATCTGTTCCCGAACACCTTCTACGTCAAGTTCGGCAACCTCGACGCCGGATCGGTCTGGCTGGAGACCACCGCCTGGCTCGTCCTCCCGCTGCTGGCGCTGACCGCCTTCCTGCTGTTCCGCAAGGCGAGCAGGGGCGCGGGCCTGGTGCTTTCCTCGGTCGTCCTGCTGACCGGCATGACCTACGCGGTTTCCGGGCCGACCATGGACTACATCCACCGCTTCGCCTTCCACGCCTTCCCCGTGCTGTGCCTCGGCGCGGGACTGGCCATGGCACACCTCGGCCGCCGGTGGATCGCCGCGGTGTCCGGCGCGGTGGCGGTCGGGTGGGTCGCCGTCACCGGTGCCCAGTCGACGGATCTGCCGGTGATCGCCAACTACGGTCCCGACCTGCAGCGCGCCCACGTCGCCATCGGCAAGGGCCTCGCGAACGCCCAGGTGCCGGAGGCGGCACGGAGCCTGGCGGTCTCCGACGCGGGGGCGATCCCGTACTACAGCGGCTGGAAGTCGATCGACTACATCGGACTGAACGACGAGGCCATCGCGCACGGCGCCCCGCCGACGGACGTCGTCAAGGCCGTCCGCCCGACGGTCATCGTCGTCACCGCCCGCGATCGCGGCGCCACCCCCGGCTGGGCGTACGGCCTCATCGTCCCCGACGCGGCGCGTGATTATCAGCTGGTCGCGGACGTCCAGATGCGCGAGGGCTACTTCCAGGAGGTCTTCGCGCTGCCCGAGCACGCCGCGCGGATCCGTGCGGCGCTCGACGAGTCCGTCGGCGAGGCACAGCGCCGGAACGACCCCGGCCGGTACGAGGACACCATCGACCGCTGGCTCGATCGGCTGCGTGCGCAGCTGCCGGGAGGATGAGGACCGTAACTGTCCTCGTTCCGCCCTACCGTCGTCCCCATGACCATCACGCCGTTCACGATCGACGTCCCTCAACGCGACCTCGACGACCTCACCGCCCGCCTAGCGAACACCCGCTGGCCGGACGAGATCGACGGCGTCGGCTGGGGCCTCGGGACGCCGCTCGGCTACCTCCAGGAGCTCGCCGAGTACTGGCGTCTCCGCTACGACTGGCGCGCCCACGAGGAACGCCTCAACGGCTTTCCCGGATTCCTGACGAACCTCGACGGCGCGAACGTCCATTTCCTGCACGCGCGGTCGCCGGAGCCGGACGCGATCCCGCTGGTGCTCACGCACGGCTGGCCGGGGTCCATTGTGGAATTCCTCGACGTCATCGGGCCGCTTTCGGACCCGCGTGCGTACGGCGGCGACCCGGGGGACGCGTTCCACGTCGTCGTGCCGTCGCTGCCGGGGTTCGGCTTCTCGGGGCCGACGACCGACGCGGACTGGGGCACCGGCCGGATCGCCGACGCCTGGGGAGTGCTGATGTCGCGCCTCGGGTACGAGCGGTTCGGGCTGCACGGCGGTGACTGGGGCGCGATCGTGTCGCGCGACGTCGGCGTCCGGTGCCCGGAGCGGGTGATCGGCGCGCATCTGACGATGCTGCCGCACGCGGTCCCGGAATCCGAGGCCGATCTCGAGGGACTCACCGGCGAAGAACTCGCACGGGGCGAGGCGGCGCTGGCGCGCGGGCGGGAGTTCCAGAGCGGCGAACTGGGTTACGCGATGATCCAGGCGACCAAGCCGCAAACGCTTGCCTACGGGCTCACCGACTCACCGGCCGGGCAGCTCGGCTGGCTGGTGGAGAAGTTCAAGTCCTATTCGGACTCGCGGGACGTCCCGGAGGACGCGATCGATCGCGACGATCTGCTCACCAGCGTGATGCTCTACTGGCTCACCGGCACGGCGAACTCGTCTTCGCGGATCTACGCCGCGCTGGGACCGGCCTGGGGCGAGGGGCCGGCGAAGTCCACAGTGCCCACTGGGGTGGCCGTGTTCCCGAAGGACACCGGCCTGCCGATCCGGCATCTCGCCGAGCGCACCGACAACGTCGTGCACTGGTCCACTCCGGACCGAGGGGGTCACTTCCCGGGGCTGGAGGTGCCGGACCTGCTCATCGAAGACCTGCGGACCTTCTTCCGCCCCCTACGCTGACTCGCGGATGTCATGAAAGGGTCGTTCAGGACGAAAAACGTCTTGAACGACCCTTTCATGACATTTGAAGAGGGACGCGTGTCAGAGGTATTGGCCCGGCCCGTGCGACTCGCCGCCGGCCCCGTGCCCGCCCAAAGCGGCGCCGCCCGCGGACGGACCTGCCGGCAGCCCCCGCCGCATCTGCTCCAGCTGCACCCGCGCCGCCATCTGCTGCGCGAACAGCGCGGTCTGGATGCCGCTGAACAGCCCCTCCAGCCAGCCGACGAGCTGCGCCTGCGCGATCCGCAGCTCGGCATCGGACGGCGTCGAGTTCTCGGTGAACGGCCGCACGAGCCGCTCCAGCTCGTCCTGCAACTCGGGCGCGAGCGCCTGCTCCAGCTCACGGATCGAGGTCTGGTGGATCTCGCGCACGCGGGTGCGGCTGGCGTCGTCCAGCGGCGCGGCGCGGACCTCCTCCAGCAACTGTTTGATCATCGTGCCGATGCGCATCACCTTGGCGGGCTCTTCGACGAGGTCGCCGAGCGTTTCCTCCTGCCCCTCCTCGCCGGAGTCGGAGCCGGGGGCGGGGGCGGCGATACGTGCGGTGCCGACCGGGGTGCCGTCGGGACCGACGACCACCACATGGTGTGGGGAGTCTCCGCCGCCGTCACCGGGGGTGGTCGATTCGCGGGAAACTGGGTCGGTCATGTGCTCCATCCTGGCCTACGTCGGGCACGAAGCGCAGTGTGGTTTTCGGCGCCGTCTCCGAGCGTAGCGGGAATCGTCGCGCCCCGTGGTCGGGCAGCCAACCCCGGGTAAAGCGCCAAACCGCACGTCCGTACGGTGTCCCCATGGCGTTCGACGTCGCTCGTATCCGTGGGTTGTTTCCCGCGCTGGGTGACGGCTGGATTCACTTCGACGGCGCCGCCGGAATGCTCGTACCTGAACAGGTCGCTTCGGCCGTATCCACGGCCATGCGCGCTCCGGTGTCCGGGCCGGGTGGAGCGTTTCCGGCCTCCCAGCGCGCGGAAAGCATTGTCACGGCCGCTCGCCGGGCGGTCGCCGACCTGGTCGGCGCCGATCCGGCCGGAGTCGTGCTCGGCCCCAACGCGCCCGATCTCATCCGCCGTCTCGTCGACGCGATGGCCGATCGCTGGACGATCGGCGACGAGGTCGTCGTCTCCCGGCTCGACGAGGAGGCCAACCTCGCGCCGTGGCGCCGCGCGGCGAAACGTGTCGGCGCGGTCGTGCGCTGGGGCGAGATCGACATCGAGACCTGCGAGCTGCCCGCCTGGCAGTACGAGAACCTCGTCTCCGCGCGCACCAAGGCCGTCGCGGTCACGCTGGCGTCCGGTTCGGTCGGCACGCGGCCCGACGTCCCGACGGTGATCGAATTCGCCAAACGCGTCGGCGCACTGGTCGTCGTCGACGCGACGTACGCGGCGCCCTTCGTGCCGCTGGACCTCAACGCACTCGGCGCCGACGTGATGGTGGTTTCGGCGCAGGCCTGGGGCGGGCCGTCGGTGGGGGCGCTGGTCTTCCGCGACCCCGAACTGCTCGAACGGCTGCCGTCGGTCTCGCTCGACCCGGCCGCGCGCGGCCCGGCCCGGATGGAGCTGGGGCCGCACGCGTACCCGTTGCTGGCCGGGCTGATCGCGTCGATCGACTACCTGGCCGGTCTGGACGACGCCGCGCTGGGCTCCCGGCGCGAGAAGCTGGTGACGTCGCTGGGCTCGGCGAAGTCGTATCACGCGGGACTTCTGGCCCAGCTGTCCACGGAGCTGCGTTCGCTGCGGCACGTCATGGTCATCGGCGACGCCATGCGCAGGATCCCGGCGCTCGCGTTCGCCGTCGCGGGCAAGAAGGCGCCCGAGGTCGCCGAATACCTGGCGTCCCAGGGGCTCTGCGCCTTCGCCGACGACGGCACGAGCGGTGTCTTCGGGTCGCTCGGCGCCGCCGAAGTCGGCGGCGCCGTCCGCATCGGCCTCGCGCATTACTCGAACGTCTTCGAGGTCAATCAGCTCGTCCGGGTGCTGGAAGAGATCCGCTAGGACTTCGCGGCGAGCAGAACCTTGCCGAAAACCGTGCCTTCTTCGAGCGCGCGGTGCGCCGAAGCGGCTTCGGCCATCGGGACGACCTGGCCGACGATCGGCTGCACCGAACCCTGCTCCACCAACGGCCACAGCCGCTCGCGGACGTCGGCGACGATGGCCGCCTTCTGCTCCAGTGGCCGCGAGCGCAGGCCCGCGCCGAACACACTGGCGCGTTTGCCCATCAGCTTGCCGATGTTCAGCTCACCCTTGACGCCGCCCTGCATACCGATGATCACCAGCCTGCCGTCCATGGCCAGCGCGTCGATGTTGCGGCCGAGGTACTTGGCGCCCATGTTGTCGAGGATGACGTTCGCGCCGCCGGTTTCGGCGCGCAGCACCTCGACGAAATCCTGCTCCCGGTAGTTGATCGCGAGGTCGGCGCCGAGCTGGCGGCAGCTCTCCAGCCGTTCTTCCGAACCCGCGGTCACCGCGACCGTCGCGCCGAGCGCCTTGGCGACCTGGATCGCGTGCGTGCCGATACCGCCCGCGCCGCCGTGGACGAGCAGGACGTCACCCTCGGACAGGCCGGCGTGCATCACCACATTCGCCCAAACCGTGCATGCGACTTCGGGCAGTCCGGCGGCCGCGAGCAATTCGACTTCGGCGGGAAGCGGAAGCAGTTGTCCGGCCGGAACGGCGACCTTTTCCCCGTAGCCACCACCGGCGAGCAAAGCACAAACTTCGTCGCCGATTCGCCATCCTTCGACGCCTTCGCCGATTTCGGCGATCGTGCCCGAACATTCGAGCCCGAGGATTTCGCTGGCACCCGGCGGCGGAGGATAGTTTCCCTGACGTTGCAGCAGGTCAGCGCGGTTGACGGCGCTCGCGGCGACCTCGATGACGACTTCGCCTTCACCCGCCACGGGATCAGGGACCTCGGTCCATTCGAGAACATCGGGATCGCCGGGCTCACGGATGGTGATCGCGTACATACAAACGACCCTATCCCGGTGTCGTAAAGTCCGCCGAACGTCGGTTGACCTGTGGCGCAAACCACACAAAGGTGACGCCCATGTCATATTCGCGAAGAAGCATTGTTCCCTCGATCGTGGTGATGGCCACCGCCGCGCTCACGGTCGGAATGGCTCCCGCTGCGACGGCCACGACCGGGCCCGACGGCCCCGCGCTGGCCAAGCAGCTCGTCAAGAAGGTCGACGTGAACAACGTCAACCGGCATCTGATCGCGCTGCAGCGGATCTCGGACGCGAACGGCGGCCGCCGCGCCGCCAGCACCGAAGGGCACAAGAAGTCCGCGGAGTACGTCGCCACGAAGCTGGAGCAGGCGGGCTTCACGGTCACGCGGCAGGAGTTCCCCTTCACCTACGCGGAAACCCTCGCGGAGAGGCTGACGGTCGCGGGCGCCGACGTCCCGATCATCATCATGTCCTACAGCCCGTCGACTCCGGACGGCGGAATCACCGCCCCGCTCGCGGTGGTCCCGGTCGACGACACCAGCGGCTGCGAAGCGGCCGACTACGCCGGCGGAGTCACCGGCAAGATCGCGCTGATCCAGCGCGGTGGCTGCTCCTTCGCGCAGAAGCAGGCGACCGCCGCCGCGGCGGGTGCCGTCGGCGCGATCGTCTACAACAACGTCCCGGGCCCGGTCAACGGCACCCTGGGCGACCCGTCCGCGGCCAAGATCCCGACCGGTGGCATCACCCAGGCCGACGGCCAGGCGCTCGCCGGCAAGGCCGGTGCCTCGGTCACCCTCGACCTGCGTGCCTTCCAGGAGGAACGGACCAGCTACAACGTCCTCGCCGAGACCAAGACCGGCCGCAAGGACAACGTCGTGATGCTCGGTGCCCACCTCGACAGCGTCACCGAGGGCCCCGGCATCAACGACAACGGCACCGGCTCCGCGGCGCTGCTGGAGACCGCGCTGCAGCTGGGCAGTAAGCCCAAGGCCAACAACGCCGTCCGCTTCGGCTGGTGGAGTGCCGAGGAGTTCGGTCTCGTCGGCTCGACCTACTACGTCAACTCGCTGAGCTTCGAGCAGCAGCTCGACATCGCGCTCTACTACAACTACGACATGATCGGCTCACCGAACGCGGCGTACTTCGCCTACGACGGTGACAACTCCGACGGTGTCGGCGCGGGTGCGGGCCCGTACGGTTCGGCTCAGCTGGAAAAGACCCTGGTCGACTACCTCCAGCTCGGCAAGGGTGTCCCGGTCGAGGGCACGGACTTCACCGGCCGCTCCGACTACGGTCGCTTCATCGCGGTCGGCATCCCGGCCGGTGGGCTGTTCACCGGCGCCGAAGGCGTGAAGACCGCGGCGCAGGCGGCCAAGTGGGGCGGTAGCGCCGATGTCGCTTACGACAAGTGCTACCACCAGGCGTGCGACAACCTCGGCAACGTCGACCGCGTCGCGCTCGAACGCAACTCCGACGCCGTCGCGTGGGCGCTGGGCGTGTACGCGACCAGCACCGCGAACATCAACGGTGTGTCGGGCAGCTCGGCCGCGAAGGCGAAGGCCCTTCGCGCGACTGAGCGGTCTCAGCAGCGAAGCATGACGGCTTCGGTCCAGGCCGACGACCACCACGTCGCCGCGTAGCAGCCCTTCGAATGCCAGGAACGGTCCTTTCCTCGCAAAATTTGCGAGGAAAGGACCGTTCCTAGCGTCTACAGGGGGCGATCAGCCCAGGCTGTTGGTCGCGAAGGTGTCGCACCGCGCCGGCTCGCCGGTCTGGAAGCCGGTGGTGAACCACTTCTTCCGCTGCGCCGACGTCCCGTGGCTGAACTTCGACTCGTCGACCCGCCCCCCGCCGAGCTTCGACTGGATGTAGTCGTCACCGATCCGCGCGGCGGTGTCCAGCGCGGAGTTGACGTCCTCCTGGCTGACCTCGGTGATCAGCGGCCGCCCGCTCTCGGTCGGGGTGGTGGTGGCGTGGTTCGCCCAGACGCCGGCGTAGCAGTCGGCCTGCAGTTCGAGCCGCACCGAACCCGACGTCGGCCCGCTCCCGGTGCCCTTCTTGGACACTCCGGTGAGGTTCTGCACGTGGTGCCCGTATTCGTGGGCCAGCACGTACGCCTCCGCGAACGGCCCGCCTTGTGCGCCGAACCGGGTACGGAGTTCGTTGAAGAAGCCGAGATCGATGTAGACCTCGGAGTCGCCGGGGCAGTAGAACGGCCCGACGTCGGAGGTCGCGTTGCCGCAGGCCGTGTTCACGCCGCCGTTGAAGAAGTTGGTGACGGCCTTGCGGTAGGTCGACCCGGACCGCTGGAACTCCTGCCCCCAGTAGTCCTGGATCGAGTTGATGATGGCGACGATCGCGCAGTCGTGGTTCCGGTTCGCGTCCGCGCCGGTCTTGCACTCCTGTGACAGCGACGTGTTGTCCATCTGCTGCCCGGTGCCCACGCCGCCGAGCCCGCTCGAGGACGGGTTCAGGCTCACGCCGCCGAATTGGGAGAAGAGAAAGTAGATGACCAGGCCGACCACACTGAGTCCGCCGCCGCCGAGTGCCACCCGGCCGCCGATCCCGCCGCCACCGCCGCGCAGGTCCTCGACCTCGGAGGTGTCCAGGCCCGCGCCTTCGTCGAATCGCACGGGGGAAGCGTAGCCGGAAGACCCCGGATACGCCTGGGTGCGGCCGCGAGGGGCGGCCGCACCCAGGACTACCGAGGTTGTCTTGTTCCGATCGCCGGTCGGCCGCGATCATCGGGCCGGCGTCCTGGCGCTGCCGAGGCGGTCGAAGAGGCCGCTAACCCGAAACAGGCCGGAGTGACGCCGAATGCGCCAGAATTGTCGAGCGCATCCGAGATGCCCGCGCTCGTCGCTGTTCACAGTCGCGACCGACCCGGTCCTTTCCGTTCCGGTCGCGGGGACACAGCAGGCGGTCAACCGCGAGAATCACCCGCCATACCACCACCTTGACCCTTCCCGGCTGGGAGCAGGTCCGGCGACCCTTCCACGGGTTCGCCCGGTACTTGCCCGACCATCCGCTGACAAGCAGAATGCGCCTTTTCGCGCCGAGTCTCAACCTTTTCGTAACCCTCCTTCGGGCGAATGTTCCGCCGGATTTTTCAGGTGCCGAAAAGTGACCGGTGGGTATGCGCCTTGTGCGATCAACGCTCTACTCTGCGTGGATGGCGGTGGAGCAGAAGGAAGTGCGCTGGCTGTCCGAGTCCGAGATGGTCGCCTGGCGCTCGTACATCGTCGCCACCATGCGGCTGCGGCAACGCCTCCATCGCGAGCTCTCCGAGCGCCACGACGTCACCCTCGCCGACTACGAGGTCATGGTCTGCCTTTCGCTCCAGCCCGACCGGCGGATGCGGATGACGGAGCTGGCGAGCATGCTCGGCTCGACCAAGAGCAGGCTTTCGCACCAGATGGTCCGCCTGGAGGCCGACGGCCTCATCCGCCGCACCCGGGACCCGGCGGACAAACGCGGCGTCGTCGCGGAGATGACCGAGACTGGCGCGGAACTGCTGGAAGGCGCGGCGCCGACGCATGTCGAGGGCGTCCGCGAGCATCTGATCGACCTCCTGAGCCCCGAGGAGCAGCGGGTGCTGGGGCAGGCTTTCGGGCGCGTGCTGGAGCACCTGTCGGAGATCGACGGCCTGCCCAGGCTGCCGCCGATCACTTCCTGAGCCGCGCGGCCTGACGCGTCAGGTGGGCGCGCTCGGCTGGGTCGGCCGCCTTGCCCGCGGCTTCGTCGTACAGTCGCGCCGCCGTGGCCAGGTCGCCGTCGCGCTCGTGGAGGTACGCCGCCACCGCCGCGTACCTCGGCAGTGAATCGTCCAGCTCCGCGAGCGCGGCCAGCCCGGCGCGCGGGCCGTCCGCCTCACCGACGGCGACCGCGCGGTTGAGCCGGACGACCGGGCTGCCGGTCAGCCGCGCGAGTTCGTCGTACCACTCGACGATCTGCACCCAGTCGGTCTCCGCCGCGGTCGGGGCGTCGGCGTGGAGCGCCGCGATGGCGGCCTGCGCCTGGAACTCGCCCAGCTTGTCGCGGGCCAGCGCGGCCTGCAGGATTTCGACGCCCTCGGCGATCAGGCGGGTGTCCCAGGCGCCGCGGTCCTGTTCGGCGAGCGGCACCAGTTCGCCGTCGGCCGCCGTCCGCGCGGCGCGGCGGGCGTGGTGGAGCAGCATGAGGGCGAGCAGCCCGGCGACCTCGGGATGATCGATCGAGGCGAAGAGCCGCCGGGTGAGCCGGATGGCTTCGGCGGCGAGGTCGACGTCGCCCGAGTAGCCCTCGTTGAACACGAGATAGAGCACGCGGAGCACGGTGGCGACATCGCCCGCCTGGTCGAAACGCACTCCCGAGACGGTGCGCTTGGCCCGGCTGATGCGCTGCGCCATGGTGGCTTCGGGCACCAGGTACGCCTGGGCGATCTGGCGGGTGGTGAGCCCGCCGACGGCGCGCAGGGTGAGCGCGACCGCCGAAGACGGCGTCAGCGACGGGTGGGCGCACAGGAAGTAGAGCTGCAACGTGTCGTCGACCGCGGGAGCGGGCCCGGGAGCCGGCTCTTCGTCGACGAGGTCTTCGCGGCGACGGCGGGCGGCGTCGGACCGTGCCATGCCGAGGAACTTGCGCCACGCGACGGTGACGAGCCAGCCCTTCGGATCCTTCGGCCGGTCGCCGGGCCAGACGCGGACGGCCTCGATCAGCGCCTCCTGGACGGCGTCTTCGGCCGACGCGAAATCGGCGCCGCGGCGGACCAGGATCCCGAGGACGTTCGGCGTGAGGCTCCGGAGCAGGGCCTCGTCCAGTTCGGTGGTCACTCCGTGCCGACGAGCGGCTCGCCCACCAACGGACGCAGTTCGAGCCATTCGTGGATCGGCTTCCCGCCCGCTCCCGGAGCGGCCGACAACTCACCCGCGAGCTCGAGCGCTCGCTCGTAGCTGTCGACGTCGATGATCATGAACCCGGCGATGAGGTCCTTGGTCTCGGCGAAGGGGCCGTCGGTGACCGGAGGCTTGCCCTCGCCGTCGTACCGGACGAAGGTGCCTTCGGGCGCGAGAGCCTGCTCTCCGACGAATTCGCCGGTCTCCACGAGCCGGGTCGCGAAATCCCTCATGTAGTCGATATGCGCCGTGACCTCCTCCGGCGTCCATTGCTCCATCGGGATGTCGTTCACCGCTGCCGGAGCGCCGCGGTAGTGCTTGAGCAGCAGGTACTTGGGCATGGCCGAAGGGTAGCGGCAGACTGCCGGACCTTCTGCCTGGCGCGGCCATACATCCGATCTCTAGCGTCGTTGAGGCTTTCCTCCATCGCGAAAGGAAGAGCCCTTGTCCAAGGCGAAACGGCGATCCGCCTGCCTGCTCGTGACCATCGGTCTCATCTGTGGCCTGCTCACCGGAGAAGCGGGCGCCTCCGAGGTGGCCCCGCCCCCGCTCGCTCCAGCCGTCGCTCAAGCGCTGATCGCCGCGAACCCGGTGGTCTGCGAGGGCGACGGGGTCTCCGGCAAACGTGTCGAGCTGGTCTACGTCCGCGAGGCCGGTCAGCCCGACCGGTACGCGACCGTGGTGCCGTCCCTGCGCGCGTACGCGTCCGGGATCGACGATTCGTTCAACGACAGCGCCGCGGCGACCGGCGGCAGCAGACATCTCCGCTACGTGACGACGGCCGGCGCGGGATGCCAGGTCGCCGTCGCGAATCTCGTGGTGCCCGACGGCACGTATCTGTCCGGCGCCATCCGCGACCGCGCCATCCAGGCCGGTTTCCACCACGCGGACCGCGACTACATGCTGTTCTCCGACAACCCGCACACCTGCGCGGGCACCTGGGGCGACAGCGACGACCAGCCCGGTCCGGCCAACGCCTTCAACAACGGCAGGCATTACACGGAGATCGCCGTCCCCTGCTGGGGTGTCAACGCCGCCGCCCACGAACTGGGCCACATGCTCGGCGCGGTCCTGCCGGGTGCGCCGCACTACCAGGGCGGCGGGCACTGCTCCCAGGAATGGGACCTGATGTGTTACGGCGACACGCAGTCCTTCGACTGCACGGAACGCGACTTCGACCGGCTGCTGGACTGCGGCAACGACGACTACTTCAGCACGAACCCCACCCCGGGCAGCTGGCTCGCGACGCACTGGAACGTCGCGAACAGCGCCTTCCTGATCAAGAAGGACACCCCGGACAACGACGACGGCCACGCGCGCGGCGGGAAGACCTACGTCATCACCGGAGCGAGCGGAAACGCCATCGACGTCGTGGGCTCGTCTACCGGCGGGCTCGTCAACCTCAGCCATCGCTCGCGGACCGACTCCATGAGCCAGAAGTGGATCCTGGGGTACAACACCGGCCTTCAGCTGGTCAACGCCAACAGCCAGCTGTGCGCCGACAGCGCCCAGAGCGGGACCGCGCCGGGAACGCCGATCCTGCAGTACAACTGCAACGGCCAGAACGGCATGCGCTGGGCGTTCCAGCCGCTCGGCAACGGCAAGGTGGCGATCTTCAACTACCTGACCGGATTCGCGATCACCGACGGCGGCGCGTATCCGGCGCCCCTGGTTCAGCAGCCTTACACCGGGGCGGCGAACCAGCAGTGGACCCTGAACCCCGTCGCCGATCCCGGTCCGCAGGCGGGCAAGAAGTACTACTTGACCGTCGCCACCAACGGAAACAGCGCGGCGGTCGTCGACGGCTCGTCGTCGGCGGGCGCGAAGATCACCCATGTGGCCAGGCAGAACGACAACGGCCAGAAATGGCGGCTCACCGACGTCGGCGGCGGGTACTGGAGGATCTCCAACGAGCGGAGCGGTCAGTGCCTGCGGCCGGTCTCCGGCAGCACCGCGGAGGGCGCGCAGTTCGAGCAGACGCATTGCGGCTCCGCCACCAACCAGCAGTGGAAGCTGTTGCGCAGTGCCGACATGCGCTACGGGCTGGTGAACAGGGCGAGCAAGCTGGCGGTGCGGCAGATCGACAACGGTACGGCTTCGCTGCTGGAGCAGCGGCCGTTCCTGGGCGGCCGTAGCGACGAGACCGTCTGGGCGCTGGTGCCCGCGTGACGCGAAGCGCCCCAGGTCCACGGGCCTGGGGCGCTTTCGTTTTCAAGACTGGCGGTAGCGGTGGGATTCGAACCCACGGAGGACAGAGCCCTCGCATGTTTTCAAGACATGTTCCTTCGGCCGCTCGGACACGCTACCGCTGTCGAGGGTATCCGACGGGGCTTTGCCGGGAGGTTTCGGATCTAGTCGAAGTCCCAGTCGGTCAGGATGCCCACGAAGATGAAACCCGCCAAGAGCAGCAGGATGATGGCCACGCCGAGATAGCCGATGATGATCGCCGCGAGCGCCATCCCCTGGCCGCCCGCTTCCCCGCGTTTGGCCTTGGAATGCGCGATATGCCCCATGATGACGCCGGCGATCGACGGCAGCCCGCTGCACGCGACGAGGCTCGCGATCGACACGACCAGCGCCGCGATCGCGAGACCTTGTTCCTGCGGTGGCATCGCCGGGCCGTATCCGTAACCCGGTTGCTGGTACGGCTGCCCGTACGGAGGTTGCTGACCGTAGGGCTGCTGCTGACCGTAGGGGTCTTGCGGGTATGTCACCCGCTAACCGTAACCGGCGACGCTCAGGATGCCTGGCTCTTCGCGGCCTTCGCCGCGATTCGTGCCTGGACTTCGGGACGGCGCAGCGGCGGCACCGTCGTCGGCGGCTGACGGCGCGGGGGCAGCTCGGCCAGCACACGCCGGGTGATCTCGGTGATCTCGGCGACGGCGGCCTCGAACGGCTCGCGGGTGGCGTCGGAAAGGCTCTGCACTCCGGACACCTTGCGGACGTACTGGCGGGCGGCGGCCTCGATCTCGTCCGGCGTCGCCGCCGGTTCCAGGCCTCGTAGCGTGGTGATGTTGCGGCACATGCCCCGATCGTACGTCCGCCCACCGACGTTTCCGAGCGCTCCGATCACACAGTCGGTTAGAAGCTGCCCTGGTTCGTTGACGCCGAAAAACGCGTTTGGGCACCCTCGGCGGAGTGCCCCTCAGACCTCGCTCTCTCCGTCGTGCGCCCGTCGAGCCGATCCCCGAACCGGCCGAACCCTCCCCGATACCTGAACAGGTCTGGCAGCGCGTCCCGATCGACGCCCTGATCGACCTGGTCACCGAGATCTTCACCGCGCACGACCTGCCGTGGTCGCGGGCCAGGATGGCCGCCGAGGCGTTGTGCCACGGCGATCTCACCGGAACGCCGGAGTCCGGTGTCGCCGAACTGACCCGCCTGCATCTGCCGATGCTGGCCAACGGGATGGTGCGGCCGAGGGCCGAACCGCTGATGATCGCCGACCGCGGCGCCGCGGCCCTGATCGACTACCGTCGCGCGCCGGGCCTGTGGGCCGTCGGCGACGCGATGGACCGGGCGGTGTCCCGGGCGGGCCGGTACGGCGTCGGGCTCATGTCGGTGCGCGGCGTCGGGCCGTTCGGCCGGGCCGGGCACCATGCCGCGAGGGCGTTGCCGCACACCATGATCGGGCTCGTCATGGCGGCGGGCGGGGAGCGCGGGACGGCCGCGAACCCGCTCGGCATGGCCGCCCCCGCCGGCGCGTACCCCGAATTCGTGCTCGACCTGGACACGCTGGCGGAGGTCGACAGCGCCGCGATCGCCGGTTTCGCCCTGCTGGTGGAGATCTTCGCCGGGGTGCTGTCGGGGGTCGGCGACCACGACCACGACACCGGGCTGATGGTGATGGCCATCGCGCCGACGACGCTGCGCAGCGCCGACGGGTTCTACAAGGCCGCGAGCGCGTTGTTCGGCAGCCTGCTCGGCTGGGAGGGCGGCACCCCGGTCCGCTATCCGGGCTGGCGCGAGGCGCAGTACCTCGAACAGTGCCAGGCACTGGGTGTCCCGCTGAACGAGCCGGTGCACCGGGAGCTCGAAGAACTCGCGAAGGCGTTGCGCCTGGCGCCGCTGCAGGGCCGCTAGCCACACGTGATCAGACGGACGACACGCGTGATCAGGGGGACGACACACGTGATCAGACGGACGACACGGCGACGGAACCCGGTCACAGGTGTGTCGTCCGTCTGAGCACAGGTGTCGTCCGGCAGATCACGCGTGAGGCGAGCCGTTGCAGGGCCGCTAGCCCAGGACGACGCGGCCGCCTTCGCCGCCGACTTCCACGACGTCGCCGTTCGTCAGCTGACGGCCGCGCCGGACCTCCACCTCGCCGTTGACCGTGACCTCTTCGGCGTCGAGGAGGTCTTTGGCGTGCGATCCGTCTTCGGCCAGGTTGGCCAGTTTGAGGAACTGGCCGAGGCGGATCGGTTCACCGGTGATCGGGACGTCGTGGATGCTCATGGGGAGATCATCCCCGTGCGTCCATCTTCCGGTACAAGGTGGCGACGTCGGTGTCGAAGTAGCTGCTGTAGGACGTGTCCGGATCGTCCCCGCCGTAGAGGTAGCCGCCGATCACGCCGACGACGGTGCCGAGCTCGGTCTTCGGGTCCGGGTCGACCACCCACGGGCCGCCGCTGGTGCCAGTGGTGAAGCCGGGGCACGCGACGCGCATCTGATAGGTGTCGGCCTGGGCGCTGGTGCCGTGGCAGACGACCGGCGCCTCCCGTTCGTCGGGATACCCGGTCAGGGTGATCGAGTGGGCGAATCCGCCGCCGGTCAGCAGGGTGTTGGCGCCCGTGACGCTTTCGAGGGTCTTCGTGGTGCCCGCCTGACGGGCGGTCGCGAACCCGACGTCCAGGTCCGGATCGGACGACTCGGCCCAGCCGTCGGGAACCTGCGGATCCGAGACCTCCCAGTACCCGTACGGCGCGACACCGTCGTGATAGCCGGGCGCGAACGTGATCCCCGTCGCGTACTCGCCGCCTTCGCCGTCGTGCAGGCAGTGCGCCGCCGTGAGCAGGAGGTCACCGGGCGCGCTGTGGACGACGCTGGCCGTGCAGAAATGCGTTCCGTCCAGGAAGAGCGCGCCGATCGCGGGATTGGTCCGCGGTGCCTCGGGGGTGGCCGCCACCGTCGCGGCGGGGACGGCGTCTTCGGTCGCGGCGGGATCCGACGCGGCGGAGCAACCGGACAGAACGACACAGAGCACGAGCAACAGGGCGCGGCGCATCGTCTTCCTTTCGCTCGTCCACGGCTGTCCGGTTACAGATCACCATAAGCGGGGTGCGAAGACAGCCGGAATCGATCAACGCACAGCAAGCTCACAGCCGTAGTATGTGTTACCTCCGGTAACAGTCGAGCGGGTTGGGAGCGGGTATGAAGTCGTTCACGGACAAGGTCGTGGTGATCACGGGCGCGGGCTCGGGGATCGGCAAGGCGCTCGCGATCGAGCTGGCGGGGCGGGGTGCCAGGCTGGCGCTTTCCGACGTCGACGCCGTCCGCGCGGCGGGCACCGTCGCGGAGTGCGAGAAGGCCGGCGCGACCGCGAAGGCGTACGAGCTCGACGTCGCCGACCGTGACGCCGTCCTCGCACATGCCGAGGAGGTCGCCGTCGATTTCGGCGGGGCCAACGTCGTGGTGAACAACGCCGGGGTCGCGCTCGGCGCCACGGTCGAGGAAATGACCTGGGACGACTACGACTGGCTGATGGGGATCAATCTCGGCGGCGTGGTCAACGGCACGAAAGCGTTTCTGCCCCAGGTCATCGCTTCGGGTGACGGGCACATCGTCAACCTTTCGAGTGTGTTCGGCTTCATCGGCGTGCCTACACAGAGCGCTTACAACGCCGCGAAATTCGCGGTGCGGGGGTTCACCGAGGCGCTGCGGCAGGAAATGCTGATCGCCCGGCATCCGGTCAAGGTCAGCTGCGTGCATCCCGGTGGCATCAAGACGAATATCGCCCGTGACGCGCGGGGCGGCGCCGAGCGGGACATCGACAAAGCCGCCGAGGGATTCGAAAAGATCGCGAGGACGACGCCGGAGAAGGCCGCGCAGACCATCGTCCGCGGTATCGAACGGGGGACGGCGCGGATCCTGATCGGTCCGGACGCGTACGCCATCGACGCGATTCCCCGTGTGCTCGGCTCCTTTTACCAGCGGCCGCTCGCGCTGTTGGGGCGCTTGGGAATGCGGAATCTCTGAGAAAGCGGAAGCCACTGAACGGAGTAACCCTCCGTGGTCCGGACGGCTCGGGATAACTCGATCGGGGTGCGTTACTTACGGCGGCGTCGGAAATGCACCACAATGCTCAAGTTCGTGATTCCCCTTCCGGAGGTCCCCATGCCGCGCGCCGCCCAGCGCCGTACGCCGACCGATGCCGCGCTCTCCGTCGAGACGGCGGAGTTGCTGGACCGGACCGGGATCATCGCGGCGAGCCTGCCGAAACGGCGGCGCAGCCCGGAGAACGAACCCGAGCCCGAGCCGATGCCGGTGCGGCCGCCGGTCTGCGAACCGGTGGTGGACAAGGATCTCCGCCCCAAGGCCGTCGTCATCCATCGCCGCGCCAGGTCCTGGCTGGTCGGCGGGGCGGGGGTGGCGCTGCTCGCGATCGGCTGGTTCGCCGGCACCTTCACCTTCCAGCCGGTCGACGACACCGCCTTGCCCGAGCAGCCATTGCCCGCCGTGGCGACCCAGCAGGCCGCGCCGCCGGTCGCGCAGCCGCCCGCGCCGCAGGCCGCCCCGGTCACCGTCTATGTCCCGGTCACCGTGAAGCAGCAAGCGCCCGCGACGAAGAAGAAGCCCGTCAAGGAACGGGTCGTCGCCCTGCCGCCCGCCGAGACCAGGCCGCCGGAGCAGCCGCGCTCCGACCTCGGCTCGCGCGAGAAGCCCACGCAGGACATCCGGAGCATGATGGACCCCGTCGTGGCGAGTTCACTGGCGATGCAGATGGCGCAGGGAATGGTGAGCTACAGCTACGGCCGCTGACCCGTCAGTGCGGCGGCCAGCGCCGAACCCTCGCCGGGATCCCCGTGCACGAGTTCGGTGCGGTGCACCACCCGTGGCGAGGACAGGGAAAGCGCGCTCACACCGGTGATGACGTCCGCCGGGAGCAGCGCCAGACCCTGACCGGCGGCGACCAGGCCGAGCAGACCGCGGACGTCGGTGCCGGTGTAGCGGAGCCTGCCGCGGAATCCGTCGGTCGAGGCGAACTTTCTCAAGCGTTCCAAGGGAATCGCCGTGTCCGGCGCGTCGATCCAGCCCGCGTCGGCGAGTTCGGCGAGCCGGACCGCGCGCCCCGCCATCGGATGCCCGTCGGGCACCGCGACCGCGAGCGGGCGTTCGCCGACGACGGTGGTGGTGAGCGGGCCGACGTCCGGCAGCGGGAGCGGATCGCTCGGCGCGGTCATGCCGTCGACGAGACCCAGGTCGAGCGAGCCGGTCGCGACCTCCGGCAGGACGTCGTCGCGGCTCAAGACGCGTAGTTCCGTGCCGCGGCGCGCGGCGGCGGCGACTTCGGCGGTGAGCGACAGCGGGGTGAGCCCGAGGACGACCCGGCCGGTGGGCGCCGCGGTGAGCCGGGCGAGGTCCGCGCGGGCGGCGTCGAGCCGGGTCAGCAGCGGACCGGCGTGTTCGAGGAGACGTTCCCCGGCCGGTGTCGGGGCGACGGGCCGCCGGGTGAGCAGCGCGGTGCCGAGGTCCTGTTCGAGTGCGGCGATGTGCTGGGAGATCGCGGATTGCGTGTAGCCGAGGTCGTGAGCCGCCCGCGAGAACGAGCCGCCGCGGGCCACCGCCACGAAGGTGCGGAGCAGATGGGTCTCCATGAGCATCAGTATCGCTTATGGACACAGCAGGGATCATCGTTGGCGCTGAACTCGGTTCGCGGGTCAGGATGACCGCATGACACAGACAGCCCGGGTCGCCGTGGTCGGCGACCGCTCGGACGGCGTCCGCTCCCACGTCCGCATCCCGATGCTCTTCGAACGGCTCGCCGAACGCGACGGCCTCGAACTCGACGCCTACTGGATCCCGACCGACGCCGCCGGGGACCTCACCGGTTTCGACGCCGTCTGGCTGGTGCCCGGCAGCCCCTACCGGTCCGAATCCGGTGCGGTGGAGACCGTGCGCGCCGCCCGCGAGAACGGCATCCCGTTCCTCGGCACCTGCGCCGGCTTCCAGCACGCGCTGCTGGAATTCGCGCGGCACGTCTGTGGTCTCGGCGGAATCGGGCACGCGGAGAACGCGCCGGACGCGGAAGAGCGGTTGATCGTCCCGCTCGCGTGCTCGCTCGTCGGCCACGAAGGCGCCGTCCACATCACTCCGGACACCCTGGCGGCTCGGGTGCTCGGGGTGGCACGTTCCGTTGAGCGGTATCACTGTTCGTACGGTCTCGACGCCCGGCACCTGGACACCTTGGCGGCGAACGGGGTGGTCTTCAGTGGATTCGACGGCGACGGCGACGCGCGGATCGCGGAACTGCCGGAGCATCCGTTCTTCCTGGCGACGCTGTTCCAGCCGGAACTCGCCGGCGACGGAACCCGGCCGCATCCGATCGTGCGGGCCTTCGCGCTGGCCGCGGTGGAGCACGCGAAACTGTCGGTCCACAGTGGACACTGACGGTCGGCGTGGGCCGGATGGCCGCTGACACAGCGGAAGTGATCGACTACCGTGAGCCAAGGGGAGGGGCTCATGGAGAAGGGGGATTCCGCTCGGGGCACCGCGTTCAAGGCCGCTTTCGCGGTCGGCGAGTTCCGTGCGTTGTGGGCGGCGGAGGCGCTTTCGCAGGCCGGTGACCAGCTGGCCAGGGTCGCGTTGTCGGTGCTGGTCTGGGAGAGAACGGCGTCGGCCGGGCTGACCGGGCTCACCTACGGCCTGACGTATCTGCCGACGCTGATCGGCGGCACCCTGTTCGCCGGTTTGGCGGACCGGTATTCGCGACGGACGGTGATGATCGTCTGCGACCTGCTGCGCGCGGCGATCGCGGCGCTGATGGCCGTGCCGGGGACGCCGCTGCCGGTGCTGGCCGGGCTGCTGGTGATCCTGACGATGGCGGGCGGCCCGTTCCGGGCGGCGCAGCTCGCGTTGCTCCCGGACGTCCTCGAAGGCGACCGGTACGTCGCCGGGCTCGCCGTCCGGACGATCACCATCCAAACGGCACAGCTGGCCGGATTCGGCGGTGGCGGACTGGTGATCGGGCTCGTGACGCCCTACTGGGGGCTGGTGATCGACGCGGTGACCTTTGTGGTCTCGGCACTGCTCGTCTCCGCCGGGGTGCGCCGCCGAGGGCCAGCCGCCACGGAATCTTCGGTGAAAAGCCGTGTGGCGCGGGCTTTCAGTGGCGAAGGTGCCAGGGAACTGTGGCAGGGCAAGGGAATCCGGGTGCTCTTCGGGTTGAAGATGCTCGCCGGGTTCGCCATCGCGCCGGAGGGGCTCGCGGCGCCGCTCGCCGTCGGGCTCGGGGCGGGCAGTTTCGCGGTCGGTCTTATTCTCGCGGCCGATCCGATCGGTTCGGTAATAGGCTCGTGGATCTTCACGAAATGGGTTCCGGCGCGACGGAAAACGCGAATCGTCGGCATTCTCGCCATCGCATCCGTCGTTCCTTTGGTCTTTGTCTTCTTTCGCCCGTCATTGCCCGTCTGTCTCGTGCTGATCGGGCTCAGCGGGGCCTTCGCGGCGCCGTACCACCTGCAGGCCGTCGCGTTGATGGCCCGCGCGGTGCCCGACGGCGTCCGGGCGCAGGTGATGGGCCTGACCTCGACGAGTTTGGTGACCGTGCAAGGAATCGGGATCATGCTCGCGGGCGGTCTCGCCCAGCTGACCGGTCCGTTCGTGGCCGTCGGGGTGGCCGCGACGGTGGCCGTCGTCTCGGCGGGACCGATGGCGATGGCATGGAAACGCGCCATCGCCACCGGCCCCGATGTCTGGCTCCCGGCCGGGAGCCGAACCGGCTGAATTGGTGGGATCAGTCCTCGCGACCGTTCATGATGGTCCTCCCTCCCACTGCTCCATCTGTGTGTTCCGGAATTGACTCGAGCCACCCTCAGTACTACCTCGGATACATTGAAATGTGTACGGAAGGGGGACCGGTGACGATGATTATGGGGGATGCGGAACTCGCCGGAGAAGGGGCCGGTACACGTCTGAGAGCCAGGGTCCGACGCTGGGAATTATGGTCCGGACCACGCGGTGTTCCCGCGGTTTTTCTTGTGGTGGAAGGCCTCGCGGCGGCAGTCGCCGTAATCGCCTTGGTCCGATCGAACTACGAGACTACGGAATTCGTCCGATTTGGATCACTGCTCGGCCTCGCTGTGCTGCAGGCCGAGCTTTCGCGTTCGGTGGAACGGTTGCGGCGCACACTGTGCGACCGGCCGCATATCAACATGACTTCGGTGTGGACGTTCGCGGGGGTGCTCGTCCTGCCGTCCGGGCTCGCGCTCGCCCTCGGTCTGCTCATCTACCTGCATCTTTGGTTCCGGGTGTGGCGGGGGATGAGTCACCGTCCGGCCTACCGCGTCGTGTACTGCGCGGCGGCGATCGTGATCTCCTGCCTGGCCGCGGGGGCCATCGTCGCCGGCTGGAACGGGCTGCCCGTCGGGTTCGCCGGCTCGCTGAAGATCGTCGAGGCGGCGGCCGTGTTCACCGTGGCCAACGCGTTCATCGTGGCGCTTTCGGTCTACCTGCACACCGGGGCCAGATCCCCGCGGGCGCTGTTCGGCACCGGCGACGACAACCTGCTGGAAGTCACCACCCTGGTGCTCGGGACCTCGACCGCGCTGGGCATCGTGCACGCGCCTGCGCTCGTCCCGTTCGTGCTGCTCCCGGTGCTGGTGCTGCACCGCAGCGTGCTGGTGCGGCAGCTGGAGATCGCGGCGAACATCGACGGCAAGACCGGCGTCCTGAACGCGCACGCGTGGCACGCGCTGAGTGAACGGGAGCTCTCGTCGGCCGCGCGGGCGAAGAGCAAACTCGGCGTGCTGATGCTCGACCTCGACCATTTCAAGCAGGTCAACGACGTCTACGGGCATCTCGCGGGCGACGTCGTGCTCAAGGTCGTCGCGAAGACGATCTCCGAGCACGTACGCGACTACGACTCCGTCGGCCGCTTCGGTGGCGAGGAGTTCGTCGTGCTGCTTCCCGGCGCGACGGAGACCGAGGTGCTCCCCGTGGCCGAGCGGGTCCGCCGGGCGGTGATGGCGATCGAGGTCGAGGTCGCGACCGCTTCGGGGCCTCGGGTCGTGCGAGGGCTTTCGGTGTCGATCGGTGCCGCGGTGTACCCGTCGGGTGGGACCGTGCTGGAACGGCTCCTGCACGTCGCCGACTCCGCGCTCTACCAGGCGAAGAACAGCGGGCGGAACCGTGTCGTCGCCCTCGCCGCGGCCTGACGACCCGAAATGCGTCAGTCGACGTCCATCGCGTCCGGGTCCTTCTTGCCGTAGTCCAGGTCGCCCCAGCCGCCCTCGCCGGTCTGGTACTTCGCCCGGTCGGCCGCGCTCGGCTCCGGGTAGTTGCCGTGGATCCGATCGACTTCCTGCTCGTAGGTCTCGCGGTTCTGCCGCTTCATCTCCTCGGGCCAGTCACCGTCCCGGATGGTGTCCCGGGTCATGTGCAGTTCCTTGACGTCGTGGCTGGACAGCGGCGGCGTGGTCGCGGTCGTCCCGGGCCCGGTCGAGTAGGTGAGGCCCTTACCGCTGGCGTGCGCGTCGTCGATCATCTTGTGGTACGAGTCGTCCGCGATCTTGCCGTCGAGGGTGCCGTCGGTGTTCTTGAACCCGTCCCGGAACGCGTAGTCGAGCTGGTTGAGCTGGATCGCGGTGTTCGCGTCGCCGCCTTCCAGCGCGTTGCGCTCGGAGTCGCGGTAGTCCTGACTGTTCTTGAAGCCGCTCGGCTTCGCCGAACCTTCGGTCAGGTCCTGGTCGCCCTTGTTACCGGTACCGATATGCGACGAGTGCGCGGGTTTGGCCTCCTGATACGCCCAAGCGTGGTTCTCCAGGTCCTTTTGCTCGTGACTCGAACCCCGTGCGCCGCCACTGCCACGGCCGATCGCCTCGTAAGGGACCGGGTGCTCGGACTCGTGGGAATCCCCGGAGACCTTCTCCCGGCCGTCGGCCTTGAGTTCGTTGTCGTACTTCTCCGTGAGCCGGTTCTGCTCACGCTTCTTCGCGCCGTGCGTGCCGTCGAGGTAGCTCTGCGGTGGGCGCCGCGGCTTCTTCGGACCAGGCGTCGGTTTCGGCTTGGTGACCCGGTTGCCCGGCGATTTCGTCTTGCCGCCGCCCCCGCGGGTCCCTTTGCCGCAGGTGCCCGTCTTGGGTTTCGTCGGCGCCAGGCCGAGCGGGTCGATCAGGTCCGTCGGGTTGCCGACGTAGGCCAGCGAGTCCGACGCCGGTTCGAGGCCGAGCGGGTCGTGCGAGAGGTACCGCCCGGTCGCCGGGTCGTAGTAGCGCTTGAAGTTGTAGTGCAGCCCGGTTTCCGGGTCGTGGTACTGGCCGGGGAAGCGCAACGGCGTGTACGCCCGCCCCGGCGGCGAAAGCACCTTGCCCCACAACGAGGTGTGCAGATGCCAGGCGACCTCGCCCGACTCGTCGAGCAGTTCGCTCGGCGAGCCGACGAGATCGGTGACGATGGCGTGGAACCGGGCGTCCTGTCCGGGGATCCGTTCGATCTGCGTGATCGGCCGTTCCGTGCCCGGTTCCAGGTCCCAGACCACGGCGGTGCCACCGCGGATCTCTTCGGCGAGGTTCGAGCCGTCCCAGATGAAGTCGATCTGCTCGAGGATCCGGCCGTGGACGTCGAGGTGCTGCTTGGCGATCCGCCGTCCGAGCGCGTCGTAGTGGTAGAGCCAGCGTTCGCCGTCCGGGGTGACGACGCCGGTGAGGCGGTCGTCGGAGTTCCACTGGTAGGTCCAGGCTCGGCCGGGTTCCCGCCGCGCGATCGTGCGGCCTTCGGTGTCGTGCAGGTACGACGTCGATCCGGCGCCGGTCATCAGGGTGCCCTGGTAGCGCCGCGGTCCGACGGCCGGATCCGCGCCCGGCCAGCCCGCCTGCGTGAGCGCGCCCGCGAGGTTGTAACCGTAGCTCTCCCGCCAGCCCTGACCCTGGACGTCGACCACGCGGCCCGCCCGGTCGACGTGCAGCGACCGCGGCCCGGACAGCGAATCCGAGATCGACGAGACGAGGCCGTCCCGCAGGTAGCCGTACTCGCGGTGCTGGACGACACCCCGGCCGGTCGACACGGTCTGTGAGGTCAGCCGGTCGGCGGCGTCCCAGCCTTGGCGCAGTTCGACCGGCGTGCCTTCCAGCCGGCGCGACACCTCCCGGCCCGCCGGGTCGTACTCGAACCGCAAGGTGCGCCCGGCCGTTCGCAGCGCGACGGGGCGGCTCGCCGCGTCGTAGGCGAAGAACGACTCGGCGCCCGACGGTGTGCGCCGCGCGACGCGACGGCCGATGGCGTCGTACTCCGAGCGGACGGCGCGGCCGTTGAGCGCTTCCGAGACGATGCGGCCCAGCGCGTCGTAGGCGATGGTGACTTCGGAATGCGCGTTGCGGGCCGAGGTCATCCGGTCGGCGCCGTCGTAGGTGAACGTCGCGACGTCGTCGCCCGCCCGGCGCCCGACGACGCGGCCCAGCGCGTCGCGTTCGATGACGACCGTCTCGCCGAGACCGTTGGTGCGCGACACCAGTTGCCCGGCGGCGTCGTAGCCGTAGCGGGTGATGCGGCCGTTGAAATCGGTCTCGGCGATCAGATTCCCGGCCGGGTCGTGGTCGTAGCGCCAGACGAGACCGTGTTCGTTGGTGACCGACACCAGCCGCAGCTCGGTGTCGTACACATAGGACAGTCGATCGCCGTCCGGGCCGATTTCGGCGGTGGGCAGGTCGAATTGCGAGTACTCGGTGCGCACCGCGTTCCCGCGGGCGTCCACGGCTTCGTCGGCCGAACCCGCCGTGGTGCGATTCCAGCGCCACACGGAGCCGTCCGGGTCGATCTGCTCGGAGATCTCGCCGAAGCCGTCCCATTTCGTCCGGGTGACACCGCCGAGCGGATCGGTGACCGAGGTGGTCTGCCCGAACTCGTCGTAGGTGTACCGGGTGACCGCGCCGAGCGGGTCCGTGACCGCGACCGGCAGGCCCGCCGCGTTCGACTCGATCAGGGTGACCGCGCCGAGCGCGTCGGTCACGACCGCGACGTTGCCCGCGTCGTCGTAGCCGTAGGTGGTGGTGGCGCCGGTCGGATCCGTGGCCCGCACGAGCTTCCCGCGTTCGTCGTACTCGCGGCGCCAGACGGCGCCGTCCGGCCCGGTCCGGCTGGTCCAGCGGCCGGGCGCGGAGTACTCGGCGAGCGCGCGGCCGCCGTCGGGCTGCAGCACGGTGACGACGTTCCCGTCGTCGTCCATTTCCCACCGCGTGGTGCGGCCCAAGGCGTCGGTGCGGCTGAGCAGTTTGCCGAAGCGGTCGATCTCGTACCGTGTGGTGTTGCCCAGCGGATCGGTCTCCGCGACGATCCGGTGCAGTTCGTCGAGCTGATAGCGGGTGACGTGCCCGAGCGAGTTCGTGACCGAGGTGACCAGGTTTTCCCGGTCGTACTCGATGTCGACGTCGAGGAAGCCGCCGGTGCCCTGCGCCCGCACGACGCGGCCCGCGGAGTCGAAGCCGTACCCGTACCAGCGCCCGTTGACGTCCTCCCAGCGCACGATCCGGCCTTCGGCGTCATAGGTGAACCGCAGGGGCTGCCCGGCGACGTCGGTGATCTCGACCAGGCGGCGCCGCTCGTCGTACCGGTAGCTGCGCAGCGCGGATTCCGCGCCGGGCAGCCGGAGGGCGGTGATGAGTCCATCCCTCGACTCGACGAGCAGGCGGTAGCCCGCTGAATGCTCCAGCTCGCGCGGGACGCCGCTGTCGTCGTAGTGCACGGAGATCCGGTGACCGTCGCCGTCCACGATCGCGCGCAGGGGAAGGGAATCCCCGGGACCGGAGAAGAGCAGCATCCCGTCGGGAGTGGTCACCGCGTAGCCGTCGTCCACTTTGGACAGGGGAAGCCGCTGCCCGAATTCCGGGAGGACGGGGCCGGAAACCGGGACGGGGTAGGACAGAAGTGTCCCGTCGGCGAGGGCGAGGTGCAGTCCGTCGTCCTCGACCTCGATCCGCTGGTCCACAGTGGACGCCCACGACGTGCCGAAGAACCGGCCGAGGCGGTACGACGAGAGGTGCGTCCGCGAAACGGTCAGCGGGAGGACGCCGGCGAACACGACGTCGTCCTGCGTCAGCATCATCGAGCCGGTCGCGACGTCGATCGGGTCGCCGCAGCCGCCGCGGTCCTTGGGCGGCACGCCGTTCCCGGGATCGGTGTTGTTGTCCTTGATCCGGTTGTTCGCCTCGGGTTTCGGGGCGCCGCGGTCCTTGGGCGGCGGTGGCGGCGAGCCGGACGGCGTGGTCGATCCCTCCGGGGTCTCGTTCTTCGGCGGCGGAGGCGGATCCGACTTCACCGGCGGCGGATCGGTCTTGCCGGGCCCCGCGCCGGACGGTGAAGTACCCCCGCCGTCGGGGCTGCTCTTGGGTGTCGTGCCTTCGTCCAGCTTGTTCGGCTTCGGCGCGGGCGCGCCCTTGCCCGGCTGGAGCTTCTTCAGCGCCTTGGCCGCGCTGTCGAACAGGTCGTCCGCTCGCTTCAGCAGCGGCATCAGCGCCTGGAGCGCCTTGACGGTCTTCTTCGTCAGGTTCGCGATCTTGCTCGCGGTCTTCGCGACCGCGTTGACCACCTGCGGGACCACCCAGGTCAGCCCGATCCCGAGGGTGAACAGCACCTGGAGCGCCCAGCTGATCAGATGCCCGATCAGCTCGGCGATGATGTCGCGCACCAGCGCGCGGACGGCGGCGACGACCTCGCCCGCCGTCTTCACGCCGCTGGAAGCGCCCTCGCAACCCGCCTTGGCCGACTCCAGCAGGGTGACCGTGTCCTTGGCCTGGGCACGGTAGGCGTCGGCCGAGTTCCCGGTCCAGCTCTGCAGGTCGGCGGAGACCATCCCGGCGAGATCCGCGCCGACGTCACCGAGTTCGGTCGCGATGTTCATCCAGGTCTCGGCGTTCGCCGCGATCTCGTCGGCGTTGCCGGTGAGCGCGTCGAGCGCCTCCTTGAGCGGGCCGACGTGTTCCATCAGCCAGCCGACGCCGTTCGCGAGGATCGCGCCGAAGGGGTCCATCGCCATCGACAGCGCGTCGAGCGCGGTCCCGACGGCGCCCAGCGCCACCGAGGCCCAGTCGCCGCTTTCGATGGCCGATTTCAGATCGAACGCCGACTCCAGCAGTGACGAGCCGGTGTACGCCTTCGTCGAATCCTTTACCTCGGCGACAAGCGGGTTACCCACGACGACCTTCCTCGTGTTTCAGGGGACGAGGAGCTCACCAGGGCGAGTTCTCCTCGTCGTCCGGCGCTTCGTGACGCTTCTCGCGAGGCGCAGGCGGCGTGTCGGCGGACGACGCCGGGGGAGCGGGCGGCGGAGACGGCGGCTCTTCCTCCTCGATCTCGGGGAAGCGGCTGCGCAGGGTGCCGATCATCAGCGCCCTGGTCTCCTGGTCCTCGTCGCCGAGCGATTCCTGCATGACCTCGGCGACCTGGCCCGCGATCCCGGCCTGCGCCTGGTGCATGGTCTTCAGGATCGCCCGCGACAGTTCCTCCAGCGGGTACGTCCTGGCCTTGTTCCCGAACTCGATGTCCGTCACGCCGCCGTCCGCGCCGACGGTGATCTTCACGGCGCCGTCGGCGCTGGACGCGGACAGCCGGAGCTGCTCGGTCCGCTCCTGGGCGGCGGCGTACCGCTGGGCCTTCTCTTCCAGCCCCGCGGCCCAACGATCCATTTTGCGCTGAGCCTCGTCCGGGTCCAGCATGAGCTCGCCGAGCTCGTTCGCGCCGGTCATTTCTTTCCTCCGATGTCCAAGGCGGCGAAGTCCGCTTTGAACGGTTCCGCGTTGGTCTTGTCACCGTCCACATAGGACTTGGCCGCGGTGCGGACGTTGTCGGCGGTCGCCTGGATCCCTTCCGAGGCCGCCTTGATCGTCTCCGCCGCGCGTTCGCCCGCCGGGTTGACGATCGGCGGCAGGAACGCGCACAGCAGGCCGTACGCGTCCGCCGACATCGCCGAACCGGTCGCGGAATGCGCGGTGTTCAGCCGGTCCACGAGCCCGTCGAGATGGCTCGCGTGCGCGGTCAGGTCGTCCGGATCGACCTCGAACGAAGCCGTCACTTCCAGTCCTTGTTCTTCCAGTCGCCGATCACCGGCGGCGCCACGACCTCGTCGGCGGCGAAGAAGGACGGGTCGTCGGATTCGACGTAGTCGGCGACCTTGTGCTCCTTGTCCTCCTGGCCCTGCCCCTTGCCTGCACCGGGAGCCATCCCGCCCATCGGGCCCATGCCGCCGGGCGTACCCGGCTTGCCGCCGGAACCCGCCGCCCGGGCCGCGGCCGCTTCGGCGTCCATCGCGCCCGCGCCGACGGCGCCGCCCATGCCGAGCGAGCCGGACGCCCGTCCGGCACCGCCGAGACCGCCGCCGCCCGCACCGCCCGCGCCACCGGCACCGGTACCGCCGCCGAAGCCGCTGGTCCCGCCGGTTCCGCCACCGCCGGGGATGTTCGGCATGCCACCGAGCTTGGGCGGGTTGTACGGCGTGCCCTTGTACGAGTTGCCGTCCGGGAACGAGGGGCCGGTGAGCCGCTCGCCGATGCCACCGGGACGCGGGATCGGCGGGATGTTCGGCATGACCGGCCTCGGCCCGCCGCTGTTGGGCCCGCTGGGTCCGTTCGGGATGGGGATGTTCGGGGGCGTGAACGGAAGACCGCCGCCGGGCCGCGGTCCGCCGCTCTCCGGGATGGGGATGTTCGGCGGGGTGAACGACGGCGGCGTAACGGACGGAGGCGTGTAGCCCGTGGTGCGCGTGCCCTCGTCGATCTTGGGCATGTTCGGGAGGTGGGGACCCGACGACGCGGCGGGCTTGTACGTCTCGCCGCCGGTCGGTCCGTTCGGGATGTTGATGTTGGGCATGGCCGGGCTGGAGCCGGGGCCACCACTACCGGGACCACCGCCACCGGGGAAGCCGCCGGGACCGCCGCCCGGACCACCACCGGGGCCACCGCCCGGCCCGCCGTTGGGCGAGCTGAACGGCGACACCCCGCCGGGCCCACTGGTCCCACCCTGCGGCGTCCCGTCCATCGAAGCGACGAGGCCGTCCGGGCGCGTCCGGTCCGTGGTCGCGCTGAACGGGGTGCCGTCGGCGCCTTCGGGCGACATCCGGTCGCGAAGCGTGCCGGCGGGCGAACCCGCGCCACCACCGGCGGGGCTGCCCTGCAGCTGCCTGGTCGCCGTCGCCAGCTTCGGCGGGGCGGGGAACGCCGGGGTGGCGATCGCCGAGCCGACCGTGGTGTCGAAGTCGGTCATCACCTTCGCGGCCTGGTCCCGCGCGTCCTGCTGCTTCTTGAAGGTGGAGAGGTCCTTCCCGAGCTGTGCCATGTACACGTACGGGTCGGTGATCTTCTGCAGGTTGGCGTTGGCCTCCTGCACGTTGAACGCCACCGGCGGGTTCGCCGCCATCTGCTTCTGCGTCTCGTTGAGCGTCTGCGAGTGGATCTGCTGCTGCCGCCCGGCCAGCGTCGCGCCGTTCGCGGTCGAGCCGAGCCATTTGCCGACACCGGCGAGGTGCTCGCGGGCCGCGTCGCCGCCCTCGCCCTCCCAGTTGGCCGTGCTCGCGCTGATCGCCTTCGCCAGGTTGCGCTGATGCGAGGCCAGATCGTTGCCCGCCCGGATCCACTCCTCGGAGGTCTCGGCCACCGCGGCCGGATCCGCGTTGTCCGCGATCGCCGACTGCATCTGTTCGTGGGTGGCGTTCGCCCAGATCGTGGACGGCGGCTCGCCGGGTTTGCGGATGTCCAGGTTCTTGTCGAGACCCTCGCGCGCCTTCTCCAGCTGCCCCTCGTACATCTTCTGCGTGAAGATGTCCTTGAAGCCGTTGAGCGCCTTGTCACCCCAGCCGAGGATGTCGAAGAGAAGGTCCGTCCCGGCCGAGGCCCCGGCCCGGATCTCGTCGCCGGAGGCGGCCTCGTCCGCCAGCGGTCCGACGTAGTAGTCGGACGACGAGTCGGCCGTGGGGTCGTAGTTCGGGTCGAGCTTGTCGTAATCGGGCGAGTTCGGGTCGGAGACCTTCGCCGTCTTCTCCTCGGATTCGGTCACGGGTCTCTCCTTCAGATCTCGGTGTCGATCCGCTTCAGGTCGCGCTGGTTCTCCGCGTCGCGTTCCCGGTAGTTCCGCTGGGCGAGTTCGATCGCCTCGATGTAGGTGGGGAACTCGGCGCGGGCGGCCTGGAGCTGGGTGAGCAGACCTTGCGCGTCCGTCGCGGTGCCGTGCATGTGCTCGGACACCCAGCGGGCGGTCGCGGTGGAGCTCATCGGCGGCGACTTCTGCAGCTTGGTCAGCGCGCTCCAGCGCTCTTCGAGGCTGTCGATCACACCCTGGAGTGAACGGATCATCTCCTGGCCGGTGGTCTCGTCGACGGCGAAGCCGCCCTGCTTGGCCATCTCCTTCAGCCGCGCACTCGCGAACGCCACCTTGCGCGCCGCCATCAACGGCTGCAGTTCTTGTGCTTCCTCGGTCAACGGAGGGTCCTCTCGCCGGATTCAGGAAGGGTCAGTAGATGTCCGCGATGGCGTTCCGGATCGAATTCGCCACGCCCGACTGACTCGCCGGGTCGTAGTGCCCGATCACGGCGCCGGAGGCCTCGTCGGTCTCGGTCCGGATCAGGTACCGGCCGTCTTCGGTGTCGAGCCAGCTCAACGGCGTCGACCGGAGCCGTTCGCCGCGGCGGCCGATCCCGCTCACGATGATGTATCCGCCGCCGAGCCGGGGCCCGGACAGCACCTTCTCCAAGACCTCGACGTCGCTCTCGTCGTTGCGCGGAGCCGGTGCTTCAGGCCGGGCGCGGACGACGCCGGTGAACTGGAGGTTGCCGAACGCGTCGGTCTCTTCCTCGTCGAACTCGGCTTCGGCCTGGCGGCGCGCGGCCATCGCGGAGACGGCCCGCTCCTCCTTCTGCACGAGCGTGCGGCGGCCGGTCGACGCGGGGCGCATCCGCGGCAGTACCCCGGAGAGGACCTCGACCAGCTCCTCGTCGTCGAAGAGCGCGAACTGCAGGAGGTCTTCGCCGTGGGCCTGCGTGATGCCGAGCGCCTGCCTGCCGTCGGTGAGGGCGAGGACGGCGATGTCCTGGCCGATGCCGTCGATACCGTTGATCGAAACGGTGATCCGGTGGTTCCCGAGCAGCTCGAACGCGGTGCGGACGGCCGGGTTCAGCTCGCCGTTGATCGACAGGCGGCGCTGTTCGAGATCGGTGTAGACCTTCCGGACGATCGCGGCGTAGCGCTCCGGGTCGATCGAAGTGTTCTGGACGCGCAACGGAAACAAGCGGGCGTCGACGCCAAGCGCCCGCCCGACCACCGTCGCCTCGACCGTCCCCAGCGCGAAATCGGCTCGCTCAGCCATGCTTCTGCGCTACTCCCTCACGGGGGCGGGCCCCGACTTTGTTAATGGCCAAAACAAACTAGCACAGCGCATGAACCTACGGAACCATACGTACACGGCTGAACACGATGGAATGGATCACCGTGCCCGATCGGGCACTTTTCTTGCCCCTAAAGGAATAACGGCCGTTCACCGGCACGTTGCCTGCCGGCCTTCCGGCGGGTGTGGGCCGGCGTGGTCCGGAGTGTCGCGAAAGCCGCTTTCGCGACGTCTGATGTCCCGAAAGTGGCTTTCGCGACATCCCCGGGGGCTCGTCACGACGCTCGCGACTGTCCACAAGGGACTTCTTCGGACAGGTTCTGTCGGTGAAGGCCCCTCCCTAGGCTCAGCCGAAGAAGCTTGCCCAGGTACATGAAGGCCCCCTTCCTTGCGCCTAGGTACATGAAGGGGGCCTTCATGTACCTCAGGCGGAGAGCCAGCACCCTGGAGGCCGTAGCTACCGGCCGGCCGCCGCGGGGGCGTACGTCGTCATCCGGCGGGCCACGTCGGTCCGCGAACGGGCGCCGAGTTTCCGCAGGACCTTGGCCACGTGCTGTTCGACCGTACGCGGCGAAAGGAACAATCCGTCCGCGATCTCGCGATTCGTCCGTCCGTCGGAAAGCATGCGCGCGACCTCGAGTTCGCGGGGCGAAAGCTCCTGGCCGTAGCCACGCCGCCCGCGCTGCGAAGGCGCCCACGCGCCGTGTTCCCGCAGCAGGTGGCGGCAGCGGCCGGCGTCCCTGGTCGCGCCGAGCCGCTCGTAGGCCTCCGCGGCCGCCGCGAGCTCCTCGATCGCCTTGCGGTCACCCGCGGTGAGACGGCCGGCGTCGAGCCGTCCGGCGGTCAGACGGCACAGCGCCGCCCGCTCGCTGGCCCCGATGGCCTGATAGGGCATCGGCAGGGCTTCGTAACCGGCCGCGGCTTCGTCGAAAACCGTTGCCGCGGCGGGATGTTTGCCGCGCGCGTCGAGCAGGATCGCCCGGCCGGCGAGCAGCGCGACCCGGGAGACCGGCGAATCCTTGCCGTCGACGCCGCGGGCGAACTCCTCGACCACGGCGTCCGCCTCCGACCAGCGCCCGGCCCGCGTGTAGGCCTCGGCCGCGGCGGGGACCAGCGCCGCCGCCCACACCCAGACACCCTTGCGCCGGGCCGCCGCGACGGCGTTGTCGGCCGCCGCGCACGCCCCGTCGACGTCGTCCGTCGCGAGGAGCACCCGGATCAGGACACCCGCCGCCGAAAGGACCACCGGGATGGGCCCGTGTTCCGGGGCGTGCACGCTCGCCGCGGCCAGATGTCGTTGCGCGGCGGCGAATTCCCCGCGCACGGCGGCCAGCCCACCGAGGACGAGCGAGCATTCCATGACGATCGGGCCCAGATCGGGATAGCCGTCGCGGAGCTGTTCGGTGGCCTCCGCGAGCCCGGACCAGTCGCCGCGCACCCAGTCGAGCCGGACCCTGGTGCCCTGCGCGAGGCCGGCGGCGTAGAGCGCGCCGGCGTCGGTCGCGCGGCGGATCCCTTCCGTGACCAGCTTTTCCGCCCTGGTCAGATGCCCGGCCCAGGACTGCGCGTCGGCGAGGTTGCACCACAGCCGGGCCAGCTGGACCCGTTCGGCCACCCCGCCACCCTGGTCGGCCAGTTCGGTGAACTCGGTCCAGGCCGAGCCGTCGCCGATATGCGCCTGGGTGGAGATCCGGTCGCCGAGCAGCGCGAGCCGCAGTTCCGGGTCTTCGATCCGGTCGAAGACCTCGCGGGCCCGGTCCATCCAGACCTCGTGCCAGGAAAGCGGGGTCAGCCCGTCGATCGGCTGGGCGAGCAGGTTGATCCCGCGCGCGGCCAGCTCCGGCTCGTCGACCAGCTCGGTGATCGCCTTCTCCACCTCGACCCGGCCGCGGCCGAGCCGTCCGATCGTGCGGACCAGCAGCATCCCGAGGCTGAGCCGGATCGTCCCGCGCACGCTCGGGCGCAGGTCGGTGAGGTCTTCGAGGATCCGCTCCAGTGTCTCGATGACGTCCGGGCGGAACCCGCGCAGCGCGACCTGGCTGAGCTTCGTGGCCAGCCGGGCGATGTCGTCCTCACCGAGCCCGGCCTCGGCCAGCACGGACTGGAGGAGGTCGATGGCGCGCGAGGTGTCGCCGTGGGCGATGGCCTCGTCGGCGGCTGCTTCGGCGTAGTGGCGCCATTGCCCGGTTCGTCCCGCCGCGCGCGAATGGTTCGCCAGGAGGGTCAGCGGCGGGGCGGGCTGCTCGGCGAGCACCTTGATGGCGCGCGAATGCAGCAGAGTCCGCTCCGGACCGCTGATCGTGTCGTAGACGGCCTTGCGGGCCAAGGGATGACGGAAGCCGTAGCGGTCGCCGCCGAGTTCGCCGAGCACTCCGCCATCCAAAGTGGACAAGAGGGCGGTGCGGAGGGCGTCGCCGTCGAGGCAGGCGAGCTCGCCGATCACCGCCGGTTCGGAGGGGACGGCGAGCACCGCCGCCGCGCGGGCGAGCCGGATGGCGGGTTCGGGCAGCGCGTCGAGCCGTTCGGTGATGGCCTCACGCAGGGAGATCGGGACTTCGAGGCTTTCCAGCAGGCGGTCGCCCAGCACTTCGCCGATCGGCAGCCGCCCCGCCGCGTCCCGCAGCGCCCGCAGGGTCTCCTCGACCACGAACGGGATCCCGGCGGTGCTTTCGTGCAGCTTCGCGGTGAACTGCGCGGAAACCCTCGGCAGGTCCAGCAGTTCCTCCGCGAGCTTCCCGACGGCGTCGAGGTCGAGCGGGCCCAGCGTCACGCGGGCGGTCTGGACGTTCGGCGGGGTCCGGAACGGGATGACGGCACCGTGCCCGGAGGGCGAACCGGTCCGGTAGGCCGCGACGACGGCCAGCTCGGCGGGCATCGCGGCGGCGAGGAAACGCAAGAGGTCACGGGTGCCTTCGTCGGCCCACTGGAGGTCGTCGATCAGGACGAGGGTGGGCCCGCAAGCGATCAGGAGTTCGCGGACGGCGCGGAACTGACGGTGACGTTCGGCGCACGGGTCGGCGAGCGGTTCCGGTTGGGGCGGAAGGCTTTCGGCCAGTTCGGGCAGCAAGGGTCTCAGCACCCCGGCGACCGGGCTGAGCGGCCCGAGCGGCCGGTCGCCCGCCGAGCGCAGCGCTTCGAGCACCGGCCCGAACGGGAACGGCTCGCGCATCGGCTGGCAGACGCCCGAAAGCACCCGGGCGGACGCGAACTCGCGACGTCCGGCCAGCTCTTCGAGCAGCCTGCTGCGGCCCATCCCGGGTTCGCCTTCGATCAGCACGGCGGCGGGACGGCGCAGCAGGATCTTCACGATCGCCGAGACCTCGACGTCGCGGCCCACTAATGCCGTCGATCCGGCGCGGACCGAAACCGAGGTCGGGCGAGGGGTGGCAAGCCACATCATGCGCTCCTCGGTGTGGAGTTCCCGCTGAGCCCGACACGATCTTGTGCGTTGTCCTGCGGAGCCTAAGCACTGCCTACCGGGTCGTAAACCACCCAACACGGACACCCCGGGCACCCCCTGAGGCCGTTCGAGGACGCAGCGTCACCGGTTGGCTGACGGATCGTCGGTTGGAAAATCACCAGGCACCCGAAACATCGGCCACAAACCCGATTCGGCGATTCATCCCACGTTCAGGGGGTGGAAACGACTACGCAAGGTATTCGCTCGAAACCCTACTTACGGACGTGTCCGTCCGGGTGCCTGCTCTAAGTGGCCGCCCGTGGAGCAGGGGATTCGGGTCCCGAAGAATGGGTATACCTATCCCGCGCCGACCCGGATTGCGGCCTTCGTCGGAGTCCACAACCCTCACCCGTCAGGGGAGGGCTATCGCATGGCGAACCGGAGCCGTGCGTGATGACGAGGGAGAAGCATGAAGATCACGAAGCTCCTCGGTGTGGCCGCCACGGCAGCATTGGCCACCGGCGCGCTCGTCACGGGTACCCCCGCGGCAGCGACCTCGAACACTCTGCTCAACGCCGAGATGGTCCCCGCCCTGCAACGGGACCTCGGCCTGACCGCCGATCAGGCGCTCGCCCGGATCCAGAGCGAGACCGCCGCCGGCACGCTCGAACAGGCACTCGCCTCCGCGCTCGGCGGCAGCTTCGGCGGCGCGAGCTACAACGAGGCCACCGGCAAGCTCCGCGTCGGCGTCACGGACGCGGCGAAACTCGGCCAGGTCCTCGCCAGTGGCGCGGAAGCCGAACTGGTCCGCTTCTCGGCCGCCCAGCTCGATTCCACTGTGGACAGACTGAACGCGAGTGAGCGCGCGGCGGACGGCGCGATCACCGGCTGGGGTGTGGACACCAAGACCAACCGGGTGACGGTGAACGTCCTGCCGGGCAAGAGCGGCGTCGTCGACTCGTACCTGGAGAAGGCCAAGGTGGACAAGGCCGCCGTCGCGGTGGTCGAGACCACTTCGGTGCCGACCCTGAAGTACGACGTCCGCGGTGGTGACGCCTACTACATCAACAGCTCTTCGCGGTGCTCGATCGGTTTCTCGGTCAACGGTGGCTTCCTCACCGCCGGGCACTGCGGCCCGGGCACGGTGACCGGCTCCAACCGGGTCGCGATGGGCTCGTTCGCCCGGGTCAGCTTCCCGACCAACGACTACGGACACGTCCGGGTGAACAGCAACTGGGTGCCGCGCGGCATCATCAACAACGGCACCCGGGTGAGCGGCTCGACCGTGGCCGCCACCGGCGCTTCGGTCTGCAAGTCGGGTTCGACCACCGGCTGGACCTGCGGCACCGTCGGCGCCAAGAACCAGACCGTCCGCTACGCCGAAGGCACGGTCTACGGCATGACCGCCACCAACGTCCGCTCGCAGGCGGGCGACTCGGGCGGCTCGTTCATCGCCGGCAACCAGGCGCAGGGCATGCTCTCCGGCGGCAACAGCTCGGTGACCTACTTCTTCCCGGTGCGGCCGGCGTTGTCCGCGACCGGGACCTCGCTGGTCCTCGGCTGAACACAGGACGAAGGGCGGACCGAGTGCCTCCAGCGCACTCGGGCCGCCCTTCGTTTTCGTGCCGCGGGAAAGTTTTCAGACGTTGCTGATCTCCTCGATCAGCGCTTCGACGTCGAAGTGCTCGCTCTCGGACCCGAGCGGGACCAGGTCGTAGGTGGACTCGAGGAACGTCTCGACGTCCTCGCGCTCCAGCTCGAACGACGCATAACCGTCGGGTGACTCGATTTCGAGCGTCAGCATCGCCTCGTCCTCGGAGAGGTCGGGGCGGACGCGGACGTCGCCGAGCCCGGCGGGGTCGGTGAGGCCGGTGACGAGCAGCTCACGCGCGAAGGTCCACTCGACCCACCGGCCGCGCTCGGTCCGGAACGACACGGTGACCGCGAAGGGTTCGCCGGCGTGGAAGGACAGGCGGGAGAGAACGGGCGTGCTGCTGTTGTTCAGCAGAACGAACTGGCTCTGGTGAATTGCGTCGGTGTGCACGGCCACTCCTCAGTGCTCTCGTGGTTCGCGCGGCGCGAACTTTTCGTCTCGGGGAGGAGATGGCCGGGCACGGGCCGGATGACGCGACTGTCGCGACGTTCACGCTATCGGCTGCATATGTCCATAGTGGTGTAACGCCGGGCACAGACCCCTTGCGTCCGGACCGATACCCGTGGTGACGAGGTCAGGGAGTCCTTTTTGGACCCTCAAGGCTCCAGCGGCAGGGACAGCCCGGTCTTGACCCGGTCCATCGCCACCGACGTCGTGAAGTGCCGCACGTTCGGGTTGTCGAAGAACATCCGCCGCGTGAACGTCTCGAAATCCGCCATGTCCCGGCAGGTCACCACGAGCACGAAGTCGGCGTTGCCGGTGACGTAGTAGCACTGCTGGACGTTGTCGTCCGCGAGCACCTGGCGGCGGAACCCGTCGAGCACCGCGAGGTTCTCCCGTTCCATCTCGACCATCACCACGAAGGTCATCGACAGCCCGAGCGCCCGCGGTGACAGCACCGCCACCTCGCGTTCGATCACCCCGGTCTCGCGCAGCCGCTTGATCCGCCGCTGCACGGCCGCCGCCGACAGGCCCACCTTCGCACCGATGTGCTCGGCGATCGTGCGGGCGTCGGACTGCAGGCAGGCGAGGATGGCGACGTCCAGGCGGTCGAGGTCGGGTGTGTGCACCAGGTCAGGCTAACCGGACGGCTCTCCCCGGCGCCTGTTCTTTGATCGTGCCCTCGCGCGGCGTCGGTCACGCAGCCGGGTGAAGGTGAGAATTCTTTGAATTGTGACCCGGAACACAACTGACGGGTCTACTGAATGGTAGCGCTTACAAGTGAATGGCAGACCTCCCCTTTGCCCCGCGAAAGGATTTCTTGGTGCCCTCATCTCAGGCGGCCGTTCTCGCCGGTCTCGGCTCTTGGCTGCCTCCGCGCGTGGTGGGCAACGAGGAGATCGCCCAGCGGCTGGACACCTCCGATGAGTGGATCCGCTCGCGGACCGGCATCGCCGAGCGCCGGGTCGTCGATCCCGGGACGTCCACTGTGGATCTCGCCGTCGAGGCGGGGCGACGGGCGCTCGCCTCGGCCGGGGAGACCGAGGCGGACGCGGTCGTGCTCGCGACGTCGACGGCCGACCAGCTGTGCCCGGCCAGCGCGCCGCAGGTCGCGACGAAGCTCGGGTTGAACGGCGTCGCCGCCTTCGACGTCAACGCCGTGTGCAGCGGGTTCGTCTACGGGCTCGCCACCGGCGCCGGACTGATCGCGGCCGGTGTCGCGCGGCGGGTGCTGGTGATCGGCGCCGACGTCTTCACCTCGCTCATCGACCCCGGAGACCGCGGCACGGTGCCGATCTTCGGCGACGGCGCGGGCGCCGTCCTGCTGCGCGCGGGCGACCCCGGCGAACTCGGCGCGCTCGGCCCGTTCGACCTGCACAGCGAAGGCGAACTCGCCGAACTGCTCTGGGTCGAGGCGGGTGGCGCGAAGAACCGCCGCTCGGACGATCCGCGTGACCACTATCTGGTGATGCAGGGCCAGACCGTCTTCCGGCACGCCTGCGCCCGGATGGTCCAGTCGGCGCGCGCGGTGCTGGATTCCGCGGGCTGGACGGTCGGCGACGTCGACCGGTTCATCGGGCACCAGGCCAACATCCGCATCCTGCAGACCTGCGCGAAACAGCTCGGTCTCGCGGAGGACGTGATGTATTCGAACATCGAAAAGGTGGGCAACACGAGCGCGGCGTCCATCCCGATCGCCCTGGCCGACGCGGCCAAGGAGGGGGCGCTCCAGCCGGGGCACCGCGTGGTGATGGGGGCGTTCGGGGCCGGGCTGACCTGGGGTTCGACGTTGCTGCGCTGGCCGGACGTCATTCCGGGCTGAGCGCCGCCCAGGTGTGCGTCGGTTCTTGGCGCCCGCGAAGCTCCAGCTCCGCGTACGGCTCCCAGTGCGAGCGCTCGCTCTCCAGGGCCGCTTTGAGCACCGCTTCGCTCGCCAGGATCCGGCCGTCGGCGGCTTTCGCGTACTCGGTCAGGCGCGCGGCCTCGTTCACCGCGTCGCCGATGACGGTGTACTCGAACCGGCTGCTGGTGCCCAGCTGACCGGCGAAGACCCGGCCGCTCGCGACCCCGATGCCGAGGTCCAGCTCGCCGGTCTCCTGGACGGCGTCCCGGATCGCCCGCGCGGCCGAAAGCGCCGCCGTCGGCGCGTCCGCGAGCCGGGTCGGGGCGCCGAAGACGCAGAGCGCGGCGTCACCCTGGAACTTGTTGACCAGCCCGCCCCGCGCCCCGACCGCGTGCACCACGCTGGTGAAGAACCGGTTGAGCATCTTCACCAGGTCTTCGGGCGGGGTGCGGCTCGCCAGGGCCGTCGAATCGACGACGTCCACGAACAGCGCCGTCACCTCGCGCACGTCACCCGAAAGGGAGGCGCCGTACTCGAGCGCGTGCCGCGCGACCTCGTCACCGACGTGCCTGCCGAAGAGGTCCCGCATCCGCTCCTGCTCGCGCAGCCCGGCGGCGAGGTCGTTGACCGACGTCTGCAGCAGGCCGATCTCACTGGAGTCGTCGACCTCGACCACGACCTCCTTGTTGCCGCGGGCGATCTCGTCGAGCGCTATCCGCAGGCGGTGCAACGGGGTCGCGACGGCCTTCGCGAGCAGGCCCGTCCCGATCGCGCCGACACCCAGCCCGATCACCGAAATCATGATCAGGCTCGCGACGTGGTCGCCCTGGCCGAGATCCGGCGGCGCGGCCACCAGGAGCACCCCGAGGAACGGGACCCCGCTCGCCAGCGACCAGGTGACGACCACCCTGGTCAGCACGGTGACCTTGAGCGTCCCCTTCGGCGGGGTCACCTTGAGCGCGATCGTCATCACCGGGCGGGCGACCCATTCGGCGGCGAGATAGGTGAGGCCGACCGTGGTCAGCCCGCCGAGCCCGATGACCAGCGCCATCCCGAGCGCGTCCATCCAGGAGCCGAGCACCCACGCGAGTGAACCGAGCACGATCGTGCCGATCAGCCAGAGCGTGCCGCTCACGATCCCCATGTCGACCGGGAGCCGGAGCGCCCGCGCGGCCTCGGCCTTCGTCGGCGGGCGGCCGAAGACGAACCAGACCGCCGTGCGCCGTTGCAGCCATGCCGTCCACGCGGTGCCGACGATAAGCGACAGCGCCACGATCCCGGCCGCGGTGACGCCGAGGATCCAGCCGCGATCGCCGACCTCGCTCGGGAGGCCCTGCAGGAGCAGCAGCAACGCCACGACACCGGCGCCGCACACACTGGACCCGACGCCGAGCGCGGCGAAGCCGAGACTGGTCCTGAGCACCAGCCGGAACCGGCTCGACATCGTCTTCCCGCGCACTCGGTGATCGTATGACCTCCGGCCGAAAACGGTTCGCCAGTTCCCGGACGCGGTGGCTACCGTGCGGGTATGGAACCGCTGGGCCAGGACGAGATCAGGGCGTCCTTCGTGAACTGCACCCGAGGCGAGGCCAAAGGGGTCACGCTGCCCGCCCGGCCCGAAGAGATCCCTTGGGAGAAAAGGGAATTCCTCGGCTGGCGCGATCCGAAGGCCGCCGCGCGGGCGTATCTCGTGCTGCCGTACCGCGGGGAGACCGTCGGGCTCTCCCTGCGCGCCGCTCCCCGGCCGAAGGGCCGGGTCCTGCTGAGCAACATGTGCGGCCTGTGCACGACGACACATCCGCTGTCCGACATCGCGCTGTTCTCCGGCCGTCGCGCCGGGAAGCTCGGGCGCGAAGGCAACACGCTCGGCATCTACGCGTGCGCGAATCTGGCGTGCAGCCAGTACATCCGCGGCGAGCTGAAGTCGGACGTGCCGCAGCCGGCGGAAACGCTGTCGCTCGAAGAACGCGTCTTCCGGCTGGAGGAGAAGCTGCACCGGTTCGTGGAGCGGGTACTCGAGTCACGCTGAGGTACACCGCCTCGGCGCGGCCCGGCGGCCATGTTGCGAAAGCCACTTTCGCAACCTTCAACGTTGCGAAAGTGGCTTTCGCAACGCTTCCGGAAACGCCCCCGGCCGCCCCTCAGAACCGCATCCGCAGGATCCGCCCCATCTTCTTGAACGCCGGGAACAGCCCCGCGAACCACAGCTGCGCCCGCATCGACCCGGAAAGCCGGTCCTTCACCTCAGGCGTCGCGTAATCCGTCGAGTCGAGTTTCGACACCAGCGTCAGCCCGAGCCGCTCCAATTCGGAGATCTCGTCGATGCCCCAGTACAGCGTCGCGTTGGCTTTGCGGACAACGGGATTCAGCTTCTGCAGTTTGATCCCCAGCCTGCTGAAGACGTCGAAGACCATTTCGCCGCCCTGCGGGAAATGCGCGATCAGCCGCCGCAGCAATTCCTCGCCTTCGGACGGCCGCAGGTACATCGTCAGCCCCTCCGCGATCACCAGACCGGGTTTGTCGGAGGGAATCTCGTCGATCCAGCCGAAGTCCGTCACCGACGAGCCGATGGTCCGGTAGCCGTCCCGTTCGGGGTAGATGCGGGCGCGCAGGCCGACGACCTCGGGGTAGTCGACGTCGAACCACCGCACGGTGGGCGGCGGGTCGACGCGGTACACGCGGCTGTCCATCCCGCAGCCGAGCTGGACGACGGTCGCGTCCGGGTGCGCACGGAGGAACGACGCGGTCCAGTCGTCCAACGGCTTGGCCCGGAGGGCGACGGTCAGCCCCATGTCGGCGTTCACGCCCAGCGTGGCGAAGTCGTAGTCGATCTGCTTGACGGCCTCGTCCGCGGCCTTGTCGCCGAGGATCGGCCTCTTGCTGCGGGCGTCGAGCGCCCGGCCGTACAGCGTGGCGAGCATCGTCGCCTTCTCTTCGGTGAACCGGACCTTCTCCACCGCACACCCCCGTCAGAAGTTTCACAAACTTCTGAAAACAATACTCGTGCGCGGGCGGTCGCGCCATCAAGGAAGCGTCAATCCCCGGTCGTGTAGTCGTGGACGTAGGTCTTGGCGTCGAGCAGATGCCGCAAGGTGATCTCCCGTGCGGCCGCCGCGTCCGACCGGCGGATCGCTTCGAGGATCGCGCGGTGCTCGTCGACGGCCTTGCGGATCTGCCCCGGAAGCCGCAGCGCCGCCCGCCGCTCCTCGCCGACCAGCGCGAGCACCGAACGCAGCAGATCGGTGACGTCGTCGTTGCCGGCGTTGCCCGCGATCACCCGGTGGAATTCGGCGTCGGCCGCGATCACGCGCAACATGTCGCCGTCGGCGGCGGCCTGGTCCATCTCGTCGACGGTGCTTTCCAGCCGGGCGAGCACCCGCGGCGTGTGCTCGAGCGCGAGCCGCTCGGCCAGCGTCGGCTCGACCGTGGTCCGCAGATCGAAGAGCTTCTCGACCAGTTGCTCGTGTTCCGAGAACCAGCCACGTAACGGCTGTTCGCCGAGGTTCTCGCGGACGTAGGTGCCCGAACCCGGCCGCACCTGCACGTAACCGATGGAATCCAGCACTCGCAACGCCTGCCGCAGCGAACCGCGGCTGATCCCGAGCTGCTCGCAGAGCGCCCGCTCGGCGGGCAGTCTCGACCCGGCGGGGAGCCTGCCCGAGTCGATCATCGTGCGTAGATGATCGACGGTCGCACTCCACACCTGTTCGCGCTCGTCGTCGGCCACGGCCCCATCCTCGCAGGCCCGGCGGGACGTCCGGAATTGTCGGTGCGGGATGTCATCCTCTGACGATGACTGGGGTGGCAGGGCTGATCAAGGCATGGGTGCACGGCTGGGCGCTCTCCCGCGGCGTCGGGGTCCCCGTCGCCGAGCCGGACGGTTACCGGCTCGACGTCGGGCGTCCGGGGCATCGCGTGCGGTACGTGCTGGCGGAAACCGGGTCGGTCGCGAGCCGGGCCCGTTCGCTGACCGAGCCCGGAACGTGGTTGAAGGTGAGCGGTCCCCGTGAGGAAGTGGCGAAGACGGTGCCGCCGGAGTGGGAGGTCGGCCCACCGGAGTACCTGATGAGCGCCCCGATCGCGCTGCGGCCCGTCATGGCCGCGCCCGAGCCGTACCGGGCCGAGCTGGTCGGCGACGGCGTCGTCACCGACGTCGTGGTGCGCGCGCCCGACGGTTCGCGCGCGGCCACCGGCCGGGTCGCGATAGCCGGTGGCACGGCGGTGATCGATCAGGTCGTGACGGAGCCCGAGCACCAGCGGCGAGGGCTCGGCCGGTTCGTGATGCGCAGGCTCGACGAGGTGGCGGTCGCCGCCGGTGCGGAGCGAGCGGTCCTGGTCGCGACGGAGGAGGGGCGCGCGTTGTACCTGACGCTCGGCTGGACGGTCGCCACGGAGATCACCGCGGCCCATCTGCCGGAGGAGAACTGAATGGCGGCGGTGTTCAAGGACATCTGTCTCGACGCGAACGACCATCAGGCCCTCGCGGACTGGTGGTGCGCCGCGATGGGCTACGTCCGCCGCCACCGGGACGAGCGGCCGGTGGAGTGGCCGGTCGCGATCGAGGATCCGGCCGGTCGTGGCCCGCTGATCTGGGTCAACCCGGTGCCCAAGGCGAAGTCCGTGAAGAACCGCATGCACATCGACGTCTTCGGCTCGACGGCCGAATTGGTCGCCGCGGGCGCGCGGCTCGTCCGGGCCAAGGACGGCGAGATCGACTGGGACGTCCTCGAGGACCCGGAAGGCAACGAGTTCTGTGTCTTCCCGTCGAACGGGACATAACGGGCTCGTTGAATGTTCGACTAGACACATCCGCAGCGCGAAAGGAGGTAACGGTGCTTAGGGTGCGGACGTGAGTGCTTTATGACGTGGTGGCACGCGGTCGTGATCTTCGTCGCGGGGCTCTGGGCGGGCACCATCAACACGGTCGTCGGTTCGGGCACGCTGGTGACGTTCCCGGTCCTGGTCGCGCTCGGTTACTCGCCGCTGACGGCGACGACCTCCAACGCGATCGGCCTCGCCCCCGGCACGGTGAGCGGGGCGATCGGCTACCGGGAGGAGCTCAAGGGCTACTGGCCCCAGGTCGTCAAACTCGCCGTGGCATCGTTCTTCGGCGCGATCTGCGGGACGATCCTGCTGCTCTCGCTGCCGAAGGACGCTTTCGAGACCGTCGTACCCGCGCTGGTCGGGCTCGCGGTGGTGCTCGTGATCGTTCAGCCGCGAGTGGCCGCCTGGGTCGCGAAGCGCCGCGAGGAGAACGGGAAGGTCCACAAGATCGGGCCGCTCCTGTTGTTCCTGATCTTCCTGATCGGCATCTACGGCGGATACTTCACGGCCGCGCAGGGCGTGATGATGATGGCCGTGATGGGGATGCTGATGTCGGAGTCGCTGCAACGGCTCAACGGCGTCAAGAACGCCCTGTCCGCGGTCGTGAACATCGTCGCGGGCGCGATCTACGCCTTCATCGCGCCGGTCAGCTGGCCCGTGGTCGCGCTGCTCGCGGTCGGGTCGACGATCGGCGGCCAGATCGGCGCCAAGATCGGCCGCAAGCTCTCGCCGAAGGTGCTTCGCGGCGTGATCGTCGTGATCGGCCTCGCCGCGATGGTGCAGCTGCTCCTCAAGTAGGAAGCGGCCCGCACCCCGTCCACGAAGTGCGGGCCGCCATGAAGCCTTGTCAGCGCGGGAAATCCCCGGCCGCTTCGAGGAAGAGGTCGTTCTCCTCGGGCGTCCCGATGGTCACTCGCGCGCCTTCGCCCGCGAAGGGCCGCACGATCAGCTTCCGCTCCAGCGCGTGCTCCGCGAACGCGGTCGTCCGCTCGCCCAGCGGCAGCCAGACGAAGTTCGCCTGCGTCTCCGGCACCTCGTAACCCTTGGCCACCAACGCATCCCGGACCCGGGTGCGTTCCGAGACGATCTCCTTGCAGCGTTCCAGCAGTTCGTCGGCCGCGTCGAGCGAGGCGATGGCCGCCGCCTGGGCGATCATGTTCACCGAGAACGCGACGTAGACCTGCTTCAACGCGACGGTGATCGCTTCCGGGGCCACCGCGTAACCCACGCGAAGGCCGGCGAGGCCGTACGCCTTCGAGAACGTCCGAAGCACCGCGACGTTGTCCCTGCCGCGCGCGAGCTCGACGCCGTCCGGCACCTCGGCGTCGGTCACGAACTCCTTGTACGCCTCGTCGAGCACGACGAGGACGCCCGAGGGCACGGCGTCCAGGAAGCGCTCCAGCTCCGCGCGCCGCAAGACCGTCCCGGTCGGGTTGTTGGGGTTGCACACGAAGACCAGTCGCGTCTTGGGCGTGATCGCCGACAGCATCGCGTCGAGATCCAGCCCGTGCCCGGCGGTGAGCGGCACCTTCACGCTCACGGCGTTCGCCACCTGCGTGACGATCGGGTACGCCTCGAACGAGCGCCACGGGAAGACGACCTCGTCGCCCGGGCCGCACAGGGCCTGGATCATTTGCTGGCAAAGGGAAACCGAACCGCAGCCGATGGCGATCCGGTCGACGGACTCGTTCAGTTCGCGGGCCAGCCGCTCGACGAGCGCCGAAGCCGTGATGTCCGGGTACCGGTTGATGCCCTGCGCCGTCTCGGCTATGGCCTGCGCCACACTCGGCAGCGGGCCACCGGGAACCTCGTTGCTCGCCAGCTTGATCGCGCCCTGGATTGTCCGGCCAGGGACGTACTTCGGCAACGATTCGAGATCCGCACGCGGCGAAACAGGTGACATCTTCGGCGCTCCTACGTCTGGGGGACGGCTCCGACACCGTATCCTCCCGCGCGGGCGCAAGCTCCGAATATTTACCTAAGAGTGGTCTGATGGAGGAATGACCCTGACGACCACCGTGGAACATCAGCACGCCGACGGCCACACGCTGCGCCTGACCTTCGCCGAACCGGATGGTGTCGTCCGCGGCGGACTCGTGGTGCTGCACGAGGAGGCCGAAGAGGTCGAAGAGGGTTTGGGACTGCTCCTGGCCGGTCTCGCCGGCGAAGGCTGGCTCACCGTCACCCCGCATCTCGACCGGGACGACCTCACCCAGCAGGACCTGCTCGAAGCCACCGACGCGACGCTTTCCTGGCTCGCGGAACGCGGCGTCCAAGCCGATCTCGTCGGTGTCGTCGGTTTCGACCTCGGAGGGACGGCCGCGCTGGTCGTGGCGTCGAACCGCAGGCTGGGCGCGGCGGTCAGCGTCGGCGGGCAGGGCGTCACCGGGCTGCCGGTCCTCGTCGAGATCGCGGGACGGCTCACCAGCCCGTGGCTCGGCATGTACGGCGACGCGGGCGACGCCGCCGGAGGCGCCGAAGTCGAGCAGCTACGTGAGGCGGCGGCGACGGCGAACGTCGCGACGAACGTCGTCCACTACCCGGGCGCCAACCACCGCTTCGACGCCGATCCGGACGCGGCCGCGGAGGCCTGGCAGCGCACGTTGAATTGGTTCGACGCCCACCTGCGCTGACCCATTCGCGCTAGCATTCCCCTCAAGATGTGACAGGGGAGGGTCGAATGGCACAGTCGCCCAAGGTGCCCGTGACGCCACAAGCCGCGTTCGGAGCTTCGGCTCCGGCGCTGGCTCCCGTGGCGGGTCAGATCCGGGATTCCAAGACCGATGCCAAGAAGGGGGCCGTCAAGGTCTCCGAGGACGCCGCGAAGAAGCTCGTCGACGCCCTTCTCAAGGCGCGTCACGAGCTCAACGCGCTGATCAAGGACTCGACGGAGTTCAACGCGCCGTTGAAGCTGGGCGACAACGTCGTCGGTCACACCATGAGCGAGCGCTTCCAGGGCGCCGCGAACAAGGGGACCGAGGCGGCCGTTCCCGTTCTCAAGGACTTCGCCAAGGTCCTCAAGGACTTCCAGCTCACCGTGATGGCGGCGCGGAAGATGTACGTCGCCGCGGACGAGGAGGGCCAGGAGCAGCTCGAACGGGTCGCCCGCCGGTTCGACATGGAGGACATCGTCGGCCAGGAGCGGAAGGACGAGCACTGATGCGCATCCTGCCCATGCCGTGGCCGCCTCGGGAGCCCGAACCGCAGCCGGGCCCCGAAAGCCTCACCGCCGACATCGACTGGATGAGCTACTCGCATCGAGAGCTCTACGCGATGGTCCACAACGAGCTGGACCTCGCGAGCGCGGAAGCCGTCGCCGCGCAGTGGACGAAGATCAGCGCCTTCCTCGACCGGGTCGGTTCCGAGCTCAGGGCGGCCCTCGCGGCCACCGCCGACGGCTGGACGGGCGAGGGCGCGGACAGGGCGCGTGACGCCGCGGTCAAACTCGTCGACTGGGCGGGCGAGACGGGCTGGCGGGCGGAGAACGTCGCGAACTGCGTGCGCCGCCAGGCGGACATCGCCGAAACCGCGCGCCGCACGATGCCCGAGCCACCGGGATACGCGCCGCGGCCCAAGCTGCCGGAGCCGCCGAAGCGCCGCCCGATCCCGGTCTCCGATTCGACGCAGGCGATGTCGGCTTCGACGCCGTCGGGATCCGAATTCGCCGAAGCCGGGCGCATCGTCGCCGACCCCACCGACGAGAGCTCGCAGGATCTGCACCGACAGGCCGCCGACGTGATGACGCGGATGCAGTTCAGCTCCGGCGAGGTCTACGAGAACGTTCCCAGCTTCACCTCGTACGGCAAGCAGCCGAAGATCCTTGAGACACCCGAAGAACCGAAGCCGGAACCCGACCCGAAACCGGAGCCGGAGCCGGTCCCGCCACCGGACGACTCGACCCGCAGCAGTGGCGTCGACGACGCGGCCCCGATCCAGGTGCGGGAGCCGGTCGAGGCGCCGCGCGCGCCGGGTGCGGGCAGCGGCGCTTACGTGCCACCGCCGCCCGGCGCCCCCGGAGGCACCCAGGAACAGCTCGGGCAGGGCGGCCGGTCCGGTGCCGGCGCCGGTGGCTTCGGGCCGTCGGGGCAGCCCGGCCAGCCGGCCGGGACCCGCGCGGCGGCCGCGGGCATGGGCGGCTTCGGCGGCATGCCGATGGGGATGGCGCCCGCGCAAGGACGGCAGGGCGAGGAAGAGCACAAGGCGCCGGACTACCTCGTCGAGGATTCCGACGTGTGGGGCCTCAGCGGGCACGTCACCCCGCCGGTCATCGGCGAGGATCCGAGGAGCGGTCGCTGATGGACTGGATCCGGCTGCACGTCGGTGAGCTGTTCCTGCTCTGGTCGGCGCACGGACGCGACGAACTGCCCGCGGTGCTGGCGGTCCCGCACGTCGGGCGGACCCCGGAGTTCCGGGCGGAGCTGGTGGCCACGGCGAGCGCGACGCTCTCGGACCGCGGCCTCGGCACGGTGGACGCCCCCGCGCCCGAGCTGGTGCGGCTCCTGCACACCGTCGCGAACAGCGAACTCACGCTCGACCTTCGGCTCGACGGGGATCCGGCGTACCGGGCGGTCGGCTGCGTGTCCGATCGCGGCGCGGTCGTGATCGGCGTTTCGGGCACCGACGTCGAGCTGGCGGCGCTGCGGGAACCGCTCGTCGCCGCGACGCTGCTGCAGGCCTTGCCGCCGTGCGAGCAGGGGCGTGGCCTCTCGGTCAACCTGCGCGTCGACGACTACACGGCCGCGTGCGAGGCGGGGGAGCACGGCGGGCAGCCGGCGTTCTCCGACGTCCTGCGCGACGCCGGGCTGCGGGAACCCGAGGTCATCGTCATGGTGCGGATCGCGACGCAGCGCATCGGCAGCGGACGGCTCGGCGCGGTCAGGAAGTCTTGGGAGGGTCGCTGGGTGCGCGGAGAGGGTACGTTGACCTGGGTGGACACCCCCGACGGCCGCTACGGGCTCCGGCGCGACCGAGGGTGGCTGACGGTCACCCCGCTCGACGCGTCACGGCTGAAGTCGATGGCGTACGAGCTGTTCACGGGGGCTCGCCAAGCAGGTTAACGAGGGTTAACATCGCGGGGTGACTCACACCGCCGACGCCCCGGAAGTGCTCTGGCGCCCCGAGCCGAGCCGCCTGCCCGACACCAAGATCGACGCGTTCCGCCAGTGGCTGCGCACCGAACGCGGCGTGGAGGTCGACGACTACAACGCGTTGTGGGAGTTCTCCGTGCGGCAGGGGCCGGAGTTCTGGTCCGCCGTCGCCGAGTTCCTCGGCGTGCGCTGGCACGACCAGCCCGGTGAGGTGCTCACCGGTGAGATGCCGAACGCACAGTGGTTCGCGGGCGGCACGCTGAACTACGCCGAGCACTCGCTCATGCCCGGCGTCGCGGGCGCCGCGAAGGCCGACGACGAGATCGCCGTGATCTTCCACCGCGAGGACGGCCTCTCGTCGCAGCTGACATACGGCGCGTTGCGCTCCGCCGTCGCCGCCGCGCGGGAAGGACTGCGCAAGCTCGGAGTGTCCAAAGGGGACAGAGTCGTCGCGCTGGCGCCGAACTGCCCGCAGACGCTGATCGCCTTCCTGGCCACCGCGAGCCTCGGCGCCGTCTGGTCGTCGTGCTCGCCGGACTTCGGTGTCCGCGCGATCACTGATCGCTTCGCGCAGATCGAGCCGAAGGTGCTGATCGCGGTAAACGGATACGTCTACAATGGACGGTGGTTCGACAGCAGGCCGACAGTGAACTCGTTGCGCGACGAGATCTCCACGCTCGAAGCGACCGTGCTCATCGACTACGCCGGCGGCCGCCTCGACGGCACGCTCGACTGGGACAAGCTGCTCGCCGACAACGAAGGCGCGGAGCTGGCGTTCGAACCCGTCGACTTCGCCCACCCGCTGTGGGTCCTGTACTCGTCGGGGACCACCGGCCTGCCGAAGGGCATCGTCCACGGGCACGGCGGGATCACCCTCGAACACCTCAAAGCCCTTGCCCTGCAAAGCGATCTCGGCCCGGGCGATCGGTTCTTCTGGTTCACCACCACCGGCTGGATGATGTGGAACTTCCTCATCTCCGGCCTGTTGACCGGCACCACGATCGTGCTCTTCGACGGCAGCCCGGGCAGCCCGGACCTCAACGTGCTGTGGCATCTGGCCGAGCAGCACCGCGTCACGTACTTCGGCACGTCGGCGCCGTACATCCAGAGCTGCCTGAAGGCCGGGATCAAACCGGCCGAGCGGTTCGACCTGACGGCGTTGCGCGCCTTGGGATCCACCGGCGCGCCGCTGAGCGTCGAGGGCTTCCGGTGGATCGTCGACGAGGTCGGTAAACGCGTCCAGATCTGCTCGGTGTCCGGTGGCACGGATCTGTGCGCGGCGTTCGTCGCGTCGGCCCCCGACGTCCCGGTCTGGCTGGGCGAGCTCTCGGTCCGCGCGCTCGGCGCCGCCGTCGCCGCCTTCGACGAGGACGGGAAGCCGGTGGTGGAGACGGTCGGCGAACTGGTGATCACCGAGCCGATGCCGTCGATGCCGGTGTTCTTCTGGAACGACCCGGACGGCTCGCGGCTGCGCGAGGCGTACTTCGAGATGTATCCGGGGATCTGGCGGCACGGCGACTGGATCCGGATCACCGGTCGCGGCTCCGCCGTCATCTACGGGCGCAGCGATTCGACGCTCAACCGCGGCGGGGTGCGGATGGGCACGGCCGAGTTCTACCGGGTCGTCGAGTCGTTCGACCAGGTCGCGGACTCGCTGGTGATCGACACTTCGGCGGCGGGCAACGAGGACGGGCAGCTGCTGTGCTTCCTCGTGCTGGCCGAGGGCGCGTCGCTCGACGAGGTCGAACCCGCCTTGCGCAAGGAACTGCGCGGAGCCCTCTCGCCGCGGCACGTGCCCGACCGGTTCGTCCAGGTGACCGAGGTACCCCGCACGCTCAACGGCAAGAAATGCGAGGTTCCGGTCAAGAAGATCCTTTCGGGGGTTTCACCTGACCGCGCCGTCAGCCGGGATGCCCTGCTGAACCCCGACGCCCTTGTACCGTTCGTGGAGCTGGCAAGGAGCTGACGGGGGCGGAATTTGGCGGGTGCTTGGCGGGTGGCGGGCGCCACCACGGTGGCGGTGATCACCTGGGTGACGCGGCTGGCCGGGCTGCTGGCACTGATCTCGGTGCTGGTCCCGGCCGGGCGGCGCACCCTGCGCGGACACGTCGCCACCTGGCTCGAACTGCCGCACGAGGCCACGGTCGGCGCGGCGACGGTCGCGCTGGTGACCGGGGTGCTGCTGATGTTGCTCGCCACCGGGCTCAAGCGACGGAAGCGCCGCGCCTGGCAACTGGCGGTCGCCGCCGCCGCGCTGCTGACGGTGTCGCATCTCGGGCTGCGGCACACCCTCGGCGCGGGGCTCGTGTCGCTCGCGCTGCTGATCGCCCTGATCGCGACGCGGCGACACTTCATCGCGCTCCCCGATCCGGTGACCGGCCGGTGGCGTGCGATCCGGGTCTTCCTGCAGCTGACGGTGGCCGGGGTCGCGATCAACTTCACGCTGCTATCGGTCGCGCCTGTCGACGCGGGGGTCGGCGACCGCCTGGCGCAGTCGACGCTGGCCCTGATCGGCGTGAGCGGCCCGGTGACGTTCCCCGCGCTGTGGCTGGAAGACCTGTCGGCCGCGGTCGGCCTGCTGTTCGGGATCGGCGCGGTGCTGCTGGCGGCGTACTTCCTCCTCCGCTCGGCCGAACCCGCCCCGGAGCTGACCGACGAGGAGGTCGAACGGCTCAGGGGGCTGCTGGGGGAGCGTGACTCGCTGGGGTACTTCGCGCTGCGCCGGGACAAGTTCGTGGTCTTCTCGAAGTCGGGGAAGGCCGCGGTGACCTATCGGGTGATCGCCGGGGTCGCGCTGTGCTCGGCGGACCCGCTCGGTGACCCGGAGGCGTGGCCGGGCGCGATCGAGGAGTACCTGGACGTCTGCCGGCGGTACGCGTGGACCCCGGCGACCATGGGCTGCTCGGAACTGGGCGCGACCGTCTGGGCCCGCTTCGGGCTGGAAGTGCTGGAGATCGGCGACGAGGCCGTCGTCGACACCGACACCTTCACCCTCGAAGGGCGCGTCATGCGCGGAGTCCGCCAAGCCGTCTCACGCACGAAGCGCGCCGGCTACACCGCGCGCATCCGAAAAGCCGAAGACCTACCGGCTGAGGAGCTCGACGAACTCCGCGCCCTCGCGGCCACCTGGCGCGGCACGGATACGGAACGCGGCTTCTCGATGGCCCTCGGCCGCATGGGCGACCCGGGCTCGGTCCTCGTGACCGCCGAACACGACGGGCAGGTGCGCGGCCTCCTCCAGTTCGTCCCCTGGGGTGAAAAGGGCCTGTCGCTGGACGTCATGCGCCGCGACCGGACCGCCGACAACGGCGTCAACGAGCTGATGATCTCCGAACTGCTGTTGAGCACCTCGGCCCAGCACGTCTCCCTGAACTTCGCCGCCTTCCGCGCGGTGCTGGAACAAGGCCAGCGCATCGGCGCCGGCCCGGTCGCCCGCCTCTCCGCCCGGACGCTGCGATTCTTCTCACGCTGGATCCAGATCGAGACCCTCTACCGCTTCAACGCGAAGTTCCAGCCGCGCTGGGTCCCGCGCTACCTCGCCTACCCCGCGGCCCGGGACCTCCCTCGCGTCGGCATCGCCGTCTTCGAAGCCGAAGGACTCGGCGGACGCCCATCGGGCCTGCTCAGAGCCCTGCAACGCGTCTAAGGGGGGTGCCTTCCGAGGGGGTCAGGAGGGTGTGTAACCTATTTGAGCAGTGGTCGTTGGGCCTGGGAGGCTTCGCCTAGTCTGGTCTATGGCGCCGCACTGCTAATGCGGTTGGGGGTAACCCCCCCTCCCGGGTTCAAATCCCGGAGCCTCCGCTGGTGCCTGTTCCGGCAGGTGCTAGATTGATAACTGAACAAGCGCCCGTAGCTCAGCTGGATAGAGCATCTGACTACGGATCAGAAGGTCAGGGGTTCGAATCCCTTCGGGCGCACGTCTGGTTGAGACAGCACTAAGGCCCTCCCGTTCGCGGGAGGGCCTTTTTGTCTGTCCGTTGAACTTCTGGACTGAGCACGACTCACTGGGGCAACATGTGTTCACTGCCGAGAGCCGTGCTTCTGCAGCTGGGTCGGCATCGGTGACGGGGTTAAGCGCCTAAGTGCAACGAGGGGACGCCGGCTTGCTCGACATGGTCCTAGAGGGTCCGCCCGGACGGGGAGACGATCCAGAACTCGACGCTGTAACCGATCGGCTTTATGAGCACGATCCAACTGGCGACCGTGTCGCTAAGGTGCTCAGGCACACAATTGACCAGCTTCTTGATGGGCGCCGGAGTGGCCGCTGGGATTACGTGCAGCTCCACAAGACCGAAAAGACTCACATGGGCACTCTGGTGGAGATCAACCTCCACCGTGAATTCGACTTCGCAGATGGAGTGGCTACTGACTATCGGATCGCCGGCCACGACGTGGACTGTAAGTTCTCCCAGCGGATTGGTGGCTGGGAGATGGGGCCTGAGATGGTCGACCAGCTCTGTCTGGTGATCTGGGCAAGCGACCTGGAAAGCAAGTGGCGGGCAGGCCTTGTCCGGGCACGGCAAGACCGACTGCGCCTAACGGCAAACCGTGACTTGAAGCGTCGTCTGACGGAGCGTGGTGTCACCGAGATCAGATGGTTGTGGTCGTCGCACGGCAGGCTAACCCCGAACGTGCTGTTGCACCTTGATCCGCAGAGGCGGGGGCGGATCATGGATGCGCAGGCAAGCCGTGGTGATCGACATGCGCAAGCACGGTTGTTCCAACTGTGCCGAGATGTGCACAACCAGATAATCACCCGGGCCACGGTCGAGACTGTGGGCTGGGGCCTGGATGATCCTCTGAAACGGATGCGCAGCAACGGCGGTGCCCGTGACGCGCTTCGTCCTGAAGGGTTGCTTGTACTCGGCCATCAGGACAATGATCCTGGAGTCGCGTCCGCGTTAGGTCTTCCAGTTCCACAGAAGGGACAGTTCGTAGTTACTCGGGTTGTGCCCGCGGACAACGATGATGACTTGCCGACAGCTTCGATACAGGGGCAGTTATGGCGACAAGCGAAGCCGAATGATCCACTACATCCAGCCCCGGTCGTTCCTCGTAACTAGAGCTGCACCGGTCCGCCGGCCATAGTGCTCCTTGCCGACCTGGGTACCCAGTTGTCTCGATGGACAGGTCGGCAAGGAGCCGCAGTTAACCGTAGCTTTGAAGCTAGTGAGCTACTTCAGCAGCCAGGCCATAGCGAAAGTGATGAGCGCAGATCCGGCTGCGTAGGCGGCACCCTTGAGAAAGTGCATCCAGACGAGCTGCCGCCACCGGCGCCATCCTGTGGGGGTAGGGCCCTCACCAGGGGGTTTGCGACTTTTCACCCGGTCCGGCAGTGTGGTCCGGGCCGGACGGCCACCCGAAGAAGAGCTGCGACGTTTACCATTCATGTAGGGACTCCTTGTCTACGCCAGTTGGCGGGGGTTCTGAAGGGGGAGGGTCCAGCCGGCCTTGGTTTCCACGCCCTGCCGGTGGGCCTTCCCCTGATATCCCGGTGCCCGGGACTGCATATTTCTTTGCCTTATCTCCATGTTGTTGGTCACAACACTGCGAGTCGCGAACCGGATGAACACGGTGGTGGGCCCCGTGGGGCGCAGTCCAGATTCGCGTACGAGGCAAAGCTTGTGGGCCAGGTCATGCTTGCATCTGTAAGTCCATGAGCGAAACTTCGAGCACAGTCATCCCTCCAGGAGTACGAGAGCAGCGTCGGCAAGCCCTAGGCCGAGGAGTTCTCTGATGATGGTCAAACGATCTCGCGCGCCACGCCCTCGCGCGCCGCGCAAAAGCACATCAGCGGCCTCGGGGTGGCCAGCATGCATGAAGAAGGAGACAGCACCGGCGACCTCCTCGGCGGTCACTTCCGAAGCAGTTGCCCAGAGAACGCTGGAAGCGTCTTGCAGGCGTCCGCTTTCGATGTAGGACAGGACCTCGTCGAGCCCCGGTGGTGGCGAGGGAACGTTCATTACGTTGTGCCGGTCCTCGTCCGTCGACACGTCGTTGCGCCGGTCCATCTCATGGTCGCCCACCGATAGTGGAGGCGCTCCCACGAGCGCACGATGACAGTTGGGGCATAACCCCAACTTGGCGGCAGTCCTTAGTGCAAGTAGGTAGTCGAGAGTGAACGGCATTGTGAGCACGCCGCGTTTTGCCAGGTCCTGCACTGCTCCCTCGTACATCGAGATCAAAGTTTCGGCCGGTGGCAGGCGTCGCGCGTTGAAGTAGTGCGACAGCGATGCGCCAGAGAGTCCAAACCGCTTGCTCAGCGCGGCGATGGTGCTCGACTGGAAGCATTTATGCAGCTCAGTAAGGGCCTCGGCCAGAGCCGCGGCCGTGGGCGAAGTCCCGTCCGGGTATCGGCCGCCCACACGCCCTATCGGTGGCATCCCCCTCGTCAACTCCTTCCTAGAAGAGTCGTGTACGTGTCCTTCGCGGTCTTAAGACGCGAAGGACACGTACGCGACGACTGTAGGGCATGCCTTGATTTACATGACGACGACTGGCCCCGAATCTCCGACTTTTCTTGCGGCAACAAAAATATGTCGCGATTCGATATATCGCGACATATCTTACTTCGGCCACGCCTGCCTACAAAACATGTAATGACTACAAAAAATGTAGGGATTCGCGGTCAGTGTGTTCGCGAAACTTTCTGTGTTACAAAGGAAGTTCAGCTGTTGAGGTCTGCTGGCTCCTGCGTGGTGGGGCAGCAGTGAAGTCGGCACAGAAGGGCTCATGCGTGCTCCCGTCGTGGCAGGACCCTGAACTTGGGACGATGAAGCGAGTCGCTCTGTGGCTTCTCGCCGAAGTCGGCGAAGGAAACAAATTTACAAAGGAGAAGCTGAGAAAGGAGTTCCCTGGCGTCTCTCAGATTGATCGAAGGATGCGGGATCTTCGAAAGTTCGAGTGGCAAATCGACACCAATCGTGAAGACTGGACCCTTGATCCCCACGAGCACTGCTTCGTAAAAGCTGGCCTCCCTGTCTGGGAGCAAGGCGTCGCTATTAGCCAACGAGCAAACGCTGCCATTGGTGCTTCAATGCGCAGGGAGGTGCTCGCAGCCGACGGGAACATGTGCCGCTCATGCGGTATTACGCCTGGTCACCTCTATGCAGGCACGCATGAGATGGCCCAGCTGGACATTGCTCGCCGACAGGTAGTCACGCCGACGGGCGTTGAGGTGCAACTAGTAACCGAGTGCAAGCGGTGCAGGGTGGGTGGCCGCGGCCTCGAGGCCAGCTTGGAACGTGTACTGCGAGACTTGTCCTCGCTTGGAGCTATGGAACGCCGTGTGCTGACCGGCTGGGTCAACGTGGATCGCAGAGACTTCAGTCGTATCGAAGAGTTGTGGAGTGACTACAGGTCCCTGCCGGCCGAGGCGCGTTCTAAAGTCCGGGAAGAGCTAGGCCTTAGCTAGACAGTACTAAGCTACGACCTCGGCAGGCTGGACTGCTGAACCAGAGCAACTTCGTATCGGGAGAGAGTAGTGACCAGAGACTACGGTCGGCCGCCACGAGCTGAAGAGAACCGCGCGCTGATCGAGAGTCGACTAGCTGAGGTGGCTGCCGGCGGAGGATTACGTGAGACCGTCACAGTTGATTGGCGCGGGCGCCCGACGCATTTCGATGTTATCGAGATGCCGGTTGGTGACCTGTACTACAACCCTGCTACTCACAGGATTCGCGCTCAGCGCAGCCACGATAGTGTGCGAAGTGAACTGCTCGATCAAAATCCATGGAGTCAGGGAAGTCAGGAATACCTGGACTTCTTGCTTAAGGCGCTGCCCTCAGATCTTTCGAAGATTGACCCGGTATTTACTGGCCTAGCCGAGAGTCTGAATGATTACAACCAGAGTGATCCTGGACTAATTACCCGTGATGGCGTGCTTGTAAACGGGAATACAAGACGTGCTGCTCTGCTGCAGATTCGCGGGCCGGGGCAAAGCATGCGTGTTGCTGTTCTTCCTGAATCCTGCACTTGGGATGATATCAGTGATGTTGAGCTCTCGTTGCAGCTTCGAAAGACTCATCATCGGGAATACTCGTATGTTAACCGCCTGCTTACCATTGACGAACTGGCCAAGCAAGGTATGCCAGTTAGCGTAATCGCCGCAACGTTCCGTACTACGGTTCCGGCTTGTGAGCAAGATATGTGGGTGTTCAATTCTGTTCAATCGCTGATCGAGCGCAGTGAGGCGCAAGGGACTCGCTTGCCGATCTTTGCATTTGAGGACAAGGCCGAAAAACTTAAGGAACTTTATCGCCGATACTCGAAAGATCTTGCTGTTGATCCAGAAATGGCAGAGATAGTTAAAGAGTATCGCTTGGCTGCAATTATGCTCGACTTCTCAAAGACCGACGTTCGTTTGATTGAAGATGATTTTCAGGAAAGGTACTTGTCTCGCCATCTCCCTGAGAGATTTCAGGAACAGGTTAGCGGTCATGAGACGGTGTCGATCCCTGGCCTTAACCGCAAGGTTAAGGGCGCATCCAACGCTCTGAATTCTGTCAAAAGGCTAACTGATACAGCCTTGAAGGCGAAGGCTGCTGAAGCGTCTGACTCGAGCCTCCGTGATCCAGTGGCTGCCGACGCCGCACGCGCGGGAGAAGAGCTTCGCGATGCGATGAAGCGAGCCTTGGAACCAGCGGGTAAAGATAGTCGAATTAGAAAACGGAAGCAAGCTGCTCCTACGCGAGTTCTTGATGCATGCCAGGCTCTCGACCAATGTGTCACCGACTTGGTTATTTCGCGGGGGTCGAGAAGTCTGGATGAAGAAACTTTTGATGAGGCGGTAATTAAACTCAAGGAAAGCTTGGCAAAGCTTGCGCTGGAGACCCGTCGAACGGTCTCGGCCCCTGGCGACGGGGTCAACTGGCTTATCACCTCGTTTTCTGCGGAGTCTTAGTGATCGCTGAGCAAGAGGCTAGTCTGGTTATCGGCTTTGACGTAACTCGAACTCAGGCGCTGCTGCGGGCGCAGCCAGAGTTTACGGCTGCCCTGGGGCGGTTGTTGGAGCGTTTTCCTGCGGGGCGATTCTCGGAGAAGTCGGCGATAACTGTTCCAGTCGATGAGTTCTTGCTCGGGCTCGAAGCTTTAGCCGCATGGCCGGCACCTGAAACTGTCGTTTGGGACGCAACGTTTCAGTCGGTCGTTGGAGAAATGCTCGACGATGCGGAAACTGCGGAAAGACAGTTGCATGCCGGTGATCAATTCGACGTTGCCGCTAGCGAAGTCGACGGTCTGCTTGGCCCAAACTGGTGTGGGCCGTTGACGGACTTTCAGCGCCGCGATATTGCGCGCTTGATATCACTTGGGCATAGCGCAAATTTTAGTGTTCCTGGAGCAGGTAAGACGCGTGTTGCCTTAGCGGTTTTTGCGGCAATGCGGGAAAGAGGCAAAGTTGAGCGATTGTTTGTAGTTGGCCCTAAGGCGGCGTATGAAGCGTGGCTGCATGAGGCAAAGGTGTGCTTTAAGAAACCGCTTGATGTGAAGATTGTAACCAACCGATTGCCGGGCTCGGCGGATCTGCTTTTAGTAAACTATGAACGACTAAATCGCTCGTTGGTTGGTTTTGCAAAGTGGCTTCAAGATTCTCCGGGAATGATGATTCTAGATGAAGCCCACAGGATGAAGCTGGGCGCTGCTGGCGTCTACGGTACTGCCTGTATGGCCTTGGGGCCGCTGAGTAGAGTTCGGATGATTCTCAGTGGTACGCCGGCGCCCAATGGGGCCAAAGATCTTGAAAACCTCTTGTCATTCGTCTGGCCAGGGCGTGGTCGCCGAGTAGTGCGGCAGGCGGTCGGCGGAGGGGATCTTGGCTATGCGAGTGGTGTATTGAGGCCGCTCTATACGCGAACTACCAAGCACGAACTGGGCTTGCCCCCCGTGATAACCCGTGTTTGCAAAGTTGAGATGCCCCCGCTTCACCGAGAGATATACGATGCGATGGTTGGTCAATTTACCGCTCGAGCAGAGCGGAATCGAAATGATTTCGAATCATTGGGCAGAGCGGTCCTGCGACTTTTGATGGCGGCTACCAGCCCGGCGCTTCTTGTGGAAGGTGCGACGAAGTACGAGCCACTTTCTTTCCGGATACCACCGTTGGAGGTGCAAGAAGGCGAGCCGCTATCCGCTCTGCTGAGAGACCTGTCGAGGTACGAAGTTCCTCCCAAGTATCAGGAGACATTGGCTATCGTTGCGGCAAATGCGGCGCGAGGGCGGAAGACTCTCGTCTGGGCCAGTTTCGTGCGGAGCATTAAGTCTTTGGAAGTGTTGCTTGAAGACTTTAGCCCAGCTGTTGTGCACGGTGGCACGGTAGACCGGAGCGACCAACTTCGAATATTTCGTGAAGACCCGTCTTGTGCCGTACTCATCTCAAATCCAGCCACGCTAGGAGAAGGTGTCAGCTTGCATCAAGTATGCCACGATGCAGTATACGTGGACAGAGACTTTCAGGCTGGTCGATTCCTTCAAAGCCTTGACCGGATTCACCGATTGGGTCTTGCTCGCGATACTGAGACGCGGGTAACGATACTGGAGTCTCAGGGAAGCATTGATGAGATCGTGGCCCTGCGACTAAAGGAAAAGCTGGAATTCATGGGGCAGATCCTAGATGATCCGTCGGTTCAGAAGCTTGGCGATCCTGAGGACGAAGGAGCACTCGCTGGTGGCATGGATACAGCGGACATCCAGGCCATCATTGGCCGGGTAAGTGCAGCGCGGTCGTAGGTCGAGCTACCGAGGGCTAGCTGATCTTCGCCCGGCTTTTTAGGAACATGGCGTGCCTGTCGTGGTCATCCTGCCCTGTGAACGCTTTGAAACTTCCGAGCTTGTACTTCGTAACGCCGTTATCAGAAAATGTCTCTATGTTGAAGTCTTTGCCTAGCCTGCTAATGCTGAGCTCGACTTCTGAGATTTCGAGAGGCTTGTCGCCAGCGGTCTGAAGGCTTTCGACCTTCACGAAGTCACCCACTTCTTTGAGGACTTTGTAGATAGGGTCATGCTCGACTGGCTTGCGAGCTACCGCTTCCCCCTTTTTTCCTAGTGCATTCTTGATGGCCTTTCCTACGGCTTCAGCGACTGGTGGCGGGAAGGCGTTGCCGATCTGCCTATACTTGGATGTCTTTGGTCCCTCGAAGATCCATTTTCCTTCGTCGGGGAACCCTTGAAGTCGTGCGACCATTTCATTGGTCAACTTGGGGCCGCGGCCATCGAGAGAGTATTCATCTTTCGGGCCTGGAACGTCGTTGGCGACGCCGTGTGCGTCGACCCAGAGCTCATGCCATGCTCGCTTGGCTCGTGTGGGTCCTAGATCGGCACCGCCGTGCTTCTTTGAGCCTCCTACGATTGTAGGAGCGATCTTGTTGGCGCGTTCCACCCAATCGTCGATTTGACCCCAACCCCGTGTGCCCATGAGGTCCTTGAGGGATTCACCGACTGTTGGAGCGTTGAGAAGCGGTTTTGGCCACCTGAAATAGCCCGCATATTTCTCTTGAAGCGCTACCAGGACAAAACGTGGCCGCAACTGAGGGACGTTAAAGTCCGAAGCGTGGATAAGGCGCCACTCGGCTACATAGCCAAGAGTGGTCAGGCGATCTAGCACATGCTGTCGATACCCAGCAAAGCGTGGCATGCTCAGCCCTCGGACGTTCTCAAGTAGCAGGGCGCGCGGCTCCACCGTTGCTACTTGCTCAACGGTCCAGGCGAAGAGATCACGCTCGTCGTTGGCGCCTAGTTGCTTGCCAGCGATCGTGAACGGGGGGCACGGTACGCCACCCGCGAGCAGGTCGATCCCCTTGTACTCGTGGGGTTTCCAGATCCCTGGATCAGCCACGTCACCCGTCTTGACCTCGTCGAGGCTGAAACCGCTGTTCTTGAGGTCGCTGTTGGTTTTAAGGGTCTTGGAGGCGTTTTGGTCTAGCTCGACCGCGAGGGTGTGGTGGAAGCCGGCTTTGTGCAGGCCGAGGGCTTGGCCGCCAGCGCCAGCGCAGATCTCGACAGCGTTGAGCTTCATGTCACTTAACCTTCCAGGGTGATGCAGCTGGCGACGGGCCTAGCGAGGTATCTTGCCTCATGTGCCCGTGATCGGATGAAGAGGTTCGGCAGGCGTGGTTCAAGGTGATCGCAGCGAGGCTCGTGCCCGAGCCCACGCGAAGGGGCTCTATCCGGCGCCGAAGGACACCGGCCGGTCCCGGAACATGCAGGCTAACCGGCGCGCTGACACCAAACCGGAAGTCGCGCTCCGTAAGGCCCTGCATCGCCTTGGTTATCGGTATCGCAAGGATCTTCGCCTGACGTTGGACGACGGCGTGAAGGTTCGCCCGGATGTGGTTTTCACGGCTCGCAAGGTTGCGGTGTTCGTGGACGGATGCTTCTGGCATGTGTGTCCAGAGCATGGAAGGCAGCCCACGTCGAATGAGTGGTACTGGACGCCGAAGCTTCGGCGCAACGTTGAGCGTGACCGCCTGGTTACTGATGCACTGGAGCACGCTGGTTGGTGCGTAGTACGCATCTGGGAACACGTGCCCCTGGAGGCTGCCATAGTCGCGGTGACGGATGTCCTCGAACACGGGTTCGACAGTACTAGCCGTAGCCGACGAAACCTGGGATGACACGGCGCTCAGTGGTTGGGAGTTGATTCTTGATGCGAACTAGCCCTCAAAAAGCTGGTCAGAGCCTCATGGATCAACCCCGGCAAGTCGCCCTTCCCGTCGGTCTCCGCCCACCGGGTCAGCGTCACGTGAGCGGCGCCCGAGGCACACCATCGCCGTAGCCCGCACCCGAAACTCCTCCTCAGGCGCCGGAGAAGGCCACAAAGGGGCGGTCGCGATCGCATCGGCCGTGGCGTACTGGCTGTCCAGGTGCCGCACCCGCCGCGCGCGCACCGAGATCATCAGCCGTAGCCGCGTCGGCAGGAACGCCTTCGTCTCCTCCTCCGGCGAACTCAGAGCGTCGGTCGACTCCAAGGCGCGCCCGATCCGCGCGGATAGCGACAAAGTGAAGAGGCGGACGGTGTGCGGCTGCACCAGTAGCTAAGTCTCGGCGCGCTGACGGTCCCGGAGAGTTCTCGTGTTGTTAGTAACTAACACTTGGTGCGGAGGCTTGAGCGAGGGCGTTAACGGTCGCCACCAGGATGGCCAACCCGGCGCAGACCTCCTTCGCGATGGCCAAGGGCGCGCTCGAGACGATGAGCCGCACCCTCGCCCACCAGCTCGGACCCCGCGGCATCACGGTCAACGCCGTCGCGCCGGGCGCGACCAGGACCGCGGACAACGGCCGGATCTTCACTCCGGAGCTGGAGGCGGCCATCACGACGCTCACCGCGCACCGAAGGCTCGGCGCCGCGGAGGACATCGCGGACGTCGTCGCGTTCCTCGTTTCCGACGACGCCCGGTGGGTGACCGGGCAGGTCCTCGACGCGAGCGGTGGGTTGTTCCTCGGTCCTCCGGGGCAAGGCGCAGAATAGGCCGGTGACGTGGTTCAGCGAGGACGAACTCCGCAGGCAGGCCGGTGACGTCTCGTTCGCGCGCGGCGCCAAGTACCTGGAGTCGGTCGAGACGCTGGACGACGTCGCGGGCGGGGTGACGGCCGTGGTCAGCGGCACCGACCGGTACACGGTCCGGTTACGCAACGTCGACGGCGGGCTCGTCGGCGAGTGCTCCTGCCCGCACGCGGCGGACGGCTTCTTCTGCAAGCACTGCGTGGCCGTCGGGCTGCTGGTCCTCGAAGGGGTGGCGGACGGCGGCGCGGCCGACATCCGCGGGTACGTCGAAACGCTCGACCGCGAAGAGCTGGTCGAACTGCTCGTCGGGCACGCGAACGAGGACCCGGTCCTGTTCCGCAAACTCTCGCTCAAGGCGGGCCGCGGCGACCTCGACGCGTTGCGCCGCCATGTCGAGGGAACGTTGCGGTTGCGCGGTTTCGTCGGCTTCCAGGGCACGGTCGCGTACACCGAGAAGGTGCGCGAGGTGCTCGCCACCGTCAGGGAACTCATGGACGGGCCCTTGCTGTGCCTCGTCATCGAGTTGGTGGTGGAGGCGCTGGACTTCGTCGAGGACTCCTTCGGCGCGCTCGGCTCCGAGGTCTCGGGCGCGCTCGCGTTGTACGCGGAAGCCTGCGCGGACACGCCACCGGAGCCCAAGGAGCTCGCGGAGTGGTTGCTACGGCTGGATCTCGACGGTTCCGGCCGGATCGACGTGAACATCGCGGACTTCACCGCGGGCCTCGGGTTCGAAGGGCTCGCGGTGTTCCGCGCCGGCGTCGAGGAGCGGTGGCGGCTCGACGACGGCGAGGACCCGTACCGCAGCCGCAAGCTCCAGCGGCTGCGCGAGGGGTTCGCGGCGATGCGGAACTGGCAGGCCTAATACCGCTGCCGGTTGCGGTACAGCTCCTCCAGATCCCGTTGCCCCGCCTGGTCGCCGGTGTCGGCGGCCGCGCGGAACCAGTGTTCGGCCTCCTGGAAGTTCCCGTGGTCGGCGGCCAGCCTGCCGAGGTTGGTGTACGCGGGAACACTGCCGAGTTCCGCGGCCTTCCGATACCAGGCAGTGGCCTCTCCGGGATCGTTCCGGTCGTTGGCCAGCACGCCCAGGTTCGTCATCGCGGCGGCGTCGCCCCGTTTGGCGGCCTTGAGATACCAGCGTTCGGCGGCGTCGAGTTCGCCGCGGCGGTGCAGCACCAGGCCGAGGCGGACGGCGGCGTCGGGGGCACCGGCGGCCGCGGCCGCGTGGAAACAGCTTTCGGCGCGCGCGAGGTCGCCTCGTTGCTGTGCCTGGTGGCCGAGTTTGATCAGCGCCGCCGCGTCGGCCTCTTCGCTCGCCTTGCGCCACCAGGGATCCGCTTCGGACGTCCGGCCGGTGTCGCACAGCACGGCGCCGAGCGTGATCATGCCTTCGACGTTGCCCGCTTCGGCGGCCTCGCCCGCCCAGTACTCGGCCTCTTCGAGATCGCCACTGCGATGCCTGGACCGCGCGAGCTCGGCCATCGACTCGACGCGGCCCTCGGCGGCGGCGCGACGCCACCAGTCCTCCGCCGCCTCCCGATCCCCTCGGCGCGCGCAGAGATTTCCCAGATGCGACATGGCATGCGAATCACCGGCGGTCGCGGCTTCGCGATACCAGCGTTCGGCCTGTTCCGGCACGCCGCGCTCGTTCAGGAGATGCGCCAGGTTGCCCATCGCGACCCTGTCCCCGCCCTCGGCGGCCTTGCGGAACCACGTCTCGGCCTCGTCGAGATCACCACGCTCCAGCGCGGTGGATCCCATACGTGCCATGGCGATCACGTGCCCGCGTTCCGCGGCCTTCCGGTTCAGATAGTCGTCGACCCGGGTGTTCCACTTACGTTTTTCGGCGCCCACAAGCCCGCTCCTTCCGGCAGCGTCCCTGGGGTAGTCGCTGCTCAGGGCCCCGATGTGACAACAACTACCGGGTGTCATCGTCGTGTCGCGCCCGGTTTCCCCGCGCCGCGCGGCGATACTTGGCGCTCCCCGTTCCCCGTCGAGAGGAAACCGCGCGGTGGCCACGCGTACCAGCCAGATGACCACGGCTCAGCGGTTGCTCCTGCTGATCACCCTCGCCGCCGTCGTGCTCGCGGTGTTCTGGTTCGTGAGCGGCAAGGGCGACGCGTTGCAGCCGAAGCCCGCGAACCCCGCGAGCGCGGCCGACGCGCGCAAACAACTGGACGAACTCACCGTCGCCCCGCGCGGTTCGATGGACGGCTACGACCGCAAGAAGTACCCGCACTGGGACAACCAGGGGAACAACTGCAACACCCGCGAGTTCGTGCTCAAACGGGACGGCAAGGACGTCAAGGCCGGTTCCGACTGCGCCCCGACCTCCGGCAGCTGGACGAGCGTCTACGACGGCGAGACCTGGACCAAACCGACCGACATCGACATCGACCACATGGTGCCGCTCGCGCAAAGCTGGGTCAGCGGCGCGAAGTCGTGGACCGACGAGAAGCGGCGCCAGTTCGCGAACGACCTGACCCGCCCGCAGCTGTTCGCCGTCACCGACAACGTCAACCAGGAGAAGAGCGACAAGGCGCCGGACCAGTGGAAGCCGCCGCTCGTCTCGTTCTGGTGCACCTACGCCACCGACTGGATCACCGTGAAGCACTACTACGGCCTCACGATCACCACAGCGGAGAAGAGCGCGCTCAGCGACATGCTCGGTCGTTGCTGATCTCCCCGCTTTCGGGTTGGCTGTGGCCATGGCGACCTTCGTACTGATCCACGGCGGTGGCGGCAGCGCCTGGGACTTCCACCTCCTCGAGGCGGAACTGACCGGGCGCGGGCACGACGTCGTCGCGGTGAACCTGCCGATCGAAGACGAGAAGGCAGGCTTCGCAGAACACGTCGAAGCCGTCGTGGACGCCATCGGCGATCGCGGGGATCTGGTCGTGCTCGGCCACTCCTACGGCGGCTTCACCGCGCCGCTGGTGGCCGAGAAGCTTTCGCCGCGGCTGCTCGTGATGCTGACGCCGATGGTCCCGAAGCCGGGCGAGTCGCCGGGGGACTGGTGGGGTAACACGGGTTTCACGTCCGACGAAAGCCTCAGCGAAGAAGAGCAGTTCTACAACGGCGTCCCCGCGGACATCGTCGCGGAGGCGGGCTCGCACGCCCGGAACCAGGTCAGCGCCGAATGGGGACAGCCGTGGCCGCTGGACAAGTGGCCGGACGTCCCGACGAAGGTGCTCATCGCGCGCGAAGACCGCTTCTTCGCGCCCGAGTTCCAGCGCCGGGTCGTCCAGGACAGGCTCGGTTTCGCCCCCGACGAGATCGACGGCTCCCACTCCGTCCCGTTGAGCCACCCCAAGGAACTGGCGGACCGGCTGGAGTCCTATCTCACCAGCGATCCAGCCGCATGACGTCTTCGAGCGGCTGACGCGCGGCGGGTTTGAAGGTGTCGCCGGTGTAGAACGCCGTCGGGATGAGCGCGGCCTGGTGCACGTTCTCCGGCAGGCCGAGGATCTCCGCGGCCTCCTTCTCGTACGCGAGGTGCAGCGTCGTCCACGCCGTGCCGAGCGTGACCGCCCGCGCGGCGAGCATGTAGCTCCACACCGCCGGCAGCAGGTTGCCCCACAGCCCGGCCTGGTTCCCGGCCGGCAGTTCCGCGCTGTTCGTCTCCAGGCACGGGACGACGTGCACGGGTACCTCACCCATCTTGTCGGCGAGGTACTCGACGCTGGAGCCGACGCGCTTCTGCACCTTCGACCGCTCAGGGTCGTCCGCGAACAGCTTTCCCGCCGCCCGAGGGGAATCCAGGTACTCGCGGCACGCCCGCTGATAGAGCTTGCCGAGTTCGGCCCGCTGGCCGGCATCGGTGATCACGAGCCAGTGCCAGCGCTGCGTGTTCGACCCGCTCGGCGCCTGCAGCGCGACCTGCAGGGCGTGTTTGACCAGTTCGAGAGGCACCGGCCGGGTCAGGTCCAGTCGTTTGCGGACGGTCCGGGTGGTCGTCAGCAGCTCTTCGGGCGTCATCCGAGGATTATGTCGTTGTTTGCCTGTCTGTGAACCCGCGGCCGCGATCGACGTCGGCAGGGCGCACGCCGGTCGCGCACCCGCGGTGACCGAGCAGGGCGCCCTGCCACCGCGATAGCGGGGCCTTCGGCCGGGCGGGTTCACCCCTTTGGTCACTTTTCCGGGACCACCCCCGCTCCGCCGTTATGTCGTTATGATCCGCTGGTGGGGAGGCCGCCGCGCGAACGAGGGATGGGCACTTTGCTCAGGCACGTCCTCGACGTGACCGAGGCGGACGTCTCCGCGTTCTTCGAAGACATCGGGCTGGGGGACTACCGGCCCCGGTTCACCCCGTTCGTCCGCGCGATCGTCGCGCACGGGCCGCTGCCCATCCGCGACCTCGCCGCCGAAGTCGGCGTCACCCATTCCGCGGCGAGCCAGACCATCGCGCAGATGGCGCGTCAGGACCTCGTCTCGCTCCGGCCGGGGGCCGACGCCCGGCAGAGGATCGTCTCGCTGACGGAGAAGACCCGACGTCTGATGCCGACGCTGGAAGCGGAGTGGGCGGCGACCAGCGCCGCGGCCGCCCAGCTGGAAGCCGAACTGCCGTACCCGCTCAGGGAGGTGCTGGTCGCCGCCGTCGAGGCGTTGGAACGGAAACCGCTCCGGGAACGCATCGCCGAAACGGACGCCGCGCTCAAGCTGAAGCGTCGGCTCGATCAAGATTGAACACGGCCCAGACGTACTTCCCGCCCGAGCAGAGTTCGTGTCCCCAGTCTTCGGACAACGCGTGCACCAGCTGAAGACCGCGGCTGCGCGCCGCCATCGGCGACGGCTCCTTCAGCTTCGGCCGGTTCGTCCCGGAGTCGAAGACCCGCAGGGTGAGCCTACCGCCGGAGTACTCGACCTCGAGCCTGTCCGGCTTCTCGCCATGCTCGAAGGCGTTCGTGACGAGCTCGGACGTGGCCAGGAGGACGTCGTCGACCGCCGGCCCGTCGAGGCCGAGGCTCCCGAGAGTCGCCCGTACGGCCTGTCGTGCGACGGCGGGTGCCGTCACATCGACCGGCAGGGGAAGGGAGACCACCGGCAACGAGCCCTCCGATCGCGTCTTGGACATCGTCATGGTTCCGCACCTCCCCTCACGAGAGACTCCCAGATCCGCTGTTCGCCTCCCTGATACCCACAAGGGGCGAGGTCGAATCAGACTCCGTCCGTGAGTTCGGTCTCGGTCAGTCCTTCCCGCAGTTTCTTGAGCGTGGCGGCCAGCAATCTCGACACCTGCATCTGGGAAACACCGACACGGCGCGCGATGTCCGACTGGCTCATCCCGGACCCGAACCGCAGCGCGACGATCTTCCGCTCGCGATCGGGCAGCCGTTCCAGCATCGGCCGCAGCGCCTCGCGCAGCTCCGCCTGGCTCAGATTGGCGTCCGCCTCGCCGAAGCGGGTGTGCGCCGAGTTCTCCAGGAGGTTGTCCAGTGAGGCCCCGTACCGGCCTTGACCGGCCCGGAGGCCCTCGTAGACCTCGTCGATCGGCACGCCGAGATGCCCGGCGATCTCACTGGGCTTCGGCGCGCGCGAGAGCCGGACGGTCAGCTCCTCACGCGCGGCCGAGATGTTCGCGTTCAGCTCCTTGAGCCGCCGCGGCACCCGGACCGACCAGCTGTTGTCGCGGAAGTGGTGCCGTAACTCCCCGGAGATGGTGGGGACCGCGAACGCCAGGAAGTCGCTGCCCTGACCCGGGTCGAACCGGTCGACGGCGTGGATCAGCCCGATCGTCGCGATCTGGACCAGATCCTCCATCGACTCGTCGCGGTTGCGGAACTTGCGCGCCAGATTGCGCGCGAGTTCGAGGTGCGCGCGCACCAGCTCGTCCCGCAGCGCCTCGCGCTCGGGGGAGTTCGGGGGCAGCGCGCACATGCGCTCGAACAGGACCGGGACATCCGCGCCGTCTTGCTCGACGGGTTCGGTCACGGCCGGGCCGCCTCGCTCTCCCGGATGAGCTCCACCCTGGACAGGTAGCCCCCGTCGGCCGGGGTGACACTCCGCCGCGCGGACGTCGCCAGCGCGGTGAGCAGCTGCCAGGACAGACCGGTCTCGTCGTCGGGTTCCGGGGAGTCCGAAAGCACCGACACGGTCACCTCGATCCGCCCGTCCTTCCACGAGAAGACGCAGGTCAGATGGCCGTCGGCGGCCGACGGGAGCAGCATCGAGCAGGCCTCGTCCACCGCCATCCGGAGATCTTCGACGGCGTCCAGATCGAAGTCCTGGCGCATCGCGATATCCGCGACGATCGTCCGGAGGGTCGGTACCACGTGCGGTACCGCGGCCGTGCGTACCTCGATGAGTTGAGCGCCCTCCCCGCCGGGCGGGGTGTTGTCCACCACGTGTGTTCCTCTCTCGAGCTGCGCTGCCGCTCCGTCAGATGCCCTTGGTGTGAGCAAACCAAACCCACGTTTGAGCCGTGCAGGGGGCGGGCATGTAACCGGCGACAAACGATCTCCTTGGAAGGCGGGGACCGACATGGCTGACGTGAGCCGGCTGCCGAACGTGGTGGCGGAAGAGTGGGACTGGCAGCTCCGTGGGTCGTGCCGAGGCGCGGACAGCAGCTTGTTCTTCCACACGGACAACGAACGCGGTTCGGCCCGTGAGCGGCGCGAATCGCGCGCCAAGGCGATCTGCCACACCTGCCCCGTGCTGGCGCAGTGCCGCAAGCACGCGCTCGCGGTGCAGGAGCCGTACGGCATCTGGGGTGGTCTTGGCGAGATCGAGCGCCGCGAGCTGTTCCTCCGTGAACGCCGCGCCGGGCGCAAGGCCTTGACCGCGCATTGAGCGCGCCCCGGGCACCGGTCGGCGACGCGCACGACGGCGATCGTGGCGCCCCGTCCGTACTGGGTTAGGGTTGGGACTGTCGTTGCGGGGACAGCCACGCCTACCCGCCGAAGAAGAGCGTGCGTCCGTGTCCGGACTGGGCGCGGCCGTCGCTTGAGACCACAGGCGCGTTCCGGCGCTGAGCGTCGGTTCTCACCTGATGAGGAGAATGTGCATGCCCGCAGCGGACCAGAACACCACGCCGCCCGGTTTCAGCATCACGCTGGACGCCGACGCGTCTGAACCGCGTGTGGTGGTCACCGGTGAGCTCGACCTGCTGACGAGCCCGCAGCTTCAGGAGACCCTCGGGGCCCTGATCACGGACAAACCGTCGGGCCGGGTGGTCGCCGACCTGACCGGCGTGACCTTCTTCGATTCCTCGGCGCTGAACGTGGTGCTCCAGGCGCAGCGCCAGGCCGCCGAGAAGGCGGTCGAACTCGAACTGGTGCCCAGCCCGCAGGTGAGCCGCGTGATCGAGCTCACCGGCGTCGCCGAGCACCTCAGCGTGTCGGAGGAGCCCCCCGCCTGATCCCCCGCTACGGTCGTGGGCTCGTGATCCGCGACACCTGGGGGCGGCAAGATGATGGGGCGGACGCATGCCCTGACGGGGTGGTGCGCGGGCCTCGCACTCGCGCCCGCCGTCGGAGCGGGCACGGTGCACCAGGCGGTGGTCTTCGCCGCGACCACGGCGGGGTTCGCCCTCCTTCCCGATCTCGACCATCCGGGCGCTCGCGCGTCGAAGCTGCTCGGCTGGTTCACCGGCGCGATCTCATGGCTGCTTCGCCGCGTTTCGGCGGGGCTCTACGCGCTGACCAAGGGGCCTCGGGACGAGAAGGTCACCGGTAAGCACCGGCATCTCTCGCACACCGTCCTGTTCGCCGTCGGCCTCGGCTTCCTGACCTCCTGGGGGACCACCGAGGGCGGGCCATGGGCCGTGTTCGGCGTCGTCGTCCTCGGCCTGCTGCTCGCGGAAGGCGCGCTCGGCGACTGGCTCCTGCCGGTCAGCGGCGCCGCCGTCGGGTGGTGGGTGTGGACCGCCCCGCCGGACAAGGCGGCGCAGCTCGCGGAGATCTCCGGCTGGCTCGGCATCGCCGTCGCGGCCGGGTGTTTCGTGCACTGCCTCGGGGACGCGCTGACCGAGTCGGGCTGCCCGTTCCTGTTCCCGATCCCGATCGCGGGCGAGACCTGGTACGAGATCCGGCCGCCGAAGCCGCTGCGGTTCCGCACCGGCAAGAAGGTGGAGAACCGGCTGATCTTCCCGGTGTTCGCGGTCGCCGCGGTGGTGCTGATCCCGGGTGTCTGGGAGTACCTGTTCACCACGGTCCAGGGCCTGCTCACGCCGGACGGGACGCAGACCGCGGTGCAGTGAGGAATGCCCTCGTCGCCGCCGGCGTTGAATCGGAACGCCGGACCCGGTTGAGGAGGGGGAACAGTGGACAAGCCCGTGCTGCGCGCCGACGCGCGCCGCAACCGCGCGAAGGTGCTCGCGGCCGCCGAAGAGGCCTTCGCCGTCGACGGCTTGGCCGTCCCCCTCGACGAGATCGCCCGTATCGCCGGTGTCGGCGCGGGCACCGTCTACCGACATTTCCCCAGCAAGGAAGCGCTCTTCCAGGCCGTCGTCGTGGACCGTCTCGAGCAGTTCGCGCGAGAAGCCCGCGAGCTCATGGCCGCCGAAGACCCCGGTGAAGCCTTCTTCGACTTCTTCAAACGCGTCGTCCAGCAGGCGTCCCGCAACCGGGCCCTCTGCGACGCGCTCGCCGAAACGACCGGACTGGGGTTCAAGGCGGGCGCGGGCGACGAGTTCCGCTCGGCCACACAGGCGCTGCTGACGCGGGCGCAGGCCGCGGGCGCGGTCCGCGAGGACATCGACGGCGACGACCTGCGCGCCCTGATCGCCGGTTGCCTCGCCGCCGAACGGTATTCACTCGAAGAACGGCATCTCGTGCGGATCATTGTCGACGGATTGCGCACGTTGCGTAACAAAACGTAAGATCAACGCGAGTAGTCCCCGTACCTGCGCTTCGCATGGCGAGGGGGTGCCGGATGTCGAGCCAGGGTTCCGTCGTGGTCGCGGCCATCGCGGGCATCGCGACCGGGTTGCTCGTCGCCGCGCTCTTGGTGGCCGGCCGCGAGCCGCAGCGCCGCGTCTACGAAGTCGGCACGACCCCGGCCCCGACCTCGACCTCCCGTTCGGTCGGACCGGTCACGGTGACCGTGCCGGCGAGCACCCCGGAGCCGCTCGTCGTCACCCGCACCAGGACGCCGGCGCCGCGCACGGTGACCAGGACCGTGACCCCTTCGCCCACCTCGACGGAGCTTCCGCCCAGTACGACCACGGGATTCCGAAGCGACTGATGCAACCAGGGCGGCCTTCGCCTCGTCTGCCCCGTATGCGGCGACTACCCGTTTTCCTGCTCCTGCTCACGGCTTTGACCGCGTGCGGCTCCGGTGAGAAGTCCTGCCCGGCCATCGCCCTGTCGGAGGGGATCTCCCTCGACATCCCGGCCGCCGGGGTCACCCGCGTGTCGCTGGAGTTGTGCTGGGCCGGTACCTGCGTGACCGAGTCCGCGCCCGGCGGCGAGCACGTCTTCGTCCCTACCCGGGGCCTGCCGACCACGCCGGTCCGGACCACGGTGACCCTCGACGACGGGAAACCCCACGTCCTCGACGTGACCCCGGTGATCGCCTATCCGGCGGGCGAGGCGTGCGGAGGCGGCGTGCCGACCGCGAAACTGGTCGTGGCACCCGACGGCGGAGTACGGCAAGTACCGTGAAGGCCGCCCTCCCCGGCGGGCGGCCTTCACGGTTTCCCCTGTGGCTAGCCGACGTCGCGACGCCGCCAGCCCATGAGCCCGGCCACGAGCGCGACCACGGCGACCCCGGTCAGCCAGACCAGCGGTGTCGCGGTGAACTCCGCGGCGGGCAGCTTCGGAACATGCGAGAACGGCGAGGCGTCCACGATCGCCTGCGGCAGGTTCAGCACCGGGCCGAACAGGCTGAGCAGCAACGCCAGCCCGGCGATCGCCCACGCCGCCGTCGTGAGCTTCGGCGCCAGGCCGAAGAGTGTCACGGCGAGACCGGTGATCACCCACACCGCCGGAAGCTGCGCCAGCGACGCGACCACCATGTCGCCGACCGCGTCGCCGACGCCGCCGGAGCGCAGCCCGTTCGACAGTCCTAAAAGGACACCGCTGACGACCATCATCAGCGCCGTGCCGCCGAACGCGAACACGAGATGGCTCCCCAGCAGCCGCATCCTGCCCACACCCGTCGCGAGCAGCGGCTCGACCCGCACCGCGGCCTCCTCCGCGCGGAGCCGCAACGCGGCCTGCACCCCGTAGAGCGCGACGACCATCGCGAACAGGCCGCCCATCGCCGCCATGAAGGCGTCGATCAACCCGTCCGTACCGCCAAGGCGCTGGAAGATCTCCTTCGCCTGCCGGCTTTCCCCGACGACGTCGCCGATCCCGCTCGCCACCGAGCCGAACACCGCGGCGCAGACCGCCGTGCCGATCAGCCAGCCGATCAACGGACCCCGGTGCAGCCGCCACGCCAGCGCGAACGGGCTGCGCAGCGACGCCGCGGCTTCGGCGGGTCCGGGACGCGGCGGGACGATACCGGTGCCGACGTCGCGCCGTGGGAGCAGCGCGTACCCGGCGGCGCCGACGACCACGGTCGCGGCCAGCGGGAGCAGGAACACCCACCACCGCTCGTCGGCGAACGGCCGGATCCGTTGTGCCCACCCGATCGGGGACAGCCACGAGACCCAGTTCGCGTCGGAGGTCGAGTCGCCGACCGCGCGCAGCAGGAACGCGACCCCGACGGCGGTGGCGCCGATCCCGTTGGCCGTCCTCGAATACTCGGCGACCTGAACCGCGACCGCCGCGATCGCCGTGAAGACCAGCCCGGTCACCGCGGTGGCGGCGCCGAGCGCGAGCGAGCCTTCGACGGGCAGCTTCGCGCCGATCATCAGCGCGGCCTCGACGAGTCCGATGAGGACACTCGCCCCGGCGGACACCAGCACGCCCGCGGTCAGCAGGGCGTACCGGCCGACCACCGCGGAGGCCAGCAGTTCCGCGCGTCCCGAGTCCTCTTCGGCCCTGGTGTGCCGTGTGACGGTGAAGACCGCCATCAGCCCGATGACCAGGGCGAGGAAACCGCCGAGCCGCCACGCGGTGAACCCGCCCGCGGTCGAGAGGTCGAAGGCCGGGCCGTAGATCAGTGAAAGCGACGGGTTCGCGCCCATGCCCGCGGTGAGCCCGGCCCGTTCGGCGGCCGTCGGGTACAGGGTTTCGAACGTGCCCGACGACGTCGAGGGCATGATCCCGAGCAGGACGATCCAAATCGGCAGGACGATCCGGTCCCGCCGCAGCGCCAGCCTGGTCAGCTGCCAGGTGCCGACCAGTCCGTGCGCCGGTCCGGTGGCTACGGGACGGTCCAGCGTCGCGGTCATTTCGCGCTCGCTTCGGTGGTGTAGTGCCGGAGGAACAGCTCCTCCAGCGTCGGCGGCTGGCTGGTCAGGCTGCGGACGCCGACCTGGGTGAGCTGCCGCAACGCGTCGTCGAGGGAGCGGGTTTCGACGTCGAAGCGGACGCGGTTGCCCTCGACCTTGAGGTCGTGGATGTTCCGCAGTTTCGTGAGCCCGTTCGGCGGGCCGGCGAGTTCGGCCGAGATCGACGTCCTGGTGAGGTGCCGGAGCTCGGCGAGCGTGCCGGTCTCGACGGTGTGCCCGTTGCGGATGATGCTGACCTTGTCGCAGAGCGCCTCGACCTCGGCCAGGATGTGGCTCGACAGCAGTACCGTGCGGCCCTGCTCGCGCTCCTCCCGGATGGCGTACTGGAAGGTGGCCTCCATCAGCGGATCGAGGCCGGAGGTCGGCTCGTCGAGGATCAGCAGGTCCACGTGCGAGGCCAGCGCGGCCACGATCGCGACCTTCTGCCGGTTGCCCTTGGAGTAGGTGCGCCCCTTCTTCTTGGGGTCGAGGTCGAAGCGTTCGACGAGGTCCTTGCGGCGGCGCTGATCGAGCCCGCCCCGCAGCCGCCCCAGCAGATCGATCACCTCGCCGCCGGAGAGGTTGGGCCAGAGGTTCACGTCGCCGGGGACGTAGGCGAGGCGCCGGTGCAGGCTCGCCGCGTCCTTCCAGGGGTCGCCGCCGAGCAGGCGGACGTCGCCCGAGTCCGCGTGGAGCAGACCGAGCAGGACCCGGACGGTGGTCGACTTCCCCGCGCCGTTCGGGCCGAGGAAGCCGTGCACCTCCCCAGCGGGTACCTGCAGGTCAAGGCCGTCCAAAGCCTTGGTCCGGCCGAAGGATTTGTGGAGGCCGGAGATGGAGATGGCGTTTTCCATGAATCTGAAGGTACAGTGATTTCACGAAGTTGTGAAGTTAAGAAAACGTATGGATGGTGTGATCACTCTGGGGGAAGTGAGAGAGGATGTGCCCATGACGACGACGCCTGAGAGTGCTTCGAGCACGCAGAGAGACGAGGACGCCGTCCGCCGTTACGTGGAGCACCTGGGCCTCACGCTTTCCCAGATCGGGATGCAGCGGATGCCGGCCAGGGTGTTCGCCGCGCTGATGACCACCGACGCCGGCCGTCTCACCGCGGCCGAGCTGGCCGACCAGCTCTCGGTGAGCCCCGCCGCGATCTCGGGGGCCGTGCGGTACCTGGAACAGATCGGCCTGGTCGCCAAGGAACGCGAGCCCGGCTCGCGCCGCGACCACTACCGGCTCTTCGACGACCTCTGGTACGCCACCTTCATGAAACGCGACCGCATGATCACCATGTGGCGCGACGCGGCCGACGAGGGCGTTTCGGCGCTGGGGTCGGACACGCCGGCCGGCGAACGGGTCGCCGAGATGCGGGACTTCCTGAGCTTCATGATCAAGGAGCTCAACGACATGTACGCGAAGTGGCACGAGATGCGGGCCGAAAAGGGCAAGTGAGCCATCGGGCGCGCGAGTGACCATCTGTCGTGGTGGAGCCGCCCCCTCGGCAAGCTCCATGCCCTGAGTGCCCCTCGGTGATGTAGGAATTGGGACACTCAACGTCCCGATTCCTCCACGCTCGACCGTGCCGCGGCGAGCGTCCGGTGCCGTCAAGTTCCGAGCCGGTGGAGCCATCGGGCGCGCGGGTGACCGCACTCGCGTGATCGAAGCCGGAACTCGCGTGATCAGAGGCGGAACACGTGAGTGCGGTATCCAATCACGCGAGTTGCGCGCCTGATCACGGGAGTTACGTGCCTGATCACGCGAGTCGCGGACTTCGGACCAGTAGGTATGGAGGACACGGCGGGTTCTGGCTCGAATCGCCACTCACGAGGTCACCGCGACCACGAGCGTGCCCGCCAGCCTTTCCGCCCACGCGTCCAGCTCCTCCGGGGACGGCTCCCGGTCCTCGAAGGACGCCAGGAACGCGTACTGGAAACACGCCCCGAGCAGCAGCGACGCCGAAGCGTCCAGATCCGCGTCCTCGCGGATCCTGCCGAGCCGGACCTCCTCCCGCAGGTACTCGGCGACACGCACGAGCGGGACGTCCGGTCCGCGGTCCCTGCTCATGACCCGTTCCCGATGGGTCGCGAGCAGTTCCCGCGACGAGAACAGCGACACCGCGATCGGGAAGCTCTCCAGGTAGAACGACAGCGTGATCCGCGCCAGCCGGGCGAGGTTCGCCGCGAGGGGGGCGTCCGCCGCGGCCTTCATCAGCTCGTCCAAGGTCGTCCCGAGCGCGGGCAGCCGCTCGGTGAGCACGCTCGTGAAGATCTCGGTCTTGTCCTTGAAGTGCTTGTACAGCAACGCCTCGGAGTAGCCCGCCGCCCGCGCGATGGCCTTCGTCGTGGCATGCGCGTAGCCCTGCTCGCGCATCACCTTCGCCGCCGCGGCGACGATCTCCTCGCGGCTTCCCATGTTCGCTCCTGAGGGCTTCTCAGCGTTCGCTCGACAACTGGTCAGTGAACACTCACCATAGTGGGTGAGTGTTCACTGACCCTGGAAGGCGTGACCATGAAGCTCACTGTTCTCGGTGCCACGGGCGGGGTCGGCTCCGAAGTCGTCAAGCAGGCGCTGGCCGCCGGCCACCACGTCACCGCGGTCGTCCGCGACCCGTCCCGGCTCACCGTCGAAGGCGACCTGCTGGAGGTGGTCGTCGCGCAGTTGTCCGAGCACGGCGCGCTGACCGAGGCGGTGTCCGGGCGCGACGTGGTGATCTCCGCCCTCGGCGCCCGCGACCGCAACCCGACGACCATCGTCACCGACGGGGCCCGCGCCGCCGTCGCCGCGCTCGGCTCGGCGGGCGTCCGGCGGCTGCTGCTGGTGAGCGCCAGCGGACCGTTCGTCGACGGCGACGCCTTCTTCACCAGGAACGTCGTCAAGCCGATCCTGGGCAGGATCCTCCGGCACGCGTTCACCGACATGATCGCCGCCGAGCGGATCGTGCGCGCGAGCGAACTCGACTGGACGATCGTGCGTCCGCCGCGTCTGCTGAACGGACCGCATACCGGCGAGATCGCCGCCAGCACCGACGGAAACGTCCGCGGGAGCTACAGCATCAACCGCGCCGACGTCGCCGATTACCTGCTCCGCGCGGCCGCGGACGACTCGCTTGTCCGTCAGACGGTCTCGATCGCCCACGGCTGACCTTCCCCGCGTTCAGTCCTCTCGATGCGGTTGTTGCGTGCGCAACGATCGCGTTCAGAGGACGAAACGCGGCAGTAGGGTCCTGACGTGATCAGCCGTGCGGTGGTGCTCGCCCCGATCCTTCTCGCCCAAGCGGTCCGGGTGCGCCGTACGACGCCCAGGTTGCCCGGTGCCGCGGGACCGGTCACCGGTCTGGTGACCGGCGACGGCGACCCGGTGCGGCTCGCGGTGCTCGGCGAGTCCACTGTGGACGGGGTCGGCGCGCCGACGCACGCCGAGGGGCTGACCGGACGGCTCGCGGACGAGCTCGCGCGGGACGGCCGCGCCGTCGCCTGGCAGGCGCTCGGCCGGACCGGCGCCAACGCCCGCGTGGTGCGCGAGGACCTGGTGCCGCTGCTCGAACCCGCCGACCTGGTCGTGATCGCGCTCGGCGTCAACGACACGATCGAACTGCATTCGGCCACGCGCTACCGGCGCGACCTGCTCGACCTGATCGTCGCAGTGCGACGTCGCGTGGGGCGGGTCCCGGTGGTGCTGGCCGGCGTGCCGCCGATGGGCCGGTTCCCCTCGCTGCCGCGTCCGCTGCGGGACGTCCTCGGCGCGCGGTCGGCCGTCCTCGACGCCGCGGCCGCCCGGCTGGCCCTGCTGCCCGGCGTCGTCCACGTCCCGATGCCGGCCGCGATGCTGGATCCCGCGACCTTCGCCGAGGACCGTTTCCACCCCGGCCCCGAGGGCTACCGGCGCTGGGCGGGGCAACTCGCGGACGTGAGCCGACGGCTACTCAGCGACACCTTTTCGGGGTAAAAGCGCTGATCAGGTCACTCGCTTGCCACAGATTAAGAAATTTCCATGAAAAAGCTGGCTCTGCGTGTATCTGGTGGCAGCCTCGTTGCGTCCTATGGAGCAGTCGAGGAAATGAGGGACACCCGATGACGACCGAGACCAACACCGCGCCCGTCGACGACGAGGCCACGGCCACCGAAGACCTCGAAGAGACGACCCCGAAGCCGAAGCCGATCACGGCGCCGGTCCCGCCCCGTCCCGGCACCAGCCCGGACGGCAACTGGGACCCGTACGGCACCAACCCGCCGTCGAACTGAATGAACACGGACAGGTGATGTCCGGAGGCCGAGGGGGCCGCCGGGCATCACCTCCGGGTGCTCCTTCGGGGGAGGGGGACGCCCGGACGCGGGCCCGTTGGGGAGCGGGCCCGGGGGGAGGGAAAAAAGGACCGGCCGGTGCGCAGTCCACACCTACTCGCGCCGGCCGGTGCCTTTGTCCTTCACCTCAGACCGAGGGGGACCACCGAAACTCGACAAAAAAGTTAGTGACTTGATGTATCCCAGAGCCTCTTGCACGCTCCTTCTCCCCGAAGGGCCCGCGATACTGCCAGCGCCGACACGAAGACACGTCCGAAGTGGGGCAGATACGGTGACCGACGTGCAAACGACCGAGGTAGACCCGCCATGGGAAGGACTGACCGGTGCCGACCTGCATGCCGCCTGCATGCGCGCGGCGCGGGCCGGTGACCGCCAGGCGATGGACAGACTTGTGCACGAGCTGACCCCGCTCGTGTGGCATGTCGCGCGCGCGAACGGGCTCGATCGCCTGACCGCCGAGGACGTGGTCCAAACGGTGTGGCTCGCGCTCTTCAGCCAGCTCGAAAAACTCCGTGATCCCAAAGCGCTCGCCGCCTGGTTGATCACCACCACCAGGCGCGAGGCCCAGCATCCCTTCGGCCGCCGCGCTCAGCCCGTCCCGCTGACCGACGAGCTGGCCGAAAGCATGGAGAGCACCCATCCGGCCCCCGAAGAGGAAGCCGTCCGCGCCGACCGGGATCGCCGGGTCTGGCGCGCCTTCCTCCGCCTGCCGCACCGCTGTCAGCAGCTCCTTCGGCTGACCGTGCTCGCCGGGCGGGCCGAATACCAACTGGTCGCCGAAGCACTCCGTATGCCGCGCGGAAGTGTCGGCCCGACCAGGGGCCGTTGCCTCGAATCGATGCGCGACCTGCTGGCCCACGAAGGGGGAAGCCGATGAACGACCTCGGGACGCCGGGGGAGATGACCTCCCCGGGCGATGAGGAGCTGCTCGCCGATATCGGACGTTTCATGGACGAACTGGACCCGCCACCGGGAGACCTGGTGCAGCGGGTTCAGTTCGCGCTCGCGCTCGAAAACCTCGACGTGGAGGTCGCCCGCTGGGAGCGGATGGACGCCACGGCGGGCGTCCGCGGCAGCGACACCGGCACGATCACCTTCACGGTCAGCGATCTAACCGTGATGATCAACCTCACCAAGATCGGCAAGAAGCACCGGATCGACGGCTGGCTCGTGCCCGCCGGCGAGTACGGAGTGGAGGTTCGCGTCGCCGAGCACGGCACGAGTTCCACCACCGCCGACGAAGGAGGCCGGTTCGTGCTGGACAACGTCCCCCAGGGCACCACCCAGATCGTGATCCACCTCGGCGACGTGACCTGTCGCCGAACGGTCGTGACACCGACAGTGGTGCTGTAACCGGACGGCTGTTCCGTTATGCGGCGTGGGTGTGCTCCCATAGTGCGTGTGCCCGCGCAGCCTTCCGTCGTCGACGCCGTAGTCGAATCGGCGGCCGATCTGCACCGCCGGGCCAGGGTCGCGGCTTCCGACCACGGGCCCGGCGCGGCGATCAGGTTGCTGCAGAGCGGGCTGTCCCGTCTCGGGCGGGTGGACACGGACAGTCCCGAACGGCTGGAGATCCGGGTCCGGATCCTGGTCAGTCTCGCGGCCGCGGAAGCGGAGATCACGTCCCAAGAGGACGGTTTCGTCCGGCTGGACGAGGCGGAGCGGACACGGCTTCGGCTGCCGAGTGGCGAAGCCCGGCGGGAACTGGGTTTCATCGTCGTACTGCAGCGCGCGCTGGTGATGATGCGCGTGGGGCGGCTCGACGAATCGCTCGCGCTCTACAACGCGGTGATCCCCCAGCTCGTCGCCGAGGCGGATAGGCACAGTCTCCTGCTGACCAGGACCTTGGTGAACCGGGCCTGGCTTCAGCTGCAGAAGACCAATCCCGTCGACGCGCACCGCGACCTCGCCGACGCACTCGATCTCGCCGTCGAACACGGGCACCGGATGCTGGAAGGGAAGATCCGGCACAACCTGGGTGATCACGCCCAGTTGCTCGGCGACATCCCCGAAGCGCTCCGGCACTACGAGCAGGCGGCCTCGATCTTCGTCACCGACGGACCCGGTTCGCTGCCGCTCGTCCGGCTCGATCAGGCGAAGGCCCTGCTCACCGCCGGGCTCGCCGAGGAGGCGGCGCGACATCTCGACGAGGCGATCCCCGAACTCCGCGGCAACGGCGCGCACCATCTCGTGGCCGAAGCCGAGGTCGCGCGGGCCGGGGCGGCCATCCTGGAGGGCGACCACGTTCTCGCGAAGAAGCTCGCGACGTCCGCACGACGGAGTTTCCTGCGGCGCGGCAACGGCCGGTGGGCGGAGATCGCCGAGCTGACCAGGCTCCGCGCGGACGCGGTGAAGGTGTTGGCGGACAGGGAGAAGAAGCCGCCCGCGAAACTGCCGGAGCGGCTGGCTGATCTCGCCATTCGATTGGCGGGCCTGGGTCTGCGCGACGAAGCGGGCGCGGCCCGGATGTTCGCGGTGCGGCTGCTGATCCGTCGCGGGGACACGGCCGCCGCGCAGGAACTCCTGGCGCAGGTACCGAAACCGCGGCAGACCACGCCGATCGACCACCGGATGCAGCTGCGGTTGTGCCGGGCCGAACTCGCCGTGGCGTCCCACCGGCCGCGTTCGGCGCTCGCGCAGGCGCGGGCCGGGCTGGCGGAGCTCGGGCAGATCCGCGACCGCATGGGCGGGCTCGACCTCGTCTGCGGGACGGCGGCGCACGGCGAGGAGCTGGGCAAACTCGCGCTGACGCTGGTGCTCAAGAAGGCGAGGCGCAGCGGCGCCGGGGCGAAGAGCCTGTTCGCGTGGCTGGAACGCACGCGCGCGCAGGTGTACCGCTACGAGCCGCTCCCGGTCATCGAGGATCCCGCGCTCGCCCGGCACATCAACGAAATGCGGCACGTGCAGGGGACGATCCAGGCGCGGCGGCTGTCCGGTGAACCGGTCGGGAAGCTCGAAGAGCGCTACGACCGCTTGCAGCGGGAGGCGACGCGGCTCGGGTGGTACACCAGCCAGTGGGGTCGCCCGCGGCCGGTCTCGGCACCGGAAGAGGTGGTCGAGCGGCTCGGGGATCGCGTGCTGGTCAGCCTGATGGGGTATCGCGACACCTTGTACGCGGTGGTCGTCGACCGCGGCCGGTTCCGGCTCCTGAAGCTGGGGCCGCTCGGGGAAATCGTCGAGACGGCGCGGCAGTTGCACGCGGATCTCGACGCACTGGCGCCGGACAACCTGCCCGCGCCGCTGGTCGAGGTCGTCACCGGTTCCGCGCGGCGGCGGGCGGACAAACTGGACCGGCTGATCTCCGCGTCGCTGGCGAAGACGCTGGAAAACCGTGAGCTGATCATCGTGCCGATCGGCTCGCTGTACGCGTTGCCTTGGGGCGCTTTGCCTTCCCTGCACGGACATCCGGTGTCGATCGCGCCGTCGGCGACCGCCTGGGTGACCGCGTCGGGGCGGCGGAACTCCGGCCCGGTGCTGCTCGCCGGCGGGCCGGGGGTGCCGGGTTCGGTGGGCGAGGTGCGGAACCTGCGGGCCGTGTACCCGCAGGCCCGGCTCGTCGACGGGAAGGACGCGACCAGCGACACCGTCCTGTCCGCTTTGGACGGTTCCGGAATGGCGCACCTGGTCGCGCACGGCGCGCACGAACCGGCGAACGCGTTGTTCTCGCGGCTGGAACTGGTCGACGGCCCGTTGTACGCGCACGAAACCGCCCGGCTCGCGAAACCGCCGGAGCGGGTGGTGCTGGCCGCGTGCGAACTCGCGATGAGTCACATCCGGCCCGGCGAGGAGGCACTCGGTTTCGCCGGGACGTTGCTCGCGAGCGGCTCGCGGACGGTCATCGGCGCGATCGCGCGGGTCGGCGACAAGGCGGCCGCCGCCGCGATGGCCGACCTGCACCGGCGGCTGGCGCTGGGGACCGCGCCCGCTCTGGCGCTCGCGGAAGCGACCGCGGCCGATCCGCTGCGGCGCCCCTTCCTGTGCCTCGGTGCGGGCTGACGCTTCTCGCCCTTCGCGGGGCGAAAGCGTCCTTCGCCGCGTCTCGCGGGGCGAAGGCGTCCCTCGGCGCGTCCTCGCGGGGCGAAAGCGTCCTTCGCCGCGTCCTATGCGGCTAAGGCGTCCTTCGGCTACCCACAGGAGTTGTCCACAAGCATCGCCCTCTGTGGACAACTCGGCCGAGCGCCCGTTCCCGCCGCCCAGCGCCGGTAGACTGGACTCGGGGTCGCCCCCCTTGGGAAGGGCGGGGGGTGGGGTCAGGCGCGTTCGGCGTGTTTCACCAGGCGCGTGGCCAGGATCGAGATCACGGTGCGCAGGGCCGTGCGGACGGCGGCGCCGGTGCCGGGCAGCGGTTCGGTGAACCGGCCGGTCCATCGCAGATCCGTGCCGCCGGAAGCGTTCGGCGTGAACGAGACTTCGGCGCGATAGTCCTTCAGCAGCGCGAGGCCCGCGAAGCCGTAGACGTGCTTTCGGTCCTGTTCGTACTCCAGCGTCTCTTCGTGGAGGTACACCGGCCACAGGCCGACGGCCCGCACCGCGCCCACGCCGTCCGCGCCCGGTTCCCGCGCCCAGCGCGAGTGGAACACCACCGGCTTCGCCCATTCCGACCACCGGGAACCGTCGGCCTCCAGCGCGAACAGCGAAGCGGGCGAGGCGCTGCTCGTCCGGTTGACCTCGAAGGAGTACGTCTTGCCCATGTGGCGACGATAACCGCTCCGAACGCCACGGATAAGTGGTCGAGGATGACGGGGCCGCCTCCGGCGACGTTGCGAAAGCCACTTTCGCAACCTTCAACGTTGTGAAAGTGGCTTTCGCAACGTGCCACCCTCGCCAGTACCGTCGCATGAGTGAAGATAGGGGCGTGAGCACGCCGCGCCGCGAGATCGCCGCACCACATTGGCTGGTGCAGCTGCTCCGCAGCACACCGGTTCCCATTCCGTGGAACATGGTCGCCCGCGCCGTCCTCGCCCTCGCCGTCCCGCTCGCCGTCGGCTACGCACTCGGCGACATCGGCGTCGGCGCGCTCGTCTCCACCGGCGCCCTGCCCACCGTCCTTTCCGAATCCGCCGGCCCGTACCGCTACCGCGCGCGGCGGCTCGGCGGCGCCACCGCGGCGGCGGGTCTCGGCTACTTCGCCGGGTTGATCACCGGCGGCGTCCCCGCCGCGTCCATCCCGGTCGTCGTCGGGGTCGCGGCGGTGTCCGCGCTGATCAGCGCGGCGGGCAGCAACGCGTCGGTCGCCGGCCTCCAGATGTTCGTCTTCTGCGTGCTCGGCACCGGCCAGCACGTCACCGGCCTGCGCGTCGAAGTCCTCCTCGGCTACTTCTGCGCCGGCGCCGCCTGGAGCCTGCTGATCGCGCTCGCCACCTGGACCTTCCGCGCCACCAGCCCCGAACGCGGCGCCGTCGCGCACGTCTACGTCGAGCTCGCCGCGATGCTCTCCGCGACCGACGAGGCCACCTCCCGCGTCGCGCGGCACCAGCTCACGACCGCGATGAACACCGCGTACGACCGGCTGCTCACCGCCCGCTCCTGGCTGTCCGGCCGCGACGCCACCTACCGCCAGCTGCTCAACCTGCTCTCGGCCAGCACGCCCGCCGTCGAAGCGTCGGTCGCGATGGTCAACGCCGGCCGCCACGCCCCGGACGACGTGATCGACCACTTCATCGCGACCTCGGCCGCCGTCCTCGCGAACCAGGAACTCCCGGAGCCTCCCGAAGCGCCCGAAGACGCCGACCCGGTCCTCGCCGCGCTCTACGCCGGGCTCGCCCGGATAGGCAAGGGCGACAACCGGAAACGGCGCGAGGTCCAGCCGTGGCACAAACGCCTTCGCGGCTGGGCGGGTTCGCTCGTCTCCGGCCCGCTCACCTGGTTCGCCGCGCTCCGCCTCACGTTGTGCGTCGCGATCGCCGAAGTCGTCGCGCTGCTCGTCCCGTTCGAACGGTCCTACTGGATCACGCTCACCGTCGGCATCGTCCTCAAACCGGACTTCGGCTCGGTCTTCGGCCGCGCGGTGCTGCGCGGCATCGGCACGGTGATCGGCGTGGGCATCGGCGCGGCCGTACTCGCCGCGGGCGGCGAAGGCTGGCTGCTGGTCCTGCTGATCGCCGTCTTCGCGGGCGGCGTCGCGGTCGGCAAGGTCCGCAACTACGGCATCCTCAGTGCCTTCGTGACCCCGCTGATCATCCTGCAGATGGACCTCGCCAGCACCGGAAGCTGGAACATCGTGCTCGCCAGGCTCGTCGACACCGTGCTCGGCTGCGCGATCGTCCTGATCTTCGGCTACCTGCTCTGGCCGGGCAGCCGTCGGCCACAGGTCGGCGGACGGCTCGCCGACAGCCTCGACAGCCTGGTGAAGTACGTCGACAAAGGACTCGTCCTCGCGCCGTCCGGTGAGGCCCGGCTGGACCGCTCACGGGCCCGTCGCCGCGCCTACCGCGCGCTGGCCGACCTGCGGACCGCGTTCCAGCAGGTCGTCGTCGAGCCTTCCGCCGCCGGACGGCAAGCCGTCGCCTGGTGGCCGGTGATCGCGGGGCTCGAACGCGTCGCCGACGCCGTCACCGAGGTCGGCGTCACCCTCGGACGCGGCGCCCCCGCCCCCGACGAGGCCGACATCGCGCTCCTGACGGCGGCCCTCGCCGAACTCGCGGCCGCCGTCCGCGAGGAACGGGACCCGGCGGAGATGCCGATGCCCGACAACGAACGGCTGTCCGGCGTCGTCGACCAGATCGGCGCCGCCTTCGACGCCGTGCGCGGTCCCGACCTCGTCGAACGCGCGTCGTTGCGGCTGGTCCGGCGCTTCCTGCCGTATCACCGCCGCGCCTGAGGCATCCTGGTCGGACGGACCGACTTCCCGGGGGGCTCGATGAAGGACTGGATACCGCTGATCCAAAGCCTGATCTGGCCGGTGCTCATCGTGGGCCTGGTGATCAAGTTCCGGTCGTCGCTCCACCGGCTCGCCGACACGATCACGAGCCGGGTGAGCCAGGGCGCTTCCTTCGAGGCCGGCGCCTCGGGGGTCAGGCTCGGACCCGCCTCGCCGCAGACTCCCTCCGGCCCCGAACCGGAACCCGGCGCGCAGCCGTTGCTGGACGCGGCGTCCGCGTCGGCCGAACCCCGGCCGGACACGACCAGGGCCAACACGATCCACCTCGTCCACACGGCGCGCCGGGAGAAGCAGCTGGACCGGGGCAACTACCAGTACCACGGCATCCACGCCTTCCTCGTGGGAGACGACGACCGCGATCTCGACCGCGTCACCAAGGTCGTCTACCACCTCCATCCGACCTTCTACGAGCCGAACCGGATCGTCACGGACCGGAAGACGGACTTCGCGTTGAGGACCGCGGGCTGGGGGATGTTCAACCTCACGGCCGACGTCCACCTCGAAGACCGGGCGACGCCGCTACGGCTCGAGCGGTACATCAACTTCTGACCACCCCACCCGAACGGGGGATGGGTGAGCATCATCTCGAACTAATGTTCGAGTTTTCACGCATAATCGACGCATGCTCGACACTGGTGACACGCTGCCGCCGGGGCCGCGTCACCTGCACATGGTCCGGCCCAACCAGCCCGTTTGGGTCGATCTCACGCTGGTGTACCCCGTCGGCGCGGTGAAGACCCGCCTGCCCGACGGCCTGGACCTGACCGCCACCGTCCCCGGACTGCTGGGGATGTGGCGGGCCACGACGACGGGGCATTGGGTCGGCTGGGTCACCTTCCAGCTCGGCCCGGTCGGCCGGGGCGGCACGACGCATTCGCAGTGGGTGCTGGCCGAGGCACTGCGGCCACGCGAGCACCGGAACACGTGGTCGGGCAGCTTCCCCTCCGAGCGGAGACGATGACCGTCCCGGCCCGTGGACGGTATTGACCGCATGCCAAAACACGCCCACGATGGCCACGTGTCCGCCATCCTGGAGTCCTCGCCGATCCGCTCGGTGGGCGAAGGTGCCGTCGCGCTGTTCCTGCGCCGTGGACGTTTGGGCTCTCCGCCCGCGTAGCTCCTCATCTCGCCAAGTCGTCCGACGGTGAATCAAGGGAGCCCCCATGTCCATCGAACTGCCCGACCGTGTCCGTCTCCGCCCCGCGACCGTCCCCGACGGCGGAATCCTCGAAGGGCCGCGCCTGCTGCGGCGCTTGCCGGAAGGTGCCGAGGAGCGCCCGTACGAACTTTTCCCGCTACGCCCGCTGGGAAGGGTGATCGGCGCCGAGATCGGCGGCGTCGACCTCGCCCGGCCGCTGACGCCGGAGCTCCACGCCGAGCTGAACCGCGCGCTGCTGGAGTGGAAGGTGCTGTTCTTCCGCGATCAGGACATCACTTCGGCGCACCAGCGCGCGTTCGCCGCCAACTGGGGCGAACTGGAGACGAACCCGTTCATCCCGACGGGGGAGACCGAGGACACCACGCGGTTCGCCCGGTCCGCCACCATGCCCGCGTTCGAGAACATCTGGCACGTGGACGTCACGTTCCGGCCCGCGCCGGCGCTCGGTTCGGTCCTGCGGCTGATCGAGGTCCCGCCGGTGGGCGGCGACACGATGTGGGCCGACATGGCCGCCGCCTACGACAACCTGCCCGAAGACGTCCGCGAACGCGTCGACGGGTTGACCGCGGTGCACGACTTCATCCCCGGCTTCGACCGCTTCTCCGATCCGGAACTCCTGCTGTGCCACCAAGACGCGTTCCCGCCGGTCGAGCATCCGGTCGTCCGCACGCATCCGGAGACCGGACGCCGCACCCTCTTCGTGAACCAGGCCTTCACGACGCACATCGTCGGCATCGACCGCGACGAGAGCGACAGGCTCCTGCGGTACCTGTTCAGTCGGGCGCATATCCCGGAGTTCCAGGTGCGCTTCGCCTGGCGGCCGGGTTCGGTGGCCTTCTGGGACAACCGCGCCACCCAGCATTACGCCGTCAACGACTACCACCCGTACGCGCGGGTGGCCGAACGCGTCGCCATCGCGGGCGACCGGCCGTTCTGAGCGTCCCCATGACGGGTGATCGTCGAGGCGTGTTCACTCGTACCTGTGTGACGATGTGGCCATGGGCATCAACTTCGATGAATTGAAGAACAAGGCCACCGACGCTCTCCGCGAGCACAACGACAAGATCGAGGGCGGCCTGGACAAGGCGGCCGACTTCGCCAAGTCGAAGTTCTCCGGTCACGACTCCCAGATCGACTCGGGTGTCGAGAAGGCGAAGGGGTTCATCAACAAGTTCGACGACACCCCCGACAACCCCCAGCCCCAGAACCCGCCGCAGGGCCAGTAACCCCCTCCCGCATTTCGTCCTCTGAACGCGGTACTTGCACACGCAAGGACCGCATTCAGAGGACGAAACGCGTCAGGAGACCTCGCCGATCGCGGTGTCACCCTCGATGGCCGTGATCCGGCCGCCGCGCTCGCCGAGCGCGATCAGGCCGTCGCGCGCGTCCGGGGCGCTCAGGCTGACCCGCACCCCCGCGCGTTCCGCGTCCTTGCTGGCCGCAAACGCTTGCGCGCCCTCGTGACCCGCGTTGACCGTCACCGCGAGACCACCTGTCGACGCCAGCGAACCCCGCGCGGCGCCCAGCCGCCCGAGCGCCTCGTCGACGATCGGCAGCAGCGCGTCCCGGTTGCCCTCGGTCATCGCCCGCACCAGCGCCGGGCTCGACCCGGCCACCCGCGTGCCGTCCGTATAGGACCCGGCGGCCAGCGACATCGCCAGCGGCCCGCCCTGCGCGCCGATCGTGGCCAGGATGGCCGCGAAGATATGCGGCAGATGCGAGATCCGCGCGACCGTCTCGTCGTGCGAGTCCGCGGGCAGCGGCACGACGTGCGCGCCGACGTCCAACACGAGCTGGGCGACCTCCGCCCACGCGGTCAGATCGGTGTCGTGTTCGACGCCCAGCACCCACGCCGCGCCGCCGAACAACGCCGGATTGCTCGCCTTCCAGCCGGAGTTCGCCGTCCCGGCCATCGGATGCCCGCCGACGAACTTCGCGTACGGCGCGCGGCGCCGGACCGAGTCGAGCACCGGCCCCTTCACGCTGGTCACGTCGGTGAGCACGCAATGCCCGGCGACCCGCGAAACGGTACGAAGCACCTCTTCGACCGCGGGCAGCGGCACCGCGAGCACGATCATCGCGTCCCGCTCAGCCGCCTTGCTCAGCGCCGCTTCGACCTGCGTGGTGACGTCGAAACCCGCTCTGCTGGCGGCGTCCGCGTCAGCTTCGGAGGTCGTCGCCCCGAACGTGGTGCGGCCGATCGAATGCGCCGCGCGCAGCAGCGAACCACCGATCAACCCGAGCCCGATCACGCATACGTCCCGCACAAGGCTCATCCTGCCATCTAGGTGGCCACTCGTCAGAGCTTGTGGGCGGAGCTGGAGCCGCATGTCCAACGCACACGACGCGTGAACCCGCCCTGGCCGAAGGCCTCGCTATCGCGGCGGCAGGGCGCCCTGTCCACCTTCGTGAGGGTGGTTGATCAGGGAGCGCCCTGTCGACGTCGATCGCGAACGCGGGTTCACCGCCGGAAATTCAGAGAGCGGCGGCCAGGCGGGTTCCCTGATCGATCGCCCGTTTGGCGTCCAGTTCGGCCGCGACGTCCGCGCCGCCGATCAGGTGCACCGGCAATCCGGCCGCCCGTAGGTCGTCGACGAGGTCGCGCACCGGCTCCTGTCCCGCGCAGACGACGACGGTGTCGACGTCGAGCACACGCGGCTTGTCACCGACGGTGATGTGCAGGCCGTCGTCGTCGATACGCTCGTAGGCGACCCCGGTGAGCTGCTCGACGCGTTTGGCCTTCAGCGCGGCCCGGTGGACCCAGCCGCTGGTCTTGCCCAGCCCCGCGCCGATCCCGGACTTCTTGCGCTGCAGGAGGAACACCTGCCGTGGTGACGGCTCGACCTTCCGCTCGGTCAGCCCGCCCGCGGCCCGCTCGGGATCGGTGACGCCCCATTCGGCCATCCACGCGTCCAGATCGAGCGCGGGGGAGGTGGCGTGCGTCAGGAACTCGCTGACGTCCACGCCGATCCCGCCCGCGCCGATCACGGCGACCTTGCCGCCCACCGGTTTCCCGTGCCGGACGACGTCCACATAGGACAGAACCTTGGGGTGGTCGATGCCGGGGAGCGACGGCACCCGCGGTTTCACGCCGGTGGCCAGCACGACCTCGTCGAACCCGGCGTCGATCAGGTCGGCGGCGGCGACGCGCGTGCCGAGACGCACCTTGACACCGGTGACCTCCAGTCGCCGCGTGTAGTACCGGATGGTCTCCGCGAACTCTTCCTTGCCCGGGATCTTGCGCGCGATCCCGAACTGGCCGCCGATCTCGTCGTCGGCTTCGAAGAGTTCGACCGCGTGCCCGCGTTCGGCGAGGCCGGTCGCGGCCGCGAGCCCGGCAGGACCGGCGCCGACGACGGCGACGCGTTTGGTCTTGCGGGTGGGCGAAAGCGTCAGCGTGGTCTCGTGGCCCGCGCGGGGATTCACCATGCAGGACACCAGCTTCCGCTTGAAAGCGTGATCGAGGCAGGCCTGGTTGCACGCGATGCAGGTGTTGATCTCGTCCTCGCGCCCGGTCTCGGCCTTGCGGATCCACTCCGGGTCGGCGAGGAACGGCCGCGCCATCGACACCAGGTCGGCGTCGCCGCTCGCCAGCGCCTCCTCGGCGACCTCGGGCATGTTGATCCGGTTCGACGTGACCACCGGGATCCCGACGTGCGGCTTGAGCTTCCCGGTCACCCAGGTGAAGGCCGCGCGCGGCACGGACGTCACGATCGTCGGCACCCGCGCCTCGTGCCAGCCGATACCGGTGTTGATGATCGTCGCGCCCGCCTCTTCGACCTCCTTGGCCAAAGCGACGACGTCTTCCCAGCTTTGCCCGCCCTCGACGAGGTCCAACATGGACAACCGATAGATGATGATGAAGTCCTCGCCAACCGCTTCCCGCGTGCGGCGCACGATCTCGACCGCGATCCGCCGCCGGTTTTCCGCGCTGCCGCCCCATTTGTCGGTGCGTTTGTTGGTCCGCTCGGCGAGGAACTGGTTGATGAAATAACCCTCCGAGCCCATGATTTCGACGCCGTCGTAACCCGCTTCCTTGGCCAGGAAGGCACAATCGGCGAACGCGCGGATCTGGCGCAGCACACCGTATCCGGAAAGGGCCCGCGGTTTGAAGGGGTTGATCGGCGCCTTGATGCCGGACGCGGAAACGCTCAGCGGGTGATAGGAATACCGGCCGGCGTGCAGGATCTGGAGCGCGATCTTGCCGCCCGCCTCGTGCACCGGATCGGTGAGTTGCTTGTGCGCCTTGGCTTCCGCGCGCGTCGACAGCTTCGACGCCAGCGGCAGGAGCCAGCCCGTCCGGTTCGGCGCGAAGCCACCGGTGACGATCAGCCCGACGCCGCCGCGGGCGCGTTCGGCGTAGTACTCGGCCAGTTGCGGGAAGTGTGCTTCCTTGTCCTCGAGGCCGGTGTGCATCGAGCCCATGATCACCCTGTTGCGCAGGGTGGTGAAGCCGAGATCGAGGGGGGACAGCAGGTTCGGGTACGGGCTCATCGCTGGTCCTTACGCATCGTGGTGGAATGCCCGGAGTACTTCCTCGAGCCACTCGACGTGGCCTTGTTCGGTTCGGATTCCTCCGCGCAGCACGAGGAACTGGTGCAACGACTGTCCACTGAGGACGCTGGGGTCGGGGAAGTCGCGCTTCTCGATCAGCAGGTACGCGTCGAGCTGTGCCGCGTGCGCGTCGCGATGCCGGGTGACCTCGGCGGCGACGGCGGCCGGATCGCCGAGGGTCGCGCCGCGGATCTTCACGGCGAGCTCCCTGGCGGTGGCCGACGGATCGGGTTCGGCGAGCCAGCGGGCGAGCTCGGTCCGCCCCGCGTCGCCGACGGTGTACACCTTCTTGTCGGGTTTCCCGGACTGCGCGACCTGGTCGACGGTGACCCAGCCCGCGTCCTCCATTCGCTTGAGGACGCGGTAGATCTGCTGGTGGGTGGCGCTCCACCACAGCCCGATGGACTTCTCGAAGCGGCGCGTCAGCTCGTAGCCCGAGCCGGACCGCTCGGACAGGGAGACCAGGATCGCGTGCTCCAGTGCCATGCACCTAGTTTCATATGCACCTAGTTGCACGGCAAGGCGACGCGCGTCACAAAGCGCGTGAAGGCCCCCTTCGATGCGCCTAACGCAATGAAGGGGGCCTTCACGTACTTACAGGGTCACGGCTTGCGGGCGATACCCCCGATGACGCGCGACTCCGACGGCGAAGCGGCGAAGATCGTCTTCTCGTCCGGGTGCCACGCCGGCGCGTAGACCAGGCCCGGCTCCAGCAGAGGCCAGCCGCCGAAGAAGCGCCGGAACTCGTCCATGGTGCGCAGGAAACCGGGGTTCGTCGTGGTCTCGTAGTACTCGAGGATGTCCAGCAGTGCTTGCCGTTCCTCGTCGTTGGCCGGGTTCTCGTTGGTCATCTGCGAGAGCACCAGCAGCGAACCCGGCGCGAGCCGGTCGCGGTAGAAGTCCAGCAGCCCGTCCGGGTCCTGCTCGTCCTTGATGAAGTGCATGACCGCGTTGATCACCAGCGCGATCGGCTCGCGGACGTCGATGATGCCGGAGTCCATCACCCGGGCCCAGAGGTCCTCGGGATCGAACAGATCCGCCGCGATCGCGTGGTGGCGGTCCGGGTCGGCGGTGTCGGCGAGCAGCAGTGTCGAATGCGCGAGCGCGATCGGCTCGTTGTCGATGTAGAGGACGTGCGTGTCCTCCTGCGGCCGCGCCTCGTCGGCGACCTCGTGCACGTTGCCCGCGGTCGGCAGCCCGGAGCCGATGTCGACGAACTGCTTGATGCCCTGTTCGGCGCAGTGCCGCACGGCCCGGCCGAGGAACTGCCTGCTGGTCTTGCAGTAGTCGCCCATGAGCGGCAGGCGCTCACGCACCTTTTCGGCGAAGTTGCGGTCGATGGCGTAGTGCGTGTCGCCGCCGATGAAGTAGTCGTAGACGCGGGCCGCGGACGGCCGGTCCAAGCTGTTCTCGACGGCCTTGAGCGCCGCGTCGTGATCGATCATCGTCATCCCTTTGTCCGCGCCGGAAATCCCATGCTAACCGGCCGGGACGTAGGCCTCGCGGTAGGCGTTGACGGATTCGGTCAAGCGATCGAGCTCCGCGCGGGTGCGGGCGAGACCGGCCGCGTCGAGCCCCATCGCGTCGCCGATGATCTTCGGGATCCCGCTCGCGCGTTCCCTGAGCGCGGCGCCGTCCCCGGTCAGGCTGATGCGCACGGACCGCTCGTCGTCGGCCTGCCGGACGCGCTGGACCAGTCCGGACTTCTCCAGCCGCTTGAGCAGCGGGGACAGCGTGCCGGAGTCGAGGTTCAGCACGGTGCCGAGCTCCTTGACCAGCCGCTCGTCCTCCTCCCAGAGCGCGAGCATCACCAGATACTGCGGATAGGTCAGGCCCAGATCGTCGAGCACCACGCGATAAAGCGCGGTCACGGCCCGCGATGCCGCGTAGAGCCCGAAGCACAGCTGATCGTCCAGGCACAGCGAGCCGGTGTTGTCCGTGGGCATCGGTCCTCCTCGTCCCCATGGTGCGTCGATCATGCCGCAGATCGCCACTTGAGTGGGCTAAATCTCCTTGAGTACATTTTAGTTGTGCACAACTGAGTTGCGAGCTACCTTTGCCGTATCGACTTCGGAACCCAGGAGGCAGAAATGACCGCCAACCCGCACAACCTGGCCCTCGAACCGGCCGCGCAGGCCTTCGTCGAGGCCACCGCCACGCCGCCGTTCCTCTTCCAGCTGCCGCCGGAGGAAGGACGCAAGGCCGTCGACGAGGTCCAGGGCGGCGACGTCGAGCTGCCCGCCGCGGACGTCGAGACCACGCACGTGGACGGCGTCGAGGTCCGCATCGTGCGGCCGCAAGGCGTGACCGGGCCGCTGCCGGTGATCGTCTACATCCACGGCGCAGGCTGGGTCTTCGGGAACTTCCACACCCACGAGCGCCTGGTCCGCGAACTCGCCGTCGGCGCGGGCGCGGCCGTCGTCTTCCCCGAATACGACCGCTCGCCGGAGGCGCGCTATCCGGTCGCCATCGAGCAGAACTACGCCGTGGCGAAGTGGGTCGCCGAGCACGGCGCCGAAAACGGGCTGGACGGCACGAAGATCGCGATCGCCGGAGACTCCGTCGGCGGGAACATGACCGCGGCGCTCACCTTGCTCGCCAAGCAGCGCGGCGACGTCGCCTTCCGTCAGCAGGTGCTCTTCTACCCGGTCACCGACGCGAGCTTCGAGACCGAGTCCTACCAGCGGTTCGCCGAGGGCTACTTCCTCGCCCTCGACGGCATGAAGTGGTTCTGGGACCAGTACACGACCGATCCGGCGCAGCGCGCGGAAATCACCGCGTCGCCGCTGCGGGCGAGCCTCGACGAGCTGGCCGGGCTCCCGCCCGCGCTGGTGATCACCGCGGAGGCCGACGTCCTGCGCGACGAAGGCGAGGCGTACGCCGCGAAGCTGCGTCAGGCCGGTGTGCCGGTGACGGCCGTGCGGTACCAGGGCATCGTCCACGACTTCGTCATGCTCAACACGTTGCGCGGCACGCATGCCGCGGAAGCCGCGATCAAGCAGGCGATCGGCGTGCTGCGCACAGCTCTCGAGTCTGAGTAGTCAGGAACCTGGTTTGTCCAGGGTGACACGCGTCACCCTGGACAACACTTTCCGGTGGTCGCACGTCTCTTGATCCAGTTGTGGGAATGCGGTGCGGGGGCGTGCCGCGGCCGGAGAGGGACACGATCGCCATGGGACTGGGACTGAGTGCCATCCGGCTCGATTCGACACTGAACCTCGTCATCGTCCTGGTGCTGACGCTGCTCGCGATCATCGCCGTCCCGTTCTTCTGGGAACGCTGGCGCCGCAAGGTGGTCGGCCGCAGCGGCACGATCCTCGTCGCGGTGGTGCTGATCGTGGTCAGCACCGGGATGGGCGGCAACATGATCGGCGGGTTCTTCCCGACGGTCGGCGCCCTGTTCGGCACGGGCGTGTACTCGGGAGAGAGCGTCGACGCCGTCGCCGGGCAGAACGGTTCGGACCTCGACAAACTGCGCGACGCCGGGGCGATGCGGGCCAAGGAGGGCAAGGGTTCCGTCGTGCACATGACGGTGACCGGCAAGCGCACCGGCCTCACCCGCGACGTCTCGGTGTACTTCCCGCCCCAGTACTACGATCCCGCGTTCCGGTCGCTCAAGTTCCCGGTCATCGAGTGGATCCCGAACTACCCCTCCGGACCCGAAGTGGTCACCGGTCCGTACGAACTGCCGGCCAGGCTCGACGCGGCCATCGCGAAGCACGTGCTCCCGCCGACCCTGGTGATCATCCCGGACCCGACCGGGAAACCGAAGGTCGGCCACGACACCGAATGCATCGACGAGGTCAACGGCACCGCCAACGACACCTACCTGACCGCCGACATCCGCGACTGGGCGATCGAGAAACTCGGCGCCAACCCGCAGCGGAAGGCGTGGACGATGGCGGGCTGGTCGTCGGGCGGGTACTGCGCGATGAACCTGGTGACCCGGCACCCGCAGTGGTACGGCCAGGCGGCGAGCGTCAGTGGCTACTACAAGGCTTCGGTGGACGCGGAGACGGAGAACCTGTTCAAGGGCAGGCAGGACATCGCCGACGCGAACACGATCACGGTGAACCTGCAGAAGCATCCGTCGCCCGTCGACATCCTCGCGATCGCGGGGGACAAGGAAAGCTTCGAGAGCTTCTCGATCGATCAGATCCAGGCGGCCGTCCGCGCGCCCGCGACCCTCTCGTCGTGGCGGATCCCGGACGCCGGACACAACATGAACACCTTCAAGGCACAAGTGCCCGACGTGCTGGCGTGGATCGGCGCGCGGACCGTGCCGCCGTGCGCGCCGCAGGACAAGAAGATCATCACCAACGGCGGGGTCGCGCCGTGGCCCCTGCCCAACACCGGCGCCAAGGGTGCCTTAGTGGACGTCGTCGAGTAGCTTGGCGCGATAAGCCTTGGGGTACAAGCGGATCCGGTCTGGAACCCGTTTCCCGGCCACCCTCGTGAGCGTTCCGAGGCGCCGGAGACGACGTTCGTCGCCGTCTGTCCACTTGAGACTCAAGCGATCGCGCAAGGTCTCCGGGAGCAGGCCGATCGCGCACAGCGTCAGCACGTTCCCGCCCGCCGGCCGGACGGGGCGCCACAGGGCTTCCGGCAAGAACCACCACGGGGGCGGTGGCGTGTCGCGCATGGTGATCGAAAGGAGCAGTTCCCGGACCGTGTGGTTGTCTTCGAGCCGGTTCGCGACGACGTCGTCGAAGTAGGCCTCGAATCCTTCGAGATCCTCCGGCATGTGATGCTCACGGAGGCCGAGCAGCAGGCCGACGCGCCGCCATTCCGCGTAGAACCGGCGCTTTTCCGTGTCGGACAACGGATGGACGAAGACCTCGTGCATGCGGACGGTCGTCCAGAACGTCGAGCCGTGCACCCACCAGTACGCCTCGGGATTCAGCGCGTGATAGCGCTCGCCGTGGTGGTCGACGCCCTTGATCGCCTTGTGCAGCTCGCGGAGCCGCTCGGCCTCCGCGACCGCTTCCCTGCCGCCGAAAACCTGGCTCAGCAAGGAATCGATGGTCCGGTCGAGGCGACCCCACGGATCCTGGGTGTAGTTCGAATGGTCGTGGACGCCGGCGCCGACCACCGGATGCGCGACCTGCAACAGCAACGCCGTTCCCGCGCCGAGCAGCAGTCTCCGGTCGCCGACCACCTGCCAGGCAACGGAATCCGGGCCGAGCGGGGTCACGGCGGGCAGGCGGGCTTCGGTGCTCATGGCGACCTCCCGAAGAGCGACGTATCGCCACTGTCCCACCTTGTTTACATGTCGTCAATAGCGGGAAGCAGTGCCTTGACCACCTCCGTCACTCGTCTACCCGCACTTGCGTAGGTGGTCGACAACGGCTGTGAGCTCAGGACGACGACGAGGTAGCGGTCGTCCTCGCCGACCGCGCCCGAGCTGTGCAGGATCCGCGAGCCGCGGCAGCACGCCCAGCCCTGTTTGATCGACCAGGGAAGGGAACCGACGGCGTCCGGGATGCCGAAGTACTGCCGGACCCCGTCGGAGCCGTTCTCCGTCGCGCCGCTCAACGCCCGCATGATCGTCGTGCGCGGCCCGGCGCCCGCCTGGTCGAGCAGGTAGCGGTAGATCTTCACGACGTCCGCGGCGGTGATCCGGGTGTCACCCCAGCGGCCGGGATCCTCGGGTGGACGCGTACCGGCGAGACCGATCTTGTTCGCCCACCGGGTGACGATGAGGGGACCGCCGAGGGCCGTCCACAGCCTGCTGGCGATGTCGTCGTCGCTGACCGACAGCATCCGCTGCACGGTGCTCGGCGGTGTGCCCGCCTGAAGCGCTTCCAGCGCGATGAGGAGTTTCACGAGCGACGCCGAGGTGTAGGACCGGTCCGCCTTGAGGGAAACGGTGTTCTTCTTGGCGGTGCGGTCGTAGACGACCACGCTGACCTGCCCGCCGGGGACGAGGTCCGCGAGCGCCTGGCTGTCGACGGACTTCGGCGGTGGGTCCGGCGCGGCCGACGACGAGGGCGTCGGTGACACGACCGGATCCTCCGGTTCGGCTTCGACGGCCGGTGCCGTGGTGCTCGGCGCCGCCTCCGCGACCGCCACCGGACCGGGTCGCGACGGCGGGATCAGGACCATCGCGAGGATGGCGCCCAGGCACAGCCCCACCAGGAGGAAGACTCCGCTCACCTTGCCCACATGACCTGTTGCCAGTGTCACCCGTTCGTGTTCACGGGTAGCCCGTTCGGCCCGACGCTGTTTGTCCGGAAGGGCAGCGGGGTATCCGGGGCCCAGCGTGAAATCAGGTCGCCAACTCTGGGAGGCGGAGCAATGGCACGTGCACAACGCGCTCGTATCCGGACGGCGGGGCTTCAGCCCGCGCAGGTCCTCGCCGGGCTGTCGAGCCTGGCGTTCCTGGTGTTCGGGATCGTGGGCTTCACCAGGACCGGGTTCGCCGACTTCGCAGGCCGCAGCGACGCGACCGTGCTGGGATTCTCGGTGAACCCGCTCTACAACCTCGGTTTCGTCGTACTGGGCGCGATCGGTCTGCTGCTGACCTTCGGGTCGGGGCGGTCCCGGGTCTTCGGTTTCCTGACGTTCGCCGCCTTCGGGGCGCTGTTCGTCTGGGGGCTCATGATCGTGGGCACCGTTTCGACGAACCCGGTCTCAGAGGCCGGAAACCCGTTCAACCTCAACGGGCCGGACAACTGGCTGCATCTCGGCCTCGCCGCGCTCGGGCTGGTGATCGCGTTCCTGCCCGCACGGCACAAGGTGCTGCTGCCGGAGGACGAAGAAGAGACCGTGGTCGCGGACCGGGCCGACAGCGCCACGGCCGTCGAACCCCTTCCGGACACTTCGCGGCGGCCGAAGCACGGAAAAGGCCCGACCGCCGCTCGGGAAGAGCGACCGCCGGGCCTCGCCCACTAGCGCTCAGTAGCCGGACTCCTGGGCGGGAGCGTCTTCCTCCTTCTTGGGGGCGGCGTTCCCGCTCTGGGCGGCCTTGTCCTTCACCGGCGCGGTGCTCTTGCAGCCCGCGGGCTCGATGACGAACCAGGTGCCGCCGACGCCGTGACCGTTGGCCTGACCGGCTTCCGTGTCCTTGGCGTAGCGATAGACGGCCCACCCGCCGACGGTGACCTGCATGGTGCCGTCCGCGCGCTTCACCTTGCCGAGCAGCTTCTGGTCGATGCCTTCGAGCTGGACGTCGCCCTCGGCGAGTACCGGCGGCCAGGCCTTCGCGCAGTCACCGTTGCAGGTCGGCTGCTTGTTCTTCTTGTCCTTGGTGAACATGTACAGGGTGAAGCCGTCCTGGTCCACAATGGCCGGTCCGATGCCGTCGACGTTGCTCGCGACGAGCTTCGCTTCGCCGTCCTTCTGTTCGGCCGGAGCTTCCTTCGCGGCCTGGCCCGCTTTGCCGCCCTTGGCGTTCGCGGCGTACCAGGTGCTGCCGACGCCCTGCCCCTTCGCTTCGCCCGCCTTGGCATCCTTGGCGTAGCGGTAAAGCGCCCATCCGCCCACGGTGACCTGCTTGCGTCCGTCAGCACGGGTCACTTCGCCGACCAGGGCCTGATCCACGCCTTCGATCTGGACTTCACCCTCGGCCAGCACCGGCGGCCAGGCCTTCGCGCAGTCACCGTCGCAATTGGACTTCGGCGGTTTCGCGCTGTCCTTGTCGAAGCGGTACAAGGTGAAGCCGTCCTTGTCGACGAGCACCTGGCCGAGATTCCCGGCTTCGGCCACGGCCACCTTGGTCTCGCCCTTGGCCGCGGGGGCGTTCCCGCCCGCCCCGGCCACCGCCGCGGCGGGAGCGACGGCGGGCGCGGCCGCCTCGGTGCCGCCGGAGCAGGCCGACAGCACCACCAGGCCCGCGGCCGCGGACGCCGCTGCGACGACGAAACGCTTGCGAAGCATGGGATTTCTCCTTGTTCGTAGGGGTTCCGCGGCTTGGCGCGGTGAGCTTGTACCCCCTACACGGAGCCGGCTGAGGACCGGTTCAAGGAGTTTTCGGTTTTTCTTCGCGAGCCTCCAGCGCGGCGTCGACGAGCACCCCGGCCGAGCCGGTGTAGTGCGCGGGATCCAGCAGGTCGGCCAAAGATTCGGCGGGAAGCACTCCGGTTACCTCCGGCAGGCCGGAAAGAACCTCGACGAGGGCCTTGTCCTGTGCGAGGGCGAGCTTGGCCGCCTGCCCGAGAACCTCCTTGGCCCGTTTCTTGCCGAGCAGCGGGGCGAGCACGGTCGAAAGCCGCTCGGAGACGATCTGGCCGTGCGTGAGGCCGAGGTTCTCGCGCATGCGTTCGTCGTCGACGACCAGACCCCGGGCGAGCTCGGCCGCCGTATGCGCGGCGCCGCCGGTCAGGCGCAGGCACTCGCGCAGCAGCTGCCACTCGGCGTGCCACGCGCCCGCGGACCGTTCGTCCTCGGAGACCAGGGCCTGGGTGACGCCGGTGGCCAGCACCGGCACCTGGAGCGCGGCCGACCGGATCAGCGTCGCGAGCACCGGATTGCGTTTGTGCGGCATCGCCGAAGACCCGCCACGGCCCTCACCCGCCGGCTCCGAGACCTCCCCGACCTCGGTCCGCGTCAGGAACTGGACGTCGACCGCGATCTTCCCGAGCGCGGCGGCGGTGAAGGAGAGCGCGGCCGCGAGGTCGGCCGTCGGCGTGCGGAGGGTGTGCCAGGGGAGCGCGGTCTCGGCGAGCCCGGTCTCCTCGGCGAAGGCTGTCTGGAGGCGCTGCGGATAGCCGTCGGGCAGGTCGGCGAGGCGCGCGTACTCGGCATACGCGGCCCTCGTGCCCGCGGCGCCCCCGAGCGAGACCGGCAGAACGACCCGGTTCAACCTGTCGAGCGCGTCGAGCGTCAGCTGACGCCAGCCCGCCGCCTTGAGCCCGAACGTCGTCGGCACCGCGTGCGCGGTGAGGGTGCGCCCGGCCATGGTCGTGTCGCGATGCGCGCGGGCGAGATCCGCCAGCGCCTCCGCCGTCGACTCGAGATCCGCGGTGAGGAGCACCCGTGTCCGCGAGGCGACCAGCATCATCGCGGTGTCGAAGATGTCCTGGCTGGTGGAGCCGCGATGGACGTACTCCGTCCCGGCGGCCTCGGTCAGCTCCTTGATCAGCCCCACGACCGGGTTCGCCGTCTCACGGGCCGCCCTCGCCAACGCGACCACGTCGATCTCGGCGGCCGCGGCCGCCTCGGTGATCGCCGCCGCGGCGTCCTGCGGGATCAGCCCGGTGCGGGCCTGCGCCCTGGCGAGCGCAGCTTCCGCGTCCAACAGGGCCCGCAACCAGGCGAGATCACCCGTCGCCGCCTCGGCGGGCGTGCCGGCGCGGACCGGGGACAGGAGGCCGGAATCGGGATCGGCGTTCATCGGCCCAGCATCGCATTTCAAGGTTTCAGTGGCCTGTCCTCCCGTCGATGCGCTCGCGAAGCAAGTCGGCGTGGCCTGCGTGGCGGGCGTACTCGGCGATGTGATGGGTCAGCAGCCACCGCAACGAGAACGGCTTCCCGTCGCGACGACCCGTGCCCGTGTCGTCGAGCGACGAGGCCGCCACGATCTCCCGCGCCCGCGCGCACTCCGCACGCCACGCCGCCCACGCCTCCTCGACATCGCCGCCCAGATCCTCGAAGTCCTGCTCGGGCCACTCGTCGGAGTAATAGAGCAACGGGACGTCCTCGCCCGCGAACTGCAGGCGGAACCACCAGCGCTCGACGCCCGTGAGGTGCCTGAGCAGCCCGTGCAGTGACAAACCCGACGGCTCGATCGGCCGCTGGGCCATCTGCTCCGGCGTCAGCCCCTGGCACTTCAGCTCGAAGGTGCGGCGATGCCAATCGAGCGTGGACGTCAGGATCTCGCGCTCGCTCGCCACGCGCGGCGGCTCCAGGCGCTCGCCCTCCCAGCTCGCCGCGTAGTTCTCGTCGGGGATCGTGTCCATGCCCACGACCATGGCAGAGACCCCCGACAATTCCGTGGCGCTCCGGCGGCGGCCCCGCCATCCTGGTGGTCGACGGCGGTCTACTAGACTCGGCCGCACGGGCCGTTAGCTCAATTGGTAGAGCTGCGGACTTTTAATCCGTAGGTTCTGGGTTCGAGCCCCAGGCGGCCCACTCTTTCGCCTGGTCCACGCGTTGTGGCTATCCCGGCTCAAGATCATCTCCCCGGTTTATCCCCGGTTTTGGAGTCGGACGGGTTTATCCAAGAGCCCTTCCAGGGCCTTCGCCGTGGCCGGGTCGACCGTCTTCCGCTCCAGGTAGTTGTCCTGCGTCATCGACACCCGCGAGTGGCCGAGTTGGTCCGCGATCAGCCTCGTCGGCACCCCCGCGTCGTCCAGCGCGGTCGCCGTCGTCTTCCGGAACGTGTGCGAGGTGACCCAGAGGAAGTGGTCACCACCGCGGATTTCCCGGATGACCCGCAGGACGTTGTTCGGGTCGCGCATCCCGCCCGTCGTGCTGGGGAAGATGGGGCCGGTTGCCGCCGCCCGCTTCGTCAGCAGCTCCACGGCCCAGGTAGGGAGCGGGAGCGCGCGTTTGCTCGACTCGCTCTTCGGGCGAGGCTTGCGGAGCAGCCCTTTGCCCTTGATCCGAACCACGGTGTGCGTGATGTCGACGGTGCCCGCCACCAGGTCGACGTCCTCCCAGTACGTCGCGAGCGCTTCACCGACCCGGACGCCGGTCGCCATCATGAACCGGGACAAGTCGGGCAGGTCCCAGCGAACGGCCTTCTCATTCGCCTCCAGCCGCGCCAGCCACCCGGCGCGCTCGTCCGCGTCCAGAGCGCGAGGCTTCTTCTTCGCAGTCGGGATGCGCCGGGTGTCCCGAGTCGGGTTGCCGTCGATCGCGTCGTACCGAGCCGCCAGCCCGAGCATTCCCGAAAGGACGGTCCGCGCCGTCTTCGCCGTCGACGCTCCGACGTTGAGCTGAATAGTCCCAAGGAAGCGATCCAGCCGCATCACGGTGGCTTCTCGTATCCGCAGCTCCCCGAGGCCCGGCACGACGTGAGCGTTCAAGACCGATTCGTACGCGGTCTCGGTGGTCGGCGACTTCTTGCCGTCCTCGACGTCCTGCCGCACCTGGTCCATCCAGACTTCAGCCAGCACCTTCAGGTGCGTCTCCCGGGTGATCTCGCCAGTCGTCGACCCGGTCCATTCGCGGAACACGTCCTTGAGTCGCTGCGCAGCCTTGCCCTTCGTCTTCCCGGTCCGCTCCACCTCCCGCGTCTTGCCGTCGAAGTCGCGGAACAACGCACGAGCCCGGTACCCGCCCGGAACAGGCGAATACCGGATCTCCCCGTACGTTCCGATCTCCAGTTGAGGCCGAGGCATCAGGCCACCTCGACGGCCAACTGATCAACCCACGCCCGGACGTCCTCAGGGCGGTACCGCACGTATCGGCCCATGCGACGGCCAGCAGGGCCGTAACCCTTGCTGCGCCACTGGTACAGCGTCCCGACGGGAACGCCGAGGTAGGCAGAGACGTCCTCTACTGTCCAGAGTGGATCGACGTCGTGCACGTTGTTCATGTGATCCCCCTTAGGCCGCGAGTGGAGTTGCCGAAAGATTGGGTGGACTCTGTGCGGCTAGTAGTGCCTTGTCGTACTCGGCTTTCCAGGTGATCCGTTCGGAGATGGCGTGCATCACCAGGTGGTCCCGAGGTGGCACGGACGGGTCGCCGGAGTCGACCTTGCGCCAGACCAGCCGCGCCGGGTCCGGTGCCGGTTTCTCGATCCCGACCGCCGCCAGCGCTTGCAGGACGAACGCTTTCCGGTCCGCCTTGTGGTCGACGAGCGTCTTGCCGGACCACTTGCGCGACACCAGAACTCGCCGCCCAGGCAGGCCGAGCGTGGTCCGCCGATGCGCCCGTCCTTTGCAGTGCCCTGGCGTGGTCTTTCCGTTGGCACCCTTGGGATTGACGCCGTACAGCAGCCACACCGCGCAGCGAGGCGAACAGGGTGTCACCGACAGCTCAGCGTGCAACCGGTCGTGGTGATCGCGCTGCCTCTCCGTGTCGGCTTCGACCGCCTCACCGGTGGACTTGGTGAGGTACTTGGTCAGGTAGCCGATATGCCGCCCGGCTTCTTCGGTGCCGCCGAGGATGCCCTTGGAGTGCACCTGGCGGCCGAAGGTGACCACGTGCGCCGGGTGCTCTACGGCTTCTATCGCGTCGTCCCAGTCGGTCAGCGGTTCGCGGGTGTCCGGGTCAACGAAGACCCGACGGTCGCCGTCCCAGAGCGGCATCCGGTCGACGTAGACCACTTCGTCGTGCGCAGGCCACCAGACCTGGTGATAGGTCGCTTCCGTGACCTGTCGGATCACGTCATGCGGCACCGATCCCCGAATCGCCGCGTGGAGATGGGGTGCCGCACGTCGTTGGGGTTCGACGGTGGCGAAGTACTGCGCGTCCCAGCCGATTACGCGCCGCAGGTTCTGCCACCACCTGTCCACTAGGGCCGAGAAGTGCACCGCGTCCCGAGCGGCCCGCCGGTAGTCATAGGTCGAGGGGTCGACTGGGGCGCCGTCGGAGCGGACGGGGCCGTAGGTGTCGCAGGTGAGCGTGACGAACATCGACGGCCGGAACCGCCCCGCGTACTCCCGGCCCACGGTGGTCTTGGCGACCTTCCGGCGGGGAAGGTTCGGCGCGTCCTGCCGCCGCTTCGTCGACCGCTTCACCGCCTTCTTCGTGGGCAGGTCGATCGAGGGGAGACGGCCGCGCATCCCGAGTTGCCGAAGTTCTTCGTCGACTCCCTGGATCTCCTCCCGCAGCTCCTCCGCTTCGGCCTGGTCCGTCTCTTGCCGGTAGGCGGCGACGAGGTCAGCCCGGAACGCCAGTAGCTCCGTCTGGACCTCAGTCGGTGGCTCTGAGGTGAAGTCCGGTTCGGCGTCCATGTGCCAGCCCTCACGGCACTGGACTTGTCTGAGCGCCTTGGCCTTGCGAGCACAGGGCAGGCACACCGATTCGACGGTGGAGCCACACGGGACGGGGACGTAGCGGAGTTCGCCGGTGTCTGTGTCGCCGACTTCCATCGTGAACGGCCGGACACAGACCCCGTGCTTCTCAGCGGTCGCCTTGACCACGTCCGAGGCGAGGGGCTCCCGCATCCGGGCGGCCCGGGTTTTGGCCGGCGGGGTCACCGCGGCTTCCTTGGCGCTCGTCACGCTGCCACCTCCCCAGGCGTGTCCCATTGCCGCAGCACGAACACCGGCATCTCCTGCCGCATACCGGAAGGCAGGTCCGGGAACGTGGCTTCGTCGAACCAGACGCCGCCGTAGACCACCACGGGGATGCCGCAGGGAGTCCGGCCGCTGAGTTCCAGGTGCACCGACCCGCCGCCCGCAGGACGCCACAGCGATGCCGTCACGTCGTCGAGCGAGGCAGCCCAGGTGAGCAGTCCGCTGGCGACGTCCTCAAGACGGTCGGAGTCGAGTTGCACCGTGATCGGATCAGGACCCACCCCAACTCGGACCGAGGCGGCCGGAGGCAGGGCGAACGAGTCGAGGTGATCGCGGATCGCGTCGAGGAAGACCATCAGCCGGTTCATGCCGCCCTCCCCTCGGAGACGATGTGAGCGCCGCCGTTGGTCACGTAGGTCTCCAGGGCCTTGATCTCCTCGTCGGCGACCCACCCGGCACGGACGCGCAGGGGTTCGCGGACGCCTTCGCCCCAGACGTAGCCGACACCGGCTTCGGAATCGCCGATCCGGTTCGCCCACGCGCCCCGTTCGTACGCGCCGTCGCCGAGCACCATCCCGACGTGGGTCTTCGAGGTCACCCGCAGACACACGCGGCGCGGGAACAGCTCACGAACCGGGACGGTGTCCTTGGTGGGTTCCTGGACGTAGCCGCGCACCGTGATTCCCAAGGCCCGGCCCTGCGTGGTGAGGAGCGCGACCTTCTCCACGATCGCGTCACGGGTCTTGCGGTCGGTGTACTTGGTCAGCGCGCCGATCTCGTCGAACTCCAGAACCTCTAGCGGGTGCTCGACGCTGATCGGGATCATGCGCACGCGTCCGGCGAACTCGTGCTTGCGGGCTTCCATCTCCTCAAGCAGGCCGTCGAGGAGTTCGAGCGCCTGCTTGCCGGTCACCGCGTACCGGGCGAAGATCCCGCGCCCGTAGGCGAGTTCCATCCCCTTGGGATCGATACCGGACACCCGGACCACACCGGACCGGATCGCGGGTGCGGCCGACACCAGCGGGCACCACATCACCGAGTTCTTGCCCGATCCGGTCGCGCCAGCGGTCAGGCAGTGCGCGCCCGAGCCGACCAGCGGAATCCGCCAGTCCGAGCCGTACTCCGTAGTCCCGGACCACACATGCCGCAGATCCACGCCGAGCCCATCGGGTGCCACCAGGTCAGGAACCGGCAGCGAGGTCACCGCGGACTTGAGTAGGTCACGGCGCTGGAAGTCGATGGAGACCACGTTGGGCTCCAGCTCCCGCACCTGGCATCGCTTGACCTTGCGCGCCACCGCCAGCGCCCGCGCGGCCTCGTCGAAGTCCTCGGGCTTCTGCCCCGGAACGAGTTGCACCCGCACCTCATCCCACGACGGCCCAGACCGGACCTTGAGCACTTTCGGTACCTGCACAGCGCGAGACGCCGACGCCGCCTTGCGGGAGAGCAGACGTCGACGGCCGACCAGGTTCACCGTCACTTCCACCGGCAGCGTCTCGTCCCGGATGCTCAGCCCGCAGGCGTGCAGCCAGGCCGGGAGCTTGCGCGCGTAGACCGCCCAGCGCATCCACCACGAGCGCAGAAGCCGCCCGCAGTACTGGTCATAGGACACAACATCGATCAGCCGCCACATCACCAGCACGGCGACAACCGAGGCCGTCACGATCGCCAGGGACAGCCAGCCGAGCCACTGCCACCACGTCACGAGCGCCACCACGGCGAGGCTGGTCCGCCAGCGCGTGACGACTTGCTTCCCCAGCCACAACAACGATTTCAGCAGCCACCAGAGGGCGATGAACACCAGTGCGGCCGCCGCCAGGACTTCCAAGATTGTGGCGAGCGCGCGACCGATCTTGTGCAGCAGCCACACCACCACACCGAGTACTCCGCCGCCGACGAGAAGGACACCGATCCCGTTCGCGTTCATCGGCGACCACCGCCGGTCAGATCCAGCGGCAGCATTCCCCGGCAGGGAGCACATTCCTTCTCACCGGGCAGCAGCTTGGCGAACCGCTTACAGAGTGCGCAGCGCGTTCGGGTGACCCCGTCTAGCGGACGCTTGTTGCCATCGTTTAGCGTTGTCATTGTTCACTTCCAGAGGTTGTGGACAGCGCAGGAGCGGCAAGGTTGGTAGCCGGATTCCGCTTCTGCGCCTTACAGGACAAGAAAAGCGTTTGAGGACGTGTTTGTACGCCGCACGTCCCCACGTGCGTTTTTCGCTCTGTCATTCAGTCTCTAGCTGGCTTGCGACTTCTCCTTCTGGATCTGGGCGGCCACCTCCTCCGCCTTGCGCTCCTCATAGCCCACCCAGTAACGGAGTTCGTGGTGGTGACCTCGGTCCACATCGGACACGGCGCGATACATGCGCGCGTTCTCCCTGTGGAATTTCAGCCACGTCGACAGGTTCGAACCGGGTTTCGGGCGACGAGCGGAAGCAACGGCGTGTGCGTCCGCCAGCGTCTGCGGCTCATTCCGGCCGGGCGTTGTCATCACGCACCGCCTTGTGCTTGTCGAGAAACACGGCCAGTTCGTCCGCGCTGTCGCGGACTTGGCGAAGGAGCCGGATGAATTCCGGCCACGCGGCCGGGTCGGACGGCGGCAGGATCGCCAGGCTGTCCGGATCGAGGTAGATCACCAGGGCCGGGTTCGCCGAACCATTGCCCTGCATCCCCGCGACCGCCTGCGGCCCCGGCTTCCACATCGCGTTGAACGCCACGGCCCTGCTCCTCCTCACTGTGAGCGCGGATCTCCCACGACCGCGCGTTCTCCTCGAATCCCTCAGCCGCCGCTGTCACGGCCGCGAGCACCCACCACGGCAACTGGCTTTCCGAAGCGAGGTCCCGCCAGGCCGACGCCACCGCGAAGGAAGCAACGGCTAGGTCATGCGCCGCTACGGAGTCGACCGCGTGCGCCCTCAGTGCGCTGTAGTGGTGGTAGGCCATCTCCCACGCCTGGACTAGGTGCGGAGGAACCACGGCCACACGGTGGCTCCCCGGCACCCCGCCCGGCATCACGCAGCCTTGGGCGTCGACTCAGCGGAACCCGAGGCCCGGCCCGACTTCGACGCCCCGCCAGCGGCCGCAGCCTTGAAGCCGGTCGCGCGGAACGTATACGACTGGTACTTGAACTCGCCCTGACCAGCCACCTTCGGCTCAGCCGTCAGGCCCTCCAGTTCGATCGGCCGCATACCCGGCAGCACCTCCGACGTCGTCGGCACCGGCTGCACATCGGCCAACAGCGTGATCTCGAACGACGCGCGCTTCGCCTTGACCTCGTCCGGGTCGGTCACGGTGACCTTCCACTGACGCTTGCCCGTCACCTCGTCGACCCGCTGCCGAGCCGGACGACCAGCGGCCTGGTCCTCGCGCGACTGGTACTCGTTGTCCGGCGACACCTCGCCGACCATGACCAAGCCCTGTCCGAATGCCTCGTCGAAGTCGATGGGGAACCGGAAACCCTTGTAGATAGCCATTTGTTGCTCCTAGGTGCGTGTGATCAGTCGTTCTTGCGCGTGACGGTTTCGTCGGCAGCGTCGGACCATTGGTCATGGAAGGAGGAGGAATGCGAGCGCGTGCGGTGCTGGGTTTCGCACCACTCGCTGAACTCGCTGGCAGCGGCCGCGAGACTCTGCGCGAACCGTGCGGTGTCCATCAGGCCGCCGATACGGGCGGGCACCTGGACGATGAAGGAGGTTTCTTCGCTTCCGGCGACGAGCTGACGAACGCCAGGAGATGGTGAAACCACCGCCGCGCCGTAGCCGACGAGGGGCTGAATCACCACGTGAATGCCCATGTGTGCTCTCCCGGTGTCTCGGTCTCGGCGAGCCCGGTCGGGCGCGCTGGACACAGGAGACACCCAGTGAGGAGCCTCACCCCGGACAAACTGTCCGGGTAGGGACTAGCGGGGAAGAGGAACGGCCTCGTTCACTGCGGAAAGCACCGCTGACCAGGGCAGCTCACGGCCCGGAGCGCTCCGCGGTTCGTGTAGCGGCCAGACGTCGTCCCCGTACACGAGACGCACGCCAGCACGCCGAAGCGCGTCGATGTGGGTTTCCCAGGACGGGTGACGAGCATGCGCGGCGTTCACGCGCGGGAAGACGACGACCGGCAGGTTGAGCGTGCCGATGGCCTCGTTGACCTGCGTCAGGGCCTGATTGTCGGCGATGCCCATCGCGAGCTTGGCGACCATGTTCGCCGAGGCGGGCGCGACCAGGTAGCAGTCCGGGGCCGGATGCGGGCTGGTTTCGGCCGGCGAGCGAGGCTCGACCCGGGCCGGGAACCCAGTGGCCTCCTCGATCTCGGCGCGGCCGCCGTTCTCGTCCAGCCACCGGCCCGCAGTCGGGGTCAAGGTCACCGCGACCGTCCAGCCGTCCGCCTGGAGAGGCCGGATCACGCGCGGAAGAAGGTCCTCAACACCACCAGCACCCGAGCCCACCAGGCCCAGAACACGCGACGCCACCCGACCTACCTCACCGCGCCGCAGCGCTCAGCCAACGCCAACAACGGCGAGGACTTCTTACCAGCCGTCGCCGGAGCACGGCGATACATCGACCGCACGACCTCCCGCACCGCCGTACTGTGCCGGACGATCCCCGGCGCTTTCTGCTCCGCCGTGAGCAGCGCCGACAACGCCTCGTCATCCTTCGCGACCAGGCTCAACGCCCGCGCGAAGTCGATCAGGTGTGTGACCTGGCGTTCCACGGGGAGGTGGTCGACGCTGATTCTGGGAGCCGACTCGATCACCTGCGAAATGTCGCCCAGATCCAGGGCCGCCGACAGGCGGTGTAGCTCGACGTTGGCCGGGCCGAACCCGGTCTGCCAGTGGTTGGCGTCCACGCCGAGCTGATCAGCCGCGCGGCCCGCGTGAGACAGCAGTTCGTTGGCCGTCGAGCGGTCCTGTTGCCGAGCAGCGGCGACGGCCGTCCGTAGGTAGAGCATCCCGTAGAGACTCAACGCTGCCGGATCACCATCGCGCATCCTCGGGACCAGCCACTTCGCGGCCACGTCACCCAGCTCAAGCGCATCGTCGAACCGGCCGACCGCCAGCAGAGCGTGAGTGCCGGAACGGGCAGCCGAAGCCAGCACCAGCGGATCATCAGCTTCGTCGGCTGCCTGCATGGCGCGCTCTGCCGCGATCCACGCGAGGTCGGCTTCACCGATCTTGCTCAGCGTCGTCGCGGCCAGGTGGTGAACGCGGGCCGACACCGCAGCACAGGCCCGCCTGTAGGCCGCGTCATCGGCCGAGGCGGACTCCATGCCCTGACTGGTCTTGATCAGGCCCGGCAGCGCGGCCACGACACGGCCGAGATCGCCCTTCTGATAGCTGGACCAGGCACCCTCCACCAGCTGAGCCACCGGGACCGGGTCGATGTACTCGGGCGACATGGCCGAAGAGAACAGCGTGCGGGACAGACGACGGGGTGCCATGAGCGCGTCTCGGATGGCCGGGACGTCGTCGTTCTTGTCCTCATCCTCCATCAGCACCGGTTCGCCAAGGAGATCTCCCAGCGTCACCCGCAGGCCCCGCGCTACGTCGGCCAGCACATCCAGCCGCCGGATCTCACGTTCACCGCGCTCGATCTTGCTCAGCCAATCCTCAGACCGGCCCACCAAGTCAGCAAGAACCGCCTGCGACAGACCACGCCGCCGCCGGTAGAAGGCAATACGCTCCCCGATGCTGAGCTGATCACCCGCACCACGCATACCCCCACACTAACAGCGACGAGTCCGTCGTGTCGGCAGCTGATCAGCCCGACTCTGTATAGTCACATCAGGATATATCTCCTGTATATTTGCGCCATGCGGCTGCCCCGCCCCCTTTGCCGGGGACTCGTTCTATCTGTTTCCGGTCAGCCAACCTAATGAAGATAAACTTCACCTTGTTTTCGGAGCCGATCCCGGTAAGCTCGCGGACTCTTTTGTTGGTGATTTCCGGGAAGTTCTCCAAATATTCCATGATCATTTGCTCGGGCGAGGCGAGTCTTTGATGGCGCACTTCGACCACGACCGAGTGGTCGGTTTCGCGAATGACTGGGTCCTTCAGCTTAAGCTTCTTCATGGCGGCAAATGCAGTGTTCAATCCCTCGCCAACATCCTTGTTGGGGGGATCCGGAAACCTGTTTATCCATCTAACGATGTTGCCATTACGCGAGTAGCGTTCGCGGAGAATATTTTGCGCGGTGATATGCGCAGGAAGTCTTCCGGGGCTTTCGATCTCAACTCGATTGTCGAAGATTCGAATGTGCACGTCATCGGCAACGCCGTAGTCGCGATGCAAAACTGCGTTAGTAATAATTTCATGGAGTGTCTCAATCGGGTATTTGATCTGTTCAAGTCCCGATGAGCCTAGATACTGAATCTCTTCGATGACTTCAATTACTTTGGCGACGGCACCATAGATTTGGCGATACGCCCCGCCTTCGATGGTGATGGGATTGAAGGCAAGGTTTTCTCGCGACCCCTCGGCATCAGTCGTCTTGTAGCGGTATACCTTGATTGCGGAGCGTTTTGGAAGTGCCGCCTGGGGTTCGTCACTAAATAGAAGTATGGCTGCGACGGTTGGCTTCTCGTCGTCTATGAGGAGTTGTTTGCGAAGGAAGTTGTAAGGCTCGACTATCGGGACGAGCGAAAGCATAAATTCGATCATTGCTTCCGAGTTGGTAACAAAGTCGAGAGGAGCCTTAACGGTTTCGGTCTCGAACGAAGTGATGCCCTTGTTGCGCCTCAGGATGTCAAGAGCTTCTTCTGTCTTGACTGCAATGTTTTGTGCACCTCGCCGGACGTAAGGATGTCCATCCGTTGCGCGTTTGATATCTCGCGACTTTTGAATATTGACATGCAGAACGTAGCCGTCTCGGCCGGATTCCCGCTGCAAGAATTCGTACGAGAAGTACTGCCCCAGAGGGAATATCGATTCAAATGCCTGAATGTGACCGTTGGCGTCTTCGGTCCTGCTGAACCCGCGCCAGGTCCTACGGTCGCGGTCGGAGGACTCGTCGACGCCAATATAGAGTTCACCGCCATCTGCATTGGCGAAAGCTGAGATTGACTTGCTTAGTTTGGCGGGCGCGACTTCGATGGCCTTCAAATCTGCGAAGTGGCCTTCGTCTAGGTCTAGTATCTTCTTGATTTCGTCCGCGCTCACAGATGCAATTCGAATCGACACCCATGTATTATGTCAGTAAATGTGTGCTTTGTCACGTGGATCGCGCATAATGATGTGTCAGTTTGGTTCTCATGGAGACAAGCTACGTGTCCATGATTGCCGAACTTGGCTCTATGGGATCAAGATGGGCGCGAGCGCGCCCGCGCAGGATTCGCCAGCCGCCGCTCCGCTCTGGCCGGCGCCCCTGCGCTAGGGCGAGTCGCCCTCCGCGGCCGCTCCAGCGGACCGCAACGTTTCGATGCACAGTCGACCAAAGTCTGTGACTACCCACGGTATGCCGTCCCAGGCGAGGCCTCCGGCATCTGGCCTTGTTATGAGTCCCTGTTGGGACAGACGGGCCACGACATGGTCTATTACCGATTCAGCTTCCGGAAACTCTTCAGCGATGGCATGGTGATGTGAGTTGTCATCCGTACGAAGTATGTGCCACGTGCCGCCTGAGGTGTGCATTCGTTCGAGAACTTTGACATCGATCGGATCGAGGCTAGCCAGGGTCGACACAATCCGAAGAGACTCGTCCACTTTCGCGTCATCGGTAGCTAGTACACCGGTAGCGAGGGCGCGACCAAGAGCGCAGATGGTCGCGGAGTCGCTAGACAGCGCAGCTGCCTGAACTGCGCGCCCGACGATCTCCAGTCGGCGGTCATCCTCGGATGCAATCTCGATTAGCTCCTCGAAGCTCCTGTTTGCGAACTTGGCAGCGGCGTCTACTGCTTCCTGAGTCCGCCCGAGTCGCCGACGAATCACGCGTTCGAGAGCTTTTGCTCCGTCGGTTAGCAGTGGAGATGTGGCACCAGCTACAAGCGCGCCGATCGGTCCGAAGAGCAGGGTTCCAACAAGGCCGAGTGTCGCGGCGCTCACGCCTCCGGCTGTCCTTGCCACAAGGTCCTTCGGCTCCTCGGGCTCGTTGGTCATTTCGTTGCTCTCCCAGCCGTAGCGCCCGGCTGCCTTCTTGGCCAGGTGTCTAGCTGGCTGTGTCCGCCGGGAAGTTTGAGGGAAGGTCGTTCGTCGATCGGCGGACGTTACGTCTTGTCGGTGTCTCCTCCACCCCGACGCCTGATCGTGACAACGGCCGGTAACGCCGCGTCAAGGCTGGAAAGCGTGCCTTGACCCGACGCCACCGGCCGCGTGCTGGCTTCGTATCGGGATGAAGGGGGAGATGCGGGCAGTAGAATGGCGTCACGCGAACGTGCGCGAGACCAGGGCGAGAAGCATGATCATCTCCCCGGTTTATCCCCGGGAAACGACCGCAGACGACACCTAACGATCACGGACCATGATCGTTAGCAGTCAGAGTTCGTGCAGGTGAGGGTAGTTGTCGGCAGCTGATGGCAGACGTCCGCAGACCCCGCCCAAGATTCCGTAGGTTCTGGGTTCGAGCCCCAGGCGGCCCACTCGTTCCACATCCCTGTCGGGATGTCGATTTTCTATGGCGCGTGCACCTCGGCGTTGATCGCGATCGGGTTCCGTTTCGTCTCTGTTCGTCCTGCTGCGGCTCTGTTGTGTGCCTGCGTGGGCATGCGCCGAAACGACCGCGCGGCTGGTCATTTGTCCTCGAACGTGGGCTCGACATCATCCTCGGTCACCGTGACATCCAGCTCCCGACGGTGATGCCTTGACCTCGCGCTGTGTACCGAGCGCGGTCTCCCCGCCCATACACAGGTTGCTCACAGGTGACTCGAAGGATCCCGACAGCTTCGTTGACGACTGTCGTGCATCCAGGGTTCGCCGTGCCACGTTGAGCGCGAGGAGTAATTGGGTGCGTTCTTGGTTTTCCCGCAAGAAGAAGCGATGGCTGGTGGTAGCTGTCGCGGTGGTTCTCGCGGCGGGTGGTGCGGGGGCGTGGTTGCTTCTCACCCCTTCGGAGGGCGCCGCGGAGATGATGACGGCGACCGCCTCGGTCGGTAGCCAACGACAGACGGTCTCGGCATCGGGCACCATCGAACCGGCCGATCGGGCCGACCTCTCGTTCACCGTCAGCGGGAAGGTCGTCAGCGTCGACGTCGCGGAGGGAGACACCGTCACCGAGGGGCAAATGCTCGCGACCATCGACGATGCGTTGCTCCAGGCCACTGTGGACGCCGCGCAGTCCTCGCTCGACGCAGCCAAGGCCCAGCTCGACGAGGACACGGCCGATGGCGCCTCGGACAACCGGATCGCCGCCGACAGGGCAGGCATCGTACGGGCGGAGAGCGAGCTGTCCTCGGCGCAGTCGTCACTCAAGCAAGCTCAGCTCCGCGCCCCTATCGCGGGAACGGTCGCCTCGCTCGATCTGAGGGTCGGCGACGAGGTCTCCGCCGGGAGCGGGCCGACCAACGGGGCGAACGGCGGCTCGGACACGGACGCCACGGGCAAGGAACCGGCCCCCCGCTCGTCCGGCGCGGCTCAGGGCTCCACGGCCGCCACCGGCTCTTCGGCTCAGGTCACCATCGTGTCGACCAACCGTTTCGTCGTCGAGGCGAACGTGGGGAGCTCGGCCGTCGCGAGCGTCAAGGCCGGCCTGCAGGCCGAGATCACGCCGGTCGGCGCGACCAAGGCGGTGTACGGCACGGTGAAATCGGTGGGCAAGGTCGCCTCCGCGGACAGTTCCGGCGCGGCCGCGTTCCCGGTCACGATCGAGGTCACGGGGGAGCGCGACGACCTCTACGCCGGATCGTCGGCCACTGTCTCGATCATCGTCAAACAGCGCAACGACGTGCTGACCGTGCCGAGCCAGGCCCTGCACAACGAAGGGACCGCGACGTACGTCAATCGGGTCGTCAACGGCGAACGCGTACGCACCGACGTCGAGATCGGTACCGCCTACGGAGCTCAGACCGAGGTCGTTTCCGGCCTTTCCGAGGGCGACGAGGTGGAGATCACCGGCTTCACCCGCACACCAGGTGGTGGCGGCGAGCGCCAGGTTCAGCGCGGCGGTCAGCTCCCCGGTGGTGCGCGGTTCCCGGGCGGTGGGGGCCGATGACCGCGCCGATCATCGAGATGGAGGACGTGCGCAAGACCTACGCCACCGGTGCGGTCGAGGTCCAGGCGGTGCGCGGGGTATCTGTCCGGATCGAGTCCGGTGAGTACGTCGCGATCATCGGGCCGTCCGGATCGGGCAAGTCGACGTTGATGCACATCCTCGGCTGTCTCGACGTGCCGACCTCCGGTGTCTACCGGCTGGCGGGCGAGGACGTCGGGGACCTGTCCGAAAGCCGGCTGGCGCTCATCCGCAACCGGCGAATCGGTTTCGTCTTCCAGCAGTACAACCTGCTGCCGAGCATGACGGCCTGCCGCAACGTCGAGCTACCACTGGCGTATGCGGGCGTGCCTGCCGCGGAACGGCGCGAACGCGCGGTGCGTGCGCTGGAACGAGTCGGTCTCGGTGAACGCTTCGAGCATCGCCCGGGCGAGTTGTCCGGCGGTCAGCAACAGCGTGTCGCCGTGGCCCGTGCACTGGTGACCGACCCGGCGCTGATCCTCGCCGACGAGCCGACCGGGAACCTCGACTCCTCCTCCACGGCCGACGTGCTCGGCTTGTTCGCCGAGCTCCACGCGGCGGGTCGCACGATCGTGTTGATCACGCACGAGCAAGACGTTGCCGAGCAGGCCGAGCGCACGCTGGTCATCCGCGACGGCGTCCTGTCGGACCGGGTGCCGGCCTCATGAACTGGACAGAGACTTTCCGAAGTGGCATCGAGGCGATCCGCTCCCGACGGCTCCGCTCGGTGCTGACGATGCTGGGCGTCGTCATCGGCATCGCCTCGGTCATCTTGACCGTCGGCCTCGGCCTCGGTGCCCAGGAGGAGGTGCGCAAGCAGATCGACGCGCTGGGCAGCAACCTGCTGATCGTGTCGCCGGGCAGCAGCACCTCCCAGTCGGGAGCGCGGGGCGGGTTCGGCTCCGCGTCGACGCTCACCCTCGACGACGCGAACGCCATGGCCGCGGAGTCGGTGGCACCGGATGTCGCCGCCGTCGCGCCGGTCGTCACGAGCTCGTTGTCGCTTACTGCCGGCACCACGAACTGGACGACGAGCATGGTGGGGACCACGACCTCGTGGCAGTCGGTGCGCAACAGGGCACTGTCCTCGGGCCGGTTCTTCAACCAGGACGAGGTCGACGGGGCCGCCGGCGTCGTCGTGCTCGGCGCGGACACCGCGAGCGAACTGTTCGCCGTCGGCAACCCGATCGGCCAGCGGGTCACCGTGGGCGGCACGATGATGACCGTCATCGGGGTCCTGGAGGCCGGTGGCGGATCGTCGAGCACGTCCAGCGACGACGACATGGCCGTCGTTCCGATCGGCACGGCCAAGCGGGTGTCAGGCTCGGCCACCGCGTCGGTGTCCACGATCTACGTGCAGGCCGACTCGGCCGAGTCGTTGAGCGCCGCGCACCAGGAGATCACCTCGTTGCTGCTGAACCTGCACGACGTCGACGCCGCGCTCGCCGACTTCTCCATCTCGACCCAGGAGTCGCTGCTGGAGACGGCGAACGCGACCAACGAGACCCTGACGATCCTGCTCGGTGGCGTCGCCGCGATCTCGTTGCTCGTCGGCGGGCTCGGTGTCATGAACATCATGCTCGTCGCGGTCACCGAGAGGGTCAGGGAAATCGGCCTGCGCAAGGCGCTCGGCGCCACGCCGCGGGCGATCCGCCGCCAGTTCCTCGTCGAGGCCGGTGTGCTCGGTGCCGTCGGTGGCGTTGTCGGTATCGGCGTCGGCGTCGGCGGCGCCTACGTCCTTCCCAGCCTGATCGATCAGCCGGTGAGCGTGTCACTGGCCGCGACTCTCGCCGCGCTCGGCGTCGCACTCGCGATCGGGCTCGGCTTCGGCGTCTACCCGGCCGGCCGCGCCGCCCGTCTCACTCCGATCGACGCGCTGCGCAGCGAATGAGCACTTTCCCCCACGAAGAGAGACCGATTCCATGATTCGTATCCAGCATGTGCTTCTGGCCGCCACCACGACCGTGATCCTGACGGTCACCGCGTGCGGCTCGGACGACTCCGGCGCCGCCGGCCAGGGCACCGAGCAGGGCGCGGCCGGCCAGGGAAACCGGGGCGGCGGTCCTGGCGACGGCAGGGGAGTCCCCGGTGCCACCGGGAAGATCGCCGCCATCTCCGGTGCCATGATGCAGGTGCAGAACGCGCAGAACGGGCAAGTCTCGGTCACCTACACCGACACGACCACGTTCACCCAGCAGGTCACGGCGACGCTCGCCGATCTGAAGGTCGAGGACTGCGTCCGGGTCACGGCCGAGGCGCCGGTGAACGACTCCGGTGATTCGGTGACGGCCGCGACGGTCTCGATCAGCAAGCCGGTCGACGGAGCGTGTGGAACGCGAGGCTCGGGCCGGGGCACGCCGAGCGGCGGAATGGCGCCGCCCAGCAGGGAACGACCGTCGATGCCCAGCGGTGCGCCGTCAGCGCCGGGTGGGCGTGACCGAGGGCAACTCGGCGGTACCTTCGGGAAGGTCACCGCCGTCACCGCCAACGGCTTCACAGTCGAGTCGACCGTCCCGGGATCGCAGGACACAAGGACGGTCGCAGCCACGGTGTCCGCCGGAACCACCTGGAAGACCAACGCCGCCGCAACCGCGGCGGCCCTCGAGGTCGGCCGCTGTGTGACGGCCACCGGGAAACCCGACGACACCGGGGCCGTGACCGCTACCGACATCACCATCACCGACCCCGTGGACGGCGAATGCGCCGGCATGTTCGGGCGAGGCGGAGGATCCTGATCATGCGTTCGCTACTCAGCTCCCGCGTGGCGCGATGGGTCGTCGCCGTGGTCGCGGTGGGACTCGTCGGCGCGGTCGGCGCGGTCAGTGCCGCCGACGGCGACACCTCCACGCAGTACCGGCTCGCCACCGCGAGCACCGGCGACGTCCAGCAGACCGTGTCCACCAGCGGGACGGTCGACCTCGTCAACCGGGCGGACGTCACGTTCGGGATCGACGGCACGCTCGCCGACCTGGTCGTCGCGGTGGGCGACCACGTCACGGCCGGGCAGCCGCTGGGCGCCCTGGACACCAAAGCCCTGCAGGCCGCGGTGGATGCCGCCGAGGCCGAACTCGCCGATGCGACAGCCGCAATCGAGGCCGACGAGCAGGAGCAGGTGAACACCGCCCAGGAAGCCGTAAAGGCCGAGTCCGCGACCAACCCATCGACGGCCCAGTCCGGCGCGACGGCCTCCGCACAACGGTCCGGCCAGCCTGCCGACTCCGCGCGCGCCGACCTGGCCGCCCAGGTGACGAAGCAACAGCAGGCCGTGCGCACGGCTCAGACCACGGCCACCGAGGCCATCACCGCGGCGAAGTCGGCGTTGGCCACGCAGACCGAGAAGTGCGCCGACGCCTACCAGCCGGGCTCCGCAGCGCCCACCGAACCCACCGCGTCCGAACCGGCCACAGTCGGACCGTCGGCTCGGAACGCCGCTTGCGCGGAAGCGCTCAACGCCGTGACAGCCGCGCAGGACGCGGTCTCCAAGGCCCAGAGCGCTTTGCAAAGCACCATCAACGATCTGGCCGGATCGCTCGACCGGGCCGTGGCCGAGGCGCAGAAGTCCACGAGCTCCTCCGGCGCCGCCCAGCCCAGCAGCAGCGATGCTGAACGTAGCGGGAACCAGACGCAAAACGGTGGCCAGTCCCAGAACGGTGTCGCGACCTCCGGTTCCTCCAGCGCCGGAGGCATCGCGGCCGGCCAAGCGCGAATCGACCGCGCCAAAGCGGACCTGATGGCGGCCGAGCAGTCCCTCGCCCACGCGAACCTGACCGCGCCGATCGCGGGCGAGGTGGCGTCGGTCGAAATGACCGAAGGTGGCAAAGTGACCGCGGGCGACACCGCGGTCGTGCTGATCGGCAGCGGCGCCGCCGTGATCGAGACGACGGTCCCCGTGGAGCGGATCAGCGACATCGACGTAGGCATGGAAGCCACGGTGACCCCGTCCGGCGCGAACGAAAAAGTCGCGGGCAAGGTGACACGCATCGGCCGTCTACCCGACACCGCGTCCGACTCGGTCGCGTACCCGGTGACCGTGACCGTCGACCAGCCCACCGTCACGATGCCGGCCGGGAGCACGGCGAGCGTGTCCATCGCGGTGTCCACCATCGCCAACGTGGTCACCGTACCGACATCGGCCCTGACCCGTGGCGGCCGCGACACGGTCACCGTGTACGCAGACGGCCAGACCTCCACGAGACAAGTCACCGTCGGCGCAGTCGGCCCCCTCCGCACCGAGATCCAGAAAGGCCTGACAGCCGGCGAACAAGTGGTCCTGGCTGATCTCGACAAATCCCTGCCCAGCGCCAAGGAGCCCGCAGGCGGCGGCCCGGGTCGCGGCCCAGGCGGCGGTCTCGGTGGCGTACCCGGAGGCGGGCCCATGGGACGTCCGGCCGGCCGGTGATCCCGTGCCAGGGAAACGAAAAGACTCGGTCCCCGGCCACCGGTCGGCACCCGCAGTGGTTGCACCGTTCGCCAGTCACGCGGCGTAACGGGATCCCGTTGGCCGACCAGACGATCTGCGGCAGGGGAGCAGTCGGCTGCCGGGAGAGCCCGCGCGCCTGCCGGCGACGGGTGCTGCCGAAAGGACGGGCACGTCGCCTCCGATTGGGCTCCGTCGCCGACGTAGAGCCCGGCACGAGTCGGCACCGGGACGGCACTCGTCCCCGACGAAGGCTGGGCGTTGACCCGCACAAACTGCCAGTATTCGACACTGAACGTCAGTAGGTGGCATGGCTGGGCTGCTGACGTTCGATCCGCGGGTTCTGGGTTCGAGCCCCAGGTTGCCCACTCTTCGACATGCCCGCCGGCCGGCGGGCATGTTCTCGTCTGTGGATCTCGCGGTCGTCGGCGTGATCTCGGCCGGGCTCGGTGTTGAGCGGGTGCTTCGGCCCGGGGGCGTTCCCTTTCGTTGGGGGCTGTTGTGGCTCGTCTGCCCGCGTCGTCGAGGACGAGGCGGTTGGTTTGAAACGCTTGCGCAGACTTCCGCTGTTGCCGGTGATGTCGTGCTGCTCATGTTCGAACGGGTCAGGGAGTGTGGTGACGAATCCGGTCGGTTCGGTCTCGGCTCCCGCTCCGAGCTGGGCCCCGGGGAAGCGGCGATGTGGTGCCGGAACGAGGACCTCGACACCCTGGCCGTGACCGTGAAGCGAAGCCACAGCGAGGCCCGGAGCGTTGCCGCGGATGGTCGAAACCTGACGCTTCGCCGCACTGCCTGGCAAGCGGCAGTTTTGGCCAGAAGGGGTCACAACCGCGCCGCATTCTGTGACACTTTGACGGGCTGTGTCCCGTTGTGACAGTGCGAGAAGGGAATCTGCTGTGTCCGGAATGCTCAACAGACGCAAGGCGCTCGCTCTCGGTGGTGGTGCCGCGCTCGGCGCCATGGTCGCCGGTGCCGGTACGGCTTCCGCCGCGACGGGATGGATCCGGCTGCCGATCGTCACCGCCAACATCGGCCGCGACAACCTCGGGGCGCGCGAGGCCGCGATCGACGCCGTCCGCAACTGTGACTCCCTGGTGCGGCCTCTGGTCGGCTGGCAGGAGATCAACGAGGGCGACACCGGTGAGCCCGCGATGATCGACCACTACTTCGGGCCCCTGTACAAAAACGCGTTCCTGCGGCACAACACGTCGTTCCGGATCCCGATCTCGATCCCGCAGCCGTGGGAGGTGGCGAGCTCGAAGACCACGTATGTACACGGCGGCATCACCGGGGTGACCCCGCCGCGCTGGATCAACGAGGTCGTGGTGCGCCACCAGAGCCACCCGACGCTCCAGTTCGCGCTGATCAACTCGCACTACATCGCGAACGCGTACAACGGCGACCAGCGCGCCGACCTGCGCGACGAGTGGAACGAGCACAAGAGGATCCACGCCAGTCGCGTGCTCGCGCACCACAACGTCGGGCGCCTGGTCTTCTGGACCGCGGATACCAACAACCCGAACTACTACAAGGCCACCAGCCTGGAATCGGAGCGCCGGTGCTTCGGCACCGGGATCGACCGCATCAACTGGCTGGCGGGCAACGGTGTCGTCCAGGAGCAGTTCATCGACACCAAGACCGTGGACATGCGCGTGGACGGGCATGACGCCCGGGTCGCCGTGTTCCAGGTCCGCCTGGCCTGACGGCACGCACGGGCCGGGCGGCGCCCCGTCCGGCCCGTGATCCGCCGGTTTCGGGGGCGACTCGGTCCGGCCAGCCGCCATGAGCATCGTCGGCTTCATTCACTCGCCCGAAGATCGCTTCCCCACCATGACGATGTCAACGATCAGGCGCTCCATCACTTCGACCGGGAGTGACGGGTTGGCGGCCGCGCACCCGGCCAGCCCCGGGTCTTCCACGAGTCCGATCAGGACGTCGGCCGGCAGGTTCGGGTGCGCCGCGGCCCACCGTCGCGCGACATCGTCCCCGAGGCAGAGCAGCAGGGTTTCCCCGCGCGTGTTCGGGTGTTCGGCGACCGCGCGGTAGGTCCGGCGTGCGGTGGCGTTGCGTGCCATGTGATGCAGCAGGTCCGGGTCGCAGTTGGGGTTCGTCGCGAGCCTGCGGTACAGGCTCGGCCCGTGCCGTTCGGCGAGTGCCCACAGCCGGTCCGCCGACAGCGCGGGGTGTGGCGCGATTCCTTTGGCGACACGGATGTCGTCGTCCGTCACGAGCAGTTCGAAGACGTCCGCGGGCAACGCGGTGCGCTCGGCGACCAGCATGCGGACCCGTGCGGACGGCGATGCCGCGAGAAGACGCAGTTCGTCGTCTGTCGCCGTCGTGACACGAGGCACCAGGTTCGGCCCGATCCGGATCGAGTCTGCCAAGTGGGTGAGGACGTCCAGCGGGACGGACGGATTGTGCGCGACGCTTCGCCGAACGTCCTCGTGCTCGTCGTTCGCCAGTCCGCGCAGGATCGGCGCCGACACCACGGCGGGATTGGCGGCGAGATCCGCACGGACACCGGGGACGGGATCGGCGGCCAGCCGCTCGTGGATCTCGCCGGGCAGGTCCGGACGACCGGCGAGGGTCCACCGGACCAGCGCGCTGTCGTGGTCCGGCAACGCGAGCACCTCGTCCGGAGGTGTGGCCGGATCGGCTGCCCGCGCGACGTCCGGATCGACGTCGTGCCAGGTCGTGTCCGGTGGCGTCGCCTCAGGCCGAGCGGGCAGGAGCGCGCGCAGGTGACCGGGCAAAGCCGGGTTCGTCCTCAAGCCGCACAAGATGTCTCGGGCTCGTTCGTCCACTCCGCACTCCGGTCGGATCGTCGCGGTTCCGCTCAAGATACGGTCTGAGGCCGCGGCGGCACGGCCCGTCCCGCCGCGGCCCCGGACCTCACCTCAGGTGCCGGGCGAGGAACCGGCCCGCGGCTTCCCCCGCGAACCAGGGGACGCCCGTGTGCCCGCCCATGTTGGCGTTCAACGTCTTCTCCTTGGAACCGAAGGCGTCGAACAGATCCAGCGCCTGCCGCCGGTCGTTTCCTTCGTCGTCCCACTGCAGCAGGACATGCAGCGGGATGGTGACCTGCCTGGCTTCTTCGAGGATGCTGCGCGGCACATAGCTCCCGGCGAACAGGACGGCGGCTTCGAGGCGTGGTTCGACCACCGCCAGCCGGGTGCCGATGGCGATCACCCCGCCCGAAAGCCCGACCGGGCCGCGGATCCCGGGCAGCGCGAGGAGTGCGTCGAGGGTGGTCCGCCATTCCGGGACGGCCGTTTCGACCAGCGGGAGGACGAGCCGGTCGATGATGTCGTCGGTGACCGGCTCGCCGGCCTTCAGCACGCGCCGCAGATCGGCGCGGGCCTCGTCGACGACGGGGAACCGCGGCCGGTCACCGGCTCCGGGGAGTTCGATGGCGGCCGAGGCGTAGCCCTCCGCCGCGCAACCCAGGGCCCTGGCCACGAGCCGCGGGTGCATCCCGCCCAGCCCGCCGGGGTGGCCCATCAGGATCAGCGGGACCGGCGCCGCGGATTCCGGCGTCCACAGGATGCCGGGGATCTCGCCGAGGGTGAATTCGCGCTCCAAGACCCCGTTTTCGAGGTGCTTTTCGGAAGTGAAGTGCATGGTCGTGCCTTTCGGGAGTGCTCGTGAAACGGCGCTCCCGGACGACCTATCGCCCGACCGTGACCCCTGAGGGGAGCACCCATGTCTCGATGTTCACGGGTACCACCTCCTCGTTCGCTCGCACGGCCTCCGGCAAGGTAGCAGCGGCCGCGATCGGACGCCAACGCGTTATTGAGGGGTAACGACTCAAGGTCGCCTTCGCGTGTCCGGTTTGGGTGTTCATGTGGGGGTCGTGAGTGATATTGGCCGTTCTAACGTTCTTTATCACTCACGACCCCGCCTCGGAACCGGACATATCAGGATCAATCAGCTAGCCAATCGGCTTTGAATGTCCCTTGTGGACACTCGGAGACCTCTTGGTCGATCCGAACCTGCGCGACAGGGCTCACAGCACGACACGTTTGCCTTGCCTCAATAACCCACCACCGAAAGCCCGTCCGCCACGACGACGCCGTCGTGCAGCACCGTGCGGTCCTTGCCGCGGTCCATCACCGCGCTCGTCGGCGTCTCGCCGTCCACCAGCACAAGGTCGGCGCGGTCGCCGACGGCCACGCCCGGACGGTCGGCGATGCCCGCCAGCCGCGGCACGTCGTGGCTCATGATCGACGCGCCGCCCATCGTGGCGACGGCCAGCGCCATCTCGATCAGGTCGTCGCGGCGGAAGCCGTTCGTGAAGGCGAGTTGCCACGTGCGGTCGAGCAGGTCGCAGTTGCCGTACGGGCTCCAGTAGTCCCGCTGTCCGTCCTCTCCGAGGCCGACGCGCACGCCCGCGGTCGTGAGGTCCGCGAGCGACAGCTGGCCGTCGGTCGACGGCGCGACGGTCGCCATCGCGATGTCCAGTTCCGCGAACGTGTCGATCAGGCGACGGCTCACCGATTCCGAGATCGAGCCCAGTTCGTACGCGTGCGACATGGTGACCTTGCCGCGCATGTCCAGCGCGCGGACCCGCTCGATCACCAGATCGGTGGAGAACACGCCGAGGTGTCCGGGTTCGTGCAGGTGGATGTCGACCTCGACGCCGTACTTCTCGGCGAGCCCGAACACGACGTCGAGATGCCCCTTGGGGTCCTTGTCCAGCGAGCACGGGTCGATCCCGCCGACGACCGTGGCGCCCGAGCGCAGCGACGCCTCCAGCACGTCCACGGTGCCGGGTTCGCGCAGGATCCCGGCCTGCGGGAACGCCATGATCTCGACATCCGCGTGCTTGGCGAAGCGCTCTTTCGCGGCGAGGACGGCGTCGAGCTTCTCGAGCCGGCAATCGACGTCCACCTGCGCGTAGGTGCGCACGCGGGTGGTGCCGTTGGCGATCATCCGCTCCAGCGTCCCGGCGACGCGTTCGGGCAGCGGGACCTCGGCGTTCCGCCAGTTCTCGCGGTCGTTCAGCATCATCGCCCACACGCCCGGCGCGCCGGTGTGCGGCCGGAACGGCAGGCCGATCCGCGTCGAGTCCAGGTGGACGTGCACGTCGCTGAAGGACGGGAACAGCAGCCGCCCGCGCCCGTCGACGGTGTCCGGCGCCGTCGCGGCGGCGGGATCGTGCGGCCGTACCGCGGTGATCCGGCCATCGGCCACTTCGACGTCGCTGCGCTGTCCACCCCAGGGGCGGACGTCACGGATCAACAAGGGAGCACCTTTCTCGACAAGCTCCCTTTGGTATACCAAATCGTCCGGCCAGGGGCAACGTCACTTCGTGTGCCGGTACGGGCGCGTGTGCCCGGTTTCCGCGTTGTGCTTGGTGATGTGGTCGATTCCCATCGACTCGAGCCTCGGGTACTCGGTCACGTCGAACACGTTGTCCTCGCGGCGATGCGGATAGACGTCGTGTCCCTTACCCGGCCAGTAGGGGAAGACCACGTGTGTGTCCTTGTTGGAGTTCTTGGCGAAGGTTTCGGAGACGTAGTCCCACTTCTCCTGGACGAGCGGCCTCCTCGGGTCGTTGGGATCGTTGATCCACCCGGGCATCTTGATGTTGTTGTCCTTGAGGGTGCCCTCGAGGGTGTTGCCGCCGTTCTGCTTCGCGATCTTGGTGGCCTTCTCCTCGATCGAGCCGAGGTACTCGTCCTCTTCGCCGCGTTTGCGTTTCTTGGTACCGCCGGACCAGAAGAAGTGCTTGTCCGCCTTCAGGATCTCGTCGAGTTTCGGCTTGAACTTCTCGAACTCCTCCTTCGACATCTTGTCGACGTCGATGGGAGGTTTCCGCGGGCTCCTCCGCAACGGCTGGGGCTGCCCGCTGGGCCCGACCGGCTGAGGCCGCGGCTGGCTGCCAGGCCCGTTCTTGCCGCAGGTGCCGGCGAGGCCCAGCGGGTCGCCGACGAGCAGCGGTTGATCGACGTAGCCGACGGGGTTCGGCGCGGCCGCGAGGCCGAGCGGGTCCTGGCTGAGGTAGCGCGACGTCCGCGGGTCGTAGTAGCGGAAAACGTTGTAGTGCAGCCCGGTTTCCTCGTCGCGGTGCTGGCCGGGGAAGGCCAGCGGCATCGACGCGGGGTCCGCGCCGGGCAGCGGCACACCCCAGAGACTGCTGCGGTCCTGCCAGACCAGCGTGCCGCGTTCGTCGAGCATCTCGGTCGGCGTGCCCGCCGGCGACGTGATCACGGCGCGGAACGACACGTCATCGCCGGTGCGCTCGATCTGCACGACGGGACGGTCGTCGTCGTAGCGTTCCCAGGTGAAGAGCCGGTAGGACTCGTCGGCGGGGTCGTAGTCCATGCGCTCGACCACGGTCATCCCGCTCCACAGGAAGCGGACGTCGTGCGTCAGCTCGGCCTCGCCGTCCTGATCGATCAGCCAGCGGCGTTTGGCGAACCGCCGCCCGAGCGGGTCGTAGTGATACGTCCAGAGCGCGCCGTCGGGAGTGCGCACCGAGCGCAGCCGGTCGAGATGGTCCCACTCGTAGGCACAGGACCGGTCGGCGGTGACGCGTCCTCGCTCGTCGGAGTCGTAGACACCCTCGTCGTGGGTGAGGTTGCCCGCCGCGTCGTGGGTGAACCGCTCGACCCCCGCGGGGCCGCGCGCCTCGCTGACCCGGCCCGCGGCGTCGAAGCCGAGCCGCCACGGCCGGATCGCGTCGTCGACGGCGGCGAGCCTGCCGTCCGGGCGGTAGCCGTACACGCGTGTCCCGACGCCCGCGATCTCCTCTTCGGCGAGCCGGTCTTCCGCGTCGAAGCGCCGCCGCAGCACCAAGGTGCCGTCGACGCCGCGCGTGATCTCGCGTTCGGCGTGGTCGTAGCCGAATTCGATCTCGTGCCCGGCGATCTTCAGCGACCGCGGCAGCCCCGATTCGGTGAACCGCCACTCACTGTCCACACCGGACGAAGTCCGGCGGACGAGCACGTCCCCGTCGTACCGCCAGCACACCCCGAGCCCGTTGATCGTGTCGACGACGACCTGATCCCCGTCGTGCACCATCTCGACCCGCGACTCGACGTTCTCGGCGACGGTCATCCTGCCGAGCGCGTCGTATTCGTACTGCGTGACGTCGTCCGGGGTGCGCCGCGCCACGACGTTGCCCTGGAGGTCGTAGAAGTACTCGGTCGCGTCGCCCGTACTGCTGGTCATGCGGAGCAGCTGCCCCGCGGCGTCGTAGGTGTAGCCGGTCCGGCGGCCGTCGTAGTCGGTCTCCTCGACGAGCCTCCCCGCGGCGTCGCGGACATAGCGCCAGGTGCGACCGTTCGGATTCGTCACCGAGGTGAGCCGTAGTTCGCCGTCGTAGGTGAACAGCGTGCGCGCGCCCGCCGCGTCGGTCTCCTCCAGGACGAGGCCGAACGGGCCGTACTTGCGGCGCCGCGCGGCACCGGTCGCGTCACGGTGCTCGACGACGTGGCCTTCCGCGTCGTGCACCCACGTCTCGCGGCCGCCGTCCGGGCCGAGCCGCCACGCGCGCCGGCCGTCGGCCGTCCAGCCGAGTTTCGCCGCGCCGCCGGACGCCGTGTACGCGAGCCGCGGGCGGCCGAACAGGTCGCGATCGCCGGGGCGATCCGTCACGGGGGCGTCGGTGAGCGGGTCGGGCGCGTCCGGGATCTCGACCGGCAGCCCGGTGCCGGTGAGGGTGGTGGCCGGATCGAACGCGGCAACCGTCCGCCGGGCGTCTCCCGCCGAGAGCCTGACTTCGCCCGCGGCGTGCACCAGCGACACTGTGTCCCCGCCGGGACGGTGGACGGCCACGAGTTCGCCGTCTTCGTTGTACTCGTAGCCGGTCTCCCGGCCGAGTTCGTCCACTGTGGACAGGAGTTCGTCGCGCCGGTTCCAGTGGTAGCGCTGGGAGTTGCCCAGCGGATCGATCCGTTCGATCAGCTGCTTGGCGTCGTTGAGGCGGTACGTCCACGTGTGGCCGACGGCGTCGGTGTGCCTGGTCGTGCCGGGCTCGTAGGCGAACGTCGCGTTGTAGTAACCACTCGCGCCCACGGCGCGGACGCAGCGCCCGGCGTCGTCGTAGACGTAGCGGTACCAGGTTCCCGTGCGGTCCTTCCAGCCGACGAGCCGGTGCCTGAAGTCGTAGTCGAGTGTCATCGGGCGGCCGGCGTAGTCCGTGACGGTGCTCAGCTGGCCGTGCCGGTTGTAGGCGAAACGCACGAGCGGCGACTGCCCCGGAGCGCCGAGTGCGACGATCCGCCCGTTCGCGGTGCCGATCGCGAGTTCGACGCCGTCGTCACGGCGGAGCCCCACGGGCGTGCCGTCGGCCGCGTACGCGAACTCGGTCCGTCCGCCGTTCTGCTCGATCGCCACGAGCGGCAGGATCCGGCCCGCACCGGCGAAACGCAGTTCGCGATCGCCCATCGACAGCCGATAGCCGTCCGCCGCGCGGCGCAGCCGATGCCGCGGACCCTGCGCCGGCAGCACGGGCGTACCCGTCGGAACGGGATAGGTGAGCACCATGCCGTCTTCGGCGTAGAACAGGACGCGGTCGCTCGCCAACACCAGCCTTTGGTCCATTGTGGACGTCCAAGAAGGACCGAACCAGCGTCCCGCGGTGTAGGACGACAGATGTGTGCGGGAGAGCTCCAGCTCCGCCGCGTCGCCGGGCAACGTGACGTCGACCTGCTTCATGACGACCTCGCCGGTCGCGACGTCGACGGGGTCGCCGCAGTAGTTCTTGGAATCCGAGGACGTCGAGCGGTCGTCGTTGCCGTCCTTCTTGGTGGTGTCGGTGCTGCCGCCCCGGTCCCGGGTGCCTCCGCCGCCGGTGCCGCTGCTGTTCGTCTGATCGTTGTCGCTCTTGGTGTCGATGCTCCTGTCGTTGGAGTTGCCGCCGCCACCACCACCACCACCGTTGTTGCCACCGCCGGCGCTCGAACTGGTGGTGCCCTCGTCGAGCCCGCGCTCGTTGCCGCCCTTGGTCTTGGGCGGCGGCGGGGTGTCGACCTTCCCGCCCTGCAGCTTGCGCAGGGCCTTGGCCGCGTCGTCGAAGAGCGAGTCGGCCCGCTTGAGCAGCGGCATCAGGCCCTTGAGTGCCTTGACGAGCTTGGTGGTGATGTCGGCGATCTTCGCGGCGGTCTTGGCGACCGCGGTCACCACCTGCGGCACCACCCAGGTCAGCCCGATGCCGAGGGTGAACAGCACCTGCAGTGCCCAGCTGATGAGGTGGCCGACGAGTTCGGCGATGATGTCGCGGACGAGGGTGCGGACGGCGGCGACGACCTCGCCCGCGGTCTTGACCCCGCTGGACGCTCCTTCGCAGCCCTTCTGCGCGGCCATGAGGACGTTGACGGTGTCTACTGAGCGCTCGCGGTAGCGGTCCGCCGCGTCTCCGGCCCAGGCCTGCAGGTCGGCCTTGACCAGGTCGGTCAGCTCCGTGCCGACGGCGCCGAGTTCCTTGGCGATGTTGGTCCAGGTTTCGGCCTGCGCCTTGATCTGGTCGGCGTCGCCGGTCAGGGCGTCGAGCGCGTCGGAGAGCGGGCCGACGTGTTCGAGCAGCCAGCCGACGCCCGCGGCGAGGATCGACCCGAACGGATCCATGGCCATCGACAGCGCGTCGAGAGCCGTCCCGACGGCACCCATCGCGACGGCGGCCCAGTCGCCCTTCTCGATGCCTTCTTTGAGGTCGTTCGCCGATTCCAGCAGCGGCACGCCGGAGTGCCCCTTGGTGGAGTCCTCGCGTTCAGCGACCAGCGGATTCGCCATATGTGCCGTCTTCCTGCCTCGGGATCCTCGCCGACTGGGCCAGGCGATTTCTACCATCGCCGCGCCCAGGAACCCGGTGTGGGAAAGGATCTTTGTCCGCGCGCCGGAAGGTCGACCCGTACGGGCAGGTCTTGCGAGTTCTGCCATGCGGAAGTTAACCTCCGCAGATTGAAATTGCCCGGCATCGCTCGCTTCTACCGAGAGGCGGATCCATGGTGAAGAGGACGCAGGCCGAAACGGCCGCGAGCGGCAGGCCCGAGGACGAACGGCTCGGGATCGGCAAGAGTTTCACTTACGGCATCCAGCACGTCCTGACGATGTACGGCGGGATCATCGCGCCGCCCCTGATCATCGGCGGTGCCGCGGGCGTTTCGACGGCGGAAATCGGGCTGCTCGTCGCGTCGTGCCTGTTCATCGGCGGACTGGCGACGATCCTGCAGTCGTTCGGCATCCCCTTCTTCGGCTCCCGGCTGCCGCTGGTCCAGGGCACTTCCTTCGCGGGTGTGGCGACGATGACCGCGATCGTCGCGGACGGCGGACTGCCCGCCGTCTTCGGCTCGGTGATCGCCTCCGCCGCGCTCGGCCTGCTCATCACGCCGGTGTTCTCGCGGCTGGTGAAGTACTTCCCGCCGGTCGTCACCGGGACGGTCATCACCGTGATCGGGCTCAGCCTGATGCCGGTCGCGGCCCAGTGGGCGATGGGCAACAACACCAAATCGCCGGAATTCGGTTCGGTCTCCAACGTCGGGCTGGCCGCGATGACGCTGGCGATCGTGCTGCTGCTCAGCAAGGTCGCGATCCCGGCGATCTCCCGGCTCTCGATCCTCCTGTCGATCGTGGTGGGCACCGTACTGGCCGCCGTGCTGGGCAAGGCCGATTTCTCCAAGGTCTGGGACGGCCCGATCTTCGCGGTACCGACCCCGTTCGCCTTCGGGATGCCGACCTTCGACGTCGCCGCGATCGTGTCGATGTTCATCGTCGTGCTGGTGACCCTCACGGAGACCACGGCCGACATCCTCGCGGTCGGCGAGATCGTCGACACGCGGGTCGGCAAACGCCGGATCGGCGACGGGCTGCGCGCCGACATGGCGTCCTCGGCGATCGCGCCGGTGTTCAACGGGTTCATGCAGAGCGCGTTCGCCCAGAACGTCGGTCTCGTCGCGATCACCGGGATCAGGAGCCGGTTCGTGGTGACCGCGGGCGGCGTGATCCTGCTGATCCTCGGCATGCTCCCGGTGCTCGGCCGCGTGGTGGCGGCGATCCCGTACCCGGTATTGGGCGGTGCCGGTCTCGTGCTGTTCGGCACGGTCGCCGCGTCCGGTATCAAGACATTGTCCAAAGTGGACTACAACGGGAACATGAACCTGGTGATCGTCGCGGCGTCGGTCGGGATGGGCATGATCCCGATCGCGGCGCCGGAGTTCTATCACCACTTCCCGGCGTGGGTCGGCACGATCTTCCACTCGGGGATCAGCTCCGCCGCGCTCACGGCCGTCTTGCTGAACCTGTTGTTCAACCACCTCAAGCCCGCCAAGGCGGGCAGTGATCCGTCGGTGTTCGCGACGGCGACCAGGGTGATCGACTACTCCGACCTGAAAGCCTTCTCCCGGCTCGAAAACGGCGACAAGATCGTCGACGGCAAAATCGTGGACGCCGACGGCAAGCCGGTCGAGGTGCGGGACGAAGAAGGCAGGCCCGTGTCCTACCGGATCGGCTCGGAGCCCGACACGCACGGGTGAGTGAACAACCTTCCCGGCGGCAGGAACGTCCATTTTGTATGGACTTGAAGCACGCAGTTCGCCGGATCGCCGCCCTGTCGGCCGCCTTCGGTGCCGCGACGGTGGCCGTCGCCGCTCCGGCCACGGCCGACGACCAGGTCGTCACCGTGGTGAGCGAGGCCGACCGGGCGGCGGCCCTGGCCCACTGGACGCCGGAGCGGATGCGGCAGTGGGTGGGCGACGAGGATCTGCCGCCCGCGGAGAAGATCGGCCGCGCATGGGAGGGGCCGGTCCCGCCGGGCGTCGGACGGTTGTTCTTCACCGCCGAGCCCGGCGTCGACGGATCCTGCACGGCGACGGTGGTTCCCAGTGTCAGTAAGGATGTCGCGTTCACCGCCGGGCACTGCGTGAACGGGGGACTGGACCGGTTCGACCGGCCGATCAAGATCGTCAACGTCGTGTTCGTCCCGGGCTACGACCGCGGCGCCGCACCGCACGGGGTCTTCCCGGCACGGTCTTTCGCCTGGTCCAGTACGTACGCGGGGCCGATGAGCGGGTCGGACGACGACGCGGTGATCGCGCTGGACCCGGTCGGCGGCCGTCACGTCGCGGACGTCGCGGGCACCCAGGACATCTCGTTCGAGGAGCTACCGTCCACTGTGGACACGACCATGTTCGGCTATCCCGTGTCGCGGGCGGCGGGCGGCGAGGCGTTGTTCTCCTGCGTCCGGCCCGCCACGCGCGAGGCGAACTCTGTCACCACGACGTGGAACACCGATTGCGATCTGGCCGGTGGCTCCAGTGGTGGCCCGTGGCTGCGGAACTTCGATCCCGCCAGTGGCAAGGGCACGATCTTCAGTGTCACGAGCCGGGGGACGATGACCGAGGACGGCGTGACCACGGACTTGAGCGGTGCCGCCTTCACCGAGCCCGTGCGGAAGCTGTACGAGCGGGCGGGCGAACTCTGAACGGCCGTCCGTGCTCGTCGTGAGTGGCAATTCAGGTGCCGGCGGAAGGTGGCGCGGGACGGGGCGCTCAGGAGGCCTGACGCTGGCCAGGTTGTCCACAAGGGACACGACCTCCCGCCAGAGTGTCTGATTTGGGCGCTTTCGCGGGGGTCGTGAGTGGCAATGATCGTTCTAACCCTCTTTTTCACTCACGACCCCCACCTGAAACTACGCATATGGACATCAATCGGACATTCAGTCGCCGTGCAGTGCCCCTGTGGACAGGCGCGGCTTCCGCGGCCCGCGCTCGGCGAGCAGCAGCGGAGCGGCGGCGACCAGGTCCTCCACGTCGCGGCGGTGCACCTCGGCGAGGAGGACCTCGGGCGGCGGACGGTGGGCAGGCGGCCGCCACGCGGGTGGACGTCACCGCTCCCGGCGACGTCGAAACCGGCGGTCCGACGATCCGGCCGACTCGCCAAGGTCGATGTTGACCTGGGGAAATGACCCGGTTCGGGACGGCAGCGTGTGCGAACGGGCAAGACCTGCGACAATGGACAGCGAGATCGGGGCATCGAATGGGCTCAGACTCGCTATGAAGAGCAGGTAAAAAAGTATGGCTCAGGGCAGCGTTAAGTGGTTCAACGGCGAAAAGGGCTTCGGCTTCATCGCTCAGGACGACGGCGGACCGGACGTTTTCGTGCACTACTCCGAGATTCAGGGCACCGGCTTCAAGTCCCTGGACGAGGGTCAGCGCGTCGAGTTCGAAATCGGCCAAGGTCAGAAGGGCCCGCAGGCCCAGCGCGTCGTCGCCATCTGACTTTCTCTCACGCCGAAGGCCTCCATCCGTACCGGGTGGGGGCCTTCGGGCGTTTCGGCTACCGATATCGTCGAGGCATGCTTGTGATCGTTCGTGAGCACACGTGCGGCCGGACACGGTGAGCCGCTCCGCCCTGGAGCCCGAGCAGGTCGGGCGGAAGGTGCGGTTGCGCGAGGTCGGCCTCCGGGACCGCCGCGTCCTGATGGGCTTCGACCGGGACATGGCCCGCGAGGCGACGCCGCTGATCGGCGGCGGGCACCGGCATTGGGCTTCGCACCGTTCGGGGTCCGCGGGCGACGACATCCACTTCGGCATCGAGACGGTGCGCGGCCGGATGCTGGTCGGCTCGGTCTGCACCATCGGCGCCGATCCGGCGACCGGCAAGTTCGGCTACGGCATCGGGATCGCCCCGCGTCACCAGCGCTGCGGCTACGCCACGGACGCCATCACCGTCCTGCTGGCGCATATGTTCGGGCAGCGCGGCTTCCGCAAATGCGAGGTCAGCGTGTACGGCGGCAACCTCGCGTCGCTCTCGCTGCACGGCGGCCTCGGCTTCCGCGAGGAGGGCAGGCTGGCCGACACCGAGGTGGTGCGCGGCGAGATCAAGTACCTGGTGCGGATGGGCATCACGGCCGAGGAGTTCGCCGCCCGGCCGCCGGCCGCCCTCGGCGACCTCGGCAGGCGTGGCCAGCACCGCCGGCCCCGCCGCGGCAAGCACTGGCGTACGCCCGCCGCGGTCAGCGGCTGATCAGCCCGGATTCGTAGGCGAACACCACCGCCTGGACGCGGTCGCGGAGGCCGAGTTTCGTGAGGATGCGGCCGACGTGCGTCTTCACCGTCCCCGGTGAGAGGAACAGCAGCTCGGCGATCTCGGCGTTCGACAGTCCCCGGGCCAGCTGCCGCAGCACCTCGTTTTCCCGCCCGGTGAGCAGGGCGAGCCGGTCGTCCGGCGGCGCCGCGGGCAGACCGGTGACGACGCGGTCGAGCAGCCGCCGGGTGACGGTGGGCGCGAGGGTGGCCTCGCCGGAGGCGACCACGCGGACGCCGGCGAGCAGATCTGGCGCCAGCGCGTCCTTGAGCAGGAAGCCGCTGGCCCCGGCCCGGAGCGCGGCGTAGACGTATTCGTCCAGGTCGAACGTGGTCAGCACCAGGACACGTGCCCGGTGGGCCGCGGCGATCGCGGCGGTGGCCTCGACGCCGTCCATCTCGGGCATCCGGATGTCCATGAGCACCACGTCCGGATCGAGGTCCGCCACCAGCGCGACGGCCTCCGCGCCGTCGCCCGCCTCGCCGACCACGTCGATGTCGTCGGCGTTGTCCAGGATCATCCGCAGGCCGGTGCGCACGAGCGACTGGTCGTCGGCGATGACCACCCGGATCGTCATGTCGGCAGGGTCGCGCGGACGGCGAAGCCGCGCTCGGGAAGCGGTCCCGCGTCGAAGGTGCCGCCCAGGACGTTCACCCGTTCCCGCATGCCCTCGAGGCCGTGCCCGGCGCCGGACGGCTCTTCCGCCGCGGTGCCGTCGTCGGTCACTTCGATCTCCAGCGTCTCGGGCTCATACCGCATCACGATAGTCACCGACGCCGCCCGGCCGGCGTGTTTCAGCACGTTCGTCAGCGCCTCCTGCACGATCCGGTACGCCGCGAGGTCCACTGTGGACGGAAGTGGCCGCGGTGCCCCTTCGACCCGGAACTCGACCGGAGTGCCCGCGGCACGGATGTCGGCCGCCAGCCGCGGCAGGCGTTCGGCGCCGGGCCGGGGCTCCCAATCCGGTTCGTCCTGGCCGAGCGCGCCGAGCAGCCGCCGGATCTCGGCCAACGCGGTCCGCCCGGTGCCGACGATGGCGTCCAGTGCCTCCCGCGTCCGTTCCGGCCGCCGCTCCAGTTCGGCTTGGGCGCCCTGTGCCTGCAACACCACCACCGAAAGCGCGTGCGCGACGACGTCGTGCAGCTCGCGGCTGATGCGGCCGCGTTCGGCGGCCACGGCCAGCGCGGCCTGGGTGTCCCGCTCGCGTTCGAGGTCGGCGGCCCGCTGTTCCAGCACCGAAAGGCGGATCCGGCGCTGCCGAGTGTTCAGCCCGGCGAGCCACGCCACCGCCAGCGACAACCCGATGCCGGCGAAACCGCCCCAATCCTGCACCTGGTCGTCCTTCGGCTCGGGAGGCGCCAGCCGATCGATGATGATGATCCGCGGTGGTATCGGATCCGGTTCGCGTGTATTAGCGTCGGCGGCGTGGATCGTCCACGCGCCGGCGACCAGCAGACTCGCCGCCAGCAGCGCGAACGAAAGCCGTCGAGAACCCCAAGCCGCGACCGAGAAGAGGCCGATCAACGCCACGACGTCGACCGGGCGGAGATCGTTGCCCATGGCCAAATGCAGGAGTGAGACGGTCGCACCGGCCACGAAGGTGATCGCGGGAGTGCGGTGCCGGACGAGCAGGGAAGCCAACGCCACCAAGGAGGTCAGCCACCAGTCGAAGCCCTCCGGATCATCGGCCGAGACCACAGTGGACAGTCCGATGAGCACGGTCAGCCCGATGTCCACGGCTTTCGGGTGGTTCCTGAGGAAGGAGAGCACCAGCCGAGCGTAATCCGGGGCCGGGGCCTCGCGGATCCCTCTCGCGGCAGACATCGGGATACGACCTGCGGCAGACGCGCGAATACGGCATCGGGTCTCAGGCTGGACGCCAGGAAGATCCCCGACAGAAACGGAATCCTCATGAGAAGGCTTCTCGTCGCACTGATCGCCCTCGCCGGCATGGTGTCGTTGGCGAGCCCGGCCGCGGCGGCTCCACGGCTGAAGTTGCCGCCGCCGACCGGTTCGCATCCCGTCGGCTCCACTGATCTGCATCTGACCGACTCTTCGCGCGAGGACCCCTGGGTGCCGACCGGGCCGCGCGAGCTGATGGTGTCGATGTTCTATCCCGCGCTGGTGCCGTTCGGCCAGAAACGGCCCTACCTCACCTCGGCCGAGGCGAAGGCGTTCCTGACCGAATCGGGCCTTCCCGACGTCGACCCCGCGCTGCTCTCCGGGCTCCGGACCAGCGCCAGGGTCGACGCCCCGCCGCTGCCGGGCAGGCACGCACTCGTGGTCCTGTCGCCGGGCTTCGGCAAACCGCGCACCACGCTCACCGGGCTGGCCGAAGACCTGGCGAGCAAGGGTTTCGTGGTCGCGCTGATCGGCCACAACTACGAGTCCCACGGCACCGCATTCCCCGACGGGCACGTCACCGAATGCGTCGCCTGCGGGGCGGAATCCACGTTGCTCCCGCCGATCCGCTCGGCGGACGCCTCCTTCGTCCTCGACACCCTGACCAGGCCTTCGTCGCGCTGGTCCTGGCTGATCGACCGGACGCGGATCGGGATGGCGGGGCATTCCATCGGCGGGTACAGCACGCCGACCGCGATGGTCGACGACCGGCGGATCCGGGCGGGCGTCGATATGGACGGCAGGCTGTGGTCGCCGATCCCCGCGTCCGGCATCGACCGGCCGTTCCTGCTGCTCGGGCGCGAAAGCGAGTACACCCCGGCCGGCCCGGACACGACCTGGGCGGGCAGCTGGCCGAACCTCACCGGCTGGAAGCGCTGGATCAGCGTCGCAACGGCCGGGCACGCGTCCTTCACCGACGTCGGCGTGCTGGGTGAGCAGCTCGGACTGAGCAAGCCCGGTCTGCTCGGTGGTGAGCGCGGGATGCAGCTGACCAGGGCTTATGTCTCGGCGTTCTTCGACGCGAACCTGCGCGGCGGGCACCAGCCGCTGCTCGACGGGCCGGTGGCGGAGAACCCCGAGATCAAGTTCTGGAACTAGCCGAGGGGGACCCCGGTGAGGCCGGCGGAGAACTTCCAGAGCCGCTCGGCCTCACCGGCGTCGATCGCGTAGGGGCGCACGCCGACCCACTCGCCCTCTTCGGCGGCGATCTCGGCGACGTCGCAGTCCTCGCAATAGAGCCCGCCCATCCCTTCGAGCTGCGGCGACGTCGCCGCCCAGACCTGGGTGGCCGCGCCCTGCTCCGGCGATTTGAAGTCCGGGTCGGCCTGGTTCCCGTGCTCGTCGATCCAGCCGCGTTCGACCATCTCCTCCCGCCGCAGATGGCGCTGCAGGGGAGTGAGGATGGCGCCCGGATGCAGGCTGAACGCGCGGATCCCGTGGTCGGCGCCGAGCCTGTCCAGGTGCACCGCGAACAGCACGTTCGCCGTCTTGGCCTGGCCGTAGGCGAGCCAGCGGTCGTAACCGCGCTCGAACTGGACGTCGTCCCAGCGCATCGGTGACGAGTGATGGCCGGACGAGGCCACCGTGACGACGCGGGCGCCGCCGCCGTCCTTCAGCGCTGGCCAAAGGCGGTTCACCAGGGCGTGGTGGCCGAGATGGCAGATCGCGAAATGCGACTCCCAGCCGGGGCCGACGCGCCGTTCCGGCGCGGCCATGATCCCGGCGTTCGCGATCAGGATGTCGATCGGGCGGCCGGTGCCGAGGAAGCGGCGGGCGAAGGCGTCGACGCTCGCCAGATCGGCGAGGTCGAGCTCGCCGACCTCGGTACCGGGGATCCCGGCGAGGGCGGCCTCGGCGTCGGCCGGACGGCGCGCGGGAACGACCACGTGCGCGCCGGCGTTCGCCAGCGCACGGGTGGTTTCCAGGCCCAGCCCCGAATAGCCGCCGGTGACGAGGGCGAGCCTGCCGGAGAGGTCGATGCCGTTCAGTACTTCTTCTGCGGTGCTGCGCGCGCCGAAACCGGAACCGATCTTGTGTTGTGCGGTGGTCATGAGGCGGACGCTAAGAGCTAGAGGGCCCTCTAGGTCAAGGCGCTATCGTCAGCCTGGTGACGGAACTCGCGATCGGCCAGGTCACCGAGCGGACGGGCCTCAGCGTGCACGCGCTTCGCTTCTACGAGAAGGAAGGGCTGCTCGCGGCGCCGGTGAAACGGGACGCGGCCGGGCGCCGCGTGTACACCGAACACGACGTCGAATGGCTGGTGAACTGCACGAAGTTCCGGGCGTCCGGAATGCCGCTCGCCGTCATCCGCGAATTCGCCGAACTCGTCCGCCAAGGGCCAGGAAACGAGGAAAAGCGGCTCGAACTGCTGCGGGAACATCGGAACACCGTCCGCGACCGGATCGCCGAGCTGGCCGATTGCCTGGAACTGATCAGCCGGAAGGTCGAGGTCTACGAGGAGCACGTCGCGCGGGGGACCGCGAACGAGCTCTGGCGCTAGAGTCCATAGTGGACAGACGTTGCCACCCGATCGGTGCAACGTTTCGCCTGGCGATGGGCAGGGGCGGCCCTTAAGCTTTGCCGCTCGTGACCTGCGAGGTGAGACGATGAGGTCCTTCGGCGCGGTGGATCCGGTCAAGGTGGCGCTCGCCGGGCTCACCACGATGGCCCTCGGGATGGCGGCGGCGCTCAACGCGGATGCCCTGCCGGTGATCGGCGGCGGCACCACGTATTCCGCCGAATTCTCCGACGCGGGCGGGCTGCGCGCCGACAACGACGTCCGGATCGCCGGGGTGAAGGTCGGCAAGGTGTCCGAGATCGACCTCGAAGGCGATCGCGTGCTCGTCTCCTTCCGGGTGAAGGACGCTTGGGTCGGCGACGCCACGAGCGCGTCCATCCAGATCAAGAACGTCCTCGGGCAGAAGTACTTGGCGCTCGACCCGCGCGGCGAAGCGATCCTTGACCCCGGAGAACCGATCCCGCTGCGGCGGACCACCGCGCCATACGACGTCCTTGAAGCGTTTCGGGATTTGTCGAAAACCGTCGACGCCATCGACGTCGGTCAATTGGCGAAAAGCTTCGACACGATTTCCGCGACTTTCGCCGATACGCCTGCCGACGTCCGCTCCGCGCTCGACGGCATCGCGAAGCTCTCCGGCACCATCGCCTCCCGGGACCGGCAGCTCCGGACGCTCGTCGCGAACACACGTCAGGTTTCGCAGACCCTCGTCGACCGCGACACCGAGGCCCAGCGGCTGATCGAGGACGGCAACGCGCTGCTGCGCGCGATCTCCACCCGGCAGCAGGCGATCAAAGACCTGCTCGACGGCTCGAAACGGCTCGCGACCGCGCTCGACGGCATCATCGCCGACAACGACGGGCAACTGGGCCCGGTGCTCGAACAGCTCGACCGGCTGACGTCGATGCTCCAGCGCAATCAGGATTCGCTGGCCAAGGGGATCGCCGCGTTCGCGCCGGCGATCCGGGTGCTCACCAACGTCGCTGGCAACGGCCGCTGGATCGACGGCTACCTGTGCGGGCTGGTCCTGCCCACGTTCGGACCGCTCAACGAAAAGGGCTGCTTCGAGAAGTGAGCGGCCTCCGTCAGGGCTTCGTCCGACGCAGCCAGAACAGCCCGATCACCGGAAGCACCAGCGGGATGAAGAGGTAGCCCTGCCCGTACACCGACCACACGGTGGCGTGCGGGAAGGCCTCGCGGTCGAAGAGGCTGAACGTGCCGACGGTCAGCACGCCGGCCAGCTCGACGCCGCAGGCGATCAGCGCGATCCGCCACCAGCCCGCGCCGCGGCGGGCCAGCGCCACGGTGGCCAGCAGGTAGACGACGGCCGCGAACGCGGAGAGGGCGTACGCCAGCGGGGCTTCGCCGAATTTGGTGCTGATCTGCACGGCGGCGCGTGAGGTCGCCGCCAGCGCGAAGATCGCGTACACGGCGACCAGGATCCGTCCCGGGCCGGAGGCCTTGTCCGTCGCGGTGTCCACCGTCTTCTCCTCGGTTTCTTCAGGCACTTGCGCCCGCCCAGACCTCGTGCAGCCGGAGCACCATCACCGGGATGGCGAGGCAGGCGATGCCGAGGATCGCGGTGCTCGCCCGGGTGCGCTCGGCCAGCGCCCAGAAGGTCCCGAGCGGGAGCACGACCAGGCAGCCGATCAGGTACGCGAGATAGGTGGCCATGCTGCCGGGGCGGCCGCCGCCGATCAGCAGGACGACCCCGATCACGAGCTGGGCCACCAGGAGGACTTCGAGCACGGCGAGGCCGGCGAGCAGCGCGTTGTCCGGCAGCTTCTTGCGTGCCGCCTGGACGAAACTCCACACCGCGACCAGCGCCGCGCAGATCGCGACGGTCACCGCGAACCCTGTGATCACGTCGGCCTCCTTACCCGCTCCACCGGCGACAACGTACCTCCGGGCGGATCACCGCCGACGGGCGACCGGTGGGCCGCGTGGCGGGCGCCACGGGCCGGGGCAGTGGTCCAGACCTCGGGTGAATAGATCACGAAACGCGGCGGATTGGCGCACTGTCAATTCCCTCGTGCGTTATTGCGTTCGGCGCCTCGACCTGGGATTACGACGCCGGTTCGTTCCTGTTACACACCGACCGGGTGGTTGGAATCCGAGTTGATCTCACGCTGGGTACCCCTACCATTCGGTAGTTTTCGAATTCACGTCCCTGAACAGCCCATCCGAACCCCCGATATGGCGGATTGGCCGTTCGGGGTCCGGCGGGTGGAATATTCTGCATCGCGATGGTGCACATGGCCCATCCGATTGGTGCCAAGGAGGGGCTGCTCGATGGACGTCCGGTACGAAGCGTATTGCTTCGCCGATCCACTGTTCTTCGATGAACAGCGGGAAACGGGGGACGCCGCCGACGATTTCGCCTCCCTGCTGCCCGCTCCCGGGGACGGTTGGCGCACCGGAGTGCGCGGAGTGTGGCGGTTGTTGCACCCTGTTGCTCGAAACCTTCCCTTGCAGGGCTGGAAAATCCACGTGTCGGCAGGTCTGGGCAACGCCGAGCGGGTGCTCGTGAAGGTGCACGAGCATTGTGTCGAGCACGCCGTGTCCTACAAGCATCTGCGTTCGCGGACGACTCTGCTTGCCAGGAATTCGAAATACGCCCCGCGTGACGGAAGCGGTAAGTTACTGACTCTTTATCCAGCTGACAACAACGAGCTCGAGCGTGTTCTCGCGGCGTTGTCGGCGAAGCTCGAGGGCGAACCAGGGGCGTACATTCTCAGTGATCTTCGGTATGGTGCCGGGCCGCTCTACGTCCGCTACGGCGGATTCGCCGAGCAATGGGTCGAACTCGACGGCAAGCGGGTTCTCGCGATACGCAAACCGGACGGGACGCTGGTCCCGGACAAGCGCGAACCGACCTTCTCCGTACCCGACTGGGTGACGATTCCGGAGTTCCTCGCGCCTCATCTCGCAGCTCGCAAGAGCGGCGGTGCGGATCAGTTCCCCTATCAGGTGAAAAGTTCTCTGCACTTCTCCAACGGCGGCGGCGTGTACCTCGCCGACCGGAAATCCGACGACGAACGTGTGGTCCTCAAGGAGGCCAGGCCGTTCGCCGGCCTGGACCGCGACGAGGTCGACGCCGTCGAGCGTCTCCGCCGTGAGCACGAGGTGCTGGAGCGCTTGAAGGGCATCGACGGCATCCCTACCGCCTACGACCGCTTCACCGTCTGGGAGCACCACTTCCTGGCGATGGAGTACATGCCCGGCGTCTCGCTCGGTAACTGGCTCGCCCGCAACTATCCGCTCACCCGGCGCGACACCACCGAGGCCGACATCGCCGCGTACACCCGACGCGCGCTGGCGCTGGTCCGGCGGGTGGAGGCGATGGTCGGCGAGGTGCACGGCCGCGGGATCGTCTTCGGCGACCTGCATTCGCTGAACATCCTGGTGGACGGGGACGACGACAACGTCTCCTTGATCGACTTCGAGATGGCGTCCGACATCGAAAGCGGCACCCGGCCCGCGCTCGGCGCGCCCGGCTTCCGCGCCCCGAGGGACCGGAACGGGTTCGAGGTCGACGAGTACGCGCTCGCCGTCCTGAAGCTGTGGATCTTCCTGCCGCTCACGACGCTCCTGGAGCTCGCCCCTGCGAAGCTGCGCGGGCTCGCGGACTTCGTCCAGCGGCGCTTCGACGTCCCGGAGGGCTACGCCGACTCGATCGTCGCGGAGCTCGCGCCCCGGAACGTGCCGCCGCTCACGAGCAGCACGGAGCTGGACCAGGAACGACCGGACTGGGCGCTGGTCCGCAAGCAGATCATCGAGGCGATCCTCGCCAGCGCGACCCCTGAGCGCACCGACCGGCTCTTCCCCGGCGACATCGAGCAGTTCCGCGTCGGCGGAGCGTGCTTCGGCTACGGCGCGGCCGGCGTCCTCCACGCCCTGCACGGGGCAGGCCATCGGCATCCCGCCCACGAGCGTTGGCTGCTGGACTCGATCCGCCGCGATCCGCCCGGACGGCCGGGGTTCTACGACGGCTCGTACGGAATCGCGTACGTCCTCGAAGAGCTCGGATACCGGGACGAGGCCACCAAGCTCTTGGCGGCGTCGGCGACGCTGGTCGAGCAGACCACCGACCACGGTCTGGAAGGCGGCTTGTCCGGGATCGGGCTCACCCAGCTGCACTTCGCGGTGGCGCGCAAGGACAACGAGTTCGGCAGGCAGGCGCTCGCCACCGCCGTCCGGCTCGCGGAAGCACTCGAGATCGCCGACCCGCCCGGCGACTTCGGCCGCGCCGGGCTGCTCAACGGCTGGTCCGGTCCGGCGCTGCTGTTCGTGCGGCTGTTCGAACGCACCCGCGAAGAGGGCTGGCTGTCCTTCGCCGACCAGGCGCTGGAGCGGGACATCGAGGAATGCGTCGAGTCCGACGACGGCTCGCTGCAGGTCCGCGACGGCGAGACCCGGACGTTGCCCTACGTGGGTGTCGGCAGCGCCGGGATCCTCATGGTCGCCGAGGAACTCGCGAAGCACCGTCCGGACGCGAAGGCGTTGAAGAGCCTTCCCGGCCTGCGTGAAGCGTGCCGCGGCGAGTTCGTCATCCATCCCGGGCTGTTGTTCGGGCGGGGCGGGCTGATGACCGCGCTGGCCATGGGCGCCGAACCGGATCAGCGCGTCCGCGACGCCATCGACCTGCATCTTTCCCGGCTGGCCTGGTACGCGGTGCCGTACAAGGGCGGTCTGGCGTTCCCGGGCAACCAGCTGCTGCGGCTGTCGATGGACGTCGTCACCGGCGGCGCGGGCGTCCTGCTCGCCTTGGCCGCCACCCTGGACGGGAAGGCCGCGCTGCCTTTCCTGTCCTCCCGAACTGCCGTCCGATGAGGACGGTGGACCAAGAGGTAACTAGTGAAAGGGAACACCATGGAACTGGTTCTCGACCTGCAGGCCCTGGAAGCCCCCGAGGTTCTCGAAGGCGGCGGCGGTGGCAGCCACGGCGGCGCGAGCAACCTCAGCCTGCTGGCCTCCTGCGCGAACAGCACCGTCAGCCTGCTGACCTGCCACTGAGTCACGGCTGAGCACTGAAGGCGCGGGAGCGGCACAGGCCAAGTGCGCCGCTCCCGCGCCTTCATTTTGCCTTCCGGTTCATCTCGTTGGGATCACGGTGTGAGGAGCGGGTCGGGTGGGTCGTGAGTGGCGATTCGGGTTAGANNACTCACGACCCACCGGACCGACCTGCCGGCCCCTACCGGGAAGCGTCCCTGAACCAAGACTAAGGAGTGGGATGGCGGGTTCCGCCGATCGGTTGCTGGTCAAGGTGACCGCGCTGGATCGCCCCCGCCTGATCGCGCTGATCCTCAGCGCGCTCGCCGGGACGGCGGCGGGGCTGCTCCTGCCCGGCGCGCTCGCCGCCGCGGTCGACGCGGTCGTGGCCGGACGGCCCAGCCTGCCCGAGGTCACCTGGCTGATCGTCCTCGGCGTCACCGAGATCGCCGTCGGCCTGATCGGCGGCATCCTCACCGCGCGGATGACCGCGTCCGCCACGGCCTGGCTGCGCCGGAAACTCGCCGACCGCTATCTCGCGCTCGGCACCCGATCGACCTTCGCCGACGGTGACGCGATCAGCAGGCTCACCGGCGACTGCACCGGCGCGGGACTGGTCGCCTCGGTCGTCGTCCAGCTCGGGTCGACCACCCTGATCTCCGGCGGGGCCGTCGTCCTGCTGGCGCTGATGGACTGGCGGCTCGCGCTGGTCTTCCTCGGCAGCATCCCGTTCGGCCTGATGCTCGCGCGCACTCACCTGAAGAACACCGCCGACGACGTCCTCACCTATCAAGAGGTGTCCGGCGAGCTCGCGGCGAGGATGGTCGACGCGGTCGCCGGGCTCCGCACGATCGCCGCGTCCGGCACCGCCGACCGCGAAGCCGACCGTGTGCTGCGGCCGTTGCCGAAACTGAGCCTCGCCGGCCGCGGGATGTGGCGCACGCAGGCCCGGATGGTGTGGCGCTCCGGGCTGCTGCTGCCCGCGGTCGAACTCGCGGTGCTCGCCGCCGCCGGGTTCGGGGTGCTGGAAGGCAGGCTGACCGTCGGCCAGGTGCTCGCGGCGCTCGGCTACGTCGCGCTCGGCATGGGGCTGATCACGCAGATTCCCTTGCTCACCACACTTTCCCGCGCCCGGTCGTGTGCGCGGCGGATCACCGACGTGCTGGAGGCGCCGGTCCCCGAGCCGGGTGACCTCGGCGTCGTCCCAGGGCGGGGCACGCTCGAACTGCGCGGCGTCACCGTCGAAGGCGCGTTGCGCGACGTCGACCTGCTCGTCCGGGGCGGCCGGTTCACCGCGGTCGTCGGGCGGTCCGGTTCGGGGAAATCCGCGCTGGTCAACGTCCTCGGCGGACTGCTGACCCCGGACGAGGGGACGGCGACGCTCGACGGCCGTCCACTGGAGAAGCTGCGGCCGTACGAACTCCGCGCGGTGGTCGGGTTCGCCTTCGAACGGCCCGCGCTGCTCGGCGCGACGATCGGCGACGCCGTCGGCTACGGCTCGTGGGCCGGCGAGGCCGCCGTGCGTGCCGCCTGCCGGTCCGCGCAGGTCGACGACCTGATCGTCCGGTTGCCGGACGGCTACCGGACGCCGCTCAGGGAAACACCGCTCTCCGGCGGGGAGGCGCAGCGGATCGGGCTGGCCCGCGCGATCGCGCACGCGCCGCGGGTGCTCATCCTCGACGACGCCACCGCCAGCCTGGACACGGTCACCGAAGCCGCCGTCGAGGAGGCGATCGAACGCACGCTGCCCGGCCGGACCAGGGTGGTGGTGACGCATCGCGCGGCCACCGCGTCGCGGGCGGACACGGTGGTGTGGCTGGAAGACGGCCGGGTCCGGGCGGTCGGCGCGCATGACGAACTGTGGCGGACTCCGGCTTACCGGGCCGTCTTCACCGAGGGCGCGCAATGAGCGTCTGGGGGCTCTACCGCTCGGCGCTGGCCGGGCAGTGGCGCGGCGGGCTGGTGCTGCTGGCCTGCTCCGTGCTGGAGAGCGCGCCCGCGTTCTTGTCCGGTCGCCTGGTCGAACTCGCGGTTGACGAGGGGTTTGCCGCGGATCGGCCAGGCACCGGACTGCGTTGGCTCGCGGTCTTCGGGCTGGTCGCCGTGATCGGCGCGTTCGGTTCGCGGCTGGTGTGGCATCAGCTCGGCAAGGTCGTCGAGCCGTTGCGCGACGCGCTGGTGACCGCCGTCGTGCGCGGGGTCCTGCACGATCCGGCGCCACCGCGCAATCAGCCGGACGCCAGCGGCGTCGCGCGCATCACCCAGCACGTCGAGGTGGTGCGCGACGCCACGGCCGGGCTGCTGGTGCAGGCGCGCGGGATGATCGTGACGACGGTGGCGGCGCTGGCCGGGTTGTTCACCGTCGCCGGTTCGCTCGCGTTGATCGTGGCGATCCCGGTGGTGGTCTCGGTCCTCGTGTTCGCCTGCCTGCTCCCGTCGCTGGCGCGGCGCCAGCGCGCGCTCGCGCTGGCCGACGAGCGGACCGCCGAGGTCGCGGGCGCGTCGTTGTCCGGTATGCGTGACATCGTCGCGTGCGGCGCCGAACCCCTTGCCGCGCTGGAGCTTTACGACGCCATCGACACGCAGGCCAAGGCGGCCGTGCGGGTGGCGCGGTCCGGGGCGGCCCGCACGGTGGTGATCGCGACCGGCGGTTTCGTGCCGCTGCTGCTGGCGTTGCTGGTGGCGCCGGGCATGGTCCAGGCCGGGGTGCTCACCGCCGGTGCCGCGCTCGGCGCGCTCGTCTACCTGGCGACGACGATGCAGCCCGCGTTGCGCGGACTCGCCGCGACGGCGAGCACCGTGGTGCTGCGGCTGATCGTCGCGCTGCGGCGGCTCGCCGAGACCGCCGAGGGCGAGCCGGAGGCCGACGGCACGGCCGAACCCGACGGGACCGCGATCTACGTGCGCGACCTGACCTTCAGCTGGGGCGCGGCCGCGCAACCGGTGGTGCGCGGGCTCGACCTGCATCTGCGGCCCGGCGAGCGGCTCGCGGTGGTGGGGCCGAGCGGAATCGGCAAGTCGACCTTGGCGGGGCTGCTGACCGGCATGCTCGCCCCGCAGGCCGGCCGGGTGCTGCTCGGCGGGGTGCCGGTCCGCGAAGTCCCGGCGGCCCTGCGGCACCGGATGGTCGCGCTGATTCCGCAGGAGGCGTACGTCTTCGCCGGGACCGTGCGGGACAACGTCGGCCTGTTCGCGCAGACCGCGATGGACGGCGAACTGCTGGCGGCGGTGCGGGCCGTCGGCGCGGAACCGCTGGTCACGCGGCTGGGCGGGCTCGACGGCGAGATCGGGCACGGCACGCTGTCCGCCGGTGAGGCGCAGTTGATCGCGCTCGCGCGGGTGTATGCGAGCGAAGCGACCGTCGTCATCCTCGACGAGGCGACGTCGCACCTCGACCCGCCCGCCGAAGCCCGCGCGGAACGGGCGTTCGCCGAGCGGGGCGGGGTACTGGTGGTGATCGCGCACCGGCTGACGTCGGCGCTGCGCGCGGACCGGGTCCTGGTGATGGACGGCAAGGAGACCGCCCTGGGCACCCACCTCGAACTCATGGACCGGTCCACGCGCTACGCCCAGCTCATGCACGCGTGGTCGCCACGGCTACCCCAGCCCAGTGCGCAGTTCTTCCAGCGCGCTCCTGAGTAGACCCTCGACGGGGACCGGGCGCCGGGATTCGCGATCGACGAAGACGTGCACGAAATGCCCTTCCGCGATCACCGTCTCCTTCGAGTACATCCCGACCTCGTAGCGGACACTGGACCGGCCGAGGTGGCCCACCCGCAGGCCGACTTCGAGTTCTCCCGGGAACGACACCGAAGCGTGGTATTTGCACTGCGATTCCACGCACAACCCGATGACCGCGCCGGTCTCGATGTCGAGGCCGCCGCGTTCGATCAGCCAGGTGTTGATCACGGTGTCCATCACCGAATAGTGGACGACGTTGTTGACGTGCCCGTAGACGTCGTTGTCCTTCCACCGCAACGGAACCGTCTGCCAGTGCGGATACTCGGCGTTCACCACAGCGTCACCGACTCCCGCAGGATCACCGCGAGGTCGGCTTCGGACGCCTCGCGCGGCGCCGTCGCCAGCAGCCGTTGTTGTTTCACCGTGCCGGAAACCAGGGAGTCCACATCGGACTCGGTGTAGCCGACGGCGCCGATCCCGTTGGGGATCCCGATCTCCCGCATGATCTGCCCGAGCACCGCGGGCAGGTGATCCCGCAGATCGCCCGGCCATTCGTAGTCCGGGGCGAGCAGCCGCGCCACCCGGATGTGCCGGTCCGGCGCGGCGTCGAAGGTGAACCGGAACGCCGCCGGCGCCGTCAGCGAGACGGCCATCCCGTGCGGCACCATCGCTTCGTCGCCCGGATACCCCGGAGGATGGAATTCCCGCACCTGCCCGGCGATCGGATACGCGTTGGCGTGCGGGATGTGCACCCCGGCGTTGCCGAAACCGAGCCCGGCGAACGTCGCCGCGAGCGCCATCGCCTCGCGCGCCTTCATGTCCGAGCCGTCGCGCACGGCCGCGGGCAAGGCCCACGACAGCAGCCGCAGCGACTGCTCGGCGAACATGTCGGCCAGCGGATTCGAGCCACAGTAAGGAACCCGGTCCTCCGGCCGCTTCCGGTCGAACTCGGTGTACGGCTTGGCCGTGTAGCTTTCCGCGGCGTGGCAAAGGATGTCCATCCCGCTGGCGGCGGTCACCTCGGGCGGCTGCGAGACCGTCAGCCTCGGGTCGACCACCGCGAGGCTCGGCCGCATCCGGAGATGGCTGATGCCGCTCTTCACCCGCAGTGACAACACGTCCAGCACGCAGACCGTGGTGCTCTCGGAGCCCGTCCCGGTGGTGGTCGGCACCGCGACCAGCGGTTTCAGCGGCGAACTCGGGGCGCGGCCGCCGCCGACCGGCGCGTTGACGTAGTCCATCAGGTCGCCGTCGTTGCTGGTCAACAGGTTCACCGCTTTGGCGGTGTCGATGGCCGACCCGCCACCGACGGCGACGAAGGCGTCCCACTCGCCCTGTCCACGCGCGAAGTCGACGGCCTTCCGCATGCTGACGTCGGTCGGCTCGACGTGGACGCCGTCGAAGACGACGGCTTCGATGCCATAGGTTTCGATGCCTTCGGCGATCCGCTGCGGCCAGCCCGTCGCGGCGACACCCGGGTCGGTCAGGACGAGCACTCGGCGGGCGCCGTACTGGGTGAGGTCGTAGCCGATCTCATCGCTCGACCCGGTGCCGTACTTCAAGGCAGGCGCCCCGTAAGTGAAAACAGTTTCACGTCCGGCGGTGGCTGAGGTCACGTTTTCGTGCTCCCTTGCTCGAACACGTTCCGAATATCGGACATTCCGCCGCTCCGGGGTTGCCGGAATCGGAAGATCGCTTGACGGCACCGATCACCGCCCGCCTAAGCTCTTCTCATTAGATACCAACCGGGAGCGTCCGTCGCCCAGACGGCCGTGCGGATCCTGACCGAGGCGCAGATCCACCGCGTGTACGCGGTGGTGGGTGAGTCCTTCCTGGATCTGCTCGACGCACTGCAACGCGAGCGCTCGATCACCTTCGTTTCGGCGAGGCACGACTCCGGTGCCGCCTTCATGGCCGAGGCCGAGGGCAAGCTCACCGAGCACCCCGCGGTCCTGCTCGCCGGCCGCGGCCCGAGCGCGGCGAACCTCGCGATCGGCGTCTCCACGGCGTACCAGGACGAGAGCCCGATGGTCGTCCTCCTGGAGAACCCGCCGCAGGATCCCGGCCCGACGAGCGAGCTGCCCACCGCGGACCTGACCGCGATGTTCGAGCCGATCTCGAAGTGGACCGGCCGCGCGGAATCGCCGGACGAGGTGCCCGGTCTGCTGGTAGAGGCGCTGACCCGCTGCCGCGAGGGGCGGCCGGGACCCACCGTCGTCGCCGTCCCCGCCGATTTCTGGGGTGTCCCGTTCGATTCGGCCAAACCGGTCGCCGCCGTGCGCCCGCCCGCCACCGGCGCGCTCGGCCGGACCGCCGAGGCGGTCGCGCAGCTGGTCGACGAGGCCCGCTACCCGGTGGTGATCGTCGGCGGCCGGGCCCGCGCGGCGCGCGACGAGCTGATCGCCGTCGCCGACGAGCTCGCGTTGCCGGTGTACAACGCGTTCCGCCGCCAGGACGCCTTCCCCGAGAACCACGCGCGCTACGCCGGCCATCTCGGCATCGGCATCCCCGCGCGGCAGCTCGACGCGCTGGAGCGCGCGGATCTCGTGCTCGCGCTGGGCACGCAGCTCGACGAGGTCACCACTCAGTCCTTTCGGTACCCGACGCCGTCGCAGACGCTGGTGCTGGTCGGCACCGGGATCGAGCCCGCCCGCCGCGGCGGCCTGACCTTCCGGGTCGACTCCGAGGTCGAGCCCTTCCTGCGTGAACTGCGCAATGTCGCCTCGCCCCGGCAGCGGCGCGCGTCGGCCGCGAACGCCGCGGTGCACACCTTCATGACGCCGCCCGACACCAGCGGCGCCACCCGCGTCCACCCCGCCGACGTCATCCGCGCGGTACGCAAACTCGCGCCCGAAGACGCGATCGTGACCAGTGACGCGGGCAACTTCGCCCAGTTCATGCACCGCTACTGGTGTTTCACCGCGCCGCGCAGCCAGCTCGGGCCGAGCAACGCGGCCATGGGCTACGCGGTGCCCGCGGCGGTCGCGGCGAAACTCGCCGAACCACGCCGGACGGTGATCGCGATGGCGGGCGACGGTGGCGCGCTGATGACCGGGCAGGAGATCGAGACCGCCGTGCGCTACCGGGTGCCGGTGACCGTCCTGGTGTTCCAGAACGGGGTGCACGGCCCGCTCGCCGTGCACCAGGCGCGCAAACACGGCCGGCTGTCGGGGGTCACCGTCCCCATCACCGACTTCGCGTCGTGGGCACGCGGGCTCGGCGCCGCCGGGTACACCGTGGACGATCGGGAAGAGCTGGAGCCGATCATCGCGAGCGCGCTGGTGCGGCAACGGCCTTGTGTGATCGACATCCGCACGGATCCGGACGTGGTGACCCCGGACATCCGGCTGACGAGCCTGCTGGGCGCCGCGAGGCCGCAGCAGGGCGGCCAGTAGGGGCCGCCACGCCGACTACCGGGCGGTACTTTTTCTCAGGGGATACACAGAAACCCTTGTGGCGCCGCCTTCACCTGCCCCAAAGGGTGGGAACGAGGTGACGACTCGGCCGACTTTCGGTCGCGGACACCGGATTTTGTCGGTCGGCCGTGGCACAATCGCGGCAACACCGAGAGTCCGATATGGACCGGGGCAATGGCCGGTGTGGTTGTTGGCACGCAGTACGTACGTAGAGCGTTGTGTTGACACTGGGAGAAAACATGGCTGACGAAGCGAAGCCACAGGACAAGTCCGTTTCCGGCGTGGTGCCGGTGCTGTTCAGCGCGGACGCGGAGACCCACGACATCGCCGTCGTGGCCACGAACCGGGAGGCGCTGCGCCGCTCGCCGTTCGGCACCGAGGTACCCCTGCGCGCCGCCAGCGGCGAATAGCCCGGCCGGTCGCCACTTCGGCCGGAGAGGTACAGTCGCCAAAAGGTGCAGTGCGGCTGCGCACACCCGGGTGATGGCGCTTGTCGGCCTGCGTGAGGTGTGCTTTACTGCACCAGGTCTCGATTTTTGTGTTCGTGTTGGTTCACGCTCGCAGAACTCAGCGGGCGTAGTGTCTCCTCGTGTTTCCGGGGAAGCAAACCGTCTGGTCATGACCCGGGCTGCCGACGTGGCTTCCTGTTTGTTTGTGTTGCATATGGAGATTTTATGACTCAGGGCACTGTGAAGTGGTTCAACTCCGAGAAGGGGTTCGGCTTCATCACTCCCGACAACGGCGGCGGCGACGTCTTCGTGCACTACAGCGAGATCAAGGGCAACGGCTTCCGTACCCTCGAGGAGAACGCCCGCGTGGAGTTCGAGATCGGGCAGGGCGCGAAGGGTCCGCAGGCCACCTCGGTCACCGTGATCTGATCCAGGTTTTCCAAGCAGGGCCGTCATCCCCTCGGGGAGGCGGCCCTGCTGCTTTTCCGGGACCGATCCTGACGAAAGTCGGGGCCCGCGCCTGACTTTCGGGCGCTGTCCCGCGCCGCCCGTCCCGGCGACGATTCCGGCATGAACGGTGAAACCGGCCGCTGGATCGGCGGAGTGGCCCTGATTCTCGCCCCGCTCGTCTGGTTCGCGGGCCTGCTGCTGCGACATCTGGTGCTCAAGGACTTCACGCCGGAACAAGTCGCGTGGTTCGACGAGCAGCCCTTCGCCGCCCCCGGGCAGCTGGCCGCGTACGCCGCGAACCCCGGCCTGGTGACGGCCGCGTACTCGGTCTTCCTGCTCGGCGCGATCCTCCTGCTGCCGGCCTTCCTGATGCTGGCGAAGATCGTCGCGGAGAAGGCGCCGGCGTTGGCAGGTTGGGGATTCCTGCTCCTCGCGCTCGGCTTGTTCGCGCGGGTCTACTTCGCAGGCGTCGACCTGGCGGCCTTCGAGCTCGTCGACAAGCTCGGGCTGGAGCAGGCGACGAGGCTGGTGATGGACGACTACGTCGACCTGTCCTACGGCCTGTGGCGGATCCCGGTCACCGCGTCGGTCGGCCAGTACGCCGGAGGCCTGCTGCTGGCCATCGGGGCGTTCCGGGCCGGTACCTTCGGCACCGGGCGGGCGCTGCTGTTCCTCTGGCCGTGCACGCTCTGGATGGGGGTGCTCAAGGAGAGCGAGTTCCTGAGCGTCGTCACCGCGGTGGCCCTCGGCCTGGCGCTCGTGCCGCTCGGCGTCCGTGTCCTGACGGGCAGGTGGCCCGTTGACCAAAAGTCCCGTGCCCTTTCCTGGTGATGCAACCTCGTGCAACTCTTTCTTTCGTGGCCCGGACGTCGTTTCCTTGTAGGGACTTGGCGCGGCAGCGGAGGACATGTGGGCGAAGCGGTTGCGGGGATCGTGGCGAACCCCGCTTCGGAGCGTGACATCCAGGGCCTGCGTTCGGCACTGAGGGTGGCCGGCGTCGGCCGCGTGATGGTGTGGGCCGACGCGAGCAAGATCATCGGCACCGTCCGCCGGATGGTGGACGCGGGTGCGAGCGTGCTCATCTGCCTCGGCAACGAGAGCATGATGCGGGCCGCGGCGGCCGCCTGCGGTGACGTCCCGCTGCTGATGCTGCCCGCCGGTGGCGCCGACGAGTCCACCGTCGCCGGGCTCGCCGCCGGGCTGGTGGCCACTCATCAGGTGGACACGGACCTGGTCACGAACCGCGCCACCGTGCTCGAGGTCGTCACGAAGGCCCGCCGTGAGATCGCGCTGACCGACGTCAGCGTGTGCTCGGAGAGCCGGTGGGATCCCGCGTCGCTCACCGAGCTGTACTGCACGTTCGCGGTTCCGGACGGGGTCGGGCTGTCGAGTATCCCCGGGCGGCTCTGCCCCAGCCCGAAGTCAACTGTGGACGGTGTCGCGGTCTCGCTCGGACCGGTCGACGAGACACCGTACGTGGTGCAGGCGCCGATCGCGCCCGGCGAGGTCCGGGAGGTGGGCGTCCGCGGCTGGAGCGTGCTGCACGCCGGGGTCCGCGTCGATCTCGCCGCCGGCGGTGGCTCCATCGCGCTGGACGGCCAGCCGCATTTCGTGCTCAAGCCGGGAGAGAGCGCTTTCGTCGAATTGAAGCCCGACGGGCCGTGGTGCGTCGACGTCCGCGCCGTGATGGCCGAGGCCACCAGGACCGGCCTGCTGCTCGGCAGGAAGCCGACGGCGGCCCTTCCCACCCCACGCCTGGCGGACGCACCCTTCCCCGGATAGCCCGCGCCCAGGTCACAGAGACCTTCCGCTCCCCGTGCCACCCGGGCACACTGGCCTGAACAGAGCAGAAGGAGTAGGCCAGGTGCAGCTCGAGGCGGCGCTGCCGGTCGGTGCGGATCCGCGGCGGCACGCGCGTGCCCTCGCCGAAGTGCGCGAGGCCGCGCTCGCCGGGACCACGCTCCCGGGCAGGCCCCGCGCGGTGATCGGCGCGTCCTGGCAGCGGATGCGGCGGCTGGGTCTCGACCCGGACCGTGGCTCGCCGACCCCTCCGCTCGCCCCGGACCAACTGGAAGCCCGGCGTCGGGACAGCGGCCTCGCGACCGTCCTCCCCGCCCTTCGCGGCGGCTTGATCGGCCTCGCCGAGCAGGCCGCGCACATCATGGTCGTCGTCGACGCCGACGGCCGGGTGCTCTGGCGCGACGGCAGCACCGCGGTCCGCCGTCGCGCCGACGGGCTCGGCTTCGTCGAAGGGGCCGACTGGCACGAGCCCGCCACGGGCACCAACGCCATCGGGACGGCGCTGGTCGCCAGGCATCCGGTGCAGGTCTACTCGGCCGAGCACTACGTCAGCAACCAGCACGACTGGACCTGTGCCGCCGCGCCACTGCACGATCCGAGGAACGGCAGGCTGCTCGGCGCGGTCGACCTCTCGGGCCCGGCCTCCACCGTGCATCCGTCCACCCTCGCCCTGGTCGACGCGGTCGCGAAGCTCGCCGAAGCGCATCTGCGCACCACGCATCTCTCGGATCTCGAACGGTTGCGCGGGCTGGCCACCCCCTTGCTCGCCAAGGTGAAGGGGCGGGCGGTCATCACCGACCCGCACGGCTGGATCGCGGCCTCGGCGGGGCTCGTCCCGGTCGGCCGGATCGCGCTGCCGAACGACGCGGCCCCGGGCCGCACCTGGCTGCCGACGTACGGCAGCTGCCTGCTGGAGCCGCTGCCCGGCGGCTGGCTCGTCCGGCTCACCGAGGAGGAGGACGCGCCGCCGACCCGGGTCGTGCTCGATCTGAGGTCGTCGCGGGAAAGCACGCTGCGCGTCTCGGGCGCGGCCGGCACCTGGTCGCATCGGCTGAGCCCGCGGCACGCGGAGATGCTGTACGTCCTCGCGCTCCATCGAGCGGGGCGGTCCGCCTCGGAACTGTCGCTCGACCTCTTCGGCGACGCCGGGCGCACCGTCACCGTCCGCGCGGAGATGTCCAGGATGAGGCGGCATTTCGGCGGTTTCCTGCTGGCCCGGCCGTACCGGTTCGACGACGACGTCGAGGTGGTCGTCGAGCGGCCCGCCGACGGCGAGGTCCTGCCGCATTCCGTCGCGCCCGCCGTCCGGGGTTGAGGTCCATCCCCGCCTCCACCCGCCGGTGGTCCCGCTCCACCCCTCCCCGTGCCTAACGTCCGTGACATGGGAAAGATGAACGTCAAAGGCCTGCTGGGGCTGGTCGTCGTGGGTGTCGTCATCCTGCTCGGGTTCCTGGCCTACCGGCTGATCCTGGTCGAGATGATCACGCGGCTGAGCGATCACTGAGGGGGAAGATGGGGAAGCGGGAGAAGCCGCTGCTGCCGGACACGATCGCGCCGAGCTGGCTGGTCGTCCAGGCGCTCGGCACGGCCGCGGTGGTGGTCGTGCTGCTGACCGCGAGCGAGTCAGATCCGTGGATCTGGACGGCGTACGGCGTCAGCGGCGCGTGCTGGCTGGGTTTCGTGGCGGCCTCCCCGAGTTTCCCCAGGGAGGCGACCGGGCTGCTCGCGGTGGCGAGTATCGCGCCCTCGATCGCGCTCGGCTGGGCGGAGGACTCCTCCGCCATCGTGCTGGCGGTGGTCACGGTCAGCCGGTTCGCCACCCTGACCGAGCCGTCGGTGGCCGCCATCATGGGGGTGGTGGGGCTCGACGCGAGCCTCGCGGCGGTCACCGGCCTGGTCGCGGGCGCGGCCGGACCGCTGGTGTTCGGCAATGTCGGCGTGCTGCTCGTGCTGATGCTGCTCGGATTGAACCGGCGGCAGTACGAGGTTCAGGCGGTGCAGGCGGCCGAGTTGCTGGAGCAGACCAAACTGGCGCAGTCCGAACACGCGCGGGCGGCGGCGCTCGACGAGCGCACCCGGATCGCCAGGGAGATCCACGACGTGCTCGCGCATTCCCTGGGGGCGCTGGGAGTCCACCTGGAGGTCGCTGAGGCGCTGCTCGCCGAGAAGTCCGATGTGGACGGTGCCCTCGACAGGGTCCGTTCCTCGAGGAAACTCGCCGCGGACGGGCTCGCCGAGGCACGGGACGCGGTCGCCGCCCTGCGCAGTGACGTCCCATCGCTCGCCGGAGCCCTGCGTCAGCTGGCCGGCGCGCACCAAGGAAGGGTGACCTTCGAGGTGGTGGGGGAGCAGCGGCCACTGCCGTCCGCCGCGGTGGTCTCGCTGGCAGGCGTCGCGCGGGAGGCGCTGACCAACGCGGCCAAACACGCCTACGGACGGCCGGTTTCGCTCCGGCTCCACTTCGCCGAGGCCGAGGTGCGTCTGCGAGTGTGGAACGAAATCGGCGAAACCGTCCGATCGGAGGACACCGGCGGGTTCGGGCTCACCGGGATGAGGGAGCGGCTCGCGCTCGCCGGTGGCACGCTGACCGCGGGTCCGGGAGACGGGCGCTGGACGGTGGAGGCGGTGGTGCGGGCGTGATCCGGGTGGTCGTGGTCGATGACCAGCAGGTCATGCGCGAAGGGCTCGTCGCGTTGCTCGGGCTGATCGACGGGGTCGAGGTCGCCGGAGCGGCGGGCGACGGACGGCAGGCCCTCGACCTGCTCCGCCGCACCGCGGCCGACGTAGTGCTGATGGACCTGCGCATGCCCGTCCTGGACGGGGTGGCCGCGACCCGGCTGCTCAAACGCGATCATCCGGAGCTCGCGGTCGTCGTCCTCACGACCTACGCGGACGACGCTTCGATCGCCGACGCGTTGCGTGCCGGGGCCCGCGGCTACCTGACCAAGGACGCCGGACGTGCCGAGATCGGGGCGGCCATCCGCTCGGCCGCCAATGGACAGGCGATCTTCGCCGCGGAAGTCTCCGACAGACTCGTCGCCGCGCTCGACGCGCGATCGGTCACGCGGGCCAAGGCCGAACTCCCCGACGGGCTCACCGCACGCGAAGCCGAAGTGCTCGGCCTCATCACCCGAGGGCTGTCCAATCCGGAAATCGCCGCCGAGCTGTTCATCGGTGAGGCGACCGTGAAAAGCCACATCAACCACACCTTCGCCAAGATCGGTGTGCGCAATCGTGCGGAGGCCGTGCGGTACGGCCTGGAAAAAGGCCTTTGATCCGGCCAGGAGATCACGTGCCGATGACACACGCCGGTCTCACTGGCTGCGCTGATCCCGACTCGGATACCTTCTTTGCGGATAGAGCCAATGGGGAGGATCGGCGATGACGAGCACTGTGACCCGGCCGGGGAGTCCCGCGCCACCCCCCGCGCCGGAAGGCCGCGGCGGGATCGCCGGGCTGCTCGAGCTGCCGGGGAACGGGATCCGCGCGATCGTCCGGTCCGCGGCGACCACGCCGGGCAGGCTGTCGGTGATCGCGATCGGGCTCGTGCTGCTGTCGCTGGTCGCGGGTCTGTTCGGGACGCTGGCGGCGCAGGACAAGAAGGACACGATCAACGGCCTGATCGACCACCGCGAACCGCTGGCCGCCGCCGCGCAACAGGTCTATCGCGCGCTTTCGGACGCCGACGCGACCGCGGCCAGTTCGTTCCTCTCCATCGGCGCCGAGCCGCTCCCGATGCGCCAGCGGTACGAACGCGACATCGCGGAGGCCGGGGCCGCGCTGGCGAAGGCCGCATCGGACTCGTCCGGCGTCGGCAAGGCCGCTGAGCAGATCAACATCCTCGGCCGCGAGATCCCCGTCTACACGGGACTGATCGAGACCGCTCGCGTCTACAACCGGCAGGGTTATCCCGTCGGTGCCTCGTATCTGCGCGAGGCGTCGGAACTCATGCGGTCGAAAATCCTTCCCGCCGCACAGGATCTCTACCGGACCGACACCGACCGGCTCGCCGCCGAACAGGACGACGCGACCGGATTCCCTTGGCTGTCAACGGCTTTGGTGCTCGCCCTGCTCGCCGCGCTGATCGTCACCCAGGTGCACCTGACGCGGAAGACCAACCGGTTGCTGAACGTCGGGCTCGTCGTCGCGACCGCGTCGGTGGTGGTCGCCCTGTTGTGGGGCTCGGTCGCGCTGATCGTGCAGAGCACCCTCGTCGGCGGTGGTGAGGAAGACGGCTCGCACCAGGTGGACGTGCTCGTCCGGGCCAGGATCGCGGCGCTGCAGGCGCGAGCCGACGAAACGCTGACCCTCGTCGCCCGCGGCGACGGCGCGGCGTACGAAAAGAACTTCGGTGATCTCGCCGCGCAACTCGGCGGGACCGACGGCCAAGGCGGTCTGCTGGGCGAGGCCCGTGGACTCGCGGCGGGCGGCCCGGCCGCGGAGAAGGTGGACGCGGCCATCCAGGCGGCGTCGGCGTGGTTCAAGGCGCACGCCGAGGTGCGGCGGCAGGACGACGACGGCTTCTACCAGGACGCCGTCGGCACGGCCATCCGCGACGACAAGAAGGACGGCGCGGCCGGGGCGTTCCTGCGGCTCGACGAGAACCTGGTGGCCGCGATCAACGTGGGACGACAGGAATTCCTCGACGACACCCGCAACGCCGAACGCGCGCTGACCCTGCTCGCGCCGGGTATCGCGGTGCTGGCGGTGCTGGCGGCGGCGGGGTCGGCCTTGGGAATCCGTGAACGGCTGAGGGAGTACCGGTGATGCGGAACGGTCTGCGAACGGCCGTGCTCGGCGCGGTGTTGGTGCTGGCGACGGCTTGTGGGAGCGCGGGGTCGCCGGTGGACCCGGCTCCCGTCGGCGACGTCGCGCCACCGCTGCCCGCGAACGTCGGCGGCGCCGACAACACCGGCGGCGGCGGAACGACCGACACGAGCTGCAACCCGTTGGCCAGCCTGCGGCCGACCAACGGCACGTCGATCACCAGCGGCTCGACGATGGCGAAGATCAAGGAGAACGGCAAACTCGTCGCGGGTGTCGACCAGACGACGTTCCTGTTCGGCTTCCGGAACCCGACGTCGGGCCAGCTCGAAGGGTTCGACATCGACATGGTCAACGAGATCGCGAAGGCGATCTTCGGCAGCGCGGAAGGCCGTGTGCAGTTCCGGGCGATCCCGTCGAAACTCCGGGAAGAAGTGCTCGAGAAGAAGCAGGTCGACATCGTGGTGCGGACGTACAGCATCACCTGCAGCCGGCTGAAGAAGGTCAACTTCTCGACCGCTTATTACCAAGCGGGGCAACGAATCCTGGTCGAAGCCGGGTCGAAGGTCGCGCAGCTGTCGGACCTCGCCGGACGGCGGGTGTGCGCGACCAAGACGTCGACCTCGCTGACGAAGATCGCCGCCGATCCGTCGAAGCCGGTGCCGGTCTCGGTGGACAACTGGTCGGACTGCCTGGTGATGCTGCAGCAGAAGCAGGTCGAGGCCGTGTCGACGGACGACGTCATCCTCGCCGGGATGCTCGCGCAGGATCCGACGCTGAAGATCGTGGGGGACCGGTTCACCGAGGAGAACTACGGCATCGGGATCCCGAAGGAGAACGAGGACATGGTGCGGTACGTGAACGCCGTGCTGGAGAACGTGCGCGGTGGCGCGTGGCAGGCGATCTACGCCAAGTGGATCGGGAACAAACTCGAGGGCGGGACGCCGCCTCCAGCCCAGTACAAGTGAGAACGGGCCGTTCGGGATTCGCTCCCGAACGGCCCGCTTCGTCTTACCGGGACTTGTCGCCGATCACCGGCGGCACCGGCTTCATCTCGCCCTCGTAGCCGCCGAACAACACGTCGGCGTCTTCCTCCTGCAGGTAGTTCGGGGCCTTCTTTTCCTTGTCCTCTTCCTTCTGCCCCCGGCCACCGGGAGCGCCGGCCCCCATCGGTCCGTGGCCGCCGCCCTTGCCCGCCGCGGCCGCGCCACCCCGGGCGACGCGCTCCTCCGGCAGCTTGCCCGACCCGGACCCGCCGCCCTTGCCCGCGAGCTTCTCGGCGTCACCGGCCGCGACCTTGCCACCCGCGAGCCGCTCGGCGACGTTGCCCGACCCGCCGTTGCGCCCGAACCCGCCGCCGCCGCTGGTCAACCGGTTCGCCGCACTGCCGCCCGGCCCGCTCGTCGTCCGGCCGGGTTTGCCGCGATACTGCTCGCTGCCCAGCCGCCCGAGCCCGGTGGGACCAGGCCCGTTCAGCGCCGCCAACCCCGGCCCAGGCCCCGGCCGGAACGACCCCGGCGGCCCGCTGACCGGCTGATTCGGCCCCGGCACGCCGGTGTGCCCGCCACCCGTGGTGATCCCGGGCCCCGGCGCCGGCCCGCTCGGCCCGCCCGGCACGCCTGGCCCTGGACCACTGTTGGGCCCAGGCCCCGGCCCGCCGCTGAAGCCCCTGGGCTCGGTACCCCCGGAAAACCCGGACGCCGTCGTCGACTCGCCCATCTCCGGCGGCGGCGCGAAGGTGGGCTGCTTGGAATTGACGTCGAAGAGCGACTGGTCGTAGTTGTGCATCACCTGCGCGGCCTGCTGATGCGCCTGGAACGACTGCTCCTGCTTGGCCGAGATGTTGCCGACCGTGTCCACCGCGCCGGCGAGATTCCCCGTCGCGAGCTGGTTGAGCGCGTTCTTGTACTCGGCGTTGCGGTCGAAGGGGATCTCTTCGGGCATCGAGTTCTTCGCGGTGGTGGCCGCGGCGGCGGACTGGGAGAAGCGGTTGGAAGCGAGGTAGGCGCCATCGCCCGACGTCTTAGCCCAAGCGCTCAAGCTTTTGAAGAAGCCATGAGCTGAGTCGGCTGCCGTCCCCTGCCAATGAGCGCCTTCTTTGTTAGAGGCCCTCATGAGAGCGTCGCTGAAGGTGTGAAGCGCGTCTCCCTGGGTGTTCCAGAGCTCGCCCTGCCTGTCGACGTCAACGGGGTCCAGGTTGTCGGCGACCATGTTCTTGAGTTCGCCATGTGGTCTCGCCTCGTAGCGCTGGTCAGAGGCGTTGAGACCCGATCGAAATTCCTGCCCCTGCGCTAGCTTCTCGCCTTGTTGCGCAGAGTATTCGCCTGCCCGCATCTCCGCTGTCGCCCGAGCGGTGGCGGAATTTCCGCCAGGACCTTCGATGGTCCTGTCGTATTCTTCCGAATAACGCTTCCCCTCATAGGTGCGGTGAACCTTGCCGGTCAAGCTCACGTCGATTCCGGAGTGTGTCCGGTCGAGGTCTCCAGCCATTGTCCCTCCGCTTCAGCTGCCTTGAGGCAGTTTCGGGGCGAGTAGTCCAGCAACTTCCCTTGAGGAGGCGCAGGCCTCTTCATTCGAGCCCTTGACGAGAGTGGTCCCCACAGTCATACGAGCTTTGGGGCCAACCGCGACACCGACCATGCAGGTGTGGGTGCCTCCTGATCCCGGTATCTCCACGGCGTCCCTGCCAGCGATCTGTGTGGCGGTCTTGGTGCCGCGACCCGGGGTGAGCTCATCGAGCCCGGCTTCATCGACCAGGTAGGTGCTGATAACACCGTACTCGCTTTTCTGTGCCTGGCATCCGTTGTCGCTCTCGTAGTCCTCTTCTGTGGGCTTCGAGAAGCCTTTCGATGTGGTCACAGGCTCGAGTAGCGTGCAGGCTTTCAAGTCTCCGAATATCTTCTCAGGACTCGCTGTCTGTGGCGAAGACGCGGTAGATGTGGATGTCGGCGCAGGACTCGGGGTACCTGCCTTTTCGGGTGAGCAACCCGAAGAAGTCAGTGTAATCGCGAGGATTGCAGGAATCGCCGCGCTACGGACGTTAGTCTTCATTGGATTTATCAGTCCCGATCGAGTTGCTTGAGATGGTCGGCGCCGTCCGAGTCCTGTTGCTTATATTTCGTCATGGCGATTTCGATGGCTTCGCGGGCCCTGTTCGTAACCTCTTGCAAGGCATCGAGCTGAGTCTTGGCCGAAAGATCGTCACCCTCTGCCACCTTCACCGCATGGTCGCCGACCTGTTGGGAGTAGGGGCCTGTACCGAGCTTGGGGCTCTGGGCGAGGTGTTCGAACCTCGTTTTGGTTCCCATCCAGCTGTCGATGTACTCGCGCAACGCCGTCTTGTACGCCTCGCCCATTTCCGGGCTGACGGCGAACCGCCCCTCTTTGGCCGCAGTCATCATTCGATCGGCCTGCGCCGAGAAGTCACCCAACATGTCGGAGAAGTTGCCCGGCGGTCCGCCGGTGCCGTCCGTCATGGTCTCTCCCCTGTACCAAGTCCCGGTTACTCGTAGCGCTCGTCAGATCACGATATCAGCGGAAACGGCCTCGAAGGCCGCCTCTCGACGAGGATCACGCGCTGCCGACACGGGCGGCTTCGACCAGGTCGTGGATCCATCGGGCCAGGTGAGAGCCACTCGTCGGGGTGAAGGTGCGGCGGACTTCGCCGTCGGGGAAGCGGTCGGTGGTGAGCATGAAGCGGCCCTGAAGGCTGTCGAACCACTGGACGCTCTTCTGCTGCGGTTTGCCCCGGTCGTCGCGCAGGGTGACGCTGATCGTGCCCAGTCGCGCGAGCGGGTGTTCGAAGAAGCGGGCGGCCGCGCCCAGGCGGAGGTTGTCGGGGTCCTCGTCGAACGGGTCGTCCGGTCGTTTGGCCGGGGGGAGCGTGCTGGACGTCGTCACCCGGCCGGGGAATGGCTGCAGGGACGGCAGATATCCGAGCAGGGTCGCGACGACCTGTTCGGGGTAGACCGGTTCGAAGAGGATGTCGAAGCCGCGCTGCTGGCTCACGATGCCCTGGCGGCTGTTCCACGCACCCCGATAGAGGTATTCGGCGTCCTGCTCGACCTCGTGTGCCTCCATGGTGACGACGAAATCCCCGGTGGCCCAGAGCCGGAGGGACTGTTCGTAGTCGCGCAGGAGTTCGCGGCCGCGGGCGAAGCCTCGGTCGGCCAGCCCGGCCCAGATCTCTTCGCAGTGCCGCTCGCGTTCGGTGATGGTGGTTCCGACGGTCGGGATCTCGAAGGGCAGCACGAATCTGCCGAGCCCGAGTTCTTCGAGTACGACGTCGAGCTGGGCCATCGACATCGAAAATGACGCAGGCACCGGTCCCTCCCCCTCATCACCTGCTGAATCGGTTCTCCATCGCACCGTAGCGGGTTCGACCCGGCGCGGGCACGACCTGCCTGCTCACGGCTAGGATCGACTCCCAAGCCGTCGCGGGGATTTCGGGAGGTACCAGTGTCGGAAGAGCCGCGCCGTCCTCGGCACGCAGCGCCGGACGACGCCACGCCGGAGCGTGAGCCGGAGTCCGCCTCCTGGACGCCGCCGGCACCGGTCCGCTGGGAAACGCCCGAACCGTCTATTTCCGGCAGGCTCGATCTCTCCGAGCCGCGGCCCGAGCAGGAGCCGGAGAAGGACGCCGAGCGCACGGTTTACCACGCGCCCGTCCAGCGGCCGCAGACTCCGCCGCGCGGCCAGCAGCGGCCGATCCCCGGCGCCGAGGATCCGACGCGTCCGCCGGGCGACATGGCCCCGGTGAGCCCGCAGACCCAGGTCGTCCGCCCCGCGTGGCAGGCGCCCGCCGACGCGCCGCAGCCGACCAGCGTGCTCGCCTCGCCGGCCCCGGAGACGCAGAGCATCATGCCGCCGACGCCGCGCGTCGACAGCGGACCCGGTCCGCTGCCGGACCCGGGCACGGAAAGCGTCCTCCCCGAACGTTCCAGCGAAAGCCGCGGCACGGGCACCGGCACCGGATCGGGCAGCCGCGGCACCGGAACCGGGACCGGAACGGGTTCGTTCCCCGGCACCGCGCGCCGGACGTCGTCCCGCACGTCACGCCGCGGCCGTCTCGGCGCCGGGCTCGTCGACGTCCCGCAGGTGCCGTACCGCGACCCGGCGTCCGCCGTCCTCGAGAACCCGATGGTGTCCGAGGAGAAACGCTTCTGCGGCAGCTGCAGTGCCAAGGTCGGCCGCGGCAAGGACGGCGAGCCCGGCTCGCCCGAGGGCAAATGCGAGAAGTGCGGGAACCCGTTCTCCTTCGTCCCGAAGCTGCGGCCGAACGAGATCGTCGGCGGCCAGTACGAGGTGCTCGGCGCGCTCGCGTACGGCGGCCTCGGCTGGATCTACCTCGCGCAGGACCACAACGTGAGCGACCGCTGGGTGGTGCTCAAGGGCCTGATCGACACCGGCGACGCCACCGCGATGGCGGCCGCCGCCAACGAGCAGCGCTTCCTCGCCGAGGTCGAGCACCCCAACATCGTCAAGATCCACAACTTCGTGCAGCACCCGGACGGCGACACCGGCAACTCCGTCGGCTACATCGTCATGGAGTACGTCGGCGGTCAGTCGCTGCGTCAGCTCGCGCTCGCGCACCACCGCGAGACGAAACGCCCGGAGCCGCTGCCGATCGGCCAGGTGATCGCCTACGGGCTGGAGATCCTGCCCGCCATGGGCTACCTGCACGGCCAGAACCTGCTGTACTGCGACCTCAAGCCCGACAACGTCATCCAGACGCACGAACAGCTCAAGCTGATCGACCTCGGCGCGGTCCGCCGCATCGACGACTACGAGAGCCCGCTGTTCTTCACCACCGGCTACAGCGCGCCCGAACTGGCGACGCACGGCGCGTCGGTGGCATCGGACCTGTACACGGTCGGCCGCACGCTCGCCGTGCTCAGCTTCGAATTCTCCGGCTACACCACCAAGTACAAGACGACCCTGCCCGGACCGGACGTCGTGCCGTTGTTCGCGCTCTTCGGTTCGTACTACCGCTTCCTGAAGCGCGCGACGCACACCGACCCGGACCGCCGGTTCATCGCGGCCGAGGAGATGGCCGACCAGCTGACCGGCGTGCTCCGCGAGATCATGGCGCTGGGCACCGGGAAACCGCGCCCTGGCGCGTCGACCGTCTTCGGGCCGGAGACCCGCACGTTCGGCGTCGACATGGTCGTCCCAGAACACGGTGGGAGCGTGCCGCTGCCCGATCCGGGTGAAGTGGTCGCCGGGCTGCCGATCCCGCAGGTCGACACGGACGACCCGGCGGCAGGCGTGCTCGCGTCGACGGTCGCGCTCGATCCCGGGGGCGCGATCGAGTCGCTGGCCGGGGCACCGCGCGAGTCGATCGAGGTCCGGCTGCGTATCGTCCGCGCGCGGATCGAGCTCGGTGAGCTGGTCGAGGCGCAGCGGCAGCTGCAGGCCGCGCAGTACCTCGCGATCAAGGCCGGTTTCCCGCACGACTGGCGGATCGACTGGTACCGCGGCCTGATCGAGCTCGCGGGCGGACGGTCCCGCGTCGCGCACGTCGCGTTCGAAGCGGTGTACGACGACCTTCCCGGGGAGATCGCGCCGAAGCTGGCCTTGGCCGTCAGCGCGGAAGGGGTCGGGGACTACTTCGGCGCCGCGCGCTACTACGAGCTGGTGTGGCGAACGGACCGGTCGTACGTCAGCGCCGCCTTCGGGCTCGCTCGCGTGTACCTCGCGCAGGGCGCCAGGGCCAGCGCGATCGAGGTGCTGGAGGCCGTCCCGGCGTCGTCGTCGCATCACGTCGCCGCGCAGGTGGCCGCGATCAAGATCAAGACCAGGATCAACGGTGGCGGCAAGGATCCGGTGATGGTGTCCGAGCGGGATCTCGTCGACGCCTCGACGCGGTTGGAGCGCTTGCAGCTCGATGCGGAACGCCGCACTCGTTTGTCGGCGGAGGTCCTCGAAGCGGCGTACGGCTGGCTGAATTCGCAGAACCAGCCGACACCGGGCGCGAAGGTGCTGGGCTGTGCCTTGGAGGAACGAGACCTGCGGTTCGGGCTCGAGCGCTGCTACCGGACGTTGGCGCGGTTGGCCGGATCGGTCGACAAGCGGGTCGAACTCGTCGACAAGGCGAACGCGATCCGGCCGCGAACAATGACATAGCGCGCGTGAAGTCTCCATCGGGCGCCGAGCGCCCTCCGAAGACCTCTTCAACTCAGGGGTTGATGTCCCACTCGCGGGCGCGCTGGGCCTTTTCGTGCGCGGCGGCGAGTTTCTGCAGCGCCTCGGGATCCCCGTGGGTGCTGAAGTGCTCGAACTCGACCCGCACGAACAGCGCCCGCGCGCGCACCGCGACGGGGCCGTCTTCGGCGTCGAGCCGTCCGTCTGCGCTCACGTAGATCTTCCGGCCGGCGATGCCGTCCAGTTTCGTGGCGATGTACAGGGTCGAGCCGACCGGGACCGGCCGGAGGAAGTCCGTCTCCAGTTTCCCGGTGACGGCGGGGCGGCGTAGCAGGTTGCCGACGGTCGCGCCGAGCGCTTCGTCGAAGGCGCAAGCCAGCAGCCCGCCATGGGCGAGGCCGGGCGCACCCTGGTGGGCGGAGGTGACGGTGAACTTGGAGTACACCGTCGTCCCTTCGCCCACCGTCGAATGCAGGTGGAGCCCGGCCTCGATCTCGTCGCCGCACCCGAAACACTCACCGAAGTGGATGCCGAGGTGGCTGCCCTGTTCGGGGGCTTCCGGGTGGACGGTCGCCGGTTCGACTTCGACCGGCGGCCACGGCTGCGAGATACGGCTCATGGAAAGACGTTAACTCGCCGGTAGCTCCGAAGCGCCGCCGGGAGTGGCCGTTTCCGGTTTCCGGCGCCGCGCGATCCGCGAGTTCACGATGCCGCGCAGCGACACACCGGCCGTTTCGGGCAGCAGCAGGATCGGGATGGCCGCGATCGCCGCCGCGCCCATCAGGTAGTACGCGGGCCACAGGTTGTCGCCTGTCGAGTTCACCAGGCTGCCGATGATGTACGACGCGGTACCGCCGAAGGCCGCGGTCGAAACGCTGTATCCGATGGAGAAACCGCTGTAGCGCTCCTGGGTCGGGAACATCGCCGGCAGCGTCGCGGCCAGCACGGCCAGAATCAGCACCAGCGGCACCGCGATCATCACCAGGCCGAGCATGAGCTGCCAGGCGTTCCGGTCGTCAGCGGCCGCGCCCATCAACGAGAACGCCGGAATCGGCAACACCAGGAAGCTCGCGCAGCACGTGATCAGGATGGGTTTTCGCCCGATGCGGTCGGACAGCATGCCGACCGGCACGATCAAGATCAACATCAACCCGATGGTGGCCAGGATGATGAGCAAGGGTGTGTGCCCGCTGAAACCGACCACGTCCTTGAGGTACGTCTCCAGGTAGGTGATCACGATGTAGTCGGCGACGTTCAGCATCACCACGATGCCGATCAGGTGCAGGATCGACGTCCAGTGCTTCTTGAGCAGCGCCTTCAGCGGCGACTTCTCGACCTGGTTCTTCTTCTCGATCTCCTGGAACAGCGGAGTGTCCTCCAGCTTGTTCCGCAGGTACAGACCGACGATGCCGAGCGGGCCCGCGATCAGGAACGGCAGGCGCCAGCCCCATTCGCGCATGGCCTCGTCGCCGAGCACGACGGTGAAGATGGTGACGAAGCCGGCCCCCATCGCGAAGCCGACGAGCGTGCCGAATTCCAGCCAGCTGCCCCAGAAACCCCGGCGCCGGGCGGGCGCGTACTCCGCGATGAACGTCGCCGCGCCGCCGTACTCACCGCCCGCCGAGAAGCCTTGGATGGTGCGCAACAGGATCAGCAGGACCGCCGCGGCCGGGCCGATCGTCGCGTAGGACGGCAACAGGCCGATGATGAACGTCGACCCGGACATCAGGATGATCGTCAGCGCGAGCACCTTCTGGCGCCCGATCTTGTCCCCCAGCGGACCGAACACGAAGCTGCCGAACGGCCGGACGACGAACGTGATCGCCAAGACCGCGAAGGTCGCCAGGGCGCCTTCGGAAGTGCTCGACGCATTGAAGAAGACCTGCCCCAGGATGGCCGGCATGAAGCCGAAAACACCGAAGTCGTACCACTCGATGCAGTTACCCATCGCCGCCCCGGCGACGGCTTTTCTGATCTGTTCAGGCGGGGCCTCCGTCGGTGCCCCTTTTTCCTGATGTGACGCACTCAGCGCCTCTTCGGCCATGGGTTTGACCTCCCGACCCACCCGTTACTTACCCATCGTCGAGGGTTTGTTCCCTCGACCGTAGGCGTTCAAACGTCCGGGTTCAGCGCTTTGGATCGGCCGCGAGAGCGCCGTTCCGCCATTACGGTGACGAACCACCAGGTGAAGCCGATGTCGGAGACTTTCCGATTACTTTGGGTCACTCTTCGGGAAACGGACGTTCCGGACGGGAGATCAGCGGGTCGCGGCCGTTGTCGGCGGCTCGCCCGGCTGCTTCGTCGGAGTGGGCGCACGTGGGGGCGCGGCCGTCGTCGTGCGGCCGGGCGTGACGGTCCTCGGCGTCGAACGCGGCTGTTCGGACTTCGGCGCGGAGGAGGCGGGAGGCGGATTCTCGGGAGTGACCTCCGGCCGCGGCGTCGACTCGGCGGGCGCGGGGGAGACCGGTGTCGGGGCGATGGTCGACAGGCCCGGCCCCGCGGGTTGAACCGGCGCGGGCCCCTCGCCATCGCGACCGCCGACGGTGAGCGCGCCGAACACGATCACCCCGATCGTCGCCAGCGAACTGCCCGCCACGGCCAGCCGTTTGCGTCGTCGCCGGATCCGGCCACCCCGCTCGATGATGTCCGCCGCCCGGATGCCCAGCGGTGGACCGCTCGCTCCGTGCGCGAGCACGCCTTTGATGTCCTCGTCCATCCCCTCACCTCCCATCGTCGTGCGCTCCGCTCAAGGCCAGTTCACTGAAATGCGGACCGAGCCGTTTACGCAGGGTCGCGAGCCCCCGCGCGCCCTGGCTCTTCACGTTCCCGGTGCTGCAGCCCAGCGCCGCGGCCGTCTCTTCGACGCTGAGATCCTCGAAGTAGCGCAACACCAGGACGGCGCGCTGCTTCGGTGCGATGCCGGACAGGGCGTGCCTGACCAGCATCTCCTGTTCCGTGCCGCCGGTTTCGCCCGGGACGTCGGGAAGAGCGTCCGTGAGCTTCTCCCGTTTGCGCCAGACGCGCCGATGCTCGGAGAGGAACGTCCGCAGCACGATCTTGCGCGCGTAGCCGTCGAGCGCGTCGTGCCGGGAAAGCCTCGGCCAAGCCAAGTACAGCTTCAGCAGCGCGGCCTGTGTGATGTCCTCGGCCTGATGCCAGTCGCCGCACAGGAGGTACGCGGTGGCACGCAGATTGTGCGCGCGCTCGTCGAAGTACCGGGCGAACTCGCCGTCCCACGGCGAGCCCGTCCCGGTCTTCGACGAGCGGCTCGGCGTCACCTAGTTACCGGCTCCTTCGACGATGGCGGGGAGGTGCAGATCCCCGGTCGGCCCGGCGGGAACGGCCTTGGGCACGCGGTGCTCACCCGGCGCGACGACCGACGGTGTCTTCGGGACATCGCGCGGCGGCGCGGTGGTGGCGCGGGGCGGCTCGACAGGCCGCGTGGTGGTGGGCGCCTTGGTCGGCGGCTCGGGCGCCGGAGTCACCGTCGACGACGGCGCGCTCTGATCGGCCGACGCCAGCGACGTGGTCGCGAAGGCGGCGCCGCCCGCCAGCAGCAGCGCGCCGAGAGTGAGAGCGATACGAGTACGCAAGAGTGTCTCCTCGATCCGGGCGCCGCTCATTGGCCGCGGCGCCTTACGTCGTTAGACATGCGTCCCGCCTCGCTACCGGTTGCATCGATTTTTCGGGAAATTTCAGGCGACCAACACGAACGGCCGGAGACCACAGGGGTCTCCGGCCGCCCGGTTCCATGGAAGTACTTCAGCTCGCGAGAGCGGAGAGCTTGGACCACTCCTCCCAGGAGTAGGTCCAGTCGCTGTAGTCGCGCGCCCGGTTGATCTTCACCGTGCTGCCCTCGATCTCGACGGGGTCCCCGACCAGGGCGCCGTCCATGTACGCCTTGGCGTTCGCCGGCGCCAGGTTCACGCAGCCGTGCGAGATGTTCTTCTTGCCCTGCGCCCAGATCGAAGGCGCGTAGCCGTGGATGAACTCGCCGTTGGTGGAGAACCGCACCGCGGACGGCACGACGATGTTCTCGTAGTTGTAGCGCTCGTTGGTCATCGAGTACGTGTCGTGCTTGGACATCACCACGTGCGTGCCGCTCGGTGTGACACGGCCCGGGTCGGCGTCGAGGCCGTAGCTGGCCGGGTAGTCCGCGATCTGCTGCCCGTCGCGGATCACCACGAGCCGGTGGGTCTGGGTGTTGCCCTTGACGATCTGCGAGCGGCCGATCGTGAAGCTCGCCGAGCGGTCTTCCTTGCCGTACACGCCTTCGCCGATCTTGACGCCGTAGATCTTGGCGTTGAACTTCACCGTGGTGCCGGGCTGCCAGTAGGCCTTCGGCCGCCAGTGCACCGAAGTGTCGTCGTGGACCCAGGCCCAGGAACCCTCGGTCTTCGGCGTGGTCTCGACCGACAGCGCCTTCTCGACCGAGGCCTTGTCGGTGACCTTGCTCGGGAACGTCAGCGTGATCGGCATGGCGACGCCGTACGTCTGCCCGTCGAAGACGTTGATGTTCGCGCCCACCTGCTTGCGCGGTTTGACCGTGGTGAAGGCCCCGCCGATGTCGACGGGCTTGCCGTCGGTGCCGGTGGCCTTGCCGGACCACGTGTAGGACTTGCCGTAGCCGAGCTGCTCGGTGGTGGACCAGCTCTTCTTGTCCTCGGACGGCTGCCCCGCGACCTGCTTGCCGTCCGGGTTGGTCAGCACGACCTGGTCGAGCGTGCCGTCGGCGACGCTGACCTTGATGGGCTGCCCCGGCGCGACGTCCTGCGCGCCCGCGGCCGGCTCGTACGTCAGCTTGGCGGGCGCGGGCGCCTTGCCGCCGGTGTCGCTGCTGACCGGCCCGCCGCCGTCCGGCCCGCTGGCCGAAACGGTCGGCTCGCTGCTGCACGCCCCCAGCGTCAGAGCGGCCACCAACCCCAGTGCCGCGATCGCCGCCCGGCGGCGCGCGGTTTCCGTGAACCTCAAAGCTTCCCCTTTGCTCCCCTGTACACCGACCATGACGTCCGGACAGCCCCGTAAGTTGATCCCACCGAGAGTGATGCGAGTCACAATCGAGTGGATCTTAGTTCACGATCGGGGCATGGCCGACTTCGGTCCGTGTCCGGCGATGACCTGAGGTCGGCGTGCGGCGACAGGCTAGCGAGGGGGTCCGACAGAAGCCGGATCGGTATACGACGTTCCGGTGACCTTGGTACTTGGGGGTGCCCAGAGTCCGATCACGGGCTTCAAATATGGCCAGATCCCGGTACGCTGCCATCAGGCCGTCGTTTTGCGTGTTCGTGGCTTCACACTCGCGGAACTTCTGACGCGAGCCATGAGCCGGTGACGCGCTCTTCGCTCGACTCGTTGGAACCGCCCGGGACGGTCTGGGTGTCGCTTCGGAGGCACTCGAAGCGGATGTGCAACGAGGAGTAAAGCGGTGGCGCAAGGCACTGTGAAGTGGTTCAACGCGGAGAAGGGCTTCGGCTTCATCGCGCAGGATGGCGGCGAGGGCGACGTCTTCGTTCACTACTCGGAGATCGAGGGTCGCGGTTTCCGCACGCTCGAGGAGAACCAGCGAGTGGAGTTCGAGGTCGGTCAGGGCCAGAAGGGCCCGCAGGCCCAGAAGGTCCGCGCGATCTGAGTCCGCCCTTCAGGCGTTGCTCAGACTGATCGGAAAAGCCCCCGGCGATCTCGCCGGGGGCTTTTCCCTTTGCCGCTGAAGCTTCTTCTGTTGTGCTGTTCCGTTCCGGGATGACGGTCAGCGCGGGACGGGCTGCTCCCACGCGTTGGCGTCGAAGCGGAATTCGTCGGTGTGGGCTTCCTCGTGGCGGCGCTGCTGGGCCGAGTTGGCCTGCGACTCCCACGAAAGACGCTCGAGGATCCATTCCTGCGCCAGCGCCTGCGGCGACAGGTTGCGCTCGGCCGCGGCGTCCTTGAGCTGCTCGCAGGCGATGAGGTTCATCCGCAGCTGGAAGACCTGCGCTTCGCCGAAACGCTTGCCGGTGCCGGTGCTCTCCGGGTCGTTTTCCGGGGCGAGGGCACGAAGGTAGCTGGTGAGCTCCGTGTCTTCGACGACCGCTTCGGCCTCCTTGGTGGGGGAGTTGCGGTGACGACCGGGGTTGACCGGCTTCAGGTTCGTGCGGCTGCCGCTACGACGGCTCAGGGAAGGAAGGGGCACCGGGCCACGATAACGGTTCGGTCTCGGCAAACCAACCACAGTGAGCCACGACACACCGAATTCTTTGTCTCGAATGGCCCAGCATCGACAGGAAAACCTTTTCTCGTGATCACAACCCGCGACCGGAAGAGGAAAGACCAACGGGATCGGGCATGGGCAGCCAACCGCCGCCTGAAGGAACCTGGGGTCTGGGGGTGGCCCCCAGAAAACGGAGCGACCCCCGCGCCAGGGGGAGGAACGCGGGGGTCGGAGGGGATCTCCACAGGCGCTGACCGGGGGTGTGTCAGCGAATCGATTGTTGCACGGTTTCCTGAGAAGGGCGAGTGGGCGCGGGCAGAATTCCGGTCAGGGCGCCACCTCTGGTTCGCCTGTGGTTCATGTGGCGCGGGTGTGCGCGTGATCGCTCTGCGTTGTGCGGAGCGTGGCGACAGGTTCACTCTCCGGGGGGCTGTGTGTCGCGGCCGGCTCTGGCTAGCCTCGCGGCCAAGCTGTTCGTTGGCCGTCTGGAGGAACCATGGGTGGGTCTGTGGAAGTGCGACAGTTCCTCCTTCGGTACGAAGGTGCCGATGGGGGAAGCTCGACGACGTTGGCCGGCGGTCTGCCGGCGCAGCGCACGGGTCAGGGGGACGCCCAGCGGGTGTCCGACGACCAGGTGCGGCGTGCCCGGCTGGCGGTGGCCAACGGGGCGCTGGGCGTCGATGACTGTGTCCAGTTGCTGGACATGCTGGGGTTGACGCTGGACGAGGACGGGCAGGCGCCCGTCCAGCGCTGAGTTCGTTCGTTCACGAGGCCCGGTCGCGCGGGGTGTGCCGCGCGGCCGGGCCTTCGTTTGTCCTCGACGCTCGTCCGCCAGTTGTGTAACACTGTTATCAAACAACTGGCGGGAAGGGGTGCCGACATGGCCGACGAAGCGGCGATCGCGGTGGCTCGGGAGATCCGGGGTCCGGTGCAGGCGCTGGGCGGGAAGTTCATGACGTCGCCGGAGCTGGCCGAGGTCGAGGCGGAGGTGGGCCTGTCGCCGCGGACGTTGTACCTGCGCGGCCGGTCCGCGGTGCTGGGCGACCCGCCGCCGAAGGTGGTCGCGGAGCTGTTCGGCATCTTCCCGTCTTGGCTCTTCGAGTACGCCCTCCCGTCCGCGACGGCGGCACTCGACGCGGCCTCCGCGGTCCGTGCCTACTCGCGGTCATCGGCGAACTGGGCGCGTGTCCACCTTTCGGGTGTCGGCGACCCGGGCCGTCCTGCGGATCTGCTGTTCCGTCTCGTGGACGCCGCGGACGCGAGTGGTCTCGCGTTGTTCGCCGGTTGGCAACTCGCCGAACGTCCGGCGGACGACGTCGAGCGGCTGGCGTTCGCGCTCATGGTCTTCCGCGAGTTCCGCGGCGGCATCCACTTCGCGGCCCTTCGCGCGGTGGGTCTGACGGTGTCCGAGGCGGTCGTCGCGGATCCGGAAGGCGGCCGTGGCCGTCTCCTGCGCACCGCGTGGTCCGAGGAGGCCGCCGACGGGTTGATCGCCGCGGCGGAGGCGAAGGGGGATCTGCGGCAGCGGTGGCGGCAGGCGGAGGACCTGACCGATCGGCGCGTGGCCGAACTCCTCGCCGTCACTCTGACGGGCGACGAGCGGGAGGAGCTTCGGCGGCGTCTTGGAGCCCTACGGGACGCCTCGGCCCTGATATCCTGAACTCACCGCGTTCTCGCAGGTCCCAGCCCTGTGAACACTTAGAGGACCCCCTGTGCGGGAGCCGAAACAGGGGTGTCCTATAGTTATGTTCGCTCCCGGGGACACCGGAGAGCGCGGGTCGGTCGGTTCGCCGAAACCGAACCGGGCTCCCATCGTCCAGCGGCCTAGGACTCCGCCCTTTCAAGGCGGCAACGCGGGTTCGAATCCCGTTGGGAGTACGCAGTACAGTTACAAAAGCAGTATGCAAGGCCCTGTGGCGCAGTTGGTTAGCGCGTCGCCCTGTCACGGCGAAGGTCGCGGGTTCGAGTCCCGTCAGGGTCGCAAGATCGTTCGGCTCCTCGCCGGCGTTCCCGGCCAGGTAGCTCAGTTGGTACGAGCGTCCGCCTGAAAAGCGGAAGGTCGCCGGTTCGACCCCGGCCCTGGCCACCGCTCAACGAACCGCCTCGATGCACATCGAGGCGGTTTTTTCATGCCTGGGGCCGATTCCACGCCGACGCGCGGTGGCGTCCGATGTCGCAGGAGCATCGGGCGCCACCGCGCGGTGCGGTGTCCTACTTGCCGGTCTGCTGCTTGATCCAGTCGCCGAACGCGGTCACGTCGGTGTAGATGCCCGGCATCTCCGGGCAGCTGGCGGTCTGGCCGCGGCTGGTGGCGCCGACCAGCGTCCACTTGTCGCCGTTCTTGACCACGGCGGGGCCGCCCGAGTCGCCGTAGCAGGCGCTCGCTTTGCCGCCCTGGTTGTCCATGCACAGCTCGGTCTGCGCGTCGTAGGCCCCGGAGCCGGAGCAGCCGGAGTCTTCGGCGACCTTGGTGTCGAGCTGCTGGAGTACCACCGGAGCCTCACCGCAGCCGCGCGTGGGGCAGGTCAGCCCCCAGCCGATCTCGCGCACGTCGGTGCCCGCCGCCGGCGACTGGCCGATCTCGATCGGCGTCGCTTCCGCCGGCTTGGTCAGATGCACCAGGGCGATGTCGTACGGGCCGGAGCCGTCGTACTTCTCGTGGACCACGAACTTGTCGACCTCGGCGACCTCGCCGCCCTTGGTGTGGTCGGTGGTGTTGATGCGGTACTGCCAGTTCGACGGCTGCTCGCCCTCGACGCAGTGCGCGGCGGTCACCAGCCACTCCGGCGCGATCAGGGACGCACCGCAGTTGTGGTCGCCGCTCTTGGTCTGCATGGACGCCATGAAGGTGTAGGTCTCGGTCGCGTCCACACCACCCACGATCAGCGGCTGAACGCCCGAGGGCGGTTCGGCGGCGGAAGCAGGCATCGCCAACCCGAGTACGGCGGCCGCTCCGGTCAGCAGACCGGCGACGAGGGAACGAGTCCTCATCTGCTTTCTCCTTCCACGCCGGTGTGTTTCACCGGCTCACTCCGGAAGGGTGGCCAATCGTCACTCGTCCGTGGAACTTACGAAAGTCGGTGGCCGTTGCCAGTTACCAGTTGGCCGATCTTGACTTCGAGTTAAGTGGAGGTGTCAATCTCGGGGCATGACAAGCACAGCTGAGCAGGTCGACGAATGGACCGTCGGCACCCTCGACCTCGACGCGTACCTCGGCCGGATCGGCCAGAATCGCAAGACGCCGTCCACCGCCGCGTTGCGTGAGCTGGCGAAGGCGCACGTCCTCGCCATTCCGTTCGAGAACGTCGACGTGGTTTTGGCGCAGCACAAGGGAATCGCGCTCGACGACGTGATCGGCAAACTCGTCGGTCGTCATCGCGGCGGCTACTGTTACGAGCACGGAAGCCTTTTCGCCGCTGCCGCCGAGCAGCTCGGTTACTCCGTGCGCCGTCTGGTCGCCCGTGTGCAGCCGCAGAAGAACGGGCCGTACACGCATATGACGCTCGCGGTCGAGGCGGACGGCGTCCAGCACCTGGTCGACGTCGGTTTCGGTGCCGGGATGCTGGTGCCGATGCCGCTGGTCGACGGCGCGGTGGTGGATCAGGCGGGCTGGCCGCACCGGCTCGTCGCCGACGGAGACTGGTGGCGCCTGCAGAAGAAGGAGGGCGAAGACTGGACCGACCTGCACGCCTTCACGCTCATGCCGATGCACCGGATCGATTACGAGGTCTATCACCACTACACGTCGACGCATCCGCGGTCGCCGTTCACCGGGCAGCTGGTGGTCATGCGCCTGAAGGAAGGGCTCAGCCGCAAACTGGTCGGCGAAGAGTTCACCGTCGAACGCCCGGACGGGACCAAGGAGACCACCACGATCCCGCCCGAGCGGCTCGACGCGACACTGCGCGAGCTGGACGTCGTCCTCACCGAGGACGAGCTCGCGAAACTGTTGAAGATCTACCCGGGCTGAGGGCTCAAAGTTCGAATTCGGCGCGCTTGTCCTCGGGGACGAGGTCTTCGTACTCGCGGTGCTTCGCGATGAAGGAACGCACGTACGGGCAGTAGGGCAGGACCGACCTGCCCTGCGACCGGACGTCGTCGAGCGCGGCGGTCACGAGCTTGCCTGCCAGGCCCTGGCCCGCGAAGTCGTCCGAGATTTCGGTGTGCAGGAACAGGATCGCGTCGGTACGCGTGCGGGTTTCCAGGAACCCGGCGGGTTTCCCGTCCACGACGATGTCGTAGCGGTCTTCTCCGGCTTTGATCTCGACACTCATCCAGCTGCTCCGAAAAGTTCGTCCGGCGGCGCGGGGCGACCGAGATGGAAGCCCTGCGCCTGGTCACAGTGCAGCTCACGCAGGACCGTGAGCTGCTCTTCGTCTTCGACACCTTCGGCGACGACGATCAGGTCGACGGCGTGCGCCATCGCGACGATGCTCTTGACGATCGCGGCCGCGTCCCGCGAGTCCGCGATGCCGGTGACGAACGTGCGGTCGATCTTGAGCGTATCCAACGGAAGCCGTTGCAGCTGGGCGAGCGAGGAGTAGCCGGTGCCGAAGTCGTCGATCGCCAGCGAGACACCGAGATCGCGCAACGACGTCAGGACTTCGGCGGCCGCGGCCTGGTCCCGCATCAGCGCGCTTTCGGTGACTTCGAGGGTCAGCGCGTGCGGAGGGAGCCCGGTGGTCTTCAGCGCGTCCTGCACCCCGGCCACCAGATGCGGATCGTCCAGCTGCCTGGCCGACAGGTTGACCTTGAGGTTCAGATCGATGCCGAGCTGCTCGCGCCGCCTGGCGATCTCGCGCGTGGTCGTGCGCAGGACGTACTTGCCGATCAGGTTGATCAGGTCGCTTTCCTCGGCCAGCGGGATGAACTCGGCGGGCGAGATCGTGCCGTGCGCGGGATGTTTCCAGCGCAGCAACGCCTCCACGGCGACCATCTCGCCGGATTCGATGTCCACGACCGGTTGGTACGCCGTCCAGAGTTCCTCGTTCTGCAGGGCGTCGCGCAGGTCCTGTTCCATGCGCAGCCGCCGCTGCATCCGCTCGCGCAGCTCGACGTCGAAGAACTCGTAACGCGCCCGGCCGAGTGTTTTCGCTTGGTACATCGCGACATCCGCGTCCCGCAGCAGATCCTCGGCGGTCCGGGTGTCGTCGTTGGCCGCGGTGACGATGCCGATGCTGGCGTCGATGTGCAGCTGCCTGCCGTTGACGGTGATCGGCTCGGTCAGCGCCTCGCGCAGATGTTCCGCCAGCGCCTTGATCTCGTCCGGTTCGGTGATCTCGGCGGTGACGACGACGAATTCGTCACCGCCGAGCCTGCCGACGAGATCGTTCTCGCCGATGCCCCGGCGCAGGCGTTCGCCCGCGATGCGGAGCACCTTGTCGCCGACGGAATGCCCGAGGGAATCGTTGATCACCTTGAACTTGTCGAGGTCGATGAACAGCAGCGTGGTCAGCTCGGCGCGCCCGGCGCCGGACAGCGCCTCGGCGAGACTGTCCAGCACCAGCGTCCGGTTCGCGAGTTCGGTCAGCGGGTCGTGCGTCGCCTCGTGGGCGAGCCGCTCACCGATGGCGCGGCGTTCGGTGATGTCGGTGAACGAGGCGACCACCGCCTCGGCCGACGGGTCTTCCGGGGTCAGCAGCCGCGACGTCAGCGAGATCCAGACGTCGTCGCCGGCGGGCCTGCGCAGCCGTAGCACGAGGCCGGTCAGTGTCGCCCCGGTGCGCCGGGTCACCACCGACGGCATCCGGGCGGGTGGGATGCGGCCCTGTTCGTCGTACAACTCCAGCGTCACGCACGGGACACCGATGAGGTCGTCGTGGCCGACGCCGATGATCCGGCACGCCGCCGGGTTGGCCGATTCGATGAGACCGCCCGGGCCGATCACGACCACGCCTTCGTCGAGGGACGCGACCACCGTGCTGTAGTGCTGCTCGGCCCGGCGGCGGGCGGTTTCGTCGGCGCAGACCAGGACGAAACCGTCGTTCATCTCCGCGGCCGAGATGCGGATGGCCAGGGTCGATCCGTTGCGGTGGCGGTGGGTCGTCTGCATGACGCCACCCCGGCGCAGCACCGTTTCCGGGTCGAGCGCGGCGCCGACGAGTTCGCTCACCGTGCGGCCGATCGCCTCGCCCGCCGTCCAGCCGTAGACGTTCTCGGCGGCGGGGTTCCAGCTGGTCACGACGCCGCTGCCGCTGGTCGCGATGATCGCGTCGCTGACATGGCTGATCAGCGCGGCCTGGTAGCGCAGCGTCGCTTCGGCGGCCTTCTGCGCGCTGATGTCGCGCATGATGACCTGGAACGCGGGCCTGCCTTCCCAGGTCGTGCGCACCGAAATGCTCTGGACCAGGTACTTCGTGCCGTCGAGGCGGAGCATGACGGTGTCGGCGGGGACGGTCGACGCGCCCTGGCGGTGCAGTGACGCGATCCGGTCCAGCAGGGCCGGGAGCGATTCGTCGGCGACGAAGTCCATGATCGGCCGCCCGATCAGCTCGGCGGTCGACGAGGCACCGAGCGCGGTGAGGGCCGCACGGTTGACGTAGGTGACAACGCCGGCTTCGTGGACACAGACCGCGTCGGGGCTGAGTTCGACCAAAAGCCGGTAACGGTCAGTGAGATCTTCGAGGGCCTGCCGGTTCTCGCGGACGTCGGTCACGTCGGTGGCGATGCCGAGCAGCCCCGACGAGCCGTTGTCGTCGCCGATGGTGCGGGCGCGCAGCCGGACCCAGCGGATCTCGCCCGCCGGGTTCCGGAACGACTGCTCGAGTTCGAACTCGCGCCACGGCGGGGAGGTGCGGGTGCCGGAGGTCAGCGGGGCCACCAGATCGGCGAGCCTGGACTCGATCTCGGCTTCGGAAAGCGTGCCTCCGCCCAGCAGGTTCTCGAGTCCGGGCAGCCAGGACAGGGTTTCGGCCTCGAAGTCGTACGACCAGATGGCGGCGTGGTCGCCCGCGAGGCCGAGATCGCCGAGCGGCTCGTTTCCGAGCGGCGCGCCTGCCGGACGACCGGAATTCCCGGCCCCGGGCACGGCGAGGGCGTCAGCCTCCATGATCCGTCCGAACCCCCTCTTCCGGTGCTGGCACCGTCGATTACACCACCCGCGGAGGGCGCTGTATACGCGAGCCGGAGGCGGGCCACCGCCGATATGCGCGGGAGCAGATGAATACACGCTGTGTGACTGGCCTACGCTGGCGTGTTCCATCGGGTGAATAATTTTTGGTTAACTTCACCCATTCGGCGGTGAGTTGCGGTAAAACTACTCCTCGCTCGTTCCCGGTGCGAAAGGTTCAGCTGGTGGATGACGACGATGTTTCGGTCGCCGACCTGCTTATTCGCGAGGGCTGGGACGACCACGAGGAGTCACGGGCAAAGTCACGCTGGAGAGTTATCGCGGTCGTGATCGCCGTGGTGGTCGCCTGCGGCGCCGCCGCGGTACTCGTCGGGTTCGAATCCGATCCCGAACAGAATGCGGCGCCGAACCCGGTCAGCGTCATCGAGATGCCGAAGCGGCCTTCGGAAAACGGGGGAGCCGACGCGACTTCGGCCGTCCCGTCCACCGAGACGGTCGAAACCGGTGAAGGCGGCACCTCGACGCGGTCCAGCAAGACGACGTCCAGCCGCCGCACGTCGAGTTCGGCCGCGCAGACGTCCTCCTCGTCGGACCCTGCCACGCCGACGTCGTCGGACGGGCCCGCGGATCCGCCCCAGACCACCGGGTCCACGGTCGTTCCGCAGCCGCCCAACCCGACTCCGCCGCCGCCCTCGACGACGCCGACCGAAGAGTGCAACCTGTGGCCGAAGTGGCTCTTCTGTTAAGGCGCTTGCAGTAGATCGGGGTCCCGGCGTTTGCCGAGGTGGTTGAACAGCAGGTTGAGGGTGAAGGCGACGATCGCGGCGACCGTGATCGGGCTGCCGCAGATGGTCTGCAACCACGCCGGGAAGTGCTGGAAGAAGATCGAATTCCCGAACTGGTTCGTGGCGAACGCGGGCAGGAGGCCGACCCCGACCGACACCGCGACGATGAAGGTGTTGTGGTTGCCGGAGAACTCCACCTTCTTCAGGTTCTGCACGCCGACCGCGGCGACCATCGCGAACATGACCACCGCGACCGCGCCGATCACCGGTTCCGGCACGGCGGCGACGAACGCGCCGACCTTCGGCACCAGGCCCATCAGCACGAGCAGGCCACCCGCCATCGCGACCACCCACCGGCTGCGCACCCCGGTCATCTGCACGAGGCCGACGTTCTGCGCGAAAGCCGTGTCCGGGAACGAGTTCATCGCGCCACCGAGGATGGCCGAGAGACCATCGGTGGCGAGACCGCGCGCGAGGTCGGAGTCGGTCGCCGGGCGTCCGGTGATCTCGCCGACGGCGACGAGGTCCGCGGTGGATTCGGTGTAGGTCACCAGCATCACGACGCACATCGAGAGCACGGCCGCGATCGGGAAGGTCGGCGGGCCGAAGTGGAACGGTGACGCGAGGCCGAACCAATCGGCGTCGGCGATGCCCTTGAAGCTCACCAGGCCCATCGGGATCGCCGCGACCAGGCCGATCAGCAGTGCCAGCAGCGGGCCGATCTGGCTCGCGAACCCGCGCAGGACCCGGGTGAACAGGACGATCACCGCGATCACGCCGAACGCCAGCGCGATGTTGGCCGGTTTCGCGTAATCCGGCGATCCGGTGTCGTGGCCGGCGATCAGGCCGACGCCCGGGCCGATGAGCGAGATGCCGATGACCATGAGCAGCGTGCCCGAGACGAGCGGCGGGAAGAACCGGATCATCTTCGCGAACGGCTTGGCGATGAGCAGGCCGAACACGCCTGACGCGATCATCGCGCCATAGACGGCCTGCATGCCGTACTGGGACGCGATCATGATCATCGGGTTGACCACGGTGAACGTCGCACCCGCCACCACCGGCAGCCGGATGCCGAAGATCCGCCCGATCCCGATCGCCTGTATCAGCGTCGCGATGCCCGCGACCAGCAGATCCGCGTTGACCAGCAACGCGATCGTCGCCGCGTCCAGTTTCAGCGCGCTGCCGACGACGAGCGGGACGGCCACGGAGCCCGCGTACATGATCGTCATGTGCTGCAGGCCGAGCAAGGTCAGCTTCGGCAGCGGCGGGCGGGCGTCCACCGGGTGGACCTCGGGACGGCTCATGGGCATGACCGTAGCGCGTCCGCCGCGTGCGGATCACGTGTCGAAAAGGCCGGAGCTGTGTTGAATGGAGGCCGGGCACAACGAAAGGAGCGCCGATGGAGACCGTCCTCGTCGTAGGGGCCGGGCAGAGCGGGTTCGGGGTGGCGACCTCGCTGCGGGACAAGGGGTTCGGCGGGCGGGTGGTGCTGATCGGCGACGAACCCGGGCTGCCCTACCAACGGCCTCCGTTGTCGAAGGGTTATCTCGCCGGCACCGCGGGCGACGCCCAGCTGCGTCTGCGGCCCGAGGACTTCTTCGCGGAGAAGAACATCGAGCTGATCCCGGGCCGCGTCGCGTCAGTGGATCGCGACGGGACGAAGGTGGTGCTCGAGGACGGAAGCGCTCACGAGTACGACCATCTGGTGCTGGCCACGGGAGCGGCCAATCGGGTCCTGCCCGTGCCTGGGTCCACTTTGGACGGTGTGTTCACCTTGCGCACCAAGGACGAGGCCGATGTTCTGCGCGCCGCGTTGGAAAGCGCCGAGAACGTGGTCGTGGTCGGAGGCGGGTTCATCGGGCTGGAGTTCGCCGCGCACGCCGGGCGGCCCGTGACGATCGTCGAGGCGCAGGACCGGCTGATGGCCCGCGTCGCGACTCCGGAGGTCTCGGCGTACTTCGCCGCTCTGCATGAGGATGCCGGCCACACGATCCTGCTCGGCAAGGGCGTCGCGGCGTTGCGCGGTGAAGGCCGGGTGGCCGAGGTGGAGCTGAGCGACGGCAGCCTGCTGCCCGCCGATCTGGTGCTGGTCGGGGTCGGGGTGGAGCCGCGGACTCGGCTCGCCGAAGGGGCCGGGCTCGCCGTGGCGAACGGTGTCGTCGTCGACGAGCACCTGCGCACGAGCGATCCGAAGATCTCGGCGGTCGGGGACTGCGCGAACTTCCCGTGTGTCCAGGCGGGCACGGCGACGCGGCTGGAGTCGGTGCAGAACGCCGTCGACCAGGCGCGGGCGGTGGCGGCCGTCATCGCCGGTGAACCCGCGCCCTACGACAGCCTGCCGTGGTTCTGGACCGACCAGCTCGGCGCGAAACTGCAGATCGCCGGGATCCTGACCGGGGCGGACAAGACCGTCGTGACCGGGGACCGGGAGGGCGGGAAGTTCTCGGTGCTGTCGTTCCGCGACGGCGTGCTCGCCGGGGTCGAGTCGGTGAACCGGCCGCCGGACCACATCGCCGCGCGTCGTCTGTTCGCCGCGGATCCGGCGCCGCGGTTCGAGACGCTGGAGGCCAACGGCTTCGATCTCAAGGCCACCTTCGCGTCAACCCGTGGTTGACGATTGGCGAGCGTCAACCTAAAGTTGACGGCATGACGAATCCAGTGCGGCTCGACGACCTCATCTCCCACATCAAGCAGCAGCATCCCGACGGCGACGTGCTCGGCCAGCTGTCCGACGCGGTCTTTCTCGGCGAGCACCTCGGCGAAGTGGCCGACCATCTGATCGGCCACTTCGTCGACCAGGCGCGGCGTTCCGGCGCGTCCTGGACCGAAATCGGCAAGAACATGGGGGTGTCCAAGCAGGCGGCGCAGAAGCGCTTTGTCGACTCCAGTGGCTCTTCGATGGAAGACCTGGTGAAGGTGTTCAGCCGCTACACCGATCGGGCGCGGCAAGTCGTCGTCGCGTCGCGCGACGCCGCGGTGTCGGCGAAGAGCCCGCAGATCGAGCCCGTGCACCTGGTCCTCGGGCTGCTCGCCGAACCGGCGGCGCTCGCGGCCGGCGCGATCGTGGCGCAGAGGGTGACTCTCGAAGCCGTCCGTGAGGCCGCGGAGGCGCGGCTGCCGGAACCCGCCGACGAACCGGCGGAGGCGGCGAAGATGGCGTTCGGCGCGCAGGCCAAGAAGGCGCTGGAACTGACCATGCGGGAATCGCTGCGGCTCGGGCACAACTACATCGGCACCGAGCACATCCTGTTGGCGTTGTTCGAACTCGGCGACGATCTGCTGACCGGGCTCGGTCTCACGAAGGAGAACACCGAAGCGGTGATCGTGCGGGCGCTGGCGGAGATCGTCGCGGCACGCGGGGAGGACTGAAAGCGTCCTTCACCGCGTCAGACGCGGTGAAGGACGCTTTTCGTTTATCAGGCAGAGGTTTCCGGGCGGCCGTCGGCGGCCCAGGCGGTGTGGAACGAACCTTCGCGATCGACGCGACGGTACGTGTGGGCACCGAAGTAGTCCCGCTGCCCCTGCACCAGCGCGGCGGGAAGCCGCTCCGCGCGCAGACCGTCGTAGTAGGCCAGCGCGGTCGAGAAGCCCGGGGTCGGAATGCCCAGCCGCACCGCCGTGGAGATCACCGAACGCCAGGAGTCCTGGGCGTCTTCGACGGCCTTGCGGAAGCCGCCCGAAGTCAGCAGCGTCGGCAGCGCGGGCTCTTCGGCGTACGCGGCCGTGATGTCGTTCAGGAACTTCGCGCGGATGATGCAGCCGCCGCGCCAGATCGACGCGACCTTGCCGAGGTCGATGTCCCAGCCGTACTCGGCGCCGCCCGCCTGGATCTGGTTGAAGCCCTGGGCGTACGCCACCACCTTCGACGCGTACAACGCCTGCTCGACGTCGTCCGCGAAAGTGTCCAAAGCAGACCCCGTCAGTGGGGCGCGCGAAGGACCGCCGAGACCGCGGGAGGCCTCGCGCAGGTTCGACGAGCCGGACAGCGAGCGCGCGAAGACGGCTTCGGCGATGCCGCTGATCGGCACGCCGAGGTCCAGTCCGATTTGGACGGTCCAGCGGCCGGTGCCCTTCTGCTCGGCCTGGTCCGCCACGATGTCGACGAACGGTTTGCCGGACGCGGCGTCGGTGTGGGCCAGCACCTGCGAGGTGATCTCGATCAGGTACGAATCCAGCCGCCCCGAGTTCCAGGTGCGGAAGATCTCGGCGATCTCGGCGGGGGAGTAACCGCCCGCACCGCGCAGGAGGTCGAACGATTCGGCGATCAGCTGCATGTCGGCGTACTCGATGCCGTTGTGCACCATCTTCACGAAGTGCCCGGCGCCGTCCGCGCCGACGTGCGTGCAGCACGGCTCGCCGTCGACCTTCGCCGAGATGTCCTCGAACAGCGGCCCGAGCGACTGGTACGACTCCTTGGACCCACCCGGCATGATGCTCGGCCCGTGCAGCGCGCCCTCCTCGCCGCCGGACACGCCGGTGCCGACGAAGTGGATGCCCTTCTCGCGCAGCGCGGCCTCGCGGCGCCGGGTGTCCGCGAAGTGCGCGTTGCCCGCGTCGACGATCACGTCGCCCTTCTCGAGGAGCGGGACGAACTCGTCGATCACCGCGTCCGTCGGCGCGCCTGCCTTGACCATGATCACGACCTGGCGCGGACGCTCCAGCGCGTCGACGAACTCCTGCGCCGAATACGCCGGGATGAAGTCGCCTTCGTCGCCGAACTGCTCGACCAGTTCCTTCGTCCGCTGCTCGGAGCGGTTGTGCAGGGCCACCGTGTGCCCGTGCCTCGCGAGGTTCCTGGCCAGGTTGCGGCCCATGACCGCCAGGCCGGTGACCCCGATGCTCGCCTTCTTGCTCATCCGCACCCTTCCGCTTCGATTCCCGTGCCGAGCCTATCCCCGTTGAGGGATACGGCGCCGGGACGAGAGGGGATCAACCGGGAGTTGTCCACAACCGGGCCCGCCTGTGGACAACTCGGCGCGCGCGGCCCGGCCCGCTCCGCTCGCCGGTACGCTGGGATCGGGGTCGCCCCCCAGGGACGGGTGGGGGCTGCTTGTGGGGGCTCTGGGCTGGATTTCGGTGTCTTGAAGGGGCCCTTTGGGGCGTTGGATGTCTCGAAGGTGGCCTTCGGGGCGTGCGGGGCTGCGGGGGCGTGAGCGGCGGGCGGGGGGTTGCGAAAGTGGCTTTCGCAACCTTCAACGTTGCGAAAGTGGCTTTCGCAACAGCGGCGGCGGGCGGCAACCGGTCAGGAGCAGCAACCGGTCAGGAGAAGCACCGGATGGGCGCGCCGTTGTAGGTGACCATGTCCGCCAGCGCCGCCCCCAGATCGATCGGCGCACCCCAATCCAGACCGTCCAGTTCGGCATAAGCCCGGTGCAGGTTCGCCGGAAGCCGTTCCTGTTCGGACAGTGCCTCGTAAGGCCCCAGATCCGCTTCGCGCGCGGCCTGAAGCGGTGTCAGCCCCGCGGCCTTCCCGTAGGAAGCGAGTTTCTGCAGGAAACCCAGGTATCCGTCGACGACGTCGATCGCCTCGGGGCCGCACACCGGGCCGTGGCCCGGCACGATCGTCTCCGGCTCCAGTTCGCGGACCAGGTCCAGCGCCTGCCGCCACCCGGCGGGTGAGCCCATCAGCGCGAAGGGGCTGCCGCCGTTGAAGATCAGGTCGCCGACGAAAAGCACCCGCCGCTCCGGCAGCCAGACGAGTACGTCGTTGGTGGTGTGCGCGGCGTGCCCGGGGTGGATCAGCTCGAGCCGGACGTCGCCCGCGTGCACCGTCAGCCGGTCGTCGAACAGCACCTCGGGCGGCCGCAGCTCCAAGTGGCCCCAGTCGTTCCCGGTGAACGAGTTCTCGTAGGTGTTGATCCCGGTCGCGACCATCACCTCGCGCGTCTTCCGGTGCCCGACGATCGTCGCGCCGGTCGCCAGGTAGTTGCCGTTCGTGTGGTCGCCGTGATGATGCGTGTTGACCACAGTGGTCACCGGCGCGCCGGCGGCCGACTCCGCCGTCGCGAGCAGCGCCCTGGTGCGCCGTTCGGTCGAACACGTGTCGATCACCACCGTGTGATCGCCCGCGGCGACGAAGCCGCAGTTGTTGATCCACCACGAGCCGTCGGGCTGGACGTACCCGAACACACCGTCGGTGACCTGCCGGGCGAAGGGGGATTGGTCCACTCGGTCACTATGCCCGACCGGCGTGCCCGAAATGTGACGAGATCGCTCCGCCACCAGGGTGACGTACCAGGTGACTGGTGTTTTCGGCCGTTTCCTGGAACGCTGCGCAATGTCATCATCGGACCCCGCAAGGTGAAGTACCCTGGGTGGGTTCGAGTATTCGCGCGCAGGACGGCGGGCAGCCGCGGTCCTGTCTATGTGGTCCGGGAGAGCAAGGCGATGGCCAGCACCGTCACCTCGCGCCGGAAGCAGCTCGGGAACGAGCTCCGGCATGCCCGCAACGCAGCGCGGATGACACAGCAGCAGGTCGCCGAAGTGCTCGGCTGCACCCAGGGCAAGGTCAACAAGATCGAGTCCGGTGCCGTCGGGGTCAAGCTCGGGGATGTGCGATCGATGCTGAACGCGTTCGGGATCAACGGCGACGAGGCCGACACGTTGATGAACCTGGCCCGCGCCGCGGCCGGGCAGCGCGGCCACTGGTCCGGCTACCGATCCGTGGTGCCGCACTGGTTCCGCACCTTCACCGACCTCGAACCCGCGGCCGCGGAGATCCTCACCTGGCACGGCGAGCGCATCCCCGGCCCGTTGCAGTCCGAGCACTACATGCTCAAGCAGTTCACCGAAGCCGGCGCCACCGACGTCACCTCGCTGGTCCGCAACCGCTTGGACCGCAAGGCCGTCTTCGAGCAGCAACAGCCGCCCTACTACCGGTTCATCATCAGCGAGGGCGCTCTGCGCCGCGCGCCCGGCGGCTCCGCCCCGGCGGTGATGCTCGACCAGGTCGAGCATCTGCTGGCATTGGACAAGCATCCGCGTGTGTACGTGCACGTGCTGCCGTTCGGCGCGCGGCTCGCCGCCGTGCCCAACGACTTCACCATCATGCGATTCCCAGACCGCACCAGGGATTTCGTCTACATCGAACACTCCGCGGGCGGGTTGTACCTCGACGACGTCAAGGACTTCAACATCTTCGTGGACTCTTGGGACAGGCTGCGCGGCGCCGCGTTGGAGCGTCAGGAAACCCGGCAGTTCCTCAAGGAACTCGCCGAGCTGTACAGAACACAGATGCAAGCCTGAGATGGATCCCCGGTTCCTCCCCGAAGGCGTGGACCTCGAGCGGCCCAACGCCGCCCGGATCTACGACTGGGCGCTCGGGGGCACCGCGAACTGGGCGGTGGACCGGGAATTCGGCGAGCAACTGGTCAAGACCTTCCCGCTCGTGCGCACCGCGGCCAGGGCGAACAGGGCCTTCCTCGGCCGCGCGGTCCGGTATTGCGCCGAGCACGGCGTGACCCAGTTCCTCGACCTCGGTTCCGGCGTGCCGACGGTCGGCAACGTCCACGAGATCGCCGATGACGTCGACGACGGCAGCCGGTGCGTGTACGTCGACAACGAACCGGTCGCCGTCGCGCACGCCAGGATCCTGCTGGAGAAGAACGGGGATCCGGCCAGGCACGCGGTGATCGGCGGCGACCTGCGCGACGCGGACGACATCTGGGAACGCGCCTTCGACACCGGCGTGCTCGACCCGGCGAAACCGGTCGCCCTGCTCACCGTCGCGGTCCTGCATTTCGTGCCGGGCCCCGAACTGGCCGGCGTCGTCGCGCGCTACCGGCGGCTCCTGCCCGCCGGTTCCTTCTACGTCCTGTCCCACGTCACGATGTCCGGCGTGGAGGGTGACGAGCTGGCCCAGATCCAGCGCGTCGTGAAGCAGTACGAACAGTCGAGCACGCCCGCGTCCTTCCGCGACAAGGAAGAGATCCTCGGTTTCTTCGGGGATTTCGACCTCGTGGCGCCGGGTCTGGTCCCGGTCGGCGCATGGCGGCTGGACGATCCCCGCTCGCCTGCGGTTGACTGCGCCATCGGCGGGGTCGCCCGCAAACCCGGTTCCTGACGAGGTGTGACGGTATGACGACGCAACACGACCCCATCGACCCGGTGGCCCCGGAGGGTGTCGATCTCGAACGGCCCAACGTGGCCAGGGTGTACGACTGGTTCCTCGGTGGTTCGGCCAACTGGGCCATCGACCGCGAGTTCGGCTCGCAGGTGCTCAAGCAGTTCCCGGAGGTCAAGACCTTCGCCCGCGTCGGCCGCGACTTCCTCGGCCGCGGCGTGGGATACCTGGCCCGCCAGGGGATCACGCAGTTCCTCGACATCGGCTCCGGCGTGCCCACCGTCGGCAACGTCCACCAGATCGCGAGCGCGATCAACCCGGACAGCCGGGTCGTCTACGTCGACATCGAGCCGGTCGCCGTCGCGCATTCCCAGCTGCTGCTGGAACGCGAGGGCCTGCTCGGGCGGCACGCGGTGCTGCAGGGCGACGTCCGGGATCCCGCCGACATCTGGAAACGCGCCCTCGAGACCGGGGTGATCGACCCGCGGCAGCCGATCGGGCTGGTATTGGTCGGCCTGCTGTACTTCCTCGGCCCAGAGGAACCCGTCCACGAGATGGTCCAGCGGTACCTCGATTTCCTGCCGTCCGGTTCGTACTTCCTGTCCTCGCATCTGACCGAGGACGGCGTCACGCGCAAGGAAGGCGACAACCGGGAGAACGTCCAGGAGCTCTACAAGAAGACCAGCGCGCCGTTCCACCTGCGGTCTCGCGCGGAGTTCGCCGCGTTCTTCGACGGGCTGGAGATGGTGGAGCCGGGGATCGACTGGATGGCCACCTGGCATCTCGACGAGGCGGATTCCCGTGCCAGCGACCGGTTCGCGGACGACCCGACGTTCACCGGCGGGCTCGGCGGGCTGGGCCGCAAGCCCTGAGTGATCAGGCCCGGCCGGTCAGATGCCCGATCAGGGGCGTCAGCTCGAACTGACCTTCGAGCGGCCGGCCGGTCCTGATCAGGTCCCGGTGCGCGCCCGGCGAATCGACTTCGGAGTTCCACGGCGGCTGCTTGCGCAGCGGCGCCTGGATGAGGCTGAACCCGAACCGCTGACGCAGTTCCAGGCCGATGGTGCGGTGGTGGTGCTTCGCCGAGGCCAGGCGTTCGTCCTCACGGCGGAACAGCAGCGTGGTGAGACGGACGGCCACGGCGGTCACACCCCCCGGCTCGGACGCGGCAACCGCGCCTGATCGGCCGAACCGGCGAGGCCGAGGCAACGCTCACAGGGCATCCCCGAACCGACGGGGACCCATTCCAGGTGGTCGTAAGGCATCGCCGCACCACAGCGGGCGTGCAGGAACTCGGGGTGCGAACCCCTGGAGTGCAAGTCGAAAAGATGCGCGGAGCGGCGGCTTTCGCCCGCCGTCCCGGCCATGAGCCTGCCGACGGCGAGTACCGTCGCCGGCATGGTGTCCTGAATGATCACGCTGATCCTCCCCCACGAGGTCGGCGGTGGGTGGTCATGCGCCGCGGGGCAGACGTCCCTGCCGGTCATCTGCCGTCGATGGCCTGCCGAAACGGCGAAACGTGCTGCGAGCGATTCACCAACAACCGAGCCCCGGCCGCTGCGATTAATCCTACTCCTGGAATAATCTTCATGTCGAGGGTGGGCGGAGTTGATCACCCACTTGGCCGTGCGGGATAGTCCCGTTGAGGCAGGGAGAAGCCGGGACGGTGACGGTTCGCGCAGGTCGCGACCGCACCCCCGACCGACGTTCGGAGGTACGACCAATGGCCGATTATCCATCGGCGGCGGATTACGATCCGACCACGGCCGTGTCGCTGTTCGACGACTCCGCGTGGGAGAAGTCCTTCGCGAGCGAGCCCAACGGGGGGAACTGTGTCGAGGTCAACCTCGCCCGTGAAGGCCTGGTGGGGGTCCGTGACACCAAACTGGCCAACAGCCCTGTCTTCGTCTTCGATTCCGGTGAGTGGAACGCCTTTCTCAAGGCGGTCAAGGCCGGACAGTTCGATTTGAGCCCATGACGAAAGGCTCGCGTGCCCATCGGGACACGCGAGCCATCCGATCTTCGGTCACTTCGAGTCACACCGTCGCGGGAAGCCCGTTACCCCGTAGCCGGGATTTCGTCCGCCGCCACGCGACGGCGATCAGGACGGCGAGGACGATCAGCGGGATCAGGCTGATCGACCAGCTCACCGCCATCGGCGGCCCCGGCTGTTCGAGCACCGCCAGATCACGGAGTTCCCCCGCGCCCTTGCCCGCGGGCCCGTCGATCTCGAACCGGAACGTCCACGAGCCCTGCGTCTGCAGGGCCCGGATGTCCAGTCCCCACACCTCCAGTTTCCGCGGATGCTTCGCCAGCGGCTGGGGACGGCCCAGCCGCCCGGTCTCCGGATTGACGAACGCGAGCGTCCCCGACTTCCCGGCGATCCCGTCGTCCGGGATGAACGTGAAGTCCAGCGATTGCATGGCGCGCAACGGCCACGTGCTGAAACCGACGGTCATCCCGTACGGCCCGATCTGGACCCGTTCGGTGTGGACGATGTTCACCGGTTCATAGGCGTTCGCCGCGGGCGTGGTCGCGAACAGCAACCCGATCGCCGCCGCCAAGGCCAGCAATGTCTTACGCATGCGCGTTCTCCCCCTTCGCCGGGGCCAGCAGCCTCAGCATCCCGCCGAACCGCCACCCGGCGAAGCCGCCGAGCAGCCCGACCACCGCACCGGCGGCACCGGTGGCGAACACGACCGCCCAGGGCATTTGGTCGGAGCCATAGACGATCGCGTTCTGGATCGGCATGCTCGCGCCGACCAGCAGCCCGCCGATCACGCCCGCCGGCACCGAAACCCGGCCTGCCGGCCAGCGGCGTGAGAGCAGGTACACCGCTTCGAGCACGGCCGCGATCGGCAGCAGCGCCATCGGCATCATCGACGGCATCGCGGGGACGCCGTCGATGTAGTCGCGCATCGGCAGGCCGACCGCGCTCGCGTACGCCTCCGCGGCCCACGGCGAGAACCACCAGGTGATCGCCTGGATGACCGCCAGCGCCGCGGCGACCCGGACCGCTCCGCCCGGCCGTCCCCAGAACCCGGCGCCCGCCGAGACCAGCAGCACCGAAAGCAGCGCGATGCCGACGGAGACGACGTCGAGCCCGTCGACGTCGATCTGCTGCAGCCCCAGCACGGTCACCGTGCTGAACGCGATCAGCACGCCGAGGCTGCCGACCACGCCGACGGTGCCCCATCGGTGTTCCCGCGCGGCCGCGAACACCATGACCGTGCCGATGATGCTCAGCGTGATCGACAGCAGCAGCCCGATATGCGGCGGCGAGTCGATCACCGCGTCGAAGCCGTACAGGCCGTGCCACCACTGATCCCACAGGCCGTACAGCAGGAACATCGCCGCGCCCGTGCCGGTCACCAGGTAGCCCGCCGGTGCGGCGAAGACCTTGCCGAAGACGTTGATCGCCCGGCCGCCGACCCGCGCGTCGACCGGCCGTCCCGCCCGGCGCGCGGCCGTCGTCATCAGCACGACCACGAGGCTCGCGAGCCCGGAGATCGCGCTGCCCGAGTACAGGAACAGATGCGGCATCGTGAAGAACGTGTCCGGGCCGACGTCGCCGTGCCACTGGATGTCCCAGGTCAGCCCGACCAGCGAGATCACCGATCCCGCCAGCACCGTGCCCGCCGGTACGAGACCGGTGCGTTCACTGCGCGCCACCGGGACGGCCCTCGCCCCTCCCGCGGTGAGATCCATACCCCCGACCTCCCTCTCTTACTTGACCAGCAAAGGAAAAACGTGCTGCGTGGCGCCGGACGGCCCGCGCAGTGAAACGGTGATCTCCCATTGCCCCGGCATCGGCAGCAGGACGTCGCCGGTGCGGAACCGGCCCGGTCCCTCCGCGATCGCGGGCGACGGGGCGAGCGCGTGCCCCATCTGCGGCATCACGGGTTCGAGCGTGACGACGTCCGGTGTGGCACCGGAGACGGTCAGCGCGAAGACATTGCCGCCCTGGCGCGGATCTTCGACCGAAAGCTGCACGGTGTACGGGCCCTGCGTCGAGCGCTGCACCTGCGCGCCGCCGCTGCTCGGCCACACCAGCCAGGCCACGATCGCCACAGCGAGCACGGCGACCACGGCGATCAGCAGAACCGGCTTCCGTCTGTCCACTGTGGAATTCACTGCGGTGCCCCTTCCGGCGGGACCTCGATCTCCATGGGCACGGTCAGCACGGTGTAATCCCGCTCGGCCTGGAGCCAGACGCGGTACTTGCCGGGTGCGGCGAAGGTGTAGGTGAACGGGACGTCGGGGCCGTACGCGGCGACCGTTTCATCGGGTTTGTCCGGCATTCCCGGCGATCGCGGGATCATCGAGTGCACGTGGGCCCAGGTCGGCGCGGCAGCGGCATCCGCGCCGACCCGGTGGTCGCCGGTGATCGGGCCGACGACGATGAGGTGGCCGAGCATGCCCAGCCAGGGTTGGAGATCCGCCTTGCCGAAGCGCGCGGTGATCGTGGTCGGCGTACCCGGCCGCACCTCGACGTCGACCGGATTCCCCTGCACGACCCGCTTTCCCGCTCCGGCTGGGACGGGCTCCGCGGGGGAGTCCGTTCCGGCCGCGACAGTCATCGTGCTGCGGACCAGTTGCACGCCGCCGCCTCGCCGGGCGAGTTCCGCGGCGACGGCGTAGGTCCCGGCCTCGGGCGGGGTGAACTTCACCCGGTAGTCGCCTGGGCCGACACGCACCGGATGCAGATGCCAGAGCCTGCCCGTCGGTGAGATGACGACGAGGTGGATCAAAGCGTCGTCGTGCACCAGAAGGTCGTCGACCGGGCGGCCGGTAGCGCCGTCGGCGAGGGCGAGGCGCACCTGAGCGAGCGCGCCCGCGCGCGCGTTCGGCGGATGCACGGCCAGATTCACCGGCGGTCGCGAGAAGTCCACTGTAGACATCTGCGCGTTCGCGTACGGGTCTTGGACGTTGTCGATCGTCGGATCCAGCGCCGCCCCGGGGGCGGGCGGCGGCGGGGTGGACGCCGACAGCATCGCGCCGGTGACCGCGACCGCGAGCGCGGCGACCATCCCGCCCGCCGGGATCAGCGCGAGCTGCGGCCGCCGGACGCGCATCGCGATGACGAGACCGAGCACCAGGAACACACCCGCGGCGACGAAGCCGCCGAAGGTGGCCTTCTCCCACGGAGGGATGACCCTGGCCGGGACGATGAACGGGATCGACGCGGTGTCCGTCCCGTCGTCGAGGCCGAGCTCCCACGGGCCGGGCTGATCGACACGCAGCCGTGCCGCATGGGCGCCGGGTTTCCCGTCCAGCCGCACCGTCGTTTCGGAGAACGTGGTCCCGGCGGTGGACGCGCGCAGTTTCAGCGTTCCCGGCGCGCTTCCGGTGTGCGTGACGACGTCGACGTGCAGCGGGCCGGGCGCGATGTCCATCCGCCGCAGGATGACCGTGAGATCCCGGGTGCCGAGCGTCTGCGCGACCTGGATGTCCGCGCCGCTCGACACGCCGTCCGCCCGCGCGGTCCCGGACAGCAGAACGGACGCCAGCGCGCAGAGCACGAGTACGCGGGCGATGACCATCGGCGCCGTGCGCCGCCCCCTCGGTGAATTCCCCATCCCGGCTGAAGTTAACGACGACGGCCCGGGAAAGCGTCACAGCGCCGGGTGAATCGGGGTCCCCCGTAAAGGGGACGGCGCCCCTTACTCCGGTGGGGGTCAGCCCCCGAGGAAACGATACGCGCGCGGATGCGCCCGGAACCAGACGTTGAGCCTGCCGATCCGCCGCACGAGCGAAGACCGCAACGTCACCGGCACCAGGCCGCCGAGAAGCCGTACCGCCTGCCGGAACCGGTCGAACCGGCGCTGGTCACGGGCGGTCCACTGTAGACCGAGTCGGTCTCGCAGGGCGGGCGGCAACGTGGCGCGGATGACGAACATCTGTCCCCGATGCTGCCACCGCTGAAGCCGGACCCACCGTTTGTCGGGCAGCCACCGCCACGGTTTCTTCACCGTCCGGATCGTTTCGAACAATGTCGAAATCGTCTCGTTCGGGCCGAATCCGTCGATCATGTCCGCGTAGTACCGCTCGAATTCCGGCCAGGTCGGCGGCAGGTCTTGCTCGCGCAGACCGAGAAGCCGCCCGACGTCGCACATCTGCGCGTAGTATTCGTCCAATTCGGACGGAGTCATCGGCGTACCGTAGAACCGTTGTGTGTCAACGGGAACCATGACGAGCGTGGCGTGCACCCAGGCGTACGCGTGCGGGTTCAGCGCGCTGTAGCGGCGGCCGTCGTCGACGCCGGTGAACGACCGGTGCAGCGCGCGCAGCCGGTCGGCCTCGTAGCGCGCGCCCTCCGGGCCGCCGTAGATGTAGATGGACAGCGACGCTGCCGTGCGCATCAGCCGCGTCCACGGATCTTCGATGTAGTCGGAATGATCCCGTACCCCGGCCGCGACGACCGGATGCGCGACCTGCAGCACCAGCACCTGGCCCGCCAGCAGCCCGGCCCGGAAGTCGCCGAAGTACTTCCACGCCGCCGTCCCCTTGACGATCGGCGGACCGGTCATGACGCGCCGCGGACCAGCATCATCAGCGATTGGGCCACCCCGACGCCGTCGTCGCCCGTGGCCAGCCTGCGCAACTGCAGGCCGGCGATCAGCGCGACCACCGGACCGGTCAGCCGTTCCGGGGACGGCACGCCGAGCGTTTTCAGGATCACCAGCGCGAGTTCGTCGTACGCGGCGAAACAGCGGGCGGCCGCGTCCTGGAGTCCGGGGTCGCGGGCGGCCTGCAGGTACAGCTCGTGCGCGCCGAGTTCGTCGGTCCCGAACGGCAGCTGCGCGATGACCTGCTCGACCACCGTCGCCGCCTGCTCGACACTCAAGCCCTGCTCGCGGTAGGCGTCGACGAATCCGGTCAGCTTCGTGGTCTCTTCTTCGACGAACAGCAGCATCGCCTCGCGCAGCAAGGCGGTCTGGCTGGGGAAGTGGTAGGTCAGCGTGCCGAGCGAGACGCCGGCCGCGGTCGCGATCCGGCGGTTGGTCAGCCCGCCGACCCCCTGTTCCCCGACCACCTTGAGGGCGGCGTGGAGGATGGCCTCGCGGGTGTTCACCAAGCGGTCTCGGGTTTGCGGTCCTGCCACCGTTCGACCTCTTCCAGTTGCGCGGCCAGCGAGATGAGCCGCTCCTCGGCGTGCGAGGGGCCGAGCAGCTGGCCGCCGAGCGGCAGGCCTTCCGGGCTCAGCCCGGCCGGGACGTTGACCCCCGGCCAGCCCAGCACGTTCCACGGCCAAGCGTAGGGGCACGCGGCGATCATGGCCTGGTCGGTCTGCCAGCCGGAAAGCTTGTCGAAGGTGCCGATCCGCGGTGGCGGGGTGGCGGTGGTGGGCGTGAGCACGACGTCCACCCGGCCGAACACCGAGCCGATCTGCCGTTGCAGCAACGGTTCCGTGGCGCGGGCGAGCCGCAGCGCCGGACCGGCCAGCGCCGAACCCTGCCGTGCGTTGGCGCGCGTGCGCGGATCGAGCCGCGCCTGGTCCGGGACGCGGCGGGACCAGTCACGCACGCCGACGAGCGAACGCGGCAGGAAGGTGAGGCCGATCAACCGGTAGTCGGGTTCGATCTCGACGATCTCGTGGCCCAGTTCGGCGAACCGCTCCGCGAGCCGGACGACGGCCGCGTGCGCCTGCGGATCGAGCTTCGTTTTCGTCGCGGTGAAAGGGATCCGGGTGGACAGCCCGATCCGCATACGGCCCGGCTCGCGGCGCGCGGCCGCCTGGAACGCGGTGCCGGTGCCGGCGGCGACGTCGAGCAGGAGGGCCGCGTCGGCGACGGTGCGCGCGAGCGGGCCGACCACGGTCAGGCCGTGGAAGAGTTCGCGTTCGGTCGGGACCCGGCCGCGCTGCGGTTTGATCCCGACCAGATCGGTCCACGCGGCCGGGATCCGGATCGACCCGGCTCCGTCGGAACCCAGCGCGGCGGCGATCACCCCCGACGCGATGGCCGCCGCCGCGCCGCCCGAGGAACCGCCCGGGGTCCGCTCGGTGTCCCACGGATTGCGGGTCGCGCCGAACGCGGGGCCTTCGGTGAACGGCCATTGGCCGAGTTCCGGGGTGTTGGTCTTGCCGATGAGCACCGCGCCCGCCTCGCGAAGCGCGGCGACCGGCGGGGAATCCGTTGTCGCGGCGGAGAAATCGCCCTCGCAGCCGAACGCCGTCGGCAGGCCGGTGACGTCGAGGTCGTCCTTGATCGCGGTCGGGACGCCGAGCAGGGGAGCGGATTCGCCGTCGGCCAGCCGCCGGTCGGCCTCCTCGGCCTCACGAAGGGCTTCTTCGGCGCGAAGGCACTTGAAAGCGTTGAGAACAGGCTGGCTGGCTTCGGCCTTATCGAGCGCTTGCCGGGTGAGTTCGACGGAAGTGACCGCGCCGCTGGCGAGCATCGACGCCTGTTCGGCGAGGCCGGTGAACGCGAGGTCGGCCTTCGAGGTGGTCATGGGTTCCCCCTGCAGGTTCTCGTTCGTTCAAACGAACGATACCACCGAGTAGCCTCGGTGTGGTTACGTGAAGTTCATGAACCTCGATCGCTTCCCCCGCGTCGACCTAGGCGGCTACCCGACGCCGCTGCATCCCGCACCCCGGCTGGGCGAGGCACTCGGACTGCCGAATCTGCTGCTCAAACGGGACGACGTGCATCCGCTCGGCGTGGGCGGCAACAAGCTGCGCAAACTCGAGTTCCTGCTCGGCGCGGCGATCGAGAACGGCGCCGACACGGTGATCACCTTCGGCGCCCTGCAGACCAACCATGGCCGCCAGACGGCCGCTGCCTGCGCGAAGCTCGGGCTGCGATGCGAGCTCGTGCTGACGGCGAAGGTCCCGCGCGACGGTGACGCGTACGAACGGTCCGGCAACGTCTCCCTCGACCATCTCTTCGGCGCGAACGTGCACATCTGCCGCGACGGCGAGGAGACCGGGAGGACCTACGACCGGCTGATCACCGAGGCCGCGGCCGAGGGGCGCCAAGTGGCGACGTTCCCGGTCGGCGGCTCCGACGGGATCGGGGCGCTCGGGTACGTCGCGGCCGCGCGCGAGATCGCCGGGCAGCTCGCCGAGCTGGGGATCACCAAGGCTCGGTTGGTCGCTCCGCACGCCAGTGGCGGGACTTCCGCGGGGCTCGTCGTCGGCACGGCGGACCTCGACCGGCTGACGCTGGACATCGCCTGCGTCAGCCATCCGGTCGACGAAGCCCTCGACAACCTGGCCGATCTCACCATCGCCGCCTCCGCGCTGCTCGGCACCGAGCCGCCGTCACTCGACGGGTTGCGCATCGACGACCGCACGATCGGCCCCGGCTACGGGATCCCGACCGGCGAGACGTGGGACGCGGTGCGGCTTTTCGGCCGTACGGAAGGAATCGCGCTCGATCCCGTGTACACCGGCAAAGTGGGTGCCGCGCTGATCCGCTGGGCGGCCGAAGGCCATTTCGCGCCCGACGAGCACGTCGTCTTCCTGCACACGGGCGGGCTGCCCGGCCTCTACGGCTACGCCCCCGAGTTCGCCGACGCGGTGCGCCGCTGACGCCACCTTCAGCATCCCGGCGATCAGGATCACGTGTGCGACCAGCGAAACCCGCTGCATGACCCCGACCGGTGCGATGTCGGTCAGCGTCTTGAAGAACGGGATGTCGGACAGGCGCACGAAGATGAAGCTGAGCCCGAACACGACGAGACCGGCCGCGCTGCCCCAGGCCAGGCGCCCGACGAGCCTGGCCGCCGGGGTGCCGCGCAGGTTGTCGCGCAGGGTGAAGCCGGCGGCGGGCAGGCTGAGGAACGCGATGAGGCACGCGTACAGGTGGATCTCGCCGCTGACCGGATCGGGGAACTCGGGGTAGCTCGCCGGGAAGATCGCGGCCGCCGCGAGCCCCAGCGACCACAGCACGAACAGCAGTTTCGTGGTGCGGCTGAGCGGGATCCCGGCCGCGGCCAGCGCACCGAGCGCGGTGAGCGAGCCGATGGACAGGGAGAGCACGCTGGCGCCGAGCATGCCGGTGCCGCGATCGACGTAGGCGTAGCTGGACAGCGTGTCGAACACCGGATCGCGTGAACTGATCAGGTGGAGCACGACCATGGTGAACAGTGCCCAGCCGATGGCCGCGCCCGACGCGATCAGCCAGGGTCTCGTCCGCGATCTCTCCCCAGGGAACGTCATGCGTCCAGCGTGCTCGCGCGGGCGCGGATTTCCGATCCGGGAAGCCCCCGGTTTTACCCTGGGGCTACCCCGAAGTCGACCACTACCAGTAGCTGGTCATCGTGCCTTTTCGCGCGGGGCCAGCGCTCGCCGTCGGGGTCCTGTTTCTCCGCCGTCCGCACCGCGTCGAGGACGGCGTCGGGGCCACGCTCCCGGCTGATCGCGAGCACCTCCGGCCAGTCGAACAGGCCGTACTCGTCGACGCCGATCGCGACGCCGTCGGTGGCCAGCAGCAGGGCGTCGACCTCCGAACGCGGCCAACTGCGGCGGACGGCCTCGGCGGCGGCCGTGGGTTCCGCTTCGGCGACCCAGAAACCGTCCGGCGCGTTGCGTTTCGCGCGGACGTCGGCGCCTGTGCGGAGCTGACCGCTTTCGCGCAGCGAGACGAGCCTGTCGTCGGTGAGCGGGTCCGCGCCGGAGGGGCCGAAGGCGACGATGGGGCTGTCGGCGAGCACCAGCCCGTCGACGGTGTCGTCCGTCCAGCGCGCGATCGCGACCGTGCTCGACGGCGAACGTCCCGGTTCGAGGCTCTCGCGGCGGGCGACGTCGGCGATCGACTCGGCCAGCAACACCGCGAGATCGGCCTGGGGTTCCGCGGTCAGTGCCCGCGACAGGCTGTGCACGAGCAGGCTCGCGTACCAGCCGCCGGACGGCAGATCCGGCCTCGGCGCCGTCGCCCCGTCGAGCACCACCACGGCGTTGCCGAGGACGGCGACGTGGTCTTCGGTCGGGCGCGTCGATCCGTCCGCGCCTACTCCGTCCCTTTCCGCCACTGCGATTTCGACCATGCCTCCGACCCTAACTGTCAACTGAGGTTGACGCGGGCGGAATGTCAACGTAGGTTGACGTCATGACCGAAGCGACAGATCTGGCCGCGCGAGCCGGTGACCGCGATCCCCGGGTGGGATTGCGCGCCGTCGCCGCCTTGCGCCGGCTGTTGGAACAACTCGAGGCCGTGCAGGTCCGCAGCGCGCGGGTACACGGCTGGTCCTGGCAGGAGATCGCGGCCGAGCTGGGGGTCAGCAGGCAAGCGGTGCACAAGAAGTACGGGAGGCATTGATGTTCGAACGGTTCACGCCCGAACTTCGCGAGGTCGTCGTCGGCGCCCAGCGGGTGGCGTCGGACGAGGCGTCCGCGAACGTCGACCCGCTGCACCTGCTGACGTCGCTCTCCCGGGGCACCGGCGTGCTGACCGCGCTCGGCTGCCCGGCGGACGAACTGGCCGACGACCTCCGGCGCGTCCGCCGCCGGGGCGGGATGAGCGACGCCGATGTCGAGGCGCTGAGCGGGTTCGGCATCGACGTCGAGCACATCGTCGAGCGGGTCGAACAGACCCACGGCCCGGGCGCGCTGACCGGCGGGCAGCGTGCCGGACGCGGACATCGGCCGTTCACGCCGGAGGCCAAGAAGGTGCTGGAGAAGAGCCTTCGCGAAGCCATCGATGTCGGCAGCAAGCGCATCGAAGGCGAGCACCTCCTGCTCGCGCTGACGGCCGTTCCCGGCGTGGCCGCCGACGTGCTCGCGCAGCGGGGCATCGACTACCTCGCCGTCCGTCGCCTCCTTGAGCAGCGAGAGGCCAGCTGATCCGCGCATCTGTGTGCGTCTGGGCCGGCGATACAGGTCGGCGGCCTTGAGTGTCCAAGGGGCATATCGCGCCGATTAGGCATCCGATTTATACCTGTATGTCCGCTTCTGGACGGGGTCGTGAGTGATTAGGAGGGTTAGAACCACCCAAATCACTCACGACCCGTGTCCCAAGTGGCCCAATCGGGCACTCGCGAGGCCGTGCCCCCATCGTGCCGCCGCTCTTGCTCGTCCGGCGCTTTCGCGTGATCCGACGGACGACACGCGTGACTGGATGGACGACACGCTCGCGGCCGGGGCTATGGCGGGAGACGTCCGCCTGATCACGCGTGTCGTCCCTCCAGTCACGGGTGAGCGGGCTCCCGCCACACGACGTAAGGCAGGAACGCCTGGGTCAGCGGGCCGATGGCGAGCGCGTAGAGGACCGTGCCGACGCCGACGGTGCCGCCGAGCAGCCAGCCCGCGGCCAGGACGGTGATCTCGATGAGGGTCCGGACGAGGCGGATCGACTTGCCCGTCCGGGCCGCGAGGCCGGTCATCAGCCCGTCGCGGGGCCCGGGGCCGAGCCGCGCGCCGACGTAGATCGCGGCGGCGAGACCGTTGAGCACGACACCGGCGACGAGGTTGAAGATCTGCCAGCCGAGCACGTCCTGATCCGGCAGGAAGACCCGCACGAGATCGACGGTGAGCGAGATGACCACGACGTTGGCCGCGGTGCCGATCCCCGGCCGCTGCCGCAGCGGGATCCACAGCAGGAGAACGAGGACCGACGCGATCGCGGTGACCGTGCCGAACGAGAGACCGGTGATCTTCATCAGACCTTCGTGGAGCACGTCCCACGGGTCGAGGCCGAGTCCCGACCTGGTCAGCATGGCCATGCTGCCGCCGTAGAGGGCGAGCCCGCCGACGAGCTGGAGCGAACGGCGGGTGGTGTCCTGGGAGATGCCGACAGGTTTGAGGTCGAGTTTGAGTGCCACGTGTGCACCATCAGGGGTAAGTGGCTACCTTGACCATGGCCAATCTGGAACAATTGGCCTTATGGAACCGCTGATCCCGCTGACTGGACGCGTTTCGGGCCCGAAATTGGCCATCTTGCTGGGGAGCTGGCGGCAGAGTGGTTCTCGACACGGTGCCGCGGATCTGGCGGCCGCCGTCGAGCTGCTGGTGCTCGACGGCAGGCTCCCGCTCGGCACGAAACTGCCCGCCGAGCGGGAGCTCGCCGAAGCGCTGGACGTCAGCCGCACGCTGATCGGCGCCGCGCTGGACAAACTGCGCGCCGACGGCCTGGTCGCGAGCCGTCGCGGGGCGGGCTCGTGGATCGCGGCGCCCGGCGGCCGCGGCCGGAGCGCGATCCTGCCGACCGGCGAGGACCTCATCGACCTCGCCCAGGCCTGCCCGCCCGCCGTCGCCGGCCTGGTCCCGGCCGTGGACGCCGCGCGGAAGGCGCTGGTGGACCACCTCGGCGAGAACGGCTACCAGGTACGCGGCCTGCGGATCCTGCGTGAGCGGATCGCCCGCCGCTACACCGAACGCGGTCTGCCGACCAACGCCGAGCAGGTGATGGTCACCAACGGCGCGCATCACGCGTTCGTGCAGATCCTGCGCATGCTGGCCGGGCCCGGCGACCGGGTGCTCGTCGAGCAGCCGACGTACCCGAACTCGCTGGAAGCCATCGGTGCCGCGCACGCGATCGGAGTTCCGGTGCCGTTGGACCCGGTCACCGGATGGGACGTCGTCGGCATCGAAGCCGCGCTGCGGCAGTCCGCGCCGAGGCTCGCGTACTTCGTCGCGGACTTCCAGAACCCGACCGGTCTGCGCATGGACGCCGGCGGCCGGGAGCGGCTCGCGGCCGCGCTGAACCGCGCCCGGACGCCCGCGATCATCGACGAGACGCTGGTCGAGCTGGACCTCGAAGGCGATCCGGCGGACGGGCCACCGCCGCTGGGCGCGTTCATGGGCGATCTCGGCATCACGATCGGCTCGGCGTCGAAATCGCACTGGGCGGGCCTGCGGCTCGGCTGGATCCGCGCCTCCGAAGACATCATCGGGAGGCTGATCGCCGCCCGGTTCGCCGTCGACCTCGGGTCGCCGGTGTTCGAACAGCTGGTCCTCGCGGAACTCCTCGACGACGGCGGCGCCGCGCTGGCGCACCGTCGCCAGGAGACGCTGGCCCTGCGTGACGCGTTGACCGGGGCACTCAACTGGTACTGCCCGGAGTGGACGTTCACCGTCCCGCCCGGCGGGCTCTCGCTGTGGTGCCGTCTGCCGGAGCCGATGAGCACGCGGCTGGCCGTCGCGGCGGCGGGACACGGGGTGCAGGTGGCGCCGGGCTCGCGGTTCGGTGTCCACGGTGGACTCGAGCGCTGGCTGCGGCTGCCGTACGCGCTTCCGGCCGAGACGCTCTTCGAGGCCGTACGCCGTCTCGGCGCGGCGGCCGCTTCGGTGGCCGCGACCCCCGCCGTCGTCGCCCCGGTCGCCGTCCAGGTCACCTGATCCCCGCGAAATGCGAGCCGGAAACGGAAATAGCCGGTGCGCCGGCGGGGCGGCCGATGCTCCAGGGAGGGCATCGGCGCCGCACGACCAGCGCACCGGCTATCCGGCCCGCCCCGAGGCCGAAACCTCGGGACGGGCACCGCGGCGGTTACCCGGCACAGCCCCTCGACGTGCCGGGAACCGCCCGCGGTTCAGGCGGACTTCGAGCTTGGCCGGCTCCTGCTCGGCGCGGTGAGCAGAAGCCCCCGGAGTCCACCCGGTGCTGGTCCCGGCGCCGCAGGGGCAGCGCGGCGCCGGGGCCGGGATCCGAACCGGCCGGGCGCGGTCGGCCGTTCGGAAAGACTTTGGGGTTGCCTGAAAAAGGGGCAGGCGAAAGCGGCTTGTGCCAGAGGGTTCACCAGACGCCGAAACCAGAAGTTGATCTTGGTTTGGACGTGGTTCTCCCCGGCGACCCGGTCAGGTCAGTCGGGGGAAGTGGCGGGAAGCGCGGCTTCCCGGCCGGTGCGCTCGCCTTCGTGGTCGCAGCCGGTTCCGATGAGCTTCAGCTGCGTGGCGGGCATTCCGGAGTCGAGCACGGCCAGCGGCCCGCGGCCGCCGCCGGTGTTGTCGTGTCCCGGCTGGACGGTCGTGGTGGGCGCGACCGGGGCCACCGGGGCGCTCGGCAGACCACCGCCGCCGCCCGAACCGCCGCCGTCCGGGGACGCGTGCGTGTCGGACTCGGCGGGCGCGGGCGGAGCGGGCTTGACGTCGTGCTGGACCCGCACGGGCAGCGTGACGCGGTGGTTCTGGCTCGCCGTGGCCGGAACAGGGGTCTCGGCGGGGACGAGCGGACGCGGGTCCGGTGTGGCGGGCGCGGCCGGCGTGACGGCCTTCGCCGGGACGGCGATGGTGACCGAGCCGCTCGCCGACTCGCCCGAGCCGCCGCCGAAGACGGGGTCGAGCATGTCGCCGGTGCCCGGCAGGATCACCGGGGCGCCCCCGGCGCAGCACGGATTCGGCGTGATGATCGGCGAGACGACCTGGTCGCCGATTCCGTCGACGACACCGACGACCCCGCCGACGGTTTCGACGACGCCGCCGACCGTGGTCGTGACGACGTTCAGCACGCCGCCGATCAGGCCGCCCAGCAAACCGTTGGACGCCTGGGGCTTCGCGGTCTTCGTTTCCGGCTCCGGAGAAGAAGTCTTCTCGACGGAACTCGTGCTCGAAACCGCTTCTTCCTCCACAGTGGCCTCGGGTTCGTTCGAGGTTTCGGTGGGCTCAGCGGGTTTCGTGGTCTCGGTCGTGGCGGAGTCCGAAGTGGATTCGTTCGGAGTAGTCGTTTTCCCGGACGCGGCTTCGTCCGCGGGCTGGACCACGGAGGTCTCCGGCGTCACGGGAAGTCGTTCCTCGGCCGAAGCCGGGGTGCTCAAAACGGCGCCGAGGAGCCAGCCGGTGAGCGCGAGCCCGCCCGCGAAAAGAATTCGCATGCCGGTCTCGCGGGAAGTGAGGCCGTGACGGCGCACGACTGCCGCACCACTCACAGCAATCACCACCGTCCGCGCCTGAAACCCACGTTTTCCGCGTGAGTTCGATCTTTCTTGGGGTCTCTTCCGGTCAGGTCGCAGTTCCCCCGGGGCTGCACCAGTTTTAGCACCGGAGGGGAGTGTTTCACCTCAGCCGCCGTCGATCCAGCCCGTTAGGCGGAACGACGCAACCGGCTCCGGTGCCTGGAGTACCGAAGTTGATCACTCTCGGTATGTGCCCGGCGGCCATCCGGGGACGGGTGGAACTACTCAAATCCTCGGTGACCTGACCTTTTCCGGATCCCGGATGCGGTGTGTGCCGTCGAAGTCGCGTTCGGTGATCGGTGCGGCGGGCGCAAGCCGCCGGGAGGGGAAGGTCCGGGATGTGGGACGTGAACGCGGTGTCGGCGGCGGTGCTCAAGGCGCTGAAGACCTACCGGATGAGCGAAGCCGACGCCAAAGACATCTGTCAGGAGGCCTGGCTGGAACTGCTTCGCGTGCCAGGCGCGCTACGCGACGAAGCGAAGCTCGGGGCTTGGCTGACCACCACGGCCCGGCGTCGCGCGCTTCGGATGATCACCAGGAACAGGCGCGAAACGCCGCGTCCGCTGCCCGGCGCGGAGACGACCCCGGAGGCCGAGGTCGTCCGCGCGGAACGGGACCGCGCGCTCTGGGCGGCGGTCGATCGCCTGCCGGATCCGCATCGACGGCTGGTGCGGCTCCTCGCGCACCGGCCGGAGCTGTCCTACGCCCAGATCGCGGGAGAACTGGGTATCAGTCCGGCCAGTGTCGGCAGGCTTCGAAGAAGGTGTTTGGACCGGCTCAGGCGGACTCTCGAAAAAGGCGGCTGGGCGTGAACATCGGACGGGTCACCGAAGTTTGCGCAACCGGGTGACGGCTTCGTCGATGACCTCGTTGCGTTTGCAGAACGCGAAGCGCAGAAGGTGTTTCCACTCTTCCGGGTGATCGGTGAACACCTTTACGGGCACGGCCGCCACGCCCACCCGTTCGGGGAGCTCCCAGGCCAGCTCCGCGGCGTCGTCGAAGCCGAGCGGACGGACGTCGACGCAGACGAAGTAGGTCCCGGCGGTCGTCCGGACCGCGAAGCCCGCCTCCGCGAGGCCAGCCGCTAGCCGGTCTCGCTTGTCCTGGAGGCTCGTGCGCAGCTCCTCGGCCCACGGCAGTTCGTGGTCCAGCGCGTGGGCGACGGCGGGCTGGAACGGGCCACCCGAGACGAAGGTGATGAACTGCTTCGCCGCCTTCACCGCCGCGACGAGTTCGGGGCTCGCGCAGACCCAGCCGATCTTCCAGCCGGTGCAGTTGAACGTCTTGCCCGCGCTGGAGATCGACACGGTGCGGTCGCGCATGCCGGGGAAGGTCGCCAGCGGGAGATGCTCGGCGTCGTCGAACACCAAGTGCTCGTACACCTCGTCGGTGATCGCGATCAGGTCGTGCTCCACGCAGAGCTTGGCGACGGCTTCCAGCTCGGCGCGCGTGAACACCGTGCCGGTCGGGTTGTGCGGCGAGTTGATCAGGATCGCCCTGGTCCGGCCGGTCACCGCGGCGCGCAGGCCCTCGACGTCCAGCGCGAACCGGCCGTCGCGTTCCACCAGTCCGACGACCCGCCGCTCGGCGCCGGCCATGGCGACCGCGGCCGCGTACGAGTCGTAGTACGGCTCGATGACGATCACCTCGTCACCCGCCTGCGTGAGCGCGATCAGCGACGCCGCGATGGCCTCGGTGGCACCGGCGGTGACCAGGATCTCCGTGTCGCGGTCGTACTCGACGCCGTAGCGGAGCCGATGCCGAGCGATCGCCGCGCGCAGCTCGGGCCGCCCCGGACCCGGCGGATACTGGTTCGCGCCCCCGAACAGCGCGTTCTTGGCGGCGTCGAGCATTCCGGCGGGGCCGTCGGTGTCGGGGAAACCCTGGCCGAGGTTGACGGCTTCGTGGCGGACGGCGAGTGCCGTCATCTCCGCGAAGATGGTCGACGTGAAGGGCTGGAGGCGGGGTACGAGGACAGGTTCGCGCACGATCAGCCATCCTCACGGACAATGGCGGTGTGGAGCAACTGACGCCCGCCAAGGTGACCCCAGCCGATCCGCCCGGTGGAACCGCCGCCGAGGAGGAGAAGCGCCGCGGCCTGCGCAAGATGAAGACGGTCGCGTTGTCGTTCCTGCTCGGCGCGACGGTGATCTTCCTGCTCACCAGCTGGGCCGAGGCCGCGGGCTGGCCCGCGTGGGTCGGCTACGTCCGCGCGGCCGCCGAGGCCGGGATGGTCGGCGCGCTCGCCGACTGGTTCGCGGTGACGGCGCTGTTCCGGCATCCGCTGCGGATCAAGATCCCGCATACCGCGATCATCCCGAACAAGAAGGACGCGCTGGGCAGCAGTCTCGGTGACTTCGTCGGCTCGAACTTCCTGTCCGAGTCCGTGGTCCGCGAGAAGCTGAGCCGGGTCGACGTGTCGAAGCGGCTCGGCGGCTGGCTCTCGCAGCCCGCCAACGCCGAGCGCGTGACGTCCGAGCTGGCCACCGTCGTGCGGGCGGCGGTCAAGGTGCTCCGTGACGAGGACGTCCAGGCGATCATGGAACAGGCCGTGGTCAAGCGGATCGTGGACAAGCCGTGGGGGCCGCCGCTCGGCAAGATCCTGGAGGGCGTGTTCGCCGACGGGGCGCACCACAAGCTCGTGGACCTGATGTGCGACCGCGCCTACGAATGGGTGCGGGACAACCACACGACGATGCTGCGCGTGGTCTCGGACCGGGCGCCGAGCTGGTCGCCGAAATTCGTCGACGAGATGCTCGCGGACAAGGTCTACGGCGAGGTGCTGTCGTTCGTCTGGGCGGTGAAGACCGACGTCAACCACCCCATGCGGCTGGCGCTGGACAAGTTCCTCGGCGAGTTCGCCCAGGATCTGCAGACCGATCCCGAGGTGATGGCGCGCGCCGAGCAGGTCAAGTCCCAGATGCTGGGGCACGACGAGGTGCAGAAGCTGATCGGTTCGGCGTGGGCGACGGCGAAGGAGATGCTGCTCAACGCCGCCGAGGACCCGTCGAGCGAGCTGCGGCGCCGCGTGCGCACGGGCCTCGAGACGCTCGGGGAGCGGCTGGTCTCCGACGAGCACATCCGGTCCAAAGTGGACACTTGGGTGGAGGGCGCGGCGGCCTATGTCGTCACCCACTACTCCAAGGAGATCACCACGATCATCACCGACACGGTGGAGCGCTGGGACGCCGAGGAGACCTCGCGCAAGATCGAGCTCCAGGTGGGCCGGGATCTGCAGTTCATCCGGATCAACGGCACGGTGGTCGGCGCGCTCGCCGGCCTGGTCATCTACACGGTCGCGCAGCTGCTCTTCTGAGCCGCCGCGCCTATACCACACTCCGGAGGCCGCACCGGGAGTTGTCCACAGGAAGTGGAGTCATCCCCAGGGTTATCCACAGCTTTTCACGTTTTTGGCCTAACGGTGTGCACAACCCCTGGGGGTAACTCGGGGGTGGGTGACACCAGAAGTTGTGGTCGTTCGGGTCGTGACGCTCGCCGGATCTCGCGTGATCGAGGGCGTGACTCGCGTGATCGAGGCCGGATCTCGCGTGATTGGAGCCGTGACGTCCCCGATCACGCGAGTCACGCCTTCAATCACGCGAGTTACGCCTCTGATCACGCGTGTGACGCGTTCAAGCACGCTCAGGTCGAGATGTCCGCCGTCCGGGCCCGCCAGGCCCTCGCCTTTTCGCGGTTCCCGCAGGCCCGCATCGAGCACCACGTCCTCGACCGGTTCCGCGATTCGTCGTAGAACGCCCACAGGCAGTCGTCCGCCGGGCAGATCTTGAGCCGGATCCATTCGCCGAGCACGGTCAGCCGGGTCGACGCCGCCAGCACCGCCTCGCAGACCGTTTCCGAGACCAGGAGCGGGCCCTCCGCGCCGAGGACGATCTCCGCCGGGGCGCGCAGGCCGAGCCGGGGGAGTCGCGGATCGCCGATCGCCGCCCTCAGCGCGTCCCGGGTTTCGCGCGCGGCCGCGGGGGTATCCGCTCGCAGCCGGTGATCGCGGGCCCAGCGTTGCCATGGCTCCAGCTCGTCCAGGAGGTCGGTGCCGCGTTCGACGTTCACCGTGTTCAGAAACTCGACCACCAGGGACGCGTCGGTGTTCACCCCGCCCAGTGTACGGGCGAGACCGGTTGTCATCGGCTTTGATAACCCTCATACTCGATTCACTGGTTACTCGATCATTCTGGAGGCTGAACCATGGGTGCGGTACCGACCTTCGGCGCGGTGGCGCTCGACTGCCCGGATCCGGTCGCGCTGGCGGAGTTCTACCGCGAGCTGCTCGACTGGAAGGCGGCCGAAGTCGCCGAAGACGGCCATTGGGTGACCCTGCGGAACCCGGAGGGTGGCGCGCGGTTCTCGTTCCAGCGCGTGCCGGACTACCGGCCGCCCGCGTGGCCGTCCGCCGAGAACCCGCAGCAGGCGCATATCGACCTCGACGTCACCGACATGGAGGCCGCCCACGAGCGCGCGCTGGCCATCGGCGCGAAGCTGCTCGACGACTCCCCGGAGACCTTCCGGGTCTACGCGGATCCGGTCGGACACCCGTTTTGTCTGTGCGCCTGCTGACCTCGCGGCGGAAAAATGCGTAATCTCTGATACGTGATTTGTCCGAAGTGCCAGAACGCCATGAAGACCGTCGACAAGAACGGCATCCACATCGACCAGTGTCAGGGATGCCGCGGCATCTTCCTGGACCGCGGTGAGCTGGAAGCCATCACCAACGCCGAGACCTCGTACTACGGCGGCGGCGGGCACCAGCCCCCGCCGTATCAGGGAGGTGGGCACGCGCCGGCGCCGCATTACGGCCGTCCGGACTCGCCGCGCCCGCACCGTGGGGGTTACGCCGACTCGCCGAAGGGCTACCGGGGTGGGTACTCGGACTCGCCCAAGGGATACCGCGGCGGGTACGCGGACTCTCCGCACGGCTACGGCCACAAGCGTCGTAAGGGCGGCTTCCTCGAGGGCCTCTTCGACTGACCGTGGTCCTCGATCTCAAGATCTGCCCGGCCTGCGGTGATCGCGCCGAACGGCCACGCGTCGAGAGCGGGCTGCTGGTGTGCGCGGTATGCGCCCACCGGTGGCCGTTCCGGCGGCTCCCGCTGTTCGCGCTGACCGGACCGAGCGGGGCGGGCAAGTCGACGGTCGGGCCGCTGCTGGCGCGACGGCTCGGCGATCTCGCGCTCGTGGTCGAGCAGGACGTGCTGTGGACCGGGGCGCTGCGCGACGACGTCCCCGGTCATCCCGCGTTCCGCTCGACCTGGCTGCGGATGGCGGCGATGCTGCACCAGAACGGGCGGCCGGTCGTGCTGTGCGGCACCGTCGCCCCGCCCGAATTCGAGCGGTTGCCCGAGCGCGTCTTCTTCTCCGACATCCACTACCTGGCACTCGTCAGCGAGCCCGACGCGCTGCGCAAGCGTTTGCTCGCGCGGCCCGCCTGGCGTGAGTGGGACGAGGAGCGCGTCGAGGAGATGCTGGAGTTCAACGCGTGGCTGCAAGCGGAAGCGTCCGCGATGCAGCCGCCGGTCGAGCTGTTCGACACCACCCACATCCCGGTCGAAGACGCCGTCGACCACGTCGAGAAGTGGGTGCGCGGCCTGCTTTCAGGGGCTCAACGGCCAAGTGCGGCCATCGGGTGAATCCAGCCAGATCACCTGTTCGTCCCCGTCGAGGCTGAGCCCGAACCGGTCCCGTCCGGGCTCGCCGAGGTCGAGCCATTCCTCGTGCGCGGCTTCGACGATCTCCCACAGCCGCCGCGGGCCGCCTTCGGCCACTTCGAACTCGTCGCCCGCCTGCCGATGACGCAGCCATGAGCCGTCCGGATGAACCATGGCGGTGCTCCGGCCGTCCCGCGAGGCCGTCACGCCCGGGAGACACAGCCCGGCGAAGAACTCGAAACGGCTGCGGACCTCGGTGATCACCCCCATCGGCAGCCGGGTCGGCCGCCAGGTGACCTCGCCGTCCGGCACCTTCGACTGCTTGAACCGGTGCGCACGCAGCGGCATGAAGCGACCGTCGCGCGCGAGCACCCGCCCGTGCCCCGTCGCGCCTTCGCCCGCGACGATCCGGACGAGCCCGCCGCCGATCGGCCGGTTCAGCGTGGTGAGGATCAGCCCGCCGGGCATCGTCTGCGCCAGCCACGCGGGCGGGATCGACGACACCGAGCAGGTGCAGATCACCCGGTCGTAGAGCACGCCCGCCGGGAAACCTTCGGCGCCGTCGGCGGCCGCGCACGAGGGCACGTAACCGATCTCCGCGAGCCGTTTGCGCGCGGCGTCGACCAGGTCCGGGTCGATGTCCACTGTGTACACGAGCCCGGCGCCGAGGCGGTGGCACAGCAGCGCGGTGTTGTACCCGGTGCCCGTGCCGATCTCCAGTACGCGATGTCCGTCGGCGACCCGGAGCTCTTCGAGCATGATCGCCATGATCGCCGGCTGGCTGGACGAGCTCGTCGGCGTTCCCGGCTGCGCGCCGAGATACCGCGCCCGTTCCCAGAGCCCGGAATCGTCGTCCAGCTGCACGACCAGTACATCGGGGGAGTAGACGCGCCTGAGCCACTCGTCGTCGCCGTGCTCGACCGCGGCCCAGCCGTTCGCCGCCGGGACGAAGAACCGCGGCAGGAAGACGTGCCTCGGCACGGAGCGGAAGGCGGTCATCCAGCGCGCGTCGTGCAGCACGCCCTCGGCGAGCAGATGCTCGACGAGGCGCCGCCGCAGCCGCGTGGCGTTCGACATCCCTCCACGGTAGCCGGGTGAGCACCAACACACCCGATGGTTGCAAGCAGAGTGCTTGCAATTGCTAGCACTCGGGCGTAGCGTTGAAGACGTCGCGAGGAGGTGACCGATGTCAGACACCGACCGGGATCAGCCCACATCGGGCGGACCGATGGAGAAGGTCGCGGACATCGCTTCCGACATCGGCGAGTACATCCGCCAGCAGCGCAGCAACGCGAAGATCTCCTTGCGGCAGCTGTCGAAACTCGCCGGCGTGTCCAATCCGTACCTGAGCCAGATCGAGCGTGGGGTCCGCAAACCCAGCGCGGAGATCCTGCAGCAGATCGCCAAGGGCCTGCGTATCTCGGCCGAGGCGCTCTACGTGCAAGCGGGAATCCTCGATCTGCCGACGGGCGGCCCGGTCGGCGACGCGATCCGCGCCGACACCGAGCTGACCGAACGGCAGAAGCAGGTCCTGCTCGACGTCTACGAATCGTTCCGCCGCGAGAACGCCGCCGCGAAACCCGCGCAGGCGGCCCAGGCGAAAACCGAAGACCAAGTCACAGAATCCAAGGAGTCAGCATGACCACGGCCACCAAGACCGAACGCAAGCACACCGCCCTCGACCAGGTCCGCACGCCGCTGCTGGCCGCCCTGGGGGCCGGCAACCTGGCCGGACAGGCCGTCGTCGACGCCGTGTCGAAGGCCAAGGAGAAGGTCGTCGAGGGCAGCGAGACCGCCCGCAAGAACATCGAAGAGCTCCCGCACGACGTCGAGGGTCTCCGCGAGAAGCTGGACCCGGCCGAGCTCCGCAAGGTCATCGACGAGTACACCGAGGCCGCGCTGAAGCTGTACAACAAGCTGGCCGAGTCCGGTGAGCAGGCGTGGGACAAGATCGCCGCGCAGCCGCAGGTCAAGAAGGCCATCGAGCAGCTCGAGGACGCGATCAGCACGGCGCAGGACCGCGTCGAGGGTGCGACCACCGACGCCCGTGAGCGCATCGACACCGTGCTCGGCAAGGTCACCAAGGGCACCCGCTCCGTCGGCGAGAAGACCGCCCGCAAGGTGACCGAGGTCGCCGGCGAGATCGCCGACGAGGTCGAGGAGATCGGCGACGACCTCGCGCACGAGACCCGCTCGGCTTCGCGCAAGGTCGCCAACAAGACCGCGCCGAAGACCACGACCACCGCGCGCCGCACCACCAGCCCGGCCGCCAAGAAGCCGGCCACCGCGCCGAAGACCACCGAGAAGTAAGGTCCGCGTGAATTCCAGGGCCCCTGGCACCGCTTCGGTGCCGGGGGCCCGGGTCATTCGCCCGGTTTGACGTAAGCTGAGTTCGTGTTCGTTGCCAACTGGATCCTCATCGCCATCCATTGGGGCGGCGCGCTGACGGGGCTGTTCGCGTTCGTGCACGCGCTGTTGCAGCGTGCGGACGCGTATTCGGCCGCCGATCGGAAGACCAAGCCCATCTGGATGCTCATCACCGGTGGATCCACCGTGGTGCTGACGTTCTTCCAGTTCTACGGCGGCGGCATGATCCTGTGGCTGCCCGCGCTGGTCGCGGTCCTGGTCTACCTCGTGGACGTCCGGCCCAAGCTCATCGAGGTCCAGCGCGGCGGCCGCAACTGGTGATTAGGGTGGCGGTGTGACTGACTGGACCATCGCCGGAACCCTCACCGTCGTCCCCGCCCTCACCCGCACGGATCTGCTCGCCGAGCCCGTCGCGAAGGCTCTCGCCGCCTTGCCCGATCCGGACGCCGTCGGCGTCGTCGAGATCGACGCCGAGCTGGCCGACACCGCCGCCTTCTGCGAGGCGTACGGCTCACCGCTCTCCGCGTCCGCGAACTGCGTCGTCGTCGCCGGCAAACGCGCCGGTGAGGTGCGCTTCGCCGCCGCGATGATCCTCGCCACCACCCGGGCCGACGTGAACGGCGTGATCAAGCGCCGTCTCGACGTCCGCAAGGCCTCCTTCGCCCCGATGGACGAGGCCGTCTCGCTCACCGGAATGGAGTACGGCGGCATCACGCCGGTCGGGCTGCCCGGGGAGTGGCCGATCCTCATCGACCAGCGCGTCGCCGACGAACCCGAGCTGGTCATCGGCAGCGGTATCCGCGGTGGCAAGCTGCTGATCCCGGGCTCCGTCCTCGCGTCCCTGCCCGGCGCCGAGGTGATCGACGGGCTCGCGCGCCCCGTCGAGTGAGGCTGTCCACAAAGGACTTCCCGCTGGCCTCCGCCTTCGCGGCGGAGGCCATCGAGATCGACCCGGCGTTGCTGGCGAGGCTCGCCGAGAACCGTGCCCGGGTCCTCGCCGCGCTGGACGAGCGCCCCGTTTACGGCGTGAACACCGGCATGGGGCGGCTCGCCGGAGTCGCCGCGCCCGCGTCGAGTGAGCACCAGCGGAACCTGCTGATCGGCCGTGCCGTCGGCGGCCCGCCGTGGCTCTCGGCCGACGAGGTGCGGTGGCTGCTGCTGGTGCGCCTGCGGGATCTGCTCGCGCCCGAAGCCGGCGCCAGTCCGGAGCTGGTGACCTTCCTCGTCGACCGGCTGAACGACGGGTTCACTCCGGCCGTGCCGCGGACGGGGCTGGGCAGCGCCGGCGAGATCATCCCGCTGGCACACGCCTTCCAGACCTTCCTCGGCGTCGGAACCGTGCTGGTGGACGGCGTCGAGACGCCCGCGTCGGAGGTGCTGGCGGAGCCGTACGAGCCAGGCCTCAAGGAGGCCGTGACCCTCATCCAGGGCTCACCGCTGGCGGAGACACTCGCCGCTTTCGCGCGGACCGAAGTCCAGCAGGTGCTGGATCTCCAGACGCTGGCCGCCGCCATCGCGATCGACGTTCTCGGTGCGCCGCAAGGGGTCTATCGCCCCGCGCTGGCCGGAGACGATCAGGTGCTGCGTTCGGTCCTGCGTGAAGTGAGCGGCCTGATCCGAGGTGGCGTCGAACGGCCGGTCGTGCAGGCGCCCGTTTCCGTGCGGGTGGCACCGCGCGCGCTCGCTCATCTGACGCGGGTCGCCGCCGAACTGGGCGAGGTGCTCGGGCGCTCGGTGCCGACCGATTCGCCGGTGTTCCTTGATGGCGAATTCGTGTCCACGACCGGGTCTCACGCCGTCGACCTCGGGCTGCGGATGGACGCGGTGACGGCGGCGCTGGTGCATCTCGGTGAAGTGAGCGTGCAGCGGACGCACCGATTGCTCGACGAGCGGTTCAGTGGTCTCCCCGCGCAGCTCGCGGTGGAGCCGGGGCCGCGGGCCGGGCTGGTCCCGTTGCACAAACGTGCGGTGGGGGAGCTGCACGCGCTGCGGCGCCTCGCCACGCCCGCGACGTTGGGTTCCGTCGACACCTCCGGTGGGCAGGAGGACGTGCAGGCGTTCGCCTGGGCGGCGGGGAACCAGCTCCGTGAGGCTTGCGCGCGGATGTTCGCCATCACCGCCTGCGAGCTGATCACGGGTTCGCAGGCACGGTGGCTGGCATCCGGCGATGGGGCGCCGGAGCTGCGCGCGACCTACGAGCGGCTGCGGGAGCTGGTGCCGCCCGTCGAGGAGGACCGGGCGCTGGGCCCGGCGGTGACGGCGGTGGTTTCGGCGCTCAGGAACGGGCTTCCGCGCGGGACTGGATCGCGAGCCCGCGCGGAGTCACCCAACGCGTGACGAGTGCGAAAACCCCTTCGCACACCAAAGCCAGTACGACGACCGCGATCCCGCCCGCCAGGATCTCGCCGTGGCCGGGTTCTCCGAGCGCGAAACCGTCCACAATGTACCGTCCGAGCCCGCCGCCGTCGTTGACGATCGCGCCGATCGCGACGGTCGCCACCAGTTGCAGGAACGCGACGCGGGCACCCGCGAGGATGACCGGTGACGCGAGCGGCAACTCCAGGCGCAGCATGATCTGCCACTCGCGGTGGCCGGTTCCGCGCGCGGCGTCGACGGTTTCCTGCTCCAGCTGGATGACGCCCGCGTAGGTGTTGGTGAACAACGGCGGCAGTGCCAACGCCACCAGCGCGAGCATCAACGGCCAGAAGCTCGTGTCGGCTCCGAGCCGGGAAGCCAGGAACCAGAACAGGATCACCAGCCCGAAGCTGGGGATCGCGCGGCCGATGTTCACCGCGCTGGTCGCGAGGAACTGTGCCCGGCGGTAATGCGCGAGCCACAACGCGGGCGGGATCGTCAGCACGGCCGAGATCGCCAGTGCCAGCAAGGAGAACTGGAGATGCTCGACCGTCCGGTACGGAACGCCCGCCGGATCGGTCCAGCTCCAGCGGTTCGGTTCGCCGAACCATTCGATGGTCTGGTCGATGATGCTCATCGCGACGCCGCCTTCCGCGACCACGGCGCGAGCGCGCGCCCACCGAGCCACAGCAACAGATCCACCAGCACGGCCAGCACCACGGAAAGGCCGACACCGACGATGATCGACGTCGGGTTCGGTGTCGCGGTCTGGATGCCGTTGCGGATGAAGTAGCCCAGGCCGCCCTTGCCGAGCATGGAGGTCACCGTCACGAGCCCGATCGTGGTCACCGCCGCGACCCGCAGGCCCGCGATCACCACCGGCAGCGCGAGCGGGAGTTCGACCTGCCACAGCAACCGCGCGCGCGTGAAACCCATGCCTATCGCGGCTTCGCGGACTTCCTTGGGTACTTGTTCGACGCCGGTGACGATGTTGCGGATGAGGATCAGCAACGTGTACGTCGCCAACGGGATCACCGCTGTGGTGAAGGAGGTCAGGCCGGTGAAGGGAACCAGAACGGCGAAGGCGCCGAGACTCGGGATGACGTACAGGGAACCGGCCGTGCCCAACGCGATGACGTAGAACCATCGGCGACGCAGCGAAATCGCGGAAACACCGATCGACACCACCAGTCCGATGGCGAGCGCCGCCGCGGTCAGGACGATGTGCTCACCGAGCCGCTCGAAGATCTCGTCGAGGTGGCGATCCACCCAGCGCCACTCGAAGAGCGGCCGTCCGCCCTGGGCGGGAACGGGGAACACGGAGGATGCTCGCACCGGCCGACCTTACCCCGTTCGGGGCGCCGGATTCCGTTCTCTGGGAGCGCAAGGGGCGCAACTCTCAAAATGTGGATTCTGTCGTGACCCGGAGATACTGTCCATTCCTCTGAACGAGTCATAGGAGTGTGCACGTGCGCTGGACACGGAACGTTCGAGTGGGCGCGGTGCTCGCCGCCGCCATCCTCGGTATGACCGCCTGTGGGGGCGGAGACGACGCGGCGGCCCCGGCCGCGCAGAGCAAGGGCGGGGCGCCGATCGTGGTCGCCTCCTTCAACTTCACCGACAGCGTGATCCTCGCCGAGCTGTACGCGAACGCGTTGGAGGCCAAGGGTTATCCGATCACCCGCAAGCTGAACCTCGCTTCGCGCGAGCTGATCTACCCGGCGCTGAAGTCCGGCGAGCTCCAGTTCATCCCGGAGTACCAGGGCGCCGCCATCACCACCGGCTACGGCAAGGAAGCCCCGAAGGACGCGGCGGGCGAGCACGAGCAGCTCAAGAAGTTGTTCGAGCCGGACGGCATCGGCCTGTTGGACTACTCGCCGGCGGAGAACAAGAACACCTACATCGTGAAGGCCGATCTCGCCAAGGAGAAGGGGTTGGCGAAGATCAGCGACCTGTCCAAGGTCGGCAACGTCGTCGTCGCCGGCGCTCCGGAATGCGCGGAGCGGCTGCCCTGTTTCAAGGGCTTCACCGACGTCTACAAGCTGAAGGCCACGTTCCAGACGGTGCAGGAGGCGGGCCCGCGCGTCGAGCAGTTGCGGTCCGGCAAGGTCACCGTCATCCCGGTCGACTCGGTGAGCCCGCTCGTCGGCGACCCGCAGTTCGTGGCGCTGGAGGACGACCTCGCCATCGTGCCGACCGAGAACGTCGTGCCCGCGGTGAACAAGAAGGTCCTCGACGAACGCGGCGCCGACTTCGCGGCCGCCGTCAACGCCGTGAGCAAGGCCCTCGACACGGCGCAGCTGCGTGAGCTGAACAAGCGCGTCGACTCGGACGGCGAGAAGCCGGGCGATGTCGCGAAGGAGTGGCTGAAGGAGAAGTCCCTCATCTAGCCCCCTTCGCGTGCCATGAACGGTCCGTTCCTTGCAANNCGGACCGTTCATTGCGTTCGGGGCAGGGGGTGCGCGTTCCTCCTGCGGGCAGCGGTGGAATCGTGGACGCTGTCTTGCCATACGGGTGAAAGGGAGTGGGATGGGAAAGGTCACGGCCGTCGCGGAGCGCACCATCGAGGCGCCGGCGGACAAGGTCAGGGCGCTCGTCGCGGATTACGCCGAAACCCGGCCGAAGCTGCTGACGGAGCACTACCGCGACTACGAGGTCACCGAAGGCGGCACCGGTGCGGGCACGAAGGCGCGCTGGAAGCTGCAGGCCACGTCGAAGCGCGTACGTGACGTCGCCGCGACGGTGACCGAGCCGTCCGAAGGCACCCTCGTCGAGACCGACGCGAACTCCAGCATGGTCACCACCTGGACCGTCCGCGAGGTGCCGGGCGGCAGCCTCGTCCGCATCGAGACCACCTGGGACGGCGCGGGCGGCATCGGCGGCTTCTTCGAGAAGACCTTCGCGCCCGGTGGGCTCAAGCGGATCTACGAGGGCGTGCTCGGCAAGCTCGCCGAGGTCGTGTAGCCCTCGCCACAATCGGAATGGGCGCCCCGGTTAGCTCGTTGTACCCGTCGTGAATACGGGGCGACCGCCCCGCTTCGGCAACAGACTTGGAGTTACCTCGTGAACGCAACCGAGATCCGGCTCGCCTCCCGTCCGCACGGTGTCCCGACGCTGGAGAATTTCGAGATCGCCGACGTCGAGATCCCGGTGCCGGGCGAGGGCCAGATCCTGGTCCGCAACCAGGTGCTGAGCGTGGATCCGTACATGCGCGGCCGGATGAGCAGCGCGAAGTCCTACGCCGAGCCGTACGAGGTCGGCAAGGTCATGCACGGCGGCGCGGTCGGTGAAGTGATCGAGTCCACCGTGGACGATTTCGAGCCCGGTGACATCGTGCTGCACGGCCTCGGCTGGCGTTCGCACGCCGTCGTCGCCGCGAAGCACGCGGTGAAGGTCGACCCGGAGGCCGCCCCGATCACGGCGTACCTCGGTGTCCTCGGCATGACCGGACTCACCGCGTACGCCGGACTGCTCGAGGTCGCGGAGTTCAAGGCGGGCGACACCGTCTTCGTGTCCGGCGCTGCGGGTGCCGTCGGGTCCGTCGTCGGCCAGCTGGCGAAGCTGAAGGGCGCGAAGCGGGTCATCGGCAGCGCGGGCACGGACGACAAGGTCAAGTGGCTGACCGACGAGCTGGGCTTCGACGCGGCGTTCAACTACAAGGACGCCCCGGTGGCCGAGCAGCTGCGCGCCGCGGCGCCCGAAGGTATCGACGTTTATTTCGACAACGTCGGCGGCGAGCATCTCGAAGCGGCCATCGACTCGATCAACCTGCACGGCCGGATGGCGATCTGCGGGATGATCTCGGTCTACAACAACACCGAACCGGCCGCGGCGCCGCGCAACCTCGCGTCGATCATCGCGAAGCGGTTCACCATGCGCGGCATGCTGGTCGGTGACCATTACGCGCTGCAGCCGCAGTTCGTGCAGGAGGTCGCTCCGCTGGTCGCCTCCGGGCGGCTGAAGTACTCGGAGACCATTGTGGACGGTATCCGCAACGCGCCGCAGGCGTTCCTGGACCTGTTGGGCGGGGCGAACACCGGCAAGATGCTGGTCCGCGTCTGACCCGTCTCCCGATGCTATGAACGGTCCGTTCCTTGCAA